>NZ_BTGM01000001.1:0-1484722 GCF_042851825.1 Qipengyuania sp. MTN3-11 | reverse complement strand
CTCGAATAAAACCGGTAGGTTCCCCTGCCCCCGCCCTTGGCAGCATAAAGTGCAAGATCGGCTGCCTTGACCAACTCTGTGGCATCGAGCCCGTCGTAAGGCGCGATCGCTATCCCCAGCGAGGTCCCGATGATCGCTCGCGAGCCCTGAAGGGAATAGGGCTGGGAAATGAACTGGATCAGTCGCTGACCGAGTTCGCCGAGCGCACCCCGATCGTCGATATCGGGTAAGATGATCTGAAATTCGTCCCCTCCCGGCCTTCCGACCGTGCCCTGGGTGTCGACGATGCGCGTAAGGCGGTCCGCTACTTGCTTGAGCAGTTCGTCGCCCGCCGGATGACCCAGCGTGTCGTTGACCTGCTTGAAGCGGTCGAGATCGACCATCATCAAGGCGCAGGAACGCTTGGAGTTTCGATAGGCGTTGAGCGTGTTGGTCAGAAGATTGTCTATCCGATGACGGTTAGCCAAGCCCGTCAGTGAATCGAATTGAGCAAGTCGTTCGGCGCTTCGCTGCTTTTCGCGCGATTCCGTGATGTCTTTCGCGCTGCCCCGATAGCCGATGAAGTTTCCATTCTTGTCGCGCTGGGGTTTTCCGGCGATCTCCCACCAGATCTCTCTGCTTGGATCGCTGATCCTTACGGCGAGTTGCGAAATCGTGTTGCGGGCGTTCAGCAAAAAATTGAGGGGGCGCTCGGATTTGTCCTCCGCTTCCTCGATGACGAAGAGATCGGTCAGGCTCTTGCCGATGGTGAATTGGGCATCCCATTTGAATTTGGCATTCGCATTGGGCGAGAGGTAGGTGATGCGGCCCTCGTCGTCGGTCGCCCAGAACCATCCAAGCCCGGCGGTTTCGAAACTGTCCAAGAGCTCGAGGCGCTGCGCGGTGTCGGACTGCTCGCCCGACGGCGTCCGCCAACCCCGCGCTCCCGATGTGCTGCGCGAAAAGAAACTCATCGCCTTTTCTCGAACTCCGCCGTCAGAACCTTCATCGACCCTGGACGGCCGACTTGAAGGGCGAACTAGGCAAAAATGCTTGAAAAAGGGCTAACCATGCCTTTCCCGTGTTCGCGATCGCTTGCCTCGCCCGGCCGACCGGGTCATTCTGCTGGCGAGGAGAGGCTATGCGCCACATCGCGATTATCGGTTCGGGCCCGGCGGGCTATTACACCGCCGAAGCCGCGCAGAAGAAATGGGGAGAGGAGGTCCGGGTCGACATCTTCGATCGGCTCCCGGTCCCTTTCGGACTGATCCGCACCGGGGTCGCGCCCGATCATCAGTCCATCAAGGGTGTCTCGCGCCGTTACGAGAAGACCGCAAGCGGCGACAACGTCCGATTCGTCGGCAATGTCTGCGTGGGCAGCGACGTGGCCATCGGCGAGTTGCAGCAGCTTTACGATGCCGTGGTGCTCGCAACGGGCGCACCGAACGACCGCGTGCTGGGGTTCGAGGGAGAGGATCTCGCCAACGTCTTCGGTAGCGCGGCATTCGTCGGCTGGTACAACGGCCACCCGCAATTCGCCAGGCTCGATCCCGACCTCTCGGGCCGCCACGCGGTCGTAATCGGCATGGGCAATGTCGCGCTCGATGTGGCGCGCATTCTGTCGAAGACTCAGGGCGAGTTCGCAGGTTCGGACATCGTGCTCCATGCGCTCGACGCGCTCGAGGAAAGCAATCTGGAAACGATCACGATCCTCGGGCGCCGCGGACCGCACCAGATCATGATGACGCCGAAGGAACTGGGCGAGCTGATGCAGCTCGAGCGCGCCAGCCCCCACGTCGATCCGGAGGTCCTGCCACCCTTGGAGGACGACGCCCTGCTCGAACCCGGTCTGCGCAAATCGGTCACGCTCCTGCGCGACTTCGCCGCCATTCCGCAGAGCATCCACGGCGAGAAGAGCATCGCCATCGATTTCGCGTTCTTTGCCAGCCCGGTTCGCCTTTTGGGCGACGATGGCAAGGTCACCGCCGTCGAGGTCGAACGAACCGAAGTCAAGGCGGGACGCGCGGTGGGGACGGGAGAGTTCACCCGACTGCCTGCCGATCTGGTCGTCACCTGCATCGGCTATCGCACCTCGCCGATCGAAGGCGTCCCCTATGACGAGCGGGCCGGCAAGTTCGCCAATGACGAGGGACGCATCCTGCCCGGGCTCTACTGCGTCGGATGGGCGCGCCGGGGGCCTTCCGGCACGATCGGGACCAATCGGCCTGATGGCTTCGCCATCGTCGACCTGATCGATGACGACATCGGCAGCGGGAACCGCAAGCGCGGTCGCGAGGGCTTCGACGAACTCGCGCGCGACCGTGGACTCGACATAGTGACCTTCCGCGATTGGCAGGAAATCGAGAAGGCCGAGATTGCCGCCGCCCGGGATGGATCGCCGCGCGAGAAATTCGTAGATGTCGAAAGCATGATCGCGGCGCGCGGAGGCTGATCGGCGCGCTTGCGCCCGGGTCGTCGCCGGCGCATGACCGTTCGCACAAAAATAATAAATGTGAGAGGCTGCCGATGACCAAGCTCGAAGACGAAGCTGCCCAGCATACGAATGCGCTCGGTCCGCTCGTGGGCCTGACGCGCGAGGACATCTTCGGTGCCGTGGCGGTGATGCTGCGCGAAAGCGCGTCCGATCCGCAACGCATGGCGAGACACGGTCAGGCGCTGGGGATGGACATGGTCCGGATCATGACCGGCAAGAGCGAGATCGCCCCGCATCCCAAGGACAAGCGCTTCCAGGACCCGGCCTGGCAGTACAATCCCTTCATGCGCGCGGGTATGCAGTATTACCTCGCGGTCCAGAAGGGCACGCAGCAATGGATCGAGGAGCTGGAACTCGACGAACTGGAGAAGGATCGCGCGCGCTTCGTCTCCAACATGATCGTCGATGCCCTCGCCCCGACCAACACTTTCGCGGGCAATCCCTCGGCACAGAAGATGGCGATCACAAGCGGTGGGCTGTCGCTTTTGAAGGGCCTCAAGAACGCCTATGACGACATGGTCCACAACAAGGGCATGGTCAGCCAGGTCGACAAGAAGCCGTTCAAGCTGGGCGAGAACGTGGCGACCAGCCCGGGTTCGGTGGTCTTGCGAACCGAGATGATGGAACTGATCCAGTATGCGCCCACGACCGACGAGGTCTACGAGGTGCCGCAGCTGACCATCCCGCCGCAGATCAACAAGATGTACATCAACGACCTCAGCCCCGAAAAATCGGTGGTCAAATACCAGGTCGACAACGGCATCCAGACCTTCGTCATCAGTTGGAAGAACCCGAGCAAGGACCAGGGCGTTTGGGACATGTCCGCTTACGTCCGCTCCTGCCGCGAGGCGATGGAGGCGGTGGCAAATATTACCGGCGCGAAGAAGGTCAATGTATCCGCGGGTTGTTCGGGCGGGCAGACCGCCGCGATGCTGGCGAGCAAATTGGCGGCGGACGGGGACGACCTGCTCGGCGCGCTGACGCTGATGGTCTGCGTGCTCCATCCCAAGCAGAACGACATCGAGGCCGGATCGCTGATCTCCGACAACGGACTTCATCTCGCGCGCCGACGTGCGGAGAAAAAGGGCGTGATCAAGGGCGACGATTTGGCACGCGGTTTCGCCTGGTTGCGGCCCAACGATCTGGTGTGGAACTACGTGATCAACAATTACCTGCTGGGGCAGGACCCGCCGGCCTTCGACGTGCTGTTCTGGAATGCCGACGCGACCAATCTCTCCGCCAGCCTGATGGGCGATTTCCTGACGATCTACGAGACGCTGGCCTTCACCAAACAGGGCGAGGTCGAGATGGTTGACCACAGGATCGACCTCTCAAAGGTCACCAGCGACCTGTTCATCCTCGGCGGCGTGACCGACCACATCACGCCGTGGAAGGCGACCTATCGCTCGACCCGGCTGTTCGGGTCGGAGGACGTCACCTACGTGCTCTCGCATTCGGGCCATATGCAGGCGATCCTCAACCCGCCGGGCAATCCCAAGGCGAAATACTATCTGCCCAAGGATCGCGGCGCGCAGCTGCCGGGCACCGCCGACGAATGGCTCAAAACCACCGAGGAAGTGGCCGGAAGCTGGTGGCCGTTCTGGATGGAATGGGTCCAGGCGCGCTCGGGCGAGCGGAAGGCCTCGTCCAAGAAGCTGGGGAACGCCAAGTACAAGCCACTTGACCCGGCCCCCGGTCTCTACGTCATGGAACCGTGTTGAAACCGATCAAGGGCCGCGGATGACCGCCTCCAAAGTTGAAAAGATGACCGCCACCGTGGAAATGGTGGAGGCAGGAGGCCGCAAACTGCGCGTAGCTCACTGGCGGCTCGGCGAGCGCTCCGATCATCCCCCGATCCTGTTCTTCAACGGCATCGGCGCCAATATCGAGGCGGTCGCCCCCTTGGCAGAGAAGCTGTCAGAGCGCGGGTTCGTGATGTTCGACATGCCGGGCACGGGCGAGAGTCCGGATCCGAGCGTGCCGTACAACCCCTTCACCATGGCCTGGACCGCGACGAAGGTTCTCGATCATCTCGCGATCGACACGGTCGACGTTATGGGGGTCAGCTGGGGCGGCGCCATTGCGCAGCATTTCGCTCTCCAGCACCCCAAGCGCACTCGCCGGCTCGTCCTCGCGGCGACAACGGCCGGGATGCTGATGGTTCCCGGCAAGCTCTCCGCGCTCACGAAGATGGCCGATCCGCGCCGCTACATCGATCCCGAATACATGAACGAACATTTCATGACGCTCTACGGCGGAATGACGAAACGCCCAGGCAGCAAAGCGCAGCATATCGGCAGGCTCAAACCCCCGTCGCCCCGCGGCTATCTTTATCAACTCATCGCCATGCTCGGCTGGACCAGCCTGCCCGCCCTGCCCTTCATGGACAAGGAAGTGCTGATCATGATGGGCGGCGAGGACAGTATCGTCCCGGTCGTCAACGGCCGCATCCTTGCCGCCGCCATTCGCAATTCGCGGCTGGAGGTATTCGAAGACGGCGGCCACCTGTTCCTCCTCACCCACGCTGACGAAAGCGTCGCCGTGCTACGCGAATTCCTCGACGCGCCCGACAGCCCCTCCGAACAACGCCGTGCGGCCTGATCGCTTCGAAACAACCGCGGCAAGGCGACAGGACGCGAACGGAATAAGCGGCTCTTAACTCTCCCGCGATAGGGCGGCGGGATGGACGCGCCCCGCACCCCGCAGCGGTTTCATTCGGTGGATGCCTTGCGCGGTATCGCCGCGATCGCGGTCATGCTCTATCACGCTGGCCCGGCATCGCCGCTGCCGATGCCCGGCGGCTATCTCGCGGTCGATCTCTTCTTCGCCCTGTCGGGCTTCGTAATTGCCGCGAACTACGCCGGCAGGCTCGATCACGGCATGGGTTTTCGCGAATTCATGTGGCTGCGCGTAGCCCGGCTCTGGCCGATGCTGGCACTGGGCGCCTTACTGGGTATCGTGCTCCACGCCGGGCATGCGGGAATGCTCTTCCTGCTTCCCCAGCCCAAGTCCGCGACAATGCTGTTTCCTGCCAATCCGCCGCTCTGGTCGCTGCTCTTCGAGATGATCGCCTATGCCACCTTTGCTGCGATCTGGCGGCGGGGCGGGTTGAAGGCCATTTGTGCCATCACCGCTGTTAGCGGAACGGCACTGCTGTTCCTGGCCGGTTCCGCGCATCCGCTCGAAGGTTTCGGTGCGGAATGGCCGGCGGTGTTTTCCGGCTTCGCCAGACTGGGCTTCGCCTTCGGAGCGGGCGTTCTGATCTGCAAATGGCAGGCCGAGCGGTTTGTTGTTCGCTCGAGCACGATGGGGTGGCTGATCCCTATCGCCTTTCTCGCAGCTGCCGCGCTGTTACCGACCTCGAATGCCGCGGGCGTGGCATTCATCCTGGTGGGGGTTCCCGCCTTCGTCTTCACCACAATCCGGTTCGACATCGGGCGCAGCGCGACGGGAAAGGCGCTGGGGGCGCTCTCCTACCCGCTATACTGCATTCACGTGCCGCTGATCGCCACCGCATCCGGTTCGGGAGCGGAGGTCATGATGCTGGCCATGCTCCCGGCCCTGGCGCTGTGGCTCGACGGGCATTTGGATAAACCGGCCCGCGCGGCGCTCCGGCGGATTCTCCCGAGCGAAAGCGCGCGCCTTTCGCCCGCCTGACTAGACCCGCATCGGCATCAGGACATAGAGCGCAGGCGAGTTCTCGTCCTTGCGGATCAGGGTGGGCGCACCTGCGTCGGCAAGGTGCAATTCCACCGTATCGCTGTCGATCTGGCTGAGGATATCCTTCAGATAGCCGGCGTTGAAACCGATCTCGAAGCCGTCAGCGCCATATTCGGCCGGCAGTTCCTCGGCCGCCGTGCCGTTGTCCGGGCTGGTCACGGTGAGGATCACCTTGTCCTTCTCCAGACCCATCTTGACCGCGCGGGTCTTCTCGGTGGCGATGGTTGCGACGCGATCGACACCTTGGAAGAAGCTCTTCGGATCGAGCTTCAGCAGCTTGTCGTTCCCGGTCGGGATGACCCGGCTGTAATCGGGAAAGGTTCCGTCGATCAGCTTGCTGGTGAGCACCACCCCGCCCTCGCCGCCCAGCGTGAAGCGGATCTTGCTGGCGGAAAGATCGATCTGGACATTGCCGTCCATCGTCTCTTCCAGCAGCTTGCGCAATTCGGCGACGGCTTTGCGCGGCACGATCACATCGGGCATGCCTTCGGCTCCCTCCGGCCGCGCCAAGGTGAAGCGGGCCAGCCGATGGCCGTCGGTGGCAGCGGCCTTCAGCACCGGCTGGTCCTCGTCCGAGACATGGAGGAAGATGCCGTTGAGATAGTAGCGCGTCTCCTCGGTCGAGATCGCGAAGCGCGTACGGTCGATCAGCTCGGCAAGGGTCTTTGCCGGCAGCTCGAAGCTGGTCGGCAGATCGCCCTCGACGATCACCGGGAAATCGTCGCGCGGCAGGGTCGGCAGCTTGAACCGACTGCGTCCGGCCTTGACCTCCATCCGGTTCTCGGCGGTCTCGAGGCTGACCTGGCTGCCGTCGGGAAGCTTGCGGGCGATGTCGAACAGGAGATGCGCCGACACCGTCACCGCGCCGGGATCGTCGACATTCGCCGCGCTCATGTGTTCGACCACTTGCAGGTCTAGATCGGTCGCCATGACCTTGAGATCGCCGTCCCCGCTGGCCTCGATCAGCACGTTGGAGAGGATGGGGATCGTGTTGCGACGTTCCACGACCGACTGCACGTGGCTGAGACAGCGGAGCAGCGTCGCGCGTTCGATGGTGGCCTTCATGGTCCTGTTTGTCCCTCTGATCCGTCTCTGGGGCGCATAAAGGGCCGGAATCGCCCCACCAGCGCCGGAATTTCGCCCGACCTTAGCGCGAGGGCCATGACGGGCAAGGCCAGGCCCCTATGCTCGCGGATTCCTTGGGGATAACCGCGCGATCAGCCGAGCATCGCCATCCCGCCGTTCACATGCAAGGTCTGCCCGGTGACGTAGGCCGCCTCGTCGCTGGCGAGGAAGGCGACAGCGGCGCCGATCTCCGCACCCTCCCCCATGCGACCCATGGGAATACGTGCGTCGATCGCCTGCTTCTGCTTGTCGTCGAGCTTCTCGGTCATGGCGGTGCGGATGAAACCGGGCGCGACGCAGTTGACCGTGACGTTGCGGCTGGCCAGTTCCTGCGCCAGACTCTTGCTCATGCCGGTCAGTCCGGCCTTGGCTGCGGTGTAGTTCATCTGCCCCGGATTGCCGGTGGCGCCGACGACGCTGGTGATCGAGACGATCCGTCCGCCCCGTGCCTTCATCATCGGCCGGGCCGCGGCGCGCATGAGGCGAAAGCTGGCTTCGAGATTGATGCGGATCACCTCGTCCCACTCATCGTCCTTCATCCGCAGGGCGAGATTGTCCCGCGTGATGCCGGCGTTGTTGACGAGGATGTCCATCCCGCCGAGCGTGTCGAGCGTCGCTGGGACCAATTCCTCGACCTGTTCGCGGTTCGAAAGATCGCAGGTGATCTCGACATGGTCATGCCCGAACTCGTCGTTGAGCTCGTCGCGGAAGGCGCGCAGTTTCGACGGGTTGGAACCAGACAGCGCGAGCCGCGCCCCCTGTTTCGCCAGCGCGCGGGCGATCGAGGACCCGATCCCGCCGCTCGCCCCGGTAACCAGCGCGCTCTTGCCTTCGAGGCTGAACATCAGGCGTTCTCCTTGGCGAATGTCTCGAGGTCTTCCATCGTCACCAGGCTGGCGGTTTGCGCCTCGCCGTCGATCCGGCCGACCATGGGGGCGAGCACCTTGCCGCCGATCTCGACGAACCGCTCCGCGCCATCTTCGCGCATCGCCATCACGCTCTCGCGCCAGCGGACGCGCCCTGTGATCTGATCGACGAGCAGATCGAGCTCTTCCGCCGCATCGGTGACTTTTGCCGCCGTTACATTGGCGAACAACGGCACCGCGGGCGCCGATGTCCGCGCGTCATCGAGAGCACGCTTCATGCGCAACGCGGCCGGCTGCATCAGCGAGCAGTGGAAAGGCGCCGAAACCGGCAGCTTGATGCCACGCTTGATCCCGTGATCCTTAGCCATTCCGACGGCCCGGTCGATCGCTTCCATATGGCCGGAAATCACCACCTGGGTCGGATCGTTGTCGTTGGCGACCTCGCACACCTGGCCCTCGGCCGCGGCCTCAGCCAGCGCGCTGGCCTTCTCGAGATCGGCCCCCAGCAGCGCGGCCATGGCGCCGACACCGATGGGGACGGCGTCCTGCATGGCGATCCCGCGCAGCCGAAGCAGCTTGGCCGTCTGGGTCAGGTCGAACATGCCGGCGCCGCACAGCGCGCTGTATTCTCCCAGCGAATGTCCCGCGACACAGCCGGCGCTGTCGGCCAGCGCCATGCCGAAATCCTTTTCCAGCACCCGCAGCGTCGCGACCGAATTCGCCATGATAGCCGGCTGGGCGTTGCTGGTCAGCGTGAGCTCGCTTTCCGGCCCTTCCCACATCAATTGCGACAGCTTCTGATTCAGCGCGTCGTCGATCTCGTCGAAAACGTCCCGCGCGTGCCGGCTCGCTTCGGCGAGTTCGCGGCCCATGCCGACCTTCTGGCTTCCCTGTCCCGGGAAGATGTACGCATCCATGTATGTCTCCTCTTTCGAGGCAGGCGGTTAGGGGGCGGCGCCTCGCGCGGCAAGGCCGAAGGGGACGATCTTGTTGTCCGCATCGTGGCCGATGTCGGCGCGGCCGAGATATTCTATCCCGCTTCGCGCGCACCATTCGCGGGCGATCGCGACCTCGTCGGTGCCGAACGGCCGATCGTTCTCGGGGACAGCGCTGACCCGCCCCAGCCGCAACCCGGCAATCCCGCGTGTGTGCTGGGTGATGTGGAAGAACAGGCGGTCGACGGCGTAGAGATGCTCGGCGACTTCCTCCACCATCACAACATGCCCGGCGAGGTCGGGGGCGAACTCGGTGCCCACCAGCATGGCCAGCGTGGTGAGATTGAACGCAGCGGCGGGGCGTTCGTCGAGATGCGGTTCCAGCCCGCGGGTTTCCCCGGCCAGCCAGTCCAGCGCGCGCGCGATCGCCGCCTCGCCGCCGTCGCGCTTTATGTCCCCCGCCAGGGGCCCGTGCGCGACCCGGCCGAAGCCCTCGCGGTACATGGCCCCCAGCAGCGTCCCAGTATCGGAATAGCCGAGATAGCGCTTTGCTCGGGCGTGAACGTTCGCGCCGTCGATGAAGCCTCGGGCGATGCGGTTGGAGCCATAGCCGCCCATCGCGAACCACACCGCGTCGAAGCCGGGGTCGTTGGCGCATTCGAGCAGGGCCGACAGGCGCGTGGCATCGTCGCCGGCGAAATGCCCCTCTTCCAGGAAGCATTGCTCGTGGAAATGGAGCTCGATGTCGCTCCGTCCGCTCGCCAGCGAGAGGACGGCTTCGGCCCTCTCGCGCCGCATCCGCTTGCCCGGCGCACAGATCGCTATCTTCCTCGGCACGGCCAGACGCTAGACCGCTTGCAGGCACCGGCACAACTCAATACCGCGCCGCCATGAGCGAGTTTCCCACACCCGAGGCGCTGTTCGAACGGCCGTTCTTCTTCGTCGGAATCGGCGGATCGGGCATGCTGCCGCTGGCGCAGATCCTCCGAGGGCGCGGAGCACGGGTGGCGGGCTCGGATCGGAGTTTCGACCAGGGGCGAACGCCCGAGAAGTTCGCGGCGATGGAGCGGCAGGGGTTCGAACTGCACCCGCAGGACGGCAGCGGGATCGTTTCGGCCGATCAGGTGGTCGTCGCCTCCGCCGCGATCGAGGACAGCGTCCCCGAGATCGCGCGCGCGAACGAGCTGGAATGCCTGCGGATGACGCGGGCGGAACTCAATTCAATCCTTTTCAACACCAGCGGTGCCGGAATCGGGATCGCGGGGACGAGCGGAAAATCGACGGTTACCGCCATGCTCGGCTGTATCCTCCATCGCACCGGCCGCGAGCCGACGATCATGAACGGCGCAGTGATGAAGAACTTCGTCACGCCGGACAGCCCGCTGGCGAGCGCGGTGGTCGGCGGGCGCAGCCTCTACGTCAGCGAGGTCGACGAGAGCGACGGCTCGATCGCTCTCTACCGCCCGGCGGTTGGCCTGCTCCTCAACGTTTCTCTCGATCACAAGAGCATGGAGGAATTGCGGCAGTTGTTCGGCGATTTCCTCGCCCGCAGCCGGATCGCGGTCATCAATGCCGACGATGCCGAAGCGCTGGCGCTGTTGCCGCGAGCACATGAGGCGATCACTTTCGGGATCGAGCAGGAGCTGGCGCAGATCGGCGTCGTTCCAGGCAGCGTTGCAGAAGGGCCATTGCGCCAGGCGGCGACCGTCATCGATCGCCACGATGCGAGCGAGCATGCGCTGCGACTGAATATGCCGGGTCGGCACAACCTCGCCAATGCGCTCGCGGCGATCGCCGGGGCGGCAGCGGCGGGCATTCCTGTCGCGGCGTCGGTCGAGGCGCTGGCCGGCTTCGAGGGCATTGCACGGCGCTTCGATATCGTCGGGACGAACCACGCCGCCATCACCGTGATCGACGACTTCGGACACAATCCCGAGAAGTGCGCCGCCACCCTGCGGACGCTCAAGGCGCATCCAGGGCGCGTCCTCGCCTTCTTTCAGCCGCACGGGTACGGGCCCTTACGCCAGATGGGTACCGAACTCGCCGAAACCTTTGCCCGCGAACTCGACGCGGAGGACATCGCGATACTTTGCGATCCGGTCTATTTCGGCGGCACGGCAGACCGCAGCGAAGGCAGCGAGCGGATCGTCCGGTTGATCGAGGAAGTCGGGGGCCAGGCCGAATACATTCCCACCCGCAAGCATGTCGGCGACCGCCTGCTCTCGCTCGCGCGGCCGGGAGACCGGATCGTGGTGATGGGAGCGCGCGACGATACGCTCAGCCTGTTCGCGCGGAACCTGTTCGAACAGCTCGGCTGAGCTAGGCGCCTTCCGGCAGCGAGGGAGCGTTTCGCGCCCGCGTATCATCGCCTGTTTCGACCTCGGCGATCGCGATCCGGTTCCGTCCTTCCTGCTTCGCCCGGTAGAGCGCGCCGTCGGCGGTGGCGATCGCCTCGCGGATCGGTTGTCCGGTCCCAACCACCCCGCCGAGACTGATTGTGATAGGCGGCAAAGCACCCGAACCGCCGCTGCCGGAGTGTTCTGCGATCGCCGCGCGCAGGTCCTCGGCAATGGTCTCGAGTTCGGCGCGATCCTCGATCCGCGCCATGATCGCGAATTCTTCGCCCCCCAGGCGATAGACCCGCGCATGCGGCCGATCGGCCATTGCCTCGCGCAGCAGCGTTGCCGCATGACACAGCACAGCGTCCCCCGTCTGGTGTCCGTGGGCATCGTTGATCTGCTTGAAGCGGTCGAGATCGCCCAGAAGCAGGCCTTTGCCGGGGCGCAGTCGGGAAAGCTGATCGAAGGCCCTGCGGTTCAGCAGGCCTGTCAGGCCGTCGGTATTGGCCATCCGGCCCAGCATGACCGCTTTGTCCCGCGCCCGGTCGCGCTGGCTGCGCAGGTTGAGGACCCGATCGCCTACCCCGGCGGAGGTGCCCAGCGCGAGGATCACCAGCGCCGCATAAAGGACGTCGTCCAATGGGAAGGTCCCGGCAATCGCACCCGTCCGGACCATCGGGGCGAGGAGAGCGGTGACGGCCATTCCCGAGAAGCCGATTGCCAGATAAGTCGCGGCGCGACTGTGCCGTGCCAATCCCGTTGCCACCAGGGCAAGGGCAGCCACGGCGACGGCGAACAGGCTGGAAAAATACCACACCGCGAAGTTTTGCCGGATCGGCCAGACACCGAACAGTCCGAGCAGATTCACCAGGAGCACGGTACCGGTGGTCGCCAGCACGGTTCGCGCCAGCCAGCGTGGTATGATGCGATCTTCGATCGAACCGAGCGCGAAGGCCATGGCCGCCGTGACGGTCGCGCTGAGGCTCGCGATCGCGAAATGCCAACGGGCCTGGGACGAAAGTTGGGGGTACAGGAGATTGATCAGCCCCGAACTCGTCAGAACGAAGGCAAGCATCGCGGCGATCATCGCCAGGTGCCAAAGCATGAATCGCGCCCGCAGCACGCGATAGAACAGCATGTCGTAAATAAGCGGTACGATCAGCAGGCCGCAAATAAGGGCATAGACCAGTGCCCGGAGGTCGGTTTGCCGGGTCGATCCGCCCTCGCTGGCCGGCAGCGGTTGCCGCGTGTCGGGGAACGCTTCGGATCGCTCCGGCCCCTCGATACAATGCGGCGGCGGAGCGAGGGAAAAACCGGCTTCGACCCGGGCCGTGTCACCGTTGCAGATCTGCGTGCCCGCTTCGGCCGCGCGCGCGCCGGCAGCCCCCGCCAAGACGAGAACCACGGCGACCACGATCACATGCACGAGGCGGAGGAACCCCACGCGCTCTCCTGTCTGGCGTATAGGCGGACGGTTAACCGTCTCGGAAGATGCTAGGAAAAGTGGGCGTGCGCCAGCTTAAGCCGCACTCCGTGCCGATACGGGACTGGGCTTGCGCAACCGGTTAATGATGATCGGTACCGATCTTCAGCACCCGGTGGAGGGTCACCGCGATGACGGCGCCCAACGCCAGTCCGGCGAGCGCCGAAAGTCCGGCATAGGTTGCCCATCCCAGTATGCCCGACAGTCCGCCGGTCGCTCCCTCGACGGCATGTTGCGCGGCGTGCGCCCAGTCCGAAGGGCCGTGCATTCCGAGTTCGTGCAGGCCGTGGAGGATAATTCCACCGCCAACCCACAGCATGGCGATCGTGCCGACGAACGACAGGACTTTCAGCAGCCAAGGCATCGCACGCAGCAGAAACCGTCCGGTCGATCGCGCGATCTGCGAGGATTTGTCGTCAAGATGCAGCCCGATGTCGTCGATCTTCACGATCACCGCGACCGCCCCGTATACGAACAAGGTCACGGCGATACCGACGACGGCGAGCACACCCGCCCTCGTTACGAAGCTCTCGTCGGCGACTTCGTTCAGCGTGATTGCCATGATCTCTGCCGAAAGGATGAGATCGGTGCGGATCGCGCCCGATACTCGCTTGGCCTCGAAGGCGGCCGGATCCTCGATCGGGTCGTCGAGCGTCTTGCCGTGCTTGGCGCCACCCAGCTTCTCCACGACCTTCTCGGCGCCTTCGTAGGAAAGGTAGGCACCGCCCGCCATCAGGATGAAGATGATCGCCTGCGGCAGCAGCCAGCTCAGGAGCAGCGCGCCCGGGAGGAGGAGGAGCAGCTTGTTCTTGAGACTGCCGAGGGTGATCTTGCCGATGATCGGCAGCTCGCGCGAGGGGTCGAGCCCGGTGACGTAGGAAGGCGTTACCGCCGCATCGTCGATCACCACGCCCGCCGTCTTGGAACCCGCACGGCTCGCGGCGATGCCGATATCATCGACCGAGGCGGCGGCGGTCCGCGCGATCGCTGCCACATCGTCGAGCAGCGCGACCAGACCACCGGGCATCTCGTTCTCCTGATTTCGGTTTATCGTGCAACCCGCCCCTGCCGTGCCCGTTCCCTGCGCTCAAGTCTTGCATTGCAGGCCATTGCCGCTATGTGCGCGCCTTCTCCGTTGCCGCAACGGGGATGCGAAGAAAGCCGGAGGGGCTGCCCGCGATCCGCGTGGGACGAGCCAGCGATCGGCAGTGTTGAAAGGACCAAGGCATGGCTCTCTACGAGCATGTATTCTTGGCGCGCCAGGATCTGAGCCAGTCTCAGGTCGACAGCCTGGCCGCCACCGCGACCGAAATCGTCGAAGCGAACGAAGGCAAGGTCACCAAGACCGAGACCTGGGGCCTCAAGTCGCTCGCGTACAAGATCGACCGCAACCGCAAGGCGCATTTCGTGCTGCTCAACATCGACGGACCGGGCACGGTCGTCGAGGAGCTCGAGCGCCAGACCCGTATCAACGAAGACGTCATCCGCTACATGACCATTCGCGTCGACGAGCACGAGGACGGCCCCAGCGCGATGATGCGCAAGACCGAGCGCGACAAGAAGCGCCGTTCGGACCGTGAGGAGCGCGACTGATGGCCCGCCCGTTTTTCCGCCGCCGCAAGTCCTGCCCCTTCCAGGGCAAGGATGCACCCACGATCGACTACAAGGACGTTCGCCTGCTGCAGGGCTTCCTGTCCGAGCGTGGCAAGATCGTCCCCAGCCGCATCACCGCCGTTTCCGCCAAGAAGCAGCGCGAACTCGCCAAGGCGATCAAGCGCGCACGCCACATCGGCCTGCTTCCCTACGTCGTGAAGTAAGAGGAGAAGAGACATGGATATCATCCTCCTCGAAAGGATCGGCAATCTCGGCTCGATCGGAGACGTCGTCTCCGTGAAGGACGGTTATGCCCGCAACTTCCTGCTGCCGCAGAAGAAGGCGCTGCGCGCCAACGCTGCCAACAAGAAGGTCTTCGAAGCCAATCGCGAGCGCCTCGAAAAGGAAAATGCCGAGCGTCGCGGCGAGGCCGAGACGGCCGGCGGCAAGATCGACGGCGTCGAGATCGTGCTGATCCGCGCTTCGTCCAACGCCGGCCAGCTCTACGGCTCGGTCAATGTGCGCGACGTCGTCGCCGGCCTGGCCGACAAGGGCCACGAGATCGACAAGAAGCAGGTGGTGATGGGCAGCCCCATCAAGACCATCGGCATGCACGACGTCACCATCGCCCTCCATCCGGAGGTCCATGTGACGGTCAAGGCCAACGTCGCCCGTTCCGATGACGAGGCCGAACTGCAGAGCCAGGGCGTCGACGTTCTCGCGCAGATGTTCGAAGACGAGCAGCGCGAGATCGAGGAAGCGGCCTCGGCAAACCGCGTCGATCCCAATCTCGAGCCCGGTGAAATTCCCGCCGACATGCTCGAAGACGGGGTGAGCACCGAAGAGGGCACCACCACGACCGAAGCCAAGATCGAGGCGACCGCGCCCGACACCAGCTCGGAAGAGGTCGAGGCAAAGTCAGACGAAGCCTGACCCTCGCCGATCTTCGCACAGAGGGCGCGGCGGCTTCGGCTCCCGCGCCCTTTTTGTAACCGCGACACAGGCGTGCCACAATGGCGCGCGAACGGAACCGAACCCAAAGAGAAAAGACGGCAGCCATGGATTCGATCGACACAATCCTCGACCGGGTGGAAAAGATTTACGACGCGGCGGTCGAGCGTCTGCGCGAGGATGTGATCGCCTTCGGCCGCGATCGCACCCTGCCCCCGCCCGAACGCCGCAAGGACGGGTCCTACACCTATCCCGAACTGCGCCTGCGGTTTCGCGGCGGCGACCAGCCCGAGGATCGCAGCCGCGCCTTCGGACGCCTCAACGCGCCGGGTCTCTATACCACCACCGTTACCCGTCCCCCGCTGTTCCGCGACTATCTCGCTGAGCAGCTCGAGCTGATTTCCTCCAACTACGAGATCGAGGTCGAGGTCGGTTCGTCGGAACAGGAAATTCCCTTCCCCTACGTCCTCGACGGCGATGCCGGGGCGCAGATGGCAGGCGTCGATCCCAACGAGATCGCGCGCTATTTCCCCTCCACCGAACTCGCGGACATCGGCGACGAACTCGCCGACGGGATCGAGCTCGACAATCCCGAGGCGCCGATCCCGCTGTCGCTGTTCGACGGGCTGCGCACCGATTTCAGCCTCGCCCGCCTGGCCCATTACACGGGCACCCGGCCCGAGGATTTCCAGCGCTTCATCCTGTTCACCAACTATCACCGCTATGTCGATGAATTCGTCGATTGGGCGGGCGCGCGGATCGGGACGGACGGCTGCTCGCATCTCGCCGGCGCGGGCGGCCTCAAGATCACCGAGCGGACCGCCGCCGCCCGCGACCAGCTGTCGGACACCGCCTGGCGGCGGCACCAGATGCCCGCCTACCACCTCGTCGGCGAGGGGCGCGGCGGAATCACGCTGGTCAACATCGGCGTCGGCCCGTCCAATGCCAAGACGATCTGCGACCACCTCGCGGTGCTGCGGCCCGAGGCCTGGCTGATGATCGGCCATTGCGGCGGCCTCAGACCAAGCCAGAAGATCGGCGATTACGTCCTCGCCCATGCCTATCTGCGCGACGACCACGTCCTCGACCCGGTACTGCCACCCGAAATCCCGCTTCCCGCCATCGCCGAGGTGCAGCAGGCGCTTGCCGGTGCGGCCGAGGAGGTTTCGGGCGAGCACGGCAGCGACCTCAAGCGGCGGATGCGCACGGGCACAGTCGTCACCACCGACGACCGCAACTGGGAACTGCGATACACCAGCTCGGCTCGCCGGATGAGCCTCAGCCGCGCGGTCGGGGTCGACATGGAAAGCGCCACCATCGCCGGACAGGGCTACCGCTTCCGCGTACCCTACGGCACTCTGCTATGCGTATCCGACAAGCCGCTGCACGGTGAGATCAAGCTGCCGGGCCAGGCCAACAAGTTCTACGAGGAAGCCATCGCCGCGCATCTGCAGATCGGCGTGACCGCGTGCCGCCGCCTGCGCGAGGAAGGGCCTAGGCTGCACTCGCGCAAATTGCGCGCGTTCAACGAGCCGCCGTTCCGGTAATCGAAAAGCAAGGCCCGCTCAAACGAGCGATGTCTTAGCGGACGGGGCGGTCAACCCTTGCCCTTGGTTTTCGTCCTGCCCGATTTGGCGTGGGCGGCGATGAACTCGATGATCTGTCCGGCGATGTCCTTGCCCGTTGCCGCCTCGATGCCTTCCAGCCCGGGCGAGGAATTGACCTCCATGATGACCGGGCCGTGGTTGCTGCGCAGCATGTCGACGCCGCACACGTTCAGGCCCATGCGCTTGGCGGCACGCACCGCGGTGCTGCGTTCCTCCGGCGTGATCTTGATGAGCTGCGCGCTGCCGCCGCGGTGGAGGTTGCTACGGAAGTCGTCCGGCGCGCCAGTGCGCTTCATCGCGGCGACGACCTTGCCGCCAATCACCAGCGCGCGGATGTCGGTACCGCCGGCTTCCTTTATAAATTCCTGGACCAGGATGTTGACGTTGGCGCCACGGAACGCCTCGATCACGGACTTTGCCGACGACATCGTTTCGGCGAGGACGACGCCGATACCCTGCGTACCCTCAAGAAGCTTGATCACCACCGGCGGGCCGTTGACCGCCTTGATGATCTCCTCCGCCTGCCGCGGATCGTTGGCATAGGCGGTGAGCGGCAGGCCCAGTCCGTGTTTGGCGAGGATCTGCATCGAACGGAGCTTGTCGCGGCTGCGGCCGATGGCGATGCTTTCGTTCAGGGGCCAGACGCCTTGCATCTCGAACTGGCGGAGCACCGCGAGGCCGTAATTGGTGATCGAGGCGCCGATGCGCGGGATCACCGCCTCGTATCCGGCCAGTCTCTCGCCGTTGTAGGTCAGCGTGGGCCGATGACTGGCGATGTTGACCGTGCAACGCGTGGTGTTGAGGATGTCGAGCGTATGCCCGCGCGCCTCAGCCGCTTCCACCAGGCGCCGGTGCGAATAAAGGCCGGCGTTGCGCGCCAGCATGGCGATCTTCATGAGCCAGCACTCCTTATGGCCGGGAAATCAGGGCCTGTGCCCTTCCACCGGCTTGCGGCCGGGGGACTGGAGCCAGCTGTGCCCCGAGTCGACGACGAACCGCCTTCTAAGCGAGGAGCGACCGATCAGCATGGGAAATCGCATATCGGACCGATCGGCGAGACTGATTTCGGCGCGGAATTCGACCTCGCCTATCCGGAGAGGTGTTTTCACGATCCGCCTGCGCTGGGTCTTGCCGTTCGAGCTGGTGATGCCGCGCCAGTCGATATGCACCGCCTCGCACACCTGGCGGACATGCTGCTGCGGGAAATCGACGGCGAAGCGGACGAATTGCTCGCCGTCGCGTTCGAATTCCTCGAGCACGGTTGCGTGCAGCGAGGATGTGCGCGCGCCGGTGTCGATCTTCGCCGGAATTCCGTGCAGGCCGAGCTCGGGCAGATGGACCAGCTCGCGCCAGCCCACCACCGGCATTGGCTCTCTCGCCTTCTTCAATCGACGATCGCCATGCCGTCGCCGCCGCCGGTGCCCGGAAGCCGCCGCAGCACCGTTCCGCTGGCGAAATCGACCTCGGCAATGGTCTCGGCCACCGTTTCGGCGACGTAGATTCGCTCGCCATCGGGCGACCAGAGAATGGTGACCTGCATCCGCTCCTGCGCGCCCTCCGGGCTCGAAACGGCGATCTTGCGGGCCACCGACATGTGGGAAAGGTCGATGACCGTCAGTCCGCCGTCGGCCAGATCGGAGGTGACGGCGAAATCGCCCTGCGGCCGGACCGCGATCCGCAGCGGGAAGTCGCCCACCTTCAGCGTCCGGCGCACCTCCATGGTCTGCGGCGCGATGGCATAGACCTCGTCCGAACCGCGCGCGGAAACGTAGAGCGTTTCGCCATCGGGGGCGAGCGCGATGCCCTCGGGCTCCACGCCTACCTCGACCGACAGCGGCGCGCGGCGGGTGAGAAGATCCACCCGCGTCACGGTCTTCGAGCCGAGGTCGGTCGTCCAGGCATGGCGCGCATCGGGCGCGACCACCAGCATGTGTGTGCCTTGCTGGCCGGTCCCGTATTCGAAGGTCTCCGCCGCGCCCAGCGGGTCCTTGATCCAGAAGATCGACTGGCGCCCCTCGGCGGTCGCGAAGAGATCGCCGTTCGCGTGCCAGACGATGCCGTGCGGCCGGGCGTTCTCGCCGAGCTCGACCGACTTGACCTTTTCCAGCCCCCCGGTGCGAAAGATGTCCACGGTCGTCCCGCCGTAGCAGGCCAGCGCTACGTACCGGTCGTCGGGGGAGGTCGCGAGTTCGTGCGGGTTGGCGCAGCTGTCGACCCGCGCGGTCTCCCGCCCGGTCGCGAGGTCGATCCGGGCGAGCGTGTTGGCGAACTTGCCAGCGACGAACAATGCGCCATCGCTCGGCTCGCCATCGGCGGCCCGGGGGGCGTCGGCCACGGGCGCACAGGCGGCAAGGGCAAGGCCCAAGAGAACCGGAGCCGCCCTCACCAGCCCTGCCCTTTGCCAACGTTACCGAGCGATGCGCGGAACAGGTTCATGGTTTGGGTCCTCTCGAATACAGTCCGGAATGCCGGCCCGTGCGATTGCACCCGTCCCAGGACTTAATCAAGCGGGTGGCTTGCCCAGCCAGTCGGCGATCGCCTGCCCGAGATCGGGTTTGGTCACGCTGCCCATGTGCGTTCCCGGAACCTCGACGAAATCGGCGTATGGCAGCATCCGGGCCAATTCCTCGGCGGAACCGTTGTCGCGATCCTCGTCGCCGCAGACGACCAGCGTCGGCATGGTGGCGCGGGAAAGTTTCGCCAGGTCGAGATCGGGCATGGTATCGAGCAGCATCCGGGCCGCGACCCGGTCGATGCCCTGCGATTTGAGGAATTGCATCGAGAAATAGGCCGGATCGCCGCGCGGGATGGCATCGAATTCGTCGATCACCCTCCGGAAATGGGCGGCGCGCTTCTGCCATTCGCCGAGCCCGGCCGTGCCCATCCCGCCGACCACCAGCCGTGCCGGTTCGAGAACGCCATGCCCAACCCCATGCAGAACGGTCCTGGCCCCGAGCGAGAAGCCGCCGAGGTCATACACTTCGAGTTCCAGATACGCGACCAGCGCAGCGACATCGCGGACCAGCACATTCTCGGGATATTTCGTCGGATCGTGCGGGGCCTCGCTTTCGCCGTGAACGCGAAAATCGAGCATCAGGACTTCGTAGCCCTTCGCCGCGATCGCCGCGTGGTGGCCCCATTTGATCCAGTTCATCTGCGCGCTGGAAAAGAGGCCGTGGAGCAGCACGAAGGGCCGCCCCTCGCCATGGCGATGCAGCGCGAGTTCGGTGCCGTCGAAGCTGGCGAAACGCTCGGTCCTCATCGCTTTTGCATCCCCCGCTGCTCCATACGCCACTTCACCATCTCGATTCGGTCCTGCCCGAAGAACGGCTCGCCCTCGAACACCAGGGTCGGTACGCCCCAGTGCCCTGCCGCCTCGAGCGCCTGCTGGTTGGCGGCAATCTCGGCGTCGAGCGCTTCCTTATCGGCTTCGACTTCCTTTTCCAGCGTTGCGAAATCGAGAGCCGCTCGCCCCGTGGCCTTCGCCAAATGGTTGCCCTCGTTCCATCCCTCCTGGCCGCCCCAGATCAGCATCCCGGCCTCATGCGCGAAGGCGAGGCCGCGTCCGCGCCGCGCCGCCGCCTGTCCCAGCCTGGTTACGCGCCGGATATGCGGCTGATCCTTGGCGATCTTGCGGGTGGCGACGTCCTGCACGATCGGATCGGGACGAGGCGGGCCGAAGGGAATGGAGTTGAACTGCGCCACGCGCATCATGTCGCGCATGGTGTAGCCGAGCCAGTTGGGATGGTTGCGCTCGAAGAAATCCGGCTGGCGGATGGCCAGCGGCCAGACCGGACGCAGCGCGATGTCGAGATCGTATTCCTCCGCCATCGCGCGATACCTGCCCACCGCCAGGTAGCTGTAGGGCGAGCGGAAGCTGAAATAGAGATCGGCGGTCAGCGTCATCGCCGCCTTGTCGCGCGGTTCAGCGGAAGAAGCAATTCGTCCCCGTATAGAGCGAGGTGACAGTGCCCTCTTCGTCCACGAAGCCGCCGATCTCGCCGCCATCCGCCGCGGCATAGCTAAATTCGCCAACCAGCATGCTGTCTTCTACCATATTGGCGGAACGTTCGTTTTCGATATCGGCGAAGCTGGTCGTGCCCGGCTTCACGCCATCCGCGGTGGTCAGTTCGCCGCCGGCCTCGAGATACCAACCGACAAGCCGGCCGTCCTGGAAATTGAAGGTGAGCGGACCGTATTCGGTGAAGGACATCGGCCCTGCGCCGCATTCCTCATTGGTCGTGATGCCGGTCGGCTCGCCGAATTGCTGGCGGGCGATGCGTTCGACCGTTTCGCGCCGGATATCGAAGTCGATTTTCGAATTGGTGGTGCCCCCCGCCACGCGATAGGTGAACCCGGTGGAGGTGAGGACCATGTTGGCCTTCGACCCGATCGCCTCGTGCTCCGCGGTCGCTTGGCGGTCGACCTGTTCGGCCGGACGGTCCTCCACGGGCGCGGGCTCGCCCTTTTCGGCTCCGCAAGCGGCCAGTGGCATCAGCATGGCCGCGAAAAAAGCGGAGCGCATCGCGATCATCCCTTCTTGAGGCATTCGCGTCCGAGCAGCTCGGCGATCTGCACCGCATTCAGCGCGGCACCTTTTCGCAGATTGTCGCTGACGCACCACAGGACCAGACCGTTCTCCACCGTCGGGTCCTCGCGCACGCGGCTGATGTAAGTCGCGCTGTCACCGGCGGCCTCCACCGGCGTGATGTATCCCCCGTCCTCGCGCTTGTCGACGAGCATGATGCCCGGCGCCTCGCGCAGGATGTCCTGCGCCTGCTGTGCGGAAATCTCGTTCTCGAACTCGATGTTCACCGCTTCGGAATGGCCGACGAAGACCGGCACCCGCACGCAGGTGGCGCTGAGCTTGATCTTGGGGTCGAGGATCTTCTTCGTCTCGACCACCATCTTCCATTCCTCCTTGGTCGACCCGTCGTCGAGGAAGACGTCGATATGCGGAATGACGTTGAAGGCGATCTGCTTGGTGAACTTCACCGGTTCGGTCGGGTCGCCGACGAAGATGTTGCGGCTCTGCTCGAACAGCTCGTCCATTCCCGCCTTACCCGCGCCAGAGACCGACTGATAAGTGCTGACCACCACGCGCTTGATCGTCGCCGCATCGTGCAGCGGCTTGAGCGCCACGACCAGTTGCGCTGTCGAGCAGTTGGGGTTGGCGATTATGTTGCGCTTGGAATAATCGTGGATCGCCTCCGGATTCACTTCGGGCACGATCAGCGGAACGTCGGGCTCCATGCGATAGAGGGAGGAATTGTCGATCACCACGCAGCCCGCCTTGGCTGCCTTGGGCGCGTATTCCTTGGCCGGGCCGCTGCCGGCCGCGAACAGGGCGATATCCCAGCCGTTCCAGTCGAAATGCTCGATACTCTGGCATTTGAGCATCTTGCCGGTGTCGCCGAATTCCACCTCGGTCCCGTGCGAGCGTGATGACGCGACCGCGGCGATCTCGTCGCAGGGGAAGCCCCGCTCCGCCAGCACCATCATCACCTCGCGCCCGACATTCCCCGTCGCGCCGACCACGGCCACCCGATAACCCAAATCAGTTCTCCTAAATCGCCCGCGCGATGTAGCGAGCGCTCGCGCGATCGCAAGCTTACTCGGGCGATGTCACCCCGTGGCTCTCGAGGAAGCGGAACACCGTGTTATAGCGGTGGGGGCTGATCTGCTCGCCCGAGACGCGGTGGGTGTACCCGGGGTAGAGCATCATCTCGAACGGCGCATTGCCTTCCTGCAGGGCCGCGATCAGCTCGGTGGCGTTCTCGAAGACAACATTGTCGTCGGCCATGCCGTGGATCACCAGCAGAGGGTCGGTGATCTTGGTCGCGTCGGGGATCGCCGAGGCGGCACGGTAGGCCGCGGCATCGACGTTCGGATCGCCCATGTAGCGTTCGGTGTAGTGCGTGTCGTAGAGTTCCCAGCGGGTCACCGGCGCGCCGGCAATGCCCGCGGCATAGAGCCCCGGATCGGCCTGGAGCTGCTTGAGCGTCAGGTAGCCGCCGTAGGACCAGCCATCGATGGCTATCTTGTCCGGATCGACGAAGGGCAGCGTCTTGAGATATTCAGCCCCCGCCTTCTGGTCGCGCACCTCCACCCCGCCCATCGCCCGGTAGAGTGGCTGTTCGAAGCCGACGCCGCGATTGGCGCTGCCGCGGTTGTCGAGCTCGAACCAGATATAGCCCTTGTCGACAATGGCCTGCTCGAGCGGCGCGCTCCAGTCGCGCTGCACGGTCTGCGGGCCGGGACCGCCGTAGTGGTAGAAATAGACCGGATAGCGTTTGCCCGGCTCCATCTCCGGAGTGATCATCTTGTAGTGCAGCACGGTCCCATCCTCGGCGGCGATGGTGCCGAACTGCGGCATGCGGTGGCTCGCGAGGAAGGGGGCATAGGGATGGTCAGCGTCGAGCGCGTTGCGTTCGACCCACAATTGAGCATCCCCCATCGCATCGGCGAGGTAGGTCTGCGGCGGCTGGTCGGGCTTGGACCGGGTGACGAGCAGGTTCTGCCCCCGGCCGTCCATCGTCGCGGAATTGGCGAATTCGGCGTCGGTCAGCCGGGTGTATTCTCCCGGCCGGGCGATATCGACCGCATAGACCTGCTGCGCCAGCACGTCGTCCTTCGTCCCCTGGAAGAACACACGGCCTTGGCGTTGGTCGACGCCGGCCAGGCCGGTGACCACCCATTCGCCGCTGGTGAGCTGCGTCCAGGCTCCTTCGGCGTAGCGATAGAGGTGGCCGTAACCGTCGCGCTCGGACCACCAGATCAGCGAACCGTCGTCGAGCCAGCGGTAAATGTTGCCGAGGTTGATCCAGTAGTCGGGGACGGCGGCGTTCTCGGTAAAGACGATCTCGCTCGCCCCGGTGCGCGGATCGACCGCGAGCATGTCGAGCCGGGTCTGTTCGCGGTTCTGGCGCTGGACGTAGAGCGTGTCGCCATCGGGAGCCCAATCGACGCGGGCGAGATAGATGTCGGTCTCCTCGCCGAGATCGACCTCCACGCGCTCGCTCCCGTCCGGGTTCATCACGAACAGCTCGACCAGGGCATTGGGTGTGCCCGCCGCGGGATAGCGTTGATCGAACACCTGAGTGCCGGTCGCGCCGATCGCCGCGCGGGTGACCACGCCGACCCCGCTTTCGTCGAAGCGCTCGACCGCGATGCGGCTGTCGCCGGGTGCCCACCAATAGCCGGTGTCGCGGTCCATCTCTTCCTGCGCGACGAATTCCGCTTCGCCCCAGCGGATATCGGCCCCTTCTTGCGGGGTGATCGGCCGTGCATCCTGGCCGACGCGGCCGACCCACAACTGCCGGTCGCGGACGAAGGAGAGGTATTCGCCGGTCTCGCTCAGCGCGGGGTTGAGTTCGCTTGCCTCGGTGTCGGTGAGCCGAGTGACGACGGTTCCTTCCGGGCCGTCCAGCCGCGCCAGATAGAGATCGCCATCGAGAGGCACCAGGATCGCCTCGCCGTCGCTGGTCCACTGATAGGCGATGATGCCGGACAGATTGCCGACCCGTGCGCGTTCGCGCTGCATCTTCTCGTCTTCCGACAGCTCGCGGCCCGATCCGAGCTTTTCGCTGTCGACCAGCATCGTCCACTCGCCTGCCTCGCGGTCGTAACCCCACAGGTCGTACCGCTGGCGATCGTCCTCGCGGTTGCGCAGCAGGGTGAGCCAGCGTCCGTCGGGCGAGAGCTTGGCCTGCCGCGGTGCCGGCCCGTCGAGCGAGGGCGAGGCGAAGACTCGTTCGAAGGTCAGTTCGGGCGTCTGGCTCACCGCAGGTTCCTGCGCGGCGGCGGATGCGGAAAAAAGGATGCAGGCGGAAGCAAGGAAAATGCGCATGACAAAAGGTTCGTCCCCAAACGAAAAAGGCGCCCCGGCATAGACCGGAGCGCCCTTTTGGCAAAGCTGATCGGCGGCTTGCGCCCCCAAACATCAGGACTTGGGTGCGTTGTCCCGGCGCTCGGCGATGCGGGCGCTCTTGCCCGTGCGGCCGCGCAGGTAATAGAGCTTGGCACGACGCACGATGCCGCGACGCACGACCTCGATGCTGTCGACGATCGGCGAATAGAGCGGGAAGACGCGTTCCACGCCCTCGCCGAAGCTCATCTTGCGCACGGTGAAGTTCGAACCCATGCCGCGGTTCGAACGGGCGATCACGACGCCTTCGAAGTTCTGCACGCGCTCGCGGGTGCCTTCGACGACCTTCACGCCCACGCGCACGGTGTCGCCGGCGCGGAAATCGGGGATGTCCTTGCCGAGGTTTTCGATCGCCTCGGCCTCGAGTGTCTGGATCAGGTTCATCGCCTAATCATCCTTCGTTTCATGCCGCGCGCCAGAGGCAGATCGGTCCCGAGCGCCACCGTGGCGCTCCCAAAGGTCCGGCCTGCGTAACCGTGTATCGTCCTCGCTGCGTTGCTTGCGCCACGCCGCGATCCTCGCATGATCCCCCGATCGCAGCACTTCAGGGATCGTGCGCCCTTCCCATTCGACAGGTCGGGTGAATTGCGGATACTCGAGCAACCCGTTCTCGAAGGATTCCTCGGTACCGCTTTCGGGCGCGCCCATTACTCCGGGAAGCAGGCGAATGCAAGCATCGAGAATGGCCAGCGCGGCCGGCTCTCCGCCCGACAGGACGATGTCGCCGAGCGAGATCTGCTCGACCTGCGGCCGCGCCTCGAAGAAGCGCTCGTCGAACCCCTCGAACCGGCCGCAGATGATGGTGACGCCCGGCCCGGCGGCGATCTCGCGAATGCGGCGCTGGGTAATGGTTTGGCCTCGGGGCGTCATCGCCAGGATCGGTCGGGCATCGGCGACGCTGTCCAGCGCAGCGCCCAGCACGTCCGCCTTCAGTACCATTCCCGCCCCGCCCCCGGCAGGCGTGTCGTCGACCGTGCGGTGTCGGTCGGAGGCGAAGTCGCGGATCTGCACCGTCTCGCACGACCACTCGCCCCGTTCCAGCGCCCGCCCGGCGAGCGACGCGCCGAGAGGACCGGGAAACATCTCGGGATAGAGCGTTAGGATAGTGGCGGCGAACGGCATGCTCCGCCCATGCGCGAGAGGGGACCCCGATGGCAAGCGACGCGACCAGCGAACCGGACGACTGTATCATCGTCGGTGCGGGACCGGCGGGGCTCACCGCGGCGATCTACCTTGCGCGCTATCACCTTTCGATCCGCATGTTCGATTGCGGCAGCAGCCGCGCGGGTCTCATCCCGACCAGCCACAACCATGCGGGTTTTCCCGATGGCATCAACGGCAAGGACCTGCTCAACCGGATGTACACGCAGGCCCACCGATACGGCGCGATACGCGAACAAGTGAAGGTCGAACACCTTGCCCAAGCCGGCGATTGTTTCGTCGTCGGCACCGACCAGGGCACCTACCGCGCCCGCTCGGTCCTGCTGGCCACCGGGGTCGTCAATCATCGCCCGACGAACCTGCCCGACGATGTGCACGACGCCGCGCTTGGCGCGGGCATGCTGCGCTATTGCCCCGTCTGCGACGGCTTCGAGGTCACAGACCGACGCGTCGCGGTGGTCGGAACATCGGATCATGGGACTGCCGAAGCCATGTTCCTGCGCGGCTACACGGCCGATCTGACGCTGGTTTCGCCCCATGGCGACCATGATCTCGACGATGCCTGCCGGCGCAAACTGGCCGATGCCGGTGTGACGGTTGTCGCGGGGCCTTGCGGAGGCTGGCAAATCGAGGGCGCGCGGCTCGGCTTCGAAACCGGAGAGGGGCGCATGCGCTTCGACAGCGTCTATCCGGCAATGGGATCGCACATCCGTTCCGAACTTGCCGAAGCGGCGGGCGCGAAGCTCAGCGACGAGGGCTGCATCGCGGTCGGCGATCACATGGAAACGAGCGTTTCCGGCCTCTTCGCCGCGGGCGACGTGGTGATCGGGCTCGACCAGATCAGCCATGCGATGGGGCAGGCAGGCGTCGCCGCCACCGCCATCCGTAATCATCTGGCGGAGAAAAGGCCGATCAGGCGCTAGTCGACGAAACCGGCTGCGACGATCAGCCGATCGTCGTTCCATTCGGGAACCGCCTGTTCGATCAGCGGGACCATGAAAGTCTTGCCATCGGGCTTCTCGATCTCGACGATATCGGTGGCGCCGAAATTCTCGACCGAACGGACGCGCCCGATGGCGTCCCCCGTATCGGTGACGACCGGGAGGTCGAGCAAGTCGGAGTGGTAGAACTCGCCCGGCTCCAGCTCCGGGAGACTATCACGCGGAACGGTTAAGACTGTGCCGCGCAGCGCCTCCGCGGCGGTGCGGTCCGCGACCTCGGCGAATCGGGCGATCGCGCCGCCCTTGCTGTCGCTCCGGATCTTCGACAGCGTCAACGCACCATCGTTGAGTCGCCGTGGTGCCTTCAGGCTGTCGAGTCCTTCGCCGAACAGCTTCAGGCGGACCTCGCCCGTCACGCCGTGCGCGCCGGAGATGGCGGCGAGCGTGACGGGCTTGTCCGGCATGGGTCGGCCTTACTCGGCCTTTTCTTCGGCTTCGGTCGCGGTATCGCTGTCTTCGGAAGCCGCGCCCTCTTCGGCGGAGGGGCTGTCCTCGACAGCGGCTTCCTCGGCCGGAGTGGGAGTGTTCGCCTCTTCCTCGGCGGCCTTTCTGGCTTCCTCGGCCTCGGCGGCCTTGGTGGCCTTCTCCTCGGCGCGCTCCTTGGCGGCTTCGCCAGGCTCGCCCTTCTTGGGGTTGTTGCGCGCAGCACGCTCTCGGACGCCGGCGGCGTCGAGGAAGCGGGCGACGCGGTCCGACGGGGTCGCACCGACGCTCAGCCAATGGCGCGCGCGGTCCTCGTCGAGCTTCACGCGCTCGCCCGAGTCCTTGGGCAGCATCGGATTGTATGTGCCGATCTGTTCGAGATACTTGCCGTCGCGCGCGGCGCGGCTGTCAGCGACGACGATGCGGTAATAGGGACGCTTCTTCGCACCACCGCGCGAAAGACGGATTGCAACTGCCATGTTAGTTCACCTTTCCAATGTAGATAACTGAAATCACTTGTTGTTCTTGAGCAATGCCTGAAGGTCGGGCGGCAGGGTGCTGGCATCCACGCCCGGCCCCTTCGAGCCGCCGGGCCCGCCGAGGCCGGGAAGACCGCCCGCTCCGCCCATCGCGCCGCCGCCTCCTCCGCCACCGAACAGCGCGCCGAGTCCCTTCAGTCCACCCATCTTCCGGATCTGCTTCATCGCCCGGGACATTTCCTGGTGCATCTTGAGCAGCTTGTTGACGTCCTGCACCTGCGTGCCGCTGCCCGCCGCGACGCGCTTCTTGCGCTTGGCGTTGAGCAGCGCCGGATTGCGCCGTTCCTTGCCGGTCATCGAGCCGATGATCGCATCCATGTGGACCAGCACCTTGTCGTCCATGTCGGAGGCGGCGAGCGCGGCCTTGGCCTTCTTCATGCCCGGCAGCATGCCCGCGAGCATGCCCAGTCCACCCATCTGCTGCATCTGCTTCAACTGCATGCGCAGATCGTCGAGGTCGAACTGGCCCTTGGCCATCTTGCGGGCGAGGCGTTCGGCGTCCTCCGCCTTGACCGTTTCCGCCGCGCGCTCGACCAGGCTGACGACGTCGCCCATGCCGAGGATGCGGCCGGCGACGCGCTTGGGATCGAATGCTTCGATGGCGTCGAGCTTCTCGCCCGTTCCGGCGAACTTGATCGGCTTGCCGGTGACGTGGCGCATGGAAAGCGCCGCGCCGCCGCGCGCATCGCCGTCCATCCGCGTCAGCACCACGCCGGTCAGCGGCACCTCGCCGGTGAAGCTCTGCGCGACATTGACCGCGTCCTGGCCGGTCAGGCTGTCGACCACCAGCAGCACCTCGGTCGGGGTCGAGACGCCGGCGATAGCCTTCATCTCGGCCATCAGCGCCTCGTCGACATGCAGCCGGCCCGCAGTGTCGAGCAGCAGCACGTCGGCGTTCTGCAGGCGCGCGCTTTCCATAGCACGGCGGGCGATGTCGACCGGCTGCTGGCCCGGAACGATCGGCAGGGTCGCGACCTCGGCCTGCGTGCCCAGCACTGCGAGCTGTTCCTGCGCCGCCGGACGGTTGACGTCGAGCGAGGCCATCAGCGGCTTCTTGCCGTGCTTCAAGCGCAGCATGCGTGCGAGCTTGGCTGTGGTGGTCGTCTTGCCCGAACCCTGCAGGCCGACCATCATCACCACGACCGGCGGCTTGGCGGCGAGGTTCAGGCCTTCAGGCTCGCCTTCGCTGCCGCCGAGCATCGATTCGAGTTCGTCGTTGACGATCTTGACGACCTGCTGGCCCGGCGTGACCGACTTGAGCACCTCGGCGCCGATCGCGCGCTCGGTGACGGCGTCGATGAAACGGCGCACCACCGGTAGCGCGACATCCGCCTCGAGCAGGGCGATGCGCACCTCGCGCATGGCGTCGCGCACGTCCTGCTCGGACAGCGCGCCACGGCCGCGAAGCTTGTCGAACACATTGCCGAGCCGGTCGGACAGATTGTCGAACATCGCCTACTCCTCGACCCCGCAAACCGGGAAAACGCGAAAAACGCCGGCGGACGAGAACTCGTCGGCCAGCGCGCGGGTGGTTACCCGGCTTGTATGTGACTGGTGGAGCCTAGCGGGATCGAACCGCTGACCTCAACACTGCCAGTGTTGCGCTCTCCCAGCTGAGCTAAGGCCCCGTTCCAGTCATGTACGCGGGTCTCATACCCGCATGCCCTGCCCTTCGGCAAGGCCGCGCCATCTAGGCGCGGGCCCTGCGCTTGGCAAGGGCGAAAATCAGCTCTCGTCGTCTTCGTCGTCGCCCTTGCCCTTGGACACGCCGAGGTCGTCGTCGCCGCCGAGATCGACGTCGTTGTCGGGCGAATCATCGTCCTCGTCGATGTCCTCCAGATCGTCGTCGGCCAGATCGCTGTCGGGCTCGGCGTCCTTCTTCTTCTCTTCCTCGAACGGGATCGGCTGCTTCGATTTCAGAACCGGCTCGGGTTCCCACTCGTTCCCGCATTCGATGCAGGTGACCGGGTGTTCCTTACCCAGATCGTAGAAACGCGTTCCGCAGTTCGGGCAGGTCCGCTTCGTGCCCCATTCCGGTTTGACCATGTGTAATCCTTAAGATCGCTGGCTCCGCCCAGATGCGGACGGAGCGGGAATTTCGTCTGTGTCAGATGGGATTCCGATCCCCCGATGCAAGCACCGGAATCGACAGCGCCGCGCGCCTTGCCAGAAGGTATGTGCGCTGTCAAAGCGCGCATCGCATCGCGCCATCGAAGCGTACCCCACGCGCCCGAAGAACCGCCGGAGTTTTCTTGACCCCCCACCGCTTCCTGCCTTCCGGCCCGCTCAAAGGACGCATCCGCGTCCCGGGCGACAAGTCGATCAGTCATCGGGCGCTGATGTTCGCTGCCTTGGCAGTCGGGCGCAGCCGCATTTCCGGGCTGCTGGAGGGCGAGGACGTTATGGCCACCGCCGCGGCGCTGCGGACAATGGGCGCGCGGATCGCGCGTGAGGGCGACGATTGGGTGGTCGACGGGGTCGGGGTCGGCACGCTGCTGCAACCGGACCGGGCGCTCGACATGGGCAATTCCGGCACTTCCGCGCGGCTTTTGATGGGACTTCTCGCCAGCCACGGGATTACCGCGGTGCTCACCGGCGATGCAAGCCTCTCGAAGCGCCCGATGGACCGCGTGATCGAGCCGCTTTCGCAAATGGGCGCGCAGTTTACCGCCTCGCCGGGCGGCACCCTGCCACTGACGGTGCGCGGCATGCAGCCCGCGGTCCCGATCGCCTATCGCCTGCCGGTCGCCAGCGCCCAGGTGAAGAGCGCAGTTTTGCTCGCCGGGCTCAACACGCCCGGCACGACCACGGTGATCGAGCCGGTGCCCACCCGCGACCACACCGAGCGGATGCTGCGCGGTTTCGGCGTCGAGGTCCGGATCGAAGAGCGGGACGGCGAACGCTGCGTCTCCCTGTCCGGTCCGGCGGACCTTGCACCTTGCGATGTCGCAGTACCGGGCGACCCGTCTTCCGCCGCCTTCTTCGCCGTGGCGGCGAGCATCGTCCCCGGGAGCGACCTCGTGCTCGAAAACGTCGGGCTCAATCCCACCCGCGACGGGCTGTTCCGCGTGCTGGTGCAGATGGGCGCGAGTATCGAGCGGCTGGACGAGCGCGAAGTGGGGGGAGAACCGGTCGCCGACCTGCGCATCCGCCATGCGCGCCTTCGCGGTATCGCGGTCGATCCCGCCCTCGCGCCGAGCATGATCGACGAATTCCCCGTCCTCTTCGTCGCCGCGGCTCTGGCCGAGGGCCGCACCACGACCGCTGGGCTCGAAGAACTGCGGGTCAAGGAAAGCGACCGCCTCTCCGCCATGGCGTCGGCGCTGCGGACGATCGGAGCGAGCGTCGAAGAGCGCGCCAACGGGCTGGTAATCGAGGGAACGGGTGGCGCACCTCTTGCCGGGGGCGGCCCCGTCGCCACCCACCTCGACCACCGGATCGCGATGAGCATGGCGGTGGCGGGCCTCGCCAGCAGGCATGGCGTGCAAGTCGACACCACCGAACCCATCGCCACCAGCTTCCCGAATTTCCTCGCTCTGCTGGACGAGGCGACCGGGTGAGCGAGGCTTTCGACATCTACACCGCGATCGGCTTCCTCGGCATGGCCTGCATCATCGCGGCCTATGCCTATCTGACCTGGAAGGACGACCCGAACCCCTTTGTCCTGCACGGCACCAACCTCGTCGGCGCCGCCTTGCTGACCGTCTCGCTGGTGGTCCACACCAACTGGCCGAGCTTGGTGCTCGAAGGCTTCTGGGCCGCGATCGCAATCTGGGGCCTCATCAAGGCGATGCGGCGAGGCAGCCCCGCCCAACCACGGAAGGAACCACCTCGATGAAGCTTGTCGCCACGCTGTCCGCGGCCCTGCTATCGGTTTCGCCCTCGTGGGCGCGGGACGTGACCCCACCCCCGTCTCCCGCCGACTGGTCGATACCCGACCGCGAACTCATGGTCCCGGTCGAAGGCGGTCGCGTGTGGGTGCGCATCGACGGCGATCTCTCCACGGACCTCCCCCCGGCGGTGCTCGTCCATGGCGGACCCGGCGGCACGCACACCAGCTTCGGCAACATGATGAGTCTCGCCGACGAGCGGGCCGTGATCCTCTACGACCAGCTCGATTCCGGCAAATCCGATCATCCAGGCGATCCCGCCAATTGGCGGGTCGACCGCTTCGTCGAGGAACTCGAGGCGATCCGCAAAGCGCTCGGCATCGAGAAATGGCATGTCATCGGCCACAGCTGGGGCTCGGCGCTCGCCCTGGAATATGCTGCGAAATATTCGCAGCACGTCGCCTCTTCCGTACTGGCGGGCACGTTCATTTCCACTCCGCACTGGATCACCGGCACCAATTTGCTGATCCGCGAATTGCCCGACGATGTCGCGGCTGCCCTGATTGCCTGCGAAGGCCCTACGCCGCCCGCGGCGGAGGTCTGCGAGCCGGCGAGCAAAGCCTTCTACAGCGCCTATAACGGCCGCCCGGACCGGCCCGCGGTCACGCCGGAGGAGAAGGCCTATCGCGAACGGTTCAACGGCAAGGGCTTCAATCCCGAACTCTATAACGCCATGTGGGGACCGAGCGAATTCTCCGCCCGCGGGAGCCTGGTTTCCTTCAATGCGACTCCGCTTTTGTCCCGCATCGACGGCCAGCGAACCCTGTTCATGATCGGACAGTACGACGAGGCGCGGATCGACGACGTGCAGGAGTTCGTCGAGCTCGCTCCGGGCTCGGAACTGGCCGTGATCCCGGGCGGGAGCCACTCCTCCTTTCACGAGCGCCCCGCCGAAAGCGAGGCGATCCTGCGCGCCTGGATGAGGCGGCACGACCCCCAGGACGCCGCACCGTGATCATCGCCGTCGACGGCCCGACCGCCAGCGGCAAGGGCACCATCGCCAAGGCGCTGGCCGCGCATTTCGGCCTGCCGCATCTCGACACCGGGCTGCTTTATCGCGCGGTTGGACGGCAGTGCTTCCTGGATGGCGGCGATCCCGACGATGCCGGCGATGCGCTTGCCGCCTGCAGCTTCCCCGACGGCCTGCTCGATGACCCGCATCTGCGCGACGAAGGCTCGGGCGGGCTCGCCAGCCGCGTGTCGGTCCATCCGTCGGTTCGCGAGGCGCTGTTCGAGCGCCAACGCGCCTTCGCCGTTCAACCCGGCGGCGCGGTGCTCGACGGGCGCGACATCGGCACGGTCATCGCGCCCGATGCCGATGTGAAACTCTTCATAACCGCCGACACCGAAACCCGGGCCAGGCGCCGCTGGGCCGAAATGCGCGAACGCGGCAAAACGGTCGATCTGGAGGATATCGTCGCCGACTTGAAAGCTCGCGACGAACGCGACCGGGGGCGCAGTCACGCCCCGCTGGTCCCGGCCGGCGATGCGCAGGTGATCGACACCAGCACGCTCGATCGCGATCAGGCAATCCGCTTCGTCATCGACGCGGTCGAAACGGCGCTCGCCCGCGAGTAGGCGCTCTCAAGCCGCCAGCTTGCCGCGGATGAAATCCTCGCTGCATTCGCGTTCGGTCAGCCCCCAATATTCCGGCGAAGAGGGCGCGGTGATGCTGTCCTTCGCGAAACTGTCGGAGATCGTCACGTCTTCGGGCACGATCGGCTGCCGATCCCGCATGGAATAGAAAGCGAGGACGCGTGGCGGTGCATTTTTGCGGCGCGATGCGAGGACCAGGGCAAGACGGTTGCTGCGCAGTTCGACCAGCATGCCGGGCGGGAACACGCCGATGCTCTGCATGAAGGCGAACTGCAGCTTGCGATCGAACTGTCCTTCCCAGTCCCACATCGCCGTGACCGCTTCGGCCGGGGTCCAGGCGTCCTTGTACACTCGCTCGGATGTCAGCGCGTCGTAGACATCGCAGATCGCGCCGAGCCGCGCGGCAATCGAAATGTCCCCGGCGGGCAGACCGAAAGGATAGCCCTGCCCGTCGGGCCGCTCGTGATGATGGCGGCAGACGTCGAGCGCGAGCTCGGGAATGTTCGAGGTTTGCGACAGAACCTGGAAACCGTGCTCCGGGTGGCCACGGACCTGTTCGAGCTCGCCGTCCGTCAGCCTGCCGGCCTTGTTGAGCACCTCGTCCGCGATGCCCATCTTGCCGATGTCGTGCAGCAGTCCGGCCATGCCGTAATCGCGGACCTCGCGTTCGGGCAGGCCGAGATGGCGCGCGACGGTGATCATCAGCGTGCAGACCGCGACCGAATGCAGGTAGGTGTATTCATCCTTCTTCTTCAGCCGCAGCACTTCCAGCAGGGTCCGCGGACTGCGCTCCACGCTGGCGACCACGTCGTCGACCAGATCGCCGACCTCGGTGATGCGGATCGCGCGTCCCAGGCGAACCTCGCCGAAATTGCGGCGCATGACCTTGAGCGAACGTGCGGCGAGCTTTTTCGCCTGGGCGCGCTCGTTGTCCTTCCAGCGGGCGTCGTATCTTTCCGGTTGTCGCGGGTGTCGCCCGCCTTCCTTGTCGGTTTTGCGACGCGCGAACGATGCGGGGTCCGCCTTCCGCGGCGGCTCCGAGGGCGCATTCGGGCCGAAGCCCAGCTGGTCGTCGATTACGACGTAGGGCACGTCGGAGGCGGCGAAACGCGGCACATCTTCGGGGCGCACGACGAAGCGGGGAAACCAGAACGGGTGGTCGAACCAGCTTCCACCGAACCGGCGGACATACATGCCCGCCTTCACCTCATGCGGAGCCAGCTTGTGTTCCATCGATCAACTACCCCTGCAGTTCGGATATTTGTTATGTTCCGATCCGCAACCCGCCTTTTCAGCTCCCCGGAGCTTTAGTGCAAAGGAGGTAAAGAAATTCTGAGCCGCTGCATGTTCGTCGGATCGATCGTTCGCGACCGACGCGTAGTTGCGCTCAGGCCACCGCAGCGTAATCCGCTCCGGGACCGGCGACAGCCGGAAGCTCGCGGAACGCCGGCCGTGCGAGATGATACCCCTGGATATAGCGAATGCCGAGGACCCGCAGCGTGTGGAATTCCTCTTCGGTCTCCACGCCCTCCGCGATCACCGTCACTCCGAGAGCGCGCGCAATACGGACCACGCCCTCTACGATCGCGCGGCGCGGACGCGAGGCTCCGATGCCGCGGATAAGCGCCATGTCGAGTTTGAGATAGTGGGTCTGTATATCGGCGAGCAGGCCGAGACCGGCGTGCCCCGCGCCGAAATCGTCGATCGCGGTGCCGAAACCCATCGCGCTGTATGTGTCGATAATGGTCCGCACATGCTGCGTATCGGTCATTTCCTCGTTCTCGGTGAATTCGAAGATCAACCGCTCGGTGGGAAAGCCGCAGGCATTCGCGGTCTTCAGGGTCAGCTGGATGCAGGCGAGCGGTGAATATACGGCGTTGGGGAGGAAGTTGATCGACAGCCGGGCATCGGTGTCGAGAATGCCCGCCGCGACCGCGCCTTCGATCGCGGCGACGCGGCACTGCTGGTCGAAGGCATAGCGGTTCTCCGGCGTGACCCTCGCCAGCACCTCGCCCGCGCCTTCGCCGTTGCCTCCGCGCACGAGCGCCTCGTAGGCGAAAGGCACGCCCGTCTCGCAATCGACGATCGGCTGGAACGCCATGGCGATGTCGAAATCCTGCCGTTCGGAGCGGCATCCCCGACAGCCTGTGGTGGACATATTTTCTATCCCTTCCACCGTTTTGATAAGGGCCAGGGAATAAGATATTGTGAAGGCTGACAAAGATTGCGACACCTCCAGCCATCCCGACGGTCCGTCCAACCGGCGGCCAATCCACGATACCGGGCCCGAGCCGTGAACGGGTTGACGGCGCGCAACCGCGCTTACCACTTGCAAATTCGGGCCATTGGCTCTACCCGGCCGCCCGTTCCAGACCATCTTCGGACAGGCGGGACCCGGACGGCGGCATTCGGCCATCGCCCGGCACGCGGCCCTCTTGCCCCGTCAGCCCCCGCAATGGTGCGGCGGAGACGGGTAAAGACCCCGGAAAAACCGGCGGCCGGTAGCAAAACGATACGAAGGACTACTGAACACATGGCAACCACAGCCAATCCCACCCGGGACGATTTCGCCGCGATGCTCGACGAGCAGCTCGGCAGCGTCGACGACGGCGGCTTCGAAGGCCGCGTCGTCAAGGGCACCGTCACTGCCATCGAGAACGGCATGGCGCACATCGATGTCGGCCTTAAAAGCGAAGGCCGCGTCGATCTCAAGGAATTCATGCGCGTCGACGACGAGCACGGCCTCGAGGTCGGCTCCGAGGTCGAAGTCTTCGTCGACCGGATCGAGAATGCCGACGGCGAAGCCATGCTCAGCCGTGATCGCGCGCGCCGCGAAGCCGCCTGGGACAAGCTGGAAAGCGAATTCGGCGAAGGCAAGCGCGTCGAGGGCCGGATCTTCGGCCGCGTCAAGGGCGGCTTCACCGTCGACCTCGACGGCGCCGTGGCCTTCCTCCCCGGCAGTCAGGTAGACATCCGCCCGGTGCGCGACGTCGGCCCGCTGATGGACATGCCGCAGCCCTTCCAGATCCTCAAGATGGATCGTCGCCGCGGCAACATCGTCGTCTCGCGCCGTGCGGTGCTCGAGGAAACCCGCGCCGAACAGCGCGGCGAGTTGATCGACAAACTGACCGAAGGCGAAGTGATCGACGGCGTCGTCAAGAACATCACCGATTACGGTGCCTTCGTCGATCTCGGCGGCATCGACGGCCTGCTCCACGTCACCGACATGAGCTACAAGCGGGTCAACCACCCCAGCGAGATGATCGAGATCGGCGCCACCGTGACCGTCCAGATCATCCGCATCAACGAGGATACCCAGCGCATCAGCCTGGGCATGAAACAGCTGGAAAGCGATCCCTGGGACGGCGTCAGCCAGAAGTACCCGGTGGGCGCGAAGATGACCGGCACGGTGACCAACATCACCGAATACGGCGCCTTCGTCGAACTCGAGCCGGGTATCGAGGGCCTCGTCCACGTCTCCGAGATGAGCTGGACCAAGAAGAACGTCCATCCGGGCAAGATCGTCTCGACTTCGCAGGAAGTCGAAGTGATGGTGCTCGAGGTCGACAGCGAGAAGCGCCGCATCTCGCTCGGTCTCAAGCAGGCCCAGCGCAATCCCTGGGAAGAGTTCGCCGAAGCGCATCCCGTCGGCTCCAAGGTCGAGGGCGAAGTCAAGAACGCCACCGAGTTCGGCCTGTTCGTCGGCCTTCCCGGCGACGTCGACGGCATGGTCCACATGTCGGACATCGCCTGGGGTATCTCGGGCGAGGATGCTCTCGCCCTGCATCGCAAGGGTGAGCAGGTCGAGGCGATCGTGCTCGATGTCGACATCGACAAGGAACGCATCAGCCTGGGCATGAAGCAGCTTGAAAAGGGCGCGCCATCCGCCGAAGGCGCGGATGCTGGCAGCCTGCGCCGCAACCAGACCGTCACCGTCACCGTGCTCGAAGTGCGCGATGGCGGCCTCGAGGTCCAGGTCGGCGACGACGGCGCGACCGGCTTCATCAAGCGTTCCGATCTCGGCCGCGACCGCGACGAGCAGCGCCCCGATCGCTTCCAGGTCGGCAGCAAGGTCGATGCGATGGTCACCGGGTTCGACCGCTCGAAGAAGCCCAACTTCTCGATCAAGGCGCGTCAGATCGCCGAAGAGAAGGAAGCGGTGCAGCAGTTCGGCTCGTCCGACAGCGGCGCTTCGCTCGGCGACATCCTCGGCGAAGCGCTGAAGAAGAAGGAAGACTAAGCTCCTTCCTCCTTCGCAGGACACGAAAGGCCCGCTTGCGAGACCCGCAGGCGGGCCTTTCCACTATTCGCCCCCTGCCCTACAATGCCGGCCATGCTCGAAATTCATCAGTTCCCGTGCCTGTCCGACAATTACGGCTTCCTGCTCCACGATCCCGACAGCCGCGAGACCGCGGCGGTGGATACGCCCGATGGGGCGGAATATCTGAAACAGGCCGATGCCAGGGGCTGGCGGATCACCCAGATCTGGAACACCCACTGGCACCCCGACCACGCCGGCGGAAACGAGGCGATCGTCGAGGCCACCGGCGCAACGACCATCGCTCCGCGCGAGGTCGAGAAGATCGCCGCGATCGACCGAGTCGTAGGTAACGGCGAGACCGTCACACTCGGCAAGCACGAGGCGCGGGTGATCGATGTGTCCGGCCACACCAACGGCCATATTGCGTATTACCTGCCGGACGACGCGATCGCCTTCGTCGGCGACAGCGTCTTCGCGCTTGGTTGCGGGCGCATGTTCGAAGGCGAGCCGAAGCAGTTCTGGGAGAGCCTGCGGCGCATCCGCGACCTGCCGCCCGAAACGACGCTCTACTGCGCACACGAATACACGCAGGCGAACGCGAAATTTGCGCTCCATGCCGATCCCGACAATATCGAGCTCCAGCAATACGCGCGCGAAGTGGACGAGAAGCGTGGGCGCGGGGAGCCGACCGTGCCGACCCGTCTGGCGCGAGAGATCGAGACCAATCCCTTCCTGCGCGCCGACAAGGAAGGCCTGCAGAATCGCTGGGGCGGCTCCACTCCGGCCGAAACTTTTGCCGCGCTGCGTGCCGGCAAGGACAATTTCTGACGTCATGAAGGCATTGCGGGTCGAGCGGCTGAGCCCCGACCTTTCGGGCGTGGTCCTTCAGGAGACCGACCGACCCGCACCCGGCGAAGGCGAGGTGCTGGTGCGAGTCTGCGCCGCGTCGCTCAACTATCCCGACCTGCTGATGACGCGCGGCGACTATCAATTCAAACCGGAACTGCCCTTCATCCTCGGTATGGAACTCGCCGGCGAGGTAGTCGAGGCTCCGCCGCAAAGCCGGTTCCGGGCCGGCGACCGCGTCCGTGGCGGCGCCAAGACCGGGGCGATGGCCGAATTCGCCGCGGTGCCTGCCGACACGCTACGCGCGGTCGCGGACGGCCTCGACCTCGATGCCGCCGCGGCTATGGGCGCGGCCTATCAGACCGCCTGGGTCGGGCTGGTCGAACTCGGGCAATTGCAGGCGGGGCAGACCGTACTGGTCCACGGAGCCAGCGGCGGCGTCGGCATGGCCACCTGCGATTTGGCAAGGGCGCTCGGAGCAACGGTGATCGCGGCTTCGCACCGGGCGGAGAGCCTCGCCGCGCTCAGCGCGATCGGGACAGCGGATCACTATATGCTCAACACCGGCCGCTTCCGCGAGGACGTGTCGGAGATTACCAAGGGGCGCCTCTGCGACCTCGTGTTCGATCCCGTGGGTGGCGATGTCTTCGATGAAAGCACCCGTTGCGTCGCCTTTGGCGGCAAGCTGCTCGTGGTCGGTTTCGTGGCCGGCAGGATACCGCAGATCGCGGTGAATATTCCGCTGATAAAGGGTTTTTCGGTCGTCGGCGTGCGGGCGGGCGAATATGCGCGGCGTTTTCCCGATCGCGGCGCGCGGATCGCCGAGGAGATCGACCGGCTCGCCATAGCCGGCGCGATCCACCCGCATATCGACTGGATACTGCCGCTTGCCGAATGGCAAGCAGGGTTCAACGCGATGGCGCGGGGCGAGATCACCGGCAAGCTGCTGATCCGGCCGTAGAACGAGAAAGGGCGGCCCCTTCGGACCGCCCTCTCGGAAACATGTGAAACTTTCGCCTAGAGCGAAGCGATCAGCTGGTCGGCCAGCGCCTTGTCGGCCTTGGCGTCATGCTTGCCGGCGATCAGCTTGCGGCTGGCGAGGGTCGCGGCCATCGCCGCGCGGTTGCGGACGTCCTGCACCGCCTCGCGCTCCGCGGCGGCGATCGTGTCTTCCGCCATGCGCTGGCGACGTTCGACCAGCGCCTTGCTGTCGGTCTCGGCCTGGGCCAGGATATTGCCCGCTTCGTTCCGGGCGTTCGCCAGCATCGCCTCGGCATCGCGCGCGGACTCGGCCTGTTGCCGACGTGCATCCTCGAGCAATGCTTCGGCTTCCTTGCGATAGCGTTCGGCCTCGTCGAGCGACTTGCGGGTCTCGGCGATCTGCGCATCGAGCTTCTCGGCAATGGTGCGGTGCACCTTGAAACCGAAGAAGGCGATGAGGAAGAAGATGGTGATCGAGGCATAGACCCAGCCCTCGGCCGCGAGGCCCAGGAGCTCGGGATGATAACCGCCATCCGCCGTATGGGCGGTCGGGGTTTCCTCGACGATCGACGGGAGTGCCATGCTCAATTTCTCCGCATCAGGTCCGCTGCGCCAGCGCCGCGTCGACCTCGGCCTCGGCCGCTTTCCGGTCGGGCTCGCCGCCCGTCAACTTGGCGACGATGGACTGCGCGCTCTCGACCGCAATCTCGCGGATCGCGTCGCCCGCGGCGCGGCGCGCCTCATCGATCCGGGCCTCCGCTTCGGCCAACTTCTTGCCGACCGTGGTCTCGGCGGCCTTGAGCCGCGCTTCGCTGGCCTTTGCCGCCTCGGCCTTGGCTTCCGCCACGCGGGCCCGCGCCTCGTCGCGCTTGCCGTCGAGCTCCGCACGGACCTCGTCGGCCAGCGCATCGGCCTTTTCCTTGGCCAGACGCGCAGCCTCGAGATCGCCCGTCACCTTGTTTTCGCGCGCATCCATCACCTTGCCGAGCCGCGGCAGAGTGGTCTTCACCACGCCGAAATACAGCACGAGAAAGAACACCGTCAGCCAGAACAGCTGCGGAATGAAGACCGTGGCGAAATCGAATTGAGGCATCGCGGCTACCCGAATGGCTGACTGTCAGGTCGGCGCGGCGACATGATCGCCCCCGCGCCGGACCGGATCAGGAGAAGGCCAGCGCCAGCGCGACGACGGCCGCGATGAGGCCGAGCGCCTCGGTCACGGCGAAGCCGAAGATCAGGCGGCCGCCCATCTTGGCGTCGGCTTCCGGGTTGCGCAGTGCGCTGTTGAGGTAGTTGCCGAAAATGGCACCCACGCCGATGGCGGCGAGACCCGCACCGATCGCGGCGAGACCTGCACCGATTACCCGAGCTGCTTCAGCGTCCATTGTAAAAACCTTTCCTTGGTATTCGTTCGATTAGTGGAGATTGACCGCATCGTTCAGGTAGAGCGATGCGAGAAGGGCGAAGACATAGGCCTGCACCACCGCGATCAGGATCTCGAGCGCGGTGAGCGCCACGTTGACCGCCAGCGGCAGCACCCCGAAGACATAGGGCAGCGCGCCGAAGGAACCGAGCGTGACCACGAAGGTGCCGAACACCTTGAGCAGCACGTGGCCCGCAGTCATGTTCGCGAACAGCCGGATGGCCAGGGTGAAGGGGCGCGAGAGGAAGCTCAGCACTTCGATGATGAAGACGAACAGGCCGAGGACGATGTTGGCATCCTTGGGCCAGAACAGGCTGAAGAAATGGAGGCCATGGCGCCAGAAACCGACGATGCAGACGACGATGAAGACCAGGAAGGCGAGCCCCAGCGTCACCGAAATATGGCTGGTGGGGGTGAAGGCGCCGACCCAGGGCAGCATGCCGAGCAGGTTGCAGACCAGCACGAACATGAAGATCGCGAAGATCAGCGGCGCGTAACGCTTGCCTTCAGGCCCGACGTTCTCGTCGAGCATCCCGCGCACGAAGTCGTAGACGTATTCGACCGCCGCTTGCCAGCGGCCGGGCACCATCTGCGGGCGCGCGGTACCGACGAACATGAAGACCGCGATCACGCCGATCGCGATCGCCATCCACAGCGAGGAATTGGTGAAGGAGAGATCGTAACCCGCCGCCTCGAGCGGCTTGAGAGCGACGATCTCGAACTGTTCCATCGGGCCTGCCACGATATACTCCCGTTGACCCTCAGTTGGTTGTTTCGTCGGAATCGAACTGCGCCGAGGTCTTCATCGCGCGGCGCGTGCCGGCGGCGAAGCCCAGGATCAGCAGGACGATCATGCCCCAGGGCGAGGTGCCCAGGCCGGCCCAGTTGTCGATCGCCCAGCCGATGAAGCCGGCGACGAGGATGGTGCCGACGAATTCGATGCCCACGGCCCAGCCACGCGTTTCCGCCCGGCCTTCGGCCCGGCTCGCGCCGTGATCGTGCTTCGCCTGCGCTTCGGCGATCCGGCGATCGAGATCGTCGCCGTTCTTGTGTCCGTTGCTGTCGGCCAAAGCGTGCTGAGCCCCGCGAGAATGTTGCCTGCCCGAAAGGGCGCATCAGGATGAAATTCGCCACCGGCAATTGGCCCGCAAGTGCGAGCCAGCCGTTGCGCCGCCCCCTTAGAAGGGGGTCAAACCCGAGTCAACAATGGGCAGCGGCACACTCGCGCATAAGCTGCAAGCCTTGCCGCATTTGCGTCAACCCCGATGCAGGGCGCGGATCGGGCCCCGGGTCAGGGGCAGCGCGGGTCGCGGATCGGAGGACCGCTGCCACGGGTCTGCCAGCTGCCGTCGGGTGCCTGATACTTCTCGCCCGGCTCGGTCTTGAGAATCGCCTGGCAACCGGCGGCAAAGGCATATTCCTCCAGCGTCGCGTTGGCGGCCTGGGCCTTTTCCGAATAGACGGCACGGCGCTTGATGTTGATGTCGTTGACGATGCGCTGCAATTCGGCGCTCCCGGCGCCGACGATGCCGATGTATCCGTCCATCTTCTCGCCGATCTGCCCGGCTGCGCGCGCCGCGGCGTAGGCGGGATCGCGCTGGGCGAAGGCGGGGCCGGCGATGCCGCCCGCCGCCATGGCCAACCCGGCAAGCGCGAGTGCGGTTCTGGTGAGTGTCTTCATGGTCCTGTTACCCTCAGAAAATATCTGCGTTCTCGTCGATCGTGTTGCCGGCGTCCTCGGCCAGCCGGTAAATAACTTCCTGGCGGATGTTGACGTTGAGTTCGATCACGATCGGTTCCTCGGGCGCATTCACCGTGATGCACCCCGATAGCGCGAGCGAGGCCAGCATCAATGCCGCCGGTTTGCATGACGCCTTTCCGCCCATGGCCCGCATTTTCGCAAGATGCGCGGTCCGCGTCAAATTCCCCTGTCTCATAGTCCTCACTCGCTTTCTTGGCGCTGAATGGCCGTATTCGTGTTCGGTTTGTCCGGAACGAGGTCGTCCGGCTCGATATCGGGTTGGGCTTCTTCGCCGGTGATCTCGCGTCGCAGCAACCGGGTGCCGTCGTCCGAGAGCAGGCCCAATTCGCGTGGGTCGCGGATCGCCGCCGGATCGTAGAGCGAACGCACCGATGTGATCAGCTGGTAGAACTGGGCTGTGATGTTGATCCGGAACTGCAGCGGCAGGTTGGCGAGCCGCCGGGTGATGAAGTTGGTTTCCGCGCCCTCCCCCTGCCGAACTCCGTCGAACCGCAGCCTGGTAATGATCTCGCCGGTCAGCGGGCCGTCCATCACCACCCGCATCTGCGAATAGTCGAGGCTGCGCAGCGAATCGAAGGCGAAATTGGCGATCGGCGAAAGGTCTTCGTAGGTCAGCTCGCCGACATAGGAGATGTTGCCCCCCGGCGGACGCGAGATCAGCAGCCCCTGTTCGATCCTGCCGTCGCCGCTTGCGTCGAAGACGATGGGCACGGTACCGTCGAAGATGCCGGTGGCGCTGACGTTGCCGATGTCGAGCTGCTGGACGAAAACGCCGGCATCCAGACCGACGATCTCGAAGACGTAGCGTCGCTGTTCCTCGACGCCGAAATTGAGGTCGGTCTCACGCAGGATCAGCTGTCCCCCCATGAACGGGAAAGTCGCGCCCGCGACCGAAAGGAACTGCCCTTCGCGCAACCCGAATTCGACCACGCCGTCGGCCACTTCGATCCCCGGATTGACCGAGGCGACGCGCAGGCTTTGGCCCGGCGCGGTGGTGAGGCCGAGGAGATCGCTGAAGACGATCGTGCCGCTGGCTCCGCGCACCGGACCGAAAGCGGCGGCAAAATCGAGATCTTCGGTGGAATAGCTGCCTGTGCTGGTCACCGCCTCGCCGCCCCAGTCGATCCTGCCGCGCCCCGTCACCGTGCCGCGTGTGTTGGCGACGACGCCGATGGCCTTGACCGTCAAATCGCCGGGTTGAAGATCTTCGTCGAACAACAGGCCGGCGGTGGCGAGATCGGCATGGCCGCCACCCGTCGCTAGGTCGTGGCGGATATCGGCGGAGGTGACGATCCGGTCGCTCTCTGGATGGCGCAGTTCGGCGAAGGCAGTGATCACATTGTCCTGAAGCGTCAGCGACGCGTCGCGGGCAATCAGCGGTTCGAACCGGTCGGACTCCTCGCGGTCGAACAGGCGGAATTCGCCGTCGGCCAGGGTCAGCACTCCGTCGGCGTAGCGCCAGGTGCCGGAGGTTTCGCGGATATCGAGCGGAACGGCGTCGAGCGTGACGTCGGCATCGGCGAAACGGCCGGAGATATCGCTGCCGAGGCGCGCGTCGAGATTGCTGATGGTGAAGCGGTTCGCGGTGTCCGCCGGCCCGAGCGTGACGTCGAGCGCGCGCGCCGTCATCACTCCGGGATAGGCGAAGCCGACCGGCCCGCTGGCGATCCGGATCGGAGTGCCGCCGAGCATGCCGACAATATCGAGGCTGGGCGCGCCCGCCGCGATCCTGACACCTTGGCCGGAACTGCGGACGATGGCGCTGCCGGGCGCCGGACACAGCGTCACGTCGCGGCGTTCGAAGACCAGCTGCGCCAGCTCGAGCCGGTCGAAACCGAGCGCGGTACATTCGCGCCACAGCGCCAGTTCGCCGCCCGGCCCGTATCGTCCGCTGACCGGCAGGCGCAGGTTGCGGGTCGATCCGCCCGGCAACGGCCCGCTGGCGACGACGCGGCCGGAAAAATCCAGCGCGCCGTTCGCCGCCTGCGCGACGGTCATCTGCGGGATGGCGAGCGAGGAACCTCCGGCCGAATATTCGTCCATCGCCAAGCGGAAAACGGTGTCACCGCCGGGCTCGCGCTCCATCCGCCCGGTGAGCCGCGGCAGACCCGACCCGGCGCTGGCGATGTTGCCGCTGATCGTGGCGGGACCGCCGCCCGCGCTGCTCAGCTCGACCTGCGAGAGCGAAAGCAGACGCGCGCCGCTGCCGCCGCGCATCTCCGCACGGGGCAGCAGCACGGTCAGCCGCTCGCCATTCACCCGCGCGGTGAGGTCGGCGGCAAAGGCGCTGCCGCGCGCTTCCCGGCGCAGTGCCGCGGCGAACTGCCGGGCCAGGGGTGCGACCAGCGTCCCCTCGCCCACCCGCGAGAGCGAGGCGATGCCGCTTTCGAGCGACGGCCCCGACCGCAACCCGTTGCCCTCGATGTCCGAGCGCAGCTGGACCTGCTCGAAGCCGTCCCCGGCACGGATGGTCCCGTCGAAGGTCACCAGCGCAGCGAGCGCCTGCGGCGTGCGGATGCCCCGCGCGGCGACGATATGACGCGCGTCGAGCACGCCCTCGCGCCAGGACGCGCGGATCGAACCGTTGAGCCCGGCCAGGGCATATTCGCCGTACCGCCCTTCGCCCGTGTCCAGCGAGATCTGACCGCGAAGCATGTCGAACGCGGCATCGCTCGTGGCATCGACCCGTGCGGCAACCCGCTCGAGCGAGACGCCGGCCTCGGGGCAGGCGATGGTGGCTGCGCGCAGCGGACCCTGGAAACGCGGTTCGCCGCCCGCAGTGCTGAGCTGGCCATAGGCGCTGGCGCCACCGATGGCGCAGCCACTCGCAACAAGATCCGGCGCTGCGATGGCGAGGACGCCGTCGAACCCGTCGGCAATCGGCCCCTCGCCCTCGAGCTTGATGCCCATCGGGCCGAAGTCGGTTTCGAGCAGCCCGCGCCCGTCACGGATGGCGACGTCGATCTCGGGCAGGCCGGGCGGCTCTCCGGTTTCGCGGAACAGCAGCGGGTCGAGCGCGCCGAAGCTCAGCGTGCCGTCGCGATAGCTTCCGAAGAGCCGCGGCCGCGTGACGGTGATCCGTCCGATTTCCGGCGTGCCGAACCGCCAGCGAATCTCCACTTCTACGGTTTCGGCGGTAAAATCGGGCGCGGCGGGGTCGCCGACCACTACGTTCGAGAGTACCTGGCGCTGGCCGCCGATGCGCGTGATCTCGTAGGTCGCCGGGACGCCGTAGGCTTCCAGCTGATCCTCGATGACATCGATGGCGATCCGCTCGCGCGAGAGCCAGGCGACCAGCGTCAGCATGGCGACCAGCGCCAGCACGGCGTTCGGTACCCACCAGCGCTTCCTGCGCCAGCGCGGCCGCCGGGGCGAAATCACATCGGTCTCGCTCTGGCTTGGGTCGCCTTCGGCCATCGTCCTCACGCAGTCGTGTTGATCCCTTGCGCCTCGACCCCACCGAAGGCAATGCAAATGCTTTCAACTCCATGGGGAGAAAAAGGTTGCCGGAGCCAGGCGCGAAAGCCCCAGCCCATTCCGGAACGGGTCACCGCGCGCGTCTGCGCCAGCGGCTGCTCGACGGCGGGGACGAGGCACTGGCGGATTATGAGCTGCTCGAGTTCCTGCTCTTCGCCGCGGTCCGACAGGGCGACACCAAGCCCGCGGCCAAGGCGCTGATCGCGCGGTTCGGATCGCTGGCAGGCGTGCTCAACGCGGATGCCGAGGCGCTGAAGGGCGTAAAGGGCGTCGGCGATGCCGGCGCGGCGGCGATCCGCAGCGTCTCGCTCGCCGCCCGGCGGATGGCGCGCGGAAAGGTTCGGGACATGCCGGTTTTGAGCAGCTGGCAGGCGCTGCTAGACTATCTCGCGATCGACATGGGTTCGCTCACCCGAGAGCGCGTGAGGGTGCTCTATCTCAACACCCGCAACCGGCTGGTCCTCGACCATCTCGCGCACGAGGGCACGATCGACGAGGCGGCGATCCATCCGCGCGAGGTGATCCGCAAGGCGCTCGACCTCGGTGCGACGGCGCTGATCCTGGTCCACAACCACCCCAGTGGCAGCCCCGAGCCGAGCCGCGCCGACATCGCCATCACCCGCCGCATCGCCGAGGCGGGCGCCCATCTGGGCATCACCGTCCACGACCACGTGATCATCGCCGGGGACGATCACGTGTCGCTCCGGGCCAAGGGGTTGATCTGACCGACTGCGAAAACGCCCCTTAGGGCACCAGGCCCCATCTGGCGTATTCGCTGCTCACGGCCGGACGCATCGCGGTCGCTTCGGCGATGGATGCCTGGCCGCCCTCCCGATCGCCCTGCGCGATCAGGATCAATCCGCGCAGATAGCGCGTCTCCGGCATCAGCCGATGTTCGCGCAAGGCGGCCTCGGCGTCGGCCAGTGCCGCGGCGTAATCGCCCACCCGGTAATGCGCGAGCGCCCGGCTATCGAGCGCCGCCGGACTGTAATTGCTGCGTTGCACCGCCTCTTCGCAGCGTTCCAGCATGGCCGGGTCGATCGCATCGTTCGTGCCCGCCAGCCAGCACAGGGCGTTAAGCGTGCTGCCATCTCCCGGCCGTTCATCCAGAGTGGCTTCGAGAAGCGCGATACCCTCCTCCGCCCGTCCTGCCCAGCCGAGCGCCACCGCCATGACCTGGTCCGCCTGATACCGCTCTTCGGCGAAAGCCGCATATTCCTCCGCGAGCGAAAGCGCTTCATCGCTCCGCCCCAGCCGGCCCAGCCAGTCGACCCGGTCGCCATAGCTCCAACCGGTCGGAGAGAGATTTTCGGCGGTTTCGATGTCTGCGAGAGCCCCTTCCAGATCGCCCATCGCCGCTTTGAGACTGGCCCGCGCGGAGTAGACGTTTTCGTCCTCCTCGATCGCCAAGGCCGCATCGTAATCCGCCAGGGCACCGGCGAAATCGAGCGTTCCCTCCCGGAACGCGGCCCGGTTGACGTAGGGCAAGGGTTCGTCGGCATCGGCATCCGCGATCAGCTTTTCGTAGGTCGCCTCGATCGCGGCGAGCGGGCTCCGGTCGTCGCCATATTGCCACGATCGCGTCACATCGTCGGGTGCGACGAGCAAGGGCAAGGCACGCTCGTGCAACGCGGCCTGCCGCCGGGCTTCCGCGATCTCGGAGGCCGGGATTTCCCGCCGGGTGCTGCGATTGCTTTGCTCGATCGACAGGCGGTCCCCCGACAGCACGGCATCGGACGTCAGGCGGACGCCGGCGATGGTGGTATCGATCGGATCGGAATTGCGCAGGGTAAATTCCTGCGCGCCATCGGGCAGAAGCACCTCGACATCGGAGGTGAAGTACAGCGGAAAGTTCATCCGCAGCGGAATGTCCCGCCATGCCGCGCGGGAGCGGTTGCCGCCGATGGTGAAATCGGCGGCGGCCTGACCGGGAGCGGAGAGACGGTAGATGCCGCGGTCCTGAGTCCACGGCGTCGTCATCAACCCCTCGGCGGTGTAGGTGGCGATGCCGGTCTCGGCGTCGAAATCCGCCGCGAACTCGGTCATCTGGACGTCGCCCAGCACGCGGCTGACGAACATCCTGACCATGTTCTCGGTCGCTTCCTCGTCGTCGAGCTGCACCAGGCTTTCGGCCGCCACCGCACTCGCCCCGGTGTGGGCGATGGAAATGTCGAAGAGCGCGGGCACGCCGAGCCCGGCGCGACTGTCGAGCGTCAGGCGTATCGCACTGTCCGGCACCGACTGCCCGCGCTCGTCGATCGCGATCAGCTCTGCCCCGTTTTCGCGCAAGGGAAGCGCGTGGTAGAAGGCCGGAACCTCGTCCATGTTGGCGAGCCGCGTGCCCCGCGAAGTGCCGTCGAGCCAGTAATTCTCCCCGTCGATGGTTGCCCGAACGATGACATGGTTGAAGCTTGCCGGAGCGGGGAGGAGAGCGGGCACCGCATCGCCTGCCTGGGTCCGGACCAGCACCGATTCCGCCTCGACTCCTAGCGCGTCAAGCATCGCGGCAAGAAGCAGGGACTTGGCCTTGCAATCGCCAGAGCGTTCCTCCCACGTCGCCATCGGAGATTGGGGGAGATAATTGCCGCCATCGAGGCCGTTCATGAGATAGCTGACCCGATCCTGCACGAACTGGGTGGCGAGGACCGCCCTTCGCTTCCGATCGGCTCCCGCGGTTTCGGCGATCTTCTCGACCTCGCGCATCAGATCGCTGCCCGGTTCGATCGCGCCTTCGGTGCGGTAATAGGGTGCCATGACCGCGGCCACTTCGGCATAATCGGCAAAGCTCGACACGGTAAGGATGGGAGGCAGGAGATAGCGATGCGGCGCGTCGCCCGGCATCTCCGGCTGTTCGGGCAACGGCAAGGGCACGTCGAGAAAGGTGTAACCGCCCTCGGTCTCGACCTTGGGATCGGCCCCCTCGCCACTGATCTTCCACTTTATGTCCGCATCTTCGGGCCAGGAAATGCTGAGGCCGAAGTCGCCGAACGGGACCGGTTCGGTCATCAGGATGTCGGCGAACTGCATTTCGTCGCCGAGCGCCTGGTCCGAAATAGTGACGGAAACGGCCATCCGCAACACGTCGCCCACCCGTGCACCCGATACGGGCATGGTGGCCGTCAGCCGACCGTCCAGAACACGGTTTTCCAGTTGCTGCTCGCGGCGCAGGACTTCGAAGCGGCTGCCGTTCTCCAACAGGTCGATCACCTCGCCATCGCGAACCAGTTCGACAGCATGGACGATCAGGTCGCCCTTGTCCGGCATCCAGACGTGCGAAATCTGATTCATCTGGGTGAGCGCTTCCGGTGTCGCCAGCCGGATCGCCGCGTCGGAATAAGTCCAGACCCTGCCATCTTCCAGCCGAACCCGCTTTTCCGCCCGCACGAGAGGAGACTGCGCGGCAAGGTCTTCGGCGCTCAGCGGCTCGCTGTCGATCCAGTCCGGCACCGGCTGGTACAGCGGTTCGTCTCCAGCCGCTGCCGGGACGGCGAAGGCGGCGCAAGCGATAGCGATTGTGGAAACGGTTGCGACCCGAATGCGATACACTGATAATTCCCCCGATATTGAAGGCGTTGGCCTCCGCTAGCGAATTTGCCTCAACGGTCGCCGGGTTGCAAGGGCGCGAAAAGCGTCCGAACCACCCCTTGCCTTCGCCCCACCCTCGCTTTAGCCGCGCCCCAACCTCGCCAGCCGGAGTTCGCATGGTCCCCCGTTACGCCCGCCCCGAAATGTCCGCGATATGGGAGCCCGAGGCGCGCTATCGCATCTGGTTCGAGATCGAGGCGCATGCGACCACCAAGCTCGGCGAACTCGGCGTGGTGCCGGAAAGTGCCGGCAAGGCACTGTGGGACTGGTGGGCGACCGATCCCGCGATCGACGTCGACGCGATCGATGCGATCGAGGCGGTGACCAAGCACGATGTGATCGCCTTCCTCACCTGGGTCGCCGAACAGGTGGGCGAGGAGGCGCGGTTCATGCACCAGGGCATGACCAGCTCCGATGTGCTCGACACCACGCTTGCCGTCCAGCTCGCCCGTGCGACCGACATCCTGCTCGCCGACATGGACGCGCTGCTCGGGGCGCTGAAGACCCGGGCGGAGGAGCATCGCTACACGCCCACCATCGGCCGCAGCCACGGTATCCACGCGGAACCGGTGACTTTCGGGCTCAAGCTGGCGCAGGCCTATGCCGAGTTCGAGCGCTGCCGCGCGCGGTTGTGGGACGCCCGGGCGGAAATCGCCACCTGTGCGATCTCGGGCGCGGTCGGGACCTTTGCCAATGTCGATCCCGAGGTCGAGGCCTATGTCGCCGAGAAGCTGGGCCTCGTTCCCGAGCCCATCTCCACCCAGGTGATCCCGCGCGACCGGCACGCGATGTTTTTCGCGACGCTGGCGGTGGTCGCGGGATCCATCGAGCGGCTGGCGGTCGAGATCCGCCATCTCCAGCGCACCGAGGTGCTGGAGGCCGAGGAGTATTTCTCGCCCGGCCAGAAGGGCAGCTCGGCGATGCCGCACAAGCGCAATCCGATCCTCACCGAGAACCTCACCGGCCAGGCACGGATGATCCGCGCCTATGCGCTGCCCGCGCTCGAAAACGTGGCGCTGTGGCACGAGCGGGACATCTCGCATTCCAGCGTCGAACGCTTCATCGGTCCCGACGCGACCATCACGCTCGACTTCGCGCTCGCCCGGCTGACCGGCGTGGTCGAGAAGCTGCTGGTCTATCCCGAGCGGATGCAGGCGAATTTGGACCGGATGGGCGGTCTCGTCCATTCGCAGCGCGTGCTGCTCGCACTGACCCAGGCCGGTGTCAGCCGCGAGAACGCCTATGCGATCGTCCAGCGCAACGCGATGAAGGTGTGGGAAAGCGACGGGCACCTCAAGCTGCTCGACCTGCTGAAGCAGGACGGCGAGGTCACCGCGGTACTGGGCGAGAGCGCGCTCGAGGAGAAGTTCGACCTCGCCTATCATTTCCGCCATGTCGACACGATTTTCGCGCGGGTGTTCGGATAGCGGATGCTGGACGCGCGCCCGCGCTTTGCCTAGCATCGCGGGAAAGCGCGCCGATACGAAGGGGTAGTCGACCCATGCAGATTCTCCGAACCGCATTCTGGGTGCTGATTTTGGTGCTCCTCCTGGTGTTCACCGCCTTCAACTGGAAGCCGGTCGAGGTGCAGCTGTGGGAGAACATGATCGTCGAGACGAAGGTCCCGGCGCTAGTGATCATCGCTTTCCTGATCGGCCTCGTCCCCACCTGGCTGCTCCACCGCGGCACCAAATGGCGCCTGCAGCGGCGGATCAACCAACTCGAGAGCGCCGCGCGTACCACCGCCGCGAACCGGTCTGCTCCGCCGCATGCCACGACCGGGGATGTCGCAACCGACACCGTGGTGGCCGAACCGGCCCCCGCCGCCCCGGTCCGGCCCGAACCAGACAACCCGGTCGATCCGGTACCCTCCGACGATCGATGAGCAACCCGATCTTTCTCGCGCTCGATCTGCCGCGGCTCGATGCGGCGAAGGCGCTGGCGGAGAAGGTCGGGCCACATATCGGCGGGATCAAGCTGGGGCTGGAATTCTTCAACGCCCACGGCGGCCACGGCGTCCACGAGATCGCCCATGCGACCGGCCTGCCGATCTTCCTCGATCTCAAGCTGCACGACATTCCCAACACCGTCGCCGGGGCGATGCAGGCGATCCACGTGCTCGAACCGGCGATCGTCACCGTCCATGCCTGCGGCGGGCGCGCGATGATGGAGGATGCGAAGGCCGCCGCCGGCGAACATTGCAAGGTCGTGGCCGTCACCATGCTCACCAGCCTCGACGAACGCGACCTGAAGGCGACCGGGATAGACGGCTCGCCGCACGATCATGTCATGCGGCTGACGGAGCTGGCGCACAGGTCGGGACTCGATGGCGTGGTCTGCTCGGGCGAGGAAGTGGCGGCGGTCCATCGCCAGTGGAAGGACGGGTTCTTCGTCGTTCCGGGGCTGCGGCTGCCGGGCGGAGCGACCGGCGACCAGAAGCGCGTCGTCACCCCGCGCAAGGCGCGCGACGATGGCGCGAGCGTGCTTGTGATCGGCCGCCCGATCAGCCGGGCCGACGATCCGCTCGCCGCCGCGCGCGAGATCGAGGCGACGCTCTGACCGCTTCGGAAACGATGCATTCACGGGCCAGCAAGCGATGCTGCGCGATCCCGCCCTTCCCACCGAACAATCGGGAGTTACCGACCATGCGTGCCGCATTCCTCTTCCTAGCCGCTTCCGCTGCCACGCTGCCGCTTGCTCCGCTTTCGGCGCAGGTGGTGCAACCGGAGGTCGCGATCCCCGCCAACCATACCGTCCTCACCGTCAACGGCTCGGGCGAATCGATGCGCGCGCCGGACATGGCGATCTTTAGCGCCGGGGTGACGAGCCAGGGCACCACCGCCGCCGATGCGCTGGGCCAGAACTCGCGGGCCATGGAGCAGGTGATCGCCGCCCTGCGCCGCGCCGGGATTGCCGAGCGCGACATCCAGACCAGCAATCTCTCGATCAATCCGGTTTACCGCGACCCCAACCGCGAGGCGGCGCTGCGGGCGCAGAGCGGACAGCCCTACGTCCCCCCCGCCCCCGAGGACCAGATCCCGACCATCATCGGCTATCAGGTGAACAACACCGTCTCGGTCCGCCAGCGCGAACTGGGCGAATACGGCCGGATCATCGACACGCTGGCGAGCGCCGGTGCCAACCAGATCAACGGCCCGAACTTCCAGCTCGACGAGCCCGAACCGGCGCTCGACGAGGCCCGGCGCGACGCCATGGCGGATGCCCGCCGCAAGGCCGAACTGCTCGCCGGTTCCGCCGGCCTGCGGATCGTGCGGATCGTCTCGATCACCGAGGGCGGCGGCCATTACGGTCCCCCGCCGATGGCCTTCGCGCGGATGGCGGCGGATTCCGCTCCGCCCCCGCCCCCGCCTGCTCCCGTGCAGCCCGGCGAACTGGAAATGAACGCCAGTGTCACCGTGGTCTACGAGCTCGCCCCGTGAGGCTTTCGCGCCGCGTTAGCTTGGCCTAGGAGCGCGGCCCATGGCCACCGAAGTGAAGATCTGCGGGCTCTCGACGCCCGAAACCCTCGATGCCGCGGTCGATGCCGGCGCGACCCATGTCGGCATCGTGCAATACGAGAAAAGCCCGCGTCACGTCCCGCTGGCGGAGGCTGCCAAATTGCGCCGCCGCGTGCCGCCCGAGGTTAAGCTGGTCCTGGTGGTCGTCGGAATGGAGCCCGCGGAACTCGCCCGTGCCTACGAGGCCGTGCGCCCAGACGTCATCCAGTTCCATGGCGGGGAAACGCCGGAATGGATGACGCTTGCGAAGCAACACATGCTGGTCGAGACCTGGAGAGCCGTCGGTCTGCGCGAGGAAAAAACGCTCGAGAACTCCCGGAAATTCGTGGGCGCCTGCGACCGTCTGCTGTTCGATGCCCCGGCCACGCCGGTGCCGGGTGGCCTGCCGGGCGGCAACGGTGTTTCCTTCCGTTGGGACATTCTCGACGGGTGGAACGCGTATATGCCCTGGGGCCTGGCCGGGGGACTGACGGCCGACAACGTCGGCGAAGCCATCCGCCGGACCGGGGCGACGCTGGTCGATGCCTCGAGCGGAGTCGAGGACGAACCGGGCGTCAAGAACCCCTCCAAGATCAAGGCGTTCGTCGAGGCAGTTCGCAACGTATCGTAAGACGGGCGGCTCCCCCGGATGGAGGAACCGCCCGTCGCTCGGGCCGGATTGGGGGGATTGGTCGGGGTCGGGGACCATCCGGCCGGAGTTGAAACGCTGCTCGCGTGTTACCGATCTATCGTGTTGCCGTGCGATGGCAATAATACACTCGACGAACGACCCATCGCGTCCGATCGGGGCGTGCAAGGACCTTATTCCGGTTTCACAGGATGCTGGACAGCGCTCCAGGCATTTGCGAAGCCGCCGGGCGATGAACGATCCCCAGCCCAATTCCTTCCGCAACATGCCCGACGAGCGCGGGCATTTTGGCGATTACGGCGGGCGCTATGTCGCCGAGACGCTGATGCCGCTGGTGCTCGACCTCGAACGCGAATACCGCGCGGCGCAGGCCGATCCCGCGTTCGACGCGCAGTTCCAGGACCTGCTCGAACATTATGTCGGCCGCCCGAGCCCGCTGTATTTCGCGGAACGTCTGACTGACGCGCTCGGCGGCGCGCAAGTGTGGTTCAAGCGCGACGAATTGAACCACACGGGCGCGCACAAGATCAACAATTGCATCGGGCAAATCCTGCTCGCGATCCGCATGGGCAAGACCCGCATCATCGCGGAAACCGGCGCGGGTCAGCACGGCGTCGCGACCGCCACGGTCTGCGCGCGTTTCGGCCTGCCCTGCACGGTGTTCATGGGCGCGGAGGACGTGCGGCGGCAGTCGCCCAACGTATTCCGCATGAAGCTGCTGGGCGCCGAAGTCCGTCCCGTCACCGCCGGGCGTGGTACGCTCAAGGACGCGATGAACGAGGCGCTGCGCGACTGGGTCGCGAACGTCCACGACACTTTCTACATCATCGGCACCGCTGCGGGCCCGCACCCTTACCCGGAGCTGGTGCGCGATTTCCAGAGCGTGATCGGCAAGGAAGCGCGCGCGCAGTTGCAGGACCGCATCGGCCGCCTGCCCGACCTGCTGGTCGCGGCGATCGGCGGCGGCAGCAACGCGCTCGGCCTGTTCCACCCTTTCCTAGACGACGCGGACGTGAAGATGCTCGGTGTCGAGGCGGCGGGTCACGGGCTCGACGGGAGCGAACACGCCGCCAGCCTGCTCGGCGGTTTCCCCGGCGTGCTCCACGGCAACCGCACCTACCTGTTGCAGGACGAGGACGGCCAGATCGTCGAAGGTCACTCGATCAGCGCGGGTCTGGATTATCCGGGCATCGGCCCCGAACACGCCTGGCTCAAGGACATGGAGCGGGTCGAATACACCGCCGTGACCGACGACGAAGCGCTTGAGGCGTTCCAGCTTTTGTGCCGGACCGAGGGCATCATTCCCGCGCTCGAACCCAGCCACGCGATCGCCGCGGTCGCCAAGCGCGCGAAGGAAATGGACCGCGAGCAGATCATCCTCGCCAACCTCTGCGGCCGCGGCGACAAGGACATCTTCACCGTCGCGGAAAAGCTGGGAGTGGAGATGTGAGCAGCCTCCTCAAGTCCACTGGAACGGCTTTGATGCTCGCGGCGGTTCAAACGGTCGTCATTGTGCCGATCGTCAGCTGGCTTTTCGGCAACGGATTTAGATTGGGCTTCGAAGACGCAAAGTTCTTTTTCGCCTTCCTTGCGGTTATCCTCTTCAATCGATGGCTTAGCGGGCGCGACGCAAAACGGCAGTTTGAACCCAGCCCGTGACCCTCTCCTCAACTGTGTTTCCTAAACACCATCCACTCTCGTCACCCCGGACTTGATCCGGGGTCCAGCTTCTTCCTGCGCGGCGCTCAAGGCAGCGGGACCCCGGCTCGGGGGCCGGGGTGACGGTGGGGTGGGGGCTGTCCTACATGGCAATGGATGTGCCATCCTCGCTTAATGACCGCTGCAAATCTCTTCTCGATGCCCGATCGCCGACCCCCGCTCGCCCCCGCCGATTTTTCTTCTCCTGAACCGTGTAACACCTGTAACACCCTTCAGCTTCGACAGCTCCAACCTGAACGATAGACCCCCGCATGACCTCCCCCACTCGCCTCTCCGCTGCCTTCGCCAAGCCCCACCCCGCCCTCGTCTGCTTCGTCACCGCGGGTGACGGCGACACCGCGACCAATCTCGATGCGCTGGTCGAAGGCGGCGCGGACGTGATCGAGCTGGGGATGCCCTTTACCGATCCGATGGCCGATGGTCCGGCGATCCAGAACGCCAACATCCGCTCGCTCGGAGCTGGGACGACCACGGCCGACGTGTTCGCCATCGCGACCGCGTTCCGCGAGCGCCACCCCGAAACGCCGCTGGTTCTGATGGGCTATGCCAATCCGATGGTGCGGCGCGGGCCCGAATGGTTCGCGGATCAGTGCCGGAAGGCGGGCGTCGACGGGGTCATCTGCGTCGATATCCCGCCCGAGGAGGACGAGGCGCTCGGCCCCGCTCTGCGCGCCGCAGGGATCGCCCCGATCCGCCTCGCCACGCCGACCACGGATCACAAGCGCTTGCCGCAGGTAATCGCGGGCAGCGAGGGTTTCCTCTACTACGTCTCGGTCGCCGGTATCACCGGCAAGCAGCAGGCCGCGCAGCAGAGCATCGAGGATGCGGTGGCGATCCTCAAAGCCGCGACCGACCTTCCCGTGGCGGTCGGCTTCGGGGTGCGCACGCCCGAACAGGCCGGCGCGATCGCGTGCGTCGCGGACGGCGTCGTGGTCGGTTCGGCGCTGGTGGAACTGGTCGGCGAACACGGAGCGGATGCGCCGCGGCACCTGCGCACCCTCACCGCCGGTCTTGCCAAGGCGGTGCATTCCGCCGCAAGGACGAGCGCATGAACTGGTTCACCCGCGTCCGCAATTCGCTGTCCTTCCTGCCCAAGCGGGCATCGGAGAAGGACCTATGGATCAAATGTCCGTCCTGCCAGGAGATGATCTTCGCGCAGGAGTATCACGACAACGACGACGTCTGCCCGCGCTGCGAGCATCACGGCCGCATCGGCGCGGACCGGCGGCTGGAACTGCTGCTCGACGGGGGTTACGTGGTCATGGACCAGCCCGACGTCCGCGAGGATCCGCTCAAGTTCAAGGATACCGCCAAGTATACCGACCGGCTGAAGAAGGCGCGCGCCAAGAGCCCGCACAAGGATGCCTTCGTGGTCGGCTTCGGTTCGATCGAAGGCCGCGCGGCGGTGGTCGGCGTGCAGGACTTCACCTTCATGGGCGGCAGCATGGGCATGGCGGTGGGCACCGCCTTCTGCAAGGGCGCGGAACAGGCGCTCAGCCTCGGCTGCCCCTACGTCGTCGTTACCGCGGCGGGCGGCGCGCGGATGCAGGAAGGCATTCTCAGCCTGATGCAGATGCCAAAGGCGACGGTGATGACCCGACGCCTCAAGGAAGCCGGCCTGCCCTACATCGTGGTGCTGACCGACCCGACCACGGGCGGCGTCACGGCGAGCTATGCCATGCTGGGCGATTTGCACATCGCCGAACCGGGCGCGCTTATCGGCTTTGCCGGCCAGCGGGTGATCAAGGACACGATCCGCGAGCAGCTCCCCGAAGGCTTCCAGCGCGCCGAGTATCTCCACAAGCATGGCATGGTCGACATGGTCGTCCCCCGCCACGAGCTGAAGGACATGCTGGCGACGGTCATCGACTATTTGCAGCCGAGGAAGGCGGCCTAGGCGCCCTGCGCGACTTCGCGACCTCCGCCGATCCAGCCGTGCAGGCTCAGCTCGACCGGCTGGCGGCGCTCAGCGTGCCGCAGGGGCGGCTGGGGCTCGATACGATCCGCGCGCTGCTGGGCCGGCTTGGCGATCCGCATCTGCGCCTGCCCCCGGTGTTTCATGTCGCGGGGACCAACGGCAAAGGCTCGGTCTGCGCCTTTCTGCGCGCCATGCTGGAGGCGGAGGGCAGGCGCGTCCATGTCACCACCAGCCCGCATCTGGTGCGCTACAACGAGCGCATCCGGGTGGCCGGCGAGCTGATCGACGACGCGCGGCTCGCTGCGCTGCTGGCAGTGGTGCTGGATGCGGGGGAAGACCTGAGCCCCAGCTTCTTCGAGGTGACCATCGCCGCCGCCTTCGCCGAGTTCGCCCGCGTCCCCGCCGACGCCTGCGTGGTCGAGGTCGGGCTCGGCGGGCGGTTCGATGCGACCAATGTGCTGCCCGCTCCCGCCGCCTGCGGCATCGCGGCGCTGGGCATCGATCACGAACGCTTCCTGCTCGCGCCCGAAGAAGGAACGCCGGAGGTGCCGCTGGCCCGGATCGCATTCGAGAAGGCCGGCATTGCCAAGACCGGCAGCCCGCTTGTCACTTTGAGCTATCCGGCCGAGGCCGAGCTCGAGATCGAGCGCGCGGCGATGACCCACGGAGCGCCGCTGGCGATGCGCGGGCGGCACTGGTCGATGAGCGCCACTGCAACCGCCCTGCACTACGCCGATCGGCACGGCGAGCTGGCCTTGCCGCTTCCCGCCCTTCCCGGCGCGCATCAGGCCGAAAACGCGGCGCTCGCCATCGCCATGCTGCGGCATCAGGACCGGATCTCGGTCTCGCGCGACGCCATGGCGCAGGGACTGCGCAGCGCGAAATGGCCGGCGCGGCTGCAGCGGCTGGCGCCCGGCCCGCTCACCGGCGACCGGATCGTCTGGCTCGACGGCGGACACAACCCCAGCGCGGGCGAGGTCCTGGCCCGGCACTTCGCCGGCGAGCGGCTCCACCTCGTCATCGGCATGCTCGAGGCGAAGGATCCCGCGGCGCTGATCTCGCCGCTCGGCGAAGCCATCGCCTCGGTCACCGTCGTCCCGGTGCCGGGGCACGACTGGCACGCGGCCAGCGCCTTCGGACCGGGCGCACGCTCCGCATCCGATGTCGTCGAGGCTCTCGCCTCGCTCCCGGCCGACAGCCTGCCGGTGCTGGTATCCGGCTCGCTCTACCTCGCGGGCGAAGTCCTCCGACTCAATCGCGAGCTGCCGGACTAGCCCTGGCTCGCGGCCAGTTCGGGCGTGGCATCGGCAGCCACCACGCCGCTCCGCGCTCCGGCCCGGCGCTCGCGAATCCATTCGAGGATGCACAGCACCACCGCCACCATGCCGATCAGCATGGTGAAGATGAAGACGTCGTAATAGCCGCGCTCCTCGATCATCTCGCCCAGCGCCCCGCGCCCGAGCGTGCCGACCAGCAGCGTAAGCGAGGCGAGCAGGGCATATTGCACCGCCGAATAGCCCTTGGCGACGATGCTCGAGAGCCAGGCGATATAGGCCGCGCCTGCGATGCCGATGGCAAGGTTCTCGCCGCCGATCACGATCATCAGCCGCGCCAGCCTCTCGCTGCCGCCGGGGAATTGCATCACCGCCCAGGTGAACCCGATCGCATCGCTCACCGCCTGCATCGTCGCCCCGCCGAGGGCGAGATCGGCATAGAGCAGATTGGTCACCGCGGCGAGGAAGGCGCCGAGCGTCAGCGTGAACATCCGTCCCAGCGCGGTGATCATCCAGCCACCGAGCGCGAGCCCGAGGATGATCGCGCCGACGCCGAAGAACTTCGACGCCACCGCCACCTCGTCGAGGGTGTACTCGAGCTCGCCGAGATAGAAGGGATAGGCGAAGGTACCCCAGATCGCGTCGGTGATCCGGTAGGTCAGGACCAGCGCCAGCACCAGCACCAGCGACCAGCCCATCCGTCCGACGAATTCGACCAGCGGCAACAGCAATGCGCGGTAGAGTTGGTCGAGGATCAGCCCGTCGCGCTTCCCGGCGACGCGGTCGCTGGTGACCACATGCCTGCCCTCGCGCCGCAACTTGACCAGCCAGGCGGCGATGAAGGCGGGAAGAATGATCGTCGCGGCGATGATCAGCGGGCCGAAAGTGGCGGTGAATTCGGTCGGATCGGGGCGCAGTTCCGGCGCGTAGGTCATCGAGCGGACCATGAACACCAGCACCGTGCCGATCGCCCAGGCCCACAGCAGGCCGACCGCGAGCAGCGCCCAGTTGCGCACCCGAGGCTCGACCTCGCCGACCTCGTAGAGCTCGGCGGTGCGCTTCTCGTTCTCGATCGTCGCCGCCCCCTTGTCGACATCCGCATCGGGGGCGAACAGCCCGGCAAAGCCGATGGCGAGCATCAGCGCGCCCATCACCACATAGGTTTGCGGCCAGCCGATCCGTTCGGCGATGATCAGGCCCAGCGCCCCGCCGACAAGGGCGGCGAAGCGGAACCCCATCTGCGTCACGGTGGACAGGATGTCGATCGTCGCTTCGTCGTCGGCGATGTCGATGCGCCAGGCGTTGATAACGATGTCCTGCGTCGCGCTGGCGAAGGCGCCGATGCCGGCGAGCAGGCTGAACCAGGCGAGCTGGCTTCTGGGTTCGAGCAGCGACATCGTCACCAGGATCACGCCCAGCAGCAATTGCATCGGCGCGATCCATTGCTTGCGCTTGCCGAGTTTCCTCAGACCGGGAATGTCCACCCGATCGACCAGCGGAGACCACAGGAACTGAAAGGCGTAGGCGAGACCGATGAGCGAGAACACGCCCATCGTCTCCAGATCGACCTCAGCCTCGGTCAACCAGGCATAGAGCGTCCCGAGAAACAGGGCGAACGGAAGACCGCTGGCGAAGCCGAACAGCAGCATGAAGCCCGTCTTGCGGTTGTTCAACGCCAGCTTCAGCGCCTGCCAGCTGCTCTTCTTTTTCTCGACCACAGCTTCGGCCATTCCCTAGCGTCCTTCCATTTCGGCGAATTTTTTGCGACTCTAGCAGCGTCCCAAGCGAAAGGAACCTGAACGATGGGCCTATCCGGAACGCTGTCGGCCTCGCGCCGACCGACCGACGGGCAGCTCGAACTCGCCCGCCAGGTTGCGGCTGGCGGAGCCAAGCCAGACGCTGCGATCCGCAAGGTTCCGGCGTCGGTCTATACCGACCCGGATTACTGGCAGCGGGAGAAGCGCGCGATCTTCGACCGGCTGCCGCAAATCCTGTGTCCGACCGCGCTGGTGCCCGAAGCCGGGATGGCGGTGCCGCACGATGCGACCGGACGGCCGCTGCTGATCACCCGCGATGGCGATGGCCAGGCCCACGTCTTCCTCAACGTCTGCCGCCACCGCGGCACGAGGCTGGTCGAGGGCAACGAGGTCCAGTGCACGAAGAAGCTCGTCTGTCCCTATCACGCCTGGACCTATGCCGTGGACGGCAGGCTGCTCGCCCTTCCCCGCTCCGACAGCTTCCCAGGGCTCGCGAAGGACGAATACGGTCTGGTCGAACTGCCCAGCCTCGAGAGCGGAGGGCTGATCTGGTTCAGTCCCCAGCCCGATCCGGACTGGACGGACGCGCGCACGATCGGCGCCGACATGGACGCCTTCGGGACCGCGGATCATGTGCTGTTTCGCCGCAAGACCCACACGGTCCGCGGGAACTGGAAGCTGATCATGGACGCCTTCCTCGAAAGCTATCACGTGACCCGGCTGCACGCGAAGACCATCGGCCCGTTCTTCAAGGACGGGGTGACCAGCGGCGATCAGGTCGGCCCGCACAGCCGCAGCGCGGTCGGGCGGCTCGAGGAGATGGAAACCGTCGATCTCCACGACATGGCGGCGCTCCGCCGGGTGGTCACCTTCGCCTATCAGATGCTGCCGGGTGCCTTGATCATCCCCAGCCCCGATTACGTCAACGTCATGACGATGATGCCCCGGTCCCACGACCTCACGCTGGTCGAGGATTTCATGCTGATTCCCGAGGAGCCAGCCCCCGATTCCTCTGGCGACAAGGCTCGCGACCACTGGGAACGCAGCTGGGCGCTGCTCGACGGCGGCGTCTTCGCCAGCGAGGATTTTCGCGCCGCGGAACTCGGCCAGCAGGGGCTCGCGAGCGGAGCGGTGGAAGAACTGACGATCGGCACGCTCGAAGGCGGGGTTCGCCGCTACCACGAGATCGTCGAGGAGGCGTTGCGCGCCGCGAACTGAGCGCCTAGTCGCCGCGCCCATGGCCGAGAAACCATCCGACAGACTGCCCGAAGCCGGCGACCGGATCGCCAAACTGCTTGCGCGCGCCGGCATCGCCAGCCGCCGCGTGGTGGAGCGGATGATCGCCGATGGGCGCGTGGCGGTGGAGGGCAAGGTGCTGGATACGCCCGCGGTGAAGCTTACCGACCTCAGAGGGGTGACGGTGGACGGCAAGCCCGTGGCCAAGCCGGAACCCGCACGGTTGTTCCGCTTCCACAAGCCTGCCGGCCTGCTGACGGCCGAGCGCGATCCCAAGGGGCGGCCGACGATCTACACGGCGCTGCGCAACGCTCTGCCCAACGGGACCCCACGCCTGATGCCCGTGGGCAGGCTCGACTGGAGCACCGAGGGTCTGCTCCTCCTCACCAACGACGGCGAGCTGAAGCGCGCAATGGAACTGCCTTCCAGCGGAGTGCCGCGCAGCTACCGCGCCCGCGCCTTCGGCGAGATCACCCAGGCCCGGCTGGACGAGCTCATCGAAGGCGTGACCATCGATGGAGTGAACTACGGTAAGATCGAAGCCGATCTCGAACGCGGTGGCAAGGGTCGCAACAACTGGATCGAGATGACGCTGACCGAAGGCAAGAACCGCGAGGTGCGCCGGGTGCTCGAACATCTCGGGCTCGAGGTGAACCGACTGATCCGCACGTCCTACGGCCCCTTCCCGCTCGCCGACCTGCCGCGCGGCCAGGCGCAGGAAGTGCGCAGCGGCGAGGTCGAGCGCTTTCGCAAAACACTCGATCGCCGATGAGGATCGTGGCCGGGGACTGGCGGGGCCGGACGCTGGTCGCGCCCAAGGGCGAGCTCACCCGCCCGACCGCCGACCGCACCCGCGAAACCCTGTTCAACATGCTGGCGAGCCGGCTCGGCTCGTTCGAGGGTCTCGCCGTCGCCGACCTCTTCGCCGGTTCGGGAGCGCTTGGTTTCGAGGCACTGTCCCGCGGGGCGGCCCATTGCCTCTTCGTCGAACAGGAATCGCGCGCGGTCGAAGCGATCCGGACCAACGCGAAGAAGCTGGGTGCGGAGCGGAAGATCACTATCCGCTCCGGCTCGGTCATGGCGCTCGGACCGGCCAGCGCGGCCCTCGACATCCTGTTGCTCGATCCGCCATACGGCACCGGCGCGGGACAGGTGGCTCTCGACCGGATGCTGCGACTGGGCTGGATCGGTCAGGCGAGCTGGATCGCCTTGGAAACGGGCGCGCGCGAGGACGTCGAAGTCAAGGGTCTGGCAGTGGATGCCGTCCGTCAGGTCGGGAAGGCGAAATTGACCTTGCTCCGATACGCCCCGGATTAATGCACAACGGGAAAAGGGCGGAGCCGCCGCGGCGGCTCCGCCCCTCCACGCTACGCGCTACACCTTTGATCCAAGGGAGCGCGAGCTGGAACTTGGCTCAGTTGCTGGCACTTTCGCCCGGCCAGTAATTCAGCGGACGTGTGCCGGTCTTCCGTGCTTCCCAGGAATTGATGCAATTGTCCTGTTCGTTGGGTTCGCAGATCGGAACTTCGCCGGTCGGCGGGCCCTGATCGCCTGGTGTCGGTTGCACTCGCGCGTTGGAGACGAACCGAATATTTCCAGCAGACGCCATCGGTGCCGCGGTGGATGTGGTCGTCGCGGCGGTAGCCGCAGCCGAGCCGCTCATCTGGTTCATGATCGAGGTCCAGGCCGCGGCGCGCTGTTCCGGAGTCATCCCTACGATCCGCACGCGCTGCTCGTCGTTGAGAGCCCACCAGCCGCGCTGCTGGTTGGCGTTCAGCGTCCAATAGTAGGTCTTGGCTTCCATCGGCCAGGCGTCGTAGGTCGTCTGTCGATCAGCGGGCCAGCCGTCGTACATGGTCTGTTGGGCGGTCGTCATGCCCATCTCGCCGGTCTGGGAAACGGCGGGCGCGGCCGACATAGCGAGGCCGACGGCGGCGCTGGCAGCAAGCAGAGTCTTCATCATGTTACGCTCCTTCTCGGGGTGTATGCTGCAAAGGCAACGGGTTTGGTCCCCTGCCGGTTCCGAAATCCGCCTCCGCCCGGCCTCGGCTGGCCGTACACGCTTGCACGGAAGAGCCTCGTTCTCTACCTGTTCGCCCAAACGATGTCAGACCTCCCCACCACCACTTCCGAATTGCCGCCCTACGCCGCACGCTTGAACCCACCGCAGCGCGACGCGGTTGCGACCACCGAGGGGCCCGTGCTGATGCTCGCGGGCGCAGGGACCGGAAAAACGGCGGCGCTGACGGCCCGCCTCGCGCATCTCATCGCCATGCGACTGGCGTGGCCGAGCGAAATCCTCTGCGTCACTTTTACCAACAAGGCCGCCCGCGAAATGCGCGAACGTGTCGGTGGGCACATTGGTCAGGCGGTTGAGGGCATGCCCTGGCTCGGCACCTTCCATTCGATCGGTGCCAAGATGCTGCGCCGACATGCCGAACTGGTCGGGTTGCAATCGAATTACACCATCCTCGACACCGACGATCAGCTGCGTCTTCTGAAGCGGCTAATTCAGGAAAACGATCTCGACGAGAAGCGCTGGCCCGCCCGCCAGCTTGCCGGGCTGATCGACCGGTGGAAGAACCGCGGGCTCAATCCGGGTGATCTCGATGCGGCCGAAAACGAGAGCTACGCCAACGGGCGCGGGCAGGAATTCTACCGACTTTATCAGGAGCGGCTGAAGAGCCTCAACGCCTGCGATTTCGGCGACCTCCTGCTGCATGTGCTGAACATCTTCCGCCAGCATCATGATGTCCTCGAGCAGTATCAGCAGCGGTTCAAATACATCCTCGTCGACGAATATCAGGACACCAACCAAGTCCAGTACCTATGGCTCCGATTGCTGGCCCAGGCCCGCAAGAACATCTGTGTGGTGGGCGACGACGACCAGTCGATCTATTCCTGGCGCGGCGCGGAAGTCGCCAACATCCTGCGGTTCGAGAAGGATTTTCCGGGCGCGAAGGTGGTCAAGCTCGAACAGAATTACCGCTCGACCCCGCAGATCCTCGCCGCAGCATCCGGGCTGATCGACGCCAACAGCCAGCGGCTCGGCAAGACGCTATGGACCGAACTTCCCGCCGGCGACAAGGTGCGCGTGATCGGCGTCTGGGACGGGCCGGAAGAAGCCCGCCGCGTGGGCGAGGAGATCGAACGGCTCGAACGCGAGGGCTGTCCCCTCGACCAGATCGCCATTCTCGTGCGCGCCCAATACCAGACCCGCGAGTTCGAGGACCGGTTCATCCAAATCGGCCTCAACTATCGGATCGTCGGCGGTTTCCGCTTCTACGAACGCGCCGAAATCCGCGACGCCCTCGCTTATTTGCGGGTGATCGAACAGCCGGCCGACGATCTCGCTTTCGAGCGTATCTACAACCAGCCCAAGCGCGGGCTCGGTGCCAAGACGCTGGAAGCGATGGCCCGGCATGCGCGGCGCACGGGCGCGCCCCTCGCTGCGGCCAGCCTCGACCTCGCAGACAGCGACGAATTGCCGCCCCGCGCTCGCAACACACTGACCGGTCTGCTTCGTCAGTTCGTCGTCTGGCGCGAGGCGGCGGAGAAGGAGACCCCCGCCAACTTGCTGCGGCAGGTGCTGGTGGAGAGCGGCTACGAGGAAATGCTGCAGAAGGACCGCAGTGCGGAGAGCGCGGGGCGGTTGGAGAACCTGTCCGAACTCGCCCGAGCGATGGAGGAATACGACACGCTCGGCGATTTCCTCGAGCACGTCGGACTGGTGATGGACAACGACGCGCGCGACGATGGCGAGAAGGTCACGATCATGACCATGCACGCCGCCAAGGGGCTCGAATTCAACCACGTTTTCCTGCCCGGTTGGGAGGAAGGCGTGTTCCCGAGCCAGCGCGCGCTAGACGAAGGCGGGCTCGCCAGTCTCGAGGAAGAGCGACGTCTTGCCTACGTCGCGATCACCCGGGCGCGGCGTCGCTGCACCATCCTCCATGCCGCGAACCGCCGCATCTTCGGGCAATGGACCAGCTCAATTCCCAGCCGCTTCGTCGAGGAACTTCCCGCCGAACAGGTCGAGAGCGAGACGACAATGACCGGGGGAGCGTCCCTTTGGCGGGCGAACTGGAGCGAGAGCGAAGATCCCTTCGCGCACGTCTCGCAAAACCGCCCTGACAAGAGCAGCGCGCGCGGACCGGGCTGGCAGCGTGCACTCGCCACCGGTTACGATACCAAGCAGGCGCATGTGCGGGAGAACAGCCGCAGCGCCGCCAGCTTCGCGGCCCGGCCGCGCAGTGATATCGCGGCCGGTGCGCGGGTGTTCCACGACAAGTTCGGCTACGGCACCGTCACCGGGCAGGAAGGCAACAAGCTGGAAATCGATTTCGAGAAAGCCGGGACCAAGCGGGTGATCGACAGCTTCGTTACGGTGGCAAGCTAGGAGGCGAGTTCGCCGCTCGGCGCGCTCCGTGCCTGTCGGCGGTACCGGGCTTCCCACGGACGCATCAGTTCGCCCCATACGCTTCGCGTGCCTTCCGCGATGCCGGTTTCGCAATTGAGATAGGGTTTCGCATCGACATAGGTGCCGAAGACCCGATCCCACAGCGTGAGGGTGTTGCCGTAGTTGGCACCCATCAGCGCTTCGTCGCGGATGTGATGCAGGCGGTGGGCGGCGGGCGAGATCAGCACGGCGCCAAGGGGACCGAGGGTCCACGGCACATCCGCGTGTATGAAGAATCCCCACCAGCTGCGGATGACGTTCGCCAGCACGATCGCCTCGATCGGGAAGCCGAGCGCCAGGACGACGAGATTGTCCGCCAGCATCGACAGCAGTCGCGCGAGCGGATGCTTCCGATTGACGGAGAACCACGTCATCGCTTCGTCGGCATGATGGGTCGCGTGTATCCGCCACAAAGCCGGATCGTGTTCCAGCCGATGACGCCAATAGGCGGCGAGATCGATGAGCACGATTGCCGCGAAGATAGACAGCGGCAGCCCCACGGTCTCCCAAAATGCCGAGAAGGCTGGATGGCTCGGGATCGCCTGCTCGATCGCCGCCACGGGGATGAGGAAAAGGGGAAGGAGGATCACATAATTGACGAGGTAGAGCGCCATGTTCGTCCCGCTCTCGGCGCGCGCCCTCGCCCATGCCTCACGGATTCGCCCGCGTTTGACCGCCAGCGCCAGCAGGGTGAAGACGACCGCAACGGGCATGATTGCCAGGGTGGCAGTGCTGGCAGTTTCGACGAAGGCGTCCATGACGCGCAACTTAGCGCGATCGATACAAACAACCGGTTAAGGAATCACCCGAGCGCCGAGACATCCAGGAAGGTAGGGCAAGGACCGTTCCACTCGCCCGCGGGAACGGCATCGTCTCCGGTCTCCTGCTTCGGAGAACTCTTGGAGCGCGGACCGGCTCCTTCGGAACGGGATTTGCGGCTTCGAGAAGAGCGTTCCTCCCTCGGTTCCGGGTCGCGATCCTGGTCGGCTACCTTGCCTGCCGGCTTTGAAGTCTTTTCCCGGGCCGGCTTCTTGTCCGTGCTCGCCTCGACCAAATCGACGCGGACATCGCTCTTGCCGAAAATCGGTATCTTCGCCTTGGTCAGTTTCTCAACGTTGTCGATCGCCTCCTCGTCGCCTTCGGCCACGAAGGTGAAGGCACGGCCCTTCGCTCCGGCGCGGCCCGTCCGGCCGATCCGGTGGACGTAATCGTCGGGGTGCCAGGGCGTATCGTAATTGAAGACATGGCTGACGCCCTTGATGTCGAGACCCCGCGCGGCAACATCGCTGGCGACGAGAATATTGATTTCGCCGCTCTTGAAACGGTTGAGTTCCTTGATCCGCGTCGACTGGTCGATGTCTCCATGGATCTCGCCGCTGGCAAAGCCGCTGCGCTGCAGATGCTTGTTGAGCTCGCGCACCGTAGTCTTGCGATTGGAGAACACGATCGCGGTTTCGACATGGTCGTTGCGCAGCAGCCATTCGAGCGATTCGCGCTTCTGGCGACTCTTCACGGGCACCTTGAAGGCGGTGATGTTCTCGTTCGTCGAGGCCGCGCGGCTGACCTCTATCCGCTTGGGACTGGTCAGGAACTTGGCGGCGAGCTTCTCGATCGGCGGCGGCATCGTGGCGCTGAACAGCAGCGTCTGGCGCTGTTCGGGAAGCTTGGAGCAGATGAACTCGATATCGGGAATGAACCCCATGTCGAGCATGCGATCCGCCTCGTCGATCACCAGCAGTTCGCAGCCGTTGAGCAGGATCTTACCACGCTCGAACAGGTCCATAAGGCGGCCGGGGGTCGCGATCAGGACGTCGACACCCTCGTTCAGCGCCTTGACCTGATCGCCCATCTGCACGCCGCCGATAAGCAACGCCATCTTGAGATCGTGATTGACGCCGTATTTCTCGAAATTCTCGGCCACCTGTGCCGCCAACTCTCGGGTCGGCTCGAGTATCAGGCTGCGCGGCATCAGCGCCCGCCGACGGCCGCTGGCGAGAACGTCGATCATCGGTAGGACGAAACTTGCGGTCTTGCCGGTTCCGGTCTGGGCGATGCCGACGATGTCCTTCATCATCAGCACCGGCGGAATGGCCTGCGCCTGGATCGGCGTCGGCTCGGTGTATCCGGAGGCTTCGACCGCCTTCAGAAGGTCGGGAGAGAGGCCGAGGTCGGCAAAGGTCATGCGGGTGTTGCGTCGATCTGTGAGAGCGTGGGATTAAAACCGCCGGAAATGCTGACCCGCGGACGTCGGCCCCTAGGCGCGAAAGCGCGCGGAAGTCAAGAAATGCCGTTGGCGCTCAGTCGGCCGGGACCGCGACGATCTGCCGCAGCGAGGACACGGAACACTTCGTCCCGTTGCGCGCCTGAAGACGATCGCGATCGACGCACAGCCGCCCGTCGTCGTTGCGCTCGAGGTAGAAACCCGAGTAATAGTTCTGCGCGGAACAGGCTTTCTCGAGCTCGGCAGACAGGAGCCTGCGGTCGCGCAGGTGTAGCAGCAGGCGGTTGCCGCGCTGGACCTGCACGGCGGCAATCTGGGCGACCGGCAGACATTCTCCGAAAGATCGCTCGACCAGCCGCGAACGACCGCGCGTCGATTGCAACGCAGCGGCCATATCCTGGCGCGCGCCAGGCCGTGGCGAGATGCGCAGGATCACGCGCTGTTCGATGCGGACCTGATTGGCTCTCGGGACTTGAGACTGCACCACGGTATCGAACCACGAGATTGCATTGCGTCCCGACGGCTGCTCGATGGCCGATCTTGCTGTCAGCCGGTTTTCCGACCCGACCTCTGCGTTTCCGAACAGCGGAAACAACAACACAGCAGGTGCGAGGAGAGGTGCAAGAAATTGCATGGAGGTTCGTCGGCTCGGCTCGCATTCGCACCGCCGGGGCGGCCATCGGGTTCGACGGACCTTTGGCGCCCGCCGTTTGAACACCCGCTTAATTGGTGAACGGCCGGTGACAACCGCTCTAGCCGATAAGCGGTCAAGTGTGGCAAATCAGCCGCATGAGCGAATCATTTGTCCGGTCGATTTCCGAACGTCTCGGTCCCCGAGGCTTTACCAACGATCCCGAACTCGTCGATCCGTGGCTGACCGACTGGCGCGGACGCTATACCGGCAAGGCGATCGGCCTGGCTTCGCCCGCGAACACAAGTGAAGTCGCCGCGGTGATGAAGCTTTGCGCCGCTCACGGGGTGCCTGTCGTCCCGCAGGGCGGCAACAGCGGGATGTCCGGCGGAGCGACCCCGGACACAAGCGGAACGGCGCTCGTCCTCAGCCTGAGGCGTATGGACACCATCCGGAGCTTCGATCCCGACGGCTTCGAAATTACGTGCGACGCCGGGGTCATCCTGCAGACCTTGCACGAAACCGTCGAGGCCGCGGGGCGGCGCTTTCCGCTGACTCTGGGCGGCAAAGGGTCGGCGACGATCGGCGGCCTGATCTCGACCAACGCCGGTGGCACCCAGGTGTTGCGCCACGGAACCATGCGCGCCCAGGTCCTGGGACTGGAGGCCGTGCTTGCGGACGGGCGTATCATCGACATGCTTACGCCGCTCAAGAAGGACAATCGAGGTTTCGACCTCAAGCAGGTGCTGATCGGCTCGGAAGGAACGCTGGGGATCGTCACGGCTGCCACGCTGCGACTCCTGCCCGCGATCGGCGAACGCGCCGTCATGTGGGCCGGACTCGACAGCATCGGTGCGGCTCGTCGATTTCTGCTTCACTGCGAGAAACTTGCGGGCGACAAGTTGGAAGGGTTCGAAGTCTTGCAGAGCCATTCGCTTTCGGCCGTTCTCGACCATGTCCCTCATACAAGAAGCCCCTTGAGAGACGATCATTCGTGGCACGCGCTGGTCGAACTCGTCGCCGATCGCGAAGGTGAAACGGATCTGCAGTCCCTTGCCGAAACTCTGCTGGAGAGCGCATTCGACGACGGTCTCGTGGAAGATGCCACTATAGCCGCGAACGAGACGCAGGCGGAGGCATTCTGGCTCATCCGCGAGTCCATCGCTCCCGCGGAACGCTCTATCGGCCCGGCCATGCAGCATGACGTTTCGGTGCCGGTCGCACGAATGGCGGAATTCGTCGACCAGGCGATCTCAAGTGTCGAGACAAGATTTCCCGCACACCGTGCCATTGCCTTTGGCCATCTGGGTGACGGAAACGTCCATTTCCATGTTCTCGCTCCCCCCGACGCCGATCGCCTGGAGTGGGAACGCGACTGCAGCGATGAGATCGCCGGTTTCGTCTACGATCTCGTCGACCAATGTGAGGGTTCGATCAGCGCCGAGCACGGGATCGGGCAGGTAAAGGTCGGCGAACTGGAAAGATTGGGAGACCCGGTTGCTCTTTCGATGCAACGCGCAATAAAGTCGGCGCTCGATCCTCGCGGTATCCTCAACCCGGGCAAGCTTCTTGCACTGGAAGGGGCCGTTCCCTAAGGGGCTGCCCTTCAATCGCTCTCGCGGCAGACCCGCCGCGGCGTAGCCAAGCAGACCGTTTTGAAATCCGGAGAGACTTCATGGCCAGCGCGCCACAACAGCCTACACTTCCCCTGTTCTATCAGGACCTCATGCCCCTCAACAGCCGGGATCACGGCAACTGGCGAACGAAATCTCTCGAATCCGCCGATTTCCTGAAATCGCAGCACGCCATCCCGCTGACGGTCGATGAATTCGCGCAGGCCCAGCGCGACTTCCCGATCGTCTTTTCCTCTGGCGACAACCCGCTTCCGCTCGCGCTGATGGGCATGAACGAAGGGGTCAACACCTTCGTCGACGACGAGGGCAAGATCAATGAGCCGGTCTATATTCCAGCCTATGTCCGCCGCTATCCGTTCATGCTTGCCAAGCTTAGGTCCGATAGCGACGAACTGTCTCTTTGTTTCGACCCGACCACGGAAGTGGTTGGTGCCTTCGAGAGCGGCGAACCCCTTTTCGGAGACGACAACCAGGCCAGCGAAACCACCAAGAACATTCTCGAATTCTGCGAGCATTTCGAGCAGGCCGGACAACGCACCCGGGTGTTCATCGAAGAACTGACCAAGGCCGGTTTGTTGATGGACGGGGAGATCGCGATCACTCAGAACGACAATCCCGACAAGCCCTTTCTCTATCGCGGCTTTCAGATGGTCAATCAGGAGAAGTTGCGCGAAGTGCCGAAGGCAAAGCTCGAGGAATGGCACAAGAACGGGCTTCTTATGCTGATCCACGCCCACATCTTTTCTCTCGAACTGATGCGGGTCATCTTCTCGCGGCAGGTGCAGCAGGGCAAAATGCCCAAGCCCGACGCGGCCGTCCCCGAAACCTGAGGGTTCCGGAGCGACGAACCGTGTCGCGGCAGCGCCGGATATGATGCGGGGTGCGCAGGAGTGCTTGAACCGGCTTCCGCGCACCCCAAATACCGACAGTCGGGCGGCGCTTCCCTCATGGCTCGTCCGGCGTTGTGCACGCGAGTGCACTTCCTCCCTGAACCTCGACCACCTCGTGCTGATCCAGCGCGAGGTGGTTTTTTATTCGGCTGCGAAAGCCAGGGCATCGCCGCTACCCATGCGGGCGACGTCCTCCGCCAATGTCTGGATCATTCCCGTGAGCAGCCGCGCGATGGTCGGCAGGCGCGGTCCGGGGACATCGAGGCGAGCATCGAGATAGGTCGAGCGACAGATTTCGATCTGTAATGCGTGAATACCGCGCGACGGAGCCGCATGCGTGTCGAGAACGTACCCGCCCGAATAGGGGCGATTGTGCGCCACCTGCCGCCCCGCCTTGCCGATATGGTCGATGGCCCGCGCACTCAGCACCGCATCGCAGGATGCGCCGAACCGATCTCCGATGACGAACTCCGCCGGCTTCCCGCAACCCGCGCCGGATTTCAACGGAGGCATGGAGTGCAGATCGATGAGCAGAGCCGCCCCCCAAACGTCCCGGATGTTCTCCAACGTCCGGCCGAGCCGGCGATGGTAGGGCCTGTGAACGGATTCGATCCGCGCCGTGAGTTCTTCCCGACCGATGCGATCCTTCCAGATTTCTCCAAGACCGGGCAGTCGGCGGGGGACCAATCCGAGACCCGAGCGTGCACGCCGGTTGGCGATGGAGTCCGGTTGCCTGGCTCCGGCACCCCCGGCGATCATGCTCCAGTCCAGATCGTCGCGGGCGCGATTGAGATCGATCATCGCCCGCGGAGCGTTGGCGACGAGCAGCGCAGCACCGGTGGCGGTGGCGATCTTGCGGGCGAGCGCATCGACATACCGGTCTTCGAGCCGCAGCGACGACCAGCCCGGCTGTCGCATCCGTTCTCGCAATTGCGAGGGATAGACCCGGCCTGCGTGCGGGACCGCAATCAGGACCGGAAGGGCGGGCTCATCCAGGCGCGAGAACCGAAAAGCGGGCTCGTCCGAACCGGGGATGACCCCCTCCTGGCCATCCCAAGCCATCCCGCTCGTTTCCGACATGTCGCGTATTGGGACCCCCTGGCAAAAATTCGCTTCGACCAAAGATTTCTTAACGCGACCGGGCTACAGAGGGAAGGATGAACGAACAGCATCGTGCAAGCATACTTCTGGCGGAAGACGACGAGGCCATGCGTTCCTATCTGGAACGCGCGCTGTCCCAGGCGGGCTTTTCCGTGACCGCTGTGGATCGGGGTACCTATGCCCTGCCCCTGCTCTCGCAGGGCGCTTTCGACCTTCTGCTGTCCGATATCGTGATGCCCGAAATGGACGGGATCGAACTAGCGCAGCGCTGCAACGAGATCAGCCCCCAAACCAAAGTCATGTTCATCACCGGCTTTGCCGCCGTGACGCTGAAGGCGAGCCGCGAGCAGCCCAACGCCCGGGTACTGTCCAAGCCGTTCCACCTGAAGGACCTGGTGATCGAGGTCGAACGCGTGCTCGAGGACCGGATCGCCGCGACCCTGTGAGGTCGTGCCGGACAAGGCTCTTGCGCGGGCCGTGGTGCCTCGCTAAACGGCCCGCCTGCCCCGGACCCGATCCGCGGCAAGCCGCCGGAAACCGGCAAAGACGATGGTGCGGGCGTATAGCTCAGTGGTAGAGCACTATGTTGACATCGTAGGGGTCCCAAGTTCAATCCTTGGTACGCCCACCATCGCTTGAAGCCCGCCGCCACGGCGGGCTTTTTCGTTCCGGACCGGCAGGGTCAGGCCCGCCTTGCGCAAGGGCCGACCTCTGCTAAAGCGCGGCCACACCGCATTCTTACGAGACGCCAGCAGACAGGGCCCCCATGCAGAAAATTCAGGTCAAAAACCCGGTCGTCGAGCTCGACGGCGACGAGATGACGAAGATCATCTGGAAATGGATCCGCGAACAGCTGATCCTGCCCTATCTCGATATCGACCTGAAATATTATGATCTTTCGATCGAGGGGCGCGACGCCAGCGACGATCAGGTGACTGTCGATGCCGCCAATGCGATCAAGGAGCATGGCGTCGGCGTGAAATGCGCCACCATCACCCCGGACGAGGCTCGGGTCGAGGAATTCGGCCTCAAGAAGATGTGGGTGAGCCCCAATGGCACGATCCGCAACATTCTCGGCGGAGTGGTCTTCCGCGAGCCGATCGTCATCGACAACGTGCCGCGTCTGGTGCCGGGCTGGACCGACCCGATCGTCGTCGGCCGCCATGCCTTCGGTGACCAGTATCGCGCCAAGGACACGCTGATCCCCGGCAAGGGCAAGCTGCGCCTCGTGTTCGAGGGCGAGAACGGCGAGAACATCGACATCGACGTGTTCGAGTTCCCCTCCAGCGGCGTCGCCATGGCGATGTACAACCTCGACGATTCGATCCGCGATTTCGCCCGCGCGAGCTTCAACTACGGTCTCGATCGCGGCTGGCCGGTGTATCTCAGCACCAAGAACACGATCCTCAAGAAATACGACGGGCGCTTCAAGGACCTGTTCCAGGAGGTGTTCGATGCCGAGTTCAAGGAGCAGTTCGACAAGGCGAACATCACCTACGAACACCGCTTGATCGACGACATGGTCGCCGCCGCGCTCAAGTGGAGCGGCAAGTTCGTTTGGGCCTGCAAGAACTACGATGGCGACGTGCAGTCCGACGTGGTGGCGCAGGGCTTCGGCAGTCTCGGCCTGATGACCAGCGTGCTGCTGTCCCCCGACGGCAAGACGGTGGAGGCCGAGGCCGCGCACGGTACCGTCACCCGCCATTATCGCCAGCACCAGCAGGGCAAGGCCACCAGCACCAACCCCATCGCCAGCATCTTCGCCTGGACCCGCGGGCTTATGTACCGTGGCAAGTTCGACGGCACGCCCGAGGTCGTGAAATTCGCCGAAACGCTTGAGCGGGTCTGCATCCAGACCGTGGAGAGCGGCAAGATGACCAAGGATCTTGCCTTGCTGATCGGCCCGCAGCAGAACTGGCTGACCACCGAACAGTTCTTCGAGGCGATCGTCGAGAACCTCGAGAAGGAGATGGCGAGCTGGGCCTGACGGTCCGGTTCGCGCCTCTCGATAACTGACGATGGCGACGAACACCAAGGCACGGCTCGAAGTCCGCCAGGCGAAGGCGAGCGATGTGCGCGCCATCGCCGACCTCGTCCGCCGCGCATACGACGACCTGCCGCCCTACACCCACGGCGAGCTTCGCGGCCAGATCAACAATTACCCCGAGGGGTGCTTCGTCGCCAAGCTCGACGGCAAGCTTGTCGGCTATTGTGCTTCCATGCGCCTTTCCAAGCGCGTCGCCTTTGCCAATCATACCTGGGAAGAGGTGACCGGCAACGGGTTCGGCAGCCGGCACTATCCCAAGGGCGAATGGCTTTACGGCTACGAGATGTGCGTCGATCCCAAGGTGCGCGGCACGCGGATCGGGCGGCGGCTCTACGAGGAACGGCGGGCGCTGGCCGAACGGCTGGACCTGACCGGTATCGTTTTCGGCGGGCGGATGCCCGGACTGGCGCGGGCGATGCGCCGCAAGACCAACCGGGCCGACACCCCGGAAGACTATCTGGACCTCGTCGTCGACAACAAGATCCACGATCCGGTGTTGCGGTTCCAGCTCGCCAACGGATTCGAACCCAAGGGCATCCTCGAAGGCTATCTGCCCGAGGACAAACAGTCGAAGACCCATGCCGTGCGCATGGTCTGGCGCAATCCCTACATCGACAAGGATCAGCCGCGCACGCACCGCCTGCCCCGCGATGTCGAGAGCGTGCGCATCGCCACCTGCCAGCTTCAGGCGCGCGCCGTCTCCGGCTTCGACGAGTTCATGAAGCAGATCGAATATTTCGTCGATGTCGCAGCCGATTACGAGGCAGACTTCATCGTCTTTCCGGAGCTGTTCACGCTCATGCTCCTCTCTGCCGAGGAAGAGGAACTCACCCCGCTCGAAGCGATCGAGACCCTGAGCAACTACACGCCGCGCATCCGCAAGCGCCTCTCGGAAATGGCGCTCAACTTCAACATCAATATCATCGGCGGATCGCACCCAACCCGTATGGACGATGGCGACATCCACAACGTCGCCTATGTCTGCCTGCGCGACGGATCCATCCATGCGCAGGAGAAGATCCATCCCACGCCCAACGAGGCCTATTGGTGGAACATCAAGGGCGGCGACAGCATCGACGCCATCCCCACCGACTGCGGCCCGATCGGCGTGCTGATCTGCTACGACAGCGAATTTCCGGAACTGGCGCGGCGTCTGGTGGACGAAGGCGCGCGGATCATCTTCGTGCCTTTCTGCACCGACAGCCGGCAGGGCTATCTGCGCGTCCGCTATTGCGCGCAGGCCCGCGCTATCGAGAACCAGTGCTATACCGTCCTGTCGGGCAATGTGGGGAACCTGCCCAACGTCGCCAACATGGATATCCAGTACGCGCAGAGCTGCATCCTCACACCCTGCGACTTTCCCTTTGCACGCGACGGTATCGCTGCAGAAGCGACGGAGAACGTCGAGACGCTCACAATCAGCGATGTCAATCTGGCAGACCTCAGCTGGGCGCGTGCCGAAGGCACGGTGCAGAACCTCGCCGACCGTCGCTTCGATCTCTACCGCATCGAATGGGACAAGCGGGTCGGTAATGTACCGACGCGGGTGGGAGAAGATCACGATAGCGCCGCGAGCGCGCCGAAGGGCCCGCACACGCCCGGCGGGGGTTAATCCGCGCTTGCAGGTGACGGGCGGCCGCTGCTCGCTATAAGACGGCCATGGCCGGTGAAATCACCTTCTCGCCCATCCTCCAGGATGCGCTCGTCATTCTCGGCGCGGCGGGGATTGTCATTCCGGTCTTCACCCGCTTCCGGATCACCCCGGTCATCGGTTTCATTCTGATCGGTATCGCGGTCGGCCCCTACGGTCTGGGAAGTCTGATCTTCGAGCACCCCTGGCTCGAATACATCACTATATCGGACCCCGAATCGCTCGCGCCCTTCGCCGAATTCGGGATCATCCTGCTGCTCTTCACCATCGGGCTCGAGCTGAGCTTCAATCGATTGTGGCAGTTGCGCAAGCTGGTGTTCGGGCTCGGCGCCCTCGAGGTGCTGATCATCGGTTCCTCCCTCGCCATCTTCATGGCGATGATGGGCCAGTTCTGGACCGGCGCCGTCGGTCTAGGATTCGCGCTGGCTTTTTCCTCCACTGCGATTGTCTTGCCGATTTCGGGGACAGCCTCGCCGGTCGGACGCGCGGCGCTGTCGATGCTGCTTTTCGAAGACATCATGATCGTTCCGATCATCTTCCTGCTCGGCGCGATGGCCCCGAGCGTCGCCGGCGACAGCTGGGAGGGACTTGCCGAAACGCTCGGCATAGGAGTGGCGATCGTCGCGGCGATGATGATCGGGGGACGGTTCTTCCTTCCCCGCCTGTTTGCCCAGGCCGCACGCACCAAGAGCCCCGAACTCTTCCTCGCTGCCTCGATGCTGGTGGTAATCGGCGCCAGCCTCGCCACCGCCGCGGCCGGGCTTTCGCCGATCGTGGGTGCGCTGGTCGCGGGCCTGCTGATCGCGGAGACCGAATATCATGCCGAGGTCGAGGCGATCATCGAACCGTTCAAGGGCCTGGCACTGGGCGTCTTTCTGATCACCGTCGGCATGAGCGTCGACCTGGCGACGGTGTGGAACGGCCTCGGCATGTTCGTTGCGGCCGTGGTCGGCGTGCTGACATTCAAGGCTCTCGTGACGGGCACGCTCCTGCGCATGATGGGTGCGCGTCGAGGAACCGCGGTGGAAACCGGCATCCTCATGTCGAGCCCTTCGGAGACCACGCTGATCGTCCTCGCGGCCGCGAGCTCGGCGCTGCTCATCCAGCCCGGTACGGCGCAATTCTGGCAGGTGGTCACCGCCATCGGCCTCACCATTACCCCGCTGCTGGCCAAGTTCGGCCGCATTGTCGCCCGGCGGATCGAGCCCATCGCCGAACTCCCGCCCGAAGATACCGGAGAACGCCGCGTCATCATTATCGGCGCTGGCCGCGTCGGACGGCTCGTCGCGCAGATGCTCGAGACGCATGGCAAGCCCCATGTGGCGATCGATTCCGACGCGGATCTCGTCCAGCGGGCAAAGGCCCGGGGCATTCGTGCCGTCTTCGGCGACGCATCGCGGGGCGATGCGCTCGACCGGCTGGAGGTCGGAGACGCGCTCGCCGTGGTGCTGACGATGGACGAGCCAATTCTGGCGCAGCGTCTCGTTGCCAAGCTGCGCACCGAATACCCCGACCTGTTGATCGTCGCCCGGGCGCGCGATACGGGCCACGCCGCACAGCTCTACCGTGCCGGGGCGAGCCACGCCGTGCCAGAGACGCTGGAAAGTTCACTCCAGCTGTCGGAGGCGGTGCTGGTCGACATCGGCGTCGCCATGGGCCCGGTGATCGCCTCGATCCACGAAAAGCGCGACGAGTTTCGCTCCAAGATCGAACAGGAAGGCGCGCTCGACTACCGACCGAAATTGCGGACTTCGACCGCCGATGGCTGAGAAAATCTGAACGCTTTGGCATTCAGTGCGTTGTTCGGGAAAGGAGAAAATTGATGGCCGACCCGACCAAGCCCATTCCCAACGACGAGAAGTTCAAGCCGCAGAACGTGGCCAGCGTGCGCAAGGACAAGGCGCCGACCGACAAGCGCGGTGCACCGGGCGATACCGATGGCTACGACATCGAGCGCGGATCGAGCGGCGAGACCAAGTCGACGCCGAGCGCTTAAATCGCCTTAATCCAAAATCGCCTGACCGGTTCGCGCCGGTCAGGCGTTTTCGTGCGCCAATGCAGCCCGCACAGCGGCAATGGCATCCGTAGCCTTCGGTCCGTCGGGACCGCCACCCTGGGCCATGTCCGGGCGACCGCCGCCGCCCTTGCCGCCGAGCGCTTCCACTCCGGCACGCACGAGATCGACGGCGCTAAACCGCTCGACCAGATCGTCCGTCACCGCCACGGCGATGGCGCCCTTGCCCTCGTTGACCGCGCAGATCGTCGCGACGCCCGAGCCGAGGCGGGTTTTCGCCTCGTCTAGGAGGGGCCGCAATTCTCGCGGGTCGAGCCCGTCGATAACCTGACCGGAGAACTTCACGCCGGCCACGTCCTCCTCGGCCACGTTCGCGCCGTTGGCGGCGCCTCCCCCCAGCGCCAGGGCGCGCTTTGCCTCGGCCAGTTCCTTTTCGAGCCTGCGGCGTTCCTCGACCAGCGCCGCGACACGGTCGGCGGCCTCGTCCGGGGCGCTCTTCAAGGTCCCGGCGATCGCTTTCAACGCTTCCTCGCGCCCGACCAGCCACTGCCGCGCCGCCTCGCCCGTCAACGCCTCGATCCGGCGCACGCCCGAGCTGACGGCGCTTTCGGAGACGATGCGGAGCAAGCCGATATCGCCGGTCGCCTCGACGTGTGTGCCACCGCACAGCTCGACCGAGTAGTTCCGGCTGCCGTCCTGCCGCCGTCCCATCGAGAGGACGCGAACCTCGTCGCCGTATTTCTCGCCGAACAGAGCCAGGGCGCCCGCCGCAACGGCATCGTCCGGGGTCATCAACCTGGTGGAGACCTGTTCGTTGGCGCGGATCTCGGCATTCACCTCCGCCTCGATCGCGGCGATGTCGGCGTCGGACAACGGTTTGGGATGCGAGAAATCGAACCGGAAACGATCGTCGGATACCAAGGAGCCCTTTTGCGTCACGTGACCGCCAAGCCGCGCCCGCAGCGCCGCATGGACCAGATGCGTGGCGGAATGGTTCGCCCGGATCCGGTCCCGCCGGTCGGCGTCGATGGCAAGGTGCACTCTGTCGCCCCTTGCGACCGATCCGCTAGCGATCACGCCCACATGCGCATGCAACCGACCGAGCGGCTTGTTGGTCGTTTCGACCGCGATCTCCAGCCCCTCCGGCGTCCAGATCCGGCCCGCATCGCCGGACTGGCCACCGCTCTCGCCGTAAAAGGGCGTCTGGTTGGTAAGGATGGTGACGCTATCGCCTTCGCCGGCCCTGTCGACCTCTGTCCTGTCCTTCACGAGCGCGACCACCGTGCCCTCGCCCGTGGTCGAAGTGTAGCCGGTGAACTCCGTCGAACCTTCGCGATCTGCGATGTCGAACCAGATGTCGTCGCTCGCCGCTTCGCCCGAACCCTTCCACGCGGCCCGCGCAGCCTGCTTCTGCTGGGCCATCGCCGCATCGAAACCCGCACGGTCGACCGACAGTCCGCGCCCGCGCAGGGCATCTTCGGTCAGATCGTAGGGAAAGCCGTAGGTGTCGTAGAGCTTGAAAGCGGTTTCGCCATCCAGCGTGCCGCCCTCTGCCATCTCGGCGGTCGCTTCGTCGAGAAGGCGCAAACCCTTGTCGAGCGTGCGGCGAAACTGGGTCTCCTCGCGTTCGAGTACTTCCTCGATCAGATCCTGGCCGCGCTGCAATTCGGGATAGGCCTGTCCCATTTCGGTAACGAGAGCAGGCACCAGGCGGTGCATCAGCGGTTCGCTCGTTCCGAGCAGATGGGCGTGGCGCATGGCCCGGCGCATGATGCGGCGCAGGACATAGCCGCGCCCTTCGTTGCTGGGCAAGACACCGTCGGCGAGCAGGAAGCTGGTCGAGCGCAGATGGTCGGCGATCACCCGGTGGCTCGCCTGGTTCGCGCCTTCGGCCTTCACCCCGGTCAGGCTTTCCGACGCTTCGATAAGCTCGCGGAAAGTGTCGGTGTCGTAATTGTCGTGCACGCCCTGCATCACCGCCGCGACACGCTCCAGCCCCATCCCGGTGTCGATGCTGGGATGCGGCAGGTCGGCGACGATCTCGTCGGCTTCCTGCGTGAACTGCATGAAGACGAGGTTCCAGATCTCGACGAAGCGATCCCCGTCCTCGTCCGGGCTTCCGGGAGGACCGCCGGGGATGTGGTCGCCATGATCCCAGAAGATTTCCGAGCAGGGCCCGCACGGCCCATCCGCGCCCATTGCCCAGAAATTGTCCTTGGTAGGGATGCGGACGATCTTCTCGTCGGGAAACCCGGTGAGCGTCTTCCATAGATCGAAGGCTTCGTCGTCGGTATGATAGACGGTCACCAGCAGACGCTGGGGATCGAGGCCCCATTCCTTGGTCAGCAGGGTCCAAGCGTGATGGATCGCCTGTTCCTTGAAATAGTCTCCGAAGCTGAAATTGCCGAGCATCTCGAAGAAGGTGTGATGCCGGGCCGTGTAGCCGACGTTGTCGAGATCGTTGTGCTTGCCGCCGGCGCGCACGCATTTCTGGGCGCTGGTCGCGCGCTGCGCGGGCGGAGCTTCGAGCCCGGTGAATGCGTTCTTGAAGGGCACCATGCCGGCGTTGACGAACATCAGCGTCGGATCGCTGTAGGGCACCAAGGGCGCGCTCGGGACCTCGACATGGTCGGCCCGCGCAAAATAGTCGAGGAAGGCGCGGCGGAGTTCGTTGGTCGAGGTCATGGTGGCCAGTTAGGCAATGGCGTGCGGGGCGACAAGCAAGGAAAGCCGCTCACAGTTTGCGGCGTGGTGATCAGGCGGCGGCCTTACCAGGCAAAATAGGGTCCGGTTTTCTGGCGTGCACGCTGCCAAGCGTCCCGGGCATGGATCTTCTCGACGAAAGCGGCGAGTTTCGGCGCCTTCTCGGCATAGCCCTGCATGACCGCGATCTCGGCGGGAAAGCTCATCATGACATCGACCGCCGTCCAATCCTCGCCGATGAAATGAAGGTTTTCGCCAATCCGCTCTTCGGCAAATTCGATATGTGCGGCCAGTTGCTCCTCGATACGAGGAAAAAGCGGCGCCGCGCCCTCGCCCAGACGGCCGAAGTATATCTTCAGCATGACCGGGACGAAGAAGCTGCTCTCGGCGAACTGCATCCATTCGGCGTGGGCTATCCAGTCGTCCGAGCCATATCGGGGGACCCAACGATCGCCGCCGTAACGGACGCAAAGATACTCGATAATCGCGCCGCTCTCCGAAATCGAGCGACCGGCGTCCTCGATCACGGGGGACTTACCAAGCGGGTGAACGGCCTTGAGTTCGGGAGGCGCCAGATTCGTCTGCGCATCGCGCTGATACGCGACGAGTTCGTAGTCGACACCCAGCTCCTCGAGCAGCCAGAGGATGCGCTGCGAGCGGCTGTTGTTGAGGTGGTGGACGATAACGGTCACGCGCGTTCTCCCGGTGGCGATTCGAGATCGATGCTAGAAGCGCACACACCGGCGATCCAGAAACTTGCGCGCAAGGCGCGGAAAAGCCGGTGCGGTTGGGAAGCCTTCGCAAGCGACGGCCCCGGCACGCACCGGCTTTCCGTGTGTTCGGGAGCGAACGGCCACGGTGGGGACAGTGGCTCCATAGCGACCGGCGAGAAATAAGCCGGGCGCGCTCCCGCTTGAGAAGATCCGATCAGTCGTCCGCGTCCGGACCGGTCATCATCTCCTCGGCAACCTCGTCGGTCCGGCCGCGTATGGCGGCTTCCAACTTGGCGCAAACTTCGGGGTTTTCCTTGAGGTAGACCTTGGCGTTTTCGCGTCCCTGGCCGATCCTGATGCTGTCATAGCTGAACCAGGACCCGGATTTCTCCACCACACCGGCCTTGACGCCGAGGTCGAGGATCTCGCCGATCTTGGAAATGCCCTCGCCGTACATGATGTCGAACTCGACCTGCTTGAACGGCGGGGCGACCTTGTTCTTGACGACCTTCACCCGGGTCGAGTTGCCCACCACGTCGTCGCGATCCTTGATCTGCCCGGTGCGGCGGATGTCGAGACGGACCGAGGCATAGAACTTGAGTGCGTTGCCGCCGGTGGTGGTTTCCGGATTGCCGTACATCACACCGATCTTCATCCGCAGCTGGTTGATGAAGATGACCATGCATTTGGAGCGGTTGATCGAGCCCGTAAGCTTACGCAGCGACTGGCTCATCAGCCGCGCCTGCAGGCCGACATGGCTGTCGCCCATCTCGCCCTCGATCTCGGCCCGCGGCACCAGCGCCGCGACCGAATCGACAACCAGCACGTCGATCGCGTTCGACCGCACCAACGTGTCCGTGATCTCGAGCGCCTGCTCGCCGGTATCGGGCTGCGACACGATGAGCTCGTCGATATCGACACCAAGCTTCCTGGCATAGATCGGATCGAGCGCATGTTCGGCGTCGACGAAGGCCGCCGTGCCCCCGGCCTTCTGCGCCTCGGCAATCACATGCAGCGCCAGCGTGGTCTTGCCCGAGCTTTCCGGGCCGTAGATTTCGATCACGCGGCCCTTGGGCAGGCCGCCAATGCCAAGCGCGATGTCGAGACCGAGCGATCCGGTCGAAATCGATTCGACATTCATCGCTTCCTTCTGGCCCAGCTTCATCGCCGAACCCTTGCCGAAAGCGCGATCTATCTGCGCGAGCGCGGCATCGAGTGCCTTCTGACGGTCCACGTCGTTTTCCTTGTCTACGAGCTTGAGATTGGCCGCCATCGCATCACCTCCACCGAATGACCAGAGCCGGGTGTCGACTCATCAACGATGACACCCATGTATCGGGTTTGTTCCTGTAGAACAAGTGGGGAACGAAGATTTATTTTCAAACCAAATCAAGCGCCCTCGCGCACCTGCTCGCCGAGCACCTCGGCGACCTTGGCGTTGATCTGCTGGACACTGAAGGGCTTGGGAATGAAATGCATGTTGTCGATGTCGATCTCGCTGCGCAGATGCTCTTCGGCATAGCCGGACATGAAAAGGATCGGCAGGTTCGGCTTCACCTTGCGGATGTCGCGGGCCATGGCGGGACCGTCCTTCACCGGCATTACGACGTCGGAGACGACGAGGTCGAACTCGCCCTTGCCGTTGGCGATGATCGCCAACCCTTCCTCGCCGTCGCTGGCGGTGGTCACGGAATAGCCTGCCCTGGTGAGAGCGCGTTCGGCGACGGCGCGGACCATGTCCTCGTCCTCGACGAGCAACAGGCTCGCGCCACCCGACCATTCGCTCGCCCGCTCGTCTTCGACCGGGTCCTTGCGGGCAGGTGCGGGCACCTCGCCCTTGTGCACCGGGAGATAGACCGTGAACCGCGCCCCGGCGACCCTGCCGTCCGATCCGGTGACATTGTCCGCGAAGATGAAACCGTTGGACTGCTTGACGATGCCATAGACGGTCGAGAGGCCTAGCCCGGTGCCCTTGCCCTGTTCCTTGGTGGTGAAGAACGGCTCGAAGATCTTGTTGATCACCTGTTCGGGTATGCCGCCGCCGGTGTCCTGAACGATCAGCACGGTGTAATCGTCCGCCGGCATGATATCGATGCCGAGCTTGCGCACATCGCGCGCGGACACGCGCCGGGTCGCGAGAGTGAGCCGGCCCTTCCAGTCCGATCCGGCCCGCGCGCCATGCCCGTGCATCGCGTCGCGGGCATTCACCGCGAGATTGATGATCACCTGTTCGAGCTGCTGCGGATCGGCCCGCACCGGGCCCAACTCGCGATCGTGCCTGATAGAGAACTCGACCTTGTCGCCCATCAGCCGCTTGAGCAGCTGGCTGACCTCGCTGACGACATCGGGCAATTGCAGGACGACGGGGCGCAGGGTTTGCTGGCGACTGAAAGCGAGCAGCTGGCGGGTCAGCGAGGCGGCGCGGTTCGAATTCGCCCTGATCTGCTGGATGTCGTCGTAATCGCTGTCGCCCGGCGTATGGCGCAGGAGCATCAGGTCGCAATAGCCGATGATCGCGGTCAGCACATTGTTGAAATCGTGTGCGACGCCGCCGGCGAGCTGGCCGACGGCCTGCATCTTCGTCGCCTGGGCGACCTGACGGCGCAGGCGCTTTTCCTCGGTCGAATCCGACAGCGACAGCAGCACCGCCGCATCGCCCAGCCCGCGCACTCCGGCAAGGCCGATCGAAACCGGTTCCTCGCGGTCGTTGGCGAGACGTACCGCGATGTCGCCGCTCGCGGTCGCGCCGCGAGCGAAGCGGCGCACCGTATCGGCAAACGGACCCTTGTCCTCCCGAACCACGAGATCGGAGGGGAATTGCGGCAATCCAACCTGTTCGCGCTCGACCGCGCGGAGGAAGGCCTTGTTGGCGAAGAGGAAGCGACCGTCGCGGTCGGTCAGCGCAAGCCCGAGGGGAAGTGCCGACAGCAGCGCTTCCAACTGCGGCACGGAAGCCTTGCCACTGGCCTCCCACCCTCCGCCGAAGCCCACGCTGCTGTCGATCAGCAGCATGACCGAGGGTCTCGTTTCAACGCCTTCGTCCGGGGAATCGCCGGCGTCGAGCGGGATATGAACCAGCGTCTGAGGCGATCCCTGCTGCCCCTCGCGAGCGAAATAGATACGGTCGCGGTCGTCGGTGCGAAGCAGCTTCACGAACTCCTTCCCCGCCAGCGAACTGTCGTCCTGCCCCTCGGCACGCTCGGCAAGGCCGGGAGAATGCGACATTATGATGCCGTCTCCTGCGACCAGCGCCACTTCGACCCCCGCACGCGACAGGATCGCCCCCAGCGATCCGGAAATGCGCTCGTCGATGCCGTCATAGCCCTGTTCGACCAGGATCTCGGCGAAGCGCCAGACAAGAAAATTCTCACCCCGACCCGCCCGCGTCACCTCGAGGCGAAACCTTCGCTCGCCCTCGCTCTGCGACAGGTCGTCCGCCACCCCCCGCCCTTCGCGCCAGGCTGCCCTCGCCGCCTCTGCGATGGCGATGTTGGCAGTGTCCGAAAACGCAATCTCGCTGGGAGGGTCGGGTTCGCCGAACCATTGGCGATAGGTCTCGTTGGCACAGGTCAGGCGGTTGGCCCGATCGGTGATCGCCATGGCCCTTCGGCTGTTGTCCATGGCCGCTGCCGTGACGGTCCAATCCGGCAACGCCACGGCTTCCCGGGTGGCCTCCGCGCGCACCCTGCCGACGAGCAGGCCACCGATCGCGAGGACGAGCAGCCCGCCGGCATAGGCGAGCGCCGCAATGCCGCTTCCCCCGATCAGCCAGACCGCGGCGATGGAGAGCGCGATCGCGGCAAGAAGACCCGCGAGAAGGGGTAGAGGCGGGAGAGAAACCCCGCGTGGTTCGTCGCTACCTAACACGGCGAAGTTCATTCGCCGCTCGTCTGCGCATGGCGTTCGTCGAGCCGCCGCTTCATTTCCTTCAAGCGGCGGCTGCGCCGACGTCCGACGAGGAAGCGCCAGATCCAGCCCGCAAGAACCCGCCCGAGCACGGAGGTGACCAGTGCCAGGACGACAAAGCCTAGCGCGGTGACGCCGGCAGTCTCGAAGATCGTGGCGAACAGGCCGCTGTCGCGGGCCAGATCGCCCGCTCCGGCACCCACGGCGGCATCGACGTTGAGCACGAAACGGCCGACCTTGTTGGCGACGACTGCCCAGAAGGGAAAGGTCAGCGGGTTGGTCACGAAGGTCGCCAGGGCCGCGATCGGGACATTGGCACGCAGCGGCAGGGCAAGGAAGGCGGCGAGAAAAATCTGGCCCAGAGGCACGATGAAGGCCGCGAACAGCCCGAGACCGACACCGCGCGGAACCGAGGTGCGGGTGAAACGCCACAGTTCGGGGCTCAGGAACCGGTGCGCGATCGGCTTCAGATATTTGTTGCGCGCCATTTCCTCGCGCTCGGGCATGCGCACGCGCATCCACCCCGGCAGGCGCGATCTGGGACGCGGGTCGATCATTTGCACGGCGGCGGCATGCGCGTGTCGCGTGGAGAGCGCAAGGAGAATGCACCGGTCGAACTGGAGTCTGCCATACTGGCCATATGCTTACTCAGATTGCGCTTGCCACGTGCTGAATTGGCAGGTGCGGAGCTGACCACCCGCGCTAGCCGCGTTCGCGCATCAGCCGCGCCTTGTCGCGCTTCCAGTCGCGATCCTTGACCGTCTGACGCTTGTCGTGAGCCTGCTTGCCCTTCGCCAGAGCCAGCTCGACCTTGGCGCGCCCCGTGGAATTGAAATAGACCGACAGCGGCACCAGCGTCATCCCCTTGCGTTCGACCGCACCGAACAGCTTGTCGATCTCGCGGGTATGCAGCAGCAGCTTGCGGGGCCGTCGGGGTTCGTGGTTGTTGCGGTTGCCGTGGCTGAATTCGGGAATGTTGGCGTTGATCAGCCAGACCTGGCCGTCGCGCACCTCGGCATAGCTTTCCTTGATGCTCGCCTCGCCCGCCCGCAGCGCCTTCACCTCGGTCCCCTGCAAAGCAAGTCCGGCCTCGAAGGTCTCTTCGACATGGTAATCGAACCGTACGCGACGATTGTCGGCGACGGTTTTCTGCTTGTCGAAAGTGGCGGGTTTGGGACGGGCCATGGGGTGGGCGATGTAGGCGCTGGGGGCTGGCAGGGAAACCCCGGACACGATTTCCCTTGCCAAAATCCGTGCCGCGACGACGAATGCGGCAGGGAGGCCGAAGATGGGGGACAATTCCACCGAGTCGCCTGACGGGCACGGTGCGTTCGAGATCGCCGGCGAGAGCATTCCGCCGGGCGAGCGCCGGACGCTGGCCATCCCGGTCACGCATCAGGTCACCGGCTTTCCCGCCAATCTGGCGCTCCAGGTGATCCACGGGAAGGAGCCGGGCCCCGCGGTGTTCGTGAGTGCCGCGATCCACGGGGACGAGATCGTGGGGACGGCAATCATCCAGCGGCTAGTCGCGCGCATCACGCCCGATGATCTCAAGGGCACTCTGATCCTCTGCCCGGCGGTGAACATCTTCGGCTTCATGCAGCACATGCGCTACCTGCCCGACCGGCGCGACCTCAACCGCAGCTTTCCCGGCAGCCAGCGCGGCTCGCTGGCGGCGCAACTGGCGCATTGCTTTCTCGAGCACGTCATCGACCGCTGCTCCCTGGGCATCGACCTGCACACCGCGGCGATCAACCGCTACAACCTGCCACAGATCCGCATCGCAAGCGGCAGCCCCTATCTCGTCGAACTCGCCATGGCATTCGGCGCACCGGTGATCATTGAGAGCCCGCTGCGACCCGGTTCGATGCGCGCGCTCGCCGCTGAGCGCGAGGTGCCGATGCTGCTGATGGAAGCCGGAGAGGCCTTGCGTTTCGACCGCCTGTCGATCGATATCGGCACCAGCGGCATCTGCCGGGTGCTGGCGCATATCGGCATGATCGACGCGGACGACGGGCTGACCAGCGTCGGCATCCCGGCCCGCGCCAACCGATCGAGCTGGGTCCGCGCGCCCCGCGGCGGTGTGACCCATAGGGTCCGCAAGTCCGGGGACATCGTCTACAAGGGCGATCTGCTCGCCACCGTCACTGGCCTGTTCGGCGAAGATGGCCAGGAGATGCTGGCCAGTGTCGACGGCATCATCATCGGCCACGCCACCCTGCCCGTGGTCAACCAGGGCGACGCGGTGTTCCACATTGCCCAACTCGAACATCCCGAGCGCGCCGGCGATCGGATCGACACGATCACCGAGGCGATCATGGCCAGCGAACCCGCCGGCACCGCCCAGCCCATGATGGACGAGGACGAGGTGCTTTAAAGCAGTCCGGCAATCTCCAGCGCCTCGTCCACCGCCTTGCGGCTGGCTTCGCTCGCATTGCAGAGCGGCAGGCGGACGTCGGGACTGAACCACTCGTGGACCCGGCTCAGCGCGTATTTGACCGGCGCGGGGCTCGCGTCGGAGAACATGGCGTAGTGCAGCGGAAACAGCCGGTCGTTGAGCTTGCGCGCCTTGACCAGATCGTTCGCCGCGATCGCCTCGTGGAATTCTGCACACAGCGCGGGCGCCACGTTCGCGGTCACGGAGATGCAGCCTGCGCCACCGGCAGCGGAGTGCGGCAGCCAGAGCTCGTCATTGCCCGAAAGCTGGCAAAATTCGTGGCTCAATCCCATACGGTGGTCGGCGACGCGCGACAGGTCGCCGCTGGCATCCTTGATGGCAACGATCCGGTGAGGATATTTGCGGACCAGTTCGACCACCGTGTCGTCCTCGATGTCGGTGACCGTCCGGCTGGGCACATTGTAGAGCACGATCGGCAGATCGCTGTGTTCGGCGAGGTGGCTGAAATGGGCGATCAGGCCATTCTGTCCCGGTCGATTGTAATAGGGCGCAACGCACAGTCCGGCGGCGGCGCCGGCCTTCTTGGCGAACTGCATGTGAAGCAGCGCGTTGCGGGTATCGTTGCTGCCGCAGCCTGCAATCACCGGCACGCGACCTGCCGCCTGCTCGACGCACACCTCGATCACGCGGTGATGTTCGGCATTCGACAGGGTAGAGGCCTCTCCCGTGGTGCCGCAGGGCACCAGCCCCTTGCTGCCGTTGTCGATCTGCCAGTCGACCAGCTTCCGGAACGCCGTCTCGTCGAACGATCCGTCGCGAAAGGGAGTCGCCAGGGCGGGGATGGAGCCTGAGAACATTTACATCGGTCCTGCGTTCGGAGAAGAATTGCATCCACCGCCCGCGCCTGCGGGCGATATCATTCAGCGCCTGATAAGGAGCCGCTTGGCATTATGTCCAGCATGAGCCGCACATCGTTTTTCCCCATCGCCCTCCTGGCCGGCTCCGCCCTGGCCGTTCCCTCCGTCGCGAATGCGCAGGACCCCTCCAGCTGGGATCGCGCACGCGGCAATCTCGTCGCCAGCCAACCGGGTCGGATGGCACAGGCGATCCAGCAGTGGGAGGTGCTGCGGGAAAGCGACAACCCTGGTTTCTCCACCGTCGCCAGCTTCATCACCACCTATCCCGGCCTGCCGCTGCAGGAGAGCTTCCAACGCAAGGCGGAAAACGCGCTCGACCGCGATCCGGTGGGGCCGGAAACGCTCGTCGCCTTCTTCGATCGCCATCCGCCGCTGACAAATTCGGCGCGGGCTCGATATGCTCTGGCGCTTGCCACCCAGAACCGGCCCGAAGCCTTCGAGGTCGCCCGGAAGGCCTGGCGCGGCGGTGAGATGAGCGGACCCTCCGAAGCCTATATGCTCGGACTGTACGGCACCCGGTTCACGCCCGAGGACCACGATGCGCGGATGAACGCGCTGCTGTGGCAGGCTGCGGGCGAGGCGGCGGCCCGCCAGGTCGTGAACGTCTCGCCGGCCATGCGCGACATGGCGATGGCCCGCCTCGCTCTGGTCCAGGGTGAGACTCCGAGCAACGCCGGACTGTCGGTTCCCGACGGCGCTCTCGCCGACCCCGGCTACGTCTACAATCTCGCCCGCCACTACCGGTCGAGCGGCAATTCGGCCTCGGCCGTGAACCTGCTGGCGACGCGCGCCAGTTTCGGGCGCACGCCGTATGATTCCGAAACTTTCCTCACCGAGATGCTGCGGATCGCGCGCGGTGCCGATGCAAGCCGGGCGGTGACGATCGCCGCCAAGGCCAATGATCTGTTTCCCGCAGGAACCGACCTGTCCCAGGAAAGCTATCGCATCCGCGACGATTGGACCTCGCTGATGTGGCTTGGCGGGACCAAGGCGCTTTGGGACATGGGCGACGGCAATAGCGCCGCGCCGCTGTTCTACAATTACGGGACCGCTGCGCAGACGCCGCAGACCCGTTCCAAGGGGTTCTACTGGGCCGGATATGCTTCCGCGCGCGCCGGAAACCGGAGCGAAGCGACACGCTATTACGAGTTGGCGGCGGCCTACCCCGATCGTTTCTATGGCCAGCTTGCCCTGCGCGAGCTGGGCCGTCCCGTTCCCCGGGTCGGTTCGCAGACCCCCGTCGTTCCGACCGGCGAACAGCGACAACAGTTCAACGCCATGCCGCTGGTTGCCGCCACGCGCGAGGTCGCGCGCGATGCGCCCTGGCGCACCGGAATTCAGTTCTATCGCGAATTGGCCCAGAGCGCCGACACGCCGGAGGAGCATGCGCTGGTCGCCGATCTCGCCCGCGAAATCGGGCGGCGGGATCTTGCGGTCAACGTGGCGGAAGCGGCGGGCGCCGACGGGCTCGACGGCTTCGTGGTTCAGGGCTTCCCCACCCTGCCCCTTCCTCCGGGAGCGAATTTCACCCTGGTCCACGCGATCGCGCGGCAGGAGAGCCAGTTCGCACAGAACGCCATCAGTCACGCCGGGGCGCGCGGTCTGATGCAGCTGATGCCGGCCACCGCGCGGGAAGAGGCCGGGCGCGCCGGCATGCAGTACATGACCGCCTCGCTGATCGACGATGCCGAATACAACATCCGGCTCGGCAGCAACCATATCGAGCGGCTGGTGTCCTATTACGACGGCAGCTATCCGCTCGCCATCGCCGCCTACAATGCCGGACCGGGCAATGTGAACAAATGGCTGCGCGCCAACGGCGATCCGCGCACCGGTGCGGTGAGCTGGGAACGCTGGATCGAGGAAATCCCGTTCTTCGAGACAAAGAATTACGTCCAGCGGGTGATCGAGAACGCGGCCGTGTACGAGCAGCTCTACCCCGATCGCACGGCCTACGGCCGGGCCCGAACGGCAGGCGAGTTCCTGCGCTAGGATTTCCAACGGGTTTTGATAGGAGGGGGCAGATGTCCGCGATCCCTTCCATCAAAATCTTCGCCGGCCTGGGGCTGTTCGTCACGGTCTTGCTGGCGGCACCGGTCGCCGCGAAAGACAGCCTCGGCGTCTTCGACAATTGGGGTGCATTTCGCGACGGCCAGGTACCGCGCTGCTATGCCATCGCCCTCGCCGATACGACCGGGCGAGAGACGGAACTCGAACCCTACGCCACGATCGGAACCTGGCCGCGGCGCAACCTGCGCGGACAGGTCCATTTCCGCCTATCCCGGATGCTGCGCGACCGAAGCGATATTCGATTGACCATCGGCGAGCGGAGTTTCGCGCTGACCGGCGGCGGAGGAGACGCCTGGGCTCGGGATCGCGCGATGGACGCCGCAATCGTGGCGGCGATGCGGTCCGCGCCCCGAATGTCCCTCCGCGCCACGGCATCGAATGGGCGGAGATTCACCGATCGCTACCGTCTCGACGGTGTCGCCAGCGCGCTCGATGCGGCGACGCTCGCTTGTTCCGGACGCTGAACGAAAAAAGGGCCGGAGACGACAATGCGCCCCCGGCCCTCCTTCGTAATCAGCCGATATCAGAAGCGAACGCCGACGCCCGCCATGATCTGATGCCGGTCGAGATCGACGTCGAAACGGTCGGTGTCGGGCAGCGTGCCATCGAAATCCACCTCGGCCTCGCTGTAATTCGAATAGCGGTATTCGACATTGACGAAGGCCCGCGGATTGATCGCATATTCGAGCCCGCCGCCGACACGGTAGCCATCGAGATCGAAGTCCTCGTCGAACTCGGTCGTACCGTCGTTGGCGAGGACGTTGAGCTTGGCATTGGTGTATCCGCCCTTGGCATAGAGGAGCACATCGGGCGCGACCTTGGCACCGGCGCGGGCACCGAAATAGAGATCGCGGCCAGCATCCACGCTGCCAAAACCAAAGCCTTCGAAATCGCCGTTGCTGAACTCGGTCTTGGCGGTGGAATCGGTGTATTCCGCCTCGGCACCGATCACCGCGCCGCCGAAGTCGAAATCGTAACCGACCGCCGCGCCATAGGCGAAACCGTCGATCGACTGGTCGTTATTGTCGTTACCGTCGTCATCGACACTGCTACCGGCGGTCACGGAATCGTAACCCCCGATGGCCTGTGCGCGAAAGCCCGTGAAGGTATCGGCTTCCTGGGCCAAAGCCGGTGTGGCGAGCGACGCCGTCGATGCTGCGACGAGAAGGGCTGTAAGCTTTTTCATTGTTGTACTCCGTTGTGTTCGTCACGGCGCAGAACGCCGCGCGGACCGGTTCAACGGGGTTTTCCCTCGGCAGTTTCATTAACCCTGCACAACAGGAATGTGTTGCATCTTTGAAACATTATGAGCGACGAACAGCCGCGTCTGATCGACAAATCGCGATCTCCGAATTTTTTCGACGGACGGTGGCGAAAACCGACGAGTTGCGGGAACCGGTCCCTCAGGACCGGCAAGTCGGCTTTCAAAATTGCCGCGATATCCCTATATGACCGCGTTCCATGACAAGTACCGAGCTCATGCCCATCCCCGGACAGGTCGATCCGGTGCCCGTCGCGCGCGACATCACACCGCGCGCCGATGGACGCCAGGATCTCATCGGGCTGCCTCGCGATCGCATTCGCGCCCTTTTCGAATACGCCGGGCTCGATACCAAGCAGGCCAAGCTGCGCGCCAAACAAGTGTTCCATTGGCTCTACCACCGCGGAGTCACCGATTTCGCGGCCATGACCGACATCGCCAAGCCCATGCGACCCTGGCTCGCCGAGCGCTTCGTGATCGGCAGGCCGGACGTCGTCGAAGCGCAGCACTCGACCGATGGCACGCGCAAGTGGTTGCTCAAGACAGCCGACGGGCACGAGTTTGAGATGGTCTTCATCCCCGATGCAGACCGCGGCACCCTGTGCGTGTCGAGCCAGGTCGGCTGCACGCTCAACTGCACATTCTGCCACACCGGCACCATGCGGCTGGTGCGCAATCTGACCCCTGGCGAAATCGTCGGCCAGGTGATGCTTGCGCGCGATGCGCTGGGCGAATGGCCCAAGGGTAAGATGGATTTCGCCGCCGAGGCGAGCGAGGCCGAATACACCGCCGATGGCCGCCTGCTCACCAACATCGTGATGATGGGCATGGGCGAGCCGCTCTACAATTTCGACAATGTCCGCGATGCCCTGCGGCTGGTGATGGATGGCGACGGGCTGGCCCTGTCCAAGCGCCGCATCACGCTGTCGACCAGCGGCGTAGTGCCGATGATGGAGCGCTGCGGCGAGGAGATCGGGGTCAACCTCGCGGTCTCGCTCCACGCGGTGACCAAGGAGGTGCGCGACGAGATCGTGCCGCTCAACCGCAAATACGGGATCGAGGAATTGCTCTCCGCCTGCGCGGCCTACCCCGGCGCTTCCAACGCCCGGCGTATCACCTTCGAATATGTGATGCTCAAGGACAAGAACGACAGCGACGACGACGCGCGCGAACTGGTGCGGCTCCTCAAGAAGTTCGATCTCCCCGCCAAGGTCAATCTCATCCCCTTCAACCCCTGGCCCGGCGCGGCCTACGAATGTTCGACGCCCGAGCGCGTCCGGCGCTTTTCCGAGATCGTGTTCGAACACGGCATCAGCGCCCCGGTCCGCACCCCGCGCGGGCGCGACATCGACGCCGCTTGCGGACAGTTGAAGACGACAGCCCAGAAAAAGAGCCGCGCCGAACGCGATCGCGAGGCGGCGGCGCCGGCAGCCGTGTGACCCACGACGCGGCCACACTCGCCTATTACGAGAAGGCCGCACCGCATTACGCCGCCAGCACCGCGCAGGACCGGCACCGCCACCTCGATCCCTTTCTGGATCGGCTGGCCCACGGCGCTTCGATCCTCGAACTGGGGTGCGGCTGCGGCGCGGACGCCGCCCATATGGCTAAGCGCGGCTTTCGGATCGACGCCACCGACGGCACGCGGGCAATGGTGCGCAAGGTTCGGGAGCGGCACGGTATCGAGGCGCGGGTAATGCGCTTCGACGAACTGGAAGCACTAGCACATTACGACGCCGTCTGGGCTCATGCCTCGCTGCTGCATCTGCCCCGCGCATCGCTCCCCGCTGTTCTCGCGAAGATACGGCACGCGCTGCGGCCCGGGGGTCTTCATTTCGCCAATTACAAGCTCGCCGACGACAGACATTCCGGCGAGGGGCGCGACCCCCTCGGCCGCTGGACAAACCTGCCGACCGCGGACTGGCTCACGACCTGCTACGCGCAAGCCGGGTTCGAACCGGTGGATAGCGAAATCTATACGGGCAACGGCAGCGACGGGGTCGTGCGCCAATGGCTGGCACTGACCGTTCGCAAGCCGGACTGACCGCTGAACGGAGCGATTTCGCACGCTTCGTCCCCGCGTTTCTCACGTTCCGTCGTTAATTTGCCGACCCAGGCGTTCGTTCATCGAACGTTTTTCGTGCTGAAGCGATCAATCCCCATCGAAAAGCAATCGATGAGGTTCGATCATGAAGAAAACCGCTCTCGCCATCGCGACCTCGGCAATGGCATTCACCGGGCTCGGCCTGTCTGTGCCGGCCGCCGCCGATCCCCCGCGCTGGGCGCCTGCCCACGGTTACCGTGCCAAGGGCGGAGACGGCATCGCCTATCGCCGCGCGCAGGGTAGCGACATCCGCTACTGGCGCGGTCAGGATGGCCAGTACTATTGCAAGCGCGGCAACGGCACCGTCGGCTTGCTTGCCGGGGGCGCGCTCGGCGCTCTGCTGGGCCGGGCCGTCGATACCCGGGGCGATCGCGCCACCGGCACCATTCTGGGTGCTGCGGCCGGTGCGCTGGTCGGTCGGGAACTAACCCGCGGGCCGACACGTTGCCGGTAATCAGATAAGAGCCCGAAGGGTCGCATCTGCGCGCCGTTATCCATTTAGGATGGCGGCGCGCTTCGCTTTCGGGCTTCCCCCGTACGGCCCGATGTGGTTGACTCAAGACGATGACCAGGCCGGCAGTTCTCGTTACCGGAGGCGCAAAACGCGTCGGCGGCGCCATATCGCGCCGCTTCGGCATGGCGGGCTGGCATGTGGTCATTCACTATCGCAGTTCCGGGGACGCCGCCGACGATCTGGCACGTCAACTGCCGAGCGCCGAGACGATCGCATGCGATCTCGCCGACGGAGATGCCGCGGTGGCGATGGTCGGAAACCTTGCCGAGCGGGTAGGTGACTGGCGGGCGCTGGTGAACTCGGCCAGCATCTTCGAGCCCGACGATGCGGCGGCACTCGATCCCGACATCGGCGCCCGTGCCATGCGGATCAATGCGCGCACGCCGACCCACATGGCCCAGACCTTCCTCGCGAAGGCGCGTTCCATGGGCGGGCGCCGGGTGATCAACGTCACCGATCAGAAGATCGCCAATCCCAACCCGGATTTCTTCAGCTACACGATGAGCAAGCATGCCCTCGGATCGACCGTCGCCATGCTGGCGAAGGCCCATGCCGGCAGCTCCGATCGCGTCTACGGCCTGGCCCCCGGCGCGATCCTGCCGAGCCACGACCAGAGCGAAGAAGAGGCCGAGATTTCCCACCGTCTCAACCTGCTGCGGCGCAAGACCGGCCCCGAAGAGGTGGCCGACGCCGCGCTTTTCCTGGCCCACGGCTGGCTCGCGAGCGGACAGACCCTGTTCGTCGATAGCGGCCAGCATCTGCTCGACCAGGACCGCGACGTGATCTATCTGGCGCGCGAAGGGGACAATGCATGAAGCGGCATGCGCTGAGCACAAGGTTGTGGCACTGGATCAACCTCGTCTTCGTGGTGATCCTGTTCATGTCCGGGCTTACGATCTCCAACGCCCATCGCTATCTCTACTGGGGCGACTGGGGCTTCGCGCCCGAGCAGGCCTGGCTGGCGGTTCCGCGCTTTCCCGACTGGATGACGATCCCGGGGTATTACAGCCTCGCCGTGGCGCGAGACTGGCACATCCTCGCTGCCTGGCCCTTCGCCCTGGGGCTGTTGTTCATGTGGGCGGCGATGCTGCTCAACCGCCACTTCCGGCGCGATATCGCCACCAGCACCCGCGAATGGCGCGCGGCGAATGTATGGAGCGACATCAGGGCGCACCTGCGGCTCGATTTCGACCACGGCGGGGGTAAATACAACTTCCTCCAGAAGCTGGCCTACGGTCTCGTCCTCGGCGTCTTCCTGCCGATGATGATCTTCACCGGAATGGCGATCAGCCCCGGGATGCAGGCGACGTTCGGCTGGCTTCTCGAGCTGCTGGGGGGAAGGCAGTCGGCCCGCAGCCTGCATTTCATCTTCGCTTTCGCGACCTTCGGCTTCTTCGTCGTCCACGTGGCGCTGGTGATCCTTGCCGGTCCCGTCCACCAGTTGCGCGACATGATCACGGGAGGAAAAGCCGATGCGTCGTAGGGGGTTTCTGGCGGCGCTTGGCGCGGCTTTCGTTGCCGGCTGCAACAAGGTCGCAGAGAGCGAAGCGGGCGCCGGCATGCTCGCTGCGGCAGAACGGTGGCACCGGGGCGCACACCGGTTGCTGACCGATCGCAAGGCGCTGGCACCGGAATATCCGCGCAGCGAAATCAGTCCGTTCTTTCGCGGCAATGGCTCGACCGACCCGCAAAATGGCGATTATCAGCAGCAGGCCGCGGCCGGTTTCGCCGACTGGCGTCTCGAGGTTCGCGGGCTGGTCGACAACCCGCTGTCGCTGAGCCTGGAAAACATCCGTCGCCTCCCTCAGCGCACCCAGGTCACCCGGCACGATTGCGTGGAGGGGTGGAGCGCGATCGGCGAATGGACCGGCCCACAGCTTTCGGTCCTCCTCGATGCGGCAGGGCTGCGCGAGGAGGCGAAGTTCATCGTGTTCCGCTGCGCGGACAATCTCAACGGATCGGACTATTACGAGAGCGTCGACATGATCGACGCCTTCCACCCGCAGACGATCATCGCCCACAGCCTCAACGGGGAGCCGCTGCCAATCCGCAACGGTGCGCCCCTTCGCATGCGGATCGAACGCCAGCTCGGTTACAAGCACGCCAAATACCTCACGGCGATCGAGGCGGTGGCCAGCCTGGACGATATCGGACGCGGCCACGGAGGGTACTGGGAAGATCGCGGCTACCAGTGGTACGCGGGCATCTAGCGCGAACCCTCAGTCCGGGTAGCGTCGCTTCATGCCTTCCCAGTCGTTGCGGACCATCTCTTCGAGCACGTCCAATTCGATATCCGCCAGCTTGTTGACGTACAGGCAGCTCGCGCCGCGCGAGTATTTGCCGAGCCGCGCCAGCGAATCCGCGTGCTTCTCGCCCGTTTCCGGATCGCAGTATCCGCCCATCAGATAAAGCGAATGCTTGGCCTTGCGCGGGCTGAAGCCGGATCGCAGCGAGTGGACCTCGCGGCCGCTGTCGTAGGTGGTGCGGTAATCGCCGTAGCCGATGATACTCGGCCCCCACATCACCGGCGTCGCCCCCGTCGCACGGCGGAACAGCGCGTCGAGCTGTTTCGCCTCGTCGCGCCTGCGCTCGTGATCGATGCTGTCGATGAAGTCTGCGGGATCGACTTCGGTCGGTACGGTCGCAACATCTGCCACTTCGGGTCTCCCCTTCTAAGATTGACGCGCTTCGCATGTTTGGCAGCGCGGCCGATCGCGAGCAAGCGATGATGAAGCCGGGGCGGTGTCCCCGCTCCGGTGCCGGACAGATGCTTGAAAGCGAGTGCTCACGCGCCCATCTCGGGGGTCCGGGAAGGAGTTTGCCATGGCCGGCGGATGGACGCGCGACGGCGCGGTACAAGATCAGATCGACGATACGATTTCCGACGCGGTGAGCGCCGCACGGTCGCGCATGCCGGTGGGTGAAAGCGTTCGCTGGTGCGTCGAATGTGGCGAGGAAATCCCGGCGAAGAGGCGCGAGGCGCTGCCGGGAGTGAAGCGGTGCGTCGCCTGTCAGACCGGGCAAGACGGCGCGGTCCGTCAGTCCGGGATCAACCGGCGCGGCAGCAAGGACAGCCAGCTTCGCTGAAGCCCCCCTTCGTAACCCGCCTAACCGGAACGCATACACAATCGGCCCGGCACCCGATTGCCGCAGCCGCGCCCCCCTGCTAGCCGCGCGGCCTAAGCCAGTGAGGTAGATTCCATGTCCGACATCCAGCGCGTCGTCCTCGCCTATTCCGGCGGCCTGGACACTTCCGTGATCGCCAAGTGGCTGGAGGTGGAGCGCGGGCTCGAGGTCGTGACCTTCACCGCCGATCTCGGACAGGGCGAGGAGATCGAGCCCGCCCGCGAGAAGGCGCGCGCCATGGGCATCCCCGACAATCACATCTTCATCGAGGATCTGCGCGAAGAGTTCGTGCGCGACTTCGTCTTTCCGATGATGCGCGCCAACGCCCGCTACGAGGGCGATTATCTGCTCGGCACTTCGATCGCGCGGCCGCTGATATCGAAGCGGCTGGTCGAGATCGCGCATGAGACCGGGGCCGACGCCATCGCCCACGGCGCGACCGGCAAGGGCAACGACCAGGTCCGCTTCGAACTCAGCGCCTATGCGCTCGATCCCGACATCAAGGTCATCGCTCCGTGGCGCGAATGGGATCTGACCAGCCGGACCGCGCTGATCGCCTGGGCGGAAGAGCACCAGATCGCCGTGCCGAAGGACAAGCGCGGCGAGAGCCCGTTCTCGACCGATGCCAACCTCCTCCACACCTCGTCCGAGGGCAAGGTTCTCGAGGATCCGTGGGAGGAGACGCCGGACTACGTCTACTCGCGCACCGATCATCCCGAGGACGCGCCGGACACGCCCGAGTACATCACCATCGACTTCGAGACGGGCGACGGTGTCGCTTTGAACGGAGAGACGATGAGCCCGGCCTCCTTGCTCGCCGCGCTCAACGATCTCGGGCGGCGGCACGGGATCGGCCGGCTCGACCTCGTCGAGAACCGCTTTGTGGGCATGAAGAGCCGCGGCATGTACGAGACGCCGGGCGGCGAGATCTACGCCCGCGCGCACCGCGGGATCGAGCAGATCACGCTCGACCGCGGTGCGGCGCATCTCAAGGACGAGCTGATGCCGCGCTATGCCGAGCTCATCTACAACGGGCTGTGGTTCAGCCCCGAGCGCGAGATGCTGCAGGCGGCGATCGACCTCAGCCAGGAGAAGGTCAGCGGGACCGTGCGGCTGAAACTCTACAAGGGGCTGGCGAGCGTGGTAGGACGCAAGAGCCCGAATTCGCTCTATTCCGAAGCGCATGTGACCTTCGAGGACGATGCCGGCGCCTACGACCAGGCCGATGCGGCGGGCTTCATCAAGCTCAACGCGCTGCGCTTGCGGCTGCTCGCGCAACGCGACCGGACCCGCCCCGCCTGATTTGCGCCGAGCGGTTGAGTTATCCACCCGCGTCCACAGCGGAATCGTGGAAAGGTGGATAAGTCGGGCTTGCGAAGCTTGAAAACCGGGGCCGGGAGTCGCAATCTCAATCCATCGGAAGGGTGACGAACCTTCTCGGGATCGAGGGCCTAACAGCCTGACAAACCGAGGGATTTCCAACCCGGATGACGCTGCGGGACCTGTCCGCGCGCATCTGGAGTGACCCTTTGCAACGGGCTTCGGCCCCGCGCAAGGGCGAACGGTGAAGGAAGCGCGAAACGTCCCGAAGCGGATCTGGCCGACCGGTCGGAGCGCCGATGGCGGCATCGCATGAAGGTCTTCGGACCGGACGCGATGCGCCGGAAGCACCGGCCACCAGGAACGCCAGGTCGCGGAGCCGCCCGTCGAAGGCTGGCCCGGGCAGGAAACCGATGGCTTCGGCCACACGGAACCGAGCCAGGCCAGCCGGAGGGTGGATCCGGATGCCGGTGCGAGCGCCGGTGACGAAGCCTGCGACCATCTCCGGATGGCTGGAGGCGGAAACATCGGATGCCAAGTTCCGCGCATCTTCGGATGCAGGACCACGCATCGGTGAGAGTGGGGTCGGCAGTAATGCCGGCCCCATTTGCTTTGCGCGATCGCGGTTCGACCTGCGTCCGCCCCCTAGCCCCGCGGCTCACCCGCAGCGACTCGCCCCGGCCTCGCGAATCGGCCGGCGCGTGCCCTTTCCACCCCCATTTCCATTCGTCGCCCTCCCGACACGTTTCACCTGCAACCGGTTTCGAAGCGTTCCCGCGCGCGCGACGAACTGTGGCGGGATTGGGGCGATCCCCCTCCGCGTTAGGGACTCCCCGCTCCGCCTCCGGTATCAGGCTGGGCACGCAAGGAGGGGTTCGTCCCATGTCCCAACGTCCGTATTCCCGCACCCATCTGCGGCCCGCCGCCAAGTCCCTCACCACCGCGCTCGCCGGTGCGCTGGCGCTGTCGGCGACCTCGGTGGCGATGGCCGAGACTACGCCGCACACCCATTCCGCCGCCAGTGCCGCCACCAGCGCCGCCGCGATCGCCCAGCAGGCCGGCGACCGGCAGTTCGCCGCGCTCTTCGCCAGCTTCGCCGCGCTGCCCGAAGGCACCGTCCCGCCCCGCGCGGTCGACATCGACAGCTTCGAGCCGCCGGTGGAGGCCGAGCCCGCCGCCACCCTGATCGAAGGCGGCACCGCCTCCTATTACGGCCGCAAGTTCCACGGCCGCCGCACCGCCAGCGGCGAGGCGTTCGACATGAACGCGATGACCGCCGCGCACCGCACCCTGCCCTTCGGCAGCAGGGTCAGGGTGACCAACCCGGCGAACGGCCGCACCGTCACCGTCACCATCAACGACCGCGGCCCCTTCCACGGCAACCGCGTGATCGACGTGAGCCGCGCCGCCGCGACCGAGCTCGGCCTGATCCAGCGCGGATCGGGCCCGGTGGAGCTCGCGCTGCTCGACTAGGGGCTCGACTAGAGGCTCGACCGGGGGCGCAACCAGGGGCCACGTACCCCCGCCCTACGCTCCCCCCGGCACCCCACTCGCCGCCTCCAGCGCATCGAGCGCGGCGTCCAGCTCGGCCTCGCCGGTCACCCGCCACCATTGCTCGACCCCGCCGTCGAAGGCGGCCATCTGCACCGACTCGACCAGATCGGAGTCCGGATAGTCGGCGGGCAGCTTCTCGCCCCAGGGCCGCGCCTCCTCCATCGCATCGCGCAGCGGGTCGCCCGTCCCCTCGTCGAGCGGGTCGGGCCAGTCCCCCGCCGGCGCGGCCGGGGTGTTGGACATGGACCGGGTGTGACACGGTCCAGGAGAAGATTTTGCGGGCGCGGCTTCTGGTGAGGGTTCGGGAAGCGGCTCGCCCCGCTCCAGCGCCTCCAGCGCCTCGTCGAAGCAGTCGGACAGCGCCGCGACATCCGCGCGCGCGGCGAGCTTGTCGAGCCGGGCGATATGCGCGAGCAGCAGGCGCGGGTCGTAGCGGCGGCGCCGGGCGACCTCCTCGCCGTGGTAATAGACCGTCTCCTCCACCCCGTCGATCGCACGGCTGGCGAGCACGTCCTCGGCCCGCGGCAACGCCTGGAGCAGTGCCGCGTCCCAGCACCGCCGGAAGGCGGCGCAGGCCCGCCGCGCGCGGTAGACCGTCTGATGCGACACACGCGCGCGCTTCGCCGCGCTGCGCACCGACCCGACCACGCTGAGCGCCTCGAGAAACTCGCGCTTCACCGCGAGGGTGAATTCGAGCTGCGGCTTGCGGCTGTCGCCCTCCGGAAGCTGTTCGAGGAGCGCGGGGAGATTGGGCGTGGGGAGATCGGCGGGGGCGTTCATGGTCCGGTTCCTATGCGGAGGAGTGGACCGGGCTATTTATGGCATTTGGAGGGCTGTAGGAAAGCTGATCAGCTTCCTACCCGTTTTTCAAACAACATTTTTTGTATTTGATGCCGCTCCCACATGGGCAGGGTTCATTTCGACCGACCTTGATGCGCTTCAGTTGTCGTCCAACCAGGCGCAAATTCCCCATCATATTCATTCCCTTAGTTGTTTCTCTCAAACGCTCATCCGGTTTCCATCGGCTCTTAAGATTAACTCCGAATTTAGGCATGCCATCGGTATGGCGGACCGAGAGGCCGAACCATTGGTTGGCTTTGCTTGCATACTTCCGTCGCTCGCAATGATCGAATAATTTCTGTGCGGATTCTGGCGACGAGCCAATTCCGCAATGAACGGTTAGGCCCTCGGTCTGATCACCGAAGGTAACCGTGAAGTCATGCAGTCGGGAATCTCTCTCTGTTTGTTTGCAAATTTGTGTAACGCCGTTCTCTATAACGGCGAAAGTTTCCTCACTGAGTTTTAGCAGCGCAAAGCCTAAGTCGATGAGAGGTGGCTCAGAAGATCGCTCAATTGCGGCGAGGAGGCGCCCGACATAGGTTGTTTTCAATCTCGTTAGAATTCCCTCTGGAGTCGCTTTTCCTGGGATCCCTCTCCTTCTAATGGTGAAAGCCGTATCAAGATCGATGCCCATGGAGTCATCGAGCGCTAGCAAATGGGTATCGTCATCGATCCAGAGGTTGGATTTCAGATGAAACCCAAGAATTGTAAACTCGCTAACAACCGTAAGTCGTTCGTGATAGTTAACACGTCGATTGACATAGCTCAAAAAATAAAGCGGAGAGGTTAGAAATTCACAAATGACATCGATAAGAAATACATCAGCAACAAAAGGGAGTTGAATAATTTCATCATCATTTTTGTATTTTAGAATCTCTCGCGCCTGCACGGTAAGAGCAGGATAATTTTCGGAAGTAATGCAAAACGGATAAATCTCATTGAAATCGACAATTTCGATTTCCTCTCCCTCACTTGAGACGAGCCGAATGTCCTTCCTTTTGATGTGTTCAGAACATCCCAGAGCTTGATCGTAGCTCTCCTGTATCGCCTTTTTGAAGTCGGACTTCAATTGTCCATCATTGCCCTTGCGAGCTTCCAAAGTGAGCTTTTTTGATTTGCATTGGATGACCAGCGCCCTGTCACCAAACTTGACGAACACGTCAATTTCACCCGCGCGGTTCGAGCGGCCCCTCTCAAGGTTCACGTTCCGGAAGACATTGGATTTCCCAAAAACCTCTGCCAACCTATCTGCTACTATTTGCTCAGTGAACCGACCTCGATTGGCCTGAGCCGTCGATCTGTATTCCTTATCCTCCAACATCCAATAAAATGGGGAGTCGTATAATGCTTCGCACAGAGCGTAAAATTGGAGTGATAGGAACGTCTTATCGTTCAAGGCTATAATCGGTTTAGCATTGACGAGGTTGAAATCTCCGATTTCGTTAAATTGATGATTTATGTTGCCAGGAGTAAGGGAAAAGGCGCTTAGAAAAGATTCAAGAGTCCTTGCCTCTAACGAGCAAGCGCCTTCGAGATCAGCGATAGTAAAACTGAAAACATCGAGAAAAGACCATAATCTAGGATGTGTCGCAGGTAAACTAGCCATTTTTTCCATCATCTTTTGATGCTGGATTCGCGAGACAGCGTGTTCGAATTGCCTCATGTCCGAGGACGTAAAGCCGACGTTATCTTTTAGCCATTTATCGTCTTGACGATATCTCTCGACCGCGAATTCGGAATACTGGAAATGGAAGGCTGATTCACCCCGATAAAAGATGGGCTCCCTTAATATGTCCGCCTGATGGAATGGCCGCACCCCGCTTTTTAGCCGTTCGGGAGTGAAAATTTCCATCATTGGCTTATTGAATGAAGCGTGCAACTCTTCCATCAATCGTTCAGTTCGGTCGAGGTATTCCTGTGTGACGGTGGGATCAGGTAGAGTCGTTGCGACAGGCTCCTGAATCATGAAGCCAAGAAGCGTATTTAACTCCGTTCGAAGTAGTCTATTAGGGGCGTATGAATTTGCCATATCCTCTGGCGTGATTTCTCCAGCGTAGAAGATAAAGTTATCTCGCCAAGATGTGTGGGCAAGAGCATGAACATAGCCGGGACTTTGCGTAAGTTCTTTTATGTCGGACAGTATCTCGTTTTCAGGGCGAGCATCCAAAGAGAACCGCATTGACCTTCCTCGCTTTATCGTCCGTGACGCCAGCTACTCCGCCGCCTCCCGCTCCCCGGCCCGCGCCAGCATCGCGCGCAGGTACTGGCCAGTATAGCTCCCCTCCACCGCAGCGACCTCCTCCGGCGTTCCCTGCGCCACAACCTCCCGCCCCGCACGCCGCCATCCGGGCCGAGGTCGAGGATGTAGTCCATAGGCTTGATCGCGTCGAGACTATGCTCGATCAGCTTCCCAACCCTCTTGCACCCCCCGCTCCATCCGCTAGCCCGGCACCAGGGGGCACCATTCCATGAGCGGATTCGAGATCACCTTCGGCTTGTTCACGCTGTTGCTGGGGCTGGCGATGGCGGAGGTGCTGGCGGGCTATGTCCGTGCGTTCAAGCTCAAGAGCCGCATCCGCCACGGGCGCGAGCCGGGGCTGGCGAGCGGTTCGGGCAGCGGCGCGATACGGATCGGGTGGCTGATCCCGCTCTCGGCCACGGTGGTGGTGTGCCACCAGGCGACATTCTGGCTGTTCATCTTCGAGATGCAGGAGGCGATCCCGCTCAACTTCCTCTCGCTGCTCGCGCTGCTGGGGGTGATCGGCTGGTACTACCTCATCAGCGCGGCGCTGTGGCCCGAGGAGCCCGAGGCCTGGCCCGATTTCGACGAATATTACATGGCGCACCGGCGGTTTATCTGGTTCGGGGTGATCGCCATCGCGCTGCTGGCGGAAATGGCGCGCGCGGCCTTCGGCGACTACTCCGAGCCCGCAGCGCCCGCCTGGATGATCGCGGTGTGGGAATGGGCGAACGTGGTCGGGTCGGTGGCGCTGCTCGCCCTGCCCTTTATCCGCTCGGTCCGCTGGGCGGGGGTGCTGCTGTGGATCGTGGTCGCCCATTTCGCCGCGACCGCGCTGGTCTCGCCCTGGACGGGGATGTAGCGGGCTACTCCGCCGCCTCGCGCCGATGCTGGCGGGGGCGCTGCGTGGCCCCGGCATCGCCCCCCGCCCTGGCCAGCATCGGCGCGAGGTACTGCCCGGTGTAGCTGCCCTTCACCGCCGCGACCTCTTCCGGCGTGCCCTGCGCGACCACCTCCCCGCCGCGCACGCCGCCATCCGGGCCGAGGTCGAGGATGAAGTCCGCCGTCTTGATGACGTCGAGATTGTGCTCGATCACGACCACCGAATTGCCCTGGGCGACCAGTCGGTGGAGCACTTCGAGGAGCTTGCGCACGTCCTCGAAATGGAGGCCCGTGGTGGGCTCGTCGAGGATGTAGAGCGTCTGCCCGGTGCTGCGCTTGGAGAGTTCCTTGGCGAGCTTCACCCGCTGCGCCTCGCCGCCCGACAGCGTGGTCGCCTGCTGGCCGACCTTGACGTAGCCCAGCCCCACCTCGTTCAGCATGTGCATCTTGTCGCGGATGGGGGGGACGGCCTTGAAGAAGCCCTCCGCATCCTCGATCGTCATGTCGAGCACGTCGGCGATGGAGAGGCCCTTGAACTTCACCTCCAGCGTCTCGCGGTTGTAGCGCTTGCCGTGGCATTCCTCGCAGGTCACGTAGACGTCGGGCAGGAAGTGCATCTCGATCTTGATCAGCCCGTCGCCCTGGCACGCCTCGCAGCGGCCGCCCTTGACGTTGAAGCTGAAGCGCCCCGGCTTGTACCCGCGCGCCTGCGCTTCGGGGAGGCCGGCGAACCAGTCGCGGATCTGGGTGAAGGCGCCGGTGTAGGTGGCGGGGTTGGAGCGCGGGGTGCGGCCGATGGGCGACTGGTCGATCTCGATCACCTTGTCGCAATATTCGAGGCCGGTGACCTTGTCGTGCGGCCCGGCGATCACCCGCGCGCCGTTGAGCGTGCGCGCCGCGGCGGCATACAGCGTGTCGATGGTGAAGGACGATTTGCCGCTGCCGGACACGCCGGTCACGCAGGCGAAGGTGCCGAGCGGGAGGCTGGCGGTGACGTTCTGAAGGTTGTTCGCGCGCGCGCCGTGGACGGTGAGCTCTTTGCCGTTGCCCTTGCGGCGGGTGGCGGGGACGGCAATTTCGCGGCGGCCGGTGAGGTAGTCGGCGGTCAGCGACTTCTTCGACTTGAGCACCTGCTTGAGCGTGCCCTGCGCGACCACCTCGCCCCCGCGCACGCCCGCGCCGGGTCCGAGGTCGACGACGTGGTCCGCCTGGCGGATCGCGTCCTCGTCATGCTCGACCACGATCACGGTGTTGCCGAGATCGCGCAGGCGCTTGAGGGTTTCGAGCAGCCGGTCGTTGTCGCGCTGGTGGAGGCCGATGCTGGGCTCGTCGAGGACGTAGAGCACGCCGGACAGGCCCGAGCCGATCTGGCTGGCGAGGCGGATGCGCTGGCTCTCTCCGCCCGACAGCGTGCCGGAGGTGCGGTCGAGGTTGAGGTAGTCGAGACCGACGTTGTCGAGGAAGCCCAGCCGCTCGTTGATCTCCTTGAGGATCGCGCGGGCGATCTGCTGCTGGGTGTCGCCGAGATGGTCGGGCAGCGCGAGGAACCAGGCCCTGGCGTCGCTGACGCTCATCTTCGTGGGCGTCGCGATGTCGGTAGGGCCGTCCGGCCCCGGAACCTTCACCGCCAGCGCCTTCTCGTTGAGCCGCTTGCCCCCGCAGGTCTCGCAGGGCTGCGCGGTCTGGAACTTGCTTAGCTCCTCGCGCATCCAGGCGCTCTCGGTCTGGAGCAGGCGGCGGTTGAGATTGCCGATCACGCCCTCGAACGGCTTGTTGACGGTGTACTGCTTGCGCCCGTCCTTGAAGGTCAGCGGCACGCGCTTGCCCTTGGTGCCGTGGAGGATGATGTAGCGGTTCTCCTCGCTCAGATCCTGCCAGGCGGTGTCGAGCGCGAAACCGTATTCCTTGGCGAGGCTGGCGAGCACCTGCATGTAATAGGGGCTCGGCGGGTTGGACTTGGCCCAGGGCACCACCGCGCCCTTCTTGAGGCTCAGCGCCTCGTTGGGGACGACCAGCTGCGGATCGAACAGCTGCTTTTCGCCGATGCCGTCGCAAGTCGGGCAGGCGCCCTGCGGCGCGTTGAAGGAGAACAGCCGCGGCTCGATCTCCTCGATGGTGAAGCCGGAGACCGGGCAGGCGAACTTTTCGGAGAAGACGATGCGGTTGGGCGGCAGACCCGCGCCTTTCATCGCGCCGCCTACCCCCGAACCATTGGCACCCTCGTCCTCGCGCCCCGGCACCACGCCGTCGGCCAGATCGACATAGGCGAGCCCTTCGGCCAGCCGCAGCGCGGTCTCGAAACTGTCGGCGAGGCGCGTTTCCAGCCCTTCCTTCACCGCCAGCCGGTCGACCACCACCTCGATGTCGTGCTTGAACTTCTTGTCGAGCGCCGGGGCTTCCTCGATCGGATACATCTCGCCATCGATGCGCACGCGGGTGAAGCCCGCCTTCTGCCATTCGGCGAGTTCCTTGCGGTATTCGCCCTTGCGTCCGCGCACCACCGGAGCGAGCAGATAGAGGCGCGTCCCCTCGGGTAGCGCCATCACCCTGTCGACCATGTTCGAAACGGTCTGAGCTTCGATGGGCAAGCCCGTGGCAGGGCTGTAGGGAATCCCCACCCGCGCCCAGAGCAGGCGCATGTAGTCGTAGATCTCGGTCACCGTCGCCACGGTCGAGCGCGGATTGCGGCTGGTGGTCTTCTGCTCGATGCTGATCGCGGGGCTCAGCCCGTCGATATGCTCGACATCGGGCTTCTGCATCATCTCGAGGAACTGGCGCGCATAGGCGCTCAGGCTCTCGACGTAACGCCGCTGCCCCTCGGCGTAGATGGTGTCGAAGGCCAAGCTCGACTTGCCCGAGCCCGAGAGCCCGGTGATGACGATCAGCGAGTCGCGGGGCAGGTCGATGTCGATGCCCTTGAGATTGTGCTCCCGCGCGCCGCGAACCGAGATTTTGGTGAGTGCCATGAAGTTCCGTGTTCCGCTTTCGTTCGGGAGTGTCAAGGGCGGGTTCATCCCACCTGCGCCAAGCAGATGGGGCCGGTTCGCAGCTACCGCCACCCCCGACGCCGAGATTGATAGGCAAACGGCGATTGGCCTTCGATCCGCCCCCCTCGTCCGATGAGTCGTGGACCTTTTGGCTCGGCTTGTCCGTTATTTGGGTGAGACCGGGGCCAAGCCGAGCTTCGATTGCGGCAGACCGCGCGAAATCGGCACGGCCCTCCAGAAGTTACCGAGGTACGAGCAAGAATGTCATCCAATCCGAGCGAGAAAGCGCCCGAAGATCGACGAATGCCCGGCAGTAATTCGCCTGCTTCGGCGGCCAATGCACGTATTCGTCAGATGATGAAAGACCTCGACACGCCTCTCGACGCCGTGCCGAGAGCCGACAATGCCATCCGCGATCGAAGGTTTCGCGAGGCGCGACGGTTGCATGACCGCGAGCTCAAGAAGCGCCAGCGCAGCGATCTGAAACGCGCGCGCGATGCTGCGCGACGGGTGTTCAACGTCAAGCCGTCGATCTCGAGCCGCAAGGCAACGACCGCCCTGCTCACCGCGGGCGCGGTCGGGCTCGCCGCCTTCACCGGACCGGGGTTCAGCCGGGGGAGCCTCGACCCCAATTCCATCGAACTGACCGATGCCTTCCATGGCGAGCGGATGCCGGCACCGTTGCTCAAGGCCAGCGCGAAATTCAAAAAGGCGCTGATCGAGGAGGAAGGCGTTCGCTACGTCGTTTATCGCGACGTGGCCGGCTATCCCACCGTGGGCGTCGGCCATCTGATCGACGAAGGCGACAATCTGCGGGTCGGGGATCGGGTCAACAAGCAGCAGGTGCTCGATTTCCTCGAAGGCGACCTGATCGAGGCGGAGGAAGGCGTCCGGCAGTTGGTGGGCGATCTTCCGCTTCACCAGCACGAATTCGATGCGCTGGTCGATCTGGTCTACAACGTCGGATTGGGCAATGTCTCGGAGAGCGAGAGTCCGCGCCTGAATGCAGCGGTGCAGTCGGGCGACTACCGCCGGATCGCGTCCGAACTCGACTACACCCATGCCGGGGGAGAGGTCGCCCGCGGGCTGGAGTTCCGCAGCGACCGCAGGGCGAAAATCTTCCTCGACGCGCATTACGAGAACCCGCGCGGTGCGCTTCGCTCCACCGCCTGACGAACGCGAGGAGGCCCTGCCATGTCGCATCGGCTGTTCGTCGCCATACGTCCTCCCGAATGTATCCGCGACGCGTTGATCGACCGGATGGAAGGGCTCGAAGGTGCGAACTGGCAGGGCGAGGACCAGCTCCACCTCACGCTTAGATTCATCGGAGACGCAGATGGCCCGCTGGCCGAAGACATCGCCGAAAGTCTCGCAACCATCGGCATGGAATCCTTCACGCTCGCCTTGGCGGGGGTCGGCCATTTCGAGCGACGCGGGCGACCGCACACGCTGTGGGCAGGCGTCATGGCGTCAAAGGAGCTGCTGGCGCTTGCGGACCGGGTCGAAAGTGCGTGCCGGCGCGCCGGTTGCGCACCCGAAACCCGCAAATTCGCCCCGCATGTCACCATCGCCCGCCTCAACCGCTCGACGGTGCCGATCGGTCAGTGGATCGCTCGCAACGGCGATCTGCGATCGGAACCGTGGGCGGTCGAGGCCTTCACGCTCTACGAAAGCCACCTCGGCCGCGGCGGCGCCCTTTACGAGCCCGTGGTCCGCTACCAATTGAAGCCAGCATGATCCGCACGTCCCGCACTACCTGTCTCGCTCTCGGCTTCGCGGCCGCCGTCGCCGGCTGTTCGCCGGTTGCGGAGGACGACACCATGGCGCTGATGCCGGCGACCTCGGCGCAAGAAAAGCGGGTCGATCTCGAGCGGGCGCTGGAAACCGCGCGGGACGATTGCCTGCTGATGGTCTGGAGCGAACAGGAAGAACGCCGGGTCGAATTCGACCGTACCCACGATCAGGTGAAAGGCGGCGCGATCTCCTGCGCCACCGGAACCACGGCCAGCCAGTTCGATGCCGCCATCATCGCCATTCGCGAAGCCGCGCGCAGCGGCAACAAGGCGCGGATGCTCGAGGAGATCGGCATCCCCCTGATGTATATCGACGCGAGCGGCGAGCGCCGCCCGATCGAGGACCGCGAGACCGTGGAGCAGCTGTTCGACGAGGTGTTCGACGCGTCGATGCTGGCCACGCTGGAGCGCCTGGATCTGGAAGACATCACCGTGGTCCCCGACCAAGGGGCCTTCTTCGAACTCGGATCGCTGTGGCTGGTCGTCGGCGAGAAGGGCGGAAGGCCCAGCATCGTCACGGTCAACCGGCAAGCGCTCGACGACGCGGCCGAGGCCGCACGCGACAAGGCGGATCGCCGGGAAACGACGCCGCTGCCCGAAACGTGAACGATCCGCCGCGGACGGGCAGCGCGCCCTTGCCTTTGCGATCAATCCCCTGTTCAAGCAGGCCGTCCTATGCATGAAACCATCCGGCACGCGCGCGATCGCCGCAGTGCCACCAGCAATACCGGAGACCAATCCATGAAGGCCCAGATCCTTGCCACCGTCGCGTCCGCCGCACTTCTGGGGGGCTGCGCAACCGTTCAGGACAATATGGCGATGACCGACGATCCTGTTGAAAGTGCCGCCATTCCCGAGGGCACCGGCTATTTCGCCTCCGAAAGCACGCTGCCGTTCCATGCACCGGACTTCACGAAAATCTCGGAAGACGACTATATTCCCGCCTTCGAGCAGGGCATGGCCATCCAGAAGGCCGAGGTGCAGGCGATCATCGACAATCCGGCGGCTCCGACATTCGACAACACGATCGTCGCGCTGGAAAAGTCGGGGCGGATGCTCGGGCGGGTCAGCACCGTCTTCTTCGCGCTGACGGGTTCGAACACGACCCCGCGGCTCGACGAGATCAACACCGAGATCAGCCCCAAGCTCACTGCTCACGGCGATGCCATCGCGCTCGATCCGGAACTCTTCGCGCGGGTGAAGGCGGTGTACGACAACCGCGCCGCGATGGCGATGACGCCCGAGGACGCGATGCTGCTCGAGAACACCTATGACAGCATGGTCCACGCCGGCGCGATGCTGACCCAGGCGCAGCGCGAGCGGGTCAAGACGATCAACACCGAGCTTTCGACCGTGACCACCGAATTCGCGCAGCAGGCGCGCGACGCCATGGCCGAACAGCCGGTGTTCTTCGACAGCCGGGCTGAACTCGCCGGCCTGTCCGATGCGGACATCAAGTCCGCCGCCGACTTTGCCGCCGAGAAGGGCCAGCCGGGCAAGTTCGCCATCGCGCTGCAGAACACCACGCAGCAGCCGCTGTTGCCGAGCATGGAGAACCGCGCCGCGCGCGAGAAGCTGTTCAACGCCAGCTACCACCGTGCCGACGGGACCACCGCGATCGACACCAGGCCGCTGGTCGCCCGGATCGCCGCGCTGCGCGCCGAAAAAGCCGCGCTGTTCGGCGAGCCCGACTGGGCGAGCTACACCATGTACGACCGGATGGTGGAATCGCCGCAGGCCGCGCTCGACTTCATGGGACAGATGGTCCCCGCGCTTGCCGCCACCCAGCGGCGCGAGGCGGAGGTGCTGAACGAGAAGATCCGCGAGGAAGGCGGCAATTTCGACGTCAAACCCTGGGACTGGTACCGCTATGCCAACATGGTCAAGGCCGAGCGCTACGATGTCGACGACGATGCGGTGATGCAGTATTTCCAGCTGGAAAAGGTGCTGGAGGACGGTGTCTTCTACATGGCCAACAAGCTCTACGGCCTGAACTTCGAGCGCCGCACCGACATCCCGACCTATCACCCGGACGTTTGGACCTACACCGTCTTCGATGCGGACGGGTCCGAACTCGGCCTGTTCTATTTCGACCCGTTCCAGCGCCCGTCCAAGCGGGGCGGTGCCTGGATGAGCAATTTCGTCGAGCAGAGCTATCTGTGGGACAACAAGCCGGTCATCTACAACGTCCTGAACATCCCCAAGGCACCCGCGGGTGAACCGCAGCTGGTCAGCTTCGACAACGTCAACACGATGTTCCACGAGTTCGGCCACGCGCTGCACGGCTTCTTCGCCGACCAGAAATATCCGAGCCTGTCGGGCACGGCGACGGCGCGCGACTTCGTCGAATATCCGAGCCAGGTCCACGAGATGTGGGTGACCTATCCCGAGGTGCTCAGGAATTACGCCAAGCATCACGAGACCGGCGAGACGATCCCCACCGCACTGGTCGAGAAGATCGAGGCGGCGAGCAAGTTCAACCAGGGCTACGATTTCGGCGAAGTGCTGGAGGCGGCGCTGCTCGACATGAAGTGGCACGCGCTTTCCGCCGAACAGGCGGGCGCGATCGATACGCCGCAGGAGGTCTCGGACTACCAGGCGCGCGCGCTCTCCGAACTGGGCCTCGAGGTCGAGCTGGTGCCGCCGCGCTACCGCACGAGCTATTTCAACCACATCTTCTCGGGCCCGGCGGGCTACAGCGCGGGCTATTACAGCTATCTGTGGACGCAGATGCTGGATCACGACAGCCGCAACTGGTTCCTGGAGAACGGCGGCCTGACGCGGGCGAACGGCGACCATTACCGCGAGACCGTGCTCAGCCGCGGCGGAACGATGGACTACAACGAAATGTACCGCAATTTCGCCAGTCGCGACCCGAACGTGCGGTACATGCTGGCCGCGCTCGGCCTGATCGGCGGGGAAGGCAGCCAGCAGGGAAGCGGAGCGGAAGCCTCCGACGGCGCGCTGCCCGCGGACACCACCGGGACGGGTCCCGGCGAGAACTGAACGTTGCGATCGGCGTCCGGACGGCCTGGCCGCTCGGACGCTCGTTCGCTTCTACCTGCCGCGCCAGGCGAGCGAATTGCGGTTGAGTTCGGCGAGGTCCTCCTCGCCCGCCACCGCCGCCTCGCCCAGCGCGATGGCGCGTTCGAGCAGGTCGTCGGGCGCGTTGAGATAGGCCGGCGCGGGGATCTCGTCGGCCCAGTGGCCGCCCACGGCATTGTCGAGCAGGATGCGCTGGAAGCAGTGATCCTCGCGCACCGGCCAGCCGCGTTTGTCCGCCAGATAGGGCATTTGGTCGCGGGTGAGTTCGAACCAGCGTTCGGTAATGGATCGGTCGGCCATGAGCATCAAACCGGCAAACGCCGGATCAGTGCCCGCGCCCCGTCCTTTCCGATCCATTCCATGTCGATGGCCCACACCTTGTGGATCACATCCTCGGCCAGCGCCCGCTCCGCAAGGCCGTCGGCCGCCACCGTGCCCCGGTCGAGGACCACCACCCGGTCGGCATGGTTCATCGCCAGCGCGAGGTCGTGCAGCACCAGAACCACACCCGCGCCGGCATCGGCCGCCGAACGCAGATGGCCTATCAGCGCGTGCTGGTGCGCCAGATCAAGCGCGGCGAAAGGCTCGTCGGCGAGGATCCAGTCGGGCTGACCGGCCAGCACCCGCGCCAGCAGGACCCGGGCCGTTTCTCCGCCCGACAGGGACTGCGCACGCCGCTTGCGGAAATCGTCCAGATTCAGCGCGCGCAGCGCCGCATCCACAGGGGCCGGATCGGCATCGCCATGCGGCATCCGCCCCAGCGCGACGAGGCTTTCGACCGGCACGTCCCAGGCGATCTCCGGCTGCTGCGGGAGGTAGCCGATCCGGCGCCCGCGTGCCTTGGGATCGAGCCGGGCGAGATCGGTGCCACCGAGCAGCACCTCCCCCCGGTCGGGAGGCAGCAGGCCGGCGAGAGATTGCAGCAGACTCGATTTGCCCGCGCCGTTGGGGCCGCAGATCGCGGTGATCCCGCCTCGCTCCAGGTCCAGCGAAACGCCATCCAGGCGTCCACTCAGCGCAAATTCCTTCGCCGCCAGCATCACAACTCTCCCCGCCGCATCCGCAGCAGCAGCCACAGGAAGAAAGGAGCGCCGAGCAGGCTGAGCGCGATGCCGAGCCGGAGTTCGGTGACCAGCGGCAGCACCCGGACCGCGCTGTCTGCCACCAGCAGCAACAGCGCCCCGGCGAGCGCGCTGGGGAGGATCAGCCGCGACGGCCGCCGATCGGTCAGCGGGCGCACGAGGTGCGGGACGATCAGCCCGACGAAGCCGATGATCCCCGCCACCGCCACGCTCGCGCCGACGGTGAGCCCGATGCCGACCACCAGCAGCCACAGCAGGCGGCTGGGATCGACCCCGAGCGAACGGGCGACCGCTTCCCCAAGCGTCAGCGCGTCGAGCGAGCGTCCGGCGATCCACAGCACCGCAATCCCGCCCGCTACCAGCGGGGCGGCGATCTCAACCTCGCGCCAGCTGCGGTCGGTCAGCGCGCCGTTGAGCCACATGACGATCTCCGACATGGCGAAGGCATTGGGCGCAAGGCTGATCGCCAGTGCGGTGAGCGCGCCGGCGAGACTCGCCACCATCAGCCCGGCGAGCGTGAACAGGGCGATCCCGCCGGTCCGCCCGGCGATCGCGGCGAGCAGCGCCATCGCTCCCCCTGCCCCGGCGAGCGCGAACAGCGGCAGGAGATAGGGCGCGGCGGCATAGCCGAACCACAGCGCCGCCACCGCGCCCAGCGCCGCGCCGGGCGCGATCCCGAACAGGCCGGGGTCGGCGAGCGGATTGCGCAGATAGCCCTGCATCGCCGCACCCGCCGCGCCCAGCCCGGCTCCGACAATCATGGCGAGGATCGAGCGCGGCAGGCGCAGTTCGGCAAGGATCAGGGCGGCGTTGGGCGTGGTCGCGGGCTCGAGCCAGACCCGCCCCGCCAGCAGCGACAGCGGGAAGGCAATCGCGAGCAGGATCGCGAAAATGGCGACCGCGCGCGTCATGTCCGCCGCAATTCGCGCAGCCGCTGCATCGCGCGGATGATCGTCGGCCCGCCGCAATAGACCAGCGAGGGATCGAAACGCGCGCGGCGCATGTCTGGCACCCGCTCCAGCGCCGGGTGGGACTGCCCCACCTCGCTCCCCGCGACCAGCAGCAGGTCGGGCGGATCGGCGAGCACCTGCTCGAGCGGCAGATAGCTCGCCTGCCCGAGGCCCCGCGCGGCGGTGTGATTGTCGAACCCGGCGCGGTCGAGCAATTCGCTGACCAGCGCATCGCCGCCCGGCACGATTCCGCCCGCCTGCCACAAGACCGCGGTCCGGCGCGGTCCCGCGACCGGCCGGGCCGCAGCGGCCACCCGCGCCGCCAGCCGCTCGCCGGCCGCTTGCTCCCCCGACAGGTCGGCAAGCTGCCGTATCTGGGCGATGCTGTCGTCGACGCTCGCGGCGATGCCGACGGTGGTCACGGCAATCCCCAGTTCCTCCAGGGCTGCCCTGGTGGCGGGTGCGAGGAAGCTGCTGGCGACGACCACATCGGGATCGAGCGCCAGCACCTCCTCCACCGTACCGCCGGTGGCACGGAACCGGCGCGCCCGGGCGATGTCCATCGAGGTCGCGCGCGGATCTTGGCTGTAGTGCGAGATCGCCAGCAGCCGCTCGGGTCCCATGAGTTCGGCGAGGATCGCATCGGTGCAGGGGTTGAGGCTGACGATGGTCGGCCGCCCCTCCCCCTGCGATGCCACCGGCGGCACGGCGGGCCGGGCGCAGCCGGTCAGCGCCAGCACCGCCGCGGCCGCCAGACGGATCACATCCGCGCCCTCACCCCGAGGAACGCGCCCCGCCCCGCGGTCCCGTAGCCGGCGGCAGTCTGGTAATCCGCATCGAAGACGTTCTCGACCCGGCCGAAGAGTTCGAACCGATCGGTCACGTCGAAGGATGCGCGCAGGTCCAGGACCTCGTAGCCATCGAGTTTGATCGTGTTCGTCGCATTCTCGAAACTGTCGCCGACGAGGCGCAGGTCCGCGCCGAGATTCAGCCCGAAGGATGTCGCGTAATCGGCGAAGATCGTGGCGAAAAAGTTCGGCCGCCGTGCGAGGTCGTTGTCGCTGATCCGGTTTTCCGCATCGAGCACGGTGGCCGCCGCCGACAGGCGCAGGCCGGGCAGCAGATCGGCCCCGGCCTCGAATTCCAGACCCTGCGCCCGGGCGCGGGCGACATTGTCGTAGGTGCCGAAAGGGCGGCCGATGCAGATCGGATCGGCCGAGCCGAAGCAGGACACGAAGGCGATCAGATCCTCGCTGTCGCGGCGAAAGGCGGTGGCGGCAAGGTGCAGCCCTTCCCCTCGCGATCCGCGCTCGATCCCGAGATCGTAGCTGGTGCTGCGTTCGGGCTGGAGGTTGCGGTTGCCGAAATCGGAGAAGAGCTGGAACAGGGTCGGAGCCTTGAACCCTTCGCCCACGCTCGCGCGGGCGCGCCAGCCGCCGCCCAGCGCATAGCTGAGATCGCCGCCGAAACTCGCCTCGCTGCCGAAGCGCTCGTGGTCGTCGATCCGCCCGCCGACATGCGCGGCGAGCCCGCCGAGCACCCAGCCGAGCTGGACGTAGCCGCCGGTGATGGCAGTCTCCGCCCGGGCGTCGGAAGCGGTCTCGTAGGAGGTCCATTCGCGTTCGCCCCCGGCGGCGACGGTGAGCCCGCCGATCAGCCGGTATTCGCCGCGCAGCGACACGCGGTCCGAATGGCCGTCGCTGGTGAAGCTCGGCACGTCGCTGACGGTGCGGTCGAAATTCTCGCGCTCGGTATCGGAGAGCGAGTAGGACGCCCTGAGGGTAAGGTCCTGACCGTAATAATTGAGGCCGACCGCGCCTGAATATTGCTCGGTCTCCTGGGTCTCGGCCGTGTCGGCGAGCGCGAAGGCAGGGGCCGGAAACCCGTCGATGTCGAGCTCGCCGGCCGCATAGCGGCCGTTGACGAAAAGCTCGAGCGCCGGGGTGAGATCGAGGAAGCCCGAGCCGCCGAGAGAGAACTGCTCGAAACCGTCGGGTTCGGTGCCGCCCGCGGCGGCCGAGAAGCCGTCGGTTCGGAACCAGTTGGCGCTGAGGCCCGCGTAATAACTGTCGCCCGAGACCCCGCCGGTGGCATTGGCGGTCAGCGTGTCGCGCGCGCCGTATTCGAGGCTTCCGGACAAGCCCGGAGCGCCGCGGGTCGAGATGTCGAGCACGCCGCCGATCGCGTCCGATCCCCAGATGGTCGAGTTGGACCCGCGCAGGAGGTCGAACTTGCCGACCCCGGTCGCCAGCAGATTGCCGAAATCGTAGCCGCCCGAGGGCGAAGCGGGGTCGGCAACACGGACCCCGTCGATCAGAACCAGCAATTGCTCGTTGGCGGCACCGCGAACGAAGACGCTGGTCTGCGCGCCGACCGGACCGCTGCGGACCGTGTTCACCCCAGGGAGCCGCCTGAGGATGCGGATCGGATCGGCGCCCTGCACCGCATCGATTTCCTCGCTGTCGACGATCGCAACCGCCTGGCCGGTGTTGGCGATATCGGTTGCCAGACCCGTCGCGGTGACCGTGATCGTGTCGATCTCGTCTTCGGGCGCGGACCTCTCCTGCGCCTGGGCCGCAGCGGGCAAAGCAAAAACGGTAAGCAAAAGCAGTCGTTTGTACATAAAACCTCCTATCACGAACGAACGCCGCTCATGACGGAGGGAGCGCGAATTCATGCGCTCGCCCGTTTGCCATCGGTACACCCCGCCCGCGGCCGAACGACGGACTCGGGCAGGTCTCCTGGCTCCCGGATCTACGCCCTCCCGCCGCCTTCCCGCCCCGGCGAGGGGCAGTGGCATATCGGCGGGACGACTCCCCGGTCACAGTTGCGGGGGCAGCGGAGGCATTTACGGAGCGCAAGGCTCCACCTCCTTCCCTCTTAGGGCGCCGGCCCGGCCTTCGCCGGACGCAGCACCAACCCGTGTCCTGCGGCGCCCATATCGTCGCCTTCGTGCCGCGGCAAGCGGTCTGTCCCGCTCCGGGACCATGGCGGCGGGAGCTGCGCGGGGAGCGAGGATTAGTGGTAAGGAAAGAATAGCACGGCTATGAACGCCGCCTCGCACGCCATGACCGACGCTTCCATCCGAATCGCGCAGCGCCGCCAGCAACGCGCCGAAGCCCGCAAGGCGCGGCGGCTGCGGATCGCCGCGCTCGGCGCGCTGCTGGTGGCGGCGACAGTACCGACCGTGGCGCAGAGCGGCACCTGGCGCAGCCTGATGGGCCTGGAGGACGAGACCGCCGCGCTCTCGCCGATGCCGTTCGAGACCGCAGGCCAGAGCTTTCCCGGATCGGCCTTCTACTGGGTCGAGGAAACCCCGCGGCTCGCCTTCGACGTCGAGGAACTGCGCAGCGCCGCAACTTCGAGTGGCGGCGAGACGATCACGTTCGCCACCGCGCACGATCCCGAGACCACCGGCCTTGCCGCACCGGCCTTCCAGAGCGCGGGCAGCGGGCTCGACAAGGCGCGGGCGCTGCAGTGCCTGTCGATGGCGGTCTATTACGAAGCGGCGAGCGAGAGCTACGAGGGCCAGCGCGCGGTGGCGCAGGTGGTGCTCAACCGCGTGGCGCACCCCGCCTATCCCGCCAGCGTCTGCGGCGTAGTGTTCCAGGGTTCGGAACGGCGCACCGGGTGCCAGTTCACCTTCACCTGCGACGGCAGCCTGGCGCGCACGCCTTCGCGGCGCGGCTGGGCGGTGGCACAATCGGTCGCGCTTTCGGCACTGGCGGGCGACGTCTTCACCCCCGTCGGCACCGCGACCCATTATCACACCCACGCGGTCAATCCCTACTGGGCTTCCAGCCTCGACATGATCGGCTCGATCGGGGCGCATCGCTTCTATCGCTGGAAGGGCCGCGCGGGCCGGGCCGATGCCTTCTCGATCTCCTATCGTGGAGGCGAGCCCCTGGCCGCTCCGCGCCCTCGCGAACCCGAAATCTTCGCCGCCGCCCCGGCCCAGCCGCCGGTCTTTCGCGATACCGCCGTGCCCCTTGCCGCGACGCCCGAGGCGGTCGAGCCCGCTGCAGGAGCGGGGGCCTCCCCCACCGCGCCTCCGGCCGTCACCGACCGGCTGCCCGGCGGCGGACAGGTGCGCCCCGAATACGCCCGCAGCGGGCGCTGGCTGAACAAGCCGGGCAGCTGATCCGGCGCTGCCTCGCGGCTGGGTCGTCGTGAGCGCGAAAAGCTTTACGCTTTCATAACCCTGCTGCGGAACCAAGCCTTAGCGCGTGCACGGCTAGCCGTCCGGCGGTCGATCTGACCACCCGCTTCGGAGTCGCCCCGATATGTCCGTTCATTTTGCCGCCGCTCGTTCGCCCGCCAGCTCCCCGATCGCACGAGCGCTGGCGCGCAAGGCGCACGCCCGTGCTGCGAACGACAATTGCGCCCCCGGCGATACCTTCGGCCTCGAGAAACAGGACCTGATGCTGAAGGCAGCGCTGCGGCAATTCGCCGAACACGGCCTCGGTGCCGCGCGCGAGGCCCGCAAGCAGGCCGAAAGCGCATTCTTCGCCGACGACCGGCAGTCCTACGAATGGTGGCTGGGGGTCTGCCGTGCGCTCGACCGCCGCATGGCCGCGCAGATAGAGCGGGCGGCGGACATTCGTTAACACGCTGAAACTTAGGCAAATCGCCTTTTCTGGGGTTGGTCGCGACCCCGCCATTAACCAAATCTCGACGGTTGTCGGCGAATAGGGTGAGGATGGCCGAGCGTCACCACACCACGGAGCCGGTACCGCTCCACCTGCCCGAAGACGGCGACGAGGCGCTCACCGACCGCGTCAGGGACCTGCTCGTCCGCACGCTTTACACCCAGCCCAGCAGTCTGGCGATCGGCGCAGTCAACGGCATCGTTTCGAGCCTCGCCGCCGCCTATCTCAGCGGCGAGCGGCTGCTCTACATCTTCTCCGTCATTCTGGCGGTGGTTGCGATCGCCCGTGTTTCGCTGGCTCTCAGACTGCCCAAGGGCGGCAGCAGGGCCGATACCCAGACGCTCGAGATTGTCTACGAGATCGGCGCCTTCCTCTATTCGGGCATGCTCGGACTGATCGCGGCGGCGACCATGGTGATGGAGCTGCCGGCGGGGATCGAGCTGCTGATGGTGGCCAATGCGACCTGCTACGGCGTCGGCATCTGCGCGCGCAATGCCGGTCGGCCGGTCATCGCGCTCGGTCAGTTGATCTGGGTCTGCCTGCCGGTGATGGCCGCCTGCCTGTGGATCGGCGGGCTGGCGATGTACCTCCTCGTCGTCAACATGGTCCTGCTGCTGCCGGCCATGGCGAGCATCACCATCAACGTCTTCAAGGTACTGCGGGATTCGATCTCTTCGGCGGAGGAGAGCCGCCGGCTTGCCGAACGCATGCAGGAGCTTGCGCGGACCGACGTGGTCACCGGCCTCGCCAATCGTGCCGGGCTCAACCATTGCCTGCTCGAAGCGATCACCGACCGCGGGAGCAAGTCCCTCGGCATGTTCTGGATCGACATCGACCGGTTCAAGGAGGTGAACGATCTGCTCGGGCATCAGACCGGCGACCGTGTGCTGGGGGAGATCGCCTCCCGCCTGCGCGAGATCAATCCCGCCGGCGGAGCCGTGGCCCGGTTCGGCGGCGACGAATTCGTGATGCTGTGCGAGGTCGAGAACAAGCGTGCTTGCGAGAAGATCGCGACGCGGATCCTGAGCGAGATCAACCGCCCCATCCGGCTCGACAACGAGCGGCTGGAAGTGAAAGCCTCCGTCGGCATCGCCGCCCTGCCGGACGACGGCGAGGATGCGGAATCGCTGATGCAGCACGCCGATCTCGCGCTCTATCACGCCAAGGCCAACGGCAAGAACCAGATGGCCTTCTTCGACAAGTCGATGACCCGCGATCTGGTTCGCCGCAGGGAAATCGAGGCGGAGCTGCGCGCGGCGCTGCAACGCGACGAGCTGTCGATCTTTTTCCAGCCCATCGTCGATCTTTCCACCGGACGGATTCGCGCCTTCGAGGCTCTGGTGCGCTGGTTCCATCCGGAAAAGGGTGAGTTGCGGCCGGACGAATTCATCCCCGTCGCCGAAGAGACCGGCGCCATCGTGACCCTGGGCAACTGGATCACCGCGCAGGCGGCCCGGGCGGCCGCGCAATGGCCGGCGGACATCACCCTCGCGGTCAACCTTTCTCCCCTGCAGATCAAGGCTCCGGGAGCGGCGCTGGGCATCCTCAATGCGCTGCGCGATGCCGGGCTCGACCCGCGGCGGCTCGAGCTCGAAGTGACCGAAACGCTGTTCATGGAGGACAGTCCGACCGTCGGTTCCTTCATCGAGGAACTGTCCGCGGTCGGCGTGCGCTTCGCGCTCGACGATTTCGGCACCGGTTATTCCTCGCTCGGCTACATCAACAAATGGCCCTTCTCGAAGATCAAGGTCGACCGCAGTTTCGTTTCCGGACCGAATGTCGGCAGGAAGAGCGACGCGATCATCCGCGCGGTCAGCCAGATGGCGGCGACGCTGGACATGGACATCGTGGCGGAAGGTCTCGAGACGATCGAACAGGTCTCCGCGGTGCGCGAGGCAGGGTGCAACCTTGGACAGGGCTATTACTTCAGTCGGGCGGTGCCCGACTATCTCGCCGCCATGCTCTTGGCGCAGGAGCGCGACCAGGACAGCCCAGCCCGTATCGTCGGATAATTTCCGCGCCGGACGGCAGATCGTCCGCAACCGGTCGGACCTTGCGAGCGACCTTTATCGAGACAGATTGCAACGTGTTCTTGCAACTGCGAACCAATTGCAAAGATTGTTGGATTTGCGCGGCTAATGGCGGTTGCAATCGGGCCGACCTCGGCCTAGTTCGCCTCCACGCAAATGCCCGGCACGATCATCCTTGCGGGACAGGGAGCGCGCCACCGGCTTGAAGGTCACACCGGTCCCGCGACAGGCACAAGGACAAGACCCGCTCTCATGGCCCAGAACCCAGGACGCAAGAAGATCGCGCTAATCGGCGCCGGGATGATCGGCGGCACGCTCGCCCATCTCGCCGCGAAGAAGGAAATGGGCGACATCGTCCTTTTCGACATCGCCGAAGGAATGCCGCAGGGTAAGGCGCTCGACCTCAGCCAGTGCGGCCCGATCGAGGGTTTCGACGCGAAGATCACCGGCACCAATGATTATGCCGACATCGCCGGGGCCGACGTGGTGATCGTCACCGCCGGCGTGCCGCGCAAGCCGGGCATGAGCCGCGACGACCTGCTGGGCATCAATCTGAAAGTGATGAAGGCAGTCGGCGAAGGCATCAAGAACAACTGCCCCGACGCCTTCGTGATCTGCATCACCAACCCCCTCGACGCGATGGTCTGGGCGCTGCGCGAATTTTCCGGCCTGCCGCACGAGAAGGTGGTCGGCATGGCGGGCGTGCTCGACAGCGCGCGCTTCGCGACCTTCCTCGCCTGGGAGTTCGGCGTCTCGACCCGCGACGTCAACGCCTTCGTCCTGGGCGGCCACGGCGACACCATGGTGCCCGTGACCAGCTACACCACGATCAACGGCATTCCGGTGAACGACTTCGCCAAGATCAAGGGCGTTTCCGAGACCCGCATCGACGAGATCGTCAAGCGCACCCGTGGCGGCGGCGGCGAGATCGTTCAGCTGCTCGGCAACGGCAGCGCCTATTACGCCCCTGCGACCAGCGCCATCGCGATGGCCGAAGCCTATCTCGGCGACCAGAAGCGCGTCCTTCCCTGTGCCGCCTTTGTCGAAGGCAAGTACGGCCTCGACGGGCTGTACGTGGGCGTCCCGGCGGTGATCGGCGCGAATGGCATCGAGGACGTGATCGAGATCGAGCTGTCGGACGAGGAAAAGAGCAATTTCAAGGTCTCGACCGACGCGGTCGAGGAACTGCTCGAGGCGTGCAAGGGGCTGGACGAAAGCCTGAAATGAGAGCCGTCACCCCGGCTCAAGTCGGGGTCTCGCGCGGCAAGAGATGCCAGCTTGCGCTGGCATGACGGAACAAGGACTAGAGCATGAGCATCCTCGTAGACAAGAACACCAAGGTCATCACTCAGGGGATGACCGGCGACACCGGCACCTTCCACACGCAGCAGGCGCTCGATTACGGGACGCAGATGGTCGCGGGTGTCACGCCGGGCAAAGGCGGGACGACGCATCTCGGCCTCCCGAACTTCAACACCGTGCGCGAGGCCAAGGAGGCGACCGGGGCCGATGCCTCGGTGATCTACGTGCCGCCGCCCTTCGCCGCGGATGCGATCTGCGAGGCGATCGATGCGGAGATCCCGCTGATCGTGACCATCACCGAGGGCATTCCGGTGCTCGACATGGTGCGGGTCAAGGCCGCGCTCGAAGGCACGAAGAGCCGCTTGATCGGCCCGAACTGTCCGGGCGTGCTGACCCCGGGCGAGTGCAAGATCGGCATCATGCCCGGCTCGATCTTCAAGAAGGGTTCGGTCGGCGTCGTCAGCCGTTCGGGCACGCTGACCTACGAAGCCGTGCACCAGACCACGCAGGTGGGCCTGGGCCAGACCACCGCGGTCGGCATCGGCGGCGATCCGGTCAACGGCACCAATTTCATCGACGTGCTCGACATGTTCCTCGATGACGATGCGACCAAGTCGATCATCATGATCGGCGAAATCGGCGGCAGCGCCGAGGAAGAGGCCGCCGCCTTCATCAAGGAACAGGCCGCCAAGGGCCGTCGCAAGCCGATGGTCGGCTTCATCGCCGGCCGCACCGCGCCTCCGGGCCGCCGCATGGGCCATGCCGGGGCGATCGTCTCGGGCGGCCAGGGCGGCGCGGACGACAAAATCGCGGCGATGGAAGATGCGGGCATCCGCGTTTCCCCGTCCCCCAGCGAGCTCGGCACCACGCTCGATGCGATGCTGAAGGAACTCGCCTGATCCTCACGCACTCCTTCAATGTGAGGTGACAATGGGTAACGAAAGCCACGACTTCATCCCCGAGCTGGGCGCGCAGGAAGGCCCCCAGCCCGGCCCCAGCTGGGCGCGGCCGAACTGGCTGAGCGAAGTCGTCGATTCCGGCGACGATCTGACGCAGGCGCTCGACCCGACGCAGATGAAGCTGGCCGTCGCTCAGGCGGCGAAGCAGGCGGGCAAGCCCACCGATGCGAAATCGGTGGAGGCGGCGGCCGAGGATTCGATCAGCGCCATGCTGCTTATCCGGCTCTATCGGGTGCGCGGGCATCTCGCCGCCGATCTCGATCCGCTCGGCCTCACCCACCGCGAACAGCCCGAGGATTTGACGCTCGAATGGCATGGCTTCGCCGGTCAGGAGGACAAGGAGGTCTTTGTCGGCGGCGTGTTCGGCTACGACTGGGTGAAGATCGGTACGCTCTATGAGACGCTGCGCGCGACCTATTGCGGCAAGGTCGGCCTCGAATACATGCACATCTCGGATACCGAGGAACGGCGTTTCCTGCAGGATCACTTCGAGAGCCCGGGTGAAACCATCCAGTTCACCCCCGAAGGCAAGAAGGCTATCCTGGCCGCGGTGATCCGCGGCGAGGAATACGAGAGTTTCCTCGGCAAGAAATACGTCGGCACCAAGCGTTTCGGGCTCGATGGCGGGGAATCGATGATCCCCGCGCTCGAGGCGGTAATCAAATACGGCGGCCAGCTCGGCGTGCGCGAGATCATCTACGGCATGGCGCACCGCGGCCGTCTGAACGTGCTCGCGAACGTGATGGCCAAGCCCTACAAGGTCATCTTCCACGAATTCCAGGGCGGCAGCGCCAATCCCGACGATGTCGGCGGTTCGGGCGACGTCAAATACCATCTCGGCACCAGCACCGACCGCGAGTTCGACGGCATCTCGGTGCATATGAGCCTCGTCCCCAACCCCAGCCATCTCGAGGCGGTCGATCCGGTGGTGCTCGGCAAGACCCGCGCGCAGCAGGCCATTCGTGACGATCTCAAGAAGCACGAGCAGGTCCTGCCGGTGCTGATCCACGGCGATGCCGCCTTCGCCGGCCAGGGCATCGTATGGGAATGTTTCGGGCTGTCGGGCGTGCGCGGCTACAACACCGGCGGTTGTCTGCATTTCGTGATCAACAACCAGATCGGTTTTACGACCAGTCCCAAATTCGCCAGATCGTCGCCCTACCCTTCCGACGTCGCCAAGGGCGTCCAGGCACCGATCCTGCACGTCAACGGTGACGATCCCGAGGCGGTGACATTCGCCTGCAAGCTGGCGATCGAATACCGCCACACCTTCGGCCGCGACATCGTGATCGACATGTGGTGCTATCGCCGCTTCGGCCACAACGAGGGCGACGAGCCGAGCTTCACCCAGCCGCTGATGTACAAGGAAATTCGCCAGCACCCCAAGGTCAGCGAAATTTATCGCAAGCGCCTGCGCGACGAGGGCGTGATCGAGGAAGGCTACGCCGAGCAGCTGTCGAGCGAGTTCAATGCTCGGCTGGAAGAGGATTTCGAGGCCGCGAAGAGCTACAAGCCGAACGAGGCCGACTGGTTCGGCGGACGCTGGGCCGGTCTTTCCAAGCCCGCCGATCCAGAGACCGCGCGGCGCAACGTCGACACCGCGCTGACCAAGAAGCTGTTCGACAGCCTCGGCCGAACCCTGACCACGGTTCCAGACGATCTCGCCATCCACAAGACGCTGGGCCGGGTGCTCGATGCCAAGCGCAAGATGTTCGAGACCGGCGAGGGCTTCGACTGGGCGACCGGCGAGGCGCTGGCCTTCGGGAGCCTCGTCACCGAAGGCTACGGCGTGCGCCTGTCCGGTCAGGACAGCGGCCGCGGCACCTTCAGCCAGCGCCACGCGATCTGGACCGACCAGAACGACGAGCGCAAGTACATTCCGCTCGCCACGCTGCCGCACGGCAAGTTCGAGGTCTACGATTCCATCCTGTCCGAATACGGCGTGCTCGGCTTCGAATACGGCTTCGCCATGGCCGATCCCAAGACACTGGTGATGTGGGAAGCGCAGTTCGGCGATTTCGCCAACGGGGCGCAGATCATCATCGACCAGTTCATTGCCGCCGGCGAGGTCAAATGGCTGCGGGCCAATGGCCTGGTGATGCTGCTGCCGCATGGCTACGAAGGCCAGGGGCCGGAACACAGCTCGGCGCGGCTCGAGCGCTTCCTGCAGCTGTGCGCCAACGACAACATCCAGGTCTGCAACATAACCACGCCGGCAAACTATTTCCACGCGCTGCGCCGGCAGATGCTGCGCCCCTTCCGCAAGCCGCTGGTGATCATGACGCCCAAGAGCCTGCTCCGGCACCCGATGGCGAAGTCCGAAGCGCGGGATTTCACCGGCGATACGCACTTCATGCGGATCAAATCGGATCCGAAAGACATTCCCGACGACAAGGTCCGGCGCCTGGTGCTGTGCAGCGGAAAGGTGGCCTACGACCTGATCGAGCGGCGCGACGAGGAAGGTCTCGAGGATGTGTCGATCGTGCGCATCGAACAGCTCTATCCCTTCCCCGGCGAACCGCTTTCGGCGCGCCTGCAACGCATGCCCAATCTCGAACAGATCGTGTGGTGCCAGGAAGAACCGAAGAACAACGGCGCCTGGTTCTTCGTCGACCGCCTGATCGAGGAATCCGCGACCGATGCGGGCAAGGACGGCATGCGCCCCTGCTATGCCGGGCGCGAAGTCGCCGCCTCTCCCGCCACCGGTTACGCCACCCGCCACCAGATCCAGCAGGAGGCACTGGTCAGCATCGCGCTGGGCCTTGCCGACGGCGGTGCCGCCGCGCGCGGCGACTGCCCGTAAGTTTCAGGCCGACAGAGGAAATACACGAACATGGCCACCGAAATCCAGGTCCCCACACTCGGCGAATCCGTCACCGAAGCGACGGTCGGCGAATGGCTCAAGCAACCCGGCGACAGCGTCGCGGTGGACGAGCCGATCGCCAGCCTCGAGACCGACAAGGTCGCGGTCGAGGTCCCCTCGCCGGTCGCCGGCACGCTTGGAGAGCACAAGGTCGGCGTCGGTGACACGGTCGAGGTCGGCGCGGTGATCGCCACCGTCGAGGAAGGTGCCGGCGGCGGTGCGGCCAAACCGGCGCCCAAGCCTGCGGAGGCTCCGGAAAAGCCCGCACAGATCGAGAAGGCCGCGCCCGAGCAGGCCAAGCAGGTCGCCGAGGGCGACGGGACCCAGACCCTGTCGCCCGCCGTCCGCCGCGCGGTGCTCGAACACGGGGTCGACCCCTCCAACATCGAGGGCACCGGCAAGGACGGCCGGCTGACCAAGGAAGACGTGCTGCGCGCCGCCGAGGCCAAGAAGGACGGCGGCACGTCTGCGCAACCGAGCCCGGCACCCGCACCCACGTCCTCTCCCGCGCCATCCGCATCGGGCGAGCGCAAGGTCGAGCGGGTCAAGATGACCCGCATGCGCCAGACCATCGCCAAGCGCCTCAAGGGCGCGCAGGACGAGGCCGCGCTGCTGACCACCTTCAACGATTGCGACATGAGCGCCGTCATCGAGGCGCGCGAGAAGTACAAGGACCTCTTCGCCAAGAAGCACGACATCAAGCTCGGCTTCATGGGCTTCTTCGCCAAGGCCGCGTGCCTGGCGCTGAAGGACGTCCCCGCGGCCAACGCCTATATCGAGGGCGACGAGATCGTCTATCATGACTTCGTCGACATCTCGGTCGCGGTCAGCGCGCCCAACGGTCTCGTCGTCCCGGTCATCCGCGACGCCGACAGGAAAGGCTTCGCGCAGATCGAGAAGGACATCGCCGATTTCGGCGCGCGGGCCCGCGAGGGCACGCTGACGATGGAAGACATGAAGGGCGGCACCTTCACCATCTCCAACGGCGGCGTGTTCGGCAGCCTGATGTCGACCCCGATCATCAACCCGCCGCAGAGCGCCGTTCTCGGCCTGCATCGCATCGAGGACCGCGCGGTCGTGGTCGACGGGCAGATCGTCATTCGCCCGATGATGTATCTCGCGCTCAGCTACGACCACCGCCTAATCGACGGGCGCGAGGCCGTGACCGCCCTCAAGATCATCAAGGAGGCGATCGAGGATCCGACCCGGATGCTTATCGACCTGTGAGACATTCGATGACCAGACTGTCCAAACTCCCTCTCGCTTTCGTCGCCGCCATCGCCGTAGGGGCCTGCGGGCACGGCAGCGACACCGGCGAGGCATCCGGCGGCGGCGCTCTCGCCGGCCAGCTGCGCGTCGCTTGCACCACGCAGATCGAGAACTTCGGCGTTCCCGCCGGCGCCGTCGACCAGGTTTGCGAATGCGCCACTCGCCGTGCGCAGGATCAGCTCAGCGTAACCGACCTGATCGCGGGCGAGGCAACCGGGCTCGAGGACATCGTCGCCCAGTGCATCGATGAATCGCTCGGGTTCCGGGGCGGCGCGAACACCAACGAGATGGAAAGCCAATGAGCAATACCCAGTACGATTACGACGTCCTCGTCATCGGAGCCGGGCCCGGCGGCTATGTCGCCGCGATCCGGGCGGCGCAGCTGGGGCTGAAGACCGCCTGCGCGGAAAGCCGCGAGACGCTAGGTGGCACCTGCCTCAACGTCGGCTGCATCCCGTCGAAGGCGATGCTGCATGCGAGCGAATATTTCGACGCCGCGGCCAACGGCGCGATGGCGGAGATGGGGATAGAGGTCAGCCCCAAACTGAACCTCGACAAGATGCACGGCCAGCGCCGCGATGCGGTGAAAGGGCTGACCGGCGGCATCGAGTTCCTGTTCAAGAAGAACAAGGTCGACTGGAAGAAGGGCCGCGCCAGCTTCCAGGACGCGCATACGGTCAAGGTCGGCGAAGAGACGGTGACCGCGAAGGATATCGTCATCGCCACGGGTTCTTCCGTCACCCCGCTCCCCAACGTCGAGGTGGACAACGCGAAGCAGGTTGTGGTGGATTCCACGGGTGCGCTGGAACTCGCCAAGGTTCCCGAACACATGGTGGTGATCGGCGGCGGGGTCATCGGGCTCGAGCTGGGCAGCGTCTGGCGGCGGCTGGGTGCGAAAGTCACTTGTGTCGAATTTCTCGACGAGATCCTGCCCGGCATGGACGGCGATATCCGCAAGGAAGCGCGCAAGATCTTCAAGAAGCAGGGGATCGAGTTCAAGCTTTCGACCAAGGTCACCGGCGTCACCGTGAAGGGCAAGAAGGCGACGCTGACCATGGAGCCCGCGGCCGGCGGCGATAGCGAGACGATGGAAGCGGACTGCGTGCTGGTCTCGATCGGCCGGCGCCCGAACACCGACGGTCTCGGCCTCGAAGCGATCGGGCTCGAACCCAACAAGCGCGGCCAGATCGAGACCGATCACGACTTCCGCACTTCGGTGGAGGGCGTGTGGGCGATCGGCGACGTGATCCCCGGCCCGATGCTGGCGCACAAGGCCGAGGACGAGGGCATCGCGGTGGCCGAGAACATCGCCGGGCAGACCGGCATCGTGAACCATGCGATCATCCCCAGCGTGGTCTACACCTGGCCGGAAATCGCCGGGGTCGGCCTCACGCAGGAGGAAGCGATCGAGAAGGCGGGTGGCGACAAGGCCAAGGTCAAGATCGGCAAGTTCCCGATGATGGCCAACAGCCGCGCCAAGACCAATCACGAGCCCGACGGCTTCGTGAAGATCGTCGCCGATGCCGAGACCGACCGCGTGCTCGGCGTCTGGGCCATCGCCGTTCCCGCCGGGACCATGATCGCCCAGGCGGCGCAGGCGATGGAATTCGGCGCTACCAGCGAGGACATCGCCTATACCTGCCACGCCCACCCGACCCATTCCGAGGCGATCAAGGAAGCGGCGATGGCGGTCCAGGGCAAGCCCATCCACGTCTGACCGGCGATGCACCAACGCGCGATTGCCGTCGTTGCGCTCGCGATCCCGGTCGTCGCCGGTATCGGCTATCTCTTCGCGTTCGACGCGCCGCCATCCTATCCGGCCGTCAATGCCGGCGCGCTGGTGCTCGCGACCCTGTGGATCTTGTTCGCGCCACGCAGTCTGCCGCCGGTTGCCCGGCGCATCCTGCTGGTCGTCGCGCTCGCGGCTCTCTTCCTCCCGATTCTGACCGGTCCCTCGATTTCCGGCGTCGCTCGCTGGCTGCCCCTCGGCCCGGTGTCCCTCCATGCCGGAATGCTGTGCGTTCCGGCGCTGGCTGTCATGGCAGCCGACGATCCCGACCATGCCCCCGCGATCCTGTCGATCGCGCTCTTCGCGGCCGTGCTTCAGCCGGACATGGCGACCGGTGCCGCGATCATGCTCGCGACTGCCGGACTGTACGATGCGACGCGGGACTGGAAGCTCGGCATCGTCGCGATCGTCGCCTTCTTCGCCAGCCTCGTCGCCGCCGTGAATGGCGAGCTGGCGGCGCAGCCCTTCGTCGAACACGTGATCTTCCGGCTCGCGCTCACCGATCCCCTGGCCGCTCTGGGTCTTCTCGGCGCGCTGGTTGCTTCTCTGCTTCTCATTCTTCATGGCTTCCCCGGGCGGGAGGGTGCGCGCAAGGCACTGGCCGGAAGCCTCTTCGGTTTTTCCTTTGCAGGCCTCGTCTCGAACTATCCGAGCGCCCTTGTCGGCTACGGAGCGGCACCGATACTGGGCTTCGGGATCGGCCTGGGGCTGATGCTCGGGCTGCGCTCGCACCCGGCAGTTACGGATTGATCGCGTCTCCGCCGCCGTTATGCAGGCACGCGAGGAGCGAAGTCCCATGTCCCATCCGCGATTGACCGACAAGCCGGGCGCGGTGGCTACCGCTGCCGCCATCCGTGCGGGCGAGCTTTCGCCCCTGGAGGCGGTCGAGCTTGCGATCACGCGGATCGAAAAGCTCGACGCGCATGTCAACGCGGTGGTGGTATGCGATTTCGATCGCGCCTGCGGGACGGCCAGGGCCATGACCGCGCCGCGCGCGGACCAGCCGCTGTTCGGCGTACCGATGACGGTGAAGGAAAGCTTCGACGTAGAGGGTCTGCCGACATCCTGGGGACACGAGAAATTCGCGGGCCAGACCGCCGCGCGCGATTCCGAGGTGGTGCGGCGGTTGAAGCGCGCGGGCGCGATCATTCTCGGCAAGACCAACTTGCCTCCCGATCTCGCCGACTGGCAGTCCAACAATCCGGTCTACGGCAGGACCAACAATCCGCACGACCACGCGCGCAGCCCCGGCGGCTCCTCGGGTGGCAGCGCCGCGGCGGTGGCGAGCGGCATGGTGCCGTGCGACTTCGGCACCGACATCGGTGGTTCGGTTCGGGTTCCGGCGCATTTCTGCGGTGTCTGGGGGCACAAGTCGAGCTGGGGGCTGGTCGGCAAACGCGGTCACGAGCATCCCGCCTTCGCCGGTCGCGGAACGCACGAGGGCGCGCTCTCGATCGCCGGGCCGCTGGCGCGCAACGCCGGCGATATCGACCTTCTGCTGAAGCTCACTGCCGATCGTCCGCTCCCGCCGCCATCCGGCAAGCCGTTTTCCGAACTGCGGCTCCTGGCGCTGCTCGATCATCCCGCCTGCCCGGTCGACGAGGCGGTCCGCGCTCCGACCGAGGCGGCGATCACGGCGCTCGAACATGCGGGGGCGCGGATCGACCGAGCCAGCGATCGACTTCCCGACCTCTCCCGCCAGCATGGGGACTACATGCGCATGCTGAACATCGCCATGGCACGCGGCGCGCCCGCGCCCGACGGCAAGCGGGCGAGTGCTACCGACTGGTTCGACCTGCTCGACGCGCAGGCGCGCAACGAAGCGGCCTGGGCCGCGCTGTTCGACACCTATGACTTCGTGCTGACGCCCCCGGCCCCGGTACTGGCCATCGAACATCGCGAGACCCGCTTCTTCGAGGGCGAAGTGACGATCGACGGCACCTCACGGCCGGCGGCGGATACCCTCGCCTGGGCCGGCCTTGCCACCTTCCCCAACCTGCCCGCCACCGTCCTGCCGATCGGCGCGACGGGCGCCCTGCCCTGCGGCATGCAGGTGATCGGCCCGCGCTGGTCCGACCGCGATTGCATCGCCGCTGCCGCGGCCTTTGCCGAAATCCTGCACGGTTGAGAGACACGGATTGAACGAGACCGTCCTCACCCCGCTGCTCGACTGGCTGGACCTCGCCGGGGTGGCGGTGTTCGCACTGACGGGGGCGCTGATTGCCGCGCGCGAACAGCAGACCTTCGTGACCATGGCCTTCTTCGCGCTGATGACCGGGGTCGGCGGCGGATCGGTGCGTGACCTGCTGATCGGCGCGCCCGTGTTCTGGATCGCCGATCCCTGGGTCGCGCTGGTCTGCCTGGCGACAGCCCTCCTCGCGTGGTTCACGCCGATGCGCTGGTGGGAGGGACGCCTGCTGGATTTCGCAGACGGGCTCGGACTCACCGCCTATGCCGTGATTGGCGCCGCGAAGGCGCTGAGTTACGGGGTGCCTCCGGTCCCGGCGATCGTCATGGGCATCGTGACCGGCTGTGTCGGCGGGATTCTCCGCGATGTCGTGGCCGGGCGACCGTCGATCATCATGCGTCCGGAGCTATACGTTACCGCCGCGGCGCTCTCGGCGGGCCTGTGCGTCGTAGGCGAAGCGGTGGGGCTACCCCGAGTGCCGGTCTGGATCGGAGCCGCAACCGCGGGCTACATCCTGCGCGCGGCGGCGATCCAGTGGAGCCTGGCGCTCCCCGCCTACCGCGAACGCTCGGAGCGCTGAACGGCAGGTTTCAGCGGTCGGTGCCCGGATAGTCGGTGCCGATCTGGCTGTCGTCGAGGTCCCCGGGAAGCGGTCCGCCGGGATATGGAGGCAGCGGGCCGTCCGCCACCGCCGCGCCCCGCGCATCCACATCTGCCCAAGCCGCGCGATAGCGATCGTCGTCGTACTGGTTGCCGGCGTTCGGCGCGACACTGCCGGCGCCGGCGTAGGGTTCGTATGTCACGCCTTCGCTCCAGCCGTCGGCTCGGGCGGAATAGTCGATGTCCTCGATCCGCCCGTCGCTGCCGATGCGGCAATCGAAGCCTTCGCCATCGTAGAGAGTTCCGGAGACCCGCCAGCCCGCGGCGGTGCGATCGACATTGTCCACCTGCGAGACGCGGACGTCGCGCTCGATCGCATCGACGCATATCGAGACCGCGCGGTTGATGCCGCGTGCGTCCTGGGAAGGATAGCGCGCATCGCCGCGTGCGTCGGGATAGCGCGCCGGATAGCGGTAATCGTCGCGGCGCTCGTCCGATCGGCTCGCGGCGCTGGCGACCGCCGCGATCCCGCCGAGGATCAGCACGCCCGCGATCACATCGCCCGCGTCCACGCCGCCATGGCGGTGGCGATAGCGACGATAGCCGTCATTGACCTCGTCGGCCGGGCTCCAGCCGAGATCGAGCGCCCGCGCCGCCATCGGAGACGGTGCGACCGAGACGCCTATATCGGCGGCCGCTGAAGGGGTGGCGGTCAGGGACAGCGCTGCCAGCAAGGCCGGTCCCGAAGCGAATTTGAAGCGTGTCATTGATCCTGATCCCTCATGTCCGGGCGGGTCCCCGGCAACCGGCACAGCTAGGCGGTCCAGGCTGAGTAAAGCCTGAACCGCCCTGCTGTGTCCGCAGCAAGGGTTTACCTCAGTCCGCGGATGCCGTCGTAATCGATGTCGCGGATACGGCCGCGTTCGATCTCGCAGGTGAACCTGCCGTTGTCGCCGCGGTTGTAGCCGCGCCGGTCGTAACGATCGTAGCGGTCATAACGGCCGTAGCCCTGCGATCCGTCGACGCGGATATTGCCGCGCACCCGCCAGCCGTTGCGCGTGTCGTTGACGTTGCGGATCTCGGTGACTTGGGCGTAGCGATAGCCGCTGCGCCGGGCATCGTTGTTGGCGGCGTTGACGCAGGCTTCGACCGCCTGGCGCGGGTTGCCGTTGTAATAGCCGTAGCGGCCATCGCGGTAATAGCGATTGTCGCGGTTCCGATCATTGCCGATCGATCCGGCGACGGCGGCGATCCCGCCGAGGATCACGGCACCGGCGATGATCTCGCCGACGCCGATACCGTCACGGTCGCGGTCGCGGTACTGGGCGGCGGCGGGTGTCGCCGACGCGAGCGCCATTGCGCCCACGGCAGCGGTCGCGATCCCACCCTTCGCGAGCTTCTCGATAGTCGTTTTCATGGGAGGCTCTCCTCAATTCGACCGGGGCGGGACTGCCTCGGTTGATTGCCTTATAGGAGAGCCCCGGTGTGGCGAGGCTGAATTGCGCCGACAGCGAGCGTTAAGCTAAATGTCGATTTATCTGAACAGCCCGGTGTTATTGCGGCGGCACTTCCAGACCGGTGTGATAGGCCAGGAACGCGAGCACATCGCCGTATTCGTCGATGATCTTGTCGGTCGGCTTGCCGCTGCCGTGGCCGGCGCGGGTCTCGATCCGGATCAGATGCGGTTCGTCGCCCAGCTCCGCCGCTTGCAGCGCCGCGGTGTACTTGAAGCTGTGCCCGGGAACCACGCGGTCGTCGGTGTCCGCGGTGGTCACCAGGATCGGCGGATAGTCGGTGCCATCCGCGATGTTGTGATACGGCGAATAGGCGCGCAGTGTGCGGAAATCGGCTTCCTTCGAAGGGTAGCCGTAGTCGTCCACCCAATAGCGTCCGGCGGTGAACTGGTCGAAGCGCAGCATGTCCATCACCCCGACCGCCGGATTGGCGGCATCGATCAGGTCCGGCCGCTGATTGACCACCGCCCCCACCAGCAGCCCGCCGTTGGAGCCGCCCTGGATCGCCAGCCCGTCCGGCGTCGTGTGGCCATTGGCCTTGAGATATTCGCCCGCGGCGATGAAATCGTCGAACACGTTCTGCTTGTTGGCCAGCCGGCCGCCATCGTGCCATTCCTTGCCGTATTCCCCGCCGCCGCGGATGTTGGCGAGCGCGAAGGTGCCTCCGGCCTTGAGCCAGGCGAGCCGGGTGGCGGCGAAGCTCGGCGTCAGCGAGATGTTGAAGCCGCCGTAACCGTAGAGCAGCGTGGGTGCCGGGCCGGTCGAATCCTTGCCGCGGACGATGAACATCGGGACCCGCGTGCCATCCTTGGATTCGTAGAACACCTGCTCGACCGCGTAGTCTTCGGGCGAGAATGCGACCTCGGGCTGCGCGAAAACCTGGGTCTCCCCGCTGTCGACGTCTAGGCGATAGATCGCGCCCGGCTGGTTGAAGCTGGTGAAGCTGTAGAAGGTTTCGGGATCGCCCGGCTCACCGCCGAAACCGCCGATCGAACCGATCCCGGGCAGGTCGAGTTCGCCGGTGCGGTTGCCGTCGAGATCGTAATAGACCGCGCGGCTGCTGGCATCTTCCATGAATTCGACCACCAGCCGGTCGCCGATGATCGAAGCGCCGGAGATCGGCTGATCGCCCTGCGCGATCACCTCCTCCCATTCCAGCGTCGGGGCGGTGAGATCGGCGCGGACAATCCGGTAGCGCGGGGCACCCTTGTTGGTCATGAAATAGACCGTGTCGCCGGTCGATGCGATCGGGCTCCACTCGTTCTCGAACCCGGTGACGATGTCGCGCGTCTGCCACCCCCCGCTGCCGCGCGCGGTCAGGTCGATCACGCGCAATTCGTTGCGGTTGTCGGTGCCGGTCGAAGAGGAGATGAACGCCCAGCGGCCATCGTCGCTGACGCCGAGCCCGTGCCCTTGCTCTTTGGCCTGCGGTGTCTCGAAGACCAGCTCGTCCTGCGACTGCGGCGTGCCGAGGCGGTGGAAATAGACCTTCTGGTTGTAGTTGAGCGACTGGAAATCCTGTCCGCCCTCGGTTTCGGGGAAGCGCGAATAGAAGAAGCCCTCGTCCCCCAGCCAGGAAATGCCGGTGAACTTGGCCCATTCGATTGCGTCGCTCATCTCCTGGCCGGTATCGACATCGAGTACCTTGATCGTGCGCCAGTCGCTGCCGCCGTCCTGGATCGCATAGGCGAGATATTTGCCCGTTTTGGACGGCGCGGTATCGGCCAGCGCGGTGGCATCGTCGGCCGACCATTGGTTGGGATCGATCAGCAGCCGACCTTCCCCATCCCAGCCGTCGCGCACGAAATACTGCGACTGGTTCATCAACCCCGAATTGTAGCCGTAGAAATAGCGGTCGCCGGCCTTGGTCGGAATGCCGAAGCGTTCGTAGTCGATCAGCTTGGCGAGCTCGGCCTTGAACCATTCGGTGCCGGGCAATTGGTCGAGATAGGCGTCGGTAACGACATTCTGCGCCTCGACCCAGCGGGCCACCTCGGCATCGCTGCGGACGTCGTTCTCGAGCCAGCGATAGGGATCGGCGACCTGTTCGCCGAACATGGTCTCGGCCGTGTCGGTTGCGCGGGTTTCGGGATAGTCGACAGACATGGTCTGGGCGGCTCCGGGGCTCGCGGCGAGCGCGACGATGGCGGCGCCGGCGAGTGCGGCGGCGGTGATGCGGTTCATGGGGTGGGTCCTCTCCGTGGAAATTCGTTCCGGCAATGTAGGATCGCCGACGGCCGGGTCAATCGCTCAGTCGAGCGCCGCAAGCACGTCGCGCGTGAATGCCGTGATGTCGAAGCGCGCGCCGGTGGGGTCCTCTCCGCGCCGAACGATGACCACGTCTCGGCTCGGCACGATGACGACATACTGGCCCCGGTTGCCCATCGCGGCGAAGGTTTCGGGGGGGACGCCCTCGCTGTCGTTGAACAGCCAGAAGCCTGCGCCATAGCCGAATTCTCCCTCGGGCTGCGGACCGCTGGGCGACGAGACGTATTCCACCCAGTCCTCCGGCAGGATGCGGGTGCCGTTGGCCGCCATGCCGTCGTCGAGGTAGAGCTGGCCCAGTCGCGCCAGATCGCGGGCGGTGGCCCAGACTTGGCTGGAGAGCACGTAATCGCCCTGCCAATCGGTCTCCGCCGTGGTCTGGTTCATGCCGATGGCCGAGAAGAGCTTGCCGGGTGGGTAATCCGTGAAGGTTCCGGCAATCGCCTGGGTCGCCGCAAGGGTGTCGTTGTTGGCATAGCGAAACATCGTTCCGGGTCGGTGGACCAATGGCCCGTCCAGCGCCGTTTCCTGCACGGTCGCACCCCCGAAATAGAGCGCGTCGGTGCGATTGCCGGGAGCTTCGGAATAGCGTCCTGTGGCCATGCGCAGCGCGTGATCCACGGTGATCGCGCGGCGCGGATCGGCGGCGTCCGCGCCCAGCCCCGCCGAAGCGTTCACATCCGCGTCTCCGCGCAGAACCGCCGCCCCGACGAGGGTGGCGGCGATGCTCTTGGCCACCGACCAGGTCCTTTGCGGGGTGGTGAGCCCAAAGGGTGCTGCGGCATAACGCTCCGAAATGATGTCGCCGGATCGCTGGACGAGCACGGCCGTGGTCCGCGTGCCCTCTCCATACGCGCTTTGGAAAGCATCCGCCGTAACGGGATCGACCGGAGTTTCCGCCTGCGGTCGCATCGTCGGCATGGGCCCGGGCAGCACGCGCTCCGCCTTCGCCGCCGGCACCGGCTCGGCCGCACCGATCGGCAATATCGAACAACCCCTGCGTGGCTTGTAAAGCGCGATCCTCGGAGGAACGCGATCGTCCCAGTCGACCGCCACATAATGGAGTGTGGGCCCCAGCGTGGTCGAGAGCGCTGTCCCGGCATGCACTTCGATCCGGTAAGGCAGATCCTGAACGATGGGATCGAGATCGGGATAGATGCCGGTCAGTTCCCAGCGCGCGATATCTTCGGGAGTGCGCTTCGCCATGTGGTGCGAATTGCCGATTGCTCCGCACAGGAACAGCGCCTTGTACCCCGCCGCCATGGCGCGGTCGTAGCGCGCGTCCAGCTGCTCCTGGGAGACCGTCTGCGCGGAAGCGGAGGGAACGACGATGGCGAGCAGAGCGGCTGCTGCGATGGTTCTGCGGATCATGCCCGGTCTTGTGGCAGAACGGTTCCAAAAGGAAAGGGGCCGGAAGGTTTCCCTCCCGACCCCTGCATCCTGTTGCGTTTCGAGAGCGCTTACGCGTCTTCGAACTCGTCTTCTTCGGCCATCACCGGGCCGCTGTCCTGGCCCTTGGCGTCCTCGTCGCGGTCGACGAACTCGATGATCGCCATCTGCGCGGCGTCGCTGCCGCGGTAACCGGCCTTGATGACGCGCGTGTAACCGCCTTCGCGGTCGGCATAACGCTCGGCCAGCGTGTCGAACAGCTTCTTGAGCTGGGTCTCGTCGCCGAGACGGCTCATCGCCAGGCGGCGGTTGGAGAGGCCGCCGCGCTTGGCCAGCGTGATCAGCTTCTCGACATAGGGGCGCAGTTCCTTCGCCTTGGCGGCGGTGGTCAGGATCTGCTCGTGCTTGATCAGCGCGGCGCTCATGTTGCGGAACAGCGCATTGCGGTGGCCGGTCTTGCGCTGCAACTTGCGGCCGGAAATCTTGTGACGCATGTCTTTATCCTTCGTTCGAAAAAGGCCCGTTCCAGGTAGCCCAGTGCCGGCGGCGGTTGGGGCCCGCCGCCATCGCCCGTGTCAGCCCAGCAGCTCTTGTTCGAGCTTCTTGGCCATTTCCTCGATGTTCTCCGGCGGCCAGCCGGGGATGTCCATGCCGAGGCGCAGACCCATCGACGAGAGCACTTCCTTGATCTCGTTGAGGCTCTTGCGGCCGAAGTTCGGCGTGCGGAGCATCTCGGCCTCGGTCTTTTGGACCAGGTCGCCGATGTAGATGATGTTGTCGTTCTTGAGGCAGTTGGCGGACCGCACCGACAGTTCCAGCTCGTCGACCTTCTTCAGGAGGTAGCGGTTGAGCTGGTTGGTGTCGCTTTCCTGCGGCTCGGCGGCCTGGCCGATCATCGCGCTGGAAGGCTGCGGAATGCCGTCCTCGAAGTGGACGAACAGGGTCAGCTGGTCCTGAAGGATGCGGGCCGCATAGGCGACGGCATCTTCCGGCGTCACGGTGCCGTCGGTCTCCACGGTCAGCGAGAGCTTGTCGTAATCGAGTTCCTGCCCGACGCGGGCGTTTTCGACCTTGTAGCTCACCTGCCGGACCGGCGAATAGAGGCTGTCGACCGGAATCAGGCCGATCGGCGCATCGGCCGGGCGGTTCTGCACCGCCGGAATGTAGCCCTTCCCGACATCGGCGGTCAGCTCCATGTTGAGCGTCGCGCCCTCGTCGAGATGGCAGATCACCAGATCCTTGTTCATCACTTCGATGTCGCCCGACGTGGCGATGTCGCCGGCCTTGACCGCCCCGGGACCGGTCGCGGACAGCTGCAAACGCTTCATGCCGGCGCCTTCCATGCGCAGCGCGATCTGCTTCACGTTGAGGACGATGTCGGTGACATCCTCGCGCACGCCGGCGAGGCTGGAGAATTCGTGCAGCACGTTCTCGATCTTGATCGAGGTGATCGCGGCGCCCTGGAGGCTGGAGAGCAGCACGCGGCGCAGCGCATTGCCGAGCGTCAGGCCGAAGCCGCGCTCGAGGGGTTCGGCGACGAAGGTGGTCTTGCGCTTCTTGTCGCCGCCATCCTTGATGTCGAGAGTGTTGGGTTTCTTGAGTTCCTGCCAGTTCTTGGTGTTGACGGACATGGATTTCCCCTGGAGGTTAGATGCGGACGGGACCGGGGTGCTGGGCGGAGCGACCGGTCCGTAAGGAGATCGGCGGGGCGCTCACCCCGCCGAACAGGTACGGATCAGACGCGACGGCGTTTGGAGGGCCGCACGCCGTTGTGCGGGATCGGCGTCACGTCGCGGATCGAGGTGATGGTGAAGCCGACCGCGGCAAGACCGCGCAGCGCGCTCTCGCGGCCCGAACCCGGGCCCTTCACTTCGACTTCCAGCGTGCGCACCCCGTGTTCGGCGGCCTTCTTGCCGGCATCGTCGGCGGCGACCTGCGCGGCGTAGGGCGTCGACTTGCGGCTGCCCTTGAAGCCCATCATGCCGGCGCTGGACCAGCTGATGGCATTGCCCTGCGCATCGGTGATTGTGATCATCGTGTTGTTGAAGCTGGCGTTGATATGCGCGACGCCGCTGGTGATGTTCTTCTTGTCGCGCCGCCTGATCCGGCTGGGTTCGCGTGCCATGTGACTGTCTTCCTTATATTCTCAAGAAGGGAAAAGCGTGACGGGAAGCCCCGTCCGCTTACTTCTTCTTGCCGGCGATCGGCTTGGCCTTGCCCTTGCGGGTGCGGGCGTTGGTGTGGGTGCGCTGACCGCGAACGGGCAGACCGGCGCGATGACGCAGGCCGCGATAGGACCTGAGGTCCATCAGCCGCTTGATGTTCATCGCGGTTTCGCGGCGCAGATCGCCCTCGACCTGATGATCCTCGTCGATCGTCTCGCGGATGCGCAGGACTTCCTCGTCGGTCAGATCCTGCACGCGGGTCTTGTGATCGATCCCGAGCTTGTCGGCGATGCGCACGGCGGTCGTGCGACCGATCCCGTGAATATAGGTGAGCGCGATGATCACGCGCTTGTTGGTGGGGATGTTGACCCCGGCAATACGAGCCACTTACTTCTCCATGCTCCACAGGGTCTGGCCGCTTGCGTCGGGCGGCGAACCCTATCTCATAGCGATTGTCGATCCGACCGGCAGCCCTAACGCAAAAAGCCCGGATGGCGCACGAATTGGCTGGCGCCTGCCGGACTGGACCTTACCTGTCGAATGAAGGCGCGCTTAATCGGATTCGCCCGAGGCGTCAACCGGTTTGCGCGCGCGAACGACGCACCCGCCATATGGGCGATGCGATCCGCGTTTCAACCCTCATAGCCTATCGCGCGGCAACCGTCAAAACGGGCGGCACTTCCTCATGGGACGCGCCGCCCCCATTTGTCAGACGACCCCGAAAGCCAGCATCGCATCGGCGACCTTCTTGAAGCCCGCGATATTGGCCCCCTTCACGTAATCGACATGCCCGTCTCCGCGATCGCCGAACTCGACGCATTTGGCGTGGATGCCCTCCATCAGGTCGGTGAGCATTTCGCCCAGGCGGCCGTGATTCCACGAGATACGCTCCGAATTCTGGCTCATTTCGAGGCCCGACACCGCGACGCCCCCGGCATTCGCCGCCTTGCCGGGCGCATACATGACCCGAGCCTTCTGGAAGACATGCACGCCTTCCAGCGTCGTGGGCATGTTGGCACCCTCGGACACCGCCTTCACGCCGTTGTCGACCAGCGTCTTCGCCTCGTCCTCGTTGAGCTCGTTCTGGGTCGCGCAGGGCAGCGCGAGATCCGCCGCGACTCCCCAGGGCCGGCCCTCGTGGAAGCTCGCACCCTTGAACTCGTCCGCATATTCGCTGATCCGGCCGCGCTTGACGTTCTTCAGGTGCTTGATCCAGTCGATCTTCTCCTGGGTCAGCCCATCGGGATCGTGAATGTACCCGTCCGAATCCGACAGGGTGAGGACCTTGCCGCCAAGCTGGGTGAGCTTTTCCGCGGCATGCGTCGCGACATTGCCCGAGCCCGAGATCACCGCGGTGTGCCCTTCGACATCCATGCCCTTGTGCTTGAGCATGTTGCGCAGGAAATAAACGGCGCCGTAGCCGGTAGCTTCGGGGCGCATGGCCGAGCCGCCATATTCCAGCCCCTTGCCGGTCAGGACCCCTTCCCAGCGGTTCACGATGCGCTTGTACTGACCGAACATGTAGCCGATCTCGCGCCCGCCGACGCCGATGTCGCCGGCCGGCACGTCGGTGTCGGGGCCGATATGGCGATAGAGTTCGGTCATGAAGCTCTGGCAGAAGCGCATGACCTCGGCATCGGACTTGCCCTTGGGGTTGAAGTTCGCCCCGCCCTTGCCGCCGCCCATCGGCAGGCCGGTAAGCGAATTCTTGAAGGTCTGCTCGAACGCCAGAAACTTGAGCGTGCCTTCGGTCACGCTCGGGTGGAAGCGGATGCCGCCCTTGTAGGGGCCGATCGCGTTGTTGCATTGGACGCGCCATCCGCGCTGGACGCGGATGTTGTGATTGTCGTCTTCCCAGCACACGCGGAAGCTCACCACCCGGTCCGGCTCGGCGATCCGGCGCAGGATCTGGGCCTGGTGATATTGTTCCTTGTCCTCGATGAATTCGAAGATGTCCTGCGATACCTCCTGCACCGCCTGAACGAATTCCGGCTGCCCCGGATTGCGCTTCTTCACCCCTTCCATGAACTGGTCGAGATTGACGTGACGATCGTAAACTGAAGCCATGTGTCGCTGTCCTTACCTGATCCAGCCAAGCGGCCGGGAAATTGCCCTGTGTCGCGACCTGCGCCGTCAAGCGCACTGGTGTTCTTGCGACCGCTCGTCCGGCGGCCTTGTCGGAATTCAATCGTCGTCGGCGAGCGCGTCGATCTGCGCTTCGAGGCTCGGCTCTTCCGGCGGTTCGTCCGGTTCTGAGTCGGTGGCGACGGCCGGGGGCTCGACGCCGTCCAGCGCGCCCAGATGCGCCTGCAGTCCGCGCAGCTGCTCGCTCATCACCGCATCCACGGCACCGGAAATCTGGCCTATCTCGTAGCGCATCGGACCGCCGACATTGTATTCCCACAGGATCCGCGTGCCGCCCTCGATCTCTTCCATCGTGATGGTCAGCACCCCGGTTGCGGGCTCGCCCTGCAAGGGTCCGAAGCCGCCGCGCATCCGCAGGACGCGAAGCGGAAAGGCCTGGACGACCGTGGCGTGCAGCGCACTGCCGTCCATGGCGTAGCCATTGGCGCTGTCGTCGCCCGGAATGGTCTCGCAGAAGCAGCCGCCGGCCTGCGGGGTCAGCACCATGTTTCCGGCATCGCCCGACCAGCTGTGCCGATCGTTCCACCAATCGCCCGGTTTGATCAGCGCAAGCCACGTCTCCAGCGGGGAGACAGCCACCGTCGCGGTGTCCCGCGTGACGAAGCCCGTAACCGTCGTCGACACGACTTCCGCGGACACGGGAACGGAGGCCGAGAGACAGGCCAGCGCGGTCATCATGGACAAATTGCGGCGCATCCCGGCCCCCCTCGCGCGGGTGTTTAGGACAGCTGCGAAACGTTGGAAAGAGGGAAGCGAACCGCGCGCCCGCGGTCGCGCAATCAATCGAGGATCGCGTCGAGCGCGTGAGTGACTTCTTCGATGCTGGCCATGCCGTCGACGCGGCTGACGATCCCCCGCGCCTCGTAGCCGGGCAGGATCGGTGCGGTCTCCGACCGATAGACTTCCATCCGGTGACGCACCGTTTCCTCATTGTCGTCCGGCCGGCGCTTGAACTCGGTCGAACCGCACTTGTCGCAGACGCCCTCGACCTCGGGGGTCTTGAAGCTGTCGTGGTAGCCCTCGCCGCAGGCGGCGCATGTGAAGCGGCCGGTGATCCGTTGCACCAGCGCATCCTCGTCGACCTCGAGTTCGATCACATGGTCGAGCTTGCGTCCGTGGCTGGCGAGGATCTCGTCCAGCATTTCGGCCTGAGCGGCGGTGCGCGGATAGCCGTCGAAGATGGCGCCGGTCTCGCGGCCCATCGCGGTCAGCTCGGCATCGATCAACTGGGACACGATCTCGTCCGAAACGAGTTCGCCCTTTTCCATCACCGCCTTGGCCTTGATGCCCACCGGCGTTTCGGCCTTCACCGCGGCGCGCAGCATGTCGCCGGTCGAAAGCTGCCGCATCCCGTGGTGTTCGACCAGACGCTGGGACTGTGTGCCCTTCCCAGCCCCCGGCGGCCCAAGCAGAATGATATCCATCTCGCCCCTAACCCCTCGGGCAGCGCTCAGCGCAGCCGCCCCTTCAGTTTGGCCTTCTTGATCAGATCGCCATACTGGTGCGCCAGAAGATGCGACTGGATCTGGCTGATCGTGTCGACCGTGACGTTCACGACGATCAGCAGGCTGGTGCCGCCCAGGAAGAGCGGAATGCCCGTCTGAGCGATCATGTATTCGGGAATGACGCAGACCAGCGTCAGGTAGATCGCCCCGACGACTGTGATGCGGGTGAGGACGTAGTCGAGATATTCCTCGGTTCGCTTGCCCGGCCGGATGCCGGGGATGAAGCCGCCGTTGCGCTTCAGGTTCTCGGCCGTTTCCTCCGGATTGAAGACCACCGCGGTGTAGAAGAAGCAGAAGAAGATGATCCCCGCCGCATAGAGCGTCATGTAGAGTGGCTGGCCGTGCGCGAGGTACTGATTCAGCGCCACGACGATGCTGCCCATCGTGCTTTCGGTGTTGACCGAATTGCCGGCGAACTGGGTGATCGTCAGCGGCAGGAGCAGCAGCGAGCTGGCGAAGATCGGCGGTATGACGCCGGCGGTGTTGAGCTTGAGCGGCAGGTGCGAACGGTCCGCCTGCATCATCCCTCGCTGCGTGGCCCGCTTGGGATACTGGATCAGCAGGCGCCGCTGCGCGCGTTCCATGAAGCTGATGAGCAGGATCAGGACGACCACCATCAACAGGAAACCGATGATGATCCCGGCCGAGATCGAACCGGTCCGTCCGCCTTCGAACAGATTGGAAGCGAATTGCGGAAACTGGGCGACGATGCCCGCCATGATGATCAGCGAAACGCCGTTGCCGATACCGCGGCTGGTGATCTGCTCGCCCAGCCACAGCAGGAACATCGTGCCCCCGACCAGGCTGATGACCGCGCCGACGCGGAACATGTAGCCGGGATCGACGACCGCCTGGAGCCCGCTGGCGGCACCGAAGCTCTCGAGACCGGCGGCGACGAACCAGCCCTGGATCGTACACAGGAAGACCGTGCCGTAGCGGGTGTACTGGTTGAGCTTCTGGCGCCCGACAGTGCCTTCCTTCTTCAGCGCGGCGAGCGTGGGATGCAGCGCACTGGCGAGCTGAACCACGATCGATGCGGTGATGTAGGGCATCACGCCGAGCGCGATCAGGCTCATGCGCTCCAGGCTGCCGCCGGTGAACATGTTGAACATGTCGAGGATGCCGCCGCGCGTCTGGTCCGCCAACTGGCTGAGCACGCGCGGATTGATACCCGGGAGCGGCACGAAGCTCAGGAACCGGAAGACGATCAGCGCACCGACCGTGAACCATATCCGCTGGCGGAGCTCGGTCGCCTTGGAGAAATTGGCCAGGCTCATCTGGCTGGCGAAACTGTCGGCGCGTGATGCCATGTTACTTGGTCGATCCTAGCTTTGCGCCGGCCCGTCTCCGGCGATGACCGGACAGATAGGGAGCGGGCGACGGAATGTCGAACCCGCTCCCCGAAATATTACCGGTCAGTTCGACTTCTTGGCCTTGTTGGCTTCGGTGCGCGCGGCTTTCTTCTCGTGCTCGGGCTGCGCCTTCGCAAGGACCTCGACCGAGCCGCCGGCCTTCTCGACCGCCTCGATCGCACCCTTGGACGCACCGGCCACGACGAACTTCGCCTTGGCGGTCAGCTCGCCCTTGCCCAGCAGGCGGACGCCATCCTTGCCGCCGCGCGCCAGGCCCGCGGCCTTCAACGCCGCGTGGTCGATGTCCTTCTTGGCATCGAGCTTCTTGGCATCGATGAACTTCTGGACCATCCCCAGATTCACCTCGGCATAGTCCTTGGCGAAGGGATTGTTGAAGCCGCGCTTCGGCAATCGCATGTGCAGCGGCATCTGGCCGCCCTCGAAGCCCTTGATGGCGACGCCCGAACGGGCCTTCTGGCCCTTCTGGCCGCGCCCGGCGGTCTTGCCCTTACCCGAGCCGATGCCACGGCCGACACGCATGCGGTCCTTGCGGGCACCGGGGTTGTCGCGGATGTCTGTCAGTTTCATAGTGTGCACTCGCTTTCGCTTTGTTCGCGCTGGAAAACGGCACCCCCGTCCGGGGTGCCGGTCGATCAGTCGTTCACCACCTCGACCAGATGCGGGACCTTTGCGAGCGCGCCGCGCACCTCGGGGGTGTCCTGGCGGGTCACGGTCTTGTGCATCTTGTTGAGGCCCAGGCCGATCAGGATCTTGCGCTGGCTTTCAGGCCGACGCAGCGGCGATCCGATCTGACGGATGGTGATGGTATCGTTGGATTTCTTGTCTTGGGCCATCTGACTTACTCCGCCACAGCCGCGGCGTCGGCTTCCGCCTCAGCCTCGCTCGCGCCGCCACGACCCAGGAGGTCGGCGACCTTCTTCCCGCGACGCTGCGCCACCGACTTCGGCGAAGTCTGGCTGGTCAGCGCGTCGAAAGTGGCGCGGATCATGTTGTAGGGGTTCGACGTACCCACCGATTTGGTCACCACGTCGGCCACGCCCAGGCTCTCGAACACGGCGCGCATCGGACCGCCGGCGATGATGCCGGTACCCGGAGGCGCCGTGCGGACGGTCACCTTGCCGGCACCGAAACGGCCGTTGCCGTCGTGATGCAGCGTGCGGCCTTCCTTCAACGGAACGCGGACCATGTGCTTGCGCGCAGCGGCACTCGCCTTCGAGATGGCTTCCGGCACTTCGCGGGCCTTGCCCTTGCCGAAGCCGACCCGGCCGGAACCGTCGCCGACCACGACCAGCGCCGCGAAGCCGAAGCGCTTGCCGCCCTTCACCGTCTTGCTGACGCGATTGATGTGCACCAGCTTCTCGATGATGCCGTCGTCTTCTTCCTCGCGGCGCCCGCCACGACGGTCGTCCCGGCCACGCCCGCGGCCGCGGCCACGATCGCCGCCGCCACCGCCGCGATTGTTGTCGCGGCCGCCGCGGTTGCCCCCGCGGCCGCGTTGTTCGGGCTGCCCTTCGGCACCCTGCGCGGGATCCTGGTTGTCGGCGGCCTCGGAAGGCGTATCGGCAATAGCCGGCTCTTCCTTGGTCACGGCGTGCTCGGTTTGCGCTTCGACGACGCCGGAATCGGCCTTCGCCTTGGCGACCTCGGGCGTTTCCGCCGGACCTTCGGCAGCCTTGGTCTCTTCGACCTGCTGGCCTTCGTTGGCCTTGTCGGTGTTTTCGTTCTCGGACATCATCAGAACTCCAGCCCGCCTTCGCGAGCGGCGTCGGCCAGCGCTTTCACGCGGCCATGGAAAAGGAACCCGCCGCGATCGAACACGACGGTGGTCACGCCCGCCTTCTTGGCGGCGGCCGCGATGTCGCTGCCGACCTTGGTCGCGGCATCGACATTCGCGCCGGAAGACTTGGCGCCGAGCGTAGAGGCCGCGGCGACGGTCTTGCCCGAGGAATCGTCGATGATCTGGGCGTAGATGTGCTTGCCGGTGCGGTGCACGGACAGGCGCGGCTTGTCGCCGGCGCGCCGACGCAGAGCGGTGCGCACCCGGCGGCGGCGGCGTTCGAAGAGGGAAAGCTTGGCCATCTTACTTCTTCTTCCCTTCCTTACGGAAGATATATTCGCCCTGGTACTTGATGCCCTTGCCCTTGTAGGGTTCGGGCTTGCGCCAGCGGCGGACTTCGGCGGCGAACTGGCCGACCTTCTGCTTGTCGATGCCCGAGATCTCGACCGTGGTCTGATCCGGCGTCTTGACTTCGAGGCCTTCCGGAACATCGAGATCGACATCGTGCGAATAGCCGAGCTGAAGCTTGAGCTTCTTGCCCTGCGCCTGCGCACGGTAGCCGACGCCGGAGATCTGCAGCGTCTTGCTGAAACCGTCCGTGACACCCTCGACCAGGTTGGAGACCAGCGTACGCTGCATGCCCCAGTGGTTGCGGGCGGCGCGCGTGTCGTTGGCCGGCTGGACCGAGATTTCCTCGCCCTCGACCTTGTAGTCGATCAGGTCGGACAGGCCCATGGTCAGGGTGCCCTTGGGACCCTTCACCGACAGCGTGTCGCCTTCGATATTGGCGGAAACCCCGCTCGGGATCGCCACCGGACGTTTGCCGATGCGGCTCATCAGAACACCTCCGCCAGCACTTCGCCACCGACGTTCTGGGTGCGTGCCTCGTTGTCGGAGAGCACGCCCTTGGGCGTCGAGACGATGGTGATGCCGAGGCCGTTGCGCACGATCGGAAGTTCCTTCGAACCCGAATAGACGCGGCGGCCGGGCTTCGAGACGCGAGCGACATGCTTGATCGCAGGTTCGCCCTCGAAATACTTCAGTTCGATCCGCAGCGCGGCGTGCTTGCCCGAGGAATCTTCGGTGTAGCCACGGATGTAGCCTTCGCGCTGGAGCACTTCGAGCACGTTCGCGCGCAGCTTGCTGGCGGGCGAGAGGACGCTGTCCTTCTTCGCCTGCTGGCCGTTGCGGATGCGGGTGAGCATGTCACCCAGGGGATCGGTCATAGCCATCTATCGGTTCCTCACCAGCTCGACTTGGTCAGGCCCGGAATCAGGCCCTTGTTGCCGAGGTCGCGCAGTTCGATGCGGTTCAGGCCGAACTTGCGGTAGTAGCCGCGCGGGCGGCCGGTGGTGGAGCAGCGGTTGCGCACCCGGGTCGGGTTCGCATTGCGCGGGATCTCGGCCATCTTCAGCCGGGCCATCAGCCGCTCGGTATCGTCGAGCGACTCATCGTCCGCGATAGCCTTCAGCTTCGCGTACTTGTCCGCATACTGCTTGACGAGCTTCTTGCGACGCTCGTTCTTGTTGATCGAACTCAGTTTCGCCATTGGACTTAAGTTCCTCTGCTAGCGGCTTACGCCGCTTCCTTCTCTGCGTCGGCCGACTTCTCGGCCGGGAACGGGAAACCGAACAGGCGGAGCAGCTCGCGCGCTTCCTCGTCGGTCTTCGCCGTGGTGGTTACGATGATGTCCATGCCCCGGACCTTCTCGATCTTGTCGTAGGAGATCTCGGGAAAGACGATCTGTTCCTTCAGGCCCATGGCGTAATTGCCACGGCCGTCGAAGGAACGCGGATTGAGGCCGCGGAAGTCGCGGATGCGCGGCATTGCCACGGTCACCAGGCGGTCGAGGAATTCGTACATCCGGTCGCGGCGAAGAGTCACCTTCGCACCGATCGGCATGCCCTCGCGCAGTTTGAACTGCGCGATCGACTTCTTGGCCTTGGTGATGACCGGCTTCTGGCCGGCGATCAGCGCCATTTCCTCGGCGGCGGTCTGGACCTTCTTCTTGTCCTGGCTCGCCTCGCCCACGCCCATGTTGAGCGTGATCTTCTCCAGCCTCGGGACCGCGAGCCGGTTGGCATAACCGAACTTCTCGGTCATCGCCTTGACGATCTCGTCCTCGTAGCGGGACTTCAGACGGGGGGTGTAATCAGCCATCGATGGTCTCCCCGGACTTGACTGCGACGCGCACTTTCTTGCCGTCCTTCTCTTCGAAGCGGACACGGGTCGGCTTGCCGTCCTTGGGATCGGCGATCGCGACCTTGCCGATCGGCATGGGTGCGGCGAACCGGTCGAGCCCGCCCTGCGGGTTCTGCTGGCTCGGCTTGCGGTGACGGGTGGCGACGTTGACGCCCTCCACGACGATCTTGCCTTCCTTGGGCATGACCTTCTGGACGGTGCCGGTGTTGCCCTTGTCCTTGCCGGACAGGACGACGACGGTGTCACCCTTCTTGATCTTCGCGGCGGCCATCACAGCACCTCCGGAGCAAGGCTGATGATCTTCATGAAGCCCTTGCCGCGCAGCTCGCGAACCACGGGGCCGAAGATACGGGTGCCGATCGGCTCCTCGCTCTTGTTGACGAGCACGGCGGCGTTGCTGTCGAAACGGATCACGCTGCCATCGGGGCGGCGCACGTCCTTCTTCGTCCGCACGATGACGGCGCGATGGACATCGCCCTTCTTCACCTTGGCGCGTGGCTGGGCTTCCTTCACGGAAACCACGATCACGTCCCCGACACTCGCGGTCCGGCGCTTCGACCCGCCCAGCACCTTGATGCACTGGACGCGCTTCGCGCCGCTGTTGTCCGCGACGTCGAGATTGGATTGCATCTGGATCATCGATCCGGTTCCTTCTCACTGGCTTGCCGGGACGGCCCCGGTTTCGGGGGCCCGACAGTTCCTAAAACGTCAGTTTCCTGCGGCTTCGACTTCGAGGTTGGCGTCGACCGCCTGCGTGCCGCCCGCCGTCACCCGATCCTTGACCGCCCAGGTCTTGGTCTTGGAGATCGGCTTGGTCTCCTCGATCCGCACGATATCGCCGAGCTCGTATTCGTTCTGCTCGTCATGGGCGTGATACTTTTTCGAGCGGCGGATGATCTTCCCATATAGCGGGTGCTTCACCTTGCGCTCGACGAGCACGGTCACGGTCTTGTCGGTCTTCGTCGAGGTGACCGTACCGATGAGGATACGCTTGGGCATGTTCAGGCCTTCTCTTTCGTGGCGGCCGCGTTCTTTTCCTTGGCCTTGCGCTCGGTCTGCAGCGTCTTGATCCGGGCGATGTCGCGACGGACCTCGCGGATGCGCGCGGGGCGCTCGAGCTGATTGGTCGCCGACTGGAAGCGCAGGTTGAACTGCTCCTTCTTCAGATCGACGAGCTGCTCACCGAGCTGGTCGTCGGTCTTCGTCCGCAGATCCTCGGCAGTGGATTTCTTCTGGGCCATCATTCACCTCCCAGGTGCGAGGTGTCGCCGAAACGGGCGACGACCTTGGTCTTGACCGGCAGCTTCATCGCCGCACGCTCGAACGCTTCGGCGGCCAGCGGGCCGGCGACACCGTCGAGCTCGAACAGGATACGGCCCGGCTTCACGCGTGCGGCCCAGTATTCGACCGAACCCTTGCCCTTGCCCTGACGGACCTCGGCAGGCTTCTTCGATACCGGCACGTCCGGGAAGACGCGGATCCAGAGACGGCCCTGACGCTTGATGTGGCGCGTGATCGCGCGGCGAGCGGCCTCGATCTGGCGCGCGGTGATGCGTTCCGGTTCCAGCGCCTTGAGACCGTAGGATCCGAAGTTGAGGTCGGTGCCTCCCTTCGCATTGCCCTTGATCCGGCCCTTGAACGCCTTGCGGAACTTGGTTTTCTTCGGTTGCAGCATTGTCTCTTACCTCAGCGGGCCGGGCGGACGCCGGACGTCTGCGATTCCATCATCAACCGGTCCTGCGCGGTCGGATCGTGGCCGAGGATCTCGCCCTTGAAGACCCACACCTTGATGCCGATGATGCCATAGGCGGTCAGCGCCTCGGCCTCGGCATAGTCGATGTTGGCGCGCAGGGTGTGCAACGGCACGCGGCCTTCGCGATACTGCTCGACACGCGCGATCTCGGCACCGCCGAGACGTCCGCCGCAGACGATCTTGATGCCTTCGGCACCCAGACGCATGGCGGACTGCATCGCGCGCTTCATGGCGCGGCGAAAGGCGACACGGCGGACCAGCTGGTCGGCGATGCCCTGGGCAACGAGCTTGGCGTCGACTTCCGGCTTGCGGATCTCGACGATGTTCAGCTTGACCTCGCTCGCGGTCATCGTCGCCAGCTTGGTGCGCAGCTTCTCGATGTCCGCGCCCTTCTTGCCGATGATGACACCCGGGCGGGCGGCATAGATCGAGATGCGGCACAGCTTGGCCGGACGCTCGATCACCACCTTCGAAATCGCCGCCTGCGGCAGCGAATCGATGATGAACTTGCGGATCTCGATGTCTTCGCTGAGCAGCTTGGCATAGTCGCGCCCTTCGGCGTACCAGCGGCTGTCCCAGGTGCGGTTGATCTGCAGGCGCAGACCGATCGGATTGCTCTTCTGACCCATCTTATGCCTCTTCCTGCTCGCGGACGACGATCCGAAGCCGGCTGAACGGCTTGAGGATGCGGGTGGACTTGCCACGGCCGCGCGTGTGGAACCGCTTCATGGTAATCGACTTGCCGACGGATGCCTCGGCAACCACCAGCGCATCGACGTCGAGATCGTGGTTGTTCTCCGCATTGGCGATCGCCGAAGCGAGCACCTTGCTGGCGTCTCGCGCCATCGACTTCTTGGAGAAGGCGAGGATGTTCATGGCCTCTTCGGCCTTCTTGCCGCGGATCAGCTCGGCGACGAGGTTGAGCTTCTGGGCCGAACCACGGATCGTGGTCCCGACGGCCAGTGCCTCGTTCTCGGCGACGCGGCGGGGGGCTTTAGGCTTGCTCATCAGCGCTTACCCTTCTTGTCGGCGGCATGGCCCGGGAAAGTCCGCGTGGGCGCGAACTCGCCGAGCTTGTGGCCGACCATCTCTTCCGAGACGGAGACCGGAATGAACTTGTGACCGTTGTAGACGCTGAACGTCAGCCCGACGAAATCGGGAAGGATCGTGCTGCGTCGCGACCAGGTCTTGATCGGCTTGTTGTTGGCGTTCGCTTCCTGAGCTTCCTGCGCCTTCTTCAGAAGGCTGAGCTCGACGAACGGACCTTTCCAGACGGAACGTGCCATGTCCGGTTACCTCTTCTTCTTCGCGTGGCGCGAACGGATGATCATCTTGTCCGTCTGCTTGTTCTTGCGGGTGCGGGCACCCTTGGTCGGCTTGCCCCAAGGGGTGACCGGATGGCGGCCACCGCTGGTGCGGCCTTCACCACCACCGTGCGGGTGGTCGACCGGGTTCTTGGCGACACCGCGGGTCAGCGGCCTGCGGCCCTTCCAGCGGGTGCGGCCGGCCTTGCCGAAATTCTGGTTCTGGTTGTCGGGGTTCGACACCGCACCGACCGTGCCCATGCAATCGGCGCGCAGGTAACGCTGCTCGCCGCTGTTGAGGCGCACGATCACCATCCCGCGGTCGCGACCGACGAGCTGGACGTAAGTGCCGGCCGAACGGGCGATCTGGCCGCCCTTGCCCGGCTTCATCTCGACATTGTGACAGATCGTGCCGACCGGCATCTGACCGAGCAGCATGGCGTTGCCAGGCTTGGTGTCGGTACGCTCGCCGGCGACGACCTTGTCGCCCACCGCAAGCCGCTGGGGCGCGATGATGTAGGCGAGCTCGCCGTCCGCGTACTTCACCAGCGCGATGAAGGCCGTGCGGTTGGGATCGTATTCGAGCCGCTCGACCGTACCCTCGACATCCCACTTGCGACGCTTGAAGTCGATGTAGCGGTACTTCTGCTTGTGACCGCCGGCGATGCCGCGCGAGGTCACATGGCCCTTGTTGTTGCGGCCGCCCGTCTTGCGCTTGCCTTCCGTCAGCGACTTCACCGGACCACCCTTGTGGAGGGCCGACTTGTCGACGAGGATGAGGCCGCGGCGCGCGGGGCTCGTCGGTTTGTAGTTCTTCAGTGCCATGGGATCAGCTCACACCTTCGGTGATGTCGATCGGATCCTGACCCTCGGCGAGGGTCACGATCGCCTTCTTCTGGTCGCTGCGCTTGTAGGGCTTGCCCCTCCAGCGCTTGGTCTTGCCCTTCACGTTGATCGTGTTCACCGCGGCGACCTTGCGATCGTAAAGCGCTTCGATCGCTTCCTTGATCTGCGGCTTGGTCGCACTGTTGGCAACCTTGAAGACGACCGCATTGTGCTCGGACGCCATCGTCGACTTCTCGGTGATGTGGGGGCTCAGGATCACGTCGTAGTGACGCGAATCGATTGTCTGCTTCTTAGCCATTGAACCTGGCCTCCAGCTTCTCGACCGCGTCCCGCGTGAGGACCAGCGTGTCGTGCTTCAGGATGTCGTAGACGTTGGCCCCCATCGCCGGGAGCACGTTCACGCCCGGGAGATTGCCGGCGGCCTTCTTGAAGCCATCGTCCACGCTTTCGCCGCCGATCACCAGAACCTTGCCGTTCCAGCCGTTCTTGTCGAACTGGCCCTTGAGCGCCTTGGTCTTGGCATCCTTCAATTCGAGGCTGTCGACGATGATCAGACCGTCCTTCGCCTTGCTCGAAAGCGCCATCTTCAGGCCGAGCGCGCGAACCTTCTTGTTCAGCGAGCTGTTGAAGTCGCGCTTGCGGGCGCCATGGGCCTTGCCGCCGCCGATGAAGATCGGAGCGCCGCGATCGCCGTGGCGAGCGCCGCCGGAGCCCTTCTGACGGCCGAACTTCTTGCCGGTGCGGGCCACGTCGGAACGCTCGCGCGTCGGACGCGCCGTCTCGCGACGGTTCCACAGCTGCCAGGTGACGACGCGGTGGAGGATATCGGCGCGCGGCTCGACGCCGAACACGGTATCGCTCAGCTCGATGTCGCCGGACGCCTTCCCATCCAGGTTCTGGACCTTGACCTTCACGATCAGGACTCCTTGCTTTCGCCGGCGTCGCCATCGGCGCTCGGCGTGGTGCTGTTGTCGTCGGCCGCGCCGGTGTCGGCATCCGCGCCCGCGTCCTGCTGCTGCAGGAGTTCTTCCTGCTGCTCGGCGGACACTTCGGGGTTAACCTGGCTTTCGGCGGCGGTCTCGATCAGGCCGGCATCGGCCTCGTCGTGTTCGAACTCGTCGCGGTTGCGGTACATCACGCCCGGGAACGGCAGGTCCTCGTGCTTCACCTTCACGGCGTCGCGGACGAGCATCCAGCTATTCTTGGCACCCGGGACCGAGCCCTTGACGAAGAGCAGGCCGCGATCGGCATCGGTGCGCACGATCTCGAGGTTCTGCTGGGTGCGCTGACGGTCGCCCATGTGACCGGCCATCTTCTTGCCCTTGAACACGCGGCCCGGATCCTGGCGATTGCCGGTCGAACCGTGCGAACGGTGGCTGATCGAGACGCCGTGCGTCGCGCGCAGACCCCCGAAGCCCCAGCGCTTCATGGCGCCGGCAAAGCCCTTGCCCTGCGTGTGGCCGGTGATGTCGACCTTCTGGCCGGCGACGAAATGTTCGGCCGAGATGCGGGCGCCGACCGGCAGCAGCCCGTCCTCGCCTTCGACGCGGAATTCCGCGACCTTCATCTTCAGCCCGACGTCGGCCTTGGCGAAGGCTTCGCGCTGCGGCTTGTTGACGTTCTTCTGCTTGGCCTCGCCCGCGCCGAGCTGGACGGCGAAATAACCGTCGCGCTCCTGTGTGCGCTGGGCAGTGACCTGGCAATTCTCCAGCGCGAGAACGGTGACCGGCACGTGCCGACCGTCCTCCTGGAAGAGGCGGGTCATCCCGACTTTTTTCGCGATAACGCCTGTGCGCATCGACTGAACTCCTCGACAGAGGCACCCGGCCCATCCGGGTGCTTGCTTGGCCCAATTGTCTGATGCGTCGCCCGTCCGGGCCAAACCTGCTTCCCTTGGGAGGAAGCGAGACGGGAGACGCAGCCCGGAAGGTATCCGGCGGTATCTCGTTTTCGCCGAGGCCGCAGCCCCGCGCTGGTGCCCCAGCGACCCCGGATCAAGTCCGGGGCTAAGGGCAAACTGACCTAGGCCAGTTTGATCTCGACATTGACACCCGCGGCCAGGTCGAGCTTCATGAGCGCGTCCACGGTCTGGGCGTTGGGCTGCACGATGTCGAGCAGCCGCTTGTAGGTGCGCACCTCGAACTGCTCGCGCGACTTCTTGTCGATGTGCGGGCCGCGGTTCACGGTGAACTTCTCGATACGCGTCGGCATGGGAATGGGACCACGAATGAGAGCACCCGTGCGACGCGCCGTATCTGCGATTTCGCCAGTCGCCTGGTCGAGAACGCGGTGGTCGAACGCCTTGAGGCGAATGCGGATGTTCTGTGCTTCCATTACCTGTACCGATGCGAAAGAGCCAAGCGAGCGTCCGGCGTTGCCGCGTTCAACCCGCAAAAAAAGAAAGGTCCGACCCGCTGGTCCCCGGTTTCCCGGAACGGGCGACCTTCCTGAAATTCGTTGGCGGAGACGAATCTCCGTCCGTGGACGCGCATATACGGAGAGAGCCTGTGGCTGGCAACCCCGTAATTCCGACAAATTCCCGCTCTGTCGAAACCCTGCGGCGAAGCGTGCCTCGCACTCGGCGCATCATGGTTGAAAAGCGAAGGGCCCAGCCTTCCGAAGAAGGCCGGGCCCCTACGTTTTCAGCCGTTGGGCTTACTTGGTGATCTTGGAGACCACGCCCGAGCCCACGGTGCGGCCGCCTTCGCGGATCGCGAAGCGCAGGCCTTCGTCCATGGCGATCGGTGCGATCAGCTTGACGCCGATCGACACGTTGTCGCCCGGCATGACCATCTCGGTGCCCTCGGGGAGAACGACCTCGCCGGTCACGTCCGTCGTGCGGAAGTAGAACTGCGGACGGTAGTTGGCGAAGAACGGCGTATGACGGCCGCCCTCGTCCTTCGAAAGGACGTAGACCTCGGCTTCGAAGTCCGTGTGCGGATTGACCGAACCCGGCTTGGCCAGAACCTGGCCACGCTCCACGTCCTCGCGGCCGATGCCGCGGATCAGCGCACCGATGTTGTCGCCGGCTTCGCCGCGATCGAGCAGCTTGCGGAACATCTCGACGCCCGTGACGGTGGTCTTCTGGGTGTCCTTGATGCCGACGATCTCGACTTCGTCGCCGACATTGACGACGCCGGTCTCGACACGGCCGGTCACGACGGTGCCGCGGCCGGAGATCGAGAACACGTCTTCGATCGGCATCAGGAAGGCTTGGTCGACCGGACGGTCGGGCTGCGGGATGTGCTCGTCGACGGCATCCATCAGCGCGATGATCGATTCCTTGCCGATGGTGTCGTCACGGCCTTCGAGAGCGGCAAGCGCCGAACCCTTGATGATCGGAATGTCGTCGCCCGGGAAGTCGTAGGCGCTGAGAAGTTCGCGAACTTCGAGTTCGACGAGCTCGAGCAGCTCCTCGTCGTCGACCTGATCGACCTTGTTGAGGTAGACGACCAGCGCCGGCACGCCAACCTGACGGGCGAGGAGGATGTGCTCGCGGGTCTGGGGCATGGGGCCGTCGGCGGCGTTCACGACCAGGATTGCGCCGTCCATCTGGGCGGCACCGGTGATCATGTTCTTCACATAGTCGGCGTGGCCCGGGCAGTCGACGTGCGCATAGTGACGCGAAGAGGTCTCGTACTCGACGTGCGCGGTCGAGATGGTGATGCCGCGCTCACGCTCTTCGGGCGCCTTGTCGATATTGGCGAAGTCGACGGCTGCGCCGCCATGCTCTTCCGCCATGACCTTCGTGATCGCCGCGGTCAGCGTGGTCTTGCCATGGTCGACGTGACCGATGGTGCCGATGTTGCAGTGCGGCTTGTTGCGCTCGAATTTTTCCTTCGCCATTTCTCGTATAACCTCTGTCTGGATTGATTTTTCTGCGGGAGAAAGGCGACGCCCGCTGAATCAGGCGCCGCCCCTAGACCTTGCGCCTGCCTTAGGCAAGCTTCTCCTTGACTTCCTGCGCGACGTTTGCCGGCACTTCGTCGTAGTGGCTGAACTGCATCGAATATTGCGCGCGGCCCTGGCTGAACGAGCGCAGTTCGTTGACGTAACCGAACATGTTCGCGAGCGGCACGAAGGCCTCGACCGCCTGGGCGTTGCCGCGGCTGTCGGTGCCCTGGATCTGCCCGCGACGCGAGTTGAGATCGCCGATGACGTCGCCGAGATAGTCCTCGGGGGTCACGACTTCCACCTTCATGATCGGTTCGAGCAGCTTGATGCCGGCCTTGTTGGCCGCTTCGCGCATCGCGCCGCGCCCGGTGATCTCGAAGGCGACCGTGCTCGAGTCGACATCGTGATACTTGCCGTCGAGCAGCTCGATGGTGAAGTCGATGATCGGGAAGCCGACCAGATAGCCACTCTCGGCCTGCTCGCGCATGCCCTTTTCGACCGACGGGATGTATTCGCGGGGAATATTGCCGCCCTTGATCTGGTCGTCGAAGATGATGCCCTGGCCGCGTTCGCCGGGGATCACGCGCACCTTCGCCTCGCCGAACTGACCCGAGCCGCCCGACTGCTTCTTGTGCGTGTAGGTCACCTCGACCTCGCGAGCGAGCGATTCACGATAGGCGACCTGCGGCGCGCCGACGTTCGCCTCGACCTTGAACTCACGCTTCATGCGATCGACCAGGATGTCGAGGTGCAGCTCGCCCATGCCCTTGATGATCGTCTGACCGCTTTCGTGGTCGGTGGAGACGCGGAACGAGGGATCCTCGGCTGCCAGGCGATGAAGGGCGACGCCCATCTTCTCCTGGTCGGCCTTGGTCTTGGGCTCCACCGACAGCTCGATCACGGGCTCGGGGAATTCCATCCGCTCGAGGATGATCGGCTTGGCCGGATCGCACAACGTGTCGCCGGTGGTGGTGTCCTTCATCCCGGCCAGCGCGACGATGTCGCCCGCAAAGCCTTCCTCGATGTCCTCGCGGTTGTTCGAGTGCATCAGCAGCATGCGGCCGATCTTTTCCTTCTTGTCCTTCACGCTGTTGAGCACCGTGCCCTTGCTGAGCTTGCCCGAATAGATGCGCGTGAAGGTGAGCGAGCCGACGAAGGGATCGTTCATGATCTTGAACGCCAGCGCGCTGAACGGCGCGTCGTCGCTCGACGGACGCTCGGCCTCTTCCTCGGTGTCGGGCAGGACGCCCTTGATCGCCGGCACGTCGAGCGGGCTCGGCATGTAGTCGACGACGGCGTCGAGCAGGGGCTGGACGCCCTTGTTCTTGAACGCGGAGCCGCACAGCACGGGCACGAAGGCGCGGGCCATGGTGCCCTTGCGGATCAGCTTCTTGAGCGTCGCGGCATCGGGCGCCTCGCCCGTTTCGAGATAGGCCTCCATCGCGTCGTCGTCCTGCTCGACGGCGGTCTCGACGAGCTTCTCGCGGTATTCGGCCGCCTTGTCGGCGAGGTCGGCGGGGATTTCGACGAATTCGTACTTCGCGCCGAGATCCTCGGCCTGCCACACGATGCCGCGCATGTTGACGAGGTCGACGACGCCCTTGAGGTCGCTCTCCGCACCGATCGGCAGGTAGAGGACCAGCGGCGTCGCGCCGAGGCGTTCGACGATCGAGTTGACGCAATAATAGAAGTCGGCGCCGGTGCGATCGAGCTTGTTGATGAAGCACATCCGCGGGACGCCGTACTTGTCGGCCTGGCGCCAGACGGTCTCGGATTGGGGTTCCACCCCGGCAACTCCATCAAAAACCGCCACCGCGCCGTCGAGCACGCGCAGCGAACGCTCGACCTCGATGGTGAAGTCGACGTGGCCGGGGGTGTCGATGATGTTGATGCGGTGCTTCGGCTGGTCGGCGCGCAGGCTCTCCGGGTCCGACATCGGGTCCATGGTCGGATCCTCGGCGGTCCAGAAGGTCGTGGTCGCGGCGGACGTGATGGTGATCCCGCGCTCCTGCTCCTGCTCCATCCAGTCCATGGTCGCGGCGCCGTCGTGGACTTCGCCGATCTTGTAGGACTTGCCGGTGTAGTAGAGGATGCGTTCGGTCGTGGTGGTCTTGCCGGCATCGATGTGCGCCATGATGCCGATATTGCGATAGCGCTCCAGCGGATAGTCGCGGGCCATAGGAAATTCCTCGAAGTTCGGGGGCGAGACGGGCTCGGCCTCCCATGTAGGGATTTGTGTGACGGGTTAAAGACGGGGCTCGCGCAGTCCAGCGCCGCGCGGCCCCGCCCTGTCCCTCTCGCCTACCAGCGGTAGTGGCTGAAGGCGCGGTTGGCGTCGGCCATGCGGTGGGTGTCTTCCCGCTTCTTGACCGCGTTGCCGCGGTTGTTGGCCGCATCCATCAGCTCGCCCGACAGGCGCGCCGCCATGGTCGTCTCGGCCCGGCCGCGCGCGGCGTTGATGAGCCAGCGGATGGCGAGCGCCTGGGCACGCTCGGGGCGCACCTCGACCGGCACCTGGTAGGTCGCACCGCCGACGCGGCGCGAACGCACCTCGACCTGGGGCGCGATGTTCTGCAGCGCATTGTGGAACAGCTCGATCGGGTTCGCCTTGGCCTTGGCCTCGACCACGTCGAGCGCGGTGTAGACGATCCCCTCGGCGACGGCCTTCTTGCCGTCGTACATGAGGTTGTTCATGAATTTCGAAAGGACCTGATCCCCGAACTTGGGATCGGGCAGGATTTCCCGCTTCTCGGGACGACGACGACGTGACATATTTTCTCACTCCTTCGGAGTTCGGGGCGGTGCCGGCCCGTCTCCGCGTTTTCCTCTTTTTGGCCAACCACCCGAGGCTTGGTCATCGGGTGGTTTGGGCCAAGAGACAAAAACTTGAGAGGGCTGGAACCGAGGTCGACCCGCACGGGTCGACCGCACCCCACAAAAACTAAAACCTAGCCACCGGCGCAGTTGCCGGCGACCCGCTCCACCTTACTTCGGACGCTTGGCGCCGTATTTCGAACGGCTCTGCTTGCGGTCCTTCACGCCCTGCGTGTCGAGCACGCCGCGCAGCACGTGGTAGCGCACGCCGGGAAGGTCGCGCACACGGCCGCCGCGGATCAGCACAACCGAGTGCTCCTGCAGGTTGTGGCCCTCGCCGGGAATGTAGGAGATGACCTCGCGCTGGTTGGTCAGGCGCACCTTGGCGACCTTGCGCAGCGCCGAGTTCGGCTTCTTCGGGGTCGTCGTATAGACGCGGGTGCACACGCCGCGCTTCTGCGGGTTGGCTTCCATCGCAGGGACCTTGCTCTTGGCCTTCTGCGGAACGCGGCCCTTGCGGACCAGCTGGTTGATCGTCGGCATAGATATCTTTCTCTTCACCGTATGAAGGTGACGACTAGCGGGATGGGGATGGAAGTTCGGTAGCTCGCGCCAGGGTCATCCCGGACTTGTTCCGGGACAGTGCTGACAAAAACGCCGCGCTCTTCGCGCGTCATCTCGCGAGCCTGAAACACTCCACCCTCGGCCCACACGGCCACCGGGTTACTTTGACGGCTGCCCCGCATTCCGCCCGCCCGTCATCCCGGCGAACGCCGGGATCTCAGAGTGGCCTGGAACCCAATAGAAAAGAGCCTCGTCGCCTCAGCGACAGGCCCCCGGGACATGACCGGCAATGTTCAGCTCTATCTGACCGGGGTTGGATCGCTACGAGCCGAGTCCGTCACCGGATGGGGGCGCGCTTAATCTGTCTCTTCGTCGCCGTCAAGACCTTCGAGTCGTGAGAATGAAGTGTGCACTGTCGCTCCGGAGAAGTTTTGAAACGCCCACATAAACTCGCCATATTTTGCTTTGAGAGATACGATGAAGGATGGCTCCACATCACGGACAAAATTCAAGTAACCTTCTAAGTATGCGACCCTGTCCTTAGGCAAATCTCCAGTAATAAGCTTATGCACCAAAGCCTTGAGCTCTCTCTTCTTTTTTCTGCCAATGGATACTTCTCCATCCGGCGTTATGACCAACCCCGTGATCTCTCGATGATATTTTTTCGATAAGAACGCAGTTTTCTTTGAATTCACTCTAAGTCGGGCAAATTGATAGCTCTCCGCCAACGATCTAACGAAGTCTAATGTCTGACCTAAGATATTCGGTTCATTCGTCGATAGAAAAAGATCGTCGGCATATCGAGTATAAACGATTCGCTTCCCTATGCAATATTCAGTCAACATCTGATCGAATTCGAACATCATTGCATTCGTCAGAACGGGAGACGTAGGCGCGCCAATAGTCAACCCACCATCACGGCACACAAGCATGGTTGCAACGAGCGCATCGTCACCGGCCATCTCCAGCAAATCCGAATTCAGCTCAAGAAACTTATAAATGTGAAGCATAGTGAAGTTAGGAAAAAATTCCCGAAAATCAATCCTAAGCGTGAATCGCTTTGCCAAATGTGGCTGAGCATTGGCTTTTAAACCTCGACCTTTACGATAGGCGGTTGCAGCATCATGAATTGGGAGGCGGATGAAGTATTTTGCATTGAGCCACCGTTGCACAGCCTTCAGTGGGCGAGCGGGATGAGCAATCTTTCGATAGCCGCCAGTGGCCTTCGGTACAGAAAACACGTAATAGCGTCGGGATGCAGATTCCGCGAAGTAGCGAAGGCGACCGCGGTCGAGCCCAGTCTGTTTTGAAAGTCGCTCAATTAGCATCGGCCCGGTCCATCAGCAGCTGAGCAAATTCACGCGAACTTTCTCGAATGATCTCCGCGATTTCTAATTTAAGCGCCAACTCGTTGCTAGCCATCCCACTGCGGATTTGAACCAAACCTTCTCCTAGTGAGAGACAAGAGTAATGTCCGAACTCGCCTACCGGTTGCAGGAAGCCCGCTCCGACGAGGATGGAGGCAATATCCCTTATTCGCCTCCTCGGGGCGTGACCGGAGAAGAGACTATTAAAGACAGCATTTAAATCTTCCATAGTTGCGACGATTAGAACATCAAATATCTTATATACGAGACAAAATAAATCGTAAGGGGTTAAATCAACTCCATCCTCCAATTCGATAGCTTTACGATATTTCGGGATATTAAATCTATTTATTCTATCAAGAATTACGTTGAAATCGGGATCTTTGAAATCTATTTGGACATTGGGATTAAATTTAGAGTACTGCTCGAACCTTCGAGCAGGGCCCATCATTATGAAACTGTCATTGCTTTGATGTTGCAGGTCCAAGACCAATATCGACTTACTAGAAAGCGCCTCGGTTTGGGAGAAATATCCAGTTTCTGCGTATGAACCAGGAGCTTCCGGAAAAATCACGATCGCGTGTGAAAGCTCGCCAATAAGCTCCTCGAACTCGCCCAAATCTAGTTGAGCCCCATCCTCGTCCGAAAAATAATTTTTCATGGCGAACTCAGGCATGAAAGCCGTGAACTCCGAGCCATGCTCTTTTAAGAACTCAGTGAATTTCGGGCGGAGATGATGATTTTCGTTGCCGCCGCAGATGAAAATCAAATTTCCAGCGCGACGAATGAGAAGGCCGTCGCGCAATAAAGATATCATCCGCTTCCGAACCTCAGGATGAGATTTCAGAAGCGGATGACGCACTAGACCCTCTTACTTAAGGCGGCCGATTTCGGAATCCGGAGTCGGCGCCGTGACGCGAAGACAGGCCGGTGACGACTCCGGATTCCGAAATCGGCGCCCATTCTCACGCAACGAAATACAGCCTGGCTAAACACCCGGCATAGAGCTCACCCAGAGCAGGGCAAAACCCAACTAAGAGGTATCGACTAGCTAATCGCCCCATCCGGCCCCTGCAATACAAATCATTTTCCTACACGCCAAAATTCTGCAACCTCACCGTGGTCATGCCCGACCGCACCCCTCCGAGCCTTTCGTTTGATCCCTCAAGCGCCGGGCGCGACGCGTCCGCCTTGGGTTGGCCTTCCGGCCATCTCCGCTTCGCACCGATTCCCTCCCATTGGCTCAGGCGCGCAGTCGCGCTTGCCACGGCTACGCCTCGGTTTCTCGCGCCATGACTGAGAGGAAGGCACGCGGGAAAGCTGCGGAGCTCGGTCCGCGGAGTCGAAGCGAAGCGCCGACGGCGCGTAGCGCCACCTGCAAAGCGGACCGCAAGGGCGGAGTCGAAGCCAAAGGCGCAGACGTGCGGAGCACACCTGCAAGGCCGCCCGCAGCGACCGAAGGGAGCGAGGATAGCCTGAGCGAGCGCACGCGAGCGCCGGCGCTTGAGGCCAAACGAAAAACCCCCCGCCAGGCCACCTCCGCAGTCGCGCACCGCGCCGCGCCGCCCGAGCAGGACGATCCGCTGCTCGATTTCGCACCCTACCTCCACGCGGCGCCGCGCGCGAACTCGATCACGCCGGACGTCCAGCGCGCCTTCATCGCGCAGCTTGCCGCCACCGGCATCGTCACGCAGGCGGCGATGAAGGTCGGCAAGTCGATGGAGGCGCTCTACAAGCTCAAGCACCGGCCCGGGGCGGAAGGGTTCGCGGCGGCCTGGGAGGCGGCGCTCGACCTCGGCATCGCGCGGTTGGAGGACAGCGCGCTCGCCCGCGCGATCGAGGGGACGCCCGTGTGGAAGACCGACGGCGACGGTGGGCTGATCACCTACGGCACGAAGCACAACGAGGCGCTGGTGATGTTCTTCCTCAGGAACCGCCGGCCCGAGCGCTATTCCGACCACATCCGCCCCGGCCACCCCGTCTACGAACGCATCCGCGCCGAGGTGCTGGCGGGCCAGCCGCCCCGCCCCGCGCGCGCCGATCCCGCCGAACCCTCCGAGACCCGCGAATGCGCGCTCTCCCGCCACTTCGCCGATCGGCTGGCACGCGGAGAACCGGCGATGCTCGAACACCGCGAGGGGGATGGCGGCGAACCCGCGCGCGACGGCGGGGACGGATAGCAGGGTCGCCCCCGCCCTTTCCCTGAACCTTTGCCGCCGCGCCGCATTGGTTGTGCATGGACGAGGAACAGGCGCTCTATCTGATCTGGCACGATCCCGCCGCCGCGCCCGCGGGGCCGCTGGAGCTTCACGGCGACGGGCATCCGCTGGCGGACGGGCTGTGGCTGGTGCGCTCCCCCCTCACCCGTTCGAAGCTCTACCACCGGATCAAGTGGCAGCTGCCCGAGGGCACCGCGCTACTCTGCGCCCCGCTGGCCGACGATCCCGACGGCTGGCCCAAGTTCAAGGGGCTGGAGGCCGGCGCGCTGGCCTGGCTGCGCGCGGATGTAACATAAGTTTGACCGTAGCCTGTCGTCGCTGGCAGGAGGGGATGGTGCCGACTAGAGCCACGCGCGCCATGGATGAGAGCCCTCAGGATGCCCCGGCCGAGCCGATGACCGCGCCCGACGCGATGCCGGAAGCGCCGCCGCCGGAACCGCCGGCCGATCTGCCTGTCGATCCGCCGGCCAATCCGCCATCCGATCCGGGCGAGCGCTACTTCAACCGCGAGCTGTCGTGGCTGGCCTTCAACAGCCGGGTGCTGGCCGAGGCCGAGGCGGACCGCTTCCCGCTGCTCGAGCGGCTGCGGTTCCTGTCGATCTCGGCGAGCAATCTCGACGAGTTCACCATGATCCGCATCGCCGGGCTGGAGGGGCTGGCGAGCCGCGGGATCGAGGAGACCGCGATCGACGGGCGCACCCCGCGCCAGCAGCTCGTCGCGATCCGCAAGAAGGTGGTCGCACTGGAGAAACGCCAGCAGAAGGCGCTCGCCGCGCTGCGCCGCGAGCTCGACGCCGAGGGCATCCAGCTGCCCGAGATCGCCGAGCTTTCGGACAAGAAGCAGGCCTGGTGCCGCGCCTATTTCGAAAGCGACATCCTGCCGCTGATCACGCCCCAGGCGATCGACCCCAGCCACCCCTTCCCCTTCGTCCAGAACCTCGGGATGGGGCTCATCTTCCGCCTCGGCCGCCCCGCGCCGCAGCCCGAGCTGATGGAGATGGTGCTGATCCCCAGCGGCGCCCCGCGCTTCGTCCGCGTGCCGGGGAGGAAGGCGATCTACGTCGCCATCGAGAAGCTGATCGTCGAGCATGCGGAGCTGCTGTTCCCCGGCTTCGAAATCCTCGGCGACGGCAATTTCCGCGTGCTGCGCGACAGCGACATGGAGGTCGAAGAGGAGGCCGAGGACCTGGTGCGCGTGTTCCGCAGCGCCATCCAACGCCGCCGCCGGGGCCGCGCCGTGCTGCTCGAGCTCGACGACGAATGCGACGCCACCGCCGAGACGCTGCTGCGCGACTGTTTCGACATCGAGGCGGCGATGGTGGTCAAATCCGCCGGGATGCTGGGGCTCCACGATCTCGACGCGATCTGCGACGAGCCGCGGCCCGATCTCAAGTTCAAGCCCTTCGCCCCGCGCTATCCCGAACGCATCCTGGAACACGACGGCGACTGCTTCGCGGCGATCCGCGAGAAGGACATCGTCATCCACCACCCCTTCGAGAGCTTCGACGTCGTGGTCGACTTCCTCCAGCAGGCGGCGCACGACCCGGCGGTGGTCTCGATCAAGCAGACGCTCTACCGCGCCGGGGACCAGTCGCCGGTGATCGCCGCGCTGATCGAGGCGGCGCTGAACGGCAAGGCGGTGACCGCCGTGGTCGAATTGAAGGCCCGCTTCGACGAGGAACGCAACCTGCGCTGGGCGAGCGAACTCGAGCGCGCGGGCGTGCAGGTGATCTACGGCATCCAGGAGCTGAAGACCCACGCCAAGGTCAGCCTGGTGGTCAGGCGCGAGGAGGAGGGCTACCGCACCTACTGCCATTTCGGCACCGGCAATTACCACCCCGTCAACGCCAAGATCTACACCGACCTTTCCTATTTCACCGCCGATGCCGCCTATGGCCGCGATGCCGCCAAGATGTTCAACTACATCACCGGCTATGTCGAACCGCATGATCTGGAACTGCTCGCGATCTCGCCGCTGGACCTGCGCGAAAAGCTCTATGCGCTGATCGAGGCGGAGACCGAAGCCGCGCGCGAAGGGCGGCCGGCCGCGATCTGGCTCAAGATGAACTCGCTGACCGAGCAAGGCACGATCGACCGGCTCTACCAGGCGAGCCAGGCGGGGGTTCAGGTGGTGCTGGTGGTGCGCGGCATCTGTTCGCTGCGTGCCGGCGTGCCGGGCCTGTCCGAGAACATAACCGTCAAGTCGATCATCGGCCGGTTCCTCGAACACACCCGCATCTGGGTCTTCGGCAACGGCGCCATGCTGCCCAACGAGGGCGCGCGGATCTACATCACCTCCGCCGATGCGATGAGCCGCAACCTCATGCGCCGGGTCGAGGTGGCGGTACCGGTGACCAACCGCACGGTCCACGACCAGGTCCTGGACCAGGTCATGCTCGCCAACATCCTCGATACCGAGCGGAGCTGGAAACTGATGCCCGACGGCGAGTATCTGCGCCAGACCCAGGGCCCCGACGGGTTCAACTGCCACGACTATTTCATGAGCAATCCATCCCTGTCCGGCCGCGGCGCCGCTATCGAGGAACACGACGTGCCCGAACTCAGCCTGGCGAAGAGGCCCTCTTGAACAGCAGCAGCAACCGCCGGGTGCGACCCGAACGCCCGCTGCCGCGCCGTGCGGTGGTGGACATCGGATCGAACACGGTGCGGCTGGTGATCTACGGCGGGCCGCTGCGCGCGCCGATCACCCTGTGGAACGAGAAGGTCGCCCCCCAGCTCGGCAAGGCGCTGAGCGGCACCGGAGGGGCCATTCCCGAAGAGGCGATGGAAGAGGCGATCGCGGCCATCGCCCGCTATCGCCACATCGTCGAGGACCTGGGGATCGAGCAGGTCGACGTGGTCGCGACCGCGGCGGCGCGCGATGCGACCAACGGTCCCGAATTTATGCGCCGCGCCGCCGAAACTGGCTTCGACGTCCGCCTGCTCGACGGGCCGGAAGAGGCCCGGTTGTCGGCCATGGGCGCGATCGCCGCCTTTCGCGATGCCCGCGGCACGGTGGCCGATCTGGGCGGCGGCAGCCTCGAACTGATCGCCATCGGCGATGGCGAATGCAAGGACGGGGTCAGCCTGCCGCTCGGCACGCTGCGGCTGTCGGCTCTGCGCAAGAAGGCCCATTTTCGCCGCCGGGTCGTGGAGCTTCTCGCCAAGGAAGGCTGGAGCGGTGCGCATGACGGGCCGCTCTACATGATCGGGGGCACCTGGCGCGCCTTCGCCGCCTGCGCCATGCGGGCGCGCAAATACCCGCTGACGGATCCGCACAGCTTCGAGATGAGCGTGGAAGAGGCGAACGAACTCGCTGCCAAGCTGGTTCGTAGCAAGCCGGCCAAGCTGGTCGAAGTCCGCGGTGTGTCCCCCATGCGCGCGGAAAAGCTGCCCGATGCCGCCGCATTGCTTCAGGTCCTCCTCAAGGAACTGGGTCCGAGCAAGCTGGTCTTCTCTTCCTGGGGATTGCGCGAGGGACTGATCTACGACCGCCTCGATCCGCTGGACAAGGCACGCGACCCGCTGATCGCCGCCATCAGCGCTTTCGCCTCCCAGCGCTATGCGACCATCACCGATGCCACGCTGCTTGCCGCGTGGACGGCCGACATGGCGCATGGAGACGGCGAGACGAGCGAGCGGCTGCGTCTCGCCGCCGGGCAGCTGGCGATCGCGCTACACCGGGTCGAGCCCAATCTGCGACTCAATTACGCGACCGAATGGGCGCTCGACAAGCGCTGGATCTGGCTCGACGCGCGCGGTCGCGCGATGATCTGCGCGGCGCTGTTCGGCAGCCTCGGGCGCACCGCGCTGCCCGATGCGCTGCGCGAGCTCGCCGGCGACGACGATCTGCGCGAAGCGGTCGGCTGGGGGCTCGCCTTCCGGCTGGCACGACAGCTCGGCGCGTCGTCGAAGGTCTCGCTGACGACCAGCGCGCTGCGGGCGAAGAAGAAGAACCTCGTCCTTCGGCTCGACAAATCCCGCGCCGCGCTGGCGACCTGGCCGGTGGAGCGCGACCTCGAGATGCTGGCGGATTGGCTCGGTCTGACGCCGAAGATCAAGACCGGCGACTTCCAGTTCGACGAACCGGACGACGAGCCAGAAATCGGCTGACCAGGTTCGCGGCCATCCTGATTCGCGAAGGTCCTAGTTCGCGGTCGCGGGGGCGCTGAGCGGGAAGAAGGGTATCCTTACCTCGAGCGGCGAGCCGTCCTCGCGGTGGAAGGTGTAGAAGCCTTCCATCGAGCCGTAGGGCGTTTCCAGCGGGCATCCCGAAACGTAGTCGTGCGCCTCGCCCGGACGGAGGAGCGGTTGCTCCCCCACCACGCCCTGCCCGTCGACATGGGCGACGGCACCGCGCGCATCGGTGATCCGCCAGTGGCGGGTGAACAGCTTCACGACCTCGTGGCTGCCGTTCTCGATACGGATGTGATAGACCCAGAACCACTTGCCCAGCTCGGGCTGCGATTGTTCGGGCAGGAAATTGACCGACACCCGAACGGTGATCCCGTCGGTGATGGCGGCATGCTGGAAGAGCTCCTTGATCACGCCTGCCAAGGTAGCGCCTCTCGCGCGGGTCTCAAGGGGCTCTGACCGCAAGCTTCGGGGAAAACCTGCCGGCGCGACACCGAACACGGTTAATCCGGAGTAACCGGAATTCTTGGGCTTTGGGACAGGTTGCGCGTGCACAACCCGAGACCAGCACGCAAGGGGAGACAGCCAATGCGAGTCTGGATGGCATTTTTCCGCCATATCCTGCGGGACACGGCCGGCATGGTGACGCTCGGCCGCCACCGCTGATACCGGCAGCAACCGGGCCGGCGATCATCTTAGGGGCTGTTACGTCCCCCCGGCTCGCAACGCGCGATCGAGATCCTCTCGCAGATCCTCGACATCCTCCAGCCCGATATTGATGCGCAGCAGGCCTTCGGTGACGCCCATCGCGGCGCGATCCTCGGCCGTCATTCCGGCATGGGTGGTGCTGGCCGGGTGGCACATCAGGCTGCGTGCGTCGCCGATGTTGTTCGAGATGTCGATCAGTTCGAGCGCGTCGAGCACGGCAAAGGCCTTTTCGCGGCTGCCGACGTCGAAGGCGAAGATCGGGCCGAAGGCGTCCATCTGCCGCGCCGCGAGTTCGTGGCGCGGATGGCTTGGCAGGCCAGGATGGAGGATGCGGCCGCCGCCCGAAGCCATCCGGTCCTCGATGAAACGGCCGAGATCGAGCGCGCTCTCGCTCTGGCGATGGGCCCGCAGCGACAGTGTCTCGAGCCCCTTCAGCACCACCCAGGCGTTGAACGGCGCGCAATTGGGGCCGGTGTTGCGCTGGAAGGGAAGCAGCACGTCGTCGATGAACTCCCGCGTGCCGCAGACCGCGCCCGCCAGTACCCGGCCCTGCCCGTCCATCAGCTTGGTCGCCGAATAGGCGACCACGTCGGCACCGAACTCCAGCGGCCGCTGGAGCGCGGCGGTGGCGAAGGCATTGTCGACCACCGTCGCGATGCCGTGCGACTTCGCCAGCTTGCAGACGAATTCCATGTCGACGACGTCGAGGGTGGGATTGGCCGGGGTCTCGAAGAAGAAGACCTTGGTGTTGGAACGGATCGCGGCTTCCCAGGCGGCATTGTCGGCGCTGTCGATCGTCGTGCTCTCGATCCCGAAGCGCGGGCAGAGGTGATCGACGAGCCAGCGGCACGAGCCGAAGGCGGCTCTGGCGGCGACCACATGATCTCCGGCGGACAATTGGCACAACAGCGCGGTGGTCATCGCCGCCATGCCGCTCGCCTGCGCGCGGCAGGCCTCGGCCCCCTCCATCAGCGCGATCCGCTCTTCCAGCATCGCCACGGTCGGGTTCTGGAGGCGCGAATAGGTCATGCCCTCCGCTTCGCCGGCGAAGCGGTCGGCGACGGTCTGCGCGTTGTCGTAGGTATAGCCCGAGGTGAGGAACAGCGCTTCGCTGGTCTCGCCGTGTTCGCTGCGCCAGGTGCCGCCGCGGACGGCCTGCGTCGCGGGACGCCAGTTGCGGGTAATCGAACGGTCGGTGCCGGTGGTTTTCTTCATCGCCGCCGCGTTAGGTCACGCGGCTTGAAGAGGGCAACAGAAAAGGCGGAGCACCGGGCCCCGCCTTTTCATCGAAATCGAATTCAGATGGCGATCAGGGGCTGACCGGTTCGTCGTCGTCATCCGCGATAAGGATGATACCGCCGATCACGGCAGCAGCCGCCAGGACCAGAAGGACCGGGCTGACGCCAACCAGATCCTGCTCGCCCTGGATCGGGGCGGATTGCCGTTCGGCGGCGAGGACCGGCGCGCTTGCCAGTCCGAGTGCCGCAGCAGCGAAGGCCACTGTCTTGATACGCATGCGTTGCTTCCCTTCGTTCCTCGATTTTGCCCGACGTGCCGCCGCGCTGATGGCCGAATGCCAACCCGATCTTGTAATATGGCGACGCGGTTGACCAGCTAAAGTTCCCGAGCCGTTCGATTCACGGGTCGAGCGGTTCGTCGCCGACGTCGGCAATCACGCTCACCCTCTCCCTCCCCCCCGGCGAAGCGCTTGCCCGCCCGACGGTCCCGGCATAGGGAGGCGCGGATGACCCAGCCGCCCCCGCAACCGCGCGATCCGATGGCTTGGTCGGCGGGATTGTGCGCCCTTTTTGCGACGCTGGCCTGGGTCAGGCTCACGATCCCCGGCGCGCCCTATTTCGACGAGGTCCATTACCTTCCCGCCGCGCGCCAGCTTCTGGCGCTGGGAGACTACGTCAACCGCGAGCATCCGCTGCTCGGCAAGGAATTCATCGCGCTGGGCATCGCCCTGTTCGGCGACGGTCCGCTCGGCTGGCGGATCATGCCCTGGGTGGCGGGGACCTGCGCGCTCTATGCCGCAATGCGCGCGCTGTGGTTCGCCACGCTGAGCCGGTTCGCCACGCTTGCCTACGGCGTGCTCGTCGCCACCGGCTTTCACCTTTTCGTCCACTCCCGGATCGCGATGCTCGACGTGTTCTTCGTCGCCTTCCTCGCGCTCGCCTACTGGCAATGCGCGGCGGCGATGCGCGAGCCCGAGACCGGACGCTGGCGACTGGCGCTGGCCGGCGCGGCGCTGGGGCTCGCGATGGGCGCGAAGTGGAACGCGGTTCCGCTGGCGATGCTGCCCGGCCTCGCCTTCGTGGTGCTGCGCTGGCGGGCCGGACGGCGACGGCTGCTGCTGAGCCGCCGCGGGGCGCCGGTGCCGGGCATCACGCTGGTCGAGGCTGCATTGTGGCTCGGTGTGGTCCCGCTGGCGGTCTATGCCGCGACCTTCGCGCCCGCGTGGCATTTCGCCAGCATGGCGATCGGATCGAATGAGGGCGCAGCAAATCTGATCGCCCTCCACGAGCAGATCCTCGGGTTGCAATCGAGCGTGATCCAGGCCCACCCCTACCAGAGCACCTGGCCGCAATGGGTGCTCAACAGCCGGGCCATCTGGTATCTCTACGAGGTCGCCGACGGGGCCCAGCGGGGCATCCTGCTGGTCGGCAATCCCCTGACCATGCTGCTGGGCGTTCCCGCACTCTTGTGGTGCGCGCAGCGGGCGATTTCGGCCAGGGACCGGGCGGCTGGCGCCGTGGTACTGCTCTACGCGATCAGCCTCGGTTTCTGGATCGTCGCCGACAAGCCGATCCAGTTCTACTACCATTATTTCCTGCCGAGCATGTTCCTGCTCGCGGCGCTGGCGTTGGCGCTCGACGCGCTGTGGCGCAGCGGCAGGCGGCGGCTGGCGGTGCTTCCGCTGGCCGGCAGCGTCGTGCTGTTCGCATTCTACTACCCGATCCTCACCGCCGCGCCGCTCGATGGCCCCATGTCCTTCCTGCGGTGGACCTGGCTGGAAGGCTGGAAATAGCATCGCGGGGTGGCCGTACGACCGGTGCGTCTCACACCATCCGCCGCAGCCGTTCGAGAAGCTGGACCCGCGCCGCAAGGACATCGGCCCGCGCATCGCCGAGGAGATAGGCGGCGATCGGCCGGGTGAGCGCTTCCAGCCGGTCGAGCCCCTGCGCCAGATCGGCGACCGTTGGCCGCGCTATATCGGCGCCATAGCCGAGCTCGCGCAGCAGCAGCGTTTCGTATCCGACCTGAGCCTCAACCCAGCCCCGCGCCGAAGGGGCGCTGCAAATCGCATCGAGAAGCGCTGACAGCGCATGGTATATCTGCGGGTAGGCGCTGCGTTCGGCGAGGCTCGTGGCGGTGAGCGCGCAGTTCCAGGCGATCGCGGCTGCAGGCAGCGGTTCGGACAGGAAAGGCCCCCTGCTCGTCATCAGTTCCAGTCGGGCGAACGGCAGCTGGCTATCGGTCTTCGAGCGGATATCCGCCGCGACCACATTTCCGGGGATCATCACCGGCCGCAATCGCCTGCCGCGCCCGCCGGCGACATAGGCGGCGACCAGCCCCGCCTCCTCGGTCAGCATGCGCGCGATGACGGCTGTCTCTCCATGCGGGCGAGAGCCGAGGAGGATGGCAGGCGCGCGCAGGTGCATTCCGGCGGCTCTAGCCCGGCGGGATCAGCGCGCCAACGACTCCTTGGACGCCTTGGTCGCGGTGTTGGCAGCCCGGCCCATCGACCAGTTCGCCTGCATCCTCACCTCCGGATTGGGCGCGCACCAGATCTCGCCCGTGGCGTCGATCGCGGTGACCCAGATCAGATTGTGTTCCTGGCCGTAATCGATGACGGCGAGCGCATAACCATCGCCCTTTCCGAGGACATGGAGGGGTATAGGGGGATCGAGTTGCGTGAACATGAGGGGTGTCCTGAATGATACCCCCTCAACTCCCGGGACCGGAGCGCCGGGTCCCCGACAAACCTTTGTCAACCGCCGCCGATGCGCGCCTCCAGCGCGGCGATCCGGTCGGCGAGCTTCTCGTTCTCCTCGCGCGCCTTGCTGGCCATGGCCTTGACGGCGTCGAATTCCTCGCGGCCGACGAAATCCATCCCGCCGAAGCTCTCCCTGACCCGCTCGCGGGCGGTCTCGCGCGCTTCGCGTGTTATCCCGGCGAAGGTGCCCGCGGCCGAATTGGCGAGCTTGACGAAATCGGCGATCAGCGGGTTCTGGCTTTGCATGGACGCTATCTAGGCCCGTCGCGGCCCGGGTTCAATCGGCGATCCGCACCCGGTCGGCCGGACTGTCCGCGAAGCCGCCGTCGGCCTGCGGATTGAGCTGGAGGAACTGGAAGTTGAGCACCCCGGCGAACAGGACCCACGCCAGATAGGGGAGCATCAACACGCCGGCCAGCGTCCGGATCTTCCAGAACAGCAGCGTCGCCATCGCCACCAGCAGGGCCACCACCCCGATCACGGCGAGCCCCCCGGTGATCTCGAACGCCCCGAAGAACACCGGGGTCCAGAGGAAATTGAGCACCAGCTGGACCAGAAAGACCACGATCGCCGCGGTTCGCCCGCGTGCGCCCCAGGCCGCGCAGACCAGCGCGAAAGCGAGGCCCATCAGCACGTAGAGCGTCGTCCAGACGATCCCGAACACCGCCCCGGGCGGGAAGATGGCGGGCTTTTCGAGCGCCTGGAACCAGGCGGTGTCCGCGTTCCAGATCGCGCCGGGAATCAGGCCCAGGAGGCACAGCGGCACCGTCAGCAGCGCCCAGCGGAGGAAACTCGCGCGCAATTGTCCGCGCGATGCCAGCATGTTCACGTAGCGGCTCCCGAGATCGATTCCCCGTCAGTCTTATGCAGGCACGGGAGGTGTGGCAATCTCGCAGGGATACCGTGCCCCGCGAATCTGGCCCGACGCTGGCGGCAGAGATCGCCGGTGCCTGTCGCTTCGCCATGGCCGACACCAATCTAGCGCGTTCATGAGAGAGGCGGATTTCCTCGTCGTCGGCGCGAGTATCGCCGGCCTGACCGAGGCTTCGGCCTCCAGACCTCGCCGCAGGCGGTGGAAGCGCTGGCGACGGGCGGCGGATGGCCCGAGGCACTGCACGCACGGCTGGTGTGGAGCCGGACATACTGGGCGTCAGAAGAACGAAACCCTATGGCGAATGACTGCTATGGTCTCGTCGCCCGGTCGGAATGGTGGACTGGAATTGGGGTGGCAAGCGGCAATTCGGATTCCTCGGAGCCAAGTCGATAGAGATGGTTAACCCCACAGGCCGAAGAAGTCCCACTTTATCACCGCTTCTTGCAAAACCAAAAATCCGAGAATGACGGCCTGCCATCGGCGGGCGACCACCACGGCCACGGCAGTGAGAACCAGCGGCATCAAGAAGAAGGCGTAAAAATCCAACTCGATCAGTCTTTCAGGACCTTCAAAATAAAAGTGGGTCGCGATCCACATCGACACGAACAGCAGATACATCGACCAGATGTACCGGCTTTGCGTTGCATAATAGGCTCGAAGGTCAACCCGGCCGCGCTTAAAGTCGTCCTCGTCAGGCAAGGCTGCCGACATGACGAGTACGAGCAGCAGCGTCTGCACAACTACCACCGCCACGAAGGGTAGCCCAGTCACGACGGGCACCTCGCGCACCGACCACAGCTGATACCATAGCCGCATGAGGACCATGCTGGCATAGAGGGCGAGCGTGATTGGAAGCCAATCCCAAACAACGCCGGCCCGACGCTTTAGCAGTCGATGCAAACTCACTGCCACATCACTAAGGCCCAAACCTGTAATTACTGCAGCGAGAGCGACTACATATTCGAACTTGTCCATCTTGCCCCCAATGCCGTGGCAGAGTGTGGCAGAGCGATTCTGTTTCGCCAAGCTCTCCGATCACGACTGTCTCCGAACGTCCGCAATGGGGCCGTCAGCTGAAACGCCCCCTTCCGTCCAGAACGGGTTGCTCGCGGATGGTCCGCTTTGCACCGACGCCCTCCTCCCCTCAGCGCATCAGCACCAGCTCTTCCGCCATGGTCGGATGGATCGCGCAGGTGGCGTCGAAATCGGCCTTGGTCAGCCCCGCCTTCACCGCGATCGCGGCGGCCTGCATCATCTCGGGCGCTTCGGGGGCGATCATGTGGATGCCGACGATCCGGCCGCTGTCGCCGTCGCAGATCATCTTGATCAGGCTGCGCTCGTTGCGGCCGGCGAGGACGTTCTTCATCGGCCGGAAATCCGACAGATAGACCTTCACGCTGCCGAGTTTGTTCTTGGCTTCCCCCTCGGTCATCCCGACCGCGGCGATCGGCGGGTGGCTGAACACCGCCGCCGGGATGCAGCCGTGGTCGACCGCGACCGGATCGCCCTTGCCGAACACGGTGTCGGCGAAGGCCTGGCCCTCGCGGATCGCCACCGGGGTCAGCTGGACCCGGTCGGTGACATCGCCGACGGCATAGATGTGGTCGACATTGGTCTTGCTGAAGCGGTCGACCTTGACCTCGCCCCTCTCGCCCAGCTCGACGCCGGCCTTGTCGAGCCCCAGCCCCTCGGTGTTGGGCATCCGGCCGACGGCGAACATGACGAGATCGGCCTTCTCCTCCTCGCAGTCGGACATCTTGACGAAATAGCCGCCCTCGTCGCAGGGCTTGATGTATTCGAATGTGGTGTTGAAGCGGAACTTGATCCCCTTCATCGTGCTGATCTGCAGCAGCCGGTCGCGCACCGCCTCGTCGTAATGGCGAAGCAATTTGTCGCCGCGATTGACGATGTGAACATCGCAGCCGAACTCGTTGAATATCCCGGCGAATTCATTGGCGATATAGCCTCCGCCGGCGATGATGATCTTTTTCGGCAAGGCGTCGAGATGGAAGGCCTCGTTGGAGCTGATGGCGTGCTCCGCCCCCTCGCACTCGGGCATCCGCGGCCGCGCGCCGGTGGCGATCAGAATCGTCTTCGCGGTCAGTTTGCGCCCGCTCGCCAGCGTGATCTCGTGCGGGCCGGTCAGCTGCGCGCGTTCGTGGAAGATCGCGACGTCGTGGCTTTCCAGCGTGTCGGTGTAGGCCTGGTTCAAGCGGTCGACATCGGCGAGGACGTTGTCGCGCAGCTTGATCCAGTCGAACGTCTTGGTCTCGATCTCCCAGCCGAACTTCTGGCAATCCTCCAGATCCTCGGCGAAATGGGCGCCGTAGACGAGCATCTTCTTGGGCACGCAGCCGCGGATGACGCAGGTTCCCCCGACCCGGTGCTCCTCGGCGATCGCCACCTTTGCCCCGTGCGCGGCCGCGACCCGGCTGGCGCGGACGCCCCCGGAGCCGGCGCCGATGGTGAAGAGATCGTAATCGTATTCGTCGGCCATATTCCGGGGCTCCGTGGCTGGGGAGCGGCGGATATGGCGGGTGGTCGTCCGCTTGCCAACCGGCAGCGCATGCACACCCGGGAACGCCCCGCCCGATCCGCCCATTGATACGATGTCCTTGGGAGGGGATGCCGGCCCGTTCCGAACGCACCAGCCGGGAGACAGCATGACCGACCCCATCGCCGCCCCCATCACCGACCGCGTCGTCGAGACCGCCGGGCTGCTGCCCTATCCCTGGAACATCGCCGCCTATGCCGGGATCGCGATCCTCGTCGCACTGGCGCTGCACGGGGCGATCTTCGCGCTGCTGCGCCGGGTGGCGCGAAGGTCCGACAGCGAATCCGACGATGTGCTGATCCGCCGTCTCGCGTCGCCCACGCGCTATGCGCTCGTCGCCCTGGCCCTGGTGCTGACGGCGCGCGAGATCCCCGCTTTCGACAGCGCTTGGCAGAAGGTCGCCGGCTTCGTGATGCCCGCGCTCGTCGGGTGGATCGCCCTCGCCATCCTGCGTGCACTGGTGGAGGCGATGAAGATGCGCGCCGACATCACCGTGGCGGACAATCTCGCCGCCCGCCGCCGCAGGACCAAGCTGACGATGTTCAGCCGCATCGCCACCTTCGTGATCGTCTTCGTGACCGTGGGGCTGGTGCTGCTCTCCATCCCCGGAGTGCGCGATATCGGTTTGACGCTTGTGGCTTCGGCGGGTCTTGCCGGGCTGGCGGTCGGTGCCGCCGCACAGCCGGCGCTCAAGAACCTGATCGCCGGTGTGCAGATGGCGCTGACCGAGCCGATCAACATCGACGACGTGGTGATCATCGAGGGCGAGTGGGGGTGGATCGAGGACATCCGCACCACCTATGTGGTGGTCAAGATCTGGGACGAACGCCGGCTGATCGTGCCGACGACGCAGTTCCTCGAAAGCGCTTTCCAGAACTGGACCAAGAAGACGGCGCAGCTGCTGGGCACGGTGATGCTCTACCTCGACCCAGCGACGAAGATCGGCCCGATCCGCGCCGAATTCGAACGGCAGGTTCGCGCCAACCCGCGTTGGGACGGCCGGGTTCAGGTCACCCAGGTCACCGATACCCAGCGCGACGCGATCGAAGTCCGCCTGCTGATGAGCGCCAGGGATTCCTCGACCCTGTTCGATCTCAGATGCGACATTCGCGAAGGAATGCTCGAATGGATCGCGGACAACCGGCCCGACGCTCTGGCGAAGCTGCGAATCCTTTCCCCACAGCCCGAGGCGGCAGGATAGGCTTCAGTTCCTCGGAGGTTCTTCCTTCGCCAGCCGGGCGGCGATCCGCCTAGTCTGGACCAGGAACAGAGCGATGAGACAGATGCCGACGCCGCCGACGAACAGATCGAACACGTTGAGCGCCCCGATCAGCGGCGGTTCGCGGCCAGCGGCATACATGCAGACGGTCAGCGCGATCAGCACCATGCGCAGCTCGGTCGGCCCGGCATTGAGATAGGAAAGCCGCAGCTCTCCCAGCACCCTGACCGAGAGGAAGGCGTGGATTGACATGAGCAGGTATCCCGCCAGCGCGATCAGCGCCGCCTCGAGCTCGACATAGGGCGTGAGGCCGATGCCCACCACCAGCAGGGTGGTGGCGAACCCGTCGCAGCTGTGATCGAGGAAATAGCCGTATCGGGGGCGCTCGATCTTGCGGAACCGGGCTAGGCTGCCGTCGAGGGAATCCCCCAACCAGTGCACCAGATATCCCGCGACCGCGAGCCACAGCCAGTTCCGGTCGACATTGCTGCCGGCATAGCCCCCGAACACCATGAACGCACCGACAATGCCGGTGCCGGTCAGCATGTCGGGCGTGACCCAGCGCGGCAGCCGGGCGCAGAGCCAGTTCAGCACCCGTCGCTCGATCCGGGCGACGAGGTTTTCCTGGATGCGATCGATCGGCGTTATCTTGGCCTTGAAGCCGGAATTCATTCGCTTCGTCCGTTGGTAACCCGTGCCGAAGGCCTTGCGCCTCGCGATGGAGCCTGTCCACCCCGGGGTTCGAGGCGAAGCCCACCACGCGGCTCGCGTTTACCCCTCCCGGCGCGCACCACCGCCGCCGCCGCGGTTGCGGTTCCGGTTCCGGTTCCGGTTACGGCCACCGCCGCCGGGCCGTTCGCCCTGCGATCGGCCGTCACCGCCGCCGGCACCGCCGGGGCGCCCCTTGCGTTCGGGATGCTTGTTCTTCGGCTTGGCGCGACGTGCTGCGTCGCCCGTGGGCGTGACCCGCGGCTTCTTCATCCGCTGGCCGGGAGGCGGGCGCTTGGTCGGTCCCACGCCCTCGACCACGGCGCGGAAATTGTCCGGCAGCGGCAGGCGCTCGAACTCCGCGTCGGTGTTCTTGCGGATGTCCTTGAGATAATCGCGCTCGTCCTCGGCGCAGAAGGCGATGGCGATGCCGTCGCGGCCCGCGCGGGCCGTGCGGCCGATGCGATGGACATATTGCTCCGGAACGTTGGGCAGCTCGTAGTTGATCACGTGGCTGACGCCGGGAATGTCGATCCCGCGCGCGGCGACATCGGTCGCGACCAGCACCGGGGTCTTGCCGCGCTTGAACTCGTCGAGCGCGCGCTGGCGCTGCGGCTGGCTCTTGTTGCCATGAATCGCATTGGCGGCGATCCCGGCCCGAGCGAGGGTCTTCACCACGCGGTCGCAGCCGTGCTTGGTCCGCGCGAACACGAGCACGCGCTCGAACTTGCCGGGCACCTGGTGCTGGCCTTTCAGGATCATCTCGAGCAGGGTCTGCTTCTCGTCCTGCTGGACCATGAACAGATACTGGTCGATCCGCTCCGCCGTGGTGGCGGCGGGGGTCACGGAAACGGTCACCGGATCGTGGCAGTACTTGCCCACCAGTTCCTTGATCTGCGCTGGCATGGTGGCGGAGAAGAACAGCGTCTGGCGCTCGGCCGGAACCAGCTGGCTGATCCGCCGCAACGCATGGATGAAGCCGAGATCGAGCATCTGGTCCGCCTCGTCGAGGACGAGAATCTCGACCTTGTCGAGCACGAAGGCCTTCTGGTCGATCAGGTCGAGCAGGCGGCCGGGCGTGGCGACGAGGATGTCTGTGCCGCGGTGCAGCTTGTTGCGATCCTTGTTGACCGAGGTGCCGCCGACGATCGACTGGACCTTGAGCCCAGCCATCGCGCCGTAATCCTTGGCGCTGTCGGCGATCTGCCCGGCGAGCTCGCGCGTCGGGGCGAGCACCAGCATGCGGCAGCTCTTGAACGGCGTCTGCCGGTCCGCCTCGCGCAGCCGGTCGATGCTGGGCAGCATGAAGGCGGCGGTCTTGCCGGTGCCGGTCTGGGCGATGCCGAGCAGGTCGCGCCCGGCGAGCACGGAAGGAATGGCCTGCGCCTGGATCGGCGTCGGCGTGGAATAGCCCTTCATGTCGAGGGCCTGGAGAACGGGCTGCGACAGCCCGAGATCGGTGAATTGTGTCATGGTAACTCGCATATGTGCGATGGGCGCGCAGCATCTTTGCAGCGCGCGTCGCGGGGTTTGAAAACCGCCCGCGTGAAAAGGGAAGCTTTGGAAAAAGGACCGAGAGGCTGCCGGGGCTTGTGGCTGTCTCGCCACCGCCGCTTCACGCTGGCGGGCGTCTCGATACGCGCCATGTGGATGCTGCGGTGCAAAAAGTCAATTGCCTGAATGGCGAGGTTTTGATAATAGTTGATAAGTGTGAGGAGTGAAGTGTCATGATTAGCGCCGACCTGGGCAAGCCGCTCGAAGATTTCATCGCCAAGCTCGTCAGCAATGGCCGCTACAATTCCAAGAGCGAAGTTCTTCGCGAAGGCGTCCGCCTGATCCAGGACCGCGAGGCGCGGCTGGCGGGTATCGAGGCCGCTCTGGCCCGAGCCGAGGAGGACATTGCCGCAGGACGGGTAACGCCAGCGGAGGAGGTGTTCGACCGACTTGAGGGCAAGTATCAGGCGATGATCGACAAGACCACGTGATAGTCAAATTCACTCGCCAAGCGAGCGACGATCTCGAAGCAATCGGCGATCATATTGCTCGCGACAATCCGGTTAGAGCAAAGAGTTTCGTGCTTGAATTGCGAGACGCCTGCATTGGTCTAGGAGAATTCCCACTCCGATATCCCATCGCTCGATTTCCTTTTGCCCCAAACGTCCGCCAGCGATTTCATGGAAGTCATGCGATCCAATACCGGGTGGATGGCGATATTGTATGGATCATGCATATCGTCCATGCGGCCCGTCTCGCCTAAGCCAGTCCTGCCGCCTCCACCAACGCCGCCGTGCTCGCATCGAAATTCCCCTCGCCCCGCTCAATCGCCTTCGCCATCTGCTTGCCGAGCTCGACTCCGAACTGGTCGAAGGGGTTGATGCCCATCAGCACCGCGTTGGCAAAGGTGCGATGTTCGTGGAAGGCGATCAGCGCGCCGAGCGTGGCGGCGTCGAGGTCGTCGCACAGGATCGTTGCGCTGGGGCGGTCGCCGGGGAAATGGTGCGCGGGATCGGTACCCTTGTCGCCCGCCATCAGCGCGGCGCCTTGCGCGAAGCAGTTCATCAGCAGGATGCGGTGGTGCGCGGGATCGAGCATGTCGCCCGGCGCCACGCTGGCGATGAAGTCGACCGGGATCAGATGGGTGCCCTGGTGCAACAGCTGGAAGACCGCGTGCTGCGCATCGGTGCCGACGCCGCCCCAGGTGACGGGCGCGGTGGGCTCGTCCACGGGACGCATCTCGGCGGTGACGCGCTTGCCGTTGCTCTCCATTTCGAGCTGCTGGAGGTAGTCGGGGAACAGCCCCAGCCGCTCGTCGTAGGCGAAGACCGCGCGGGTCTGGCAGCCGCGGATGCGGGCGTAGTAGCGGTCGGCGAAAGCGGCGCGCAGCGGCAGGTTGGCCCGCCCGTCGGCCTCGGCGAAATGGCGGTCGACCGCCTGCGCGCCCGCCAGCATCGCCTCGAACTCGTCCCAGCCGACCGCCAGCGCGACCGGAAAGCCGATGGACGACCACAGCGAATAGCGCCCGCCGACGCTGTCGCGGAAGGGCAGGACGCGGGTTTCGTCGACACCCCATTCGACCGCCTTTTCGGGCGAGGCAGTGAGCGCGACCACCCGGCCCGAGGGATCGGCCACCCCGCCCTCCTCCAGCCATCTGAGCGCGCTGGCGGCGTTGGTCATGGTCTCGATCGTGGTGAAGGTCTTGCTCGCCACCGCGACCATGGTCGTCGCCGGGTCGCAGGCGGCGAAGGCCTGTTCCAGCGCCACCCCGTCGATGTTCGAGACGACATGGACATCGACCTTGGCGAGATCGCGGGTCAAGGCGTCCACGGCCAGCGCCGGTCCCAGCGCGCTGCCACCGATGCCGACGTGGATGAGATGCCTGACATCGCCCAGCGCGCCGCCATGGATCGCCTCGACCAGCAGCTTCATGCGCCGGTGGAGCGCGTCCGCTTCCTCGACGTCGCTATCCTTGCCCGTCCCGCGCTCGGCGGTGTGGGTGGCGGCGCGGCCCTCGGTGACGTTGACCTTCTCGCCGGATAGCAAGGCGGCGCGTTTGTCCGCGAAACCGCACGCCTCCGCCAGCCGCTCGAAGCCGTCCAGCAGCGCGCTGTCCAGATGGGTCTTGGACCAGTCGAACAGCACGCCGCCGGCCGTATCGCCTTCCCCCCATGCGATCCGGCCGGAGAGCATCGCCACGCGCTCGGTCCCACCCGGCTCGTCTCGGCCTTCGCCTCCGTCGCGCTCGGCGCTGAACAGTTCGCTCAAGGTGGGGCGCGGCAGCCCTTCGAGATGCGTCCATGCGGCGGAAACGGCATCGTCGGCGGATTTGGGCACGGTTAAAGTCCTTTTCCGGTGTCGCCAGCGCGGGTAGAGCCGGCCCCGATGGCCCGCAACCCCGCATCGACGATCGACGGCAACGCCGTGGCCCCGGACGAACCCCGGGTCGATACGGGGGAGGACGAGGAGCGAGAAAGCTGGGGCAGCTATCTGCGCTTCCTCGCGCTGGTGGTGCTCGGCGTGCTCGCCTTCCGCAGCTTCCTCTTCGCCCCCTTCACCATCCCTTCGGAAAGCATGCTGCCGCGGTTGATGGTGGGCGACTATCTGGTCGCGGCGAAATGGCCCTACGGCTATTCCGACCTGTCGCTGCCCTTCGGGGCGAAGCTGATCCCCGGACGCGTCTTCGCCGGCCTGCCCGAGCGCGGCGAGGTCGTGATCTTCCGCCATCCGGTCGACGGGACCGACTACATCAAGCGGGTAATCGGCCTGCCGGGCGACACGGTGGCGGTCCGCGAGGGGCGGGTCGTGCTCAACGGGCGCGTGCTGGCTCGAAGCACGCCCGAACTGCTGCGCGTTCCGGTGTCGCCCAACACTTCCTGCCACGGCCGCGCCCCCGTGACGGATGCAAACGGCGCGAAGGCCTGCCTCTATCCCGTGGCGTTCGAGACGCTGCCCGCGGGGCCCACCTATCCGGTGATCGACCTCGGCCGCACGGCGGCGGACGATTTCGGCCCGGTCACGGTGCCCGAGGGCCGCCTGTTCGTCATGGGCGACAACCGCGACAATTCGCAGGACAGCCGCTTTCCAGCGCAGGCGCGTGGCGGGGTGGGTCTGGTCCCCGCCGATCTGCTGGTCGGGCGGGCGAGCATGATCCTGTGGTCGACCGACGGCAGCGCGGAATGGGCCAAGCCCTGGACCTGGCTCACTGCCGCGCGGTGGAGCCGGATCGGGAACCTGCTGTGAGCGGCGGACTTTCGCCCGAGGCCCGCGCCTGGCTGGAAGCCACCGGCTACACGGTCCGCGACGAGGCGCTATGGCAGGCCGCGCTGACCCACGGCAGCATGGGCGAGGCGCGCGATTACGAGCGGCTCGAATTCCTCGGCGACCGGGTGCTCGGCCTCGCCATCGCCGACTGGCTCTACGCCCGCAGCGATGCGCCCGAGGGCCGGCTGTCGCAGCGGCTCAACGCGCTGGTCAGCCGCGCGATGTGCGCGCGCATCGCCCGCGGCATCGGCCTCGCCGAGCATATCCGCATTTCGAAGCAGGCCCATGCCGATGGCGGGCGCGACAGCGACAACATCCTCGGCGACGTGATGGAAAGCCTGCTTGGCGCGCAATTCCTCGAACACGGCTTTGCCAGCGCGCGCGATCTGGTCCATGTCCTGTGGCGCCCGGCGCTCGAAAGCGGCGCGGGGGTAAAGAAGCACCCCAAATCCGCGCTGCAGGAATGGGCCGCGGGCAGCCGGCGCAAGCCGCCCGAATACGAGGTGGTCGACCGCTCCGGCCCCGACCATGCGGCGAAATTCACCGTCCGGGTGAGCGTCCACCGGGTCGGCGAGGCCGAGGGCTCGGCGAGCAGCAAGGGCGAGGCGGAAAAGGCCGCGGCCAAGGCATTCATGGAGAAATACGCGTGAGTTCGGAAAAGCAGACCCGGTGCGGCGTCGTCGCCGTGATCGGCGCGCCCAATGCTGGCAAGAGCACGCTGGTCAACCAGCTGGTCGGCCAGAAGGTCGCGATCACCAGCGCCAAGGCGCAGACCACCCGCGCCCGGATGATGGGGATCGCGCTGCTGGACGAGACGCAGATGGTGCTGGTCGACACGCCGGGCATCTTCGCGCCCAAGCGCAAGCTCGACCGCGCGATGGTGAGCGCGGCCTGGGAAGGCGCGGAGGCGGCCGACGCACTGCTGCTGCTGGTCGACCCGATCAAGCAGAGGCGGCACGAGCTGGAACCGCTGGTCGAGGCGCTGGCGAAGCGGCCCGAGCGCAAACTGCTGGTGCTGAACAAGGTCGATCGGGCGAAGAAGGAACCGCTGCTCGCGCTGGCGCAGGAACTGGGCGCGAAGGTCGATTTCGCCGAGGTGTTCTTCGTCTCCGCGCTCACCGGCGACGGCGTGCCGGAAATGAAGACGGCGCTGGCGGCGATGATGCCCGAGGGCGAATGGATGTATCCCGAGGACCAGGTGTCCGATGCCTCCGAGCGCCTGCTCGCGGCCGAGATCACCCGCGAGCAGCTCTACGCCCAGCTGCACGAGGAACTGCCCTACGACAGCGCGGTGCGCCCGGAGAAATACATCGAGCGCAAGGACGGCAGCGTCGAGATCCACCAGCAGATCGTCGTGGCCCGCGACAACCAGCGGATGATCGTGCTGGGCAAGGGCGGCAGCCGCATCAAACAGATCGGCACCGCCGCCCGCGAGGAACTGAGCGAACTGCTCGGCCGCAAGGTCCACCTATTCCTCCACGTCAAGACCGACGAGCGCTGGAGCGAGGACAAGGAGATGTTCGAGGAAATCGGGCTGGACTGGGTGCGGTAGCCCTCCGTCCCGGAAAAAGCTCGGTTCTGGTGTCGCTCGCGTCGCGCCTGTGGATCGAGACCCAGCTTTCGCTGGGGTGACGGATTTCGTTTAGCGGTTAATATCCTCGAACAGGTCGCGCCAGTCCGGGTTCGATTTCTCGATGAGCTCGATCTTCCAGTCTCGCTTCCATGCTTTCATCGCCTTCTCGCGGGCGATGGCGTCTTCGATCGTATCGTGATGCTCGACCAAGACCAGCAGCTTCAAACCGTAGCGGCGCGCAAAGGCAGACCCCCTTCCCACGCGGTGCTGTATCATACGAGCATCGATGTCGGCCGTCACACCTATGTACAGCACGCCGCGCGGTTTGTTGGTGAGGACGTAGGTATAGCCGCCCCGCTCCATCTCTCATCTCCGTCATCCCAGCGAAAGCTGGGATCCCTCGCTACTAGCGCCGATGCAGCGGAACGAGATCCCAGCTTTCGCTGGGATGACGAACATCACCGCTTCTTCGCGATTGCGATCTTGTTCTTCTTGGCGAAGTCCTTGGTCGATTCCTCGCTGCGACCGATGGCCTTGGCGATTTCCTTGAGGCCCTTGCCCTTGGCGGCGAGGGTACGGAGCTGGCCGGCCTCGTCGGACTTCCACGGCTGCTTGTGGCGTTCGAAAAATTCCTTGGCCATCAGCTCGCCGCCTTTTTCTTGGCGGGCGCCTTCTTCGGCGCCGCCTTCTTCTTCGGCGCCGCCTTCTTGCGTCCCTTCTTCTTGGGCGGGCCCTTGGCGGCGCGGGCGTCGATCAGCTCCACCGCCTGCGCTTCGGTCACATCCTCGGGCTTCACATCCTTCGGGATCGTCGCATTGGTGGTGCCGTCCGTGACATAGGGCCCGTAGCGGCCCGGCATCACCTTCATCTCGCCGCCGCTGGTGGGATGCGCGCCGAGCGTCTTGATCGGTTCCGCCTTGCCGCGTCCGCCGCCACGGTTCGCGGCCTGGGCAAGGATGTCGACCGCGCGGTTCATGCCGACCTCGAACACTTCCTGCGTGCTCGACAGCTTGCCATACTTGCCATCGTGCCTGAGATACGGGCCGTAACGTCCTATAGCAGCTTCGATTTCCTTGCCGGTTTCCGGATGTGCGCCGACGATGCGCGGCAGGCTCAGCAGCTTCAGCGCCCATTCGAGATCGAAATCGTCGACATCCTTGGGAATGCTCGCGCGTTTGGCTTCCTTGCCTTCGCCGAGCTGGACATAGGGGCCGAAGCGGCCGCTCTTGCGCTCGACCGGCAGGCCGGTCTCCGGGTCCTCGCCCATCACGCCGTCGTCTGCCGGGTCCTCGCCGTCCGCGCCGGGCTGGGCGAAGCGGCGGGTGTATTTGCATTCGGGATAGTTCGCGCAGGCAACGAAGGCGCCGAACTTACCGCCGCGCAGATGCAGTTCGCCCCCTTCGCGTCCTTCCTGCTCGCACAGCGGGCAGAAGCGCGGGTCCTTGCCATCCGCGCGCTCGGGAAAGAGATAGTCGGAAAGGTATTCGTCGAGCACCTCGGTGACTTCGGATGGCTTCCTCTCCATCACCTCCTCGGTCTTGGGCTTGAAATCGCGCCAGAAGGCCTCGAGCAGCCTCTTCCAGTCCTCGCGCCCGTCGGAAACCGTGTCGAGCTCGTCCTCGAGCCCGGCGGTGTAGTCGTAGGCGACATATTGCGGGAAGAAGCGTTCGAGAAACGCCGTCAGCAGCCGGCCGGATTCTTCGGCGAAGAAGCGGTTCTTCTCCATCCGCACATAAGCGCGATCGCGCAGGGTCTGGATCGTGCTGGCATAGGTCGAGGGGCGACCGATGCCGAGCTCCTCGAGCCGCTTGACCAGGCTGGCCTCGGAAAAGCGCGGCGGCGGCTGGGTGAAATGCTGGTTGGCCTCGACGCTTTCCTTGGCTGGGGAATCGCCCTTGCGGAGCACCGGCAGCAGGCCCTCGTCCTCGTCGTCGCTATCGTCCCGGCCTTCCTGATAGACCGCGAAATAGCCCGGAAACTTCACCACCTGCCCGGTGGCGCGCAGCTCGTGGCTCCCGGTCGCGTCGCGCAGGGTGACGGTGGTGCGCTCCAGTTGCGCGGTCGCCATCTGGCTCGCCATCGCGCGCTTGAAGATCAGATCGTAGAGCTTCGCCTCGTCGCCCGATCCCGCGCGATCCTTGCGGAAATCGGTCGGGCGGATCGCCTCGTGCGCTTCCTGCGCGTTCTTGGCCTTGCTCTGGTAGAAACGCGGCTTCTCCGGGCGGTATTCGTCGCTGAACCGCTCGGCGATGGCGTCGCGCGCGGCCATGATGGCCGACATGTCCATCTGCACGCCGTCGGTCCGCATGTAGGTGATCGCCCCCGCCTCGTAGAGCGATTGGGCGAGCCGCATGGTGTGGCTGGCGGAGAAGCCGAGCTTGCGGGCCGCCTCCTGCTGGAGCGTGGAGGTGGTGAAGGGCGGCGCGGGGTTGCGCTTCAAGGGCTTGGTCTCGACGTCCTCGACCGTGAAGCGCCCCGCCTCGACCGCGGCCTTGGCAGCCATCGCACTGCCCTCGTCGCCGAGCGTCAGCTTCTCGAGCTTCTTGCCGTCATACTTGACCAGACGCGCATCGAACTGCGTGCCGTCGTGCTGCAATTTGGCCAGCACGCTCCAGTATTCGTCCGCGCGGAAGAGCTCGATCTCGTGCTCGCGCTCGCAGATCAGGCGCAGCGCGACCGACTGGACGCGGCCCGCCGATTTCGCGCCGGGAAGCCGCCGCCACAGCACCGGCGAAAGCGTGAAGCCGTAGAGATAGTCGAGCGCGCGGCGCGCCAGGTATGCGTCGATCAGCGGCTGGTCGAGCTCGCGCGGCGCCTTCATCGCCTCGGTCACCGCCCCTTTGGTGATGGCGTTGAACGTCACCCTGTCGACCTTGGCGGGCAGCGCCTTGCGCTTGGTCAGCAGCTCGCGGACATGCCAGGAGATCGCCTCCCCCTCGCGGTCGGGGTCGGTGGCGAGGACCAGCCGGTCGGCCTTCTTCGCCGCGTCGGCGATCTCCTTGAAGCGGCTCTGCTTGTCGCGATAGAGTTCCCAGTCCATCGCGAAATCCTCGTCCGGGCGGACGCTGCCGTCCTTGGGCGGCAGGTCGCGGACATGGCCGTAGGAGGCGAGGACCTTGAAGTCCTTGCCCAGATATTTCTCGATGGTTTTGGCCTTGGCGGGCGATTCGACGATAACGAGTTGCATGAGGTTGGCGGCAGTCCCTTACGTGTGCATATGCGTATACGCGCGAAAATGGGGTTCGGCATTTCGGGGCGTCAAGCGGGATTGTTTCGCGCGGAGGCGCAGAGGAAGCTGAGGCCGCTGAGGTTTTCCACACGAAGACACGAAGGCACGAAGGGTTTTCGCTCGCGGCGAAGCCGCATGCCCATGAAATTGGCTAGCGGATAGAAGGCCTGCGGCGCACCGGGCACAACATCTTCGTGCCTTCGTGTCCTCGTGTGATTCCCTTTCCTCTGCGCGCTCTGCTTCCCCTGCGCCTCTGCGCGAAACAGCTTAGCTCGCCAAGCTCACCCGCCCCGCAGCGTGTCGCTCAAGCCGTCCGGCGATCTCTAGCTCCAACAGCGCCAATTGCACCGCCGCCGCGCTCTCGCCCGACTGGCGGATGAGTTCGTCTACCGCCACCGGGGCGGTGGTCAGCAGGCTCTCGACATCGGCCGGCTCGGCGTCTGCGAATTCGTCTGGCGTCCAGTCGAATGTCGACGAGGCTTCGCGGAAGGTGCTGCGCGGGCTGCCGTCGAAAGTGCTGAGCAGTTCCACCACGTCGCCCGGTTCCTGAACCAGCACCGCGCCTTCGCGGATCAGGTGGTTGCAGCCGTGGCTGCGCGCTTCGAGCGGGCTGCCGGGGATGGCCATGACCTCGCGCCCTGCCTCGCCCGCCAGCCGCGCGGTGATGAGGCTGCCGGATTTGACCGCCGCCTCGACCACCAGCGTGCCGCCCGCGAGCCCGGCGATGATGCGGTTGCGGCTGGGGAAGTGGCTGCCGCGCGGCTCGGTGCCCGGCGGCTGTTCGGCGAGCAGCAAGCCCTCGCCGGCAATCCGCTCCTGCAGATCGGCGTGCTGCGGCGGGTAGGCGATGTCGATGCCGCTGGCGATCACGCCGATCGTGTGCGGGAACGCACCCTCGTGCGCCGCACCGTCGATCCCGCGGGCGAGGCCCGAGACGACGGTGAAGCCCTCCCCCGCCAGCACCGCCGCGAAATCGCGCGCCAGCTTGACCGCCGCGGCGCTGGCATTGCGCGCACCGACCATGGCGACGCAGGGTCTGCTCGCGTGGGGAAGATCGCCGCGCCAGGTCAGGATCGGTGGCGCGCTCTCCAGCTCGGCCAGCAGTGCCGGATAGTCCGGCTGATCGTGGAAGAGGTATTTCGCCCCCGCCCGGCGCACCGCCTCGATCTCGCGCTCAATCCTGTCGACCGGCGCGGCGCGGTACGCCCGTCCGCCCCGCTGCGCGAGATCGGGCAGCGCCGCGATCGCCGATACCGCGTCGCCGAAGCGCGTCAGCAGCTGCGCATAGCTCACCGGGCCGATATTGGGGGAACGCAGCAGGCGGATGCGGGCGAAAGCCTCCTCCTGCGAAAGCGTCATTTGCGGCCGCCGACCTTTGGTTCCTCGCCTCTCGCCAGGCGCCCGATGTTGGCGCGGTGGAGGTAGATGATCACCGCGGCGATCGCTGCGAGGACCGGGAAGAACTGCGGGTAGCCGAACAGCGGCGCGGCTGCGGCGGCGGCGACCACGGCGGCCATTCCGGCGAGGCTGGAGATGCGGAAGATCGCCAGCACGCTCAGCCAGACCAGCGCATAGGCGAGTCCGATCGGCCAGCCGAGCCCGAAGCTGACCCCGGCATTGGTCGCCACCCCCTTGCCGCCCTTGAAGCCGAGCCAGACGGGGAAGCAGTGCCCGAGCACCGCGCCCCCTGCGGCGAAGGCCATCGCCACCTCCCGCGCCTCCCCGCTGCCGTCGAGCGCGAACCACATCGCCGCCAGCGTCACCGGGACGAAGCCCTTGACCAGGTCGAGCACCAGCGTGCCGGCCGCCAGCGCCTTGTTGCCGGTGCGCAAAACATTGGTCGCGCCGATGTTGCCGCTGCCGATCTTGCGCACGTCGCCCAGCCCCGCCGCCTTCGTCAGCAGTAGGCCGAAGGGAATCGATCCGATCAGGTAGCCGAGCAGTGCGGCGAGAAATGCTTCCGAGCCCATGCGCGCACCTATAGCCACGGTCGGGCGCTTGTCGAAAGCCGCAATATCCGCCTAGGACCGGCGCGATGCGCGCGGACGCCCCCATCCTGATCTTCGATTCCGGCGTCGGCGGGCTCACCGTGCTGGGTCCCCTGCGCCGATTGCTGCCCGATGCGCCGGTGATCTATGCCGCCGACATCGCCGGCCTTCCCTATGGCACCAAGAGCGAGGCCGAGGTGGCGGCGCGGGTTTCGGGACTGCTCGGGCGGATGGCGGAGCGATATCAGCCGCGTCTGATCTGCATCGCCTGCAACACCGCCAGCACGATCGCGCTCGGCATGGTGCGCGAGGTGCTGGAGACGCCGATCGTCGGCACCGTGCCGGCGATCAAGCCCGCCGCGGCGATGACGAAGAGCGGCACCATCGGCCTCCTCGGCACCGAGGCGACGATGCGGCAGCGCTATGTCGACGAGCTGGAGAGCGCCTTCGCCGAGGGCAAGCGGCTGCTGCGCCACGGTGCCAACGGGCTGGTGATGCTGGCCGAGGCGAAGCTGCGCGGCGAGCGGGTGAGCGTCGATGCGGTGGCGCAGGAGGCCAAGGGCCTGGTGCTGCAGCCGCATGGCGAGGCAATCGACACCGTGGTCCTCGCCTGCACGCATTTCCCGCTGCTCCGAGAGGAATTGCAGGAAGCCTATGGCAAGGACGTTACGCTGATCGACGGGGCCGAAGGAATCGCCCGGCGGATCGTTTCGCTGAGCGAGGGACAGGCCTTCTCGCGCGAACGCCCCGACTTCGCCGTCACCACCGGTCCGTTGGGGGATTTCGAGAAGCTCGGCGATGCCTTCGCCCGGCACGGGATCGAGCGGCTCGAACGCTTCTGATCCCTTTGCGAATCGTTCGCAAAGATCGCGGTGGAAATACCCGGGATTCCGCACTAAATCGCTCGCGATCGAGGCCGCTCGGGAGGCGGTGCGGACTTTCGGCATGCGTTGGCGGGTGAAGCGGTGAACTACGGACAGATCTTCGACGAGGCGATCGGCCGGCTCCATTCCGAAGGCCGCTACCGCGTGTTCATCGACATCCTGCGCAACAAGGGCGCCTATCCCAATGCGCGCTGCTTCGCCGGGCACAACGGCCCCAAGCCGATCACCGTGTGGTGTTCGAACGACTATCTCGCCATGGGGCAGCATCCCAAGGTGATCGAGGCGATGGAAGAGGCGCTGCACGATGTCGGTGCCGGATCGGGCGGCACCCGCAACATCGGCGGCAATACGCACTACCATATCCAGCTCGAGGAAGAGCTCGCCGATCTCCATGGCAAGGAAGGGGCGCTGCTGTTCACCAGCGGCTATGTTTCCAACGACGCAACGCTCTCCACGCTGGCCAAGCTGCTGCCCGGCTGCGTGATTTTCTCCGACGAGCTGAACCACGCCAGCATGATTGCCGGCATCCGCAATTCGGGCTGCGAGAAGCGGGTCTTCCGCCACAACAACCTCGCCCATCTCGAAGAGCTGCTGGCCGCGGAAGACATCGACACGCCCAAGCTGATCGCCTTCGAGAGCGTCTATTCGATGGATGGCGATGTCGCCCCGATCCATGCGATCTGCGATCTGGCCGAGAAATACAACGCGCTGACCTATGTCGACGAGGTCCACGCGGTCGGCATGTACGGCGCGCGCGGCGGCGGCATCACCGAACGCGACGAGGCCGCGCACCGGCTCGACATCATCGAGGGGACGCTGGGCAAGGCATTCGGGGTGATGGGCGGCTACATCGCGGCCGACAAGCGGGTGATCGACTGCATCCGTTCCTATGCGCCCGGCTTCATCTTCACCACTTCGCTCAGCCCGGTGCTGGCCGCGGGCGTGCTGGCGGCGGTGCGCCATCTGAAGCAATCGTCCGAAGAGCGCGAGGCGCAGCAGGCGAACGCCGCCCTGCTCAAGAGCATCTTCGCCGAGCGCAATCTGCCTGTCATGCCGAGCACCACCCATATCGTCCCGCTGATGGTCGGCGATCCGGTGAGGGCCAAGAAGATCAGCGACATCCTGCTTGCCGAATACGGCGTCTACGTCCAGCCGATCAACTTCCCGACCGTGCCGCGCGGCACCGAACGCCTGCGCTTCACTCCCGGCCCGGCCCACACCGAAGAGATGATGCTCGACCTCGCCGATGCACTGGTCGAGATCTGGGACCGGCTCGAGCTGGACCTCGCCAGGGCCGCCTGACCGGCGATGGCATTGGCCTCGCGAAGGTTCGTCGATGCCTGACATGACTTACGACGAGGTCGTGCTCGGCCGCCGGTCCACCCGGGGTTATCTCGACAAGCCGGTCCCGCGCGCACTGATCGAGGACGTGCTGGCACTGGCGATGCGCTCGCCTTCCTCGATGAATACCCAGCCCTGGCATTTCCATGTCATCACCGGCGAACCGCTCGACCGCATCCGCAAGGGCAACACCGACAACATCCTCGCCGGCGTTCCAGACAGCCGCGAATTCCGCCGCGGGCAGCCCTTCGCGGGCGTTCATCGCGAGCGGCAGGTCGGCGTCGCCAAGCAGCTCTTCGGCGCGATGGGGATCGACCGCGACGACAAGGAGGGCCGCCAGGACTGGGTGCTGCGCGGCTTCCGCCAGTTCGACGCCCCGGTCTGCGTGATCGTGGCCTACGATCGCGAGCTCGCCGACAGCGACGACACCGCCTTCGATTGCGGCGCGGTCACCACCGCGCTGGTCAACGCCGCCTGGTCGCGCGGGCTCGGCTGCGTGATCAACAGCCAGGGCATCATGCAGAGTCCGGTTGTGCGCGAACATGCCGGCATCCCCGACGATCAGGTGATCCTGAAGGCGGTCGCCATGGGCTGGCCCGACGAGAACTTTCCGGCCAACGCCGTGGTCAGCGAGAGGAAGAGTGTCGAGGAGGCCGCGCGCTTCGTCGGCTTCGACTGACGGCTCAATCCCGGCAATAGCCCTCGCCTTCCTGCACCACGAGGCAGTCGCTCTTGTCGAGCAGCCATTTCAGGCCGGTCTCCTCGCCGGTGCCGGTCCGCAGGACGAAGCTCTCTCCATCACGCTCGAAGCGGATGCCGTCCTCGACCGCGACGCCCTGATAGGTGCCGCGCGTGTCGAGATCGGACTGCATCTCGATCGTATAGGTGCCATCGCCATTGGGCCGGATGTCGGCGAACATGCCCTCGACCCCGATCCAGCGTCCTTCCCACTCCGCATAGGGGTCGACCAGCGGAGAGGCTTCGACCTCGGGAGCCTCGACTGGCGCGGGAGTAGCTTCGCTTGCCAGGGCCTCGGTCTGCTCCTCGGCGGGCTCCGGCGCACAGGCCCCCAGCGCGCCGATCGCCGCGACTGCACAGATCGTCGATGTCCAATCGGGTCTCATCGCTCTCTCCTTCGCTCGCCTGATAGCGGATGTCAGCGCAGGCTCACCACGTTGTCGGCAGCCGGGCGTGCGCGGCTGCCATCGTAGAGGCTGGCCATCGGCGCGTCTTCCACCGTCACCGCCCTGGTCGCGCCGAAGCCGTTGAATTCGGTCTTCATGGCCGCGCCATAGGCGCCGAGCATGCCGATCTCGAAATAGTCGCCGGCCTGGATGTCCTCGGGCAGGCGGAACGGGCCGGTCATGTAATCGGCATCGTCGCAGGTCGGGCCATAGAAGGCAAAATCCATGTCCGGCTTGATCAGATCGTCCTCGAGCGCGCGGACCGGGAATTTCCACGCCACATGCGCGGCGTCGTAGAGCGCGCCGTAGGCCCCGTCGTTGATGTAGAGCTCGTCGCCGCGGCGCTTCTCCACCTTGACCAGCAGGCTCGAATATTCGGCGCACAGCGCGCGGCCGGGTTCGCACCACAGCTCCGCGTTGTAGGCGATCGGCAGACTGTAGAAGTTCTGGTGGATGATCTGGAAATAATCCTCGAGCGGCGGCGGCTCCATGCCGGGATAAATCGAGGGAAACCCCCCGCCGACGTCGATCATGTCGATGACCACGCTGGCCTCGCCGATGGCGATGCGCACGCGCTCGAGCGCCTGGACATAGGCGAAGGGAGTCATCGCCTGGCTGCCGACGTGGAAGCACACGCCGAGCCAGTCGCAGTGCTGGCGCGCTTCGCGCAGGATCAACGGAGCCTCGGTGAGGTCGCAGCCGAACTTGGAGGCGAGGCTGAGCTCGGAATATTCGCTCGAGACGCGCAGGCGGATGCACAGCCGCAAATCGGTGGCCGGCGCGCCGGTTTCCGGATCGCGACAGGCCTCGACGATCTTCTCCAGCTCCTCGACGCTGTCGAGGCTGAAGGTCTTCACCCCATGCTCGCGATAGGCCTCGCGGATCGCGCCCGGCGCCTTGATCGGGTGCATGAAGCACAGCACCGCCTGCGGCAGGGTGGCGCGCACCATCCGAACCTCGGCGATCGAGGCGACGTCGTAATGCGTGATGCCGGCGTCCCACAGCACGCGGATGAGGTCGGGCGATGGATTTGCCTTCACCGCGTAGAGCGACTTGCCCGGAAATTTCTCGACGAAGAAACGCGCCGCGCGCGCCGCGGCATGCGGGCGGTTGAGAATGACCGGATCGTCGGGCGCGAGGGTGCGCGCTACGGACTTGGCGTCAGGGAAATGCTGCAACTCAAGGGACCCCCTAAACAGCGCTTTCGCGCCATGAAACGACAAGCTGCCTTGCGGTTAGGAAGGGTCCTTGGGGCAGCGGGAGCGGCGCACATATACGATTCGTCATGCATCGCAAGTGAATAGCGAGGCCGCGAATGCAAGATTGCGACGGGATGCGCCGCGCCTGTCGCGCGACGGGTCGTGCGCGTCAGCTCAACCGGTCGCGGAAGGTCTCGTAGCCGAACTCGCGCACCAGATCGAGCTGATCGGTCGTGCTGTCCCACAGCCAGATGCTGGGCAGCTGGACGCCATTGAAGGTGTTGGTCTTGACCATGGAATAATGCGCCTGGTCGAGGAATGCGATGCGCTGCCCCGGTTCGGCGGGGACCGGCAGGCCATAGTCGCCGATCACGTCGCCCGCGAGGCACGACGGCCCGCCGAGCCGCACCGGTGCCTCGCCCGGCTTCTCGTGCAGCATGGCGGGCCGATAGGGTGCCTCGATCACGTCGGGCATGTGGCAGGTGGCGGAGATGTCGGTGATTGCCACCGGCATCTCGTTCGCGCCGACGTCGAGGATGGTGCCGACCAGAATGCCCGCATCGAGCGCCACCGCCTCGCCCGGTTCGAGATAGATCTCGGCGCCCGTGTCTTCCTTCGCATCGCGCAGGAACTCGACCAGCTCCTCGCGCTGGTAATCGGCGCGGGTGATGTGGTGCCCGCCGCCCATGTTGATCCACTTGAGCTGGCCGAACCAGGGTTCGATCGCGTCGAACACCTTGTCCCAGGTGCGGTGGAGCGGCTCGAAATCCTGCTCGCACAGATTGTGGAAATGGATGCCTTCGACCCCTTCCATATGCTCCTCGGTCAGCTGGTCGAGGGGGAATCCAAGCCGGCTGCCGGGGCTCGAGGGATCATAGCGGGGCACCTCGCCGGTCGGGACCTGCGGATTGATACGCAGGCCGACATCGAAATCGCCGCCGGTCGCCCGGCCCTGCTCGAGGATCAGCGCGGCGCGCCGCATCTGGCCCGGCGAATTGAAGATGACATGATCCGACAGCCGGCAGACCTCTTCCAGCTCGTCGGGCTTGTAGGCTGCGGAGTAGGTCGCGATCTCGCCGTCGTAGAACTCGCTCGCCAGCCGCGCTTCCCACAGGCCCGAGGTGCACACGCCATCGAGATATTCGCCGATGATCGGCGCGACGCTCCACATGCTGAAGGCTTTCAGCGCCGCCAGCACCTTGATCTCCGCCGCGTCGCGAATATCGGCCAGCACCTGGCAATTGGCGCGCAGCCTGGCCGCGTCGACCACGAAAGCGGGGCTGTCGACCCGGTTCAGATCGAATTCGGCAAAGGCACCCGGATCGCCGGCTCTAGTTTCCATTCGCACTCTCCGCTGCTTCCTCGCCGTCGCGCATCCGGCTGATGTCGATACGGATCACCCGGTCGCCATAGACGTCGGTCATGTAGAGCGCGCCGCCGGTGCCCAGCGCGAGATCGTGGCCGAGGCTGCCGTTGCCCGGAAGCCCTGCGTCATACGCGCGGTAGAGCCCGCCCTCGGGATCGTAGATGCGGAGAATCGCGCCGCTGCGGTCGGCGCGGTCGCGGCCCTCGACCACCGCCAGCCAGCCGCCGCCCATCGCGGCGAGGCCGTAGGGATGTCCCGTCGCTTTCTGCCCGCGGGTGCCGACGAATGCGCCGGTATCCTTGTCGAGCACCTGGACCCGGGCGTTCTCGCGGTCGGCAACGTAGATGAAGTCCTCGTCCACGGCCACGGCGTGGGGCAGGTCGAACTCGCCGGGACCGTTTCCGGCCGATCCGTATTCCTCGATGAAATCGCCGCGCCTGTCGAACACGGCGATGCGGGCATTGTCGTAGCCATCGGAGATCAGCACCCGATCGCCGTCGAAGGCGATGTCGCTCGGCTTGCCGAAATGCATCGCGTCGCTGCCGGAGACGCCGCGTTCGCCCAGTACCAGTTCGAGCGTGCCGCCGGGGCTGAAACGGAACACCTGTTCGCGCACCACGTCGGTGATCCACACCCGGTTCTCGGCGTCGATCGAAATGCCGTGGGGCATGACGAATTGTCCGGCCCCCCATTCGTCGAGCAGCCGGCCATTGCGCGCGAACACGAAGACCGTCGGCTCTTCGATGACGTCGTCGGCGGATGGCAGCACTTCGCCCCATTCGCGCCCGGCGCGGTGGAGCACGAAGATGCGGCCCTCACCATCCACCGCGACGCCGCTGGGCGCGCCGAACGCGGCATCCTCGGGAACGGTCGGCCAATCGGCAACGATATTCGCCCGCGGCGCCTCCTCGGGAGCCGGCGCACGATCGGCGCAGGAGGCGAGAGCGATTAGGAGAGCTATTGCACCCAGTCTCTTCACACGAAGACACGAAGACACGAAGAGATCAGCGACCATGAAACGGTCCGCGATAGTCGTTTGCAACGCGCTTTATTCCGTCCTTGAAGGTTGATTGCCCGAAGTTCATCAGCAGTCCCAACGGGAGGTTCATCAGTCGCAGGTAAGTGAGAACCTGCTTGGCATGAACGGGCGAAGCACGCTCGGTCGATTTCAACTCGACGACCAGCAAATCCTCTACCAGCAGATCGATCTTGAATGCGTTGTCCACGACAACGCCTTCGTAGTTTATCGTGATGGGAACCTGACGCCGAACAGCCAAACCTTGCTGCGAGAGGATTTTGAACAAAATCAGTTCGTAGGCGGTTTCCAGCAGACCCGGGCCGAGTTTCCGATGCAGGTGAAAGCCGCAATCGATGATCGTTCGAGCAAGCGCCTCAATCCGGACTTCGCGCGACATCTTCGTGCCTTCGTGGCTTCGTGTGAGTTCGTTCAAAAGCCCACCGGCCCGTCGAGCTCCCTGACCTGCCACGGAAGGCCGTGCGCGTTGAGCATATCCATGAAGGGATCGGGATCGAATTCCTCCATGTTGAACACGCCCTTCCCGGCCCATTTGCCCTGCACCACCATCGCGCTGCCGATCATGGCGGGCACGCCGGTGGTGTAGCTCACCGCCTGGTTGCCGGTTTCCTCGTAAGCCGCCTCGTGGCTGCAGATATTGTTGATGTAGAAGGTCTTCTCGCCGGAACCGTCCAGCGCTTCTCCGGTGGCGATGACGCCGATGTTGGTCTTGCCCTTGGTGCTCTCGCCGAGCGTTTCGGGCTTGGGCAGCACCGCCGCGAGGAATTGCAGCGGGATGATGTCGCGGCCCTTGTACTTGATCGGCTCGATACTGGTCATGCCGACGTTCTGCAGCACGGTCAGGTGCTTGATGTACTCATCGCCGAAGGTCATCCAGAACCGCGCGCGCTCCAGTTCGGGGACGAATTTCGCGAGGCTTTCCAGCTCCTCGTGATACATCATGTACATGTTCTTCTGCCCGACTTCGTCGAAGTCGAAGGCGACCTTCTTGCCCATCGCCGGGGTCTCGACGAATTCGCCACCCTCCCAGTGGCGCGCAGGGGCGGTGACTTCGCGGATGTTGATTTCGGGATTGAAATTGGTGGCGAAGGCCTGCCCGTGATCGCCGCCGTTGCAATCGAGGATGTCGAGCTGGCGGATGGTCTTCAGCTTGTGCTTCTTGAGCCACATGGTGAAGACCGAGGTGACGCCCGGATCGAAGCCCGAACCGAGCAGCGCCATGATCCCCGCCTGTTTGAAGCGCTCGTGATAGGCCCACTGCCATTTGTACTCGAACTTCGCCTCGTCCTTGGGTTCGTAATTGGCGGTGTCGAGATAATCGACCTTCGCCTCCAGGCAGGCGTCCATGATCGGCAGGTCCTGATAGGGGAGCGCGAGATTGACCACGAGGCTGGGGTTCACCCGCTTGATCAGATTGACCATCGCCGGGACCTCCTCGGCGTCGATCTCGTAGGTCTGCACGTCCTGCCCGGTGCGCTCTTTCACGCTGCGGGCGATGGTATCGCATTTGCTGCGGGTGCGGCTGGCGAGATGGATGTCGGAGAAGATCTCCGCATTCATCGCCATCTTGTGAACGCACACGCTGCTGACGCCGCCCGCGCCGATGACCAGGACTGTCGACATTCTCGCTCCTCGATTTTCGTCGTCGCTCACATAGGGGAATGCATCGCCACCGCAACATGATCCAATCGCGCTTTCCTACGGCGGCGATGGGCCGCTAGAAGGCAGGGATGAACGCACGCCCGCCTCTCCTCCGCCCTCTGCCGCGCCGCCGTGCCGGACGGGGTACCTTCTTTGCTTCTGGACCGTGTAACACCTGTAACACCTGTTCAGACCGCGAGGCTGTCGTATGAACACCGACCGATTGCCGACAAGGGAAGGTGTGCAATCCGCAGCCCGTTCGATCGCAGCCATCCTGCCGCCGACGCCGCTGCTGCCGGTGGAGATCGCCGGAGTGTCCTGCCTGGTGAAGGCCGAAAGCCTCCAGCCGATCGGCGCCTTCAAGATCAGGGGCGGCTGGTGGCGGCTGTCGAACCTGACCGAGCAGGAGAAGGCGCGCGGCGTGGTCGCCGTGTCGAGCGGCAACCACGCGCAAGGGGTTGCCTGGGCGGCGCGGCGGCTGGGGATCGAGGCGGCGATCGTGATGCCGCGCGACGCGCCCAGGGTGAAGCTGGAGGCGACGAAGGCGCTGGGCGCGGAGCTGGTGCTCTACGAAAGGCCGGGAGAGGACCGCGACGAGGTCGCCGCGCGCGAGGTCGAACGACGCGGCGCGGTGCTGGTCCACGCCTTCGGCGATCCGTGGGTGATCGAGGGGCAAGGCAGCGCGGGTATCGAGATTGCGGAGCAGATGGGCCGCCAGCCTTCGCGCATCGTCGCCTGCTGCGGCGGCGGCGGGCTGGCCGCAGGGCTCGCCCTCGCCTGCCCCGACAGCACGATCCAATTGGTCGAACCGCAAGGCTGGGACATGGTCGGGCGGGCGCTGGCGGCGGGCGAGGTGGTCCGCGTGGGCGAGGATCCGCCCGCCACCATCTGCGACGCGCTGCGCCCCGATGCGACCAAGCCGATCAACCTCGCCGTCCTTCGGGACCGGGCGGAACCGGGCGTCACCGTGACCGACGCGGAAGTGCGGGATGCCCAGCGCTTCGCCTTCGCCAGGCTGCGCCTCGCGCTCGAACCCGGCGGGGCGGCGGCGCTGGCTGCGGCGCTCGCGGGCAAGGTTCCGCTCGATGCCGACACGGTGATCATGCTCACCGGCGGCAACACCGATCCTTCCGATTTCGCGGGGATGCTCGCGGAGGGATAGGTTGCGCGGCGAAACGAAACGCCTAAACCGAAGACACAAAAGGGAGGGAATTGACGATGCAGGCACAGATCCTCGGACCCGCGGCGGTGCTGATCGCATGGACGCTGATCATGCTGGTGTGGATGGCCGCGACCCGGCTCCCCGCCATGAAGAAGGTCAGCGGCGGCGGGCTGGAGAAGGCCCGGCCCGGCGGCCGCGGTCAGGATCTGGACGGGGTCATCCCCGACAAGGTGCAGTGGAAAGCCCACAATTACATGCACCTGATGGAGCAGCCGACCATCTTCTACCCGGCGGTGGTGATCCTGGCGATCATGGGCGCGGGCGCGCTCGACGTCGTGTTCGCCTGGATCTACGTCGTGCTCAGGATCGTCCATTCGGTCTATCAATCGACGGTGAACGTGGTCGCGGTGCGGTTCCTGCTGTTCATGCTGGCAACGCTGTCGCTGGTCTATCTCGCCGCTCGCGCGGTGATCGCCACCCTCTTCGCCGACCCGGCGGTGCTGGTGTGATGGGCGCCGGTTCGATCATGGAGGCCGAAATCCTCCAGCCGGCGGTCGCTCTGATGATCTGGACCATGGTGATGTGGGCCTGGATGTACGCCACCCGCATCCCGGCGATGAGCAAGGCCAAGGTCGATCCCGACCGGCTGGTGCGCGATCCCGATGCCTCGCTCGACCGGGCATTGCCTGCCAACGTCCAGTGGAAGGCGCACAATTACAACCACCTGCACGAACAGCCGACGGTGTTCTACGCCGTGGCGATCGTGCTCGCGCTGATCGGCCTCGGCGACGGGATGAACGCCTTCCTCGCCTGGCTCTACGTCGGGCTGCGCGTCATCCACTCGCTGGTGCAGGTGACCGCGAACAAGGTGATGGTTCGCTTCGTCCTGTTCGCACTGTCGAGCCTGGTGCTGATCGTCCTGATCTTCGACGCCGCAGTGGTGATCTTCTAGCTATTCGGCGGCTTCCGACACGGGCTCGGCATGACCTTCGAGGTCGATGTCCAGCCCCGAATGGAAACGCTCGGCATCGAGCGCGGCCATGCAGCCCATCCCCGCCGCGGTGACCGCCTGACGGTAGACGTGGTCGGTCACGTCGCCCGCGGCGAAGACGCCGGGGATCTCGGTCTTGGGCGTACCCGGCTCGACCAGCAGATAGCCGCCGTCGTCCATCTTCAGCTTGCCCTTGAAAAGCTCGGTCGCGGGCGCATGGCCGATGGCGACGAAGGCCCCGTCGCAGGCGAAGTCGCTCGCCTCGCCGGTCTCGGTATCGCGCAGCGCCAGATGGGTGAGCCCGCCCGCGAGCGGATCGCCCTCGAAGCTGTCGACCACCTTGTTCCACAGCACCGTGATCCTGGGGTGCTTGAACAGCCGGTCCTGCAGGATGCGTTCGGCGCGCAGGCTGTCGCGGCGGTGGATCAGCGTCACGTCCTCGGAATGGTTGGTGAGGTAGAGCGCCTCCTCGACCGCGGTGTTGCCGCCGCCGATCACCGCGACCTTCTTGCCGCGGTAGAAGAACCCGTCGCAGGTCGCGCAGGCGGACACGCCCTTGCCGCCCAGTTCCTGCTCGCCCGGCGCGCCGAGCCACTTGGCCTGCGCCCCGGTGCAGATCACCAGCGTGTCGCCGATGTACTCGTCGCCGCTGTCGCCGACCGCGCGGAAGGGCGATCCGCCGGCGACGTCGACCTCGACGATCGTGTCCCACATCATCCGCGTGCCGACATGTTCGGCCTGCGCCTTCATCTCCTCCATCAGCCACGGGCCCTGGATCACCTCGCGAAAGCCGGGGTAGTTCTCGACATCGGTGGTGATGGTGAGCTGTCCTCCGGGCTGGAGGCCCTGCACAACGATCGGCTCCATCATCGCCCGCGCGCCGTAGATCGCGGCGGAATAGCCGGCGGGGCCGGAGCCGATGATGAGCATCTTGGTACGATGGGTGGCCATGTCTCGTCTCTGTCTGGGAACCGGGTTCGCCGCTATATGGGAAGCCCGCGGCGAAGAGTCACGCCACGAAGCGCGCCCGCAGCCGGTCTTTCAACCGCTCGTCCACACCTATCGCCTCGGCCAGGTAACCGTCCAGCGAGCCGTAGTCCTTCTCAGCCTCGGCGATGAAGGTGGCGAGATAGTCCTCGTCCACTTCGAGCCGCGCCTTGATCTCCACTTCCTCGAGCCGGCGCCCCAGACGCTCCTCCAGGATCGGCACGGACTGTTCGCGCAGCACGGCCAGGGTCGGCGCGGCATTGGTTCGCATGTACTCGGCAAACTGGTCTTCGCGGGACACGCCGAGGATATGCAAAAGGAAGGTCGCGGCCACACCGGTGCGATCCTTCCCGGCGAAGCAATGGACGAGACTGGCACCCTCACGGTCCGCCAGGACGCGGAGGTAGCGGCCGAACATCGTCCGCATCGCCGGATTGCGGGGCATGCGGGTATAGACGGCAAGCATCCGCTCGCGGGCATGTCCGGGTTCGACCGTGGAAGGATCGGTGTGCATGTGCGGCGGAGCGCTGCTCGTCTCGCCATCGTAGAACAGCACCTCGCCGTCGAAGCCTTCGACCCGGCGGCAAGGATTGCGGGTCCGCTCGGACGAACCGCGCAGGTCGATCACAGTGCGGATGTCGAGCGCGGCGATCGCGGCCAGATCGGCATCGCTGGCGCCGACGTGCTGGCCGGAACGGAACAGCAGCCCGCGCCGCACCTCGCCCCCGCCCGCGACCGCCCAGCCGCCGTAGTCGCGGAAATTGTGGATGCCCTCGGTCGGAAGGAAACGCTCTTGCTCGCGAATCATGCGTTTGACCGTGGCACCGCCCCGGTCCTGCGTAAACATCCCTAGCCAAGCACTAAGCCAAGCTTGCGACGGGCGCCGCTATCGCAGGAGCGGACAGGGAGAATTCGCTTGGCCCAAATCCTCATCGTCGACGACGACGACATCATCGCCGAACTCGCGAGCGATATCCTCGCGGGCGAAAACCACGATTGCCAGTGGGTCGTCAGCGGGGCCGAAGCGCTGGCGCTGCTGCTGGTGCGCCGACCCGACGTGGTCCTGCTCGACAACGACATGCCCGGCATGAGCGGTACGCAGGTCTTGCGCCAGATGCGGGATTCGCCGCGGGACTGCGAGTTGCCGGTAATCATGCTGACCAGCGTGAACCGCATACAGGACGAGGAAGCCGCGCTGTTCAACGGCGCGCAGGACTATCTGCGCAAGCCCTTCGAACCGCGAACCTTGGTGCAGAAGGTCGCGCACATCCTCGATACCCGGCCCTACCGTCCGCGTCACCGCGAGCTCGACGAGGTCCTCCAGATGGGTGGAGGCCGGTTCCGCAGGAACGGTTGGCCGACCCCGCGCTCCCCGATCTGAGGTCCGTCAGACGGGTCTTGTGCAGCGAAGATCGCCGAGGAAATTGGCGGTCCAGGCCTGCACGTTGTCGTCGCGCACGGTCCCGATCATCGCCTCGTAACGACGCCGGCGTTCGGCCAACGGCATGTCGAGCGCGGTGCCGATGGCATGGGCGAGATCGTCGGGGCTGTGCGGGTTGACCAGCACCGCCCCGCTGCCATCGCAATCGAGCTGGGCCGCCGCCCCGGCGAAACGCGAGAGGACGAGCACGCCGGGATCCTCGGGGTCCTGCGCGGCGACGTATTCCTTGGCGACCAGGTTCATCCCATCGCGCAGCGGCGTCACCAGCCCGATCTTGGATGCGCGGAAGAACCCGTGGAGCTCGGCATGGCCATATCCCCGGTTGACATATCGCACCGGCACCATGTCGACTTCGGACTGGGCGCCGTTGATATGGCCCGCCTTGCGCTCCAGTTCGGCCCGGATCTCCTGATAGCTTTCGACGTCTTCGCGGCTCGGCGGCGCGATCTGGATGAAGACGAGATCGCGAACCGATTCCGGCCTCCGGTCGAAGAAGCGCGAGATGCCGTCGAGCCGTTCGGGAAGGCCCTTGGAATAGTCGAGCCGGTCGACCCCGATCATCGCGATCCTGCGCCGCGTGGAGGAAAGGACCCGCTGCGCCGCCTGGCGTGCTTCACCCGTTTCGCCGAGCGCGCTGAACTGATCCCAATCGATCCCGATCGGATAGGCCCGCGCCGTCGTGGTGCGCCCCTCAAAATCGATCCGGCCGGTGCCCTCGTCGACCTGGGCCCCGAGCTCTTCGCGACAGTAGTGAAGGAAGCTCGACAGCCATTCCCCGGTCTGAAAGCCGATCAGATCGTAGTGCAACATCGTGCGCACAAGTCGCTCGTGATAGGGAAGCGATACCAGGAGCCGGCTCGGCGGCCATGGGGTGTGGAGGAAAAAGCCGATCCGGTTCCCGAATCCGCGGCTGCGCAGCCGTTCTCCGAGCGGGAGCAGGTGATAATCGTGCACCCACACGAGGTCGTCCTCGCCGATGAAGGGCGCCACATGTTCGGCGAAGCTCTCGTTGACCCGCTCGTAGCCCTTGCCCGTTTCGCGTTCGAACCGCGCGAGGTCGAGGCGGTAGTGGAACAGCGGCCAGAGCGTCGCATTGGCATAGCCGTTGTAATATTCGCCGACGTCCTGCTCGCTGAGGTCGATGGTCGCGATGGTGACGCCGTCATCGTCATAGGTGGTGACGTTGCCGGTCTCGCCCGCGCCATCCTCTCCCGACCAGCCGAACCAGACCCCCTCGTGCTGCTTCAGCGCCGCGTTGAGCGCGCCCGCCAATCCCCCCTGGGCACCGGCCGCACCGCGGGCCTTGGGTACGGCCACGCGGTTGGAGACGACGATCAGGCGTTGGCTATCGGTCAGCGGACTTCGCTCCATGGCTTGGACAGCAGGCCGGCGCAGTTGATGATCCCGACCAGCGAATAGGTCTGCGGGAAATTGCCCCACAATTCACCGGTTTCGTAATCGAGGTCTTCCGACAGAAGACCCGAGCGGGTCGTGTGCCCCAGCATGGATTCGAACATCTCTCGCGCCTCGTCGTTCCGCCCGACGAGATGGAGCGCCTCGATGAGCCAGAACGTGCAGACGTTGAATGCGGTCTCGGGTGCACCGAAATCGTCTTCCGCAGCATAGCGCAGCATGTGGTCCCCGCGCCTGAGTTCGCGCTCGATCGCGGCGAAGGTGCTGCGAAAACGGGGATCGTCGGACGAGATGAACCGCAGTTCGGCCATCTGCAGCAGGCTGGCGTCGAGATAATCGCTCTCGAAACTCGCGCCGAAATGGTCGCCCTCGGCGTACCAGGCCTCGCTTTCGATCCGTTCGCGGATGGTCTGCGCGCGCTCTCGCCAGAAGGCGACCCGGTCGCCCTTTTCCAGCTTCGCCGCGACGTTGGCCAGCCGGTCGCAGGCGGCCCAGCACATCACCGCCGAATAGGTGTGGACTTCCTGCCTCGTGCGAAATTCCCACAGGCCGGCGTCGGGCTGGTCGTGCATCCGCCAGGCCATCTCGCCGACTTCTTCCAGATGCGCGAAGTCGCGCTCGTCGGCCATGCGTAACAGACGTTGGTCGAAGAAGGCCTGCGCGGTCGGCATGACGATCTGGCCATAGCAATCGTGCTGCACCTGGCTGTAGGCGGCATTGCCGATCCGGACCGGCCCCATCCCGCGATAGCCGGCCAGATGCTCCGCCTCGCCCTCGGTCAGCTCGCTTTCGCCCATCACCGAATAGAGCGGCTGGATGCGTCCGCCGCGCGCCGAATCGACGATGTTGCGCAGGTAGGTCAGGTATTTCTCGAGCACGTCGAGCGCGCCGAGCCGATTGAGCGCCTGGACGGTGTAATAGGAATCGCGGATCCAGCAGAAGCGATAGTCCCAGTTGCGCTGGCTGCCCGGCGCTTCCGGTATCGACGTCGTCAACGCGGCGACGATCGCGCCGGTCTCCTCGTGCTGGCACAGCTTGAGCGCGATCGCCGCGCGGATCACCTCCTCCTGCCATTCGAGCGGGATGTGCAATCCGCGCACCCAGTGCTGCCAATAGCGGCGGGTCGCGGCTTCCATCCCCCTCACCTCGTTGCGGATATTGCCGACGAAGGGTTCGTCCGGCCCGAGGAAGAAGTGCTGGTCGCTTTCCACGCGATAGCTGCGCTCTTCGAGCAGGTAGCCGACCGGCGCGTCGGTCGAAAGGCGCATGGCCTGCGGGCCGACGAGATAGCGGATGTGGTTGGTGCCGTTGGTGGTCTCGACCGGCTCGGCGCCATAGCCGCACATCGGTGCCAGCGTCACCTTCATCCGCGGCGCGCCCGCCACGGGACGCACCACGCGGGCCAGCGCGACCGGACGGTACATCCGCCCCGAGCGCTCGAACCGCGGTGCGAAGTCGTGAATCTCCACCGCACTGCCATCGGCGCTCTCGAGCCGGGTGACGAGGATCGCGGTGTTGCGGACGTAATGCTGGCTGGCAGAGACCTGGTCCTCGAGCTCGAAGCGCCAAACCCCGGCCTCGCTCTTTTCCCCGTTGAGCAGGGAGCAGAACACCGGATCCCCATCCACCCGGGGCACGCAGCTCCAGACGATTCCGCCGGCCTCGTCGATCAACGCGCTGATCTGGCAATTGCCGATCGGGGAGAGCTCCAGAGACGGGGCGGCAGTTGTCATAGGCCCAGCCAATGGTGGACCGCGGCGACGCTGTCGAGGGCGTACCGCGCCATCGCACTCTCGCGCTCGCCCACCGCGATGCCGAAGCCGCCGTAGGCGCGGACGGCTTCCATGCCGTCCTCGTCGGTTGTGTCGTCGCCCAGGAACACCGGAAGCGCATCGGCGAAGGACGCGGTCTCCATAAAGGCGCGCACCGCCTCGCCCTTGTTGGCGCCGGGCCGAACGAGTTCGACGATGCCCTTGCCGGTGAACAGGTCGAGCCCGAAGGCATCGGCGATCTCGTGTCCGCGCCGCACCGCCGCCTCGCGGCTGTCGGGCGATTGGCGGAAATGCAGCGCACCGCCGTGCGCCTTGGTCTCGTAAAGCAGCCCTTCCCTCTCGGCAAAGGCGCGCAGCTCGGCGACCGCGCCATCGGGAAGACCTGTCGGCTCCTTGCCCAGACGCGCACCGTCGGCCAGCAGGCGCGAGGCCCCGTGCGATCCGGCGCGGCAGACCCTGATCGCCGGCAGATGCGCCTCGAGGTCGTCGAGCGCCCTGCCACTGACCAGCGCCACCCGGTGATCCATCCGCTCGCACAGCGCGTGCAGCCGGGCCACGAGATCGCCCGGCACATCGATTTCGTCGGGAGTGGGAGCGATGTCGACCAGCGTGCCGTCGAAATCGAGAAACAGCGCGACCTTCCGTTCGGCCAGCAGGGTGTCCAGCGCGGGAGGCGGGGGCAAGGTAGCGGCCATCGCGGCGGGGCATAGCGGCTTGCCCGTGGGGTTCAAACGCTCATTCGCGCCTCAGCCCGTTTCGCCGTTGCCCGGCACCAGAATGAGCGTCCGGCCCTCGACCCGCCAGCTCTCGAGCCGCGACAGCACGTTCATGCCAAGCACGTTGGTGGTGCCGAGGCTCGGTGCGATGACCACATCCACCCCGCGCGCCTCGACATTGCCGAAGGTCAGGCTGTCCGCCGAGGATATGTCCGCGTTCATCGCCCCGTTGGCCGTGGCGATCCGCACCGGAATGCCGCCTGCGCGGGGCTCGAGCCCGGCTTGGACGGCGACATCCTCGGACACGGCGGTCACCGTCGCCCCGGTGTCGACCAGGAAGCGCGCGGGGACGCCGTTGAGCGAAGCCTGGAGCCAGAAATGCCCGTCGGGTGCCATCTCGACGCGAGTCTCCCCGCCCTCGACCACCTGTTCCGGCAGACCGAACTGCGGAACCGCGACCTCGAGCCGGGGATCGAAGCGGGAGAGTTGCAGCACCACGGTCACCAGCACCGCGACGAGCACCAGTGTGCTCAGGCTGCGGACGGCGCGTCCCATCGGCACTCGATGGCGTATCAGCGCGGACCCGATCATTCCACCGATCACCGCCACGAGCGCCATCAGCAGCAATTCGGATCGCGGTATCGCCCGGATGACGTCGGTGGCGGCTTCGAAGGCGGGGGCGATGTCCATCCGCGGCTATATAGTTCGCCGCAGATGCCGTTTCCATGAACACCGCTGTTGCCGGCGGCGTCCAGTCACGGTGCGTTGCGCGGGTCGGTCGCCTCGGCGAGGATCAGCGAGAACCGCTTCTTGCTGTCCCGCCAGCGCTTGACCGGGCTCCAGCCGCTGGCTTCGAGAAGCAGATAGGAGCTGCGGCGCGTGAACTTGTGGCTGTTTTCGGTGTGTATCGTCTCGCCGCGCGCCATGGCGAAGGATTGACCCGAAACCTCGAAACGGATGTCGCGCTGCGCCTCCAGATGCATTTCCACCCGGGCGTATTTGTCGTTCCAGCGCGCGAGATGGCGCAGATCGTCGACGGGAATGGTACCGCCCAGTTCGCGGTTGATCCTGCGCGCGAGATTGCGGTTGAATTCCGCGGTCACTCCCCCGGCGTCGTCGTAGGCCGCGATCAGCATGTCGCGGTCCTTGACCAGATCCATGCCGACCAGCAGCATTGGCTGAACTCCGTAGTCGGCCTGCAAGGTCTTGCGCATCGAGCGCAGCAGATCGACCGCGGAGCGCGGCACCAGATTGCCGATGGTCGAACCGGGGAAGAAGCCGAGCTTGGGCTGCGCGGAAACCGCGTCCGGCAGATCGACCTCGCGCATGAAATCGGCCTCGACCGGGTGGACCGGTAGGCCGGGAAACTTGGCCGACAGGGCATCGGCAGCCTCGCGCAGGAAATCGCCCGCGATGTCGAGCGGGACATAGGCGGCGGGATCGATCGCGCGCAGCAACAGCGGCGTCTTGACCGAACTGCCGCTGCCGAATTCGACAACCGTCCGGCCCGCCCCGATCTCGGCAGCGAATTCTTCGCCGCGCTCGGTCAGAATCTCGGTTTCGGCGCGGGTCGGATAATACGCGGGGATGCGGGTGATGTCTTCGAACAGCTCCGACCCGGCATCGTCGTAGAGCCAGCGCGCGGGAATCGCCTTCTGCTTTTGCCGCAGCCCGTCGAGCACGTCGGCCCGGAAGGCCCTGTCGACCCCCTCCTCGTCGAGTTCGACGAGCGCAATGCCCTCTCCACTGGCCATCAGACGTCCTTTGCAAGCCGCAGGCCGGTGAACTGCCAGCGCTGGTGCGGGTAGAAGAAATTGCGGTAGCTGGCGCGCGAATGACCGCGCGCGGTCGCGCAGCTCGCCCCCTTGAGGACGAACTGCCCGCTCATGAACTTACCGTTGTATTCGCCCACCGCTCCCGGAGCGGGCTGGAAGCGCGGATAGGGCAGATAGCCCGAGCGGGTGAATTGCCAGCAATCGCCGAACAGGCTGTCGCCGCCGCGCGGCAAAGGCGGCGCCGCATCGTCGAGCTGGTTTCCGGCAGCAGGGTCGTGCGCGGCCCGCTCGCCCTCCTGTCCGCGGGCGATCGCTTCCCATTCGAATTCGGTCGGCAGCCGATGACCGGCCCAGGTGGCGAAGGCATCGGCCTCGAAATAGGAAATATGGGTCACCGGCGCTTCGGCGGCGCGTTCCTGCCAACCGGCATGGGTGAAATGTTCCGCGTCCCGCCAATAGAGCGGCGCGGCGACGCGGTTCTCGTTGATCCAGGCCCAGCCGTCGGAAAGCCACAGTGTCGCCGTCTCGTAGCCGCCGTCGGCGATGAATTCGGACCATTCGCCATTGGTTACCAACCGCTTGGCTAGAGCGAAGGGTTCCAGCAGAACGCGGTGCGCCGGCCCCTCGTTGTCGAAGGCGAAGCCGTCTGCCTGATGCCCCACCCGCGCGATGCCGCCGGGGTGGGTGTGCCAGCCTTGCCCCGCGCTTTCGGTCGCATGGGCGGGAGCTTCCCACATCGCCGGACCGAGGGGATTCTGAAACAGCGCGTGCTTGATATCGGTCAGCAGCAGTTCCTGATGCTGCTGCTCGTGCGCGACACCCAAAGCGACAAGGGGCGCGATCATGGCGGCGTGCCGCGGATCGTTCAGCAGGCTCTCCATCGCGCGGTTCACATGGTCGCGATAGGCCAGCAGATCTTCGAGCGAGGGGCGAGAGAGCATGCCGCGCGAGAAGCGTGCGATCCGCTCGCCCTCGGTCTCGTAATAGGAATTATGGATGAACGGCCAGCGCCCGTCGAACAGTTCGTATCCGGGCAGGTGCTCGCGAAGCAGGAAAGTTTCCCAGAACCAGGAGGTGTGCGCCAGATGCCATTTGGCTGGCGAGGCGTCTTCCATCGACTGGATCGTCGCGTCGGCGTCGCTCAGGGGCTCGACCAGCGCCTCGCTGAGCGAACGGGTGGCGCGAAACCGCGCCTCCAGAGCCTCGTCCGCACCTTCGGCCGAAGCGGGTTCGGGGGATTGTTCTTGCGCGCGGGTCATCCTTGGGGACCCTCCAGTCAGCGACCACCAGAACCGGCGACCATGATCCTACATGGCGAACAAAACGCGGCCGCGAAAGGCGTTCCTGGGAAAAACCCTTGCCTCGGCGGAACCTTTGGCGCCTTGGCCAGGTCTTAAGCGGCGTAGGCCCGCCGCTGCTCGCTCTCCGCGTTGATCATCTCCGCCAGCAGGAAGGCGAGTTCGAGCGATTGCGCGGCATTGAGCCGGGGGTCGCAGTGGGTGTGATAGCGATCGCGCAGCGCGGCGTCGGTGATCGCCACCGCGCCGCCGACGCATTCGGTCACGTCCTGCCCGGTCATCTCCACATGGATGCCGCCGGCATGGGTCCCTTCGGCGCGGTGAACCGCGAAGAAGCCCTTCACCTCGCCCAGGATGCGGTCGAACGGCCGGGTTTTGTAGCCGCTCTCCGATTTGACGACATTGCCGTGCATCGGGTCGCAGCTCCACACCACCGGATGCCCTTCGCGCTGCACTGCCCGCACCAGCGGCGCCAGCCCGCGCTCGACGCGGTCGTGGCCGAAGCGGCTGATCAGCGTGATCCGCCCGGGCTCGCGCCCCGGATTGAGCGTGTCGAGAAGTTCGAGGAGGTCGTCCGGCATCAGATTCGGCCCGCACTTGATCCCGAGCGGGTTGCCGATCCCGCGCGCGAATTCGACATGGGCGCTGCCGGGAAAGCGGGTCCGGTCGCCGATCCAGACCATGTGCGCGCTGCAATCGTACCATTCGCCGGTCAGGCTGTCGCGGCGGGTCATCACCTCCTCGTAAGGCAGCAGCAGCGCCTCGTGGCTGGTGTAGAAGCTGGTCCGCTGGAGTTGCGGCAGGGTCTGGGGATCGACTCCGCAGGCCTCCATGAAATCGAGCGCCTCCCCGATGCGGTCCGCGAGATGTTCGAACTTCTCGGCCCACGGACTGCGGCCCATGAAATCGAGCGTCCACTGATGCACCTGCCGCAGATTGGCGTAGCCCCCTCCGGCGAACGCACGCAGCAGGTTGAGGGTGGCTGCGGCCTGCGAATAGGCGCGCACCATCCGCGCCGGATCGTTGCGGCGCGCCTCAGCATCGAATTCGATGCCGTTGATATTGTCGCCGAGATAGCTCGGAAGGGTCACGTCGCCCTGGGTCTCGGTCGGCGAGGAGCGCGGCTTGGCGAACTGGCCGGCCATTCGCCCGACTTTCACCACCGGCTGCCGGCCGGCAAAGGTCAGCACCACCGCCATCTGCAACAGCACGCGGAAGGTGTCGCGGATGTTGTCCGGATGGAATTCGGCGAAGCTTTCGGCACAATCGCCGCCCTGCAGCAGGAATGCCTCGCCCGCCGCGACCTGTGCCAGATCGGCCTTCAGCGCCCGCGCTTCTCCGGCAAAGACCAGCGGCGGGTGACTGCGCAGGGTCTCCTGCACCTCCGCAAGCTCTACAGCGTCGTCGTAGACAGGCAGATGCCGCGCCTCGAAGTCCTGCCAGCTATCGGGTGTCCACGCCTTCGTCATCATCGTACTCGATCGTATTGCTCACCGCCCCACCGGCGGTTTGGCCAGCCATTATGGCGCAAATCAGCGCACGATGACCAGTCCTAATCCGAAATGGAATTGCCAGCCTAAGGCGCCGCCGGGGCCTCGGCCAACGTCTGCCCCTCCGGAATGACCGCAATGCGGTATGCTTCGCGGCCGCCGAAATACTTCTGCGCCAGCGCCAGCATCGCTTCGGGCGTCGTCCGCGAATAGTCGTTGAGCAGCGAGCGCATCATCGCGATCCGGCGCGGATCGGTCGTGGACCCCTCGAGCTGATATAACCAGAACAGGTTCCCGGTCGAAACCCGGGTGATGTACTGGCGCAGCGGTTCGGTCACCCGGGCGAGCTCGTCGGCATCGGGCGGAGACGTGGTCAGGCTCTGGGCGATCCGCTGCGTCTCCTCGAAGAAGATCGGCACGTCCTCGGGTTGAAGCTGGGCGATCGCGCTGATCCGCCCTCCTCCCTCGATATCGCTCGGCCATTCGGATTGCACCGACGGCGCGTAGCTGGCTCCGGCACGTTCGCGCATCGCTTCGAGCAGGCGATTGTTGAACACCTGGACGAGGATCTCGAGCTGGCGTGACTCGCGCAGTCCCATCACGCCTCCACCGCTCGGCCAGGCGACGACCGCGGCGGCCTGGTCGGGATCGCCGCGATGGGTGAGCACGCTCGTCTCGCCGACTGTCGGTGCGGCCGGGAGCGAAGCAGCGATCTCGGGGGACAACGGCGCGCGCGGATCGAGCGCGCCGAAGGTCCGCTGGAGCGCTGCGATCGCCTCGGCCTTGTCGAAATCGCCGAATATCAGGACTTCGACCGGACCCTCTGCCAGCAGTGGCTCCCAGACCTCCCGGAAGCCTTGCGGCGTCGCAGCTGCCAGCGCTGCGAGATCGGGCGTCGCATACCGTTGGTCGCCTCCACGCAACAGGGAATCGAGATCGCGGTTGAGGACGCCGGCAGGGCTGGTGGCATAGCTTTCGTAAGCCAGCCGTGCCGCCGCCTGTGCTCGTATCACCGGGTTCGGATCCCAACGCGGCTGATCGAGCTTGGCGGCGAAGAGATAGAGCTGGTCGGCAAGGTCGCGGGCATTGGTCTGCGCGAAGAAGGTGAAGGCACCCTCGGAAATACCGAAATCAAATCCCATCTTGCGGCCGGTGGAGATGCGGTCGAGCTCCTCCTGGCCGAGTTCGCCGATTCCCGAACCGATCAGCGCCATTTCGCCAAGCGTGGCATAGGTGCCGTCTTCGGGCGCGATCGATCGGTAACCGCCGCCGAAGCGGACCTTGACCGAAACGCGGCCCGGTTCGCCATTGTTGGGCCAGACGATCGCCTTGACCCCGTTGCCAAAGTCGACCCGCTCGATATCGAGCACGCCGATCGGGGCCTGCTGGACGATCTCGCTCGGAGTGCCGATCGGCGGAAGACCCTCGAAGGATATGTCCTGGGCCTGGAGCCGAGCCGAGGCGTCCGCCGCGACCGGCGCCGCGAGCGCCGCGCGCAATTGCTCCGCGCTCGCCTCGCCTTGGGCGGGCGTGACGTAGATTCCGCGGATCACGGCTCCGGAGAAGAGTGCGCGGGTATGCTCGAGCAGCTGCTCTGGCGTGATCGTGTCCTTCATTCCGCGAAAGACCTCCAGCACGGTATCGGGCGCGGCGACGGCCTCGCGGATGTCGACCGCCTGAACGATGTCGTCCGCCAATCGGGATCCGGGCAGAACCGCGCGTTCTTCCACCGAACTGACGAAGATCTGTTCGAACTCCGCGATCTCGCGGTCGATCTCCTCTTCCGTCGGCGGTGTCGCCAGCGCATCTGCGATCACCGAGCGGACATCGGCCAGCGCGGTCTCCCAATCGTCGGTCAGGGGTGCGAGGCTGACGAAGGTCGCATCGGACGAGCGGCTGACATCGTCCTGCTGGACCTGCGCGTAGAGGTAGCTGCCACCCGCCCGCGCGCGCGATTCGAGCCGGCGGTTGATCAATGCCTGCGCAAGCGAATCGCGCAGCAGGCCCTGGTTGTAGACGATGGTGTCCTGCACCGGCCGCCAGGGACGCATGATCCCGTAGCTGAGGCTGCGCGGCAAGTCGGGCTCGACGATCACCGCGGTTTCGCCCACCGGATTATCGGGGTCGCTGCCTGCCGGTGCGACCGGGTCGCCGAAATCGGGCGCCGGGGCAGGCTCGCCGCGCACGTCCCAGTCGCCGAAGTATTTCTCCACCAGCGCCGCCAGCAGCATCGGGTCGGCATCCCCGGCCACCGATACGACGGTGTTTTCCGGGCGGTACCAGCGCCGGTGGAATGCCTGCACCGATGCCGGTGTAGCGCCGCGCAATGTTTCTTCGGTCCCGATCGGGGCGCGGACCGCCAGGCGCTGTCCGGCGAACAGGGTTTCGCGGGTCGCATCGGCACTGCGCGCTGCGGCGCCGCCGCGCTCGCGCCTCTCGGCCATGACGATCGGCACGTCGGCGGCAAGATTTCCAGCGCTGAGGACCGGCTCGCGGACCATGCCTGACAACAATCGGAAGCTCTCGTCGAGCTTGGCGGCGTCGATATTGGGCAGGTCGAGCTTGAACACCGTATGCGTCGGGCTGGTCTCAGCGTTGGTGTCGCTGCCGAAGGTCGCGCCGAGACGCTGCCAGGTCGGGATCGCCTCGCCGGGGCCCAGATATTTGCTCTCGCGAAACAGCATGTGCTCGAGCAGATGGGCGAATCCCCGTTCGCTGTCCCGTTCATGCAGCGAACCGGCGTCGATACGGACCCTGATCGATACCTGATCGGGCGGCACGCCGTTGCGTCGCACCGCATAGCGCAGACCGTTGTCCATTTCGCCAAACTGCCACTCGGGATCGCGAGGAACGTCGCTGCCTTCGTAGATCCACGGCGTATCACCCCCGGTCTGGAGCGCGGTTGGAGTCGGCGGCGCGTCCTGCCCGGCCGCGGGCGGCACGGCGAGGAAAGCGAAGGGGAGGACAAGCGCGAAGCGCCGGACGGCGCGGGGGAAATTCGACATGGGCGGCATATAGGGTGGCAAGGGGTGAAGCGCGAGTGAACATCGCGCCGAATTCCGCCGGGCTTGTGGGGCGGGGCCCGCCTGCCTACATCGCCTGCATGTTCATCGAGACCGAAACCACTCCGAACCCCGCGAGCCTCAAGTTCCTGCCCGGCCAGACCGTCATGGACGGCGGGACACGCGAATTCGCCAGCCCCGAGGCCGCCGAGGCGAGCCCGCTGGCGCAAGCGATATTCGACACCGGCGAGGTCACCAACGTCTTCTTCGGCGGCGACTTCGTTTCCGTGACCGCCGCACCGGGCGTCGACTGGTCGGCCTTGAAACCGCAGGTGCTGGCGATCCTCCTCGATCACTTCGTCTCGCAGGCGCCGCTGTTCGCTCCCGGAACCGCGGTGGGCATTTCCGTGCCGGCGGAAGAGGAAGCGGCGCTGCTGGTCGAGGAACGGTCCGAGGATGCCGACATCGTCGCGCAGATCAACGAACTGCTCGAGACCCGGGTGCGGCCGGCGGTGGCGGGCGACGGCGGCGACATCCGTTACCGCGGCTATCGTGACGGGATCGTCCATCTCCAGATGCAGGGCGCCTGCTCGGGCTGCCCGTCCTCGACCGCCACGCTCAAGCACGGGATCGAGGGGCTGCTGAAGCATTACGTGCCCGAGGTCGTCGAAGTCCGCGCCGCCTGAAAATCATCCCCGTCGACGAGGATACCCATGCCAAAGCAATTCCACGACCAGGTCCTTTCCGCCGATTCCCTCGACCAGATCTTCCGCGAGGCCCGCAGTTACAATGGCTGGCTCGACAAGGAGGTGACCGACGATCAGCTCCACGCGATCTACGAACTGATGAAGATGGGTCCGACATCGGCAAACATGCAGCCGGCGCGGATAGTCTGGGTCAAATCCGACGAGGCCAAGGCCCGGCTGGTGGATCGCGTGTCCGACGGCAACAAGGACAAGGTGAAAGCCGCGCCGGTCGTCGCCCTCGTCGGTTACGATATCGACTTCCACGAGGAACTGCCCTGGCTCTTCCCGCACACCGACGCCAAGAGCTGGTTCGATGGCGACGAGCAGGGCCGCAAGGAAGGGGCGTTCCGCAACTCCTCTCTCCAAGGAGCTTATCTGATCATTGCCGCGCGGGCCCTGGGGCTCGACACGGGGCCGATGTCCGGGTTCGACGCGGACGCGGTGGAGAAGGAATTCTTCGGCGACAATCCGAAGCACAAGGTCAATTTCATCTGTGCGATAGGCTATGGCGATAAGGCGAGTATCTTCGACCGCAGCCCGCGCCCCGAATTCGACAAATTCAACCGGATCGCCTGATTTTCGCGAATCGGGCGGCTTGAACGAGAGATCGGGCTGGGGCATCGCCTCGCGATGCGCCTGCTTGCCATCGAATGCGCCACCGAAGCCTGTTCCGTCGCCCTTTTCGAGAACGGCGCGGCCGTCGATGCACGGCACGAAACGCTCGGCCGCGGTCATGCCGAACGACTGATTCCCATGATCGCCGAGCTACCCGAGCGGGGACGCGCCGACGAAATCCTCGTCTCGCTCGGACCGGGCAGCTTCACGGGAACCCGGATCGGCATAGCCTCGGGCCGGGCACTGGGGATCGCCTGGAGCGCGCGGGTCGTGGGCTACCCCACCCTCGCCCTCGTCGCGGCGATGGCGCAGCGGGAGGTCGAAAACGAACCGGTTCTCGTCGCGATGGCGGGCGGGCACGGCGAATATTTTCTCCAGCCTTTCGATGCTGCGGGCCTTCCGGAGGGACCGCATCGCTCGCTGTTGCCGGAAATTGCCGCCGGAGAGCACGATTACCGGCTCGTCGCGGGAAGCCGCGCCGCGGCGCTGGTCGAACAGCGGGGCTTCGGAACGGCGATCGACATCCTGCCCGATGCGCAATTCGCAAACCTTCTGCCCAAAACACTGATCACGAGCGATCTGCGACCGATCTACGGTCGTCCGCCCGACGCGAGACTGCCGGCATGATGGCCCACGATAGCCTCGACCGGCTGATGCGCGTCATGGAAGCGTCGTTCGATCCCTATTGGCGCGAGGCCTGGACCCGGGCGCAAGTGGCCAGTTCCCTCTCGCTGTCGAACACGCGCGCACTGATGATCGACTGCGAGGGCGGCGACGGTACGCGGACGCCTTCGAGAGTGGCAGGCTTCGTGCTAGCGAGACGCGCACCCGGCGAAGAGGAACTGCTTCTGATCGCCGTATCACCGGAGTTCCGCAATCGAGGGCTTGGCCGCAGGCTGCTGCGCCAATTCAACCGGTCCGCGAAGGTTTTGGGAGCCGAGAAAGTATTTCTCGAGATGCGGGCCGGAAACCCCGCAGAGACCCTGTACCGGTCCGAGGGATACGAGCCCATCGGGCGGCGGCGGGACTATTACACTGCCGTCGACGGGGCCACGTTCGACGCCGTCACATTCGCCAAATCGTTGATCGAATAACGGGCTTCGTCCCTTGCGAGAAATACTCGCCAATCCTTGCGAATATCGATTCGACAAATACCGATCCTCCTTCTAGGCGGGCCAAAAGGAGTAACCGTAATGGATGATTTCAGCGCCGACATGAAAGAAACACTGATCACTTTGACTTCGGAGATCGTGGCTGCTCATGTCAGCAACAACAATGTGAATGTCGACGAAGTCCCGACACTTATCTCCAGCATCTATTCGGCACTCGCCGGTCTGGGTGCGGAAAACGTCGAGGAAGAGGCCGCCCCCGAACCGGCGGTATCCATTCGCTCTTCGGTCAAGCCGGACTACATCGTTTGTCTCGAGGATGGCAAGAAGCTGAAGATGCTCAAGCGCTACCTTCGTACCAATTACGACATGAGCCCGGAAGAATATCGCGAGCGCTGGAACCTGCCTTCCGACTATCCGATGGTCGCGCCCAATTACGCGGAGAAGCGGCGTGAGCTCGCCAAGAAGATCGGCCTCGGCCGCAAGCCCGGCGAAAAGCGTCCCCGCAAGAAAAAGGCCTGAGCTCTTCCCCCGCGCTTGAGAACGACGCCCCGCTTGCCTAAGGCTCGCGGGGCGTTCTCGTTTCGGAGCCGGACTTGCAGCAGAAAATCGATCTCGAACAGCTTTGCGCCGACAAGGGTCTGCGCATCACCGAACAGCGGCGGGTGATCGCGCGCGTGCTTTCCGAAAGCGACGACCATCCCGACGTCGAGATGCTCCACGAACGCGCCAACCAGATCGATCCGGGCATCTCGATCGCTACGGTCTATCGCACCGTGCGCCTGTTCGAGGAGGCGGGCATCCTCGACCGCCACGATTTCGGCGACGGGCGCGCGCGCTACGAAGCTGCCCCCGAAGCCCATCACGACCATTTGATCGATGTCGAGAGCGGCAAGGTGGTCGAATTCGTCGATCCCGAGCTCGAGGCGCTGCAGAAGCAGATCGCCGAGAAGCTCGGATATCGTCTCGTCGACCACCGGATGGAACTCTATGGCGTCCGGCTCGACCGCGAAAACAAGTCCTAGCGACCGCGCGCTCCGCCGGGCGGAGAAATACGGCCGCAGGCGCATGGCGGCGATGCGGGGCGAAACCGTTCCGCTCACGATCCCCGGATGGATACGTTTCGTGTCGCGAGCGCTGGGCATACTTGCGCTGCTGATCGTCTTCGTGCCGCTACACTACATCTACCGCCTCTTCGCCTACGGCTCGCCCTTTCCGATGTATTTCCTGCGCTACACCGCCCGGGTCGTCGGGGCGCGGGTCGAGCGGGTCGGCACGCCGCTGCGGCGGGACGTGTTCTTCATCGCCAATCATCTCTCGTGGATCGACATCCTCGCGCTGGCGGGTGCCAGCGGCACGGCCTTCGTCGCCAAGTGGGAGCTGAGCCAGGTGCCGGTCATCGGCTGGCTGTGCAGCCTCAACCGCACCGTTTTCGTCAAGCGGGAACACCGCATGGGCGTGGCCGAACAGATCAACGCGTTGCGGGAGGCCTTGCAGGACAATTGGTCGGTCACGGTGTTTCCCGAGGGCACGGTCACCGACGGACAGTCGCTGTTGCCGTTCAAATCCTCCATGCTCTCGGTGCTGGAGCCACCCCCTCCGGGCGTGCTCGTCCAGCCGGTGATGTTCAATTACGGACCTGTTGCCGAGGACATCAGCTGGATCGGCGATGAAAGCGGGCTGCACAACGCGATGCGGGTCATGGCGCGCAAGGGCAGCTTCCGGTTGCGGATCGCCTTTCTCGAACCCTTCAGCCCGGAGGAATATCGCGGACGCAAGGCCATCGCGTCCAAGGCCCGCGAGGAGATCGAGCAAGCATTGGTGGCAAACCTGGGTAAGCCGCTGCGCGATTTCGCGCATACGGTCGAGGCCATTCGCTACCGTCCCCCGGCTGGGAGCACGACGGGCTAGAGCTCGGCCCTCACCAACCAGTCATGGAAGATGCGCACCGGCCGTTCCTCTAGAGCGGTTGGCTTGCAGACGAACCAGTAGCTGTAGGGGCTTTCGACCTCGGCGCCGTAAAGGTCGGTGAGCCGCCCGTCTCGGGCGCGCTTGAGATGGTCGTCATGCATGATTGCGATGCCCAGCCCCTGCGCCGCGGCCTCGAGCATCAACTGGCCCGAATCATACTGGTCGATCGCCGCAGGTTCGAGATCGTGCAGCCCCAATTCGGCCTTCCAGGCGCGGAAACTCTCGGGCAATTCGTTGTGGATCAGGAAGGTCTGCTTCGCCAACAGCTCCGCATCGGGTTTATCGCCCAGGGTCTGCGCCAGGTCCTTGCTGGCGATGGCATGGACCTTGTTGTAATCGAGCCGCACCGCGTGCAGCCCGCTGGCCGGCCCGCGCGAGAGGATGATGCCGGCGTCGAGCGTGTCGCCCACCCGCCCCTCGATATGCGGGCCCGTATCGATATCGATGTGGAGGAGCGGCTGACTCCGCCGAAGTTCGGCCAGCCGCGGGAACAGGCGCTGGCTGCCGAACAGCGGCAGCACGCCGAGATGCAGGCGCAGCAGCGAGAGATTGTCCGACTGGCTCTCCACCGCCCGCGCCAGCGCCTCGAGATGCGGGTTCACGGCCTCGTAAAAGGCCTGCCCTTCGTCGGTGAGCTGCATCGACTGGCGAGCGCGGGTGAAGAGCTTGCGGCCCACGAAGGTTTCGAGATTGCCGATCCTCCGGCTGAGCGCCGAGGGACTGAGCCCGAGCTCGTCGGCGGCGGCGCGCGCCGACCCAAGCCGGACGGTGCGGGCGAAAGCTTCGAGCGCGCGCAGGGGCGGAAGACGGCGAGTGACCATGGGCATGTGTCATGGCGGGCCGCGGACCGCCTGTCGAGGGGCTCTCAGTCTTCCGCGGTGCCGCGTTCCGGAGCGTGCAGCCGCAGCCGGGTGACATGGGTCTCGTCGCCGCCCGTCACCTCGATCCGCCAACCGCTGGGATGGTCGAGGATCGCGCCCACCTGCGGCACCTGTTCCGCAAGCACGAACGCCAGGCCACCGAGAGTATCGACCGATTCCTCGACCTCGGCGAGCCGCGGGTCGACCGTCTCGGCGACATCGTCGAGCTCGGCCCGGGCGTCGCAATCCCACATGCCCTCGCCGATCGAGCGGATCAGTTCGGTGGGCGCATCGTCGTGCTCGTCCTCGATGTCGCCGACGATCTCCTCGACCAGATCCTCGATCGTGATCAGCCCGTCGGTGCCGGAGAACTCGTCGAGCACGATCGCCAGATGCATCCGCTGGGCGCGCATGTCGGCGAGCACGTCGAGCGCGTTGCGGGTCTGAGGCACGTAGAGCGGCTGGCGCATCAGCACCGTCCAGTCGGCCGGGGGCGGCTTGCCCGATGCGAGGAACGGGAAGACGTCCTTGATGTGCACCATGCCGATCACGTCGTCGAGCTGATCGCGATAGACCGGCATGCGCGAATGGCCGTGTTCGGCGAAGGCGGCAACGACCTCTTCCCACGAGGCATCGGCGGCCAGCGCGACGATCTCACCGCGCGGCACCGCGACATCGTCGGCATCGTGTTCGCTGAAATGGAGCAGGTTGCGGACCATCTGGCGCTCGACGGGCGACAAGTCGCCCTTGCCGCTCTCGATCGCGGACAGCTCCCCGTCTTCGCTCTCGTGCTCGTCTAGCGTCTCCTCGAGCTGCTCGCGCAGAGACCGCTCGCCGCCCTCGGGATCGAACAATTTGCGGATGGCGGGCCACAGCCCGCTGCTACTTTCCGCCTCTCCGGCAGGTGATGAACTGTCGGGCATGGCCCTTGCGATTACTCCTGACTGTCGCGATCGCCATATGGGTCGGGGATACCCAGTTTGGCAAGCGCGGCGATTTCGAGGCGCTCCATCGCTTCCGCTTCGGCCTCGCCCGCGACGTGATCATGGCCTGCAAGATGGAGCATGCCGTGGACGAGGAGGTGCGCTGCGTGATCCTCCAGCGTAACGCCTTTCTCCTGCGCCTCGCGTTCGCAGGTTTCCCAGGCGAGCGCGATGTCGCCGAGCATCTCGGGCCCGCCCTCGGGTTCGAGGGCGAGCAGCTGCTTGCGGGTGAGCATCGGGAAGGACAGGACATTGGTCGGTCGGTCCTTGGTCCGCCATTCGCGGTTGAGGGTGCGGACTTCGTCGTCGACGGTGAACAGGACGCTGGCGGTCAGCCGCGGATTGGCGAGCGCGGATTCCACCCGTTCCGCTGCGCCGTGCGCGCGCTCGGCCAGATCGGCCCAATCGGTGCCCTTGGGCCAGCCGTCGATTTCGATGTCGAGGTCCACCTAGGCGTCGGGCCCTTCGTAGGCCTCGACGATCCGCCCCACGATCGGGTGACGGACCACGTCGGCGGCGGTGAAGCGAATCGTGCCAAAGCCCTCGACTCCCTCGAGCTTTTCGACCGCGTCGGCCAGGCCGCTCATCCGGTCCCCGCCCGGGATGTCGACCTGGCGCGGATCGCCGCACACCACCATGCGGCTGTTCTGCCCGAAGCGGGTGAGGAACATCTTCATCTGCTCGCGGGTGGTGTTCTGCGCCTCGTCGAGGATGACGAAGGCATCTGCCAGCGTGCGGCCGCGCATGAAGGCGATCGGGGCGATCTCGATCTCCCCGCTCGCCAACCGCCGCTCGACCTGCTCGGGCGGCATGCAGTCGTAGAGAGCGTCGTAGAGCGGGCGCAGATAGGGATCGACCTTGTCCTTCATGTCGCCGGGCAGGAACCCCAGCTTTTCCCCAGCTTCCACCGCCGGGCGGCTGAGGATCAGGCGCTGGACGCTGCCGGTGATGAGCTGCGCCACGGCCTGCGCCACGGCGAGATAGGTCTTGCCGGTGCCCGCCGGGCCCAGGGCGAAGATGATGTCGTCGCGCACCAGGCTGCGCATGTAGGTCGCCTGCATTGCGCTGCGCGGAACGATGGTCTTGCGCCGGGTGCGGATCATGATCGGCGGCCCGCCCCGTCCCCCGGCAGGTTCCGCATCCATGATCCCGTCGAGAGTCGGCTCGTCGGACATGGCGATCAGCGATTCGATCGCTCCCGCATCGAGGTCCTGCCCCAGCGCCAGCCGGTCGTACATCTTGGTAATGACGTCGCGAGCGCGGGCGACCCCGTCCTCAGGCCCTTCGATCTGCACCCGGTCGCCGCGCGCGGAGATGAAAACGCCGAGCCGGTTCTCGACCTGCACCAGATTGGCGTCGAACTGGCCGAACAGCGGGATCAGCAGGCTCTGGTTGTCGAAGCTCATCTCGGTGCGCGCGCGGCGCACCTCGCGATTGGGGACCGGGGGGCGCGACAGCGCCTCGGGTGCATTGCGAGCAGGTTTACGCGCCATACGCTCCTTTCGGGTTCATCATCGAACCTAAGGTGCAACGCGCGGGAAGCAAGAAAGTCACCGCGATACGGCGGTGGATAGTCATCGAGACGTCACGCGATTCCGAGGCGGTCGCACCTTCTTCGCAGTCGCCTCGTCGGGAATTATTCGGTCTCGGTGCCGCCATCTATGACCGCTTCCGCATACTCGCGCCCCACGGCGTTCAAGGTCGACGAGGCGGGGCGATTGCGCAGACGAAGCGAATAGTATGCCGAGAGGTAGGAACGATCGAAAATCGTCAGGCCTTCTGCCGGAGCAGGATCGGAAAACAGCGCGAGAATGCTCTCGGGTTCGCCGGTCGCTTCATTGATCTCCGTCACCGGAGCCAGAGCCCGCATGGTGGCGAAATCGGCAATTTGCTCGACCGTCTTGCCATCGATTGCGGCGAGTTCCATCAACACCACCGAGGCCGTGACCAGCCGGGTTACCGGCGCCGCAAGCCGAGTGGCAATGCTCACGTTGTTGACGACCGGACCTTTGGCATCTCGGATCGCAGCGCCGTTCTCGTCACCCAGGACCGAGACGTGCCATGCCCGGGTGAAGCCGGTTTCACCCGCGATACGCTCCCTTTCCGAAGGTTCGAGGGTTCCGAAAGCCCAGCGAGCATCGTTGATCAAAGAGTAAACTTCGCGGCCCGCATCGACGACGAAGGCGACGACGATGTTGCTTTTGCAATCCGCTCCGCCGACCGCCAGCCCCATCTCCGATGCGTTCTCTCGTATCCGAGCGGATAGCGCATCGCCCAACGTCGGGTGGATACCAGACACTTTGGGGCAGACCGGAAGATGGAAGCGTGCGAGCGGAGTACCATATTCGACGCGGCGGGTAATCTCCGCTGCCAAGTCGCGCCCCGCCTCGCGATCCGGTACCCGGCCTTGGACGACGATTTCGTCCGCCGGTTCGCTTTCTTCCGCTCCGCCACCTTGCTGGGCCAAGACCGCGTCCGGTGTCGTCAGCATAGTGAGCGCGCCAAAGAGCACCAATTTCATCGAGACCAAGCGCGCGTCCAACATCCTACTTCCCCCCGATAACCTGCCCGCGCATCGAGTTCGGGCCTCCTTCGAGAAGCCGAACCGTTACCATGTCACCGATCGCGCAATGGGAACCGCCCTTTTCCGAGAACCATACCGATTGTAGCCACGGCGACTTGCCCAGCCATTGCCCAGGATGCTTTCCCCTGCGCTCCACAAGAACCTGACAGGTCCTGCCGACTGAAGCGCGGTTGAATGCGAGCTGGTCGCGGTTGAGCGCGGCCTGTAGGCGCTGCAGGCGCTCGTCCATAACCTCCGGCGCGACCTGACCCTCCATCGTCGCGGCGGGCGTGCCGGGGCGCGGCGAGTATTTGAAGCTGAAGGCCTGCGCGTACCCGACCGAGTCGACCAGCGCGAGGGTCTCCTCGAACTCGGCCTCGGTCTCGCCGGGAAATCCGACGATGAAATCGCCCGACAACGCGATATCGGGGCGCGCTTCGCGAAAACGTTCGAGCAACCGCAAATAGCTGTCGGCGGTGTGCGAGCGGTTCATCGCCCTCAGAACCCGGTCGCTGCCTGATTGCACCGGCAGGTGGAGAAACGGCATCAGCTTTTCCACTTCGCCATGCGCCGCGACAAGCCCCTCGTCCATGTCCGCCGGATGGCTCGTGGTGTAGCGGATGCGCTGCACTTCCGGAATCCGCGCCAGTTCCCTGATCAGGCCGTCGAGACCCTGCACGCGTCCCCTGGAATCCTCGCCCGACCAGGCCGAGACGTTCTGCCCCAGCAGCGTGACCTCCTTCGCTCCCGCCTCCACCAGCCTCTTCGCTTCGTCCACCAGATCATTGAACGGCCGGGATATTTCCGCGCCCCGCGTATAGGGTACCACGCAATAGGTGCAGAATTTGTCGCACCCCTCCTGCACGGTGAGGAAGGCCGTCGGCGCAACCCGCCGGCGGTCGGGCAACGCGGCGAACTTGGCGATGGCCGGCATGTCGGTGTCGGTAGCGCGCTCGCCGGCCACAGCCCGGTCGAGCATGTCCGGTAGGCGGTGATACGCCTGGGGCCCGACCACCATCGAGACCGCCGGACTGCGCGCCATGATCTCCTCGCCCTCAGCCTGCGCGACGCAGCCGGCGACCGCGATCAGCGGTCTCTTCCCGGCGGCACGGCCCGCCTTGGTGATGCGGCCGATGTCCGAATAGACCTTTTCCGCCGCCTTCTCGCGGATGTGGCAAGTGTTGAGGACGACGAGGTCCGCCTCTTCCCCCTCCGCAGCCGGCGCGATTCCCCGCGCATCGAGCAGTTCGGCCATGCGCTCGCCATCGTAGACGTTCATCTGGCAGCCGAAGCTCTTGACCCTGTAGGTCCTGGGTTGATCACTCGCTTTCATGGGCAAGGGCGCACCATAGCGCCGCCTCTCCGCCAAGGCAACGCGCGGCCGCTGCCGAGCCTCAGTCGATCCGGTAGTCGATGGGCTTGAAGCTGCCGCCGTTGGAGGCATAGGCGGAGCAGGCGGTGAGACCGATCACGCAGTCCATCTTCGCTTCCAAGGCGATATGATCGCCGGCCCTGCTGAGCGGCGGGTCGACCGTGAGCCGGCCGCTCGATCCGTCGACAGGTACGTTCATGAAGAGGTTGAACGCGCAAGGAATATCGTCCTCGCCGATGTCCCAAGGGGCGAGTGCCTCGGCAAGATTTCCGAAGCACCCGCGGTGGACCGGCTTGTCCGGATAGAAGTGTTCGAAGGTCGCCGTGCTGCAAGGTGTCAGCAGGAAATCGTGGGTGCCGACCGTATCCTCGACGATCTCCAGCATCGGACGAGAGCGGTTGGACCACAGCGTGTTGCCGGCGGTCAGCTTGATCGTCTCCTCGTAGTCGAAGGTGCGACCGTTCGAGATCACCTCGCGCACATCGTCCCGCGCGTAGGCGAGCAGGTCCGACACCTGACTGCCATCGGGATCGAATACCCGAAGAACCTGGCCCGCTCGAAGCTCGAAGGCCACGCCGCTGCGCGGTTCGATCCGTTGCATCTCGCTCATGCGCGGGGATCGCGGAACGGGCACTGCCAGTCGTCGTCCACCACGCGTCCGCTGTACTGGCGCGCCTCGCTGCTCTCGCCGTAGCGGGAGAGCATGGGATTGATCGAACCGGCAAGCTGGAGATCGCGCTCGAGAATGCGCTCGCGCATCCGCTCGTAGCGGCCCTCCTCGCGCAGACGCTCGAACTGGGCATGCAGATTGAATACCAGCACCGGCGAGGGAAAGCGCCGCGCCGGGCGCGAAGCATTCGGATGGAGGCCGACGACGAAGAACGCCTCGCCCCCGAAGCTCAGCGAGAAATCGGGCCGCGCCGGGTCGGACCCGACCTCGGGATCGTAACGCTGCCCGCGCCAGGCATCCTTGTCGGCAAGCGATTGCAGCCGTTCCCACATCGCCGCTTCGAACCGCTCCTCGTCGAGATCGAGCGGCCCTTCGAACACCACCGCGAGGCTGCGCAGGTCGTCGGGCGCGAAATCCTCTTCCGCCCAGTCGAGCAGGGCATCGTGGATCTCCAGATCGTTCCAGGCACTGGTCAGATCGCGCGCGAGCCGGACCCGCAGGCGATCGTTGGCCAGCGCCGACTTCGCGCCGACGCAGGGAAAGGCAGGATCGCGAATCCGCTCCACGAATTCGCGTGCCTGGGGCTTTTCGAGAGTATCGACGGAATGTTGAGGCATGGCGGGGGAACGGCGCGCCAGCCGCACCGATCCCGATATAGCCTTTGTTGGTTCGCCTCGGAGCGGACAGGTGGCCGACGAAATGGCTGTCAGCCCACGCTCGCCTTGACGATCTTGCCGGGCTCCTTGGGCGGCTCGCCCTTGGGCAGCGCGTCGACATGCTCCATGCCGCTCTCCACCTGGCCCCACACGGTGTATTGCCCGTCGAGGAAGTGCGCATCGTCGAAGCAGATGAAGAACTGGCTGTTGGCGCTGTCGGGCACCTGGGTACGGGCCATCGAGCAGGTGCCGCGGGTGTGCGGTTCGCTGTTGAACTCGGCCTTGAGGTCGGGCTTGTCGCTGCCGGACATGCCGGTGCCGGTCGGATCGCCGCCCTGCGCCATGAAGCCGGGGATCACGCGATGGAACACCACGCCGTCGTAGAAACCGTCCTTCGCCAGTTCGGTGATCCGCTCGACGTGGCCGGGCGCGAGATCGGGGCGCAGCTTGATGACGACATCGCCCCCTTCGCCATTGCCGGTGTCGAGCGTGAGGGTGAGCGTGTCGTCTGCCATATCGTGAATCTCCTGAGTTTGCGGCGCCGATATAGGGACTGATGCCGGTCTGTCGACCTCGCAGGCACGGCGCAGCTTGCGTTTTGGCCTTCCCCGCCTAGAGCGACGCCATGGCCGACGACGCGCTCCTCGACGACGATATGACGGACGGGGCCGCCGAGGACACCGCCGAAGACGGGGGGCGTCCCGACGACCGGATCGACGACGAGCGCCACGACGAGGACAACACGCTCAAACCCGAATTCGTGCGCCGGGTGGAGGATGCGCTCGAGGCGGGTGACGCCAAGGCGGCATACGAACTGGTCGAACCGCTCCACCCCGCCGATGTTGCCGACCTCCTCGAACTGCTCGATCGCGACGACCGCCGCCAGCTTGCCGCGGCCATCACCGACCTGATGACCAGCGATGTCGTCGCCGAACTCAACGATTTCGTGCGCGACGACATGATGGAGTCGCTGCCCGCCGCCAGCGTCGCACAGATCGCCGAACAGCTCGAGACCGACGATGCCGTCCAGCTGATCGAGGACCTCGATGCCGAAGACCAGCGCGCGATCCTGGCCGAGCTCGACGACGAGGACCGGATCGCGATCGAGAGCGCGCTCTCCTATCCCGAGGAGACCGCGGGCCGGTTGATGAGCCGCGATTTCGTGGCGGTGCCCGAGCACCTGACCGTCGGCGACCTCATCGACTACCTGCGCGACGGGCGCGATCTGCCCAACGACTTCCTCGAGGTCTTCGTGGTCGACGAGAAGCACCATCCGCTCGGCACCTGCGCGCTGAGCTGGATCCTGCGGGCCCCGCGCCGCGTCGCCCTCGCCGATGTGATGAAGCGCGATCAGACGCTGATTCCGGCAATGCTCGACCAGGAAGAGGTCGGCAACATGTTCCAGAAATACGCGCTCGTCAGCGCCGCGGTGATCGACGAGAGCGGCAGGCTGGTCGGGCAGATGACGGTCGACGACGTGGTCCACATCATCGCCGAGGAAGCGAGCGAGGACGCGCTGCTGATGTCGGGCGCCGGCGAAGGCGACATCAACGAGCCGATCCGCGACGCCTATTCCGCCCGCGTGCGCTGGCTGGTCGCGAACCTCGGCACCGCGCTGGTCGCCAGCTTCATCATCGCGCTGTTCGGCGCGGCGATCGAACAGTTGGTGGCGCTCGCCGTCCTCATGCCGATCGTCGCCAGTATCGGCGGCAACGCGGGCACGCAGACCATGGCGGTGACCGTCCGCGCAATCGCGATGAACCAGCTCACCCGCTCGAACACGCGGCGCATATTGTGGCGCGAGATGCGGGTGGCGATGCTCAACGGCGCGACCATCGCAGTGCTGATCGGCGCGGCGACGGCGGTGATCTTCACCCCGTTGCTGGGCGCGGTGATCGCCGCGGCGATGGTGGTCAACGTCCTGATCGCGGGACTCGCAGGCGTGCTGGTGCCCGTGATCTTCGATCGTCTCGATCAGGACCCGGCTGTCGCCTCCAGCGTGTTCGTCACCATGATCACCGATTCGATGGGCTTTTTCGCCTTCCTCGGCCTGGCGGTGGCGGTCGGCGTGGTGTGACCTACACGATGTAGGACATGTTACAGGTGTTACACGGTCCAGGACAAAAAGCGGCAGGCCCCCGGCCAGCGCCCGCGAAGCCGCACGATTGTGGGGTTTTCCCCACCCGGACTCTTCGAAACCGATGGCCATGCCCCGCGCCTGCCCGACCGGCGGTCGTGTAGGAAAGCGGTTTCTGCGCCCTCGAATTTCGGCCCCGCGCCCCCTATCTCGGGGCCCATGCCGCTCAACCTGACCAAGATCGCTTTCGGCGCGCAAAGCTATGGCGACATCGAAAGCTGGTACGCGCAGCGGCGCAGCCCCAACCTCACCACCCGGTATCGCCCGACGAAATGGGAGCAATGCATCGGTGGATCGCTGTTCTGGATCCACCAGCACAACATCGTCGCGCGCAGCCCCATCGTCGGCTTCAGCCAGACGAAGGACGGGCGCTGGTCGATCGACCTCGAACCGCGGCTGATAAGGGTCTTCCCGAAATCGAAACGTGCCCATCAGGGCTGGCGCTATCTGAAGGGCGAGCCGCCTCGCGATCTGGCCGAGGGAGAGGATATCGGCGACGTCATTCCCGGCCGCCTGGCAGGCAAGCTCGAACGGCTCGGACTGATATGACGGGCGCAAGCGCCTGTTTTTCATCCCATGCAACTGCTGCGCGACCGTATCATGTCGTCAATGTTACACTTTGATTTCACAAGCTTTTTCGAGCGGCGTTGACCCGGGCTTAACCATCCGCACCTAGATGGGCGGCGAACCTTCCCTTCGAGGCCCGTTGCATGTCCGCCGAACCGCAAAGCGAGTCCTTTTCCCCTCCCCTCGACCGCGCCCGACTCAATCCGTCCGGTGATCCCGCCCGGAAACAACCCCGCATGCTGTCGCGGTTTGCCCGGCGCTCCGACACGACCATTGCCGGAAGGGTGCGCTTTCTCGCTTCGCTGTTCACCGCTCTCCTGATCGTGCTGGGCATCATTCTCGCTGGTGCGCTCTACAATCTCGAGCGCACGTCGGAACGGGTCACGGTCGTCTACGATCGAGCGCTCGCCGCTTCGACCCTCACCGCAGAGATCGCGCAGAGCCGCTATCACGCGTCGCGCTTTGCGGTCTCGGGCGATCCGGAGCAGATCGAAGCGGCCAAGGCGTCACTCGTCTATGCCAAGCAGGAACTGGCGGAAGCGAGTGGGAATACGGGTCATGACGAGCAGTCGCGCGAGCGGATCGACTGGCTCACCGCACAGGTCGATGGCTTCGAGAACGAGCTCGTTGCGCTCGAAAACTCGGTCCGCGCGGCGGGAACCGGACCGCAGGCGATGGCGCTGTCGCAGGCCATCCATCTGAGCGGCGACCTTCTGGCGAAGGATGCGCGGGCGATCGAGCGCGATCTCGAGGGACGGGCGATCGCCACCCGCGCCACACTCGACAAGGTCAAGACCACCACCGCCTTCCTCGCCTTCGGAACCATCCTCGCCTGCATCGCCCTCGCCGGTCTCGGCGCGCGCAATCTGCGTTGCACGGTTTCCCGCTCGATCTCGGCGATCGCCGCGGTCACGACCCGCCTCGCCGAAGGCGATCGCAGCGTGACAATTCCCGAAACCAACCGCGCCGACGAAATCGGCGAGATGGCGCGGGCGCTGACCGTCTTCCGCAAGGCGGGGGAGGAAATGGATGCCCTTCGCGAAACCGCCCGGCGCGACCGGGAGACCCTGCTGCGCGACACCGCCGGCCGCTTCGAAAGCGGGATGGGATCGGTCGTATCCTATGTCGCATCCGCTTCCTCGCAGCTCGAGGAGACGGTGACCGGGATGGCGCAGGCATCGGGACGCGCCGCCGAGTTCTCCGACGAGGTTTCGACGGCGATGGATCGAGTGAGCGAGAACATGACCGCCGCGGCGAGCGCGACCGATCAATTCGCCATGTCGATCGGCGAGATCGGGCGGCAGGCGGCAAGCTCAGCCGACGCCGCGCGCGAGGCCGAGGATGCAAGCAGCGAGGCGACCGCGATCCTTGCCGAGCTGGCGGATGCGGCAAGAGAAACCGGCACCGTGGTGGAACTGATCGAATCGATCGCCGAGCGAACCAACCTGCTGGCGCTCAACGCCTCGATCGAGGCCGCGCGCGGGGGCGAGGCCGGGCGTGGATTTGCTGTCGTCGCGGCGGAGGTCAAGGAACTGGCCCGTCGGACAGCCACTGCGACCGTGGAGGTCGGCGAACGGATCGCCGGGATGCAGGGTTCGACCAGGACCAGCGTCGCGGCCCTGGCGCGGATCGGCGAGCGGGTGCGGCAGGTCGATACCGTGGCGACGGCGATCGCGCAGGCGGTCGAGGAACAGTCGATTTCGGCCCGCGAACTGGCGACCAATCTCGACATGGCGGCCCGTGGCGCGGAGGATGTGAGGAGCAACATCGCAGAGGTCCGCGACATGGCCCAGCGCAACGGCGATTCCGCCGATCAGCTGCTCGCCGCCGCCCGCGGCCTGCGCACCGAGGCGGAAGGGTTGGAAACCCACGCCCGCGAATTCCTCGACAGCGCCAGGGCCGCCTGATTGCAAGTCCCATCGGAACATCGCCCGTCCCTTGCCCATTGATAGGCAAAGGAGAAAATCACATGCCCGAACGCCAATCCCGCCATCCCGACAACGATCTGATCGACGCGATGACCGAGAACGCGACGCCTTCGCAGCAGAGTTCGTCCGGCGGCGAGGTCAATCGCCGGGTCGGCAAGCGCGGCGAACTCAACCGCGCCACCGATCCCGACAATCGCGAGCCGGAAGTCGGCTCCGACAACCCACAGCAGGACGCGAAGAAGGGCCCCAAGACCCGTGCGGCCATCCAGGAAAAGCGCGAGTCCTGACCTCTCGGGGGGCGTCTCACTCGGCCAGGGTCGGGTCGTATTTCTCGAACCATTGGCGCAGCAGGAGCTGGGTGCGCAGATAGTTCGACGGAATGCTGCCGGTGCCGTGGTATTCGCCGCGCATCGGCACCAGCCGGGTCGGGACGCCGCGCATCTTGAGCGCGGCGAAATACTGTTCGGCCTCGGCAAGCGGTGTGCGCAGATCTTCCTGGCCGGTGATGAGCAAGGTCGGCGTGTCGACCTTGCCGACCTGCATCAGCGGCGAATTCGCCAGCCAGGGCTGCGGGTCTTCCCAATAGGGGCGCGGGAAGAACGTGTAGGTCCAGCCGACCACGTCGGTCGTGCCCGACATGCCGATCCAGTTGGTCACCGGGCACAGCGCCGCGGCGGCAGCGAAACGATCGGTCTGGGCGATGGTCCAGGTCGTGAGCACGCCGCCCCCCGAACAGCCGGTGATGAACTGCCGGCGTTCGTCGACATAACCCTGCGCGATCGCATGATCGACGCCTGCCATCAAATCCGCGTAGTCGAGGTCGCCCGGATAGCGATATTGGATAGAATTGGTGAAATCCTCGCCGTAGCCGGTCGAACCGCGAGGATTCATGTAGACCACCACGTAGCCGGCTGCGGCATAGTCCTGGAAGGTGAAGTTGAAGTCGCCCTCGTACATCGCATAGGGGCCGCCGTGGATCGACAGCAGCAGCGGATAGCGCTTGCTCGGGTCGAAATGGGGCGGCTTGACGATCCAGCCCTGAACCCGTGCGGTTTCTCCGGTCGCGGCGGTCGAATCGGTCCAGAACATCTCGACTTCCCCGAGCGTCTTGTCGCCCAAAACGTCGCGGTTCGGATCGAACAGTGTGCGCATACGTCCGTCGGTGCCGAGCAAGGCGACCACGTCGGGGCTTTGCGGAGTGCTGGTGGTCACAGCCATCGCTCCCGAATCGGACAGGCTGGCGAGATTGACCGTGTGCATCCCCTCGGTCACGGGCCGGACCCGGCCATCGAGACCGACGCGCATGATGTTCCGGTAGCCTTCGTCGTTGAGGGCAAAGACCAGACTGCGCCCGTCGGGCGCCCAGTGGACGCTGGACGGGGCGTCGCTGAGATCTTGCGTGAGCCGATCCGGCGCGCCGCCCGCGGCAGGCATCACATAAATGTCGGCATAGGGTTCGGGCTTGTCGTGCAGCGGGTAGCCGGTGAAGGCGATCCGCGAGCCATCGGGCGAAAACACGGGGTTGCCGAAACTGCCCTCGCCGCTGGTAAGCCGGCGAACGCTACCTTCCGTCACATCGACCGCAAGAATCTGGCTGATCCAGAACTTCTTCGGATCGGCAGCCTCGCCCGGACCATCGACGAGGATCGTCCGGCTGTCGGGCGACCAGGAAATCGCCGGCGACCCCGCGATTGCACCGATGCCGCGCTGTCCGACATTCCACTCGCCCTCGGTGAGCTGGCGTGCGGTCCCGCCGATCGACGGGGCGACGAACAGGTGGTCGTAGCCGGTGTTGGTCAGGCCGACGCGGTCCTGGCGGTAATGGACGGTGTCGATGATCGGCGAATCCTCGGTCCATTTCGCGCCCTCGGGCTTGCCCGGCAGAGTGATCCTGTCTTCCGGCTTCATCGGGACCCGGGCAACGAAGGCGATCTGCGACCCGTCGGGAGACCATTCGAAGGACCGCGGCGCGATGGGCAGATAAGTGACCTGCGATTCCAGCCCCTCCGCATCGCTCATCCGCACGAACAACTGCATGTTCCCGTTCGCATCCTCGCGCATGAAGGCGATGCGGTCGCCGCTGGGAGACCATTTGCCGCCGCTGCCCTGCATGAGCTGGCGGGGGCGCGAGCCGTCCGCGTCGATGAGCCACAGGGTCGAGACGTTGCGATCGTTCATCGCGTCGATGCGGCTGCGGGTGAAGAGGATACGCCGCCCGTCCGGCGACAGCTGCGGGTTGGAGACGCTTTCCATATCGAGATAATCGGCCAGCGCGAGCACGTCTTCCGGACGCTCGTCGCCCGCGTCCTCCTCGGTGGCGGCATCCTGCGCCAGCGCGGGCAGCGGCATGGCAACGGCGAGCGCCAGGACGGCAGACGTCGCCATGTGACGAGCAAAAGGCAATTTTTTCACAGGATTCTCCCCCCAGGACAAACGGAAATCCCGCACCGTCTCGCATATGGAAGCGCCTAGGGGAAGCCCGCCCGATCCTTGGCGGGATAGCGGACGCGGCTTCAGGCGGCGGTCTTTTCCGCAACCCGGCGCAGGGCATCGACATAGACGTCGGGACTCTGTGCGCCGGGGATCATAAACTTGCCCGCGACCACCATGGCCGGGACGCCGGAGACGTTGAGGTCCCACGCCGCCTGCTCCTCGGCACGGGTCTTGCGGGAGACGTCCTCGCGGTCGAGCGCGGCGGCGGCGGCCGAGCGGTCGAACCCGGTTTCCTTAGCGATGTCCAGCAAGGTATCGCGCTCGCCGATCGGGCGACGCTGGTTGAAATGCGCGGAAAACAGCGCGAGCTTGAGCGCGGTCTGGCGTTGGGGCCCGTATTCCTCGCCCGCCCAGGTCAGCAGCCGGTGCGCCGTGAAGGTGTTCCACATCATCGCCGGCGGAGAGGGATCCGGTCCCTCGTAGTCGAGGGATACGCGGGCGGCCTGCGCCGCCTGCCGCATCCTGTCCTGCACCTCGCGCGACTGATCGAGGGTGCGGCCGTATTTGCGCGCGATATGCGCCGTCCGCTCCTCGCCTTCGGCCGGCATGTCGGGGTTGAGCTCGAAGGCGTGCCAGCGGATTTCGGCCGCGATCTCGCCCTCGAGGCGCTCCAGCGCCTGCGACAGATTGCCCCAGCCGACCAGGCACCAGGGGCACATTACGTCGGACCAGATGTCGATGGTGAGCTTTTGCGGTTCGGTCATTCCTCGATCCACCATGTCATGAGGTGATGGGCGATCGCCTGCGCCGGCGGTGCCACAAAAGGTCCATCGCCGGCCAGTGCCGCGCGCACCTCGTCCCGGGTGAACCAGCGCGCCTCGGCAAGCTCGGTCTCGTCGAGCGCGATCGCGTCGGCTTCGGCCGTGGCATGGCAGCCGATCATCAGCTGGCTGGGAAAGGGCCAGGGCTGGCTGGCGACGTAGCGGACATCGCGGACGACGACGCCCGCTTCCTCGAAGACCTCGCGGGCGACGCCTTCTTCCAGGCTCTCGCCCGGCTCGACGAAACCCGCGAGCGCGGAGAAGCGCCCCTCCCCCCAGCCGAGGCCGCGTCCGAGCAGCAGGCGGTCTTCGTATTCGACCAGCATGATCGTGACCGGATCGGTGCGCGGGAAATGCTGCGCGCCGCAATTGGTGCAATCGCGCTGCCAGCCGCCCTTGGCGAGCACGGTCTTGCCGCCGCATTGCGCGCAGAAGCGATGGCGGGCATGCCAGTCGACCAGGCTGCGCGCGCCCCCGTAGATCGCCAGATCGTCGGGGCGGAGCGAGGCCATCGCCTGCCACAGCGCCGGATTGGCCATGCGCGGGGCGACATCGCCCCGGTCCGGAACCGCCGCGAAGCACGGCTTGCCCTCATCCGTGCCGAGAAAGACGAGTTCGCACCCCTCGGGCGCCTCGGCGAGGCTCGACCAGGCGAGCGCGCCGTCGTCGCCCAGGCCGGGCATCAACCCATCGAGAGCGAGCAGCCTCGCCCGCCAGTTCATCATTCCGGCGATCGCGTCGGGATCGGCGCGGAGATTGTCCGCCCGGTCGAGCCGCGAACCGGTGAATGCCAGCATGGTCGCGTCCGGCGCGATCAACCGGCCCGCCGCAGTGCCGCGGCCGCCACGTCCTTGAGCACAGCGTCCGGGAACTCGCGCTGGATCGCATAGGCTTCGGAAGGCATGTACTGGGTGAACAGCGCGGCCCGCAGCCCGGCCTTGTAGCTCACCAGCCCGACCGTTCCGGCCGCGCCGGCCCAGCCATAGCTGCCGTCCACCACGCGGCCGCCCGCGCCGAAGCCCGCGCCCGCCGCGAAGGTGCCGGCGGTGCTGACCCCTTCGGGCAACAGGTTGGAGGTGCCAAGCCGCACCGCCCGCTCGCTCATCACCCGCTTGCCGTCGATCGCGCCGTAGCCGAGCAGCATCCGCAGGAAGCGGTCGTAATCGCGCGGGCTGGAGACGAGCCCGCCGCCGCCCGCCGGAAACGGCGGTTCGTCGAGGAAGATCGACATGCGCGCCGGGTCGAGCGGGATCAGCGTGCCGTTCATCACGCCATAGTTGGTGGTCAAGCGCGCGGCCTCGCTGGCAGGGACGCGGAACCAGGTGCTGTCCATGCCGGTGGGCGCGAACAGCCGCTCGTTCAGAAAGCTCTCGAAACTCTGGCCCGATGCGACCTCGATCACCCGGCCGAGCAGGTCGATCGAGTTGGAATAGCTCCAGTGCGTTCCGGGCTGATAGACCAGCGGCAGTTCCGCCAGCCGGTCGGCGAAGGCTTCGAGGCTGGGAGCCGCGTCGTAATCACCCAGCAGCGCCTCGGCGATCGGCAGCTTGCTGACCTGGCCGCCGATGATGCCGCGCTGGTTATAGGCGTCCTTGATCGGGCCCTTCTGCACGATGTTGTAGCCGATGCCCGCGGTGTGGGTCAGCAGGTGGCGGATGGTGATCGGCCGCTCTGCCGGAACGACGTCGGTGATCGATCCGTCGTAGGTCTTCTGCACCTGCATGTTCGCATAGGCGGGCAGGACTTCGCCAAGCGGCTGGTCGAGGCCGAGCTTGCCCTCGTCGACCAGCATCATCGTCGCCATTCCGGTGATCGGCTTGCTCATCGAATAGATGCGGTAGAGGCTGTCGAGCCCGGCGGGCCGGTCCTGGCCGATGGCGAGATTGCCCTTGGCGATGACCCCGGGATCGGCCTGCCCCCAGCCCATCACCGCGACCACGTTGGCGACCTTGCGGCTGTCGACATAGCTGTCCACCAGCGCCGCGACGGCGGGAAACTGCTCGCGCACTCCGCTCGCCTGCGCCAGCAGCCGGCCGCCGAACGGCATCGCGGAGAGCGCGGCACCGGCACCGAACAGGGCCCCGCCGCGCAGCAGCGTGCGGCGGGAAAGACTGACATCGTCGAATTCGCGATAGGCCATGGAAACTCCGTGAGGACCGGCAGGGATCGCCGCCTTGCGCGGGCTAGTGTGAACAATCGATTGCGAAATGCAACGGGAGAAAATCGCCGGGCCGGACTTGCGCCCCCGTGCTGTGTTATCTATCTAGGACACATGCTCAACCTCGTCTCGATCCTCGTCGGCATCCTCTCGCTGGTCATCGTCATTCCCTCGCAGATTCCGTTTCTGGGCTGGGGCAATTGGTTCGCCCTGCCGCTGATCGTTCTCGGCATCGTGCTGGGCCAGCTTTCCTCGAGCCGGAGCGGCCGCAATTTCAACCTCGTGGTGCTGGTGATCGTGATCGTCCGCCTGAGCCTGGGCGGCGGTATCTTCTAGGCCAGCGCCAGCCGCGCCGCCTTGGCGAACAGGGTCGGCAGGCCCGCATCCTCGAGCCGGTCGAGCGGCCACCATTCCCCTTCCCCCGCGGGCTGCGCGTTGCTTTCGGCGCGCCGCACGGTCAGTTCCAGTTCGGCGTGGGTGAAACCGTGGCGCACCGTGCCGAGGTCTTCCCATCGTGTCTCGAAGGGCGGCGCGCCGTCGCCGTCGGCGCGGGCGCTCCAGCCGTCGTCGGGCAAGGCCCGCATCCCGCCGAGCAATCCGCGGCCCGCGCGCGTCACCAGCCAAACCGCACCCTCGCGCTCGATCCAGTAGGCAGTTCCGCGCCGCAGCGGCCTGGTCTTCTTCGGCGGCTTGACCGGAAAGCGGGCGGGATCGCCGGTCCTACGGCCATCGCAATCCTCGGCGAGCGGGCACAGCAGGCAGCGCGGATCGCGGGGTGTGCAGATGGTCGCGCCCAGATCCATCATCGCCTGCGCGAAATCGCCCGCGCGGCTCTCGGGCGTGATCTCGTCGGTGCGGCTGCGGATTTCCTTGCGCGCGGCGGGCAGGGGCTCGGCGATGGCGAAAAGCCGCGCGACCACCCGCTCGACATTGGCGTCGACCACCACCGCGCGCCGGCCGAAGGCGATCGCGGCGATCGCGGCGGCGGTGTAGGCGCCCAGACCCGGAAGTTCGCGCAGTCCGGCCTCTGTGTCGGGAAAGCCTCCGCGGGCTCCGACTTCCCGCGCCGCCTTCACCAGATTGCGCGCCCGCGAATAATAGCCCAATCCCGCCCAGGCGGTCATGACCTCCTCCTCCGGAGCGGCGGCCAGCGCCTGCACATCGGGCCACTTTTGTGTGAAGGCGGCGAAATAGGGCTTCACGGCCGCCACCGTCGTCTGCTGCAGCATCACTTCCGACAGCCACACGCGATAAGGGTCCGGAGGCGGCGCGCCGGGTCGCGCCCGCCACGGCAGGTCGCGCGCATGCCCATGGTACCATTCGAGCAATCTGTCGGAGACGGTGGCGGCCACGCGCCGCCTATGGCATGAGGCCCCTCGCAATGGAACGGGACAGCACAACCAGTCGCGGCAAGCCGCCGGCTCGCACGACCTCCTCGCGTACACACTCTGCGCGCAAGCCATCCGCGCCCAAACCCTACGAGCGGCCGCGCGGCGGACCGGCCAAGCCGGTCGGCTCGCTGATGCCGCAGATCGGCCGCACCGCCTTCCGCCGCTTCGGCTTCGTCCAGTCCTCCGTGGTCAGCCGCTGGCCCGAGATCGTCGGCGAGGTCCATGCGCGGGTGTGCCTGCCGGAATCGATCCGCTTTCCCCCGGGCGAGAAGGCGGAAGGCATCCTCAACCTCGTTGCCGCGCCCGGCCATGCGACGCTGATCCAGCACGTGATCCCGGAGATCATCGAGCGGGTGAACCGCTTCTTCGGCTACAACGCGGTGGCCCGCATCAAGCTGCGGCAAGGCCCGGTTAAGCCGCCCGCGAATAGCTCGGACGCGAAGCCCAAGGCGCCGCCTTCGTTGAAGCCCATCCCTATGGAACTCGGCGACAGTTTGCGCGATATCGGCGATCCGGAATTGCGTACGGTGCTCGAATCGCTGGCGCGCAGTCTCGGGACCCATGACGAGGAAAGAAAATGACGTCTGTGCCGAAAATCGCCGCTGCGCTGGCCGCGCTCGCGCTGGTCGCCACCGGTGGCATCGCGGCCACGCAGAAGCAGGGCGCGACCAAGAAGCAGAACTGGCTGGTCGCCATCGCCCGCAACGACAATGGCCACCGGCTCGGCAATCCCGACGCGGAAACCAAGCTGGTCGAATACATGAGCTACACCTGCAGCCATTGCGCGGATTTCGCGCGCGAGGGCGAAGGAGCGATCAAGCTCGCCTATATTCCCACCGGCAAGGTCAGCTTCGAAATCCGGCATCTGCTGCGCGATCCGGTGGACCTGACCGCGGCGCTGCTCACACATTGCGGCGAGGCCAACCGCTTCATGGCCAACCATGCCGCGGTCATCCTCAAGCAGGACGAATGGCTGGCGGCAGCGCGCGCGACCACGCAGGCGCAGCGTTCGCGCTGGCAGTTCGGCTCCAACGCCGCGCGCCGCCAGGCGATCGCCAGCGATCTGGGTTTCTACGAGATCATGGAAACCCGCGGTTACGAACGCACCCAGCTCGACCGCTGCCTGACCGATGAGACGAAGGCCACCGCGCTTGCCGAAACCAGCATGCGCGACATGCGCGACCACGGCATCCAGGGCACGCCCAGTTTCCTCGTCAACGGCGAGCTTCTCGACGGCGTCCATGCCTGGAGAGCGCTCCAGCCAGAGCTCGACAAGCGGATCTGAACGACAGCGAGCTGTTCACAAATTCCCGCCGCGACTTGCACCGCGCGTGCGGTGGCCTAGCCTTCCCGAACCGACCGAACAGGACCGAAGATGACCACGACCCGCCGCCCGATTCTTGCCGCAATCGCAACTCCCCTCGCCATCCTCCTCGCCGCATGCGGAACCGATGGCACGGCCGAGGGCGACGCCACGCTCGAAGGCGAGCCGATTGCCGAAATCGCGCCCCCCGCCGGCCAGCAATGGACCGACACGGTGACGGTGACCGAAGGGGACGGCTACGTCCTCGGCAATCCCGAAGCCCCGATCAAGGTGGTCGAATACGCCTCGCTCACCTGCCCCGCCTGCGCCGCCTTCGCCACCGACGGTGCCGATCAGTTGAAGGAAGAATACGTCAACACCGGCCGGGTGAGCTACGAGCTGCGCAACCAGATCCACGGACCGCACGATCTGATGCTCGCGCGCCTGGTCCGTTGCGGGCAGAAGGAAGCCTATCATCCACGATCCGACATGGTGTGGAAGAACCTCCAGGCGGTGCTGCAGCCGGTGTTCGACAACGAGCAGGCCTTCAGCCAGGCGCTCCAGCTTCCCGAGGAGCAGCGCTTCGTCCAGGCCGCGCAAGTGGCCGGCTTCTACGATTTCTTCAGTCGCTTCGGCCTCAGCCGCGACGAGGCGCAGAGCTGTCTTGCCGATTTCTCCAGCATGGAGACGATCGCCGCCAATTCCACCCAGCAGTCGAACGAGTTCGAAGTCACCGGCACGCCGACCTTCTTCGTCAACGGCCAGAAGCTCGACGTAAACCGCTGGACCGATCTCGAACCGATCCTGCAGCAGGCCGGGGCCCGCTGAGGGGCTGACGGCAGGGCGGCACGCGGGATGATCCTCAAGAAGCTGAAACTTTCCGGCTTCAAGAGCTTCGTCGAACCCGCCACCTTGCATATCGAACCGGGGCTGACCGGGGTGGTCGGCCCCAACGGCTGCGGCAAATCCAACCTGCTCGAGGCGATCCGCTGGGTCATGGGCGAGAACTCGCCCAAGTCCATGCGCTCGGGCGGGATGGAGGACGTGATCTTCGCCGGGACCGAAAGCCGGCCGCAGCGTGACTTCGCCGAAGTCGTCCTCCAGGGCGAAGATGCCGAGGGCGAAGAGCTTGAGGTCGTGCGCCGGATCGAACGCGGTGCGGGCAGCGCCTATCGCGTCAACGGCAGCGACGTGCGCGCCAAGGACGTGGCGCTGACCTTCGCCGATGCCGCCACCGGTGCCCATTCTCCCGCCTTGGTGAGCCAGGGCAAGATCGCCCAGGTGATCGCCGCCAAGCCGGCCGAACGGCGCATGATGCTGGAGGAAGCGGCGGGAATCGCCGGCCTGCACGTCCGACGCCGCGACGCCGAGAGCAAGCTTCGCCAGACCGAGGCGAACCTAGCCCGGCTCGAAGACCTGCTGGCCGGGCTCGACAGCCAGATCTCCACGCTCCGGCGGCAGGCGAAGCAGGCCGAGCGTTACGGCAAGCTCTCCGAGGAAATCCGCACCGCCGAGGCGCGGCTGGTCTTCGTGCGCTGGCGCGACGCTGCGGCGGCAGCGGAGGAGGCGAAAGCGGCGGCCCGGGGTGCGGAAACTGCAGTCGCCGAAGCGCAAAAGTCGGCTAGCGAAGCACAAAAGGGCCAGCAGGCGGCGGCGATTGCGCTCAACCTGGCGCGCGAGGAACTGGCCGACCGCCGCGACGATGCCAGCGCGCATGGCCACCGCATGGCGGCGCTCGGCACCCAGCTCGAAGCCGCCGAACAAAGGCTCGCCGATCTCGACCGCCAGCGTGCGCGGCTCGAGGAAGACCGCGTCGATGCCGATCGGCTGACCCGCGACGCGGCCGATGCGCTTGGGCGACTGGAAAAGGAACTGGCCGCCAACGAAACGCGCTTGGCAACTGACGAGGACAAGCGCCCGGCGCTGGCCGAGGCAGTCGACAAGGCAGAGAGCGCGGCGCGTGCCACCGAACTCGCGCTTGCCCGAACAGCGGCGGACAACGCCGGGGTCGAGGCCGAATGGCGCGTTGCCGAGGCCGCGATCGAACAGGCGGCCGGCCGGCTCCAGCGCCTAGAAGGCGAGGCCCGGCGGATCGCCGCGCTGCGCGAGGAACTGGCGAGCGAGGATGGCGAGGCGGCACTGCGCGAAGCTCACGACGCTGCGGCAGATGCGGGTCGCGCTCTCGCCGAGCGCCGCGCCGCGCTCGACGCCATGCAGGCGCGCAAGGCCGAATTGCAATCGGCGCGCGACGAAGCGGCCGACGCGCTTTCCACCGCCCGCGCCGAACTCGCGGGATTCCAGCGTGAATGGGAAGGTCTGAAGCGCGACCGCGACGCCCGCACCCGTGCCGTCGAAAGCCGCCAGGGGCGCGCGCAGGCGATCGACCGGGTCCGCGCCCGGCCGGGTTACGAACGCGCGCTCGCCGCAGCGCTCGGCCGCGACGGCAAGGCGCTGCTCGGCTCGCCCGAGGGGGGCGAGGATGGTCGTTACTGGACCGGCAGCGAGACCTCGGGAGCGGTAGCGGACAGCCTCGCCGACCATGTCGTCGAGTGCCCCCCCGAGCTCGCAGCGCGGCTGGCGATGGTCCATGCGGTGGCGGCGGACGACGGGCGTACGCTCGCACCCGGCGAATGGCTGGTCACGACCGCAGGGCATCTGCGCCGCTGGGACGGTCTGGTGGTGCGCGGCGAAGGTGCGGCCGATGCGGCGCGGCTCGAGGCGGAGAACCGCTTTCGCGATCTCGACGCGCGGATGCCGGAGTTGCGGCAGGCGGTCGAGAGGGCGGACGGCGCCGAGGCCGCGGCGCGCGAGGAGCTGTCCACGCTGCAACGCGAACTGGTCGGGGCGGAGCGTGCGGTCGGAGAAGCCGCCGAGGCCGAACGGCAGGCGCTGCGTTCGCTCGATCAGGCGGAGGCGGCACGCGAGCGGATCGCCCGCCGGCGAGACGAACTCGCCAGCGCCGAGGCCGAGCACGATGACCAGCTGGCGATCGCGCAGGACGAGCTGGACAAGGCCCGGGCACGGCAGGCCGAATTGCCCGATCCCGCCGCTGGACGTGCCGCGCTCGAGGCCGCGCGGGCCAGGAACGAGGCGGCGCGCGGAGGAGTTCAGGCGGCCGCCGCCGAACTCGCTGCCCACGATCAGGCGCTGGCGGTCATCCGCGAAAGGACCCAGGCTCAGCGCGGCGACATCGCCGGCTGGAAGGCGCGCAGCGGCGATGCCGCGCGTCGCCTGGCCGAGATGACCGCGCGCTTCGCGGAGATAGAGGAGGAGCGCGCCGTCACCGCCGCAAAGCCCGAGGGGCTCATTCGCGAGATCGAGCAAGGCGACGCGGTGCGCGAGCGGCTGGGCGCCGAACTCGCGCAGGCGCAAGCGGCAGTGGAAGCGGCGCAGGCGGCGGCCGACGAGGCGGACCAGGCTTTCGCCGCGGCCAACGAGACCCTCGCCGAAGCGCGCGAGACCCGCGCGACGCTGGCGGCGCGGGCCGAGAACCAGGATGCGCGGCGGATCGAGATGACCCGCATCTCGGGCGAGCGCTTCCAGGCCCCGCCGCCACTGCTGCCCCAGCGTTTTGCGTTCGACGAGGACGAGGTCAAATCCGCCGAGGACGAAAGCGAGGCGATGGACCGCCTCACCGCCAGCCGCGAACGGATCGGCCCGGTCAACCTCGTCGCCGCGGACGAGCTTGCCCGGATCGAGGAAGAGTACGGTGCCAGCGCGCAGGAGCAGGCCGATCTGGCCGAGGCGGTCAACCGGTTGCGCGGATCGATCGGCAGCCTCAACCGCGAAGGGCGCGAGCGACTGCGCGAGGCTTTCGAGCAGGTCGATACCCATTTCCAGCGGCTGTTCACCCGGCTGTTCGAAGGCGGCAAGGCGCATCTCGCCCTGATCGACAGCGACGATCCGCTGGAGGCAGGCCTCGAAATCTTCGCCCAGCCGCCTGGCAAGAAGCTGCAATCGCTCACCCTGCTTTCGGGCGGCGAACAGGCGCTGACCGCGATCGCGCTGATCTTCGGCCTGTTTCTCACCAACCCGGCGCCAATCTGCGTGCTCGACGAGGTCGACGCGCCGCTCGACGATGCCAATATCGATCGTTTCTGCGACCTGCTCGACGCGATGGTGCGCGAAACCAGCACCCGCTACCTCATCGTCACCCACAACGCCGTGACCATGAGCCGCATGCACCGCCTGTTCGGCGTGACCATGATCGAACAGGGCATCAGCCGCCTGGTCAGCGTCGACCTCGGCGAGGCCGAACTGCTGGCGGCAGAATAGGCGGGCGCACCTCGTCGCAATTAATTAATTGCGAGGGGTTCGCAACAAACGGGGATTGCGATAGGCGGGGCTTTCTCATCAGGAAGGACCAAGAATGCGCAAATCGATTCTCTCCGCCTCGGCCGCCATGGCCGTTCTCGCCCTCGCCGCCTGCGCCGAACCCGCCGAGGACACGGATGCCGCGACCGACACCGAAATGACCGACACCGCCGCGGACACGGCGATGACCGACTCCGACACCCTGCTCGACGCCAGCACCGCGACCGCCGACGAACTCGTCGCCGCCGGCCTGACGCAGGACATCGCCGATGCGATCGTCGGCGGCCAGCCCTATGACAGCGTCGTGGCGCTGAACGCCGTGCTGCCCGAAGGCGAAGCGGCCTCGATCCTCGAGCGGGTGTTCGTGCCGATCAACCTCAACACCGCTAGCGAAGAGGAAATCCGCCTCGTCCCCGGCATGACCGACGAGATGGTCCATGAATTCGAGGAATACCGCCCCTACGAAGACATGGCCGAATTCGACCGCGAGATCGGCAAATATGTCGACGAGGCCGAAGTCGCGCGCTTCCGCCGCTACGTCACGCTCTAAGCGCCTCGCGGGCGGCGCTGAAGCCACACCCTGACGATCTCGACGACGGCCAGCACCGCGATATGCGCGTAGGCCGTCGTCGGATCGAACGAAGTCAGCACCCAGTGCAGGAATGTCAGCACCGCCGCGGGATAGACCAGCCGGTGGAGCCGCTTCCACGCGCGCTTGAGCGCCCGCACCGCCACATCGCTGGATGTGAGCGCGAGCGGCAGGAACAGCAGGAAGGCGATCCACCCCGTAAGCAGATCAAGCGCGCCCGCCTCCTCCAACACGATCCCCACCGAGGCCTTGTCCGTCAGGTAGATGATGGTGTGGCCGAGAGCGTAGGCGAAGCTGGCGACACCCAGATCGCGCCGCCGCCGCATCAGCCAGGCGGACCATTGGCGGCGCCGGCTCAGCAGGCGGATCGGCGTCACCGCCAGCGTCGCCATCAATAGCCAAGCCGCCCACTTGCCGGTGTCCTTGATGATGTGGCCGTAACCGTAATCGTCCGGCGTCGTATTCCAGGCGTAGAGCATGCCGATTCCCGGCAGGGCGAGCACCAGCCAGAGGATCGCGCGCGACGCGGGCATCCCGCTCACCCGGTTCGCTGAGTGTGTGCGCAGGTCAGGAGGCGACGGCCTGCCGCAGATCGGCGCGGATTGCTTTCAGGCGGGCGAGCAGATCGCCATCCGCGGGGTCTCTCCGGCTCGCATCGGAACCGCCGTCCACGTCGTCGCCGCCCGGCTCGTGGGCAGCGCCGGTGCCCTTCAGCGCCCCCTTGGCACCTTTCAGCGTGTAGCCTTCACGGTTCACCAACCTGTCGATGGTGCGTACCAACTCGACATCCTCGGGGCGGTAGTAACGTCTGCCACCGCTGCGCTTGAGCGGTTCGAGCATCGGGAACTGCTGTTCCCAATAGCGCAGGACATGCGTCTTGATGCCCAACGCCCTGCCGACTTCGCCGATTGTGCGCAGCGCGCCTTCGTCTTTTCCATCGTCGAAATCGGCCATCGTCCTATCCCTTCGCGATCCGTTCCTTGAGCAGCTGGCTGGCGCGGAAGGTGAGCACCCGGCGCGGGGTGATCGGCACTTCGACCCCGGTCTTGGGATTACGCCCCACGCGTTCCTTCTTGTCGCGCAGCACGAAGCTGCCGAAGCCGGAAATCTTGACGTTCTCGCCGTCCGAGAGCGCGCTGCACATCTTTTCGAGGATCGATTCGACCATGTCGAGCGATTCCGCACGGCTGAAGCCCATCTTGCGGTTGATGGTCTCGGCCAGATCGGCGCGGGTCAGTGTTCCCACCGAGCGCATAAACAATTCCTCCTTCATCGGTGCGACCCGCGGGAAGATTCGCCGATCAGGTTAACATTTGTTCTACGGTGGGGAAACAACTGAGGCCGATATTCGACGGACTACATGCGCGCCAGCGCCGCCCCCCAGGTGAAACCGCCACCCATCGCCTCGAACATGACGAGATCGCCCTTGCCGATGCGGCCATCGCGCACCGCAACGTCGAGCGCCAGCGGCACCGAAGCGGCGGAAGTGTTGGCGTGCCGATCGACGGTCACCACGACCTTGTCCGCCGGCAGGCCGAGCTTGCGCGCGGTCGCATCGAGAATGCGGGCATTGGCCTGATGCGGCACCACCCAGTCGATGTCCTCCACCGAAACGCCGGCGGTCGCGATCACTTCGCGCAGTACATCGGCGAGGTTGACCACGGCGTGGCGAAACACCTCGCGCCCCTTCATCCTGAGCTTGCCGACTTCCCCCGTGGTCGAGGGGCCGCCGTCGACATAGAGCAGTTCCTTGTGCTCGCCCTGGGCGTGGAGCTTGCTGGCGATGATGCCCGGCCCGTCCTCGGCCACTTCGCGGGCCTCGAGCACCACCGCGCCCGCGCCGTCGCCGAACAGGACACAGGTGGTCCGGTCCTCCCAGTCGAGGATACGGCTGAAGGTTTCCGCGCCGATCACCAGCGCCTTGTTCGCCATTCCGGTCCGCAGCATCGAATCGGCGGTCGCCAGCGCATAGAGAAAGCCCGAGCAGACCGCAGCGACATCGAAGGCGATCCCCGCGCCGCAGCCGAGCGCATGCTGGACCTGGGTAGCGGTCGCCGGAAAAGTGTGGTCGGGGGTGGCGGTAGCCAGCACGATCAGGCCGATTTCCCCGGCCTCGATACCCGCCGCGGCAAGCGCCCGGCGCGCGGCGTCGGTCGCCAGGGTCGAGGTCGTCTCGCCCTCCCCAGCAATGTAGCGTTGCCGGATCCCGGTGCGCTCCACGATCCAGTCGTCGGTGGTGTCGACACGTTCGGCGAGTTCGGCGTTGCTCACCGCCTTCGCCGGGAGCGCCGAGCCGGTACCGGTTATGACCGAACGGATCACTTGGCGGCCTGCAATCCGTCGGATGCGCCGTTGAGCGTCTCTTCGCCCAATGCGCCGAGATCGCGGGCGATGCGGTTGGTGATGTCGTCCTCCAACAGCCGGGCGGCGACCTCCACTGCGTTGGCGACGCCCTTGGCATTGGCGCTGCCGTGGCTCTTCACCACCACGCCGTTGAGGCCGAGGAAGACCGCGCCGTTGTGATTATTGGGATCCAGGTGATGCCGAAGCAGCTCGGTCGCGGGGCGCGAGACGAGGAAGCCGACCTTGGAGCGGAAGGAGGAAGAGAAGGCGCTGCGCAACAGATCGGTGACGAAGCGCGCCGCGCCCTCGATCGCCTTCAGCGCGATATTGCCGGAGAAACCGTCGGTCACCACCACGTCGACATCGCCGCGATTGATCTTGTCGGCCTCGACGAAGCCCTCGAAATCCATCGCCAGACCGCTCGCTTCACGCAGCTGGTTGGCAGCGTCGCGGATGTCCTCGGTGCCCTTGTTCTCTTCCGTGCCGATGTTGAGCAGGCGAACGCGCGGACGCTCCCTGCCGGTAACGGTGCGCGAATAGGCGGCACCCATGATCGCGAACTGGACGAGGTTGCGGGCATCGCATTCGCGATTGGCACCGAGGTCGAGCATGATCACGTCGTGATCCTCGAGCGTCGGGAGCAGCGCCGCCAGTGCCGGCCGGTCGAGGCCGGGCATGGTCCTGAGGGCGAGCTTGCTGATCGCCATCAGCGCGCCGGTGTTGCCGGCGGAGACCGCGGCGCCGGCCTTGCCTTCCTTCACCGCGTTGACGGCGAGGCCCATGCTGGTGGTCTTGGCCCGGCGCAGGGCGCGCGAGGGCTGCTCGTCGCCGGCGACGACATCCTCGCAATGGAGGATCTCGGACGCCTCGCGCATGTTGGGATGGTTGTCGAGCGCCCGCTCGATCAGCGCTTGATCGCCGACCAGAAGGAACTTGAACCGCTCGTGCCGGCGACGGGCGAGCGCCGCGCCCTCGACCATCACGCGCACGCCCTCGTCGCCGCCCATCGCATCGACGGCGATACGCGGCAGGCTCATGAGCGACTCCGGTTCAGGTTACGGCCTTAGAGGCCGACGGCGACGACTTCGCGGCCGTTGTAGAATCCGCAATGCGGGCAGAGATTGTGCGGACGCTTCAACTCGCCGCAATTGTCGCATTCGTGATGCGCTTCGACCTTGAGCGAATCATGGGCCCGGCGGTTGCCGCGGCGGTGGGGCGATACTTTTCTCTTGGGGACGGCCATCTCGGCACCTGTTCCTCAAATAAATCCGTTGAATATGGTGGCCGCCCTTACGGGACAGTCCGGCGACGCACAAGGGCGGCGAACCGAAATCGTCCGGCAGGTACGGTGAAGGCGGGCGCTATAGCGATTTCGGCGCGGCTTGCAAGCGGTGGATAGCGGCTTCGACGAAAGCCTGCGCGCTTGTCCACGAACCACGGCGGGAGTAGCCGGAGACTCGGGTCATCCGGGAGACGAACCTTGCCCACCGAGCTTTTCCTGCCCATCACCCTCACCTCGGCCGCAGCAGCTGCGCTGATCACCATCTGGCTCGCCCTGCGCTGCGGTCAGATGCGGCTGAAGCACAACATCATCCACGGCGACGACGGCGGCGGCCCGCTGACCCGGCGGATGCGCGCGCAACTCAACTTCGTGGAGAGCGCGCCCTTCGTGCTGTTCCTGATCGCGGCGATCGAGCTGTCCGGCCGTGGCCAGTCCTGGCTGGCGCTCGTGGCGGGGGTCTACATGCTCGGCCGGGTGGCGCATGCGATCGGCATGGATGCCGAAGGCCCGCACCGGTTGCGCCAGATCGGGGTGATCGTGACGCTGGTCACGCTGCTCGGGCTTGCCGGGGCGGCGACACTGGTCGCGATGCGGGTGATGTGACGATCAGGCCAGGGCCGCGTCGCTGACGAAGGCGTTGGTCTTGCGCTCCCGGCCGAAAGTGCTGGTCGGGCCGTGGCCGGGGATGAAGGTCACGTCCTCGCCCAGCGGCCACAGTTTTCCGGTGATCGCGTCGATCAAATCCTGGTGATTGCCCATCGGGAAATCGGTGCGCCCGATGCTGCCCTGGAACAGCACGTCGCCGACGATGGCGAACTTGCTCGGCCGGTGGAAGAAGACCACGTGGCCGGGCGTGTGGCCGGGGCAATGGAGCACCTCGAGCTCGAGATCGCCAACGGTCACCGTGTTGCCGTCCTGAAGCCAGCGGTCGGGTTCGAACACCTGGCCGGCGATACCGTATTTGCGCCCGTCCTCGTCGAGCCGGCTGATCCAGAACCGGTCCGCCTCGTGCGGCCCTTCGATCGGCAGGCCCAGCTCCTTCGCCAGCACGCCCGCTTCGCCACAGTGATCGATATGGCCGTGAGTGATGAGAATCTTCTCCAGCTCCACCCCGCTGCGCTCCACCGCGGCCTTGAGCTTGTCGAGATCGCCGCCCGGATCGATCAGCGCGCCCCGGTTGGTGGCGGTGCACCAGATCAGCGAGCAGTTCTGCTGCAGCGGCGTAACCGGTACGATGCCGGCCTTCATCGGTGGGTTTTTCGCGGGTTCGGTCATGCCCGGGAGATGGCGACAAGCGGGCCGGATCGCAAGGTCACACCCGCCCCCCCTTCCAGACGACGCGGCCCACGATCTCCACTTCGTCGCGACCCAGTTCGATCGGGGCGTAGGCATCGTTGGCGCTGATGAGGGCAATGCGGCCCGGAGCGCTGGCCTGCACCTGCTTGACGTGGAGCGCATCGCCGATGCGGACGACGAAGACGCCCTCCCCGCCCCGCTTGCTGCGATCCACGAAGATCTCGTCGCCGCTGCGTAGCAGCGGTTCCATGCTGTCGCCCTCGACCCGGATCGCCGACAGGTCGGCGCCTTCCAAGCCCATCTCGCGCAGCCAGCGGCGCGAGAAGCGATAGGTGTCGAAGGAAATTTCCTCCGATCCGTAGGAGCCCGGTCCCGCGGAAGCGTCCAGCGGAAGCCGAGGCACGGCGACAAAATCATCCGGAACGGACCTTGTGGGAAGGCCCGACCCGCCCAGCTCGCTCTCCGCCACGCCGAAAAACTCGGCCAGCTTGAGCCGGTCGCGTTCTTCGAGTCGCCGCGGACTGCCCTTGCGGACATATTGCTGGAGATAGCTTGGGTTACGCCCGAGCATGGACGACAGAGCGGCAAGGCTGGACCGCGCTTCCGCCGCCAGTTCGACCAACCGTCTGCGTTCGGTATTCATGATATCGTCGGCCATTGCGTCACTCCCGAGCATCTTGCCCACCCATAACCAAGGCCGGCCCACAGCCCGCTAAGGAAAAATACCTATAGCGAAGGATTTTTCCTAGACAAGTAGGATTTCGGCTGGAACCCAAGGCCCATGGCGAATCGAGTCGCCGTCTTACAATCCGTGCCTGGGGAGCCTTCGCATGCTGGTCCGATCCGTCGAAACATTTCTCCGCCGCAATTCGATGGCGGCCACCAAATTCGGGCGTCTGGCGGCGCAGGATCCGCGTTTCGTGCTCGATCTCAGGCTCGGCCGGGAGCCGCGCGACCGGATGGAACAGCGCATCCGCGGCTTCATGGCCGGGTTCGAGGCCGCGCGCGATTCTGCCGAAAAGGAGAACGCACATGTCGGATGAAGCGTCGGCGCCGCGCGCGCCCCGAACCCGTCGGTCCGCAACCGAACGATTGCGCCAGGCGCTGTCGGGCCTGGGCGAACACCATGGACAGGTACTGACGCATTCGGAGAATGCCTGGGCCAGCATCACCTTCGCGGGCACGCGCCACCGGGTGTCGATCCTGTTCGCCGGGGACCAGGCGGTGGCCGCGGGCGAACAATTCGTGGCGCGATTGCCCGAGCACGAATTCGCCATTCCCGGCCAGCTGGTGGCGGATGCCAGCGTCGTCGAGGTCGAGCACCGGCTGGTGCCGAGCCCACGGCTCGTGGTGCAGTGCGAACTGCTTTTGCTGGAGGATGGATAGGGAGGCGTCAGATGCGCCGGATGACGAGATTGCGGATCTCGCTCATGTCCTCCATCGCGAAGCGGATACCCTCGCGGCCGAGTCCCGAATCCTTGACCCCGCCATAGGGCATGTTGTCGACGCGGTAGCTGGAGACGTCGTTGACCACCACGCCGCCGACCTCGAGCGTGTCCCAGGCATCGAGCACCTGGTGCAGATCGCGGGTGAAGATGCCCGCCTGGAGGCCGAACTTGCTGTCGTTGACCCGTTCCAGTGCCTCGTGGAAATCGCTGAATTTGCTGAGGTTGGCGAGCGGCCCGAAGGCTTCTTCCCAGTTCGCGTCGGCCTTGCGGGGCACGCCTTCGAGCAGGGTGGCTTCGAGCATGTTGCCGTTCGACAGCCCGCCGCCGCACAGCAGCGTCGCCCCCTGATCGACCGCATCGTCGATCCAGCCCTTCAGGCGGCTCGCCTCCTTGTCGGAGATCATCGGGCCGATGAAGGTTTCGCGATCCTTTGGATCGCCGGACTTCAGCGATTTGGTCTTCTCGACCAGCATGGATTTGAATTTGTCGTAGACATCCTCGTGGATGATGACCCGCTGGACGCCGATGCAGCTCTGGCCGCTCTGGTAGAAGGCGCCGAAGACGATCCGCTCGAGCGCATGGTCGAGGTCGGCATCCTTGTCGACGATCACCGCGGCGTTGCCGCCGAGTTCGAGCACGACCTTCTTCTTGCCGCTCTTGGCCTTGAGGTCCCAGCCGACGCCGGGCGAGCCGGTGAAGCTCAGCAGCTTGAGCCGTTCGTCCTCGGTGAACATGTCCGCCCCGTCGCGGCTGGCGGGAAGGATCGAGAAAGCGCCTTCGGGCAGGTCGGTCTCGGCCAGCACCTCGCCCATGATGATCGCGCCGAGCGGCGTCTTGCTCGCCGGCTTCATCACGAAGGGGCAGCCGATGGCGATGGCGGGCGCGATCTTGTGGGCGGCGAGATTGAGCGGAAAATTGAACGGGCTGATGAAGCTGCACGGCCCGATCGGCACGCGCTTCCACATGCCCATGTAGCCGTTGGCGCGCGCCGAGATGTCGAGCGGCTGGACCTCGCCGTAATTGCGCGTCGCCTCCTCGGCGGCGATCTTGAAGGTGTCGATCAGCCGGTCGACCTCGCCCTCCGCATCCTTGATCGGCTTGCCCGCCTCGACGCAGAGCGAATAGGCCAGCTCGTCGTAGCGCTCGCGGAAGCGCGAGACGCAATGCTCCAGCACCTTCTGCCGCTCGAAGCTCGCCATCCTGGCCATCGGCTCGGTGGCGCGCACGGTGCCGGCGATCGCTTCCTCGATGATGTCGGGCGTGGCGAGCGCGGTGCGGAAGGCGATCTCGCCGGTGAACTTGTCGGTCACCTCCAGGTCGGTGTTGGGCTGCGCCGCCTTGTTGTTGAGATAGAGCGGATAGGTGTCTTTGAGTTTCGGCACGTCGGTCCCTCGTTCTTCTTCCCGGACCTGATCCGGGTCCCGCGGATCGTCGGTCCCGCGGCAGGATGTCGGCTGCACCCCGGCGTTGCGCCGGGGCGACCCTTATCCAAGCCTACAGTTTCTTCGAAAGTTCCTTGATATCCTTGTTGAGGATCTGGTCGTTCTCCGAATAGTCGACCGGGCAATCGATCAGGTGCACCCCGCCCTCGTCCTGGCACTGCTTGAGCAGCGTCCTGAGATGTTCGGAGGATTCGACCCGGTGCCCCTTCGCGCCGAAGCTCTCGGCGAACTTGATGAAGTCGGGATTGCCGTAGGTCAGACCGAAATCCGCAAAGCCCATGTTCGCCTGCTTCCAGCGGATCATGCCGTAGGCGCTGTCGTTGAGGATCAGCACGGTCAGGTCGAGGCCGAGCCGGACCGCGGTCTCCATCTCCTGGTCGTTCATCATGAAGCCGCCATCGCCGCAGATCGCCATCACCTTGCGGTCGGGGTAGAGCATGGCACTCATCATCGCGCTCGGCAGGCCCGCGCCCATGGTCGCGAGCGCGTTGTCGAGCAGCACGGTGTTGGGCAGGTAGGCGGTGTAGCCGCGCGCGAACCAGATCTTGTAGACCCCGTTGTCGAGGCAGATGATGCCATCTTCGGGCATGGCGTCGCGGATCTGCTGGACCAGGTGCGGGGGGAAGATCGGGAAGCGGTCGTCCTTGGCCAGGCTCTGCGTGTGCTCAAGTTCGGCCTGGTGATAGCGCTTCAGATCGCTGCCGGACCAGTGGCCCTGCTTCACGATGTCTTCCTTGATCTGCCAGACGGCATTGGCGATGTCGCCGATCACCTCGATCTGCGGGAAATAGACCGGATCGACCTCCGCCGTGCGGTTGGAGACGTGGATCACGGTGACGCCTTCCTGCTTCATGAAGAAGGGCGGCTTTTCGATCACGTCGTGGCCGACGTTGACGATGCAGTCAGCCTCCTCGATCGCGCGGTGGCAGAAATCGCCCGCGCTGAGCGCCGCGCAGCCGAGGAACAGCGGGTGCCGCTCGTCGATCACGCCCTTGCCCATCTGGGTGGTGACGAAGGGTATGCCGGTCTTCTCGATGAACTGGTTGAGCATCCGCCCGGTCATCTTGCGGTTGGCGCCGGCGCCGATGACCAGGATCGGTTTCCTCGCCTTCTCGATCGCGCTGACCGCCTGGCGCACGGCCTTGGGCTCGGCGGAGGGGCGGCGCGCGACGCTGGCGGGGATCGGCTTGCCGCTGCACGGCTCCTCGGCGATGTCCTCGGGCAGTTCGAGGTGGACCGCGCCGGGCTTCTCCTCCTCCGCAAGGCGATAGGCCTCGCGCACGCGGCTGGGGATGTTGTCCCCGGCGGCGAGCTGGTGCGCATACTTCGTGATCGGCCCCATCATCGAGACCACGTCGAGTATCTGGAAGCGCCCCTGCTTCGATTTCTTGATCGGCTTCTGCCCGGTGATCATCATCATCGGCATGCCGCCCAATTGCGCGTAGGCGGCGGCGGTGACGAAGTTGGTCGCGCCCGGGCCCAGGGTGGCGATGCAGACGCCGGTCTTGCCGGTGTGGCGGCCATAGGTCGCGGCCATGAAGCCCGCGCCCTGCTCGTGCCGCGTCAGGATCAGCCTGATCTGCTTGGAACGGCTGAGGCTGTCGAGAAAATCGAGGTTCTCTTCCCCCGGCACGCCGAAGATGTACTCGCAGCCTTCGGCCTCGAGACACTCGACGAATAGATCCGATGCTTTCTTCGTGTCCGCCATCGCGAAAATCCCCCTGAAGCACCGCCGGCAGCGGCGCATGATCCCCGATTCGCGACCCGGTTTTCCGGTTGTGCGCGGGAACTATCAGAGGCTCGGGACGGAGTCAGTAGCCGAGTTCGAGATCGAACCGCGGTGCGACGGCTTCGCCTCGGCGCCAGCGATCGAGATTCTCGATGAAGCGGTCGGCGCTGCGCTGGAACATCCTGGTCTGCGCCCGACCGGAGAGGTGCATCGTCACCTGGGCGTTGTCGAGCGCCCACAGCGGGTGATCCTCGGGCAGGGGCTCGGGCGTGGTCACGTCGAGCAGCGCCGCCTCGATGCTCTTCGCCTCCAGCGCCTCGATCAGCGCGGGCTGGTCGACCACCGCGCCGCGGGCGATATTGACCAGCACCGCGCTGGATTTCATCGCCGCGAGCTCCGCCGCGCCGATCATCCCGTCGGTCTCCGGCGTGGCCGGAACCGCGAGCACCACCCAGTCGAATTCGGCCAGTCGCCCGCGCCATTCGTCCGGACCCAGCGACCCGTCTCCGCCCGAGCGCCGCACCGGCACGACCTCCATGTCGAAGGCCTCGAGCCGGGTCTTGATGAGCGAGCCGATCGCGCCGAGCCCGAGCAGCAGCACCCGCTCCCCGGCCAGTTCGCGCTTACCGGGGCTGTCGAGCAACCATTCGTGCCGCTCCATCGCCCGCACGACCTCGCGATAGCCCTTGGCATGGGCGAGCATCAGCATGACGACATATTCGGCGATGGTGATGGCGTTGATCCCGACACCGTTGGTGACGACGACCCCGCGTTCCCTCAGCAGGTCGAGCGGCAGGAAATCGAGCCCCGCATAGATCGAATTGAGCCATTGGAGCCCGGTCGCGGCGCGGGCGATCTCGACCATCGGCTCCGGCTGGTAGAGGTCGAACCAGCCGATTTCGGCCTCCGCAGCCTGAGCCAAAGCCTCGTCCGCGGACGCGAACCACAGGGGCTCGACCCAGTCGGGCAGCCGCGGCTCGACCAGCGGACGGATCATGGCGGAAAGCAGGGCCTTGGTCATTGCAGTGTCCACTCCCATCCCAGCGGATCGCCGTCCATCACCTCGACCCCGCGCGCCGCGAGACTTGCGCGGATCGCGTCCGAGGTGGCGAAATCCTTGGCCAGGCGCGCCTCCTTGCGGCGGAGAAGTTCGGCCTCGATCTCCTCCTCGGCGATCTGCGTGTCCCTGGGGCGGATGCGAAGATCGCTCCGCTCCAGCGCGAACAGGTCGAGACCGAGCACACGATCCATGTCCTCGATCACCGCCCGTTTGGCGCCGTCCTCCACCTTCTTGGCCGAGAGGGCATCTTCGAGAGCGACGAGCGCCTGGGGGGTGTTGAGATCGTCGGACATCGCCGCGTCGAATCGCGACACGATATCGGCGAGCTTGGCCTCCGGTGCCGCGCCCGTCGGCGGGTCGCGCAGCTTTGCGACCATCATGACGATCCGCTTCAACCGCGTCAGCGCTGCGCCCAGCCCTTCCCAGGAGAACTCGAGCTCACTGCGGTAATGCGCTTGGAGGCACATCATGCGGTAGGCGAGCGGATGGTAGCCCCTGTCGACGAGGAGCTGGAGACGGAGGAACTCGCCCGACGACTTGCTCATCTTGCCGCTGCGCTCGACGAGAAAATTGTTGTGCATCCACAGCTTCGCGCCCGAATGTGATGCGTCGTCGAGGGAACCGCAGCCGCAGAAGGCCTGGTTCTGGGCGATTTCGTTGGGGTGATGGATCTCGCGGTGGTCGATCCCGCCCGTATGGATGTCGAAGGGGAAGCCGAGCAGCTTCTCGCCCATCACCGAGCATTCGAGATGCCAGCCCGGCGCGCCGCGGCCCCAGGGCGAATCCCATTCCATCTGGCGCGTTTCGCCGGCGGGAGTCCTGCGCCAGATCGCGAAATCCTGAGGGTTGCGCTTGCCCTCGACCGTATCGATCCGGCCCTCCCCATCTTCGGTAATCGCACGCGCCAGTCGGCCGTAATCCGCGACCGTCGACACGTCGAAATAGAGCCCGCTGTCCAGTTCGTAGCAATGCTCGTCCGCAATGCTCCTGGCGAAGGCGATCATCGGCTCGATGTAGTCGGTCGCGACGGACCATTCGGCCGGTTCGCGGATGTTCAGCGCCTTGACGTCAGCCTTGAACGCTTCGGTGTAATGGCGGGCGATATCCCAGATCGATCGGTCAGATTTCGCCGCGGCCTTTTCCAGCTTGTCTTCTCCGGCGTCGGCATCGTCGGTCAGGTGGCCGACATCGGTGATGTTGATCACATGCCGCAGCGCGTAGCCCTTCCAGGCGAGCGTGCGCCCCAGCACATCGGCGAAGACATAGGCGCGCATGTTGCCGATGTGGGGGTAGTTGTAGACCGTGGGCCCGCAGGTGTAGACGCGCGCTTCCCCGGCATGGACCGGCGCGAAGGTCTCGAGGCGGCGGGTCAGCGAATTGAACAGGGTCAGCGGCAGCTGGTCAGGCATGCGCCGTCTCAACGCATGACCGACCGGCCGGGTCAAGCCTCTTGCGCGCTCACTCTTCCGGCGGTTGCCAGAGGTCTTCGTTGCCGGCGCCGGTCACCGGATCGTCGATCAGCGGCTCGCCCGCGGGATCGTCGATGGCGGTGATGTCGATCAGCATCTCGCCGCTCGGAGCATCGGCTCCGCGCAGCGCTTCCTCGGCTTCCGATTCCTCCTCCTCGACCTCTTCCTCGATCACGTCCTGCTCGGGCGGGATCGCTTCGCGTGCCTGATCGATCAGCGACACCGGCGGCGGCGGCGGCGGCGGAGGCGGTGGCGGCGGCGGCGGCGGCGGAGGCGGCGGCGGTGGCGGCGGCGGAGGCGGAGGCGGAGGCGGAGGCGGCGGCGGCGGCGGCGGTGGCGGCGGCGGCGGCGGTGGCGGCGGCGGAGGCGGAGGCGGAGGCGGCGGCGGCGGTGGCGGCGGCGGCGGTGGCGGCGGCGGCGGCGGCGGCGGAGGCGGCGGCGGTGGCGGCGGCGGAGGCGGAGGCGGAGGCGGAGGCGGCGGCGGCGGCGGTGGCGGCGGCGGCGGCGGCGGCGGTGGCGGCGGCGGAGGCGGAGGCGGAGGCGGCGGCGGCGGCGGCGGCGGCGGTGGCGGCGGCGGCGGCGGCGGCGGCGGTGGCGGAGGCGGCGGCGGCGGTGGCGGTGGCGGCGGCGGCGGCGGCGGCGGCGGTGGCGGCGGCGGCGTTACCGAGGTGCAGTTCTCGAAGTCGGTGAATTCGCATCCATTGACGGTCGAACCGACGGCGAACGCGGTCTCGTATTCGCCGGAAGCGGCGGCATCCCGACCCGTCTGGCCATCGACCGTGCCGTTGATCACGACGAGAGTGGTACCCTGCCCGGATCCGGCGACCGTCAGGCTGCCGGTGGTGAAACCGCGGCGATCGTCCGGTTCGTCTCCGGTGCCTGTGTTCTGGATCAGGATCCGGTCGGTCGCCTCGAGCCTTAGCGAGCCTGCCTGGACCACGCCTTCCTCGCGGTTGATTTCGGCGATGGAAAGCCGATCGTTCGCGACGAAGCCTTCGCCGATGTCGGACAGCGCCGAGTTCGAGGCCGCGAGGATTTCGCGGCCGCTGAGCGAGATCGCGCCCGTGGGCAGGCCGTCGCTGTCCGCGATGCGCAGATTGCCGGCCTCGTAGTCGATGGAAAGGGTATCGCCGGCAAGAATCTCCAGAGCCGTGGTACCGGAGGCTCGGTCGAGGAGAAGCTGGCCCTGAACGGCAACGGTGCCGCCAAAGAGGCTCAAGCCCCCTTCGGTACCGATCTGAATGCCCGCGGTGACCGTGGCGTCGCGAACGAACATCGTGCCGCCTTCCCCGGCGAAAAGCGTCAGCGTGCCGGAAGAGAAAATCCGGGTGGTCTCGTCGGCATCGAGCTCGAAGGTTTCTTCGGCGCTGCCCGATCCGCCGAAGACGAAATCGCCATTCGAACCGATCGTGACGGCCGAGGTGCCTTCGACGGAGCCCACCGCACCGCCGGCACCGATGACGAGATCGCCTCCGAAGATCGAGATTGTTCCGGCGTCGGCAGTCCCGTTGACCTCGACGGTAACGCCAGCATCGAGGGTGAGGTCGGTCGCGATGGCGTTGCCCAGCACGATGGTGCCCGCAAGGACGCTGGCGGAACCGCCGGCCTCGATTTCGGTCAGGTTGGCGAGCGAAGATACGGTCACATCGATGTCGCCTCCGGCAAGGATCGACGTCTGGTCGGAAGAGATCACGCTATCCGGCAAGTTGAAGCTGCCGATGACGATATCGTCATTGGCCCGGATCGCCGTAGTGGAGCCGGTGAGCGCGGCGGACCCGATATCGATCGACCGGACCCCGTTGCCCCCGGTGAACTGGCCGATTGCGACATCGCCGATGGCGGTCAGGCTGCCGATGCAGATATCGCCCAGCAGGCAATCGTTGACGAGCACGCCGAAATCGTCGCCCTGGTCCTCGTCCGGCGCGGGGCCATCGACGATATCGGCCGTGAAATTGCCCGCCAGTATGGTGCCGCCCGTGCCATCGATCGCGTCGGCGAGCAGCGTCAGCCGCGCTCCGCTGGTGTCGATCGTCCCGGCGACGACCAGCGAACCGGGGAAGGGAAATTCGTTGAGCGGAAAAATGTTCGCCCCGGCTTCGAACAGTGTGTCGCCCGAGGTGGATAGGGCGGGGTCCAGTGCCGAGGTGACGGTCGCGCCGGAGCGAACGAAGATGTCGTTCTGCGCCCGCACCCGGACCGCATTGTCCGCCGTGACCGACGCATTGTCGGCGAAGATCACATTGCCGCCCGCGGTCGCGATCACGTTGCCCGCCGAGGTGACGGTGCCGTCGATCGTCGCATCGAACAGGCCGCTGTAGTAGAACTCGCCGAACGGCACGTCGGTGTAGCCGGCGCGGATTTCCAGGCCGCTGGTCGCGAAGGATTCGCCGTCGTCGCTCACCGGTCCACGGATCGTCGCGTCGGTGAGCGTCACCGCTTGCGCGGCCGAGAGGAGCACGTCGGTCGTCCCGCGAACGTCGGCGATGGCAAGGCTGCCCCCGTCCGAACGGATTTCGACCGCATCGGCGGAATCGATGATGGAGCCCGACCCGGCGACGACATCGCCCTGCGCGGCGATCTGAAGGAACCCGTCCGAGGCGAGCGTGGCGAACCCCGACGTGTTGTTCTCGTGGGTCAGGGTCAGCGATCGCCCGGTCGCGATGGAGGTCGGTCCTCCGACCGATAGACCGCTGTCACCCGAGAAGCTGAGCGAAACCGCCCCGCCCGTTTCGACGACCAAGCCGTTGGTGGCGGTAATCGTGCCCCTGGTGCCCTGGATGACTACCGTCGGAAATGCGTCTTGAACCCCCTCCGCGAAAATACCGAGCTGGGCGAAGGACACTTCGGCATCCGGATGGAAGGAATTGTCGAACAGGGCTATCCGGCCCGCCTGGGCGGGAGTGGGCGCGCCGATCGCGGAAAAGCCGCCGGCGCTGACGACGGTGTATCCGAGCTCGAGGAAACTGGGCAGTTCGTCGGTCCCCGCCGCGCCGAGATCGACGATGCCGCCGCTTCCCACGCCACCGGCGGCGAATTCCGTCGTCTCGTTGCCATCGATCCCGAACTGGCCGGGCTGGCCGCCATAGCCGTCCGCGCTGATCGAGACGTCGCGGTCCTCGACATTGCCGTCGAGCGAGCTGAAGAGCGTTCCGTGGTCGGCAACGAGCGCGATGACTCCGCCGGAGCCGTCGCCGCCGATGCCGCCGGCACCGGGCGCCGACAGACCCTGGCTGTCGGTATCGCCGCCGCGCCCGCCGTCGCCGCCGGTCCCTTCGGAACGGATCGTCCCGCTAAGATCGATCCGCGCACCGTCGGCCGCTGTGAGGTCGATGGTGCCGCCGGCTGCCGCGCCGCCTGCCCCGCCCGCGCCGCCCTGCACGGTCTTGAGCGCGTCCGCCGACCCGTCACCCCCGGCGCCGCCGAAACCCGACACGTCCAGCGCAGGCCCTTCGCCGACGAAGGAGATGCTGTTGCCCTCGCCGGAAAGAACGAGCGTCAGCTCGCCCCCTTGAGCATTGCCGCCCTGGCCGCCGCTCTGCCCCATCTCCCCGTCGGCGCTGCCGCCATTGCCGCCGTAGGCGACGGCGGAGATGTTCAGCCCGATCGGATTGGCAAAGGTCGCCGCGCTGTCGAAGCCGATCGTGCCGCCCGCGGCACTGCCGCCGGCTCCGGGATCGCTTCCTTCGCTGGAAGAGCCGCCGTTGCCGGCGAACGCGGAAGCGTCGAGGATAATCCCGTCGACGTCGAGTTCGGTCCCCGAGCCGAGGTTCAGGGCAAGCGAACCGCCCTGTGCGTCGCCACCCTTGCCCCCCGCCTGCGCGAAACCGCCGGCAGCGGAGACATCGAGTTCGAGGAAGCCCGGCGCGATGTCCGTATCGTCGAGCGACATGAATACCGTTCCCCCGAGCGCATCGAAGGTCCGGCCCGACCCCTCGAAGAGTTCGCCCTGCGCCGTGGCGGAGGCGTCGACGACGAAGCTGCCGGTGGTGACGGTTCCGCCCGTCGAGATGAAGTTGATCGTGCCGCCCTGGGCATCGCCGCCTTCGGGCGGGCCACAGGGGCCCTCGCAGGAATTGGACTCGATATACGGCTTCGCCGATGCGTCGAGGAGGATGTTCCCACCGACCGCAAGCGTGCTGTCCGTTCCGCTCATGGTGAAGTCGATCGTACCGCCGCTTGCGGAATTGACCGGGTCGATGTCGATCGCGAGCGGGGCGAGAGCGAAGGAACCGAAGAAGGACTGATCGTTGGAGAAACCGTCGGCCGCCGCCGCGAAAACCAGCAGCGAGAGATCGCCATCGACGCTCAGCTGACCGCCGCCCGAAACGTCGGCGAAAATGCTCCCCCCCCTCCTGACGGAACTGAAGGGGCGACCGGCCGACAGATCGATCATCAGATTCCCGCCGATCGAAACCGTACCGGCCGGCAGGCTGGTCTCGCTGTTTCCGCGCGCGATAAGAGACGCCGTTTCGGTACCGGTCTCGTCGAAGCGCTTGCCGATGGCGACCGAACCGGCGATCGCGATGGCCCCGCCGGGTTCCGCGCCGAAGCTGGTCGTCTCCGCGGAAATGTTCAGATCGTAGGCACCGAAACCGTCGGAACCCATCGTGATGGTCTCACCCCCGTCGGCGACGAAATCGACGGTGTCGGCGTCCATTATGGTTCGCGACGTCAGCGATACCGATCCGACGTCGATCCTGTCACCGGTCAGCCTTATCGACCCGTTTTCCGCGATCGCTCCCGTGGCGGCCGGCGCGAAACCAGCCGAACCCGACAGCAGGATCTGGAGCCCCTCGCCCTCGGCACGAAATTCGATGAGGTGGAATTGCGACGATTCCGGGTCGAGGCTGTGGGGGGACGCGGGGCCGGTGGTCGTGCCGGTGTGCACCAGCCGGTTCCCCGATGCCGCGCCATTGAAGGCGAATGCCTCGGCATAAGACTCGCCGATATAGGCCACCCCCGTTTCGCCGAGCGTATAGGCGACGTTGCCGTTCACGCTGACCGATCCGCGTTGCTCGATCGTCGGGGCGAATATCACCAGGCTGCTGCCGGGCTGGGTAAGCGAGATCGACGAATCTTCGCCGACGATCACCGAGGAAAACGGATCGGCGACGCCCGTGAAATCCACGGAAAGAAATCCGCTCGAACCATTGATCGAGGTTACGTCGCTGGTGGTCAGAAGCAGGCTGCCGACCTCGAACGCCGCACCGCTGCCCAGCAGGATCCCGCCGGGGCTGTAGAACCAGATGTTGCCCCCGGTCGGTCCGCCATCGGACAGGAAGCTGGAGACCCGCCCGGAGAAGGCGATGCCCCGGTACTGCCCGCCGCTGCTTTGTGCGGGAACGATGCGGTTGAGAGCGGTGAAATTGCTTCCGGTTCCGTTGAACCGCAGCTCGGTCCCCTCCGGCAGGAAATTGACGTAGGAGGGTGCGGCATCGATGTCGTCGGTGTCGTAGGTGGTCCAGTTGATGATCGCCGCGTCCTGGCTGATCTCGACCACGTCCAGCGTCGGCGAACGGCTGACGAAGCGCGCGGGAGGAGGAAGGCCGGAGCCGCTGGGCGAAGGCGAGGGAAAGACGAATTCGCCCTGGGCCGATACGCTTTCGTCGATCCGCGGGCCGATCGCCTGGGCGATCGCCGGACTGAGGCCGCCGCCATCGGACACCGCCAGCATCATCGCCAGCGCGGTCGTCGATCCGTAGATCATCAGACCCCGCCGGAAGGCCCTGCGCTCCGTCGATCCTTCGCGATCCTGCATCCCGTTCATGGTACCCGTTCCTCGACCCATCGCTCAGCTTCCCAGCCGCACGGCCAGATTGACCAGCAGACGCGCATCGCCGCGCCTCGTCTGGAGCGGTGCGCGTTCGAGCGGCACCGCACCCAGTATTTCCACGAAGACCCGGTTCGCGTAGTTGACGCGCACGCCCCCGCCGGCCGAATTCAGCGTGAAGGGGTCGGTCGGATCGCCCTTGATCCAGGTCGCGATCGTGTCGAAGAAGGCGAAGGGCTGGAACGCGAAACCGTCGCGTTGCGGCGGCAGCAGCGAACCGTTGGCGATTTCCGCCTGTCCGCCGAAGCCGCTGTCGCCGATCACCGAACCGGGATCGTAGCCCCTGCCGACGGTGTAATTGCCGCCCGAGAACTGCTCGTAGGGCAGGACCGCGTCGGGCGAATACTGGAAGCGCGGCCGCAGCGAAAACTTCCAGTCCTGCATCGGGCGGAAATCGACCGCGCCCTCGCCCCGCAGCACGAAGGCCGTCGGATCGGCGACGAACCGGGAGATCGGCACCGCCCCGGGCACGAGGCAGGCGGCGAAAGCGGGGCCGCAGTCATCGCTCGCGCCGAAGATGTCGAGCCCCTGACGCAATTCGATCCGGCCCCGGCTGTACCATCGCGGCTTCGCGATGTTGTAGCCGCCCCGGCCCTGGATGCTGGCAAGATCGGTCTCTTCGAATTCGAGCGCGACGAAACCGACCCGAAGGTCGTCCTCCGCCAGGGCCAGACCGGAAAAGTCGACATCCTGATTGATGTAATCGAGCCCGGCGCGGACACGAATCGTCTGCGCCTGCTTGCGCACGAGCGGATAGGACGCCTGCGCGGTGGCGATCAGGGTCCGCGCCTCGAACACGTCGGGGCCGGGAACGTCCGGCTGGGTCCAGGCATGGGTGGCGGAGATGCCGGCCCGCAGTCCGTCGCTGCCGATGGCGAATTCGTGGCGTCCCGACAGGACGTATTGCTCCGAGAGATCGGCGGTGGCGAAGGCGCTTATCTCGGTGAGGTCGCCGAGCCCGGTCAACCCGTTGAACTGCGCGCGCAATTGCCCGCCGATGCGGCCGACCGTTCTGGTGCCGAGGTTCTGCACGGCGAGATCGGCTTCGAAGGGCGTGTGGATCACGTCGACGACGCCGACGAGATCGCCCGGTCCGGCCCCGGCTGAGAGATCGCGCGTGAGCGAAAGGCGCACATCGAGACCGGGAATGTCGCGCGCCAGCAGCAGATAGCGTTCGGCTTCGCCGGTGACGAACACCTCGCGGCCGCGAAGATTGCCGAAATAGCGCTCTATCAATTGTCCCGATGGGCCGGTCTCGCCGCGGACGACCAGACCGGTCAGCCGGGCGACGACGACATCGAAGCGAACCACGCCGCCTTCGATCGTCTGGACCGGGACCTGGACGCTGGCGACATAGCCCGCCTCGCGCAGCAGCGCCGCCGCGCGATCGCGAATGTCGCAGACCGTGGCGATCGGAATTTCGCGCCCGACATAGGGGCGCCAGGCAGGATCGAGCAGTCCCGGCTCGATGTTCTCGGCTCCGGCGAACCGGGATTCGGCAAGGGTCAGCGCGATATCGGCGAACTGGTCGCCGGCCAGCGGACAGGGCGCGCGTTGAAAGGCACCGTCGAGGTCGAGCGGGCTCTGGCTCTCGCGCAATTGCCGGTTGAGCTCCTCGCGCAGCACCTCCTCGCGGGTTGGAACACCGGGCGTGGTGGTCTGTGCGGACAGGGCCAGCGGAGCCACGAGCGCGGCGAGCGAGACAGCTCCGGCGAAAAGGTGTCGAAAACCGATCATGCTATTCCGCCGCCGTGGTGGTCGTTTGCGCGACCGGTGCCGAACGCTGCGCCAGGAGCGGCCGCGCCGCGTCGCCGATCAAGGCGAAACCCGACCAGTAATAGGGATGCGAGGTGGTAGGATCGTCCATCAGGGCCTTCTGGGATTGCTTGAGCGCGGCACCGATCGGCGCGTCGCGCCCGGCCCGGAACATCTCGCTCATCAGGCGCTCGGTGGCGCGGTAATCGTCGGGTGCGGGCCAGTGGCTTGCCAGGACCGCCCGGCCGCCGGCGCCGATGAAGGACCGCACCAACCCGTCGAGCGCCGTGCCGCCGCCGCTGGTGAGCCCCGCCGCGCGTGTCGCCTCCACCGATGCGGAGCCGGCAGTGTCGCAAGCCGACAGAATCACCACGTCGGCATCGATCCCGAGGTCGAACACCTCGTCGAAGGTCAGCAGCCCGTCCGATCCCTCGGCTCCGAACGAGGTCAGCAGCGCCGGCTTGATCGCACATTCCGGACGCGGCGGCGTGACGAGGCCGTGCGTTGCGAAGTGGAGAATACGGTATTGGTCGAGATCGGGCTTCGATCTCAGGGCGGTGTCGGTGAATTGCGCCCCGGTCAGCAGTTCCGAACCGGAATCGCCGATGATCGCGCGCGCCGTTACCAGTTCGGCCTCGTCGATCGGCCGGTTCCATTCCACCGCCGTCCAGCCGCAGGAGTCGCTGCCGCTTGCGAGCACCGCGCGCACCGTCTCCGGAGGGTCCTCGCCGACCGGCAGGTTGCGCCCCATGCCGAGATATTCGCGGCTGGCGTTCGAGGACCGGACCTGGCGCGCGTCGATGAAGGCCTGGGCCGATGTCGCGGTGCTGATCATCCGGTCGCGGCCGAGCCAGGTCATGCCGGTGAAATCATAGGGGTCGGCGTCCGGCCTTTCGAGTCGCCGCTCGTGTGTAACGACCGCATTCGCATCGGTGACGAGAAGATCGACGGGCAGCCGCAACATGGCCCCGTCGGGTTCGAAGACCAGATGGCGAACGGTGCCGAGCCTGTCGTCGACGGGCCCCAACAGCGCCGTGTAGAGTCGCTGCGAACTTTCGAGGTCGAAGGGATAGGTCACGTTCTGACCGCCCTCCTGGATCGAGATCGAAGCCCGGATCAGATCGACCAGCACATCGAGGTCGACATCGCTCAACCCGGTGTCGTATGCGGTGGCGAAGCCGCGGTCGGCGTAGAACGCCAGCACCCGATCGCCGACCAGCGCCAAACGAACGTAGGCCTCGCCTTCGCCCAGCAATTGCTGGAATTGCGGCAGAGTGACCGCGCGCTGCGAAACGGCACGATATTGCGCGTAGTCGGCCAGCTGGGCTTGGGTCCGAACCTGCGCCGCTTCGAGCTCGGCAATGCGCTGCTCCAACCCCGCCATTTCCGCATCGGCCCCGGCATTCTCGCGATTGCGTTGCAGCGCGAGGTTGCGGACGCGCAATTGCTCGATCTCGCGCGTCAGATCGACCGACTGGCGGAACAGGCGCGATGCCTCGTCGGAGCCACCCGAAAGCTCGCGGGCCAAAACGGCCTGGGTCTCGGCCACGCCCGGCCGAACCAGCAGCTGGGCGGCATCGAAGAACGCCGGGGCGGCTGCGGGATCGCTGTCCATCCGCTCGATCAGATCGCGGAAATAGGGAGCCATCTGGTTCTCGAACCCGGTCGCCGCAGCGCCCGAGCCGGTCGCGCGCGCCACCAGTTCCGCATAGAGCCTGCGCCCCTCGTCCCCGCCGCCGTTGCGCAGCAGGAAGTTCGCCAGCCCGGCCTTGGCGCTCGCGACCGCGACGCGCTCGGGATATTGCGCCTCGACCAGTTCGAGCCCGTGGCGCAGATAGGTTTCGGCCTGTTCGGGATCGCCCTGCGCCTCTGCGACAAGGCCCAGCCCACCCAGGATCTGCGCGCGCATCCGGGCGAGGGTGGTGACCCGGCCATCGCGCACCGACTGCGCCTCGTTCAGCGCATCGAGGAATTCGATCCGCGCCGCATCGTAATCCCCCAGCAGTCGCAGAGCGGTGCCGCGCAACTGCCGCGCCTGGGCGTCGATGATCGCCACCCGCTCGCGCGGGGTCAGCGCGGTATCGCTACTGATTCCGGTGACCCCGCTGCGGCGGTCCGCGTTGAGCCGCGCGGCGATGGGGATCGTGATCTCGAGCCTGTCGCCCGACACCGTCAATCCGGCGAACCCCGCCGTCAGCGGCTGATCGAGCCGGGCGATGGCCTCTGCCGGACGGCCGCGGTTGAGCTGGTGCATGGCCTCGAAATTGCGCTGGAGACGCTCGCCGATAGGATCGCCCGATGTCGATTGCCGCGCCTGTGCAAAGAGCCGCTCGGCCTCCGGAAACTCGCCGAGATTGCTCTTCTGCAAGGCCCGATTGACGAGGAACTCGACCGGATCGATCGAGCTGTCGCCTTCGCGTTCGAGGCGGTTCTGAAGGGTTTCGAAATAGGCCGCGGCCTCGGCATAATCGCCGCCCAGATTGCGTCGGTACCCCTCGGTCAGCGCCTGATCGGGCTCGAGCGTTTCGGCCTGGATTCGGCTGAAGGCGACCGGATCGGCGACCGAGGTGGTGGCGGCATCGATCCGCCCTTCGGCGATGCGGTTTTCGATCACCGATCGCAGCGCGAGCAGCGTTGCGCTGTCATAGGCCGAAAAGCCGTCGGCGACATAGGTGGTATCGCCACGTCTCAGGACGATCGTGGACCAGTCGAGCGATCCGTCGGCGATGGTGCAGACCTGAAAATCCGCCCCGGGCACATTTGCGGCGGTGGCGACGCGCCGAGCCTCGCAATCCACGGCTTCGCGGCGGAAAGGCGCGATATGGCCCACCGGATCGGCAAGCTCTCCGCGAAAGGCGTAGACACTGGCCACGGGAAGCGCCGAGTCGCGGCACACCACCGACCACGCCCGGTCGAAGCTGGTTCGGGCCGCGGGGTTGCCGACCGTGCGGTCCTGCACCTGGCACAAAACCCCTCCGCCCGAACCGATCGGAAAAGAATCGCGCAAAAGCACGGGCCTACCCTGTGCCGAGGCAGGCTGCGGGATGACGATAATGGCGGACACCAACAGTGCCGCTTTCAAGAATGCGCGTTCCACAGCGGACCCCTTCCAACCCCGATACGGCTCGGGGCCTCCACGATGCAGCGACTCTTTGTTCTGGTTTGCGGCGCGATCTTACTGCTGCCGGGAATTAAAGGAAAGGCACATGGAGAGGTCCCGCCCTATCCGGGACATAATCGGCGCGTCAGTCCGCGAACCCCGCCCAGCGGATCGCCTCGTCGAGCGGGGCGCGCTTGACCTCGAAGCGGTTCACCGGTGCCTCCGTGTCGCGGTAGCCGATCGCCATGCCGCAGAAGAAGATATGGTCCTCGGGAATGTCCACCACCTCGCGGATCTGCGGCGAATAGACCGCCCAGGCTTCCTGGAAGCAGCAGTCGAGCCCTTCCTCGCGCAGCAGCAGCGCGATGGTCTGGAGCCACATGCCGATGTCGCTCCACTGCGGAGGGCCCATGTATTTCGGCGTGTGGACCAGCATCAGCACCGGCGCCCCGAAGGCGCGGAAGTTTTCCGCGAACCACATCAACCGCTTGCCCTTCTCCTCGCGCGAGATTTCGAGCGCGCCGTAGAGGTCCTCGCCGACCCCGAAGCGCCGTTCCTCGTAGGCTCCGTCGAGTTCAGGCGGGTAGATGTGGTACTCGGGAGCATGTGCCTCGCGGCCCTTGGGAAATTCCTGCGCGACTCGGTCGAACAGCCTCTGCTTGGGTTCTCCGGTGAGGACGATCCCGTGCCACGGCTGCGTGTTGCCGCCCGAGGGGGCGCGCTGCGCCTTCTCGAACACCCGTGCGAGCAGCTCCCGATCGACCGCTTGATCGGTGAATTTGCGCACCGAACGGCGGCTGGCGACGGCTTCGGAAACATTCATGTCAGTTCTCCACCTCGAACAGCCCAGCCAGCTGCTCGATGATCGTCCCGCCGAGCTGCTCCACGTCCATGATCGTCACCGAGCGCCTGTAGTAGCGCGTCACGTCGTGGCCGATGCCGATGGCGGCGAGCTGGACCGGCGACTGCTTCTCGATCCAGTCGATCACGCGGCGCAAATGGCTCTCGAGATAGCCGGCGGCGTTGACGCTGAGCGTGCTGTCGTCGACCGGCGCGCCGTCCGATATCACCATCAGGATGCGGCGGTCCTCGGGGCGGCGGAGCAGGCGGTCGTGCGCCCACAGCAGTGCCTCGCCGTCGATGTTCTCCTTGAGCAGCCCCTCGCGCATCATCAGGCCGAGGTTGCGGCGCGCGCGGCGCCAGGGCTCGTCGGCCTGCTTGTAGAGAATATGCCGGATGTCGTTGAGGCGCCCCGGCTTTTCGGGGCGCCCGTCGGCAAGCCATTTCTCACGGCTCTGTCCGCCCTTCCAGGCGCGGGTGGTGAAACCCAGGATTTCGGTCTTCACCCCGCACCGCTCCAGCGTGCGGGCAAGGATGTCCGCGCTGATCGCCGCGATGCTGATCGGTCGCCCGCGCATCGAGCCCGAATTGTCGATCAGCAGAGTCACGACCGTGTCCTTGAACTGGGTGTCCCGCTCGATCTTGTAGGACAGCGAATGGCCGGGGCTGACGACCACCCGCGCCAGCCGTGCGGCGTCGAGCATCCCCTCTTCCTGGTCGAAATCCCAGCTGCGGTTCTGCTGCGCCATCAGCCGGCGCTGGAGACGGTTGGCGAGCCGGGTCACCACGCCCTGTAGTCCGGCGAGCTGGCTGTCGAGATAGGTCCGCAGCCGTTCGAGCTCTTCCGGGTCGCACAGCTCGTCCGCCTCGACCACTTCGTCGAACGCATCGGTAAAGGCCCGGTAGTCGAAATCCTCCGGCTCCTCGGTCCAGGGCCGGTTGGGGCGGACCGGCTGCATGCCCTCCTCGCCATCGTCGGAGGGGTCGCCGTCCGACATCTCGGTTTCGCCCTCGCTGTCGCTCTCGCCGTCGGCATCCTCGCCGTCGGCCATCTCGCCGGCGGCTTCGGCGGGTTGCGGCTCGGCATCGCCCTCGTCCGGCTCATCGCCGCTCTCGTCCTCTTCGGGCGCCTCGCCCTCGTCCTCGTCGCCGCCATCGTCGCCGTCCTCGGGTGCTTCGGGCAGGGTGAGATCGAGATGACGCAACATGTCGAGAGCAACCGATTGAAACGCCTGCTGATCGTCGAGCTTCTCCACCAGGCCGTCGAGATCGCCGCCGATCCTGGCCAGCACGTCCTCGCGCACCATGTCGACCGCGTCCCGGGCCCGGTCCGGCACCGCCTGTCCGGTCAGCGCCTCGCGCAGCATCAGCGAGAGCGCTGCGGGAAGCGGCACCTCGCCAGGCTCGTCGGCCCGGGTGATCGGGTCGCCGCGCGTGCGCATCTCCACCGCCGCGTCGAGATTCGCTCGGATGCCGGAATAGCGCGTGGTCCCGAGCGCCTCGTAGCGCACCTGCTCCATCGCATCGAAACAGGCGCGGGCGATCGGTTCGGGCGGGGCGCCCCGCGCGTGCACGCCCTCGTCGTGATGGCGCAGCCTCAAGGCGTAGCTGTCGGCGAACCCGCGCGCCTCGCGCGCTTGGTCGGCGGGCAATTCGCGGCCCGGCAGGGGCACGCGCATGTTCTTGCCGTTCTGCGTCGGCGCATCGGCGCTCCACGCAACCTCGACCTCGGGCTCGCGCGCCAGCGCCCGGGCAGTCCCGGTCAGCGCCTGCTTGAACAGGTCGAGGGGGGTCCGGTCCGCCAAGTCAGTTCTTCAGGATCGACTGCCCGGTGCCCTGCCAATCCTTGAGGAAGCCTTCGATCCCCTTGTCGGTCAGCACGTGGTTCACCAGCGATTTGATGACCTTGGGCGGGGCGGTCATGACATCGGCGCCGATACGCGCGCTCTCGAGCACGTGCGTGACATGGCGCACGCTCGCCACCAGGATCTCGGTGTCGAACAGATAATTGTCGTAGATCAATCGGATGTCGCGGATAAGTTCCATCCCGTCGAACCCGTTGTCGTCGTGTCGGCCGACGAAGGGCGAAACGAATGTCGCGCCCGCCTTGGCCGCGAGCAGCGCCTGGTTGGCGGAAAAGCACAGGGTGACGTTGACCATTGTTCCGTCGCCCGTCAGCTTGCGGCAGGTCTTAAGCCCGTCGATCGTGAGGGGGACCTTGATGCAGACATTGTCGGCGATCTTCCGCAGAACCTCCGCCTCCTTCATCATCGTGTCGTGATCCAGCGCCACGACCTCGGCGCTCACCGGCCCATCGACGATGCCGCAGATTTCCTTCGTCACTTCGAGAAAGGACCGGCCCGATTTGGCGATGAGCGATGGATTGGTGGTCACGCCGTCGAGCAGGCCGGCTTCCGCCAGATCGCGGATGTCGTCTATTTCGGCGGTATCGGCAAAGAATTTCACGGCTAGATGCTCCTGTCACGAACCGGTCATAAAGTTCGTCTGGGGAAAAGTTTCAATTCGATGTCGGTTTCACGACCGATTTTCAACCGAAGGACCCATTCCGTGTCGAACAGAATCCTCGCTTTCGCAATCGGCTTTGCCGGTCTGGGCGCCTCTTTGCAACCGACCGGCGCGGCAGCGGCCACCAGCGACGACGAGTTGTGGATCGAGACTTCGGTGAACGGCGAGATCGCTCCCGAAACCGGTTTCAAGTTCGAGCTCGAGACACGCCGCCGCGATGGGCCTGACGAGTACATCGTCGGCGCCGAAGTCAACACCGCCGTGGCGAACGGGATCGCCCTGGGCGGCGGAATGGAGATCCACGACGAGGATGGCTTTACCGAAGTGCGCCCCTATCAGCAGGTGACCATCGGGATCGGCAAATTCGACCTGCGCAGCCGGATCGAGGAGCGGTTCTACGACGATTCCGACCAAATGGCGCTGCGCCTGCGGCAGCGCGTCCGTTTCCGCACCGACATCGGAGCCGGCTTCGGCGGCTTCGCTTCGGGCGAGCTGCTCTATCAGCTGCGTGATCGGCTGAACGGCGGACCCAGCCGCATAGACCAGTGGCGCGCGAACATCGGCGCCACCCGTGAGATTGCCCCCGGACTCGATCTGACGGCGGGATATCTGTTCATCATCCGTCCGCGCGACAATGGGGCGACTTCGCACACCCACGTCGGCCAGCTTTCCCTGTCCTACGACCTGTAGGGGTTCCTACAGGATCGCATCGGCCGAAAAGATACCGATGATGGCCGGATCCCGGGTCGAGCGCGGATCGCGACGGATCGCCGCCTCTTCGGCCCCGATCTCGCGCCAGATGGTCTCGTCGATCGTGTCGGCCACCCGCGTCGCCACCCCGCCGACATCGACCCCGGTGAGACCGGCGAGCAGTTCGCCGACGAGCGGATCGGAAGCGACCCGCATCGCCTGGCCGAGTTCGGGGACCATGGCGTCGACCAGCCGGGTGCCGAGATTTCCGCGCAGAAATGCGGTCGCCGCGGTCGGCCCGCCGCGAACCAGATCGACGGCGTTCTGAAAGCCGATCACGCGCACCGCATCGGTAACGATCGGCGCGGCGCGCTCCGCCCCGCGATAGGCGATGTCGGCAAAGGCGCTTTCCAGCCGCGTCTTGAACAGGGTGCTGGTGAGGATGCGCGTGAGCACGTCGCCGCGCGTGCCGAGGACATTGCCGAGCCCGAGCGTCGCCACCTGACTATCCCAATAGCCGCCGTCGAGCATGCGGGCGAAGGCGCGTTCGCTGGAGAGGAACAACAGGCGCTGGACGGCGTCGACGAGAGAGAAGCCGCCATATCCTCCCGCGCAGCCGGCGAGCGAGATCGCACCCAGCGCCGCGCCGCCGCCCATCGTCCGCGTCATGAAGGCCCGGCGGCCTGTGGTGCGTTCGAGAATTCGATCCATTATCCGCGACTCCTTCGTCTCCGCCCTTGTTCCGGCCAGCTTGCCCTGCCCATATGGCCCGGGCATGAACCGCGTGCGCTGCCTCGTCCTCAATGCCGCCCTCGGGCCGCTCGACTACCGCGTGCCCGAGGGCATGGCGGTCGAGGCGGGTTCGGTCGTCGCCTGTCCTCTGGGGCCCCGGACCGTGATTGGGATCGTCTGGGAGGCCGAACGGCTGCCGGGAACCGACGTTCCGGCAGAGAAGCTGCGTCCCTTGCGCGAAATCCTGCCCGTGCCCCCGCTCCCGGCTCCGCTGCGCCGACTCATCGAGTGGACGGCGGATTACTACGTCGCGCCGCTGGCGGCGGTCACGCGGATGGCGCTGTCCTCCGGCGGCGCGCTCAAGGGCCCGGCGACGATGGTCGAATATCGCCTGACGGGCGGCATGCCGGAACGGATGACCCCGCAACGACAGACGGCAATGGAAGCGCTGGAGAACGAACAGGCGACGATCCGCGAGCTCGCCGGCATCGCTGGGGTCTCCGAAGGGGTTTTGCGCGGACTGGTGAACCAGGGCGTGCTCGAGCCGGTCGAGGTCGATTGCGACCGACCCTACCACCAGGCGCGGCCGGACTTCGCGCGGGTCGATCTCAATCCGGAACAGGCCGAGGCCGCCGAAGTGTTCGCCGCGGCGGTCCGGAGGCGGGAGTTCGCGCCCTTCCTGCTCGACGGCGTGACCGGATCGGGGAAGACCGAGACCTATTTCGAACCCGTCGCCGAAGCGATCCGCGCTGGGCGGCAGGTGCTCGTTCTCCTTCCCGAGATCGCGCTGACCGAGGCTTTCCTCGGGCGCTTCGAGGCCCGGTTCGGGGCCAAACCGGTGCTCTGGCACTCCAGCCTCAAGTCGACCGAACGCCGCCGCGCCTGGCGGTCCATCGCCGCGGGAGAGGCGCAGGTGGTGGTCGGCGCGCGTTCGGCGCTGTTCCTGCCCTTCCCCGGCCTCGGCCTGATCGTCATCGACGAGGCGCACGAGGTCAGCTTCAAGCAGGACGACGGGGTGCGCTACAACGCCCGCGACGTCGCCGTGATGCGTGCCCGGTTCGAAGGCGTGCCGGTGATCCTGGCCAGCGCAACCCCCGCGCTGGAAAGCCTGGCGATGGCGGAAAACGGCACCTACGCGAAGATCGACCTGCCGAGCCGCTACGGCGCGGCCGAGCTCCCGGCGATCCGTACCATCGACCTGACGGAAGAGAAGCCGGGACGCGGTGCCTGGCTCGCCGGGCCGCTGGTGACTGCGCTGGAAGATCGGCTCGACCGGGGGGAACAGTCGCTGCTGTTCCTCAACCGCCGCGGCTATGCGCCGCTGACGCTGTGCCGCAATTGCGGGTTCCGGTTCCAGTGCCCCAATTGCAGCGCCTGGCTGGTCGAGCACCGCTTCTCCCGGCGCCTCGCCTGCCACCACTGCGGCCACGAGACCGCGCCGCCCGAAACCTGCCCCGAATGCGGCGAGCCCGACTGCCTGGTGGCCTGCGGACCGGGGGTTGAGCGGATCGCCGACGAGGTCGCCGAACGCCTGCCCGATGCGCGCACGTTCGTGGCGACGTCGGACACGCTCAACTCGCCGGGCCGCGCGGCCGAATTCGTCGCCCTGGTCGAGGGCGGCGCGGTCGATATCATCATCGGCACCCAGCTCGTTACCAAGGGATTCCACTTTCCCGAACTCACGCTGGTCGGCGTGGTCGATGCCGATCTCGGCCTCGAGGGCGGCGATCTGCGCGCGGCCGAGCGCACCTACCAGCAGATCGCCCAGGTCGCCGGACGCGCCGGGCGCGGCGACAAGCCGGGCGAGGTGCTGCTCCAGACCCGCCACCCCGAGGCGCCGGTGATCGCCGCGCTGGCCCAGGGCGACCGCGACGGGTTCTACGAAGCCGAGACCGAGGCCCGCCGCTTCGCCGGTGCCCCGCCCTTCGGCCGCTGGGCGGCGATCATCGTCTCCAGCGAGGAGGAAAGCGAGGCGCGCGAAGCCGCCAACCGCATCGGCCGCGCGCGCCCCGCGCAGGACGAACTGGCGATCTACGGCCCCGCCCCCGCCCCGCTCAGCCTGCTGCGCAATCGCTACCGCTACCGCCTGCTGATCAACGCGCGGCGCAGCGCGCAGCTGCAGGACACCATCCGCGAATGGCTCGGCGCGCTCGATCACCCCGCCGGCGTGCGGGTGGCGGTGGATATCGATCCCTACAGCTTCGTCTGAGGCACCATTCGCGAGGAGCGGCATTGATGCGGGGATGCCCGGCCCCGTCCTAGTCCCCATCCTCGGCGATCAGCTCACCCGCGATCTCGCGAGCCTGCGCGGGCGGACCAAGGACGATACCGTCGTCCTGATGATGGAGGTCTGGGACGAGGCGACCTACGTCAAACATCACAAGCAGAAGATCGTCCTGGTCTTTTCCGCCATGCGCCATTTCGCCGGCGAACTGGAAGCGGCGGGCTGGACCGTCGACTACGTCAAGCTCGGCGATGCCGACAACGCCGGCAGCTTCACCGGCGAACTCGCGCGCGCGATCGAGCGGCACGCGCCGCGGCTGGTCAGCGTGGTCGAGGCGGGCGAATGGCGGGTGCGGGAGGATATGGACCAGTGGGCGGACAAGTTCGCCTGCGAGGTCGAGATCCTGCGCGACGATCGCTTCGTGTGCAGCCAATCCGAATTCGAGGAATGGGCGAGGGACCGCAAGGACCTGCGCATGGAATTCTTCTACCGCGAAATGCGGCGCAAGACCGGGCTGCTGATGACCGCAGAGGGCAAACCCGAAGGCGGCGAATGGAATTACGACAGCGAGAACCGCAAGCCGCCCAAGGAAGGACTGTCGGCACCCGAACGCCCCAAATTCGAACCCGACGCGATCACTCAAGAGGTGATCGAGCTCGTCCAGGACCGCTTCGCCGATCATTTCGGTTCGCTGGAGCGGTTCGAATGGCCCGTCACCCGCAAGGAGGCGGAAGCGGCCGCCGACGCCTTCTTTACCGAGCGGATCGAATGCTTCGGCCCCTATCAGGATGCGATGGTGGCGGGCGAGGACGATCTGTTCCACTCGATGCTGTCGACCAGCATCAATCTCGGCCTGCTCGATCCCCTGGCGCTGTGCGAGCGGGCGGAGGCGGCCTGGCGCGAGGGCAAGGCGCCGCTCAACAGCGTCGAGGGCTTTATCCGCCAGATCATCGGCTGGCGCGAATATGTCCGTGGCTTCTACTGGCACCAGATGCCGCATCTGCAGAAGGCGAATGCCCTGAACGCGCAGCGCGCCTTGCCCGAATTCTACTGGACCGGCGAGACCGAGATGGCCTGCCTTGCCGACTGCATCCGCTCGACCCGCGACAATGCTCATGCGCATCACATCCAGCGGCTGATGGTGCTGGGCAATTTCTGCCTCCTCGCCGGAATCGATCCGCGCGCGGTGCAGGACTGGTATCTGGTGGTCTATGCCGATGCCTATGAATGGGTCGAGCTGCCCAACGTCGCGGCGATGATCCTCTATGCCGACGGCGGGAGGCTGGCGTCCAAACCCTATGCGGCGAGCGGCAATTATATCAACAAGATGAGCGATTACTGCTCGGGTTGCACCTACTCGCCCCACAAGAAGACCGGCGAAGGCGCCTGCCCCTTCAATCCGCTCTATTGGCACTTCATGGCCCGCCACCGCGAACGGTTGGAGAGCAACCACCGCATCGGGCGCATCTACGCGACGTGGGACCGGATGGGCAATGAAAGGCAGCAGGCGTATCTCGACAGCGCCGAGGGATTCCTTGCCACGCTGACGCCCGCGCAACACGGCTGGGCGCGCCGGGAGAACTGATCCGGCAAACGACTCGTCGCAGAATGGGCCCAAGCGGTCCCCCGGCGCTCGCCGCGGCGGAACCGGCAGCATAGTGGCGAGATTGTGGCCGTCATGGATTGCTCGTCGGCATCGACGAACGATCCGGTCCGTCTGGGGGTCCAGTAACCCCGACCCGGCGCGCTTTGGGGTAAGCGCCGGTCGGCCCGTGGATTGCAAGGAGTATTCATATGCGTACCATCTTCACCAGCGCCATCGCGATGGCCGGAATGATGTCCGCGCCGCTCGTGGCGCAGCAGTATCAGCCGACGAACGAGCCCGGATATGCCGGTGACGAGGTCGTGGTGACCGGCAACATCCCCTCCGACCTTTCCGGCATGGCCGCAGGTCCCGATGTCGAAGGCATCATCTCCGCCCGCGAAGGCGAGCGCATAGAGGTGGTGGCGGCTGACGGGACGCGCACCGTGGTGGCGATCAGCCCCGCGACCGAAATCCGCAGCAGCGGCGGCTTTCTGGGTCTCGACCGCGATACATTGAACAGTTCGCAACTGCTCAACGGCATCCCGGTCGAGATCGAGACCGTCGAATGGGGCGGCGGCAGCCTGATCGCCAACCGCGTCGCGCTCAAGAGCCGCGACCTCAGGACCGCGCAGATGATCCAGAACGCCACCGACCAGCGCTTCACCGCCAACGAGGCGGCGACCGAGGCGCTGCGCGGCCGCGTCGCCAATATCGACGAATACAACATCAAGGGCGTCACAAACGTCTATTTCGACACCGGCGAATACGATCTGTCGGAGGAAGCCCGGGCCAATCTGTGCAGCGCGGCGCAGCAGGCGAATGCGACCGACAACGCCCTCCTGCTCGTCGTCGGCTATACCGATTCGACCGGAACCTACGAGATCAACCAGGATCTGAGCGAAAAGCGTGCCACGCGCGTGGTGAACTACCTCCAGCAGCAGTGCGGCTGGCAGCCCTACCGGATGATGACGCCGACTGGAATGGCCGAGGCCGATCCGGCGGCCGACAACACCACCGATTACGGCAAGGCGCAGAACCGCCGGGTGGCGGTGAACATCCTCGTCAGCAAGAGCGTCGACGGGATCTGACACCTCCGGGAACATCGCTATGGGGCGGGCCCTGGGGCCCGCCCCATTTGTTTGTTTCGAAACACCTGTGCCCCCGACCCGTTCTCACGCTGACCGGAAAATGACGTAAGGGGATCGGGATGAACGACCGAGCAGGCGAACTGGAGGCGGCGATTCCCTCCGACATCCTCGACCTGGCATGGAAGGTGTTGCAGGCGGCCAAGGACGGGGAGGTCATGCTGGCGACGGCGGAAAGCTGCACGGGCGGTCTGCTCGCCGCCCTGCTGACCGATGTCAGCGGTTTCGGCCGCGTCTTCGACCGCGGTTTCGTGTCCTATTCGGACCGGGCGAAATGCGATCTTCTGGGTATCGAGCGGCAGATGGTTGACGATTGTGGCGCGGTCAGCCGGCAGGTCGCCGAAGCCATGGCCAAGGGCGCGCTCGATCGGTCGCAGGCCGATATCGCGGTGTCGGTGACGGGCTTCGCGGGGCCGGGCGCCGAGGACGACGAGGAAGGGCTGGTCCACTTCGCCCTGGCCACGCGCGACGGCGCTCTCTCCCGTCGCGAGGAGCATTTCGGCCCGATCGGGCGCGACGGCGTGCGGATCGCCGCACTGCGCGTGGCGCTAACCATGATGGACGAGTCGCTGGCGGAAATCGAAATCGGCGTCTGAGCGGGCGAGCCCGCGTCAGGCGTTCTCGCCGATCATGTCGAGAAGCCGCTGGACGACGTCGTCCGAAGGGCGCGGCTTGGCGATCACCGGCGCATCGATGTCCCGGAGCCGTTCCCCCACACGATCGAGGTCGCCGGTGTGGAGCAGGAAGGGAATGCCGCGTCTGGTTAGTTCGGTGGCGGTGGGCTGGCAGGTCTCTCCCCCGCCCAGGCTGACATCGAGGATCGCGCCGGCGATCCGGTGCTTCTCGATGCAGGCGATCGCCTCGGCATTGTCGGCGGCCACGACCGCTTCGAGATTCAGGTCCTCGAAAGCGTATTTCAGGTCCATCGCGATCAGGGGTTCGTCTTCGAGGACGAGAAAGGTCTGCATCGGTTCCTTCACCTGTTCGCGATCGGCAGGATCACCTGCGCGCGCAGGCCGTCCTCTTCCCAGTGCTTGTCGAGCACGCCGCGCGCGTGGCTAAGCAAGGTGTCGGCGATGTCGAAGCCCGTCCCGCCGGTTTCGGGCGTTCCGGAAACACGGGGACCGCCGCGCTCCTTCCAGTCGATTTCCAGCGAATTGCGCCCGAGCCGGTCCTTGGCATGCTGCCAGGACACTTCCACCTTGCCCTCCTTGGTCGAGAGGGCCCCGTACTTCGTGGCATTGGTCGCGAGCTCGTGGAGCGTCAGGCCGATGGCGGAGATCGCGTTGGGTTCGGTCCGTATGCCGTTGCCGGAGAAGACGAAGCGATCGCCTTCCGGATCGTAGGGCGAGAGCACCGAACGGATCGCCTGACCGACGTGGATGGTGCCGAGCGCGGCATCGTCCAGCGTCGGCTCGTAGGATCGCCCGAGCGCCTGAACCCGCTCGTTTATCTTCCTTGCAACATCGCGCGCATCCATCGAGCGGCCGGTAATGTTCACGATCCCGCCGATGACGGCGAAGACGTTCTTCAATCGATGCGAGACCTCGCGCGCCATGGCCTTGGCGTGGCGTTCCTCGGCGCGGGACTGGTGGATGTCGGTGACGTCCCACTGGCTGCCGAAGAAATATTTGAGCTTGCCGTCGTCGTCGTAGATCGGCCCCAGATGGAGCGTGTTCCAGAAGCTCGAGCCGTCCTTGCGGTAGTTCAGGATCTCGACGACCACCACGGTCTCGTCCTTGATCGCGCGGCGAATCTTGCCGACCTGTTCCTGATCGGTATCGGGACCTTGCAGAAAACGGCAGTTGCGGCCGATGATCTCGCTGGCCTGGTAACCGGTAAGTTGCTGGAAGGCCTCGTTGCAAAAGATGATGGGATCGTCCGGCAGACGCGGGTCGGTCAGGCAGACCGCCATGCGGGTCTGCGCCATCGCCTGTTCGAACAGCAGGCCGGTGGCGCCGTCGAACGGGTCCAGCGCCTCTCCACGACGCAGGATCGCGCGATGCGCCTGATCCGACGATCGCAGTTCCGCTTCCTTTTTGCCCTCGGGCTCTTGGTCGGCCAATGTCCGTCGCTTTCCAGAACAGCCGCGCCGATGCGCGCTGCCAATCGGTCTCTACGCTACCCTCAAGCGCGTCAATCCCGAAACGAGGCAATCGGTTCCGAGGGTTATAGGCCGCGGACTAGTCGCGCTTCTCCCGGCGGAGCAGTTCGGCCTTGATCGCCGTGCCATATGCATATCCCCCCAGCCCGCCGTCGGCTGCAATCACCCGGTGACAGGGGATGAGCACCGCGACGTGATTGGCGCCGTTGGCACCGCCCACCGCCCGGCTGGCTCCCGGGCTGCCGAGCGCGGCCGCGATCGCGCCGTAGCTGCGGGTCTCGCCTGCCGGAATTTCGCGCAGCGCCTGCCAGACGCGGTGCTGGAAGGCGGTGCCCTTGACGTCGAGCGGGATGTCCGCGCCCGTCCCGGGCTGCTCCACCGCCGCGGTCACCTCTTCGAACAGCGCGCGAAAGTCCCGACCGGCCGGGACCAGCTCGGCGGCCGGGAAGCGCGCCCGCAACTGTTCCTCCCCCTCGCCGAACGCAAGGCAGCACACCCCCTTGTCGGTCGCCGCGACCAGCATGTCGCCGAGCGTCGTCTCGACCACCGCCCAGTGGATCGTGCGGCCCCTGCCGCCGGCCTGCCAGTCGCTCGCACTCATGCCGTTGTCCTTCCTGTCCTCGTAGAAGCGCGAAGGCGCGCCGTAGCCGGCGGTGTAGATCGCCCCGGTCACGCTCTCGCTGCCGGCAAGCGCCGCGCCCGCCCGCTCGCGGCGCAGCGCGCGCTGGTAGGCGGCGGGCGAGAGGCCCACCGCGCGGGTGAAGATGCGCTGCAGATGCGCCGGCGAATAATCGGTCAGCCGCCCCAGCCGTTCGAGCGGAACCGCCTCCTCGGCATCGCGCAGGATCGCCAGCGCCGCCAGCACCGCAGCCTCGTCGCGGCTCTGGCGATCGGGCGCGCAGCGCTTGCAGGCGCGCAGCCCCGCCGCCTCGGCCGCCTCGGGTCCGGAATAGAAACGCACGTTCTCGCGCAGCGGCGTGCGGGCCGGGCACGAAGGGCGGCAATAGATGCCGGTCGAATGGACGCCGGTCACGAAGACGCCGTCGAAGCGCCGATCGCGGGCGATTGCGATGCGCCAGCGATCGTCGTCCGAGAGCGGCGGGGTGGGAGCGGCGGGGTTCATACGGTGGATCGATAGAGCCTGTGGGCAGACTGCGCATCCCGGAGCTTGCGGTCAATGTCGGGCGCGCGGTAATGCGCGCGGCGATGGTCCGTTTCCTCGCACTGATCGCCACGCTCTGGGCCCTCGCCTTCGCCGGCCTGGCCAAGGCGGAACCGGCCGACATCGACGCGGCGGCACGCGGCGTTGTCCGGGTCATCGTGATCGGGACGGAAGGCGAAGAGGTCTATCCGGTCAGCCACGGCACCGGCTTCGCGGTGTCCCAGGGCCGCATCGTCACCAATGCCCATGTCGTGCGCGACGCCGTTCGCGACGGCGCGCTGCGGATCGGCATCGTCCCTTCGGACGGCGGCGAGGCGGTGGAAGGACGGATCGTCGCGCTCTCGCCGCGCAACGATCTCGCGCTCATCGCCATCGAGGGCGATCTGCGCCTGCCGCCGCTGACGCTCGCCAGCGGCGCGGCGGGCGACAGCGGCGAGGTCTATTCGGTCGGCTATCCGATGAACGTCGACCGGGCGCAGGGGCTGGGCGCAGGCGACATCTTCCAGGCGCAGCCGCCGGTGAAGAGCCGCGGATTCCTTTCCGGCACGCGCCCCAGCCGCGAGTTCGACACGGTGCTCCACACCGCGCCGATCGCGCGCGGCAATTCGGGCGGGCCGCTGCTCGACGGCTGCGGCCGGGTGCTGGGCGTCAACAGCTTCGGCGCGGATTCGGGCGGATCGGACGCGGAATTCTACTTCGCCGTCTCCAACCGGGAACTGCTTCCCTTCCTCCGCGCCAACGGGATCGAGCCGCGGGTCAACGACACCGCCTGCCGCAGCCTCGCCGACCTGGAGGAGGAGGAACGCGCCCGACTGGAGGCGGAACAGGAGCGGGCCCGCGCGAACCTCGCCGACCGCAGCGAAGCCCAGCGCGAGAGGCGCGACCGCGCGCGCTTCGAGGCCGAGATGCAGGTCCGCGACGAGCGCGACGACCGCATGCTCGCGACCATGCTGATGCTGCTCGTCGCTGCCGGGCTCGCCTGGTGGGCCGTCGAGAAGCGCGAACGCCCCGTACCCGACGAGGACGGCGTTGCCGCTACCGGTCTCGCCGGCTGGCCGCAGCGCAACCGGATCGTGGCGGTGGCAGCGATCGCCGTCCTGCTTGCGGCACTGATGCTCCACATCACCCGGCCCGGGATCGACGAGATCGACCGCCGCGTGGCCAACGCCATGGGCGAAGGCGAGGACACCGCCGGGGACACGGCCGGGGGCGACGACGCTACCGCCGGCGACCCCGCCACACGCTCCTACGTCTGCACCATCGACCCGCAGCGCAGCCGGATCACCAGCGCCCAGACCGGCGATATCACCTTCGAGTGGTCGCCCGGAGGCTGCGTCAACGGTCGCACGCAATATGGATATGCCGCGGGAAGCTGGTCGCGGGTGCTGGTTCCGAACGACGAACAGGCGGTTTCGGTCAACAGCTTCGATCCCGACCGCGAGGTGTTCCGGACCGAGCGCTACCTCCTCGGACGCGAGGCGATGGCCGAGGCACGAGATGCGCGCGGCGACTACGCGGCGCCGAGCTGCGAGGCCGAGGATGCGAGCGCGTCCCTGGGCGAACGCCAGAGCGCCGTGCTGGCGACCTTACCGAGCAATCCCAACGAACGGCTGGTCTACGACTGCCGGGTGACCGAAGGCGGCTAGGCCGCCAGCGCCTCGCCGGTCAGCGTGATGCGGTGCATCTCGCGCGCGTGGCCGTGATAGTCGTTGACGGCGAGGTGCCAGGTGGTGCGGTTGTCCCAGATCGCCACCGTGCCGTCTTTCCACTCCACGCGGCACTGATGTTCGGGCAGCATCGCGTGGGCGAACAGCTCCTGCAGCAGCGGCAGGCTTTCCTCGCGAGTCTGCCCGGTGAAGTGGATGGTGAAGCCGGGATTGACGTAGAGCAGCTTCCGGCCGGTCTGCGGATGGCGGATCACCACCGGGTGTGTGGCGCCGGTCTTCATCTCCTGCCCGCGCAGCTCGCTGCCCTGATCGGTCTGCGCGTAGAGACCGTCGGGCGCATAGATGTGGTCGGCGGTGTGGAAGGCGGTCATCCCCTCCAGCCGCTCCTTCATTTCCTTCGGCAGCGAATCGTAGGCCGCGCCCATATGCGCCCACAGCGTGTCGCCGCCCTTGGGCGGGAGCGTGCGCGCAACCAGCACCGATCCCATCGCGGGCACCTGGTCGTAGGAATGGTCGGTATGCCAGCCGCCGCCGATATTGGTGGTCTGGTTCTCCGCCTTGCGGACCACCGCGATCTCGGGGTGAGCGTCCGTCAGCGGGAAATAGTTGTTGATGTCGATCCCGCCCCAGCGCCGGGCGAAGGCGATATGCTGTTCGGGCGTGAAGCGCTGGTCGCGGAACACCGCCACCCCGTGGCGATAGGTCGCCTGCCGTATCGCATCGAGCGTCTCGCCCTCCGCCTCCGCCAGTTGGATCCCGACTATCTCGACCCCGCACCCCGGTGCCATCGCGCGCTGTTCCATCGCCTCTCTCCTCTCGATCGCGCATTTTATGCAACCTGACTTGCGAGTCCAGCGAATCGGCCACCCGCCGGTTGCAAACCCCCGGACCCGATGCTAACCGCGCGCCAGCCTCGCCTGGGAGCCTTCCGAGCGCACCCTTTCGGCGAGCATCGCATCGTTATTTTCCGCTCCCTTCACGAGGACGAGAACGCGTGGAACTTTCCGCCGGTATTCAGGCAAGCCTGTCAGGGCGCTATGCTTCTGCGCTGTTCGACCTGGCATCCGAGAACGGCACCGTCACGGCGGTCGAATCCGATCTCGAGAAGCTGGACGCCGGGTTGTCCGAATCGGCAGAGCTCAAGCTGCTCACCACCAGCCCCAAGGTCGGCCGCGCGGAAGCGGAGAAGGCGCTGTGGAGCGTGGCCGCGATCATGGGTCTTTCCGACCTCACGCAGAAATTCCTCGGCACGCTGGCGCAGAACCGCCGCCTGTCGCAGCTGCCCGCGATCATCCGCGCCTTCCGCGCCATCGCCGCCGCCCAGCGCGGCGAGGTCACGGCACAGGTCACCAGCGCCCATCCGCTGACCGACGCGCAGGTCGAAACGCTCAAGGGCAAGCTCACCGCGCGCGAAGGCCGCACCGTGAAACTCTCGACGAAGGTCGATCCCGACCTTCTCGGCGGCCTCGTCGTCACCATCGGCTCCAAGCGGATCGACGGTTCGATCCGCACCCGCCTCAATTCACTCGCCCAGGCCATGAAGGCTTAAAGGACTTACGCACATGGATATCCGCGCCGCAGAAATCTCCAAGGTCATCAAGGACCAGATCGCCAGCTTCGGCACCGAGGCCGAAGTCAGCGAAGTCGGAACCGTGCTGTCCGTCGGTGACGGCATCGCCCGCATCCACGGCCTCGACAAGGTCCAGGCCGGCGAAATGATCGAGTTCGCCAACGGGGTCCAGGGCATGGCGCTCAACCTCGAAGCCGACAATGTCGGCGCGGTGATCTTCGGGTCGGACAACGACATCAAGGAAGGCGACACGGTCAAGCGGACCGAGACCATCGTCGACGTGCCGGTGGGCAAGGCCCTGCTCGGCCGCGTGGTCGACGCGCTGGGCAATCCGATCGACGGCAAGGGCCCGATCGAGACCACCGAGCGCCGCTTGGTCGAGACCAAGGCCCCCGGCATCATTCCGCGCGAATCGGTTTCCGAACCGGTGCAGTCGGGCCTCAAGGCGATCGACGCGCTCGTTCCCGTCGGCCGCGGCCAGCGCGAGTTGATCATCGGCGACCGCCAGACCGGCAAGAGCGCGGTGGCGATCGACACCTTCATCAACCAGCGCGAAGTCAACAAGTCCGACGACGAGGGCAAGAAGCTCTACTGCATCTACGTCGCCGTCGGCCAGAAGCGTTCGACCGTGGCGCAGATCGTCAAGAGCCTCGAGGAAAACGGAGCGATGGAATACACCATCGTCGTCGCCGCGACCGCTTCCGAGCCGGCTCCGCTTCAGTACCTGGCGCCCTACACCGGTGCCGCCATGGGCGAGTTCTTCCGCGACAACGGCATGCACGCCGTGATCGTGTACGACGACCTTTCCAAGCAGGCCGTCGCCTATCGCCAGATGTCGCTGCTGCTGCGCCGCCCGCCGGGCCGCGAAGCCTATCCCGGCGACGTGTTCTACCTCCACAGCCGCCTGCTCGAGCGCGCGGCGAAGATGAATAAGTCCGAAGGCGGCGGTTCGCTGACCGCGCTGCCGATCATCGAAACGCAGGCGGGCGATGTGTCGGCCTATATCCCGACCAACGTGATCTCGATCACCGACGGCCAGATCTTCCTCGAGACCGACCTGTTCTACCAGGGCATCCGCCCGGCGATCAATGTCGGCCTGTCGGTCAGCCGCGTCGGCGGCGCCGCGCAGACCAAGGCGATGAAGAAGGTCTCGGGCTCGATGAAGCTCGACCTTGCACAGTACCGCGAGATGGCCGCCTTCGCGCAGTTCGGCTCGGACCTCGACGCCGCGACGCAGAAGCTGCTCAATCGCGGCGCGCGCCTGACCGAGCTGCTCAAGCAGCCGCAGTTCAGCCCGATGCCGTTCGAGGAACAGACCGTGTCGATCTTCGCCGGCACCAATGGCTATCTCGATTCGATCCCGACCGACCGGGTGACCGAATACGAGAGCGCGATGCTGAGCCACATGCGCAGCGAGCACAGCGATGTCCTCAAGACCATCCGCGAAACCGGCAAGTTCGAGGACGACGTCAAGGACAAGGTCGTCGCCGCGCTCAACACATTCACCAAGCAGTTCGCTTGATGGATGATCGCCTCACCCTCCGGATAGCGACCGACGGCTCGCTGTTCCTCGAGGGGGAGGCGATGACGCTCCAACAACTGGAGCAACGATTAGAAGAGGATGAGGCCAACAACGTCAGAACAACGATCATCGCAAATTCAGCGGAGGAACCGGAATGGGAAACCATCCAGCCGGTTCTACAGCTTCTGATGCGCTTCGATCGTATGATCAAAGGCATTGTCGGGACTCAGGAATAGGACACTATGGCCAGCCTCAAAGAACTCAAGGGCCGGATCAACTCGGTCAAATCGACCCAGAAGATCACCAAGGCCAAGCAGATGGTCGCGGCGGCCAAGCTGCGCCGTGCGCAGGCGCGGGCCGAAGAGGCGCGCCCCTATGCCGAGCGGCTGGCCGACGTCATGGCCTCGCTCGTGAGCAAGGTCAGCGGCGACAGCGCGCCCAAGCTGTTCCGCGGCACCGGCTCCGACCAGCGCCACCTGCTGGTGGTGGTCAACACCGACAAGGGCCTGTGCGGCGGTCTCAATTCCAACATCGTCAAGGCCGCCAAGGTCAAGGCGCGCGAGCTCATCGCGGCGGGCAAGGACGTCCAGTTCTACCTCGTCGGGCGCAAGGGCCGCGCGCCGATCAAGCGCGACTACGAGGACCGGATCAAGACGCATTTCGACACGTCCGAAGTCCGCACCCCTGGCTTCGAGGAGGCCGAGGCGATCGGCATCGACCTGATCGAGCGCTTCGAGAACGGCGAATTCGACGTCGCCCACCTGATCTACCCGATCTTCAAGTCGGCGCTGGCGCAGGACCCCACGGTCGAACAGCTGATCCCCGTCCCCAAACCCAAGGGCGAAGAGGTCAAGACCTCCGGCGGAGCAGTGGTCGAGTACGAACCGGACGAGGAAGCCATCCTCGAGGAGCTGCTGCCGCGCTACGTCCGTACCCAGCTGTTCACCGCCCTGCTCGAGCGCGAGGCTTCCGAACAGGGCGCCTCGATGACCGCGATGGACAACGCCACGCGCAACGCCGGCGACCTGATCAAGGACCTCAACATCAAGTACAACCGCAGCCGCCAGGCCGCGATCACCACCGAACTCATCGAAATCATCGCCGGCGCGGAAGCGCTGTGATCAGGAATTTGCCACCCGTGAAGAACATCGCATTCATCCTTCCCCTTCTCGCCCTTGCCGCCTGCGGCGAGGAACCGGCGACCGAGCCCGCCGAAGTCGCCACCGTCGCGCCCGAGCCGGTGGAAAGCCTGCCGGCTCCGGACCAGGCGCTGTTCACCGCCCGCTACGCCGAAGCCTGCCCCGAGGACGATGCGGTCAACACCGCCGTGTGCCGTCGGGCCGGGCTGGGCTCGCCCGACGTCGTCTGCGAATTCGGCCTCGGCGAGGACGAATATCTTCGCAACAAGGCAACCCTAACCGCGAGCGACGGCGACTGGGCCTTCGCCGATCCGGAAAACGTCTGCGCCGGCTGAGGCGCGAAATCTCAACGTCAGGACCACGATCATGGCCACCGCTCCCGTAATGAACCAATCGCCCAACGGCACCATCGCCCAGGTCATCGGCGCCGTCGTCGACGTCGCCTTCGAAGGCGAACTGCCGCCGATCCTCACTGCGCTCGAAACCAGGAACGGCGAGTCGACGCTGGTCCTCGAGGTCGCGCAGCACCTCGGCGAGAACACCGTGCGCACCATCGCGATGGACGGGACCGACGGTCTCGTGCGCGGGCAGGAGGTCATCAACACCGGATCGCAGATCAGCGTGCCCGTGGGCCCGAAGACGCTGGGCCGGATCATGAACGTCATCGGCCAGCCGATCGACGAGCGCGGCCCGATCGGCGCGGAACAGACCAACCCCATCCATGCCGAGGCTCCGCTGTTCGTCGACCAGTCGACCGAAGCGGCGATCCTGGTGACGGGCATCAAGGTCATCGACCTGCTCGCCCCCTATGCGCGCGGCGGCAAGATCGGCCTGTTCGGCGGCGCCGGCGTCGGCAAGACCGTGCTGATCCAGGAACTGATCAACAACATCGCCAAGGGCCACGGCGGCGTCTCGGTGTTCGCCGGCGTGGGTGAGCGGACTCGTGAGGGCAACGATCTCTACCACGAATTCCTCGACGCCGGCGTCATCGCCAAGGACGCCGAAGGCAATGCGACCTCGGAAGGCTCCAAGGTGGCGCTGGTCTTCGGCCAGATGAACGAGCCCCCGGGTGCCCGCGCCCGCGTCGCGCTGTCGGGCCTGACCATGGCGGAATACTTCCGCGACGAGGAAGGCCAGGACGTGCTGTTCTTCGTCGACAACATCTTCCGCTTCACCCAGGCGGGCTCGGAAGTGTCGGCACTGCTCGGCCGCATCCCCTCGGCGGTGGGCTACCAGCCGACGCTCGCCACCGACATGGGCAATCTGCAGGAGCGCATCACCTCGACGACCAAGGGTTCGATCACCTCGGTCCAGGCGATCTACGTTCCCGCGGACGACCTTACCGACCCCGCGCCCGCGACCTCCTTCGCGCACTTGGATGCGACGACGACGCTCAGCCGCGCGATTTCCGAGCTGGGCATCTACCCCGCGGTCGATCCGCTCGATTCGACCAGCCGCGTGCTCGAACCCCGCGTCGTCGGCCAGGAGCATTACGAGACCGCCCGCCGCGTCCAGGAGACGCTGCAGAAGTACAAGAGCCTGCAGGACATCATCGCCATTCTCGGCATGGACGAGCTGTCCGAGGAAGATAAGCTCACCGTCGCCCGCGCGCGCAAGATCCAGCGCTTCCTCAGCCAGCCGTTCCACGTCGCCGAGGTGTTCACCAACATCCCCGGCGTGTTCGTCCAGCTCGAAGACACGGTGAAATCGTTCAAGGCGGTCGTCGACGGCGAATACGACCACCTGCCCGAAGCCGCCTTCTACATGGTCGGCGGGATCGATCAGGCGGTCGAGAAGGCCAAGAAGCTCGCCGAGGACGCCTGATACCATGGCCCTGCATTTCGAACTCGTCACTCCGGCCAAGCTGGTCCGTTCCGAGGACGTCTACATGGTGGTCGTCCCCGGAACCGAAGGCGAGTTCGGCGTGCTGGAGGGCCACGCGCCCTTCATGTCGACGATCCGCGACGGCGAGGTGAAGATCTACGCCACGGACGGCGCGACGCCCGAGACCATCGCCGTGCGCGGCGGCTTCGCCGAAGTCGGCGACAAGGGGCTGACCGTGCTGGCGGAGCACGTCGAGGGCTGACTTACATCTCGAACCGATTTCGAAGGGCGGCCCGCGGGTCGCCCTTTTTCGTTGTCGTGCAAGCCGCGCCGAGCGCATCTTTAGGTTTTGGAAAGGATGTTTTTCTACACCCTGGAAACGCGCAGTGTGCGGCCGGGGGAGCGGCCGGCAGAGCGCCTTCTAGGGGGCTATTGGCTTGTCCGTCGGTTTCTACAAACACACGCGCATCTCGCTGGTCGTCGCAGTCCTCGACGAGGAAGCCAGCATCGGTCCCTTCGTCGCGCGGATCGACCAGGTCTTCGCCGCACATCCCGAGATCGGCCTGGAGCTCGTCTTCGTCAACGACGGCAGCAGCGATCGCACGCTCGAGGTTCTGATAGACCTCCAGAAGCACGACAGGCGGATCAAGATCGTCGACCTGTCGCGCAATTTCGGCAAGGAAGCGGCAATGACCGCCGGGATCGACATCGCTTCGGGCGCCGCGGTGGTACCGATCGACGTCGACCTGCAGGACCCTCCCGAACTCATTCCCGACATGATCGCAATGTGGCAATCCGGCTTCGAGGTCGTCCTTGCCCGCCGCAACAGCCGCCCCGGCGACAGCTGGACGCAGCGCACGCTTGCCGGGCTTTTCTACAAGAGCCACAATCTCATCGCCGACGTGAAACTGCCCGACGATGTCGGCGACTTCCGGCTGATGGACCGCGCGGTGGTGGACGCGCTCAAGCAATTGCCCGAATCCCGACGGTTCATGAAGGGCCTGTTCGCATGGGCCGGGTTCCGGACCACGAGCATCGGCTACGAACGACCTGCGCGCGCTGCCGGCAAGTCCAGCTTCAACCGCTGGAAGCTGTGGAACTTCGCACTGGAGGGGATCACCAGTTTCTCCACCAGCCTGCTGCGGGTGTGGACCTATATCGGCCTCATAGTCGCCAGCTGTTCCTTCCTCTATGCCGGCTACATCGCGCTGCTCGTTCTGGTCCGGGGGGTCGAGGTGCCCGGCTACGCGTCGCTCGCGGTCATGATCATGTTCATCGGCGGGCTGCAACTGGTCGGCACCGGCATTCTGGGCGAATATCTCGGCAGGACCTATCTCGAATCCAAGCGGCGCCCGGTCTACCTCATCCGCAAGGTGCATTCCGCGCAGCTATCGTCTCGCGAAGAGCGCGAACCTCTGCCTGCCCACGAGACGGCCGAAGCGCCGCGCTGAGCCCCGATGGCACATGCCGACAGGATGACCGCTCTCGGGTCGCGCCGGGTGGGACGGTGGGAATGGCTCGCGGCCGCCGGACTGGGCGTGGCGATCTTCCTCGTCGTGGCCGGTCCGCAGATCCTCGACCCGACGAACGACGGCTGGCTTCTCAACAAGACCGCCGTCGGCGAGTACGATCGCAGCGCTCACTATCTCGCCTGGTTGCAATATGCGCAGGATGAGTGGCGCTGGCCGCTGGGCGCCAACCCGAACTACGGATTGGAGCTGGGAAATTCGACGGTCTACAGCGATTCCGTCCCGCTTCTCGCAGCGATCGCCAAGCTGATCGCGAAGCTGACCGGAGCGCAGTTCCATTACTTCGGCTTCTGGGTCCTGCTGTGTTTCGCGATGCAGGCCGTGGTGGGATACCGCATCGCTGCCATTTTCGACGACGGCCGACTGTTCCGGATCGCCGGAACGGCGCTGATCGTCCTGACCCCGCCCTTCGTCGAGAGGTTCCAGCGCCACATCACCCTGGGCGGGCACTTTCTGGTGCTGCTGGGGGTGCTGCTGGTTCTCGACCGGCGCATCGCGCGAAAGCCGGTCTGGTGGATCGGGCTGTTCATGCTCGCCACCGCGATCCACTTCTATCTGCTGGCGATGGTCGCGGCGCTGTATCTCGCCGATCTCGTCATGCGCCTGCGCGAAGGAGCGCGACCGCTCCATGTCATTGCCGAGCTGGTCCTGGCCGAACTCGCGATCCTGCTGGTGGCGTGGCAATCGGGCTATTTCACGGTGCAGGGCAGCGTCCAGAACTGGGGGTACGGCCTTTTCTCCATGAATCTTCTGGCCCCAATCGTGCCGATGGGTTTCGGCCTTGTCTTGCCGGAAATCGCAGTCGGGCCCGGACAGGGAGAAGGTTTCAATTACCTCGGCCTCGGCATCTTGATGCTGCTTGCGATCGCACTGGGGACGCTGGCGCGCGGCCGGGTCGACATTCGCCCCACATTGAGGCGGTTCTGGCCCCTCCTGCTGGTGTCTTGCGGATTGGCCGCCTTCGCGGTGACTCATGCGCTGGCGTTCGGTCCGTGGTCGGCGACCCTCCCCCTGCCCGAACGGCTGACGGCTTTCGGCGGGATCCTGCGCTCGTCGGGCCGCATGTTCTGGCCGGTGGTCTACCTGCTCGTTGCGGCAGGCCTCTGGTTGATCGCGCGGGGATTTTCCGAGCGTCGCCGCGCTGTGCTGCTCTGCGCGCTCGTACTCGTTCAATTGGTCGATATTGCGCCCGGCATCGCCAAGGTCCGGCAGTCCTTTGTAGACGAACGCGCTTTCGCCCCGCTCGAAAGCACCGATCCATTCTGGTCCAAGGTTCCCCGTCGATACGCGAAACTGCGCTGGATGATGCCGATGGACCAGAGTCCGCACTGGCTCCAGCTCGCCGAATTCGCGGGGCGGCACGGTATGGCCACCGATGCCGTCTACCTCGCGCGGATGGATGGCGACGCCTACGATGCACTCGAGCGCGATACGAAGACGGCGATCGCGCAAGGGCGCTTCGCACCCGACACGCTTTACGTCCTCGACGAGGACATCGCCGAAGAAGTCTCGAAGGCGTACGATCCGGAGCGCGACAGCCTGGGGAGGGTCGGCAATCTCACCGTGCTCGCGCCGGGCCTCGCTGCCTGCGAAACCTGCGTCCGGCCCGAACCGTTGAACTGAACCCCGACAGGCCTGCCTATCGCGCGGAGCAGATGGCGCAGAGCGACAGACCGACCGGCAGCGACCCCCGGGCGAGCACGTGGCGCTCGCTGGCGAATATCCGTGTCAGCGCGGCATTGAGCCTCGGCGGCGGCACATCGTCGAGCTGCGCTCGGCTGTTCCTTATCCGGCTGGCCAACCTCTGGGCCACGGCAGCAGGAAAGAGAAAGCTGTTGAAGAAGCTCAGGTAGTCGACCCGGAGTCCGGCCTTGTCGATCACTCCGGCGAGATTTGCGCGCGAATAGCGGCGATGATGGTGATGCTGCTCGTCGTGCGAGGACCACAGCATCTGCAGCGCGGGGACCGTGAGCATGATCCGGCCGCCGGGTGCGAGCAAAGCAGCCAAGCTGGTAAGGCTCGCAACGTCTTCCTCCACATGTTCGAGGACATCGAACAGGGCGATTAGGTCGAAAGGGGGATCGATCGCGTCGAGGCCGTCGGGAAGACGGGCGGGTTTGACGTCGAGACCCGAACGGGCCCGGGCGATCTCCCGCGCCGAATCATCATATTCGCAGGCCTGCACACGGCCGAAACGCCGCAGAAGCTCGAAATTCCCGCCGGTGCCGCAGCCGGCCTCGAGTATGCGCGCTCCAGTCGGCGGGGCGATCCGCCTGGCGATGAGGCTGTCGATGATCGCGCGCCGGCCGACGAACCACCAGTGGGTGGTCTCGATCTGTGCCATGGCGTCGTAGGCCTCGCGCTCCATTTCCCGCCTTCCCCTCGTCCCGTTCGCGCTTCGGTCGGATTCAGTCCTTCCTGGCCGCCGCCTTTTTCTTCTTCATCGCATCGTGGAAGCGGTCGGCCCAGCCTGGCTTTACCAGCTGTTCGCCCCTGACCATGCGCATCTCGCCGTCCGCGACGTCGCGGCTGACCGCGCTGCCGGCGGCGACGATGGCGTCCGCGCCGATCCGGACCGGGGCGATCAGCGCGCTGTTCGAGCCGATGAAGGCGCGGGGACCGATCTCGGTCCTGTGCTTGAAATAGCCATCGTAATTGCAGGTGATCGTGCCCGCGCCGATGTTGGCGCCGGCGCCGACCTCGGCATCGCCGAGATAGGTGAGGTGGCTCGCCTTGGCCCCCTCGCCCAGCACCGCCTTCTTCATCTCGACGAAATTGCCGACGAAGCTGTCCTTGCCCATCACCGTGCCGGGGCGAAGGCGGGCGAACGGTCCGACCTGTGCCCCTTCGCCGACATCCGCGCCCTCGATATGGCTGAAGCTCTTGATGTGCGCGCCGCGCGCCACCTTGACGCCGGGCCCGAACACCACGTTCGGTTCGATCGTGACATCGGGCGCGAGCTCCGTATCGAAGCTGAAGAACACCGTCTCGGGTGCCTTCAGCGTCACCCCCTCGGCCATCCAGTGCTCGCGCTGCTCGGCCTGCCACAGCGCCTCCGCGGCAGCGAGTTCGGCGCGGCTGTTGATCCCGGCGACCTCGCCCGGATCGGCGGTGGTGACCGCGGCGCATGTGTCGCCGTCGGCGATCGCGATGTTGACGATGTCGGGCAGGTAGTATTCGCCCTGCGCATTGTCGTTGCCGACCCGCCGCAGCAGCGCGAAGATGTCATCGGCCCGCGCCGCCATCAGGCCGGAATTGCACAGCGTGCAGGCGCGCTCCGCCTCGTCGGCGTCCTTGAACTCGACCATCTTGCGGATGCGGCCGTCCTCGTCGGCGATCACCCGGCCATAGGCGAGCGCGTCCTCGGGTTCGAAGCCCAGCACCACCACCTTGGGCGCGTCCTCGGCATGCAGGCGGTCGAGCATCGCCTGCATGGTCTCGCCCTTCACGAAGGGCACGTCGCCGTAGAGCACCAGCACGTCGCCGGTGAAGCCTTCGAGCGCGCCCTCTGCCTGCTGCACCGCATGGCCGGTGCCCATCTGCGGTTCCTGCAGGCAGGTGCGCGCGGAGTCGCCGAGCGCCTGCTCCAGCTGCTCGCGCCCGGCGCCGACCACCACGACCTTCTTCGCCGGTCCCAGCGCGTCGACCGAGGCCATCAAATGGTGCAGCATCGGCCGCCCCGCGATCGGGTGCAGCACCTTGTGCAGGTCGCTCTTCATGCGGGTACCCTTGCCCGCGGCGAGGACGATGGCGGCGAATTCGTGGCGTGTGCTCATGGTCCGGAGCCTTGCCACCATTGGCTTGCGGTTTGAAGGCGCTTCCGCCACCGGCATCCATATGGCTGATTTTCCCTTCGACGCGATCGGCTTCGATCTCGATGGCACGCTGATCGAATCGCACCGCGATCTCGGGACCGCGGTCAACCACGCGCTGGCGCTCGGCGGCTTCGTCAGCGTTCCGATCGACCATGCGAGCGATCTGATCGGCGGCGGAGCCAAGCTGATGCTGGCCAAGGCGCTGGATGCGCAGGGCGGCGTGGCGGAGGACGAATTCCGCCGGCTCTACAAGGCGATGCTGGCCTTTTACGGCAAGAATTACGCGAACCATACCCGCCCGTATCCCGGCGTCGTCGAGGCGCTGGACGAACTGGCGCGGCGCGGCGTACGGCTGGGCGTGGTGACCAACAAATTCGAGGAGTTTGCCCGCGGTATCCTTGACATGCTGGGCCTGTCGGGCCGCTTCGACTGCGTGATCGGGGGCGACACGCTCGGCAAGGGACCCGACGGCAAATATCTCGCCAAGCCCGCGCCCGACCCGATCGTGAAGGTCCGCGAACGCTGCGGCGGGGGACGCTTCGCCTATGTCGGGGACAGCAGCTACGACATTCGCGCCGCCCGCGCCGCGGGCGTTCCGGTGGTTGCCGCCTGCTATGGCTATTGCGACAAGCCCCGCGATGAATTTGGTGCCGACGTCATGATCGATTCGTTCGCGGAGCTAATCCCGGCGCTCGAAAGGCTCGGCTGACGACCCGCCGCTACGGCATCGCGGCCCGTCCCGCGCGCTGTTGCAAGTGCGAAGGGAACGTGCCAACCCGCGCACCGATTGACCTTAACGTAAACATTAGCGGAGAGACCCCATGAGCATCGATTTCAAGGACAAGGTAGCCATCGTCACCGGTGCAGGCGGGGGTCTGGGCCGCGAATATGCACTCGAGCTCGGCAAGCGCGGCGCCAAGGTCGTGGTCAACGACCTCGGCGGATCGCGCGACGGCACGGGCACGTCCGACATGGCGGCGCAGGTGGTCGAGGAGATCGAGAAGGCCGGCGGCACCGCCATGGCCAACGGCTCCTCCGTCACCGAATACGACCAGATGGAAGAGATGGTCGCCCGCGCGAAGGAGAAGTTCGGCGGCATCCACATCCTGATCAACAATGCCGGCGTGCTGCGAGACAAGACCTTCGCCAAGATGGAACCGCAGGATTTCGAATTCGTCGTCAAGGTCCACCTCAACGGCAGCGCTTTCGCCACCAAGGCGTGCTGGGAGACCTTCCGCGATCAGGCTTACGGCCGCGTGCTGATGACCGCGAGCTCGACCGGGCTGTTCGGCAATTTCGGCCAGGCGAATTACGGCGCGGCCAAGCTCGGCCTCGCCGGGCTGACCAAGACGCTCCAGCTCGAAGGGGCGAAGTACAACATCAAGGTCAACACGCTCTCGCCGGTGGCCGGCACGCGCATGACCGAGGACCTGTTTCCCGAAGAGGCCTTCAAGCTGTTCGACCCAGTCAATGTCGTCCCGGCCGCGCTCTTCCTTGTCAGCGAGGACGCGCCGACCAACGCCATCGTCGGCGCCGGCGCGGGCGGCTTCCACAGCGCGTGGACGGTGATGAACGACGCGGTCTGGCTGACGGACGAAGAACGCACCGTCGAAGGCTTCGCCGCGAACTGGGACAAGATCTCCGAATTCTCCAACCTCAAGGCGCCGCAGTCCGGTTCCGAGCAGTCGGGCGCGATCCTCACCGCGATGCAGAAGGTGACCGGCACCGGACCGTCCAGCGCGCGGGGCTGATTCCCGGCGTGTTGACGTAATAATACACCGGGCCTATCCTTACGGCATAGCCAGGGGGAGGCCCGGATGTATTCCGAAGACGACATCAATTCCGCCGTCGCGGCGGGCGCGCTGAGCGCCGATGCCGCGGCCTCGTTTCGCGCGCATATGACGCAGGTCCGCGACATGCCGCGCGGGGACGAGGAAAATTTCCGGCTGATCAACAGCTTCAACGACATCTTCGTCGCCATCGGCGTGGTCATCATGCTGCTCGCCGCGGGCGCGATCGGGCAGGCGATCGCCGGCGCCATCGCGGCGGTGCCCCCCTTCCCCGGACTGGACGGGATCGAGCCGACCGAGGCCCAATGGCAGGCCTTCGCCGCCGCTTCGCAGTGGCGAACAAGCCTTTCCGCCATGTTCGCCGGAATACTGGTCGCCGGCACCGGCTGGTCATTGGCCGAATTCTTCACCCGGCGGCGGCGGATGGCGCTGCCGAGCATCATCCTGCTGCTGGCCTTCGTCGGGGGAATCTTCGCCACGATCTTCGGCCTCGGCCTCGTCATCGGAGCCATGGACAACGAAAGCTCGGGCGCTTTCCTAGTGTCCGGTGCCGGACTGGTCGCGGCGCTGGCGGCCTATCTCCACTGGCGCCGCTTCATGGTTCCGATCACGGTTGCCGCGGGCGCGGGCGCCGCGGCGGTGACGCTGGTCGCGCTCGTCCTGGCCCTCATCCAGGCGAGTTTCGGGATCGCCGACCAGGCGGTGGGCGACATCCTGCTTGTGCTCGTCTTCGTGGCCGGGCTCGCGGTATTCGCCTTCGCCATGCGCTGGGATATCAGCGATCGCGAGCGCATCAGCCGCCGCAGCGACGTCGCCTTCTGGCTGCATCTGCTCGCCGCGCCGATGATCGCGCACCCGATCTTCTACTCGCTCGGTGTGATGGACGGGGCCGATCGCGTGGGCATCGGCGCCGCATTGGGCGTGGTCGCGATCTATATCGTGTTCGGCCTGGTCGCGCTGGCGATCGACCGGCGGGCGCTGCTGGTCTCCGCCCTGGCTTACGTCCTGGCAGCACTGACCTTCCTTTTCGACCGCTTCGGAGCCGTGGAGTTGACCTTCGCGCTCACCGCGCTGGTGATCGGCTCGGCCCTGCTGACGCTATCGGCCTTCTGGACGCCGATCCGCAATCGCATCGTCGGGCAACTGCCCGGCGGGTGGCAGGCCCGGGTTCCGGTAGCGGGCGTCGTCGCGGGCTAGTTCTCGACGATCTTCATCAGCCGCCGCTCGACCGGGGCGATGACCCCGGCGAGTTCGTGGCCGCGCTTCAGCACCTGTCCATGTTCGCCGATCAGGGTCCACATGCCCTGACGATTGCGGAGCGCCGGGCGCTTCTCGATCTGCGCCTGCGGCCTTTCCGCCGTGCGCCGGAAGGCCGCGAACAGAGCCGCATCGCGGGTGAAGTCCATCGCGTAGTCGCGCCATTCGCCGGCTGCGACCATCCGCCCGTAGAGATCGAGGATGCGCAACAGCTCCTCGCGCGAGAAGCCGGTCTGGGTGTTGCCATGCCGGAAGGGAAGGATCGCCCCGGTCGTGGCGGGCGGCTGCATCAGTCCTTGGTTCCGCTGCGCTTGGTGCCGGCATCCTCGACGGGAACGGCGCGGCGAAGGTTCTCGAGCTCCAGCCGCATTTCGGTGAGTTGCTGTTCGAGCGCCTCGACCCGGCCCATGTCGGGCTCGCACGGCTCGTTGCACGGCGTGCCGTAAGGCATGAACTCGCGCATCCAGGTCTCGACCGGGACCAGCGTGCTGCGCGCCTTCAAGCCGATCATGGTCGCGCCCTCGGGCACATCGTCGGTAACCACGGCGTTGGCGCCGATCCGCGCCCGCTCGCCGACCGTGATAGGGCCTATCACCTGCGCCCCGGACCCGATGATGACGTTGTCGCCGATCGTCGGGTGGCGCTTGCCGGGCTGGCCGTTGGTGGGATTGGTACCGCCCAGCGTGACGTTCTGGTAGATCGTCACGTCGTTGCCGATCTCGGCGGTTTCGCCGATGACGGTGAAGCCGTGATCGATGAAGAAATTGCGCCCGATCTTCGCACCCGGGTGGATGTCGATCGCGGTCACCATGCGGCTGAAATGGTTGATCGTGCGCGCCAGGAGGAACAGCTCGGCCTCGAACAGCCAGTGCGCCGCGCGGTGCCAGAACAGCGCCCAGACCCCGGGATAGGTGAGCACTTCCCAGCGGCTCCGCGGCGCCGGATCGCGCGCCTTGACGCTGTCGAGATAGGCAGTCAGCCGGTCGAACATTGCCGCAAATCCTTCCACCGATCGCGTTTCAAAGCAAGCGCGCCTGTTCCGGCCCCTGGATCGCCTCGAGAGCGTCGCGCCAGACCGACATGGTGGCGGCCACCTGCCGTTCAAGAGAAATACGGTCGATCTCGGCGACCAGCTGCTCGATCGCGGCGAAGCTGCGCTCGATACGGGGGGCGAGGTAACCGGCGGCTCCGTCGGCCAGCGCCAGCCGCCGCTGCTCGGCATGCGCCTCGATCAGATCGGCCACCATCGCATCGTCGGGCGTCCCGATCGCCAGCTGGAGCGAGCCTGCCAGCCGCGACCTGAGATCGGGCAGAGCGATGTCCCAGCCATCGGCATCGCTCACCAGCAGCAGTGGCCGCCCATCCTGCTGCGCGCGGTTCCAGCGGTGGAACAATGCGTCTTCCTCCATCGCATCGGCCCCGTCGATCGCCTCGCCCTCGCCGCTGCGTGCGAACCATTGGGCGAGCAGCGATTTGCCCGAGCGCGGCGGGCCGACCAGGATGGCGGTGTGGAAGGGCCAGGATGCGGGATCGCCGAGCGCCTCGACCGCGGCGCGGTTGGCGTTGCCGATCACGATCCGGCGGGCACCGCCGGGCATTCGCACATCGATCGGGAGGGCGATCTGCGACATGCGCAGGCGCTAGCGGCTGACGGTCAGCGCCGCGCCGCTCTGCTGCACCGAGAGACCGCGACCGCGCAGGGCCTCGGCCAGCTCGGCGATCGATCCGGCGAAGCTCACCGTCATGACCGACGTCCCGCCGATTGCGGTGCTGCGAATACCGGCATTGCGGACCCCGGGCGCGCCCCGCACGGCCGACAGCAATGCGTCGAAACTCTCGGCGTCCGGCGTCGCGAACTGCACCGAATAGAGCGCCACCGATCCTTCGGGCGGCGGTGCGCGGACGGGCGCATCGGTGATCGCCTGGCCGGGTTCGCCCTCGCGCAGTTCGAGCTCGCGCTCGCTCAACCCGCGGTTCTGCGCCTGGGCCTGGGCCAACACGGCGCGGGCACTGTCGATCAGCGTCTGGATCCGCTCGTCGAGCGTGATGTTGCCCAGCGTCAGCGTGGGATCGGGCTGCAGCCTGCCGGCCGCCAGGCCCCGCTGGAACAGCGCGTCGAACCGCAGCACCGCCTGTTCCAGCATCGCCGGAAGCTCCTCCGGACTTTGGGCGGTCAGCTCGAATGACCCCAGATAGGTGCTATCGGGTCCGTAGCGCGCGGTGAAGCGCCCTTCCACCGGCCCGCCGGGATAGGTGTAGCGCAGGTTCGCGATCGGCACGATCACGTCCGCCGCACCGAACTGGTCGAGCACGTTGCGCCACCAGGTGCGGCTGCGCCGGCCGGTCTGACCATAGGTGATCAGCAGCGATTCGCCGCCGGCACCGGCGGGGCGGACATAGGCGATCCGGCTGTTGCCCGGCTGGAATTCCGCCCAGGCGCGCTGCCAGGGATTGCGCCTTTCGTAGACGAGCTGCACCCCCGCGCTCATCGTCACCGGGACCAGCAGCAGCGGTGCGGAGCGCTGGGTTTCCGAAGCGCTCCCGAGATAGCGGCTGGCACGGGCACGGTCGAAGACCACGCCGAGCCGTGCGACGTAGCGCCGCGGACCGGCCTGCTCGCGCTCGATCACGATCGAGGAGACCAGCGACTGAAGCTGCGAATCGGACAGTTCCGGGCCGTCGATCTTCGCCCAGGCGAGCCGGGCCGCTTCCTGCCACCCGTTCTCGCGCGCTTCTTCCGGCGTGTCGCCGGTCTCGTTGACCTCGATCCCGCCGACCTGGATGTCCGACGAGGCGGCGATCGGCGCGATCCCGCGCTCCCCGTCGACCTGCGCGCGCACAGCAAGGGCCAGCAGCACTGCCAGAAGCAGCGCGGCGGCGACGATCAGTGTCCGACGCGAGGGGTGGGATGGAAGGGTCAGGGTCCGCATGGGGGAAACAGCGGGCCTTTTGCCCAAACCCTTATGGAAATCCAAGCGCGAATGCGTATGGCGGGGGGATGAGTGCGAATGGCTCCTCCTACACCTATGCCGATGCCGGCGTTTCCATCGCCGCCGGCAACGCGCTGGTCCGGGCGATCGGGCCGCTGGTCAAGGCCACCGCCCGGCCCGGAGCCGATGGCGAGATCGGCGGCTTCGGCGGCTTCTTCGACCCGAAGGCGGCGGGGTACAGCGATCCGCTGCTGGTCGCCGCGAACGACGGGGTGGGGACCAAGCTCAAGCTCGCCATCGACCACGACCGGCACGACACCGTCGGCGTGGATCTGGTCGCGATGTGCGTCAACGATCTGATCGTCCAGGGTGCCGAACCGCTTTTCTTCCTCGACTATTTCGCCACCGGCAGGCTCGAGAACGGGATCGCCGAACGCGTGATCGCCGGAATCGTGGACGGCTGCAAACAGGCCGGATGCGCGCTGATCGGAGGCGAGACCGCCGAGATGCCGGGCATGTATGCCGCCGGCGACTACGATCTCGCAGGTTTCTGCGTCGGCGCGGTCGAGCGCGGCGAGCAGCTTGCCGGCGACCGTGTCGCACCAGGCCAGGTGCTGCTTGGTCTCGCCAGTTCCGGCGTGCATTCCAACGGCTATTCGCTGGTTCGGCGGCTGGCAGCGGACAAGGGCTGGAAGCTCGATCGTCCCGCCCCGTTCGACCAAGACCGGCTGCTGATCGACGCGCTGATCGAACCCACGCGCATCTATGTCGCGAGCCTGCTTCCGGCGATCCGCGCAGGGCGGATCGCGGCGCTGGCGCATATCACCGGCGGCGGTTTGCTGGAGAATATCCCCCGCGTCCTGCCCGAAGGCTCGCACGCCGTGGTCGAGGCCGATGGCTGGGACCAGCCGGCGCTGATGGGTTTTCTCCAGGCGCAAGGCCGCATCGCGCCCGAGGAAATGGCGCGCACCTTCAACTGCGGTATCGGCATGGTGCTGGTGGTCGCCGAGGCCGAGGCCGAGGCCCTGGTCGCCGATCTCGAAGCGGCAAGCGAACGGGCTTTCCGGATCGGACGCATCGAAGCTGGCGGGCGCGGCTGCACGGTTCGTGGTTCGATCGACACATGGGGCGCCACCGCCGCGTGGGAAGCCCGGCACATTGCCTGATCGCCTCCGACCCCGCGCGCGCGTCGCGGTCTTCGTGTCGGGTGCCGGGACCAACATGGCGGCACTTCTCTATGCCTCGCGGCTTCCCGGGGTGCCTTACGAGATTGCCCTGGTGGCGAGCAACGATCCCGGGGCGGACGCGCTCGACCTGGCTGCAGGCGAAGGATTGCCGACTTTCGCTCTCGCGCATCGGGGCATGACGCGCGCCGAGCACGATAGGGCGATGGGGGATGCCGCCAAGGAAGCCGGGGCCGATTACATCGTACTGGCCGGCTATATGCGCATCCTGACACCCGAATTCGTCGCCCGCTGGCAGGGACGCGTGCTCAACATCCACCCCTCGCTGCTGCCGGCCTATCCCGGGCTCGATACCCATGCCCGCGCGATCGCGGCCGGGGACCGCGCGGGCGGCTGTTCCGTCCATCTCGTGACCGACGAGCTCGACAGCGGCGAGGTGCTCGGCCAGCTCGCAGTGGCGATCAGCCCAGAGGATACGGCCGAGGCGCTGGCCGCACGGGTGAAGCTGGCCGAACATCAGCTCTATCCGCGCGTGCTGGCGGATTACGTCTCGCGCCCCTATCGCGCCGACTGGCTGCTGGCCGAGGTCCGCAGCCGGGCAATGGCACTCGACGAGGTCGAGGAGAAGGAGAGCCACGGCGCGCCGGGCTGGAAGCTGGCAGGCAAGAGCGGAAAGTTCTTCGCCTATTTCAGCGATTTCCACCACGGCGGCTCGAACATCGCGCTGCTGGTGAAGACCAGCGGCGCCGACGAGCAGGAGGCGGTGATCGCGCGCGATTCCGATCGCGTCTTCAGCCCGCCCTATTACGGATCGGGCGGATGGATCGGCATCGTCCTCGACCGTCCGGGGCTCGATTGGGAACAGGTCGAGTATTGGCTGGCACGAAGCTGGCGCGCCGTCGCCCCCAGGCGGCTGTCCCGCTTGCTCGATGCAGCGGAGGAGTTCTGATGGCTCCGCCCCGCCCTCACCCGCTGGCGGTCTCGAACGCTGCCCGCCATGCCGCGCGGGCGCTCGAATGGTCCTGGTCGAGCGGTTGGAACGACAAGCCGGCGCTCGAACCCGAGGCCCTGTGGGCGATCGGCAGCAAGGGCTACGCGCGCGAGGACGAAATCTCGATCCGATCGGTCGAAGATGTCGCCGATTTTCGCGAGCGGCTGGAGGTCCTGTGCCGGTCCCTGCGCGAGGAAGCGCGGCTCAATGCGCTGGGTCACACCATGGCCTATGGGCAGATTACCGGCGCGATCCGCAAGCGACACGCGCTGGGTCGGCTGTGGCGCGAGCGGCCGGGGCTTGCCGAGACCGGAATCGCACCGCCGATCGCCGTGCTTGGCCAGATGCGCGCGGGGACCACCCGGCTGCAGCGCCTGATCGCCGCCGACCCGGCGCATGCGGGGACGCGCTTCTGCGACAGCCACAATCCCCTCCCCCGCGATCCCGACCTGCGCCCGCTGCGCAGCCGCGCCGCGCTGGCGCTGGCGCGCATCGTCAATCCCTGGCTCGACACGCTTCATCCCTTCGGCGCGACCCGGACGGACGAGGAGATCGGCTGGCTCTCCGCGGCGCTCGGCGCCTGCGCCTTCGAAGCGCAATGGCACATCCCGACCTTCGTCGCGCACAGCGAAGCGGGCGATCCGGCGCCGGTCTATCGCGAGTTCGCGCGCATCCTGCGGACCGATGCGGGCTTCCATCGCAACGCGCAACGTCCGCGTGTCCTCAAATGTCCGCAGTTCTCAGAGGACGCAGCCACGCTGGTTGCCCAGTTCCCGGACGCTCGCCTCGTGGTCGCCCGCCGCAAGCCGGCGGACACGATCGCCAGCGCGGTCTCGATGGTCGCGGCGCAAAGCGCGTTCCAGTCGGATTCACGCGACATCGCCGCGATCGAGGCGGAATGGCGTCGCAAGACTCGCTTACGGGATGCCCGCTTGGATGCCGCGCTGGCGGATTGCGACAACGCCGTCGCCGAAGTCGGGTTCGACGATCTCAACCGCGACTGGCGCGCGGCGATCCGCGCCGTCTACGAAGCGCTCGGTATGCGGCTGACGGCGGCAGCGCTCGCGGCGATGGAGCGGGAAGCCAGAACCGCGCGCAGCGACGCGCATCATGCCCACCGCGGGCAGATCAGGCGTTTCGCCGAAGCCTAGGAAGGGGTCGGCTCGCGCCTCAGGTGCGCAGTCAGCCGGGTGACCGAAACCGCGTTCTGATCGCGAAAGGCCTGCATCTCGCACAGCCGGTCGTCGTCTCCGAACTGGATCCGCCAGAGGCTTTCGCTGCAATAGTCGGGGTCGCTCCCGAGCAGGCGACCCTTGACCAGCACGTCGCCCTCCTGCTCGAAGACCTCGTCGGTCTCGATCTGCATGTCCTCGACCCGGTTGTAGAGTTCGCGCATGGCCGCAAGAAACGCATCGCGCCCGCGGATCGGCGACCCCGCGGTGTCGAGGTACACGAAATCCTCCGCGAGCGTATGTTCGAGCGCCTCGTATTCGCGCGCGTTGAGCATGCGCACGAGTTCGCGGGTCCGGACGATATGGTCTGAGCCGAACCAGGTGGCGGGGTTGAACAGCTTGCGCGACATGCCCGGCCCCCTATCAGATCGCGGGACCGGGCGTTATCGCATATGATATAGGGCGGTTCCGCGCCGCCGGTTCAGCCGACGATCTCGTCCTTGTCGAAGAAGAAATCGATCTCCTTCGCGGCGTTCTCGTCCGAATCCGACCCATGGACCGAGTTCGCCTCGATGCTTTCGGCATAGGTCTTGCGGATCGTGCCGTCCTCGGCATCGGCGGGGTTGGTCGCGCCCATCACGTCGCGGTTGCGCTTCACCGCATCCTCGCCCTCGAGCACCTGGACCACCACCGGGCCACTGGTCATGAAATCGCACAATTCGCCGTAGAACGGGCGTTCCTTGTGGACTTCGTAGAAGCCTTCGGCCTGCTCGCGGGTCATCTGGATACGCTTGGAAGCGACGACGCGCAGGCCGGCATCCTCCAGCATCTTGGTGACCGCGCCGGTCAGGTTGCGGCGGGTGGCATCGGGCTTGATGATCGAAAAGGTGCGGGTGACCGCCATGACGAATGTCCTCGAGAATGTTGGGAGAGTTTGGGAAAGTCGCGCGCGCCGATAGCGCCCGCCTTCGAACCGGGCAAGCCCTTCGCGCGGCTATTCCATTCCGGTTCCGACCATCAGCTGCGCCATGGTTGCCCCGCTCTCCTTCGAGACGTTGAAGCTGACGGTGAGATCGTCGGGGCTCTTGCCGGCGAACATCGCCGTACCCCCGGCGGCCATCTCGACCTCGATGGCGACACCGGCAGCATCGGCCTGGCGGCGGTAGAAGGCGGCCAGTTCGCCCGGCTCGTCGCCGCTGCGCATCGTCAGCAGCACACCCCGCCCGCCACCATGATCGACGCGGGTGTTGGCGAGGACCTCGGCATCCGGATAGAGCGTGAAACCGGAGGGCAGGTCGACGGGTACCTCCTCGCCCGAACGCATGGTCGCGACGGTGCCGTCGTCCTGGTGGATGCGGGCGTTGATCTCGCCGGTCTCGGCATCGACCTCGTAGCTGCCGACGTCGCGCTGGGGGCTCTCTTCCACCCCCGCGCTCTCCGCATCGGGCTCATCGCTGCATGCGGCGAGAGCACCGGCGAAGGCAAGAAGGATCGTGGCGTAACGCATGGGCCTCCGGGTGCGGACGAACGGGATCAGCGGCCCTCGCGCCATGTGCCGTCGGGCCCCTGCTTGAAGATATGCAGTTCGTGGGCGCTTGTTCCGCCGCCCGCCGCGGTACCCAGCCGACGCCACAGGTCGCGCGCCGCATCGGTCCGCTCGGCGCCGAACAGCAACAGCACCCGATCGAATTGTTCGGCCGCCGAACGGATATCGCCATCGGCGAGGACGGCGATGGTCGCGCCGTTGGCCAGGTCCCCTTCACCCGACAGCAGAATCGGCTGCCGCGCAGCGTGATCGCCCTCGGCCTCCCCATGGGCGAGGAAGCATTCCTCCGCCGCCCACAGAGCGTCCGAGAGGCGCCTGCGCATGTCGGTATCGCGATGGACCACCGCCAGCCGTGCCCCGCTCGCCAGCGCTTTCCTCGCCAGCGACGGCACAACCTGCTCCACCGGGTCGCGGCTCAGCTGGTAGAAATCGATCCGCGCCACGCGAGCGCCGTCACGCCTCGACGGTGTCGCGCACCAGCTGGTCGATCAGCCTGACGCCGTATCCGGTCGCGCCCTTGCCCCAGGTTGCCCCGGGCTTTTCGGCCCAGACCATTCCGGCGATGTCGCAATGCGCCCAGGGGGTCCCGTCGACGATGAAGCGCTTGAGGAACTGGGCCGCGGTGATCGAGCCAGCCGCCTTGCCGCCGATGTTCTTCATGTCGGCAATCGGGCTGTCGATCAGCTTGTCGTAGGCCGGACCGATCGGCATGCGCCACACCGCATCCCCGCTGGCCTTGCCCGCGGCGAGGAGATCGTCGGCAAGCTTGTCGTCGTTGGCGAAGATGCCGGCATGATCGTTGCCGAGCGCGATGATCATCGCCCCGGTCAGAGTCGCGAAGTCGACGATCCGCGCGGGTTCGAACTCCTGCTGGGTCCAGTGCAGCGCATCGGCGAGGACCAGCCGCCCCTCGGCATCGGTGTTGAGCACCTCGATCGTCTGCCCGCTCATGCTGGTGACGACATCGCCCGGACGCTGCGCCTTGCTGCCGGGCATGTTCTCGACGAGACCCATCACCCCGACGACATTGGCCTTCGCCTTGCGCTTCGCCAGCGCCAGCATCGCGCCTGCCACCGCGCCGGCGCCACCCATGTCCCACTTCATGTCCTCCATCCCGGGACCGGGCTTGAGCGAGATGCCGCCGGTGTCGAAAGTCACGCCCTTGCCGACGAAGGCGGTCGGCTTCTCGCCCTTCGCGCCGCCGTTCCAGCGGATCGCGAGGATGCGCGATTCGCGGTCCGAACCCTGCCCGACGCCGAGCAACGCGCCCATGCCGAGCGCTTCCATCTCCGGCTCGTCCAGCACGATCAGTTCGGCCCCGGTGCCCTCGAAGCGATCGCGGCAGCGTTCGACGAAGCTCACCGGGTAGAGGATGTTGGCCGGCTCGGTGATGAGCTCGCGCGTGAACTCCACGCCCTCGGCCAGCGCAGCCGTCTCCGCCCATGCCGCTTCGGTGCCTTCGGGCGCGCCGATCACGGTCACGCCTTGCAGCGAGACCTTCTGCTCGTCCTTCATGCGCGTGTGATAGCTGTCCCACCGCCAGTTCCTCAGCCGCAGGCCGAGGAGGATGCGGGCGATTTCATCGGCCGAGTGATCGTCGGCCATCAGCCCGATGTGCTGCTCGCCCGAAGCCTGGTATCGCGCCGCCAACGCTGCGCCTGCCTTCTCCAGATTGGAGGTCCGGTTCTCGCCGTCGGGCATGCCCGCGCCGGCGAGCGCGACCCGCACCACGGTGCCGTCACGCTCGGCGAAACCGTCGAAGCACTGGCCGGCCCGTCCCTTGAAACGCGCAGCGTTCGCGCCCTCGCGCAGGCTGGCTTCAAGATCGGAAGGAAACTTGCTCTTGTCGACGACATGGGCAATGAGCCGCAGCCCTTCAGGGCGGGACCGACTGAATTCGATGTTCATGAACACTCCTGAAAATGCGTGTGGCGGTGCCCCGGATCGTCCGCGTCGGCGCGGCGCAGGCGCGGCGAACCGCGCGAGGCACCCCCTTATGGCAATTGCGCTTACGGAGTGGCGATGCGATAGGCAAGGCATGCCCGGCTCCCGCGCCCTCGCGCCTAGATCGCGCCTAGCGCCCGCCGGACTGGCGCTGATCGCGTTGGCGGGGCTGGCCGCGCCGCTGCGGGCGCAGGAGGGTGCAGCCCCCGGGGTCGAGACCGCCGAAGAACCGGTCGAACTTCCCGATCCCGCCAGCCCCGAATTGTCCGGCGAGCAGGACGCCGGTCTGCCCCAGGCGGTTCCCCCGTTTCCGGGCGAAGCCGCTCCGGTCGACCCCGCTCCCGAGTTCAATGCCGCAGGCGAACGCCAGATCGGTTTCGAAGCCGATACGCTGGAATATGATTCCGGCGGCGAGACGGTCACCGCGCTCGGCAACGTCGTGCTGCGCAGCGGCGACCGTTCGCTGCGCGCCGACCGGGTGAGCTGGTCGCGGCCCTCGGGCGAAATCGTCGCCTCGGGCCGGGTCCGCTTCGTCGACGAGAACGGCAACCAGCTCTTTTCCGAACGGATCGTCCTCACCGACGAATTCGAGGCCGGGGCGATGGAGGACCTGCTGCTGGCCCTGCGCCAGGGCGGGCGCCTCGCGGCCGAATCCGCCACGCGCGAAGCCGACGGCACCATCCGCCTGACTCTGGCGGCCTATTCCGGCTGCGCCGTCACGACGCCCGATGGCTGCCCGAAGGACCCGAGCTGGCGGATCACCGCCGATCGCGTGATCTACGATCCGGCAGAGGACCGGGTCAGCTTCCAGTCCGCCTATTTCGAGCTGTTCGGCATGCGCCTGCTGCCGCTGCCCGGGCTCGCGCTCAAGACCGACGGCGGGGCGGCCTCCGGTTTCCTCGTCCCCGATTTCCGCTTTTCCGAGAGCAACGGCATCGAGGTGTCGGGCAGCTATTACTGGCGCTTCGCCGAAAACCGCGACCTCACCGGCAGCGCCTATCTCTTCACCGACGCGCCCCCGATGGTCAGCGCGCAGTATCGCGAACTGAACGAGGCGGGCGCCTTCCAGGTCACCGGCTATCTGACCAACAGCCGCCGTTCCTCCGATTTCGTGGGTGGTCAGGTCACCGATTTCGACAGCGAGCCGCGCGGCTATCTCTTCGCCAACGGGCGCTATCAGTTCGATGCGAACTGGAGCCTGACCGGATCGATCCGGCTGGCCAGCGACCGCACGTTCCTGCGCCGATACGATCTCAGCCGCGACGACCGGCTGCGTTCGGTGGTGGAAGCCGAACGGATCGACGCCAATTCCTACCTCTCGATTGCCGGCTGGGCCACCCAGACCCTGCGCCTGGGCGACGACCAGGGCCAGGTCCCGGTGGCCCTGCCCGCGATCGATTATCGCTACCGGCTGAACGACCCGATCCTCGGCGGCAAGGTCGAACTGCAGGCCAACAGCCTCGCCATCCTGCGCACCGATGGGCAGGATACCCAGCGTGCCTTCGCCCGCGCCCGCTGGGACCTTCAGCGCATCACCCCGGGCGGTCAGGTGGTCCAGCTTACCGGCCTGGTGCGCGGCGACATCTATCATTCCAGCAACAATCTGCAGACACCCACCCCCCTCTACCGCGGCCGCACGGGGTGGGAGGGTCGCGGCGTGGCGCTCGCCGCCGTCGATATGCGCTGGCCCCTGGTCGGCGAATTGTTCGGCGGCCAGCAGGTGCTTTCCCCCCGGGTCCAGATCGTCGCGACTCCGCCGATCCGCAATCTCGCCATTCCCAACGAGGACGCGCGGGCCATCGACCTGGAGGATTCGAACCTCTTCGCGCTCAACCGCTTCCCCGGCTACGACCGGATCGAGGACGGCGCGCGGATAACCTACGGGGTCGACTGGCAATTCACCAAGCCCGGCCTGCGTGTCGAGAGCACGATCGGCCAGTCCTACCGCCTCGATGCCGAACGGCGCATCATCCCCGATGGCACGGGCCTTGCGGAAAGTGTTTCCGATTTCGTCGGCCGCACCGAAGTCCGGTACCGCGATTTTCTGAAGCTCACCCACCGCTTCCGGCTCGACAAGGACAATTTCGCGGTCCGCCGCAACGAGATCGACGCCACCGTCGGCAGCAGCCGGACCTATGCCGAAGTCGGCTATCTGCGGCTCGACCGCGACATCACCCTGGTCGAGGACTTGCAGGACCGCGAAGAGGCCCGCGCAGCCGCGCGCGTCGCCTTTGCCAACTACTGGTCGATCTTTGCGTCCGGCATCTTCAACCTCACCGACCGCGAGGAGGACCCCACTTTCACGAGCGACGGGTTCGAACCCATCCGGACACGGCTGGGCATAGCCTATCAGGACGACTGCCTGGAGATGGGCATCGCCTGGCGCCGCGACTACGTGACCCTGGGCGACGCGCAGAGGGGCAACACCTTCCAGCTCTACTTCTCGCTGCGCAACCTCGGAATCCGCTGAAGCGGGATTGGCGGGGAGAGGCGTTGGCATGGTGCGGCAAAAGCGCTATCCGCCCTCGTCACAATAACGGACTATCAGCTTCGGTTAAGCCGCGAACGGGCATCTGCCGGGCGGTAACAGTGCGCACGGGATGCGCCTCCACACGGGAAATCGACGACGTGACGAGAAACAGTTTCGCCAATTTCATTGCCATCGCTTCCGCGCTCGGCCTCGCTTGCGGGCCCCTGGCCGCAAGCGCGCAGGAGGCCGCGCCTCAAGCCGTCGACGTATCCGATCCGCTCGGCCTGCCCAATTCGATGACGGTCTTCGGGGAAGCCGATCCCAATCTCCGGACGGCGACGGCGGTGGTGAACGGTCATGTCATCACCGGCACCGACATCGATCAGCGTGTCGCCCTGCTGCTCGCTGCCAACGAAGCCGAAATAAGCGAGGAAGAACTCATCCGCGTACGGATGCAGGTGCTGCGCAACTTGATCGACGAGACGCTGCAGATCCAGGCCGCAGAGGCGCAGGAGATCGCCGTCACCGAGCAGGAGGTCGCGCAATCCTACACCCGCGTCGCCGGCCAGAATTTCGGGCAGAACCCGGAAGCGATGGACGCCTATCTCGTTTCGATCGGCTCTTCGCCCGCTTCGCTCAAGCGCCAGATCGAGGGCGAGCTCGCATGGCGGCGACTGCTCCAGCGCAACATCGCACCCTTCGTAAACGTTTCGGAGGAGGAGGTGAACGAGGTTCTCCAGCGGCTCGAGCAGGACCGCGGGACCGAGGAATTCCGGCTCGGCGAAATCTTTCTCGCTGCAACCCCCGAAAACGCCGCGCAGGTGCAGAGCAATGCCAGCAACATCGTCGAGCAGTTGCGTCAGGGCGGCAGCTTCGTCGCCTATGCCCGGCAGTATTCGCAGGCTTCGACCGCAGCGGTCGGCGGTGATCTGGGCTGGGTGCGGCTGGGCCAGCTCCCACCCGAACTCTCCGGAGTCGCCGGGCAGATGCAGCCGGGGCAACTGGTCGGCCCGGTGCAGATACCGGGTGGCTATTCGATCCTTCTCCTGATCGACAAACGCCAGGTGCTGACCGCCGATCCGCGCGACGCGCTTCTTTCGCTGAAGCAGATTTCCATCAATTTCGAACCGGGCACGACACAGGAACAGGCACAGGCGCGCGCGCAGGAATTCGCTGCCGGGATCAGCGCCACTCGCGGCTGCGGCGATGTCGAGTCGGCTGCCGCAGCGCTTGGCGCGGAAGTCGTGACCAACAACGAGGTTCGGGCCCGATCCCTGCCGGAACAGCTGCAGTCCCTGGTGCTGGCGTTGCAGGTGGGTCAGGCGACGCCCCCCTTCGGCGATGTCGCCGACGGAGTTCGGGTGCTGATGCTGTGCGGGCGCGACGATCCGCAGACTGCGGGCGGGCCGGACTTCGGGCAGATGATGGCCCAGCTCGAGGACGAGCGGGTCAACAAGCGCGCTCAGCGCTATCTGCGCGACCTGCGCAACGACGCCTATATCGAATACAATTGATCGCCCCGCGACAGCCTCTTGCGATCTCGCTCGGCGATCCGGCCGGGATCGGCCCCGAGCTGATCGCCGAGATCTGGACCCAGCGCGGATCGCTGGACCTGCCCCCGTTCGTGGTGGCAGGCGGCGCCGGCGTGCTACGCAATGCCGGCAGGTCGCGGGGGATCGATCTGCCAATCGCCGTGGTGGACGGCCCTTCCGAAGCGCTGTCCGCATTCCCCGACGCGGTGCCGGTCATCGGCACGCAGGATGCGGTCTATTCTCCCGGCGAGCCCGACGTAGACGGGGCGCGGCTGGCGCTCGCGTCTCTGGAGCATGGCCTGGCGCTGGCGCTGGAGGGCGACGCCGCCGGGCTGGTCACGCTCCCTGTCGGCAAGGCGCAGCTTGCGCGTGTCGGCTTTCCTCATCCCGGCCAGACCGAATACCTTGCAAAGGCTTGTGGCGTCGCGGCCGATGACACGGTGATGATGCTCGCCGGGCCAAGCCTGCGGACGGTGCCGATCACCGTCCACTGCCCTCTCTCCGAAGTGCCGAAGCTTTTGAGCGTGGAGCTTATCTGCGCCAAGGCGCGGACGGTCCACCTGGCGCTGCGCCGCGATTTCGGCATCGAAAGCCCTCGGCTGGCGCTCGCCGGGCTCAATCCCCATGCCGGGGAATCGGGACAGATGGGACATGAGGAGGAACGGATCATCGCTCCGGCGGTGGCGCGTCTTCAGGACGAGGGGATCGCGGCGACCGGCCCGCATCCGGGCGACGCGCTGTTCACGCACCGCGCCCGCGAAACCTACGACGTGGCGCTGGCGATGTATCACGACCAGGCGCTGATCCCGCTCAAGGCGCTCGATTTCGACGAAGGGGTCAATACGACCCTCGGCCTGCCGCTGGTGCGCACCAGCCCCGATCACGGCACCGCCTTCGCGATTGCCGGAGAGGGCATCGCCGACCCCGGCGCGACCATCGCCGCGATCCGCATGGCCGGTGCAATGGCGGCACGGCGGGCAGGTGGCTGACCTCCCGCCCCTGCGCGAAATCATCGCGCGCCACGGGTTGAGCGCCTCCAAGGCTCTGGGGCAGAACTTCCTTCTCGACGAACAGCTGCTCGACCGCATCGCTGCCATTCCCGGCGATCTTGCGGACCGCGCGGTGCTGGAGGTCGGCCCCGGTCCGGGCGGGCTCACCCGCGCCCTCCTGCGCGCCGGTGCCCGCGTTACCGCGATCGAAATGGACCGCCGCTGCCTTCCCGCCCTCGCCGAACTGGCCGATGCCTTCCCCGGCCGCCTGCGGGTGGTCGAGGGCGATGCGATGGCAATCGATCACGATGCGCTGATGGGCGAGCCTTACGCCGTGGTCGCCAATCTTCCCTACAATGTCGGCACCGCCCTCTTTACCCGCTGGCTGGGCGGCGAGGCATGGCCGCCGCGCTGGACGTCGCTGACGCTGATGTTCCAGCAGGAGGTCGCCCAACGTATCGTCGCCCCCCCGGGAAGCGCAGCCTACGGAAGACTGGCGGTGCTGGCGCAATGGCGGGGCGACGCAACCCTCGCGATGAAGGTCCATCGCAGCGCCTTCACGCCGCCTCCGAAGGTGATGAGCGCCATCGTTCATGTCGAACCCGGCGCGATGCCCGCGGGCGTTTCGGCGGCTGCGCTCGAACGCCTCACCGCCGCCGCCTTCGGCCAGCGCCGGAAGATGCTGCGCCAGAGCGTAAAGAATGTCCCCGGCGCCGTGGATGCGCTGACAAGCCTCGGAATCGACCCGCAACGCCGCGCGGAGACGCTGAGCATTGCCGAGTTCACCAAGCTGGCGAAAGCGCTCAGCTAGCCTTCTTCCGGCGCCGCCATTCGTGGAGCAGCGGTTCGGTGTAACCGCTCGGCTGTTCGACGCCCTTGAAGATCAGGTCCTTCGCCGCGGAGAAGGCCGGCCCCTCGAGGTTGTCCATGAGCGGCTCGTAGAACGGATCGCCAGCGTTCTGCGCATCGACCTTGGCCGCCATGCGGTGCAGGCTCTGCATCACCTGGCGCTCGTCGACGATGCCGTGGAGCAGCCAGTTGGCGATATGCTGGCTGGAAATGCGCAAGGTCGCGCGATCCTCCATCAGGCCGACATCGTTCAGATCGGGCACTTTCGAACAGCCGACACCCTGGTCGATCCAGCGCACCACATAGCCGAGCAGTCCCTGGCAATTGTTGTCGAGCTCCTCGCGGATCTCTTCCTCCGACCAGTTCGCCCCACGCGCGAGCGGAATGGTCAGCAAATCGTCGAGACCCGGCATTTCGGCCAGCCGCTTCTGAAGCGCGAAAACCTCCTCGCGGTGATAGTGGATCGCGTGGAGCGTGGCCGCGGTCGGGCTGGGTACCCAGGCGGTGTTGGCCCCGGCGCGCAGGTGCCCGATCTTCTCGATCATCATCTTGCCCATCAGATCGGGCGCCGCCCACATGCCCTTGCCGATCTGCGCCCGGCCCGAAAGCCCGTGCTTCAGGCCGATGCCGACGTTGCGCGCTTCGTAAGCCTTCAGCCAGGCGGCGTCCTTCATCTCGCCCTTGCGCATCATCGGGCCGGTCCGCATCGAAGTGTGGATCTCGTCGCCGGTGCGGTCGAGGAAGCCGGTGTTGATGAAGACGATCCGGTCCTTCACCGCATGGATGCAGGCCGAAAGGTTGGCGCTGGTGCGCCGCTCCTCGTCCATCACACCGACCTTCATGGTGTGGCGCGGAAGCTGAAGCAGGTCCTCGACCGCGTCGAACAGATCGCTGGTGAACCGGCATTCCTCCGGCCCATGCATCTTGGGTTTGACGATGTAGATCGATCCGCTCCGGCTGTTGCCGAACCTGCCCAGCCCGGCCACGTCGATCGCCCCGATCGCCCCGGTGACGACCGCGTCCATGATGCCCTCGGGTATCTCGTTGCCGTTCCAGCGCATCGCGGGATTGGTCATCAGATGGCCGACGTTGCGGACGAACATCAGGCTGCGCCCGGGAAGCGTCCGGCGTTCCCCGGCCCGGTCGATGTACTCGCGGTCCTCGGCCAGCCGCCGCGTGGTGCGGTTGCCCTGCTTTTCGAAGCTTTCTTCCAAGTCGCCCCGGATCACCCCGAGCCAGTTGCGATAGGCGAGCAGCTTGTCCTCGGCATCGACCGCCGCGACGGAATCCTCCAGATCGGCGATGGTCGTCAGCGCCGCCTCGAGCTTGACGTCGCAAATGCCGGCGGGATCGCTGCGGCCCACGGGATGTTCGCGATCGAACTGAACTTCGATGTGCAGGCCGTTGTTCCGGTACAGCAAACCGTCCGGCGTCCGACCGACGAACTGGTCGGGATCGCGCAATTCGATGTCGTGCGCATCCTCGATCTCCGCCCAGCCCTCGCTCGCTAGCGGAAGCGCGGTGTCGAGGAAGCGGCGCGCCTCGGCGATGACCGCGGCCCCGCGGGCCTCGTCGTAGCCGCCCGGCCGTGGCGGCGGCGCGTCGAGCGCGTCGGTGCCGTAGAGCGCGTCGTAGAGGCTGCCCCAGCGGGCGTTGGCGGCGTTGAGCAGGAAACGGGCATTGAGCACCGGCACCACCAGCTGCGGCCCGGCCATGGTGGCAATCTCCGGATCGACGTTGCGCGTGCCGATGGTGAACGGGTCCGGCTCGGGAACGAGATACCCGATCTTCTCCAGGAAGGCGCGGTAGGCCAGAGGGTCGTGCTCCTGGCCGGCGCGTTCCACGTGCCAGGCGTCGATCGCCGACTGCAGCTCCTCGCGCTTCGCCAGAAGCGCGGCGTTGCGGGGGGCGAACCGGGCGAGGAGATCGGCAAAGCCGCTCCAGAACGCCTCCGCATCCTTGCCCAGCGGCTCCAGTACCTCCGCCTCGATGAATTGGGCCAGCGTGGAATCGACCTCGATCCCGCCGCGCGTCGTGTAATCGCTCATGAGAAAATCTGCTCACCCGAACCGGCGACCGCGCTGCGGCCCATTTCATGCGAATCTCTGGGGGAGGAGACGGGTTTCCCTATGGCCAGACGGCGCGGACTTGGCAACCGGCGCGGGGGTGGACAGCGCCGCGAGCCTGCCTAAGGACGTTTGACCATGCAACCCGCCGAACCCCAGACCTCGCCGCACCTCGACCGGATCGATTCCGATGCCATGCTCGCCGAAACGCTCGACTGGGCGCGGGTGAACAGCGGCACCGGCAATCTCGAGGGCCTGGCGGTGATGGCGGGGAAGCTCGCCGATGCCTTCGCCGCCCTGCCGGGCGAGGTCGAGCTGGTCGATCCTGCCACGGTCACCGCGATCTCCGCCGACGGCGAGGAATTCGAGAAACCTCACGGCCGGCACATGGTGCTGCGCGTCCGGCCCGAGGCGGAGCGGCGGGTGATCCTGACCGGTCACATGGACACCGTCTATCCTTCCGATCATCCCTTCCAGGACATCGAGTGGCTCGATGAAGAGACGGTCAACGGCCCCGGCACCGCCGACATGAAGGGCGGGCTCGATGTCATCCTCCACGCGCTGAAGGCGTTCGAACAGACGTCCGGCGCATCCCGTCTCGGCTACGACGTGCTGATCAATTCCGACGAGGAGACCGGCAGCCTCGCCAGCCGCGGGCTGATCGAGCAGCTTGCGGCGGGCAAATACGCCGCGCTGACCTACGAGCCGGCGGCGCTGCCCGACGGCACGCTGGCCCACGCCCGCGGCGGCACCGGCAATTATTCGATCACCATTCGCGGCCGCTCCGCCCATGCCGGGCGCAACCCGCAGGACGGGCGCAACGCCATCGTCGCCGCCAGCGACCTGGTGCTGCGGATCGTCGACCTCGCGGCAGACGACATCACCATCAACCCGGCCAAGATCGAAGGCGGGGCGGCGAACAACGTCGTCCCCGACCTCGCCGTGCTGCGATTCAACATCCGCCCCAAATCGACCGAGGCGATGGAGCGGTTCGACGGCGAACTCTCCCCGATCCTCGCGGCGATCAAAACCCGGCACGAGGTCGCGGTCCATCGCCACGGCGGTGTCACCCGCCCGCCCAAGCCGGTCGACGAACGGGCGCAGAAGCTGTTCGATCTGGTTCGCGATTGCGGCGCGCAGCTCGGCCAGACGATCGGCTGGCAGCCCACCGGCGGGGTTTGCGACGGCAACAACATCGCCGCCACCGGCGTGCCGGTGGTCGACACGATGGGTGTGCGCGGCGGCAAGATCCATTCGCCCGACGAATACATGATCGTGCCCAGCCTGGCCGAGCGCGCGGCGCTTTCGGCGCTGGTCCTCGAACGGCTGGCATCGGGAGACGCGCTGTGAGCTTCCGCCTGCGCGCGGCACGGCCGGAAGACATCGAGCCGCTCTACGAGATGGCGAAGCTCACCGGGGGCGGCTTCACCAACCTCCCCGCCGATCGCGATTCGCTGTCCGGCAAGCTCGAGCGCGCGGGGCAGGCCTTCGCCCGCACCGACGACACGCTGGGCGACGATCTCTTCGTCCTAGTCCTCGAAAACCGGGAAACCGGCCAGGTGCGCGGAACCTGCCAGCTGTTCAGCCAGGTCGGGCAACGCTGGCCGTTCTACTCCTACCGCCTCAACACGCTGACCCAGCACAGCGAGGAACTGGGCCGCACGGTGCGCGCCGAACTGCTCAGCCTGGTCACCGATCTCGAAGGCTCGAGCGAGGTCGGCGGCCTCTTCCTGCACCCCAACGAGCGCGCCGGAGGGCTGGGCCTGCTGCTCGCGCGCAGCCGCTATCTGTTCATCGCCATGCACCGGGCGCGCTTTGCCGATCGCATCCTCGCCGAACTGCGCGGCATCATCGACGACAGCGGCGGCTCGCCCTTCTGGGACGGGGTGGCCGGGCGGTTCTTCGGCATGAGTTTCCAGGAAGCGGACTATTTCAACGCGATCAACGGCAACCAGTTCATCGCCGATCTGATGCCCAAGCACCCGGTCTATGTCGCGATGCTGGAAGACGAGGCGCGCAAGGTCATCGGCCTGCCCCACCCCAGCGGACGCGCGGCGATGCGAATGCTGGAACAAGAAGGGTTTGCGGCCGAAGGTTACGTCGACATCTTCGATGGCGGCCCGACCATGACCGCGCGTACCGATCACGTGAGGAGCATCGCGGAGGCCGTTCCCGCGAAGCTCTCCGACTGCGAACTGGACGGTGGCGAGCGGGCACTGGTGGCGACCGGCCGCCTGGAGGATTTCCGCTGCGCCTACGGCATGCGCGCGCTGCACGAAGACGGGACCGCATCCATCGACGAGGCGTGTGCACAAGCGCTCGACGTTGCTCCGGGAGACGAGGTCTGGAGCGTGGCGCGGTGACGGGCGGACTGGCCGAGATCAATTTCGACGGGATCGTCGGGCCGAGCCACAATTATGCGGGCCTCAGCCTCGGCAACATCGCCAGCGCCAGCCACCGGGGCGACCCATCGTACCCGCGCAAGGCGGCGCTCCAGGGGATCGCCAAGATGCGCGCCAACATGGCGCTGGGCCTGGCTCAGGGTTTCCTGCTCCCCCTGCCGCGCCCCAACGGCGCGTTCCTGCACGCACTCGCGGTCGACCGCGACACCGATCGCGCGCTGCTCGCCGCGGCCTGGTCGGCTTCCAGCATGTGGACCGCCAACGCCGCCACCGTCAGCCCCGCGCCCGACACTGGCGACGGCCGTTGCCATCTGACCCCCGCCAATCTCGTAACCATGCCCCACCGCGCGCAGGAATGGCGCGACACCCGGGCGCAGCTCGCCCTCGCCTTTGCCGACAGCCGCCATTTCGCGGTCCACGACGCGATCCTGCCGAGCTTCGGCGACGAGGGCGCGGCGAACCACATGCGCTTCTGCGAGAGCCACGGCGCGCCCGGGGTCGAGGTGTTCGTCTACGGCCGCCAGGGCGGCAAATTCCCGGCGCGCCAGCACGAACAGGCGAGCCGCGCCGTCGCACGCCGACACGGTCTCGATCCGGCGAAATGCGTGTTCATCGAGCAGAATCCCGAAGCGATCGAAGCCGGCGCCTTTCACAACGATGTCGTCGCGGTGGCCAACGAACGGGTGCTCTTCGCCCACGCCCGCGCCTTCGCCGACCGCGATGCTGCCTGCGCCGCGATCCGCGCCGCATTTCCCGCGCTGGAGGTCGTCGAGGTCTCCGAGGAGCAGGTCACGCTGGACGAGGCGATCCGGACCTATCTGTTCAACGCCCAGCTGCTGACCCTGCCCGATGGGGGCATGGAACTGGTCGTCCCCGACGAATGCCGCGAGAGCGCCAGCGTTTCGGCCTTTCTCGACCGGATGATACGCGACAACGGGCCGATCGGCTCGGTCCGCCATGTCGACGTGCGCCAGTCGATGGCCAATGGCGGCGGACCCGCCTGCCTGCGGCTGCGCGTGGTGGCCGACCCCGCGACCATCGATCCGCGCTTCCTGCTGGACGAGCGGTCCGCCGAACGGATCGAGGCCGTGGTCGCCGAAATGTGGCCCGAGCAGATCGACCCCGCCGACATCGGCAGCGAGGCGCTGGCGAAGCAGGTGGTCGAAGCCCGCGAGGCGTTGCTGGGTGTCCTGTCTCTGGACGAGCTGGGATAATCCTCCACCCGAAGGGTTCCGACACGGTTAACGCGCTGGACAGCCTGTCGGGCGGGCTTACAATCCCGACTTCATTAACCAACGGAACCCGCGGCGCAGCGTCGCTGGAATGCGCTTTGCAGTTCGGAAGGTTAACCAGGAGATTCGTTCGGGTGCTGCGCAAGATCGGGAGGCTGTTCGTGATCAAATCGCCGTGGGAGGCGTATTTGATCATCTATGCCCTCGCCCTGGGCGCAACTTCGCGCGGCGCGGCCTATCTCGAACAATATCCGGGATGGGGCGGAAAGCTCCTGTTCCTCGCCTGTACCTGCGCGGTGTTCATGGCCGGCGCAAAGATCCTCGACTGCCTGAAGTACGAAAAGGCGGCCAAATCCGCCGGCGCCGACGCGGGCTAGATCAGCCTTCCGGGGAGCCGGGTACGATGCCGATCCCGTCGGGCATATCGGAATCGGGGGCCATCGGATCGACGCAGACCCTGGCGATGACGGGGCGATGGTCCGAACCCACATCGGGCCCGATCTCCAGGCTCTCGACCTTGACCCCTTCCTTCACCATGATCTGGTCGAGCGGCCAACCGAGCGCGGTCAGGCCAGCGGGAAAGGTCGCATAGCTTCCCCGTCCCGCGCGCGGATCCAGATAACCACCGACCTCCCGGAAATTCTCGGTGGTGCGCGACCACGGCACATCGTTGAAATCGCCGATCGCCAGGACGTTTCCGAGTTGGTCGGGCGTCCGGGCCCCGGCTCTCGCAATACTGGCATCGCGTGCTTCCGTGCTCTGCCCCGGCAGGGGCGGGCGCGGGTGCAGCCCGACCAGCTCGAACCGCGCCCCGTCGCCGGTCCGCAAGGTCGCATAGAGCGTGGGAGTGTTGTTGCCCGTGTTGGAGACCATCGCGGCCCGATCGACCTCGAGGCGGGTTGCGAAGGCCATCCCGTATGTGTTGTCGAGCGGGCGATCGAGCCGATAGCCGTAGCGGGACAGTTGCGGCTCCAGCGCGTCGAGCCATGCTTCGTCGGTTTCCATCAGCAACAGGATGTCGGGATCGACCCGTTCGATCAGGGTGGCCGTCCGGTCGTAGCGATCGTTCGACTGCAGGACGTTGAGCGCCAGCACGTCGGCGCAGCTCATTCCGTCCACATCGTCCGGCAACGGCACTTGGGCGGAGGCGAGAAAACTGTAGGGCCACAGCCGCACCAGATTGATCGCGGCCGATCCCGTGAGCATCGCGACCGCGATCCACCGTGACCGCCCGCCGAACAGACCGGCAAGAACCGCAGAAGCCGCGGCGAGATAGATCGCCGGCTCGCGCACGAAATCGACCATGCGCACCATGCCGCGATTGGTCGGCCAAAGCGATACCAGCGCGAGCAGCAGCATCACGCCGCCAAGACCCAGGAAGAACCACGCGCGAACCGAAAGGTTTTTGATAAGTAGCCCCCCTTTGCCGCTCGCTTAGCTCTCCGGCGATGGCGGTCAAGTTTCGTGACCGGCCAAGCCGGTGCGCAACCGGCGCGGTCCGCTCTCTTCTGCAGGTGAAGGGTGGGGGTTTCTGTTGCTAGCTACCCCCGGAGCCCCGGAATCCGCTTCTGTTGCCCGGTGGGTCCGACCGCGCTTTGGCTTTGTAAGTTCAGGCCGCTAGGCCGTCAGATTACGCAGCGATTGCGAGTGCTTCGTTATCGTTGGCACTTGTGTGTTTTGAACAGTTTTACGGGTTACTCAGCCCGGGCGAAAACACCGTCTTTCAGCACACGTCGATCCTGGTTCGGCCCCGTCATAAATCGCGGAGATCCGCGGTTTGTGGTGGAGCCGCCGGGTACTGCCCCCGGGTCCGTTGTACCTATTGCACGGCGCCATTTATCGCCATAGCCGGCCGAAACCGGCAGAGCCCATATAGGCGATCCTACCTTAATTGGAAGTGGACGAAACGTCCGATTTTTCCTCGCGCAACGCGGCGAGGATCTTCTTCAATACGTCGAGCTGCGGATCGGTCGGAACTTCGGGATTGGTCGAACTGTCTTCCGTTTCCATCTGCTTGCGCTGCATTTCCTCGGTAACGCGGTTCACCCCGCGGACCAGCATGAACAGCGCGAAGGCGACGATGAGGAAATTGATCGCCGCGGTGATCAGCGCGCCGTAGCCGATCATCGCAACGCCGGCTTCCTTCAATTCGGCGTAATTCGTGACCGAACCGGCATAGCCTTCGGGAATTTCGCCGAGCAGGATGAACCAGTTCGAAAAGTCGATGTCGCCGAAGATCCAGCCGATCAGCGGCATCAGCACCGCTTCGGTCAGCTGCGTGACGATCCCGCTGAACGCCGCGCCGATGACCACGCCGACCGCCAGGTCGATGACATTGCCGCGCGCGATGAATTTCTTGAATTCGGTTCCCAGTGCCATGCCGTCCCTCCGTACTCGACTTCGCCCTCCCCTGTGCCCGCTGTCCGGTATGCGATCAAGACCGCGATCAAGAGCTGTTCTGTCCGGTTCTCCTTGAACGGCGACACCGGTGTGCTATCTTGCCAAGACACTCGTCAAGGGAGCCGATCACGCCATGAACCGCATTGCCGCATTCCGTACCGCCATCGTCGCCGCCGCCGCGCTCGCGCTGTCGGCCTGCGGGATCAACTCGGTCCCCGCCGCGGAGGAGAACGCCAAGGCCAAGTGGGCCGATGTCGAAGCCGCCTTCCAGGAGCGCGCAAACCTCATCCCCAACCTCGAGCAGATAACCATGTCCTCGGCCGAGCAGGAGCGCCAGACGCTCAATCAGGTGATCGAGGCCCGCGCTTCGGCCACACGGCCCGAGATCGATGTGTCGGACCTTTCCGATCCGCAGCAGATGCAGCAGTTCCAGCAGGCGCAGAACACGCTGGGCGGCGCGCTGTCGCGGCTGCTGGTCTCGGTCGAGCGCTATCCGGAACTGCGAAGCCAGGAGAATTTCGGCCGCTTCATGACCCAGATCGAGGGGCAGGAGAACCGCATTCGCGTCGCTATCCGCGACTACAACGAGGCGGTGCGCCAGTATAACACCACGATCCGCACCTTCCCCGACACGATCGGCGCGAATATCATCCACGGCGCCGAGCCGATGGTGCCCTACGAAGCGGTGACCGAAGGCGCCGAAGTCGCGCCCGAGCTGAACATGCGCTCCAGCGCCGGCAATGCGCCGACCGCCACCGGGGCGAACGACAACGCTTCGGACGATCTCGACGCCGCAGCCGTCAATTGAGCGGCGTTGGCGCCGAAACTGGGATGCGTGAGCTTGCGCGCCTGATCCTCGTTATCGCTGCGGCGGTCGGGTTCGCCCTTCCCGCCGCGGCGCAGACCTTTCCGGAGCGCGGCACCGCGCCGGTGGTCGATGCCGCGAACATCATCGACGATGCCACCGAGGCGCGGCTGACGCAGAAGCTCGACCAGTTCGAGCAGGCCAACCAGCGCCAGTTCGTCATCGCCACTATCCCCGATCTCGAAGGCTACGACATCGCCGATTACGGCTATCGCCTGGGCCGCGAATGGGCGCTGGGGGACGAGGAGAACGACGACGGCATCCTCCTCATCGTCGCGCCCAACGAGCGCAAGATGCGGGTCGAGGTCGGCTACGGCCTCGAAGGCATCATTCCCGACGGGCTCGCTTACGAATACGTCGAGGGGATGAAGCCCTATTTCCGCGAGGGCGACTATTCCGCCGGGATCGAATGGGGTGCCGACCGGATCATAACCCAGCTCCAGCTGCCGCCCGAAGAAGCGGCGGCGATCGCCCGGCAGGCCTCGCAGGAACGCAGCAGCGACGGGGGCTTCCCGATCGGCACGCTGATCTGGATCGGGTTCATCCTGTTTTTCTTCATCCTGCCGATGTTCCGCGGCGGCCGGCGGCGGCGCTATCGCCGCGGGGGCATGGGCGTGGTCGGCGACATTCTGTTGTGGGAAGCCGGCAAGGCGGTCGCCCGCGGCTTCGACGGCGGCGGAGGCGGCGGCTGGGGCGGCGGCGGAGGCGGTGGCTTCGGCGGCTTTTCCGGCGGCGGCGGCAGTTTCGGGGGCGGCGGCGCCTCCGGGGGGTGGTAGGCCATGGCGCGCTATCTCGACGAACGGGGTCACCGGATTGTCAGCGACGCGGTCGCCGAGGCGGAACTCACCACCAGCGGCGAGATCGTCACCGTCCTGGCGGATCGCAGCGACGGCTACAGCGACGTGGTGCTGGTCTGGTCGGCCGGTATCGCCTTCACCGCGATGAGCCTGTTTGCGCTTTTCCCTCTGCCGTTCATGAATCTCTGGGATTCGCTGGTCGGCGGCTGGACCCATGAATGGACCAATGGCGAGCTCGCCAGCATGACCATCGGTCTCGGCCTCCTCGCCTTCGCGGCAACCTGGGCGCTGCTGAGCTGGGACAGGCTCACCTACGCCTGCGTTCCCGGACCGGTGAAGACCGCCCGGGTCCACGAAACCGCGATCCGCCACTTCAAGGTCGGCGCCGAACGCCGCACCCACGGCCGCACCGGAGTGCTGCTCTACCTGTCGATGAAAGAACACCGCGCGGAGATCGTCGCGGACCAGCCGATCGCCGCGATCGTCGACGCCGAAGTCTGGGGCGAGGCGATGGCGGACATGCTGGCCGAGATCAAACAAGGCCGCATCGCCGAGGGTCTGGCGGCGGGCGTGCGCGATGTCGGCGCGGTCCTCGCCGAGCATTTCCCCCGCGATGCGGACGACCAGAACGAGCTGCCCGACCGGCTGATCGAGGTTTGACCGCTCCGGATCACGACGCCCCCGAACGCATCGAATGGCAGGGGAGATACATCGTCGCGAAGACGCGCGGGCGCTGGGAATATGTCGGGCGCACCCGCGACATCCGCGCCGCCGTGATCCTCGCGGTCGACGACGGGCAAATCCTTCTCGTCGAACAATACCGCGTGCCGCTGGGCCGCAACTGCCTCGAACTGCCCGCCGGACTCATCGGAGACGATGACGGAGCGGAGGGCGAGGACGACCTCGCCGCCGCCGGGCGCGAGCTCGAGGAGGAGACCGGCTACCGCGCCGCGCATCTCCAGGACGTCGGCCGTTTCCACTCCTCCCCCGGCATGGTCAGCGAGAGCTTCACTCTGGTGCGCGCGACCGGCCTGACCCGGATCCACGCGGGCGGCGGCACCGAAAGCGAAAACATCACCGTCCACCGCGTACTCCTGTCCGAACTCGACGCATTCGTGGCGGCGAAGCGCACGGAAGGTTGCGCGATCGACGTCCGCCTGCTCTTGGCGCTGGGACAGGATATCCTCGCGGGAGAGTAGACATGGCGGGTAGAGTTGCAGGCAAGCTGGCGCTGGTGACCGGCGCGGCCCAGGGTCTGGGTGCGGCGCAAGCACGAATGCTCGCGCGCGAGGGTGCCCGCGTGCTGGTCACCGATCTCAACGAGGATGGCGCGGCCGAAACCGCCAGGGCGATCGAGGACGAATGCGGGGGCGGCACCGCCTTCTCCATGAAGCTCGACGTCACCGACGAAGGCGCCTGGGAAAATGCGGTCGAAACGGCCCGCGACAATCTCGGCGGCCTGTCCGTGCTGGTCAACAACGCCGGCATCGGAGTGAAGGGCAATATCGAGACCTGCGATTACGAGACGTGGAAGCATGGCTTCGCAGTCAATGTCGATAGCGTCTTTCTCGGTTGCCAGAAGGCCCTGCCGCTGATGAAGGAGAGCCAGCCCGGCTCGATCGTCAACATCTCCTCGATCGCCGGGCTGATCGCCAGCGACACCATGCCCGGCTACAACGCCAGCAAGGCCGCGGTGTGGATGCTGTCGAAATCGGTGGCGCTCTATTGCGCCAAGCAGGGCTGGAACATTCGCTGCAATTCGGTCCACCCGACCTTCATCGACACGCCCATCCTCGACGGGATGGTGGCCAACACGGGTTACGAGAAGAGCGTTGTGATGGAAAAACTCGCCCGTCAGATCCCGTTGAAGCGGGTCGGCGAGGCTGACGATATCGCCAATGGCGTGCTCTATCTCGCCAGCGACGAGAGCAAGTTCATGACCGGTGCGGAGCTCAAGCTCGACGGCGGCATTTCGGCCATGTGAAAGAAGGACGGTGTGACGGAGGGGGCGGCGGTCTCGCCGCGCCCCCTCAGTCCGCGATCAGGCCGATCGCGAGGTAGATGAGCAGGAAGCTGCCGAAGCCCAGCAATGTGCCGAGCACGAAGCCGATCCTGACCAGGGTCGTGTCGACCCCGAAGTGGTTGCCGATGCCGGCGCACACGCCCATCAGCTTGCCATGGCGCTTGTCGAGCCGGAACTTGCGGCCCGGGGTGACGGCCCTGTCGTCGTCGCGGAACTTGAGGTCGTTCATGCCAGCATTCCTGCAGGCGAGGCCGGGACGATGGCCGTGGCGAAGAAGATCGCCGAGAGAACGAGCGAGAACGCAGCGGCGATGGCCTTGTTCGAATTGAAACCGGGCATTCTGATATTCCTTTGTCGAAGTGTTGGTGAAGCCGCGATCAGGCGATGAAACCGGCGGGGCTGGCGGGAACGATGGCGGCGGCCATGACGATCACCGAGACGGCGAAGGCGGCGATGGCAGCGAGAGCGTTGTTGGCATTTTCGTAGGTCATTTGGTGTTTCCTTCCTGAACACCCCGGCCTTTCCGGGGATGTCGACAGGATTGCAACGGGCGTGCCAAAACCGTGAAATGGCTGAAAACGGCCATTGCCACCTGTACCAAGCTCTCCAGCCGCATTCACCTATCCGCAATGTTGGGAAAATTCCCCAACTGTTCGAAATGGGCTTTTCCGTGACGGAGCACCATCTCCGCTTTAGGCGATGCGGGATGGCGCTGGACCGCATTTCCCTGGCTCGATTCCGCAATCATGCCGACACCGCACTGGAGGGGGCGGCAGGGTTCAACCTGCTCGTTGGCGCGAACGGTGCGGGCAAGACCAACATTCTCGAGGCGCTGTCGCTCCTCGCCCCCGGGCGGGGCCTGCGGCGAGCGACACTTGCCGAGATGGCCCAGGTGGAGAGCGCCGGTGGCTTTGCCGTCGGCGCGTCGCTCGAATACGAGGGCGAGCCGGTTCGCCTCGGCACCTGGACCGACCCCGAGCCGAACCTGCGCCGCAAGGTACGCGTCAACGGAGCGGAGACGAGTGCGGCCGCGCTGGGCGAATGGCTGGCGATGGGGTGGCTGACCCCGGCGATGGACGGGCTGTTCATGGGCCCGGCGCAGGAGCGGCGGCGCTATCTCGACCGGCTGGCGCTGGCGCGCGATCCGATGCATGGCACCCACGCCGCCGCCTATGAGAAAGCGCTGCGCGAACGCAATCGCCTGCTCGCCGACCGGCGCGATCCCGATGGGCGCTGGTTCGATGCGATCGAGGCACAGATGGCGGATCACGGCGCGCGGCTGGCGCATGGGCGGCAGGCGACGGTCGATGCCCTGATGGCGCGGATCGTCGCTCAGGACGAGGCCCCCTTCCCCCGCCCCGCGCTGACCTATGCGCCCGGCGGGCCGGTCGGCCGCGACCAGTTCGCCCAGGCGCTGCACGACGGGCGCGCCCGCGACCGGGCGGCGCAGCGCACCCTTGCCGGGCCACATCGCGACGAACTCGAAGTGTACTATGCGGCCAGGCGGATGCCCGCGGCCCAATGCTCGACCGGCGAACAGAAGGCGTTGCTGCTGGCGATGACGCTGGCCCATGCGGCGATGGCCGCAGCCGGCCGTCCGTCCGTCCTGCTGCTCGACGAGGTCGCCGCCCATCTCGATCCCGACCGCCGGGCGGCCCTGTTCGACAGGTTGCGCGCGATCGGCACACAGGTGTGGATGACCGGAACCGAGATCGCTCCCTTTTCCGCCATCGAAGGGACGGCGGCGGTGTGGGAGGTGGCGGCGGGTGCCGCGCGGCGGCTCTAACCGGCGGGCAGCGCCGCCTGCACTTCGTCCCTCGTATCCTCGACCAGCCGGTCGATCCCGGCCGCCGTCGGGTGGATGCGATCGGACTGGAACAGCGACGGATCCCGATAGATCGCTTCGAGCCAGAAGGGCACCAGCTGTGTGTCGTATTCCGTCGCGAGCTCGCGATAGAGACCGTCGAACGCCTGCTGGTACTCGGGCCCGTAATTGGGCGGCGCCCGCATACCCATGATGAGTACGGGAATATCGCGCGACCGGAGCTCTTCCAGCATCGCCTCGAAATTGGCCCGGGTCTGGGCGGGCTCGATCCCGCGCAACAGATCGTTGCCGCCGAGTTCGAGGAGGACGAGATCGGGCTTGGCGTCCAGCCCGTCGAGCACGAAGCCGAGCCGCTGCGCGCCCGCGGCGCTGGTGTCGCCCGAGACCCCGGCATCGATCACGCGCACATTCACCCCTTCGCCGCGCAACGCCACCTGCAACCGCTCGGGATAGGCCTCGGCCTCGCCCAGCCCGTAGCCTGCGAACAGGCTGTCGCCGAAGGCCAGGATCACCCGTTCCGGGCCGTCGATGGTGGCCATCGCCTCCGGTGCGGAAGGCGCCTCGACGCTGGTCTTGACCGGATCCCGCGGCTCGCTTTCCTGCGTGCATGCGCCGAGCAGCAGCAGGGCTGCGATCGACAGGAGGCGGACCGGCATCGGCGAGTTTCCTTGTGCAACGGGTGTCGCCATGCCATCGCAGCCCGGTGACGACTTCTCAAGCCGCGATTTCCGCCCGCAACCTCACTCTCACCCTCGGCAACGCCGCCGCGCCGGTCGAAATCCTCAAGGGGCTCGATCTGACCGTCGGCACCGGCGAGACGGTCGCCCTGCTCGGGCCCTCGGGCTCCGGCAAGAGTTCGCTGATGGCGGTCCTCTCCGGGCTCGAGCGGGCCACGGGTGGCACGCTGACGGTCGCGGGTCAGGATTTCATGGGGATGGACGAGGATGCGCTGGCGCATGCCCGGCGCGGGAACATCGGCATCGTTCTCCAGGCCTTCCATCTGCTGCCGACGATGACTGCGATCGAAAACGTCGCCACGCCGATGGAGCTTGCCGGCGAGAAGGACGCGCAGCCGCGGGCCCGGGCCGAGCTGGAAGCGGTCGGCCTCGGTCACCGGCTCGATCACTATCCGCAGCAATTGTCCGGCGGCGAGCAACAGCGCGTGGCCATCGCCCGCGCCATCGCCCCACGCCCGCAACTGATCTTCGCCGACGAGCCGACCGGCAACCTCGATGCCGCGACCGGGCACGAGATCGTCGAACTGCTCTTCGCTCGCCGGGCCGAGACCGGTGCCACCCTGCTCGTCATCACCCACGACCCCGAACTCGCCGGCAAATGCGAGCGGGTGCTGACGCTCGGCGACGGACGCATCGCTACCGACAGCGCCGCGCCGTGAGCTGGGCCGAGGCCTGGCGGATCGCCCGGCGCGATCTCAACGCCCGGTTCCGGGGCCTCAGGCTCCTGCTGGTGTGCCTGTTCCTCGGCACCGGCGCGCTCGCCGCGATCGGCACGCTGACCTCGGCGATCGAGAACGAGATCGAAGGCCGCGGGCAGGAATTGCTCGGGGGCGATCTCGAGATCGAGCTGTGGCAGCGCGGGCTGAACGAGGAAGAGCGCGCGGCGCTTGCGGAATATGGCCGCCTGTCATCGGGCTTCCGGCTGCAGGCGATGGCCCGCTACGGCGATCAGGCGGCACCGATCGGTTTGAAGGCGGTCGACGATGTCTATCCGCTCTACGGGTCGCTCGACCTGGAAGGACGGGAGGCGGTCGGCCCGCCCGCGGCGAACGAGGCCTATCTCGATCGCGGCGCGGCCGACAGGCTCGGGGTCGACACCGGGGACGCGATCACCATCGGCACGCAGAGGCTGACGGTCGCGGGCATCATCGCCACCGAGCCCGACCGGCTGAGCGAAGGCTTCCAGCTCGGCCCCACGGTGATCGTGGCACGCGATCTGCCCGAAAGCGCCGGCCTGATCGCGCCGAGCTCCATGTACCAGACCAAGACCCGCGTCGCCTTCGACGACGTCGCGCGCGATCCCGAGGCGGTCGAGGAAGCTTTACAAGCGCTATTCCCCGAGGCCGGGTTCGATTTCCGCACCCGCGACCGCGCTTCCCCCGGGGCCGATCGCTTCGTCGGCCGGATGAGCGAATTCCTGACTCTGGTCGGGCTCGCCGCGCTGGTCATCGCCGGGATCGGCATCGGCGGCGGGGTCACCTCCTATCTCGACGCGCGGCGGCAGGCGATCGCCACGCTCAAGATCCTCGGCGCGACCAGCCAGGATATCGCCCGCATCTACGCGCTCCAGATCGGCGCCGCGGCGCTGGCAGGGAGCCTGGCCGGCCTGGTGGTCGGAGTGGCGATCACCCCGTTGCTGGGGCTCGCCCTCGAAGGGTTGCTGCCGGTCGAGACCGGGCTGGTGATCGACCCGCTCGCGCTGCTCGTGGCGCTGACCTACGGCGTTCTGGTCGCGCTGGTCTTCGCTGCCCCGCCTTTGATGCGCGCGCGCCATTTTCCGGCGATGGCGCTGATGCGCGCCCGCGTGGCCCCCCTGGCAAGCGACCGCCGCGCGCTCGGCATCGTCGGGGGTGGCCTCGCAGTGATCGTGGCGCTGGCCCTGGTCACCGCGAGCAATCCGCTGCTCTCCGCCGCCTTCCTCGGCGGCGCCGCAGCCGCTCTGGCACTGCTCGCGGGCCTTGGTTGGGCCATCCGCAAGTTCGCGGCCACCCTCCCCCGCCCGGCCAACCCGATCGCCCGCGGCGCGCTCGCCAATCTCCACCGCCCCGGATCGAGCACGGGGGCGCTGGTCACTGCGCTGGGTTTCGGATTGGCCGCCTTCGTCGTTCTTGCCGCGGTCCAGACCGCGATCGACGGCAACATCGAATCCCGCGTGCCGCAGGAAGCGCCCGACTATTTCGTCCTCGACATCCCGCGCGAGCGCATCGGCGCGTTCGAGCAGCTCGTGTGGGCCGAGGACGAGGAGGCCTCCATCCGCGCCGTACCGGCCCTGCGCGGCGCGGTCCTCGCCTTCGGGCCCGAGGGCGACATGATCCGCACCGCCGATCTGGAAGACATTCCCGACGGTGCCTGGGCGCTGCGCGGCGAGCGCGGCCTGACCTATGCCGACGCTGTGCCCGCGGGCAACACGATCACCGATGGCCAGTGGTGGGGTCCCTTCTACCAGGGCGAGTACCTGGTCTCGGTCGACGAGGAATTTGCCGAGGCGGCGGGGCTGGAGATCGGCGACATGCTGACCTTCGGCGTCCTCGGCGTCGAACGCACCGCACGCATCGCCAGCCTGCGCCGGATCGACTGGGAGAACATGGGCTTCAACTATGTCTTCGTCCTCAGTCCCAACGCGCTGGCCGATGCCCCGCACAATCTCGCCGCCACCATCGACCTCACCGACGGCACGCCGACCGGGCCGCTGCTGCAGGCGCTTGTCCGCGAATTTCCCTCGAGCTCGGTAATCGAGGTCGGCGGCATTCTGGTACAGGCGCGGACCATCCTCGAACAGGTCGGGCTGGCGACGCTCGCCGCCGCAAGTGTCGCGGTGCTGGCCGGTCTGGCCGTGCTGCTCGGCGCGATCGCCGCAGCGCGCGCGGCACGGACCTACGACACGGTGGTCCTGCGTGTCCTTGGCGCCGATCGACGCCAGATCCTCGTCATGCAGCTCGTCGAATATGGCGTGCTGGCTCTCGCGCTCGCCGTGGTGGCGCTGGGGATCGGCGGTGTGCTCGCGTGGCTCGTGATCACGCAGATGTTCGAATTCGACTGGCTGCCCGACTGGGGCGCGGTTCTCGCGGTGCTCGGGGCCGGGCTGGCGGTGGTTTTCGCCTTTGCCCTTGGCGGTTCCCTCCCGCTGCTGCGCGCCAAACCCGCACAGGCCCTGCGAGCGCTTTAAACGCGCAAAAAGAAGGGGGCCCGAAAGCCCCCTTCCCGTTTCGATTGGTCGCCGGCCGCTCAGAAGCGGAAGCGCGCCGAAACGCCGTAGGTGCGCGGCTGGTTGGGATAGCCCGAGATTGACTCGTCCTGCGCAACGGAGTCGAACACCGTGGTGATGTCGCGATCGTCGAGCAGGTTGCGCCCCCAGACCGACAGCTCCAGCCCCATGTCGAAGGCGTAGGTGAACGAGGCGTTGAGGTCGTTTACCTCGCGCCGGTACGGCCGCACGACAGAACGCGCGCGGGTGAAGTCGCGGGCACCGGTCACCGGGTTGGTGTCGATGAAGGCGACGAGCCCGGCAACCACCTGGACCGGCGACTGGTAGGAGAAATCGCCGCGCAGGATGATGCGGTCGCCGGCCGAATTGACTTCGCGGTCGTATTGCGCGCCGATCACCGCGGACAGTTCGGGAATGCCCGCAACCTCTTCGCCCGACAGATCGCCGATGGGCGAATTGACGAAGCTCTCGTAGGTCGAGTCGAGGTAGGTCATGGCGAGATTGAAGGTCAGTTCGGGGGTCGGGCGGACCAGCCCATCGAACTCGACGCCGTAGGTCTTGCGTTCGCCGGCGTTGGACAGGATGAACCCGGTGCCCGTGAAGGTGTTGGCCTGGAAGTCGTCGATCGACTGCTGAAACAGCGTGAGATTGGCCGAAGCGTATTCCCAATTACCCTTGATGCCGACTTCGTAGACCGTCGATTCCTCCGCCTCGGCGAAGCGGGTGCCGGGACGCAGGTTCGGAACCGCGAGACCCTGGCTGACCAGTGCCGCGAAATCGCCCGGCAGCGGCCGGCTGTCGCGCGACAGGTTGAAGCTTGGAGCCTTGTAGCCAGTCGCGTAGCTCGCATAGACGTTGAGCGTCGGCGTGATCTCGTAAGCGAGACGCGCGGTGTAGCTCCAGTCGTCGTCGTTGGTGGCGCAATCCTCGACCGCGTTCGGGCAGTTCTGCAGGGGCGGCAGGAATTGCAGCGACGTCAGGCCGAGCAAGGGCGCGGTCGCCGCCGCCGCTCCGGCGGAAATCTGCTGGAACGCGCCGGGCTGCGCCGCAGCGAAGCCCTGGATCTGCGCCGCCGAGGCGAAGCCACCTGGCACCCCGAGGATCCCGCCGATCGTCTGTGCGATGCCGACCTGGGTCGCGGTGTTGCGGATCGCCGTCAGGTTGAGGTTCGAGAACACGTCGGTGCTCTGCGAATTGGTGACGATCGACTTCTTGTCCTTGGTGTAGTTCGCGCCGAGCGTCAGCACCAGTTCGGGCGTTATCTCGAAATCGACGTTGCCGAAGAAGGAATAGGCTTCGTTGTCCTGACTGATGTTGTTCAGGAAGCCCTGGCCCGCGGCAAAGAACTGACCGGTGAAGTTTTGCCCGGTTAGCTGCGAGAACAGGCCCTCGAGCGAGGGGACCGTGAAAGCGCCCCCACTGGCCGCCTGGAGCAGGATGTTGGCATAGGGCCGGAAATCCTGGCCGAAGATGATCGAATCCGAGGTGTCCACCTTCTCGTCGAAATAATACCCGCCGAGGAGGAAGTTGAGCGGACCGTCGAAATCGGAGGCGAGCCGCAGTTCCTGGGTGAAGGTGTTGATGTCCGCCTGGCCGATATTGGCGCCGGTGGCGAGCCGGGCGCTGGTGAAATCGACGTCCTGATTGGCCGAAAGCTCGGTGTCGCGGTAAGCGGTGATCGAGGTCAGCTCGACCGCGCCGAAGGAATATTCGAGCTGGCCCGAGACACCCCAGTTCTTGATCCGGCTGAAGGGATCGACATCGGTGAACACCGTGTCGCCGTCCGGGTTGTCGCGGAAGTCGCTGACTTGGCCACCGACCGCGAGAACCGCCCCGGTCGCGGCCGAAGGCAGGACGTTGACGACGCCGCAGCATTTCTCGTCGATCTCGTCGTAGTCGCCGATGATCCGGGCGCGGAAGGCACCGCCGTTGTCGAACAGCAGCTGTCCGCGCGTGAACCAGCGATTGCGATCGTTGATGTCGTTGCCGTCGACGGCATTGATGAGATAGCCGTCGCGCCGGTTGTAACCGGCCGCGCCGCTGACCGCGATGGAATCGGTGATCGGCCCGGTGGCGTAGCCTTTCACCACCAGCGCATCGTAATTGCCGTAGCTCACGTCTACCAGGCCGCCGAAGTCGAACTCGGGCTCCTTGGTCACGATTGAAATCACGCCGGCGCTGGCGTTCTTGCCGAACAGAGTCGATTGCGGACCGCGCAGCACCTCGACCCGCTGGATGTCGGGCAGATCGGAGAGCTGCGAGATCGCGCGGCTGCGATAGACGCCGTCGACGAACAGAGCGACCGAAGGTTCGAGGCCGATGTTGTTGCCATCGGTGCCGAAGCCGCGGATCGAGTAGGTGGTGGCGAAGGCGCTCTGGAGCTGGCTGACCCGCAGCGAGGGAACGACGGTGGCAAGATCGGTGACGTCGCGGATCTGCGCGCGCTCGATCGTCTCGGCCGTGGTCACGCTGACGGCGACCGGGGTTTCCTGCAGCGTCTGCTCGCGCTTGGTCGCAGTGACGACGATGGTGTTGCCGGTGCTGGAATCCTCGGCGATCGGGATGTTGTCGCCGTCGTCGTCGACGACCTCCTGCGCTTCCTGAAGCTCGTCGCGATCCTGGGCCTGGACGGCGGTGGGGATGGCGGCCAGGGCGACGCCACCAAGCAGGGCGGCACGGAAGCGGGCTGCACGAACGTGCGCGGTGAATTTCATCTGGGGTCCTCTCCTCAAACCCGGCCCTCGGACGTACCGAATGGATTGCGGGCCGTTAACCGCCGAATAAACGGGCTGTCAGTCCGTCTCAAGCCATTGACTCGCCTGTCAGTAAGCCCCCGCCGTGCCTGTGGTATTCGAGTCACACCCGTGCACCGGGTTGCTGCAACGCACCATTCCCGCTAGGGGCGCGGGCGTTTCCCGGCAGATGCCCGGATTTTCTCTCGAAAGCTCCCCGAAAATGTCCTCTTCGCTGCGCAATATCGCGATCATCGCCCACGTCGATCACGGCAAGACCACGCTGGTCGACCAGCTTTTCCGCCAGTCCGGCACCTTCCGCGAAAACCAGCGGATCGAGGAACGGGCGATGGATTCGGGCGATCTCGAGAAGGAACGCGGGATCACGATTCTCGCCAAATGCACCAGCGTCGAGTGGGAGCATGGCGGAGAAACCACGCGGATCAACATCGTCGACACGCCGGGCCACGCCGATTTCGGCGCCGAGGTGGAGCGCATTCTCTCGATGGTCGACGGGGTGATCCTGCTGGTCGACGCCGCCGAGGGCCCGATGCCGCAGACCAAGTTCGTCACCGGCAAGGCCCTGGCGCTCGGGCTCAAGCCGATCGTGGTGGTCAACAAGATCGACCGCTCCGATGCCCGCCCCGACGAGGTGCTCGACGAATGTTTCGAGCTGTTCCTTAGCCTCGATGCCAATGACGAGCAGCTCGATTTCCCCTCGCTCTGGGCTTCGGGCCGCGATGGCTATGCCAGCGAGGACAAGGATGCGCGTTCGGGCGATCTCGAGCCGCTGTTCAAGCTGATCGTCGATCACGTGCCGCCTCCGGGCCTCGACACCGAGGGTCCGTTCAGCTTTCTCGCCACGCTGCTCGACCGCGACAATTTCATGGGGCGCGTGCTCACCGGGCGGGTCCAGTCGGGCAAGGTCAAGGTCAACGACCCGATCCGCGCGCTCGACATGGACGGCAACGTCATCGAGGTCGGCCGCGCGACCAAGCTGATGAGCTTCGACGGGCTCGAGCGCGTGCCGGTCGACAGCGCGCAGGCCGGCGACATCATCGCGCTGGCGGGGCTCGAGAAGGCGACGGTCGCCAACACCATCGCCGCGCCGGAAGTCAGCACCCCGATCGCAGCGCAGCCGATCGACCCGCCGACGCTGGCCATGCGCTTCTCGGTCAACGACAGCCCGCTCGCCGGGCGCGAGGGCGACAAGGTGACGAGCCGCATGATCCGCGACCGGTTGATGCGCGAGGCGGAAACCAATGTCGCCATCCGCGTGACCGAGGCCGAGGACAAGGACGCCTTCGAAGTCGCCGGTCGCGGCGAACTCCAGCTCGGCGTGCTGATCGAGACGATGCGCCGCGAGGGCTTCGAGCTCGGCATCAGCCGCCCCCGCGTGCTGTTCCGCACCGAGGACGGCCAACGCATGGAACCCTTCGAGACCGTCGTCATCGACGTCGACGACGAGCATTCCGGGACGGTCGTGGAAAAGATGCAGCGCCGCAAGGCCGAGCTCACCGAAATGCGCCCCTCGGGACACGGCAAGACGCGGATCACCTTCTCCGCCCCCAGCCGCGGGCTGATCGGCTATCACGGCGAATTCCTGTCCGACACGCGCGGTACGGGCATCATGAACCGCATCTACGAGAAATACGATGCGCATAAGGGTCCGATCGAAGGACGCCAGAACGGCGTGCTGATCTCGATGGTGCCGGGCGATGCCCAGGCCTATGCGCTCAACGCCCTGGAAGATCGCGGCGAGCTGTTCATTGGCGGCGGGGCGAAGATCTACGAGGGCATGATCATCGGCGAGAACGCCAAGCCCGACGATCTCGAAGTCAATCCGATGAAGTCGAAGCAGCTGACGAACTTCCGCTCCACCGGCAAGGACGATGCCATCCGTCTCACCCCGCCCCGGGTGATGACGCTGGAGCAGGCGATCGCCTATATCGACGACGACGAGATGGTCGAGGTGACGCCGAAGACCATCCGCCTGCGCAAGGCGATCCTCGACCCGCACGAGCGCAAGCGGGCGAAACGCGCGGCCGGCTGACCGCGCTCAGCCCGGACAGCGATAAATGCGGATGCGCGGTTCGTCGTCGTAGCGAATACGCATCGTGTCCGGCCCTTCGATCGCCATGTAGAAGGCATAGACCGCCGGCGGGGCGTCGCCATATTGCTCGCTCAACGTCGCTGCCGCGTAATTGCCGTTGACGTCGACATCCTGCACGATCCCGCGGCTCTCGAAGAAGCCGACCTCGCGCGCGCGGATATCGTAACCCTGATGGCCCGGCTCGTCGCAATGGGCGATGTCTTCGGACCAGTCGCCGTGGAAGCGCACGGGGATGACGTCCTGCTTCTCCCCCGCCAGCGCCTGCACCTCGTCCTCGGCCCCGGCGATCTCGACGTCCCGCTCGGCGGCGGTGCCGGAAGCGGGTGTCGGCCCCGGCGAGGTCGCGGCCGCCCGGGGCCGCTCGGCCGGAACGTCTTCCGCTGCCGGTTCCTCGCCGCACCCGGCAAGAAGCAGGGCGGTAAGCGCCGCGAAGGCGGCGAAGCGTGTAGGATGGTTCATGGCGCGAGACCTCGGGAAGGAGCGGAATTGTCTCTGCACCAAGCGATCGGAGGGCTGCCCGGGTTCCGTCACGCGGCCAGATACTGCTCCCCGATCGCGAGCATCGAATAGATCACGGCTCCGCCCAGAAACGGCAGGAAATAGCTCTTGCGCTCCTCCGGCAGCTCCTCCTTCAGCACCACCAGCACGATGCAGCCACCCACGAAGGCGAAGAGGAAACCGACGACGATCTGCGGCAAGACCAGCTGCGTTCCCACGGCCCAGCCCACCAGCGTCGCCGCCACCAGCACCCAGCGACCGCGCTCGTCGTACATCTCGGGATGATCGTGCCGGGTGCCGTAATCCGCGGTGACGAAATGCAGGATCATCGCCGCGAAGAACAGGATCAACCCGGCAGCGGTCGTGTCCTCGCGGTGGTTCAGAAGATAGGCGATGACAAAGATCAGCAGCGCCGAGGCGGCGATGTGGAGCCGGAAGATCCCGCGATGCGGCCGGTCCCGCCCTTCTTCCGCTCGCCGGCGCCCCCGCGAATGGGTCAGCGCGCGCTCGATCCCGTAGAACAGCACCAGCCCGGCGAGCGCCAGCGCATGGACCCAGCTCTCCGACAAGGTCGGCGGCAGTCCCAGAGCCTGTTCGAAGGTCGTCGCGTGGCTGCCGAGCTCGGGGAGGATGTGGAGAAAGACGTAGCCGACCGCGACACCGCCAGCAAAGCTCAGCCAGCGGCTGCGCGGTTCGCGGTCGAGAAATTCGAGCCGGCCGACGAAGATATGGACGGCGCAGAAGGCAACAGCCATGAGGGCGGTGACGATGGCCTGGCTCATCGGTCGAGTGTGGCGGGTCGGGCACGGCTGCGCAACCAAGCGCGTCGGTGGCCATAACCGGTATCATTTGTTACGAGGTGGACATGCAGACCGGAACCCTGATTACCCTGGCCCTCTACTTCGTGCTGATGATCGGAATCGGGCTTTTCGCATGGAAACGTTCGACCGATACCAGCGAAGGCTATCTGCTCGCAGGCCGCAACCTCTCCCCCGGTGTCGCGGCGCTTTCGGCCGGGGCGTCGGACATGAGCGGCTGGCTGTTGCTCGGCCTGCCCGGCGCGCTCTATGCCGCGGGGCTGGTGGAGGCGTGGATCGGCATCGGCCTGTTCTGCGGTGCGGTGGCCAACTGGATTATCGTCGCGCCGCGCCTCCGCGCACAGACCGAGGCGCTCGGCAATGCGCTGACCATCCCCGAATTCCTCGCCAACCGCTTTCCGGAGAAGGCCGTGGCGCTGCGCGTTATCAGCGCGCTGGTGATCGTAGCCTTCTTCACCGTCTACACAGCGGCGGGACTGGTCGGCGGCGGCAAGCTGTTCGAGACGGCCTTCGCCGATTTGCTCCCGGCCAATGGTTTGGGGGGCGGCATGAGCGACTACATGCTCGGTATCTGGATCACCGCGGGGGTGGTGCTGGCCTACACCATGGTCGGGGGATTCCTCGCGGTCAGCCTGACCGATTTCGTCCAGGGCTGCATCATGGTGGTGGCGCTGGTGCTGATGCCGCTGGTGGTGATGTTCGGACCCGGCGGTGCGTCGGGCGACAGCATTCTCGCGGTGGCCGCAGGTCAGCCCGGCTTTCTCAGCCTGACCGAGGGGCTGACGGCGCTCGGCTTCGTCAGCGCGGTGACCTGGGGCCTGGGTTATTTCGGCCAGCCGCACATCATCGTGCGCTTCATGGCGGTGCGCTCGGTCGAGGACGTTCCCGCGGCGCGCAACATCGGCCTTGCCTGGATGGCTGTGTCGCTGGTCGGCGCGCTCGGCGTCGGGCTGGCGGGCCGTGCCTATGCGGAGCGCAACGGTCTGGTGGTCGACGATCCCGAGACGATCTTCATCGTGCTGGCCGACCTCCTTTTCCACCCGCTGATCACCGGCTTCCTCTTCGCCGCGCTGCTGGCGGCGATCATGTCGACGATCAGCTCCCAGCTGCTGGTTTCCTCCAGCTCGCTGACCGAGGATTTCTACCGCCTGTTTCTGCGCAAGCGCGCCAGCGAGCGCGAGGCGGTCAATGTCGGGCGTATCTGCGTGGCGCTGGTGGCCTTGGCTGCCATCGCCATCGCACAGGACCCGGACAGCGAAGTTCTCGGTCTCGTCGCCAACGCCTGGGCCGGGTTCGGCGCGGCCTTCGGCCCGCTGATCGTCCTCGCCCTGACCTGGGACCGGATGACCGGCGCGGGCGCGGTGGCAGGGCTCGTGACCGGAGCGGCGGTGGTCGCGGTATGGATCGCGCTCGGCTGGAACGCGAATTTCATCGGCGGACAGGGGCTCTACGAGATCGTGCCCGGCTTCGTCGCCTCGTGGATCGCCATCGTCCTCGTCAGCAAGGCCACCGTTCCGCCCCCCGTTTCCTACGCGGCGAAAAAGACCTAGTGTCTCCTGATACGCCCGCCCCTCCCGAACCGGGAAACGGGGTATCGCTATTTGGTCCTTGGACCGTGTAACACCTGTAACATGTCCAACATCGCTTGGACGGCAAAGCTGGGGAGAAAACGAGATGCGGGTCGCGATAGCAGCAGCAATGATGGCCATGGCGGGCACGCTGGCGACGCCCGGGATGGCCCAGGATGCCGCACCCGACCACCCCCCGATCGAGGAGCAGATCGGCGCGGGCGGCAGGCCGGTGGGCGCGAACTGGAGCCGCAGCCCGGTGATTGCCCAGCACGGCATGGCCGCGACCGCGCATCCGCTGGCGACGCAGGTGGCGCTCGACATCCTCAAGGCGGGCGGCACCGCGGTCGACGCGGCGATCGCCGCCAACGCCGCGCTCGGCCTGATGGAGCCGACCGGCAACGGCATCGGCGGCGACCTCTTCGCGATCATCTGGGACCCGGCGACCGGCAAGCTCCACGGGATCAACGGATCGGGTCGCAGCCCCATGAACCAGACCCTGGACCAATTGCGCGCAAAACTGGGCGATGCGGAAGCCCTGCCCCCCTATGGCCCGCTGCCCATCACCGTTCCCGGGACGGTCGATGCCTGGTTCTCCATGCACGAGCGATTCGGCAAGCTGCCGATGGCGACCAATCTCGCCCCGACCGTACGCTATGCCCGCGAGGGCCACCCGGTCGCTCCGGTGATCGCCATGTATCTCGACCGCAGCCTGCGTGCCTATTCCGCCCGCGAGGACCAGTTCGACTTCGCCAATGCGCGCAAGGTCTGGTTCGCCGACGGCAGCGCGCCCGAAGCCGGCGAGATCTTCCGCAATCCCGACCTCGGGAACACGCTTGAGACCATCGGCCGAGAAGGCCGCGATGCCTTCTACGACGGTGCGCTGACCGATGTCATGGTCGGCTATCTCCAGCGCCAGGGCAGCGCCTTCACGCGCGAGGACTTCGCCGCGCACGAGAGCGAATGGGTCGATCCCGCCTGCGCCGCCTACCGCGACGGTTACGAGCTGTGCGAACTGCCGCCCAACAGCCAGGGTTTCGCGGCGCTGCAGATGGTCAACATACTCAAGAACGTCGATCTGGCGCAGTGGGAGCGCGGCAGCCCCGAAACGATGCACTACATGGTCGAGGCCAAGCGCCTGGCCTACGAAGACGTCGCACGCTTCTATGCCGACCCGGACTTCGCCGCCTTTCCCGAGGAATTGCTGAGCGAGGAATACGGGCGCGAGCGTTTCGCCCTGATCGATCCGTCGCGCGCAAGCACCGACCTGCGTCCCGGCGAGCCCAAATTGGAAGGCGAAGGCGACACCACCTATCTCACCGTGGTCGACGGCAACGGCATGATGGTCAGCCTGATCCAGTCGAACTATCGCGGCATGGGCGGCGGGCTGGTGCCCGATGGCCTCGGCTTCATGTTCCAGGACCGCGGCGAGCTCTACAGCCTCGATCCCGAGCATCCCAATGCCTACGAGCCGGGCAAGCGGCCCTTCCACACCATCATCCCCGCCTTCGTGAAGAAGGACGGCGAGCCCTGGATGACGCTCGGTCTGATGGGCGGCGGTATGCAACCGCAGGGCCATGTCCAGGTGCTCGTCAACATCGTCGATTACGGCATGAACCTTCAGGAAGCAGGGGATGCCGCACGCTTCAACCACGATGGCGGACCGCAGCCGACCGAGGCACTGGGCGGTCCTTTCGCCGATCCGATGGGCACGCTGTTCGTCGAACCCGGTATACCCGCCGCCACCAACGAACGGCTGCGCGCGATGGGCCACAAGGTCGAAGTGGTCGACAACGGCATCATGTTCGGCGGGTGCGAGGCGATCGCCCGCGACCCCGAGACCGGCGTCCTTACCGGGGCGACGGAGATGAGGAAGGACGGGCAGGTCAGCGGCTACTGAGGAGCAGGAACATGGCGAAGGTCACCGGTCTGGGCGGCGTCTTCTACGTGGTGAAGGATCCCGAAGCGACCCGGGCTTGGTATCGCGAGACGCTGGGGATCGACGGTCCCTACGGTCCGCAACTGGCATGGTCGGAGGAGCACGGAGAAGCCCCCTATTCGCTGATCAGCCATTTCCCCGACGATGCCTATATCCGGCCCGGAAAGGGCGGTTTCATGATCAACCTGCGGGTGGACGATGTGGACGGCATGATGACGCAATTACGGGACAAGGGCGTCGAGGTGCTCGACAGCGCGGACGAGGGTTACGGCAAGTTCGCCTGGTTGCTCGACCCCGACGGGATCAAGATCGAACTGTGGGAGCAGTGCGAGCCCCCGGCCGCTTGAACGCCAATGTCGCTCAATGGGCGGCCACGAACGCCGTGATCGCGGAAGCCACCCCCTCGGCCAGCGGCAGGTCCGCATCGCCATAGCTCGCCAGATTGGCTGCCCGATCGCCCTCGGGCACGGTTTTCAGCACGTGATTGACCCCGTCGAGCATGATCACCTCGGCGGCCGGTTGCGCCGCTGCCAGCGTCTCGGCATCGGCATCGGTAACCTGCAGGTCCTCGCGCCCGTGGAGGATCAGCACCGGCAGTTCGATCCTCGCGATCATCGCCGCCGGGTCCTGCGCCAGGAAGCTGGCCATGTAGCCCTGGATCTGCGGGCCGAACAGCGGAGCAAGGCCGGGGTGGATCGGCTCCTCTATCGATTGACCCGCTTCGAGCGTCGCGATGTGCCGCTCGATTTCTTCCATCAGCGGAGCGGCACCGGGATTGGCGGCCAGCTGTTCCCGCAGCAGATCGCCCGGCCTGCGGCCGGGGGCGGCGACGAGGATCACGCCGCAAAGTCCGGCAGGGTCGCGGGTCGCGGCGCTGAGCACGATCAAGCCGCCTTCGCTGTGCCCCAGCAGCCAGGCACAGTCCGCGCCCGTCTCCTCGCGCAACTTCGCCGCCCACGCCAGCGCATCCCCTGCATAATCCTCGATAGTCACCTTGTTGGCATCGGGGATGGCTGCCTTGCTCGCGAACATGCCGCGCTTGTCGATCCGCAGCGTCGGAATACCCTGTTCCGCCAGAGCGTCGGCGAGAAGGCGATAGGGCTGCGCCTTGACGCCCATCGGGTTGTTGCCATCGCGGTCGGTCGGGCCCGAGCCCGGCAGGATCACCACCCCCGCCTGTCCGGCGGAGGTATCTCCCGCGAGGGTTCCGGCGAGCGGAGCGGCCAGTCCCTCGCGCTCCACGGTCACTTCCCGCGCGGCGGCGGCTCCACCGGAAGTAATGGCAAGCGCGGCGGCAAGAGTCAGTATGCGGGTCATGGACGATCCTTCCAGATTTGACGCGGCCGGTACCTCGACCGATTAGGGGTTCGTTAACCACGAATGCGGCAGGGTGGCGAGATGCTCAGATACGCCGCTAGCATATTCCTCGGCCTGGCGCTCGCCTCCTGCGGTGCGATCCCCGCCGGGCGCGAGCAGGCGCGGGTCGAACCGCGGGCGGTGCCGCACACGGGCTCGCTCCACCGCGAAGAGTCAAGCTCCTGCCTTGCCGAACTGGGCGCAGGCGGCTCTCGCTTCGCACCCCTGCCCGATCGCTATTATGGCGCCGGTTGCCAGACCGTCGACACCGTGGCGCTGAGCGCGCTGATGGGCGATGCCGGCGAATTCGCCCTGTCGAACCTCGGCCCGGTGACCTGTCCGGTTGCCAATCGCTTTGCCGGCTGGGCGCGTTACGGCGTCGATAGGGCGGCGCGGCAGATACTCGGCAGCGCCCTGGTGCGGATCGAGACGATGGGCAGCTATTCGTGTCGCAACATCGCCGGCAGCAATCGCCGATCGGCGCATTCGCGCAGCGAGGCCATCGATGTCGCCGCTTTCGTCCTTGCCGATGGCAGGCGGATTTCGGTGAAGGCGGGCTGGGACGCCAGCCGTGAGGAGCGCGAATTCCTGCGCACCGTCCACCGCAGCGCCTGCAAGCGGTTCGGTACCGTCCTCGGCCCGGACTACAATTCGGCCCACGAGGATCATTTCCACCTCGAGCAGGGCGACGGCAGTTTCTGCCGCTGAGACGCTCAGATCGAGGTGCTGGCGATCCGGTTGACGTCCAGCATTGCCTCCAGCCGGCAGCGCACCGCATCGGCGGCGTGATTGGCCCCCAGCTTGTTCATCATGTTCGCCCGGTGGATCTCCACCGTCCGCGGGCTGATGCCGAGTTCACGGGCGATGATCTTGTTGCTGGATCCTTCCGTGAGCAGGTCGAGGACCTCGCGCTCGCGCCCGGTGAGTGCACCCATCCGGCTGCGTGCATCGACAGCGCGCTGCCGTTCGGCCCCGTGCCGTTCGATCTCGCGCAGAACCGACCGCAGCGTGCCCCGAAGCTGCCCGTGGCGCAACGGCAGGCCGACGAAGCCGAGCGCGCCCCGCCGCATCGCCCCGACTACCTGTTCGGGCACCGGGTCGTAGGCGGTGCCGATGATCGGCATCCAGATGCACAACCGGTCGAGCATCTCCACCGCCGCCCCGACCCCGCCCGAGGTGTCGTCGTCGCGGCACAGGACGATGCCACGCGTCGGGGGGCGATCGGCGAATTCCTCCACCCCTTCGTAGATTTCCGCGTGACATCCGGCGCTCAGCACCATACGCGCCTGTTCCGCCCGACCGCGCGAGGACCGGTCGGTGATGTGAAGCACGAGTCCTTCGAACATGGTTCCTCTCCTCCTGTTCTCGAACAGCATTGATGCCGAGAAACAGGGGATTACGGGAAAACGTTCGCTCAAAATCCGAGCAGCATATTACGGGGAATCGCGCCCCTCCTAGGTGATGCGACAGTGTGTTTTCCTCCGTATCGGAGGCGAAATACGGACAAGACCGGCAGTCCCGACCTTTAATCTTTTTGAAAGAAAGTGTAATCCGGCAGCGAGTGAAACGCGTGTTTGAGCGCGTCGCCCCAGCTCGACGAGATCGCCTGGAAATAGGGATCGTCATGCGCGATCCGCCGCTCGTGCCGCGCCTCGAACGTGTCGCGCTCGATCACCATCAGGTCGAGTGGCAGGCCGACCGAGAGATTGGCCTTGAGGGTCGAATCGAACGATACCATCAGCAGCTTGACGGCATCTTCCAGACTCATCGTCCGGTCGTAGCCGCGGATGATGATCGGACGCCCGTATTTGGTCTCGCCGATCTGAAAAAACGGCGTGTCGAGCCCGGCCTCGATGAAATTGCCTTCCGGATAGATCAGGAACAGACGGGGCTCCATGCCCTTGATCTGGCCGGCGACGATGATCGAGGCGGTGAAACGCCCCTTGCCGCGGACGCCGTTGGCATCCTGACGTTCGGCGATGGTGGCGCGCAACAGCTTGCCGATATCGCCCGCGACCTGGAACATGGTCGGCGATTTCAGCAGCGTGTTGTCACGGTCTTCGGGCGCCTTGGTGCGCTCTTCGAGAAGGCTCACCACCGCCTGCGTGCTTGCCAGGTTCCCGGCGGTCAGCACCGTGATGATCCGTTCCCCCGGCACCTGCCAGCTGAACATCTTGCGAAAGACGGAGATGTTGTCGACGCCCGAATTGGTGCGCGTGTCGCTCATCAGGACGAGGCCCTTCTCGACGAGCATGCCGACGCAATAGGTCATGCGTGTTCCTTACTGCTGAACTTGCTGCTGCTCGACCGCCACGGCAACCTCGAGCGCCTGGGTCGTGGAGCCGAAGCTGATCCCAGTGATCGGCGCGGCGTCGCGATAGTCGCGTCCGGTGGCAACGCGAACATAGCGCTGGTCCGGGCTGATGCCGTTGGAGATGTCGAAGCCGACCCAGCCCAGACCCTCCACATGCGCTTCGGCCCAGCCGTGGGTCGCTTCCTGCTCGATGCGGTCGTCCATCATCAGATAGCCGCTGACATAGCGCGCGGGCACGTTGAGCAATCGGGCCGCGCCGATGAAGATGTGCGCATGGTCCTGGCACACCCCCTTGCCTTGCTCCAGCGCCTCTTCGGCGGACGTGTCGACCTTGGTGGTACCGATGCGATATTCGACGCTTTCGAGGATCGCTGCGGAAAGGCGATGGAGAGTGTCGAGCGGACCCAGGTCCTCTCCGCGCACTTTCTTCACGAGTGACTTCATCCCGCTCCCGGGCCGGGTCAGATCGGTCTGGCTGCAGAAGGTCCACAGCGGCAGATGTCCCGAATGCTTGCCGATCACGCCCGAGAAGTCATGGGTGTCGACCGTGCCCCTGCAGGTGATCACCACCTCGGTCGCCCCCGGTTCGACGGCCACCAGCGAAGTGGTGTTGTGATGCTGGTCCTCGTAGCTCAATTCGGGATGGGCGTGCTCGAACTCCATCTGCCAGTCCAGAATCTCCTGCTCCTGCGTCGCCTTGGGCGTCAGCCGCAGACGTTGCAGGGCATGGATCACGGGATGATCGAAAGAATAGCGAGTGGTGTGGCGGATCGCGAGGCGCATCGATTATCTCAGGCAAGGAAGCGATAGTCCTCCGCGATCGCCTGGGCGATGGCGGAGTTCGTGGCAAGAAAATCGAGGATGAATTCGTGCAGCCCCTGCTCGAAGACATCGTCGATGGAGATATCGGCAAGCCGCGTGTCGGCATCGCGCATCAAGGCGTTGCACTGGCCCTCCCGACCGTGAATCCGAGCCAGTGACGCGAGCTGCTGACGCAGCGCGGAATGGCAATAGGCAAGGCTGCGCGGAAAGCGATCGTCGAGGACGAGAAATTCGACGATCCCCTTGGCATCAATCTGGCCGGCATTGAGCCAGCGATAGGCGCGATCGCCCGATACCGAGCGCAGGACCGTGTCCCATTGGCCGGTGTCGAGGCTGGAGCCCACGTATGAAAGAGAGGGCAGCAGCAGGTAGTATTTGATGTCGAGTATTCGCGCCGTGCTGTCGGCACGCTCGATGAAGGACCCCGCCCGCGCGAAATGATAGCCGGCATCGCGCAGCATCGACCCGCCGATCGCACCGTGCGCCAGCGTCCCCGCCTGGCGGATCATCGCCACCACTTCCCCCACCCGCTGCTCGGGAACGGGTTTGGCGAGGATATCCTTTATCTGGATCCAGCTGTCGTTGATCGCTTCCCACAACTCGCCGCTCACTGCGTTGCGGGACTGGCGGGCGTTGTCGCGAACCTGGCCGAACATCGCCAGCACGCTTTGGGGATTGTCCTTGTCGCGCAGGATGAAATTCCACGCCTGCATCCCCGTATAGCTGGCATGCCGCGCCTCGTAGGTCGCGCGGTGACCGGCGGTGGCGATGACCGAGCGCCATTCCTCCTCCGCCGTCACCAGATCGCGGGTCAGCGCCATCCGCAGCCCGGCGTCGAGCAGGCGCGCAGTGTTTTCGGCGCGTTCGAGATAGCGGAACATCCAGAACAGGGCGTTGGCGGTGCGTCCTAACATCAGTCTTTAAGCACCCAGGTGTCTTTCGTGCCGCCGCCCTGGCTCGAATTCACGACCAACGATCCCTTCTTCATCGCCACTCGCGTCAATCCGCCGGGGGTGATGTCGATCTGGTCGGGGGACACCAGCACGAAGGGCCGCAGGTCGACGTGGCGCGGCGCCAGCCCGGCCTTGGTGAAGATCGGGCAGGTCGAAAGCGACAGTGTCGGCTGGGCAATATAGTTCGACGGGTTCGCCTCGATCTTCTTGCGGAATTCGGCGATCTCCGCCCTGGTCGAAGTCGGGCCGATCAGCATTCCGTAACCGCCCGAACCGTGAACTTCCTTCACCACCAGCTCGGCCAGATTGTCGAGAACGTAGGCGAGGCTGTCCCTGTCCGCGCAGCGCCAGGTCTCGACATTGGGCAGCAACGGTTTCTCACCGGTGTAGAATTCGACGATCTCGGGCATGAAGGAATAGATCGCCTTGTCGTCGGCGACGCCCGTGCCCGGCGCGTTGGCGATGGTGATTCCGCCCGCGCGATAGACATCCATGATGCCCGGCACGCCGAGCACGCTGTCGGGATTGAACGTCAGCGGGTCGAGGAAATCGTCGTCGACCCGGCGATAGATCACGTCGACGGGCTCGTAGCCGCTGGTCGTGCGCATCTGCACCCGGCCGCCGACGACGCGAAGGTCGCTCCCCTCCACCAGTTCGGCGCCCATCTGGTCGGCGAGAAAAGCATGTTCGAAATAGGCCGAATTGTAGATACCCGGCGTCAGCACCGCGACATTGGGACGCCCGGTGGTGGTTTCCGGGGCGCAGGCGGCAAGGCTCTTGGCGAGCCGGCGGGGATAGTTCGAAACGGTCTCTACCGGCACGCGCATGAACAGCTCGGGGAACATCGCCATCATCGTCTCGCGATTCTCCAGCATGTAGGAGACGCCGCTGGGCGTGCGGGCATTGTCCTCGAGCACGAAGAACTCGTCCGGACCGGTGCGGACCAGATCGATGCCGACGATGTGGGTGTAGACACCGCCCGGCGGCGTGAAGCCGACCATGCTGGGCAGCCAGGCGGCATTGTTGCGGAACAGGCGTTGCGGGACCCTGCCGGCGCGGATGATCTCCTGCCGGTGGTAGAGATCGTGCATGAAGGCGTTGAGCGCGCTGACCCGCTGCTCGATCCCCCGGGTCAGTTTCCGCCATTCGCCGGCGCTGATGATGCGCGGCACCATGTCGAACGGGATCAGCCGTTCCTCGGCCTCGTGTTCGCCATAGACGTTGAAGGTGATCCCGGTGCGGCGAAACGCGGTTTCGGCATCGCGGTGCTTGCGCGCGAGATAGCGGTTTCCCTGCTCGGCGAACCACTTGTGGTATCCGGCATAGGCGTCCCGGACCCCGCCGTCGCCCGCCTGCATCTCGTCGAAATATTCCGCCGTGCCGCTCATGGTCCCCCGTTCTCGGGTCCGGCGCTGCGGTGCGGCCGAACATCCAATATCATTGATAAAGGTTTACACCGCTTCCAGTTCCCCCAGCACCCGATCGATCGAATCCTTCGAATAGACGAACCCCATGTGCGAACAGCGCACCGGTACGGCGCGGTCGCGTTCGCCCGGCCAGCCGCAGGCGGAGCGGGGATTGACCACTCCGTCGAGCGGACTCCACAGGGCCACCGTCTCCACCGGCGGCTTGACGGCGGGCTCGGCCTCGAACTCGGGCTCGTCGACCCGGTGCCCGGCGATCGCCTGATAGGCGCGCCAGCCGTTGTTGGCCCGCGGGCTTCCCGAAAACGGCGAACCCATGGTGATCACCTTGGCGACCTTGTCCGGATGGCGTTTGGCAAGTTCGCGGGCGATCACTCCGCCCAGGCTCCAGCCGACGAGAACGATCGGTTCGCCCCGCCGGGCGAACAGGTCGAGAAGCCGTTCCTCGACCTTGAAGAACCGCTCTGCCGTTGCGCCCAGATTGTAGCCCATGCCCCAGCGCTTGACCGTGTGACCCGCTTTCTCGAGCTGACGGGCCATGTACCGCATGCGGATCGGATGCGCCCCGAAGCCTGGCAGGAGCATGACCGACCGGGGGGTGCGAGCTGTGGCCACCCTGTGCTCGCGGAACATGCGCTTTACCGGTTCGGCGACCCAAGTCAGCTCGTTGAGCAACAGCAGCAGGCGTGGTCCGCGAACATCCTCCGGACAAGGTTCGCGCGCAAGTTCCCACCGGCGCGCCAGTTCGGCGCGGGTGCCCTCACCCAGATTGAAGAACCGCGTTGCCATGGAAACGTAACATTCCTCCACCCGCCTGAATGCGGGATGAGGCGATCGGGTTCCAAGACCATCCCGCTTAGCAGTCGCCGATTCGCTCGTGATCTGCAGTCAGGGTCATCGACATTTCTCCCATGCCGGGCATGTCGCCCTCCATGGTCATTCGCATCTGCGACGATGTCCGGGTGCCGGTGCCTTCCATCGTCATTCGCAATTGCCCGCCCTGCTGGTTGCAGACCATCACCGCATCGATGTCGCCGCCGTCGGCGTCGAAGCGTTCGAAGCTGCAATCGCCCTCGCTCGACTCGCGGGCCATGCGCTCGAAGCCCTGCTCCGCTTCCTCGGCGGTCAGGCAATATTCGCTCGATTCGCCGTTCATGGAATTCTTCATCATCTCGACCACCTGCGGCGGGGCGTTCGGGATATCGACCGAGACCAGCTCCACCGTGCTGCGGTATTGCCCGGGGTCGGGCTTGATCCCGCCGGATTCCGCTTCGCGTGCAGCCTCTTCCATGCTGATCGTCCCGTCGCCATCGGCATCGCTAGCCCCGTTGCCGCAGGCGGCCAGCATCGGCAGCACCATGATCGTCGCCAAACCCCGCATGTCGTCCTCCCCGCTTCGATGAGGCGCGCAGTGTAATACGGAAAGCGAGGCTGGCAAACGCCCCGTTGCGGCGCGGAGCTGCGTTCCCCATATGTGCGCCCATGGCGGAACTCGTGATCAGACGCGGACTCGAAGAGCCCGACACCACCGGGGAGTTCGTGCCCCACAAGCCCGCCCGCCCCGAAAAGTCGATGGGCGGACGCAGGTTCGAACTGGTCAGCGATTACGAGCCCGCGGGCGACCAGCCGACCGCGATCGCCGAGCTGGTCGCCTCCGCGCGCGAGGGCGAGCAGACACAGACTCTGCTGGGCGTCACCGGCTCGGGCAAGACCTTCACCATGGCCAAGGTGATCGAGGAATTGCAGCGCCCCGCCCTCATCCTTGCGCCAAACAAGATTCTCGCCGCCCAGCTCTATGGGGAGTTCAAGAGCTTCTTCCCCAACAACGCGGTCGAGTATTTCGTCAGCTATTACGACTACTACCAGCCCGAAGCCTACGTGCCGCGCTCCGACACCTACATCGAGAAGGAAAGCTCGGTGAACGAGGCGATCGACCGCATGCGTCATTCAGCCACCCGCGCCCTTCTCGAACGCGACGACGTGATCATCGTCGCTTCGGTCTCGTGCCTTTACGGCATCGGCTCGGTCGAGACCTACTCGGCGATGATCTTCGACCTCAAGACCGGCGACACGGTCGATCAGCGCGAACTGATCCGCAAGCTCGTGGCGCTGCAGTACAAGCGCAACGACGCCGCCTTCCAGCGCGGCAATTTCCGCGTGCGCGGCGACAATCTGGAACTGCACCCGAGCCACCTCGAAGACACCGCCTGGCGGATCAGCTTCTTCGGAGACGAGATCGAGGAGATCGCCGAGTTCGATCCGCTCACCGGCAAGAAGGGCCAGGTGCTCGACAAGGTGCGGGTCTACGCCAATTCGCACTATGTCACGCCCGGCCCGACGATGAAGCAGGCTTCCGCGGCGATCAAGTTCGAGCTCGAGGAGCGGCTGAAGGAACTGCATGAGGAGGGCCGCCTGCTGGAAGCCCAGCGGCTGGAGCAGCGAACCAATTTCGACCTCGAGATGATCGCCGCGACCGGCAGCTGCGCGGGGATCGAGAATTATTCGCGCTTCCTCACCGGCCGACTTCCGGGAGAGCCGCCGCCGACGCTGTTCGAATACCTGCCCGAGAACGCGCTGCTGTTCGTCGACGAGAGCCACCAGACCGTCCCGCAGGTCGGCGCGATGGCGCGCGGCGACCACCGCCGCAAGATCACGCTCGCCGAATACGGCTTCCGCCTGCCGAGCTGCATCGACAACCGTCCGCTGCGCTTCAACGAATGGGACGCGATGCGCCCGCAGACCTTCTGCGTGTCCGCCACGCCCGGAGGGTGGGAGCTGGAGCAGACCGGCGGCGTCTTCGCCGAACAGGTCATCCGCCCCACGGGCCTCATCGACCCGCCGGTCGAGATCAAGCCGGTGGAGGATCAGGTTCAGGACTGCATCGAGGAGTGCAGGAAGACCGCCAAGCTCGGCTACCGCACGCTGGTCACCACGCTGACCAAGCGCATGGCCGAGGACCTGACCGAGTTCATGCACGAGGCGGGCGTACGGGTGCGTTACATGCACTCCGACGTCGAGACGCTGGAGCGCATCGAGCTCATTCGCGACCTGCGGCTGGGCGTTTACGACGTGCTGGTCGGCATCAACCTGCTGCGCGAAGGCCTCGACATTCCCGAATGCGGGCTGGTCTGTATCCTCGATGCCGACAAGGAGGGCTTCCTGCGCTCCGAGACCAGCCTCATCCAGACCATCGGCCGCGCCGCGCGCAACGTCGACGGGCGCGTGATCCTTTACGCCGACCGCATCACTGGCAGCATGGAACGCGCCATGGCGGAGACCGAGCGCCGCCGCGAAAAGCAGCGCGAATACAACGATGCGCACGGGATCACGCCGCAGACGATCAAGCGCGCCATCGCCGATATCGTCGCGCATACCGCGGCGGGCGACGGCGTCACCGTCGATACCGGCGACGACGAGCGCAACAACCTCGTCGGGCACAATTTACGTGCCTATATTGAGGACCTCGAAAAGCGCATGCGCAATGCCGCCGCCGATCTCGAATTCGAGGAGGCGGGGCGGCTCCGCGACGAGATCCGCCGGCTCGAGAACGACGAGCTTGGCCTCGGCGAGCACGAGAAGAAGGCGCCGCTCGTCGGCCGCAGCAACGAAGGCAAACCGGGCACGCGAAAGACCCGTTACGGCAAGACGCGTTACAAGAAGATGGGCGGCAAACCCTAGCGTTAACAGTATTTTAACCGCGAAAGCGGGAACCGGTCTGAGATGACGGGGTTGAGGCGCAAAAGGTTCTTGGAGGAACAGTTATGCCTACTCGACTTCTTGCCGCTTCGCTGATCCCGCTGGCCATCGCCGCCTGCAATCCCGGCGTCGACCCCGACGAAGAGGTGTCGGAAGAAGCCGCCGAGATCGCCGAGGAAGCGCCCGTATTTGGTGAGAGAAGCGACGCCGACGTCGCCGGCGTTACGCCGACCGAGGGAATGCGCTGGTTCTACAAGCCCGCGACCCAGACCGCATTGTACGGCCCGGCCGACAGTGAGGCGGTGATCTCGCTGTCCTGCAACGAGAGCATGACCGGCGAAACTCTGCTCGACTTCCAGTGGATCGCCCCGGCCACAGCCGGCGCCAGCGAGACGGTCGCGGTGAGCGCCGGCGACGCAGGCGGCTCCTTCCCGGTGCGCGGTATCGCCAGCGCGCTGGGCCCCGACGCCATCTGGCAGGGCGGCATCCAGCGCGGCGATGCGGTGGTCGAAGTGTTGGCCGATGCCGAGCAGCCGATCACCTTCACGCTCGGCGACCGCAGCATCACCACCCCCGTCGGGGAACCGCTGGCGCGCGCCATCGCCGCCTGCGCCTGAGGCTTGGCCTTCAGCCATCCGGTCATCGGGGATGGCGGACGCGGCCCTATTGCCACGGCGTCCCCGCATGCCATAGGCGCCGGCAATGCGGTCGCGTCTCGCGCTTATCCTGGCGTTCGCTCTCGTCCCGGCCTGCAGGCCGCCGGCGAGCGACGACTATGTCGCCCGGGTAGGTCTTGAAGTGCGCGAGGAACCGCGCGCGCCCATCGATACTCCCGACACGCAAGGCGCCGGCTGGGCCCCGGGGCGCAATGCGGGGCGGATCATCTACGGCAAGCCCGGGGAACGCCCGCTTTTCGCGCTCGAATGCACCGCAAGCAAGAGCGGTCCGGCGATCGTCTTCACCCGCCATGCCGTCGCCGACCCCGAAGCCCAGGCGGTGCTGGCGCTGATCGGCAACGGCCATGTCGAGCGCTTGTGGATCGACGCCGTGCGCGTGGACGGCACCTGGCTGTGGCGCGGGAGCGTCCCGGCCGACAGTGCTCAGCTCGAAGGTCTGACGGGGTCGGGCCGGATCGAGGCGACGGTCCCCGGCGCGGGCAGCCTGATCCTCAACCCCAGCGGCCTGCCGGGGCGGCTGATCAGCGACTGCCGCGCCCGGGCAGGCCGGCGAGGAGATCGGGCGTAAGCACCTGCGGCAATTGCCGCGGCTCGCCGCCCGCCGGATACCACAGGTAGAGCGGCACGCCCGCGGCACCCTGGCGGGTGAGGAAACCGGTGATCGCCTCGTCGCGCCGGGTCCAGTCGCCTCGCAATGTCACCACCCCCGCCCGCCGGAAGGCCTCCCGGACCTCCGCGCGCTCGATCGCGGCCCGTTCGTTGACCTTGCAGGTCAGGCACCAGTCGGCCGTGAACCAGACGAAGACGGGGCGGCCGCTGGCACGTGCCTCGGCCAGCCTCGCTTCGGAGAAGGGCTCGGGATCGTGGATGCTGTCGCCGGCCGCCTCGGCCTGTGGAACGAAACCGTATTGCATCCCCATGCCGGTGCCGATCAGCAGGAAAGTGGCGATGCCCGCAGCGGCCCAGCGCATATTCGCGCCCTTGAGCCCGCCGAGGATCGCGGCCAGCAGCAGCGTGACCACTCCGGCGATGGCCAGCGCGCCGATGGCGAAGGCCGTTCCGCCCATCCGCCAAACCAGCCACGCCAGTGCCAGCGCGGTCAGCCCCATCGGCACCGCCATCCATTTGCGGAAGCGCGCCATCCAAGCGCCCGGACGCGGCAGGAGCGCGCGCAGGGCGGGTACGAAGCCGAGCAGCAGGAAGGGCAGCGCAAGCCCCAGTCCCAGCGCGGCGAACAGCGCCAGGGCCTGCGGGGCGGGCAGCAGCAACGCCGCGCCCATCGCCGCCGCCATGAACGGCCCGGTGCACGGCGTCGCGACGAAGGCGGCGAGGAGCCCGGTGGCGAAGCTGCTGGTCCCGCCCCGGCCGCCGCGCACCACCAGCCCGGGCAGTTCGAAGGCCCCGGCGAGATTGGCGGTGATCGCGGTGGCCAGCACCAGCAGCGCGACGACCACCCAGGGTTCCTGCAGCTGAAACGCCCAGCCGACCTGTTCGCCCGCCGCCCGCAAGCCCAGCAAAACCCCGCCGAGCGCCACGCAGGCGAGCACCACTCCGGTGGTGTAGGCGAGCGCGTCGCGCCGCGCTGCGCCCTCCGCGCCCCCAGCCCTGGCCAGCGCCAGCGCCTTGAGGCTGAGGATGGGAAAAACGCAGGGCATGAGGTTGAGCAGCAGCCCCCCGGCGAGCGCGCCAAGCAGCGCCAGCCATACCGACGGCAGCCGGTCATGACTGGCCGCGAGCGCGAATCCGCCCGACGGGACCGGCCCCGCGCGGGCGGTGAAGCGGACTCCATTGCCGTCTCCGAAGGCGAGGATGCCGCGCAACTCCACCGGTGCCTCCCCGAGGCCGAGGGGGATCTCCGCGATCAGCGTGTTGCCGCGCGCGAAGAAAGGCTGGGGCGCGGCGTAATCGACCAGATCGAGGTTCTCGACGAACAGATGGGCATCGCCGAGCCGCTCCGCCTCGGGGATCGGGATCGCGACCCGCAGCCGCCCGTCGGCGATGGCGAAGCTCCCCTCTCGGTCGAGCAGCGGCGCGACCTGCGCGCGCCAGCCGGCGAACCGTTCGTCGCCCGTCGCCGCGGAAGGGTCGAGCGTCAGATAGGCGTCCTGCGGTACGCAGACCTTGTCGGTGCAGGCGAGATACTGCGCCCTGACCGCAATCGCCGGAACCGCCGCAATGGCCGCATTCGCGGGCACGGCCACCGGTACCAGCACGGTGTAATCGCCCTTGTAGACATGGTTCATCAGCCCCGCGACGACCAGCCTTTGCGGGACCGGGTACAGCGGCTCGCCCACCTCCGAGCCCGGCGGCAGGTTCCAGTCGAGCGTCATGCCCAGCCCGGCATCCCCCGGGTTCGACCAATAGCCGTGCCATTCCTCGGAGCGCGGAGAGAAATGCAGCGCCAGCATCCAGGTCTCGCCCGGCCTCGGCGGAGCGTCGGCCGCGAGTTCCACCGCCATGTTCTCGCTGCCGAAGCGCACATCCTGCGCCGCCAGCGAGGACGGAAGGAGGAGCGCCGCCAGCAGAGCCACCAGCGCCGCCACCCGAGCGAACCCGTCCAATATCCTTGCGCCAGTCACGCCCCCGGCTCTAGGGCTGGCGGCCATGGACAACAAGCGCGACCTCCTGATCCTGGGCGGCGGACTGGTGGGGATGACGCTCGCCCTCGCCGCCGCGAAGAAGGGCTTCTCGAGCCATGTGGTCGACCGCGCCGACCCCGCCGAGCTGACCGCCGAGGGTTTCGACGGCCGCGCTTCGGCGATCTCCACCGCGAGTTGGAACCTGTTCGGCAACATCGGTCTCGCCGATGCGCTGGAACCGCACGCCTGCCCGATCGAATCGATCGCGGTGGTCGACCAGATGAAGCGCGGGCGGATCGACTTCCGGCCCGAACCGCACGAAGGCAGCCTCGGCCGGATGTTCGCCAACCGCACGCTGCGGCTGGCGCTGTTCGAGGCGGCGCGCGCCGAGCCGCTGATCGCCTGGCATGCACGCACCGAGATCGCATCGCGAGAACGCTCCGAGCATGGCGTGTCCGCAACCTCCACGAGCGGCGAGACGTTCCAGGCTGCGCTGATGGTCGGGGCCGAGGGCCGCGCCAGCCCGACCCGCGCCGAGGCCGGGATCGCGGTCGCGAAGTGGCAGTACGATCACCGCGCGGTGGTCGCCGGGATCGAGCACGCGCAGCCCCACGGCAACGTCGCCTGGGAAATCTTCTACCCCGCCGGCCCCTTCGCGCTGTTGCCGATGCGCGATGCCGAAGACGGCACGCATCGCAGCGCGCTGGTCTGGACGGTGTGCGAGACGGATGCCGCCGGGGTTCTCAAGCTATCCGACCGCGCCTTCGTCGCCGAGGTGGAGAAACGCATGGCCGGCCTTTTCGGCGACATCGCCGGGGTCGGCCCGCGCGCCTCCTTTCCATTGGGCTTCCACCACACAGCGACCATCACCGGCCAGCGCCTGGCGCTCGTCGGCGATGCGGCGCACGGGATCCACCCGATCGCGGGACAAGGGCTCAATCTGGGCCTTCGCGACGTCGGCGCGCTGGTCGAGGTATTGGAGGACGGCGCGCTGCTCGGCCTCGAGCCCGGCGATGCGCAATTGCTCGCGAAATACGAGCGCTGGCGCGGGCTGGACAGCTTCATGGTGGCACTGGCGACGGACGGGCTCACCCGGCTCTTCGGCATTCCCGGCCCCGCCGCCTCGGCGATCCGCCGGTTGGGCATGGCGGGCGTCCAGCGCGCGCCGACGCTCAAGCGCTGGTTCATGGACGAAGCGCGCGGCGTCGCGGGCGATCTGCCCGAACTCCTGCGCGCCTGACCTATCCCCTCAGTTCTCGGTCGTAGCTGTGCCGGCGGGGCTCGCCTGGTCGATCCGCTCGCCGGTCCCGTCGCGCAGCATCCGCGGTTCGAGCACGGCGGCGGTCTCGATGAGATCGAGCGCTTCCAATGCCGCCGCATAGCGCTCGGCATCGGCGATCCAGTCCTGCGCCCGCGCCGCGCCCGGCAGCGCCGAGACCTCGGCGACCGCAGCGTCGATCCGGCCGCTCTGGAGGAACAGCCGCGCCCGTTCGACCCGGCGCTGCGGCTGGGGCGAAGGCGTGCTTTCCCGGCGCACCACGAACAGGGTCGCCAGCTCGCTGCGCAGCCGCTCCCAGGAAAATCCGGCGTCGCTTTCGGCAAGCTCGGGAGCCAGACCGTCGAGCCGGGCGATAAGCTGGTCGATGGTGATCGGATCGCGGCTCGCCGCGACCACCGTGCGCACCGCATTGGGCAGCGCATCGCCGAAACGCAGCCGCAACTGGTCGGCGAGAAAACCGAGCTCCGCCCCCTTTTCCAGCGCCCGACGCGCGGCGAAGGCGATCAGCAGCCCCTCGGCGCGCGCGGCATTGCCGGCGGCAGCCTGGGACTGGAGTGAAAGGCGGTCGAGCCGCTGTTCGGCCGCGGCAAGGCGCTGGTCTATACCGCCCTGCTGCTCCTCCACCCGCTCCACCGCAGCTTCGGCGGCCTGTTGGCGGGCCGCGGTGGCGCTGGGCGTCGGCGTCGGCCCCACGCGTTCCGATGGCGGCATCAGCTCCGTCGGGGAGTCGGCCTCCACCGGTTCGGGGGCGCTCTCACTACTGTCGAGCCAGCGATAGACGCCATAGCCGGCCAGCCCGCCGCCGAGGAGAAAGGCGGCCAGCAGAGCGAGGACCATCGGCCGCAACGAGGCGCGCTTGCGCCGGGGGGCTGTGATATCGTCCATCCTCATCCGTTCTGCAGACCCTATGGTGAATGCGTGCTGTCGCTCGCGGTCACACCAGCGCCTTGGCACAGGCGCCCGGCCAATGCCAGCAAAGCGGCGTCATCGGGCGAGTCGGCAATGTGGATGGACTGCCAGCCCGCCCCTGCCTCGCGCGCCACCCGCGCCGACAAGGCACAGAGAACATAGGCTGTCCGATCCCGGCTCAGCCGATCGACCTCATGCGCGAAATGGGCCGCGGCGGTGCCGGAATGACAAGCGATCACCGCGCGCGGCGGCAGGAGATCGACTGCCATGGGGAGCCGACGGCTGCGATAGGCAGTGATTTCGACGATCGCGACGCCCTCGGGAGGCGAGAGCGCGACCCGCTCCTCACCGGTCAGACGGAGCATCCGGGCGGGTGGCGCGATCGCATCGAGCGCCGCCTGCAACCCCTCGGTTCCCGTGAAAGCCACCTCGAACCCCGCCGCGAGAGCTGCCGAAGCGGTTGCCTTGCCGACGCAGTGAGCAGGCAGATGGCGCAGGCGCTCCAGCGTATCTCCACCGCAACGGAAGACATTCGCGCTGCCGGCGAGCAATCCGTCGAACTCTCCCTCCGGCATCCGCCAGTCGACCGCCTCGATCGCCACCAGCGGCGCCCCCGCCACTTCGAGCCCCATTTCGCGCGCACGCGCCGCACTGGCGCTCCAGCCGGGCTCCGGTCGCAACAGCACCAGCGGCAAGCTCACGCCGGACCCGCGAACAGGCAGCGGACCTTTTCCGGTGCCTTGCCGAGAAGCTCCGCCGCAAGCGCCCGCACCGGCGCGTGATCGCCCGCGACGAAGGTCGTTTCTCCCGCGATCCTTTCCATCCCGCATTCGCTGTAGATCGCCGCACGCATGGTCATCGCGTCTCCGTCGCCGCCGGTGAGGACCGCGACCGGGCTATGGCAACTGCCCCCGAGCGCCGCGAGCAGCGCCCGCTCGGCAACGATCTCCGCCCGGCTGGCGGCGTGGTCGAGCGCAGCGAACCACTGCATCGTCTCCGCATCACCGGCCCGGCACTCGATACCGATCGCGGCCTGCGCGGGTGCGGGCAACCACCTCTCTGGATCGAGGCGAACACCCACCCCGTCCTCGCCCAGCCGTTCGAGCCCGGCGGCGGCGAGAAAGGTCGCATCGACCTCTCCCGCCTCGAGCTTGGCCATCCGGGTCGCGACATTGCCGCGAAAGGTCACCGCCCGGCAGTCGGGCCGGGCGTGGAGCAATTGTGCTGCCCGCCGGGGGGCGCTGGTGCCCACCGTCGCGCCTTCCGGGAGCTCCGCTATCGTCATCGCGCCGAGCAGCCGGTCCGCCTTGTCCGCACGCGGCAGGATCGCTGCGATGGCTAGCTCCTGCGGCCTGATCGTCTCGACATCCTTCATCGAGTGGACCGCGGCATCGATCCGGTTCTCGATCAGCCAGGCGTCGAGCTCGCGGGTCCACAGCGCCTTGCCGCCGATTTCCGACAGCGGCCGGTCCTGCACCTTGTCGCCGCTGGCGACCACCGGGACCAGTTCGACGGCATCCTGCACCCAGCCGTGCGCGGCGACGAGCCGGGCCTTCGCCTCCTCCGCCTGCGCCATGGCAAGCGGCGAACGGCGGGTTCCGAGGCGCAGCGGCGTGTCTGGGGTGGGGGGTCCGGGCATCGCGTCGCCTTGCCCTAGCGCCCCGCTTCGCTAAGGAAAAGCGTGATGGCTGTGGTTCTCGGTATCGAATCGAGCTGCGACGAAACCGCGGCTGCGCTGGTCACCTCCTCGCGCGAAATCCTCAGCGAACGGATCGCCTCGCAGGACGAGCACCACGCGCCCTATGGCGGCGTCGTTCCCGAAATCGCCGCGCGCGCCCATGCGGAGCGGCTGGCGCCGATGATCGAAGGCGTGCTCGCCGACGCCGGGCTGGCGCTCGCCGATTGCGACGCCATCGCCGCCACGGCGGGACCGGGCCTGATCGGCGGGGTCATGGTCGGCCTGGTCAGCGCCAAGGCGCTGGCGATGGCGAGCGAGGTGCCGCTGCTCGCGATCAACCATCTCGAGGGCCACGCGCTGAGCCCGCGGCTCGCCGATCCCGAACTCGGATTTCCCTATGCGCTGCTGCTGGTCTCGGGCGGGCATTGCCAGATCCTGCGAGTCGACGGCGTGGGACGCTATCGCCGGCTGGCGACGACGATCGACGATGCTCTGGGCGAGGCGTTCGACAAGACCGCCAAGATCCTCGGCCTCGGCTTTCCCGGCGGCCCGGCGGTGGAGCGGCTGGCGAAGGAGGGCGATCCTGCAGCGGTGCCCCTCCCCCGCCCGCTGCTGCGATCGCCCGAGCCGCATTTCTCCTTCGCCGGCCTCAAGAGCGCGGTGCTGCGTGCGCATGAAAGCGGGCGCTACGAACCGGCGGACATCGCCGCGAGTTTCCAGCAGGCGGCGCTCGATTGCGTGCTGGACCGGCTGCGCGTCTCGCTCGACGCGATTGGGCGGGTGCCGGCGCTGGTCGTCGCCGGCGGAGTCGCCGCCAACGCGTCGATCCGCTCCGCGCTGGAGGCGCTGGCGAAGGAGCGGGACATGCGCTTCGTCGCCCCGCCGCCGGCACTCTGCACAGACAACGCGGCGATGATCGCCTGGGCCGGCTGCGAGAGGCTCACGCTGCCCGGCTTCGCGCCCGACCCGCTCGATTTCACCGCCCGGCCGCGCTGGCCGCTCGATCCCGGTGCGGAGCCGGCGCGCGGTGCCGGGGTGAAGGCATGATCCCGACGGTCGGAGTTCTCGGCGCCGGTGCCTGGGGAACGGCGCTGGCGCAGATGCTCGCCAGCGACGGGCGCGAGGTGCTGCTGTGGGCGCGCGAAACCGAGCTGGTCGACGAGATCAACGCGGCACACACCAATTCGCTGTTCCTGCCGTCCGCCGAGCTGTCACCTTCGATCCGCGCCACCGGCAGCCTCGACGCAATGGCCGAGCTCGCCATCCTGCTCGTCGTCACCCCCGCGCAGCACATGGGCAGCGTGCTCGGCGCGATGACGCGTCACCCGCGCGACCTGGTGCTGTGTTCGAAGGGTATCGAAGCCGCCAGCGGACGGCTGATGAACGACGTCGCCCGGGCCGCCGCACCGGAAAGCGACGTCGCCGTCCTGTCCGGTCCGACCTTCGCCCACGAGGTCGCCGAAGGGATGCCTACCGCGGTTACCCTCGCCTGCGGCGGAACCGAGGCGCAGTGGCAGAGGCTCGCCCCGGTCATCGCCCGGCCGTCCTTCCGCCCCTATTACACCGCCGATGTCGCCGGCGCGGAGATCGGCGGCGCAGTCAAGAACGTGCTCGCCATCGCCTGCGGCGTGGTCGAGGGGCTCGGCCTGGGACAGAACGCCCGCGCCGCGCTGATCGCGCGCGGTTATGCCGAGATGCTGCGCTTCGGCGAGGCGCTGGGGGCCGATGCCGAGACGCTGGCGGGGCTGTGCGGGCTGGGCGATCTGGTGCTCACCTGCACTTCCACCTCCAGCCGCAATTTCTCGCTCGGCAAGGCGCTGGGCGAAGGCGAGAGCGCCGCGGCGCTGATGTCCGACCGCCGCACAGTGGCGGAGGGCGCGCACACCGCGCCGATCCTCGCCGAACTGGCGCGCAAGCACGACATCGCCATGCCGATCGTCGGCGCCGTGGTGCGGCTGCTGGGCTGCGATCCGGCAGGTGAAGTGGTGTCCGCCCTGCTCTCGCGCCCGCTCAAGGCCGAACGCGAAGGTTGAATGGCCAGCGTTCCGCCGCCTCCCACCGGCTCGGTGCCGGATCCCGCCGTATCCGCGAAGGCGGACGACGGCGACATGGCCGAACTCGCCAAGGGCGGCCGGACCAATTTCCTCGGCTTCCTGCTGCGGCTGCTCGCGCGGATCCCGTTTCTGTTCATCGCCGGACGACTTTACGGGGCGGAGAAGCTGGGCCTGTTCGCCTCCGCCCTGGTGGTCGTCGAATTGGTCGCGTTGATGTGCTCGATGGGCGAGAAGCGCGGCCTTGCCCAACGGCTTACCGAGGGGGCGGATCAGTCGCAGACCAATCTCGTCTTCGACGGCATCCTGCTGGCGACGCTGTTCTCCTGCCTTGCCGCGCTGTTTCTCTATTTCGTCCCCGCCCCGATGTTTCCCGCCGGCCGCTATTCGCAGATCGACCGGCTGATCGTGCTGGCGATCCCCGCCTATGCGCTGACCGAGATCGTGCTCGCCGCACAAGCGTACAAGTTCGACATCGCCACCACGGTGCGGGCCCGCGCGGTGGTCGAGCCGTGGACGATCTCGATCCTCGCCGGCGCACTGTGGTTCGTCACGCCCGAGGACGGTCTGACCCTGGCCTACATCGCCTCGATCTACGCCGGGCTGCTGACGGGACTGTGGACCTTTCTCAAGACCTACGGCCTGCCACGCGGCTGGCGACCGCGCCCGCGCTACATGGGCCGGGTCACCTGGCGTGCGCTGCCGTTGGCGACCGCCGATGCCATCGAGTGGGGGACCCGCCGGCTCGACATCTTCATCCTCGGCCTGTTCGCCGCGCCGTCGGCGGTGGGGGTCTATTACATCGCCCAGCAGGTCGCTTCTCTGCCGCAGAAGCTCAAGACCAGCTTCGAGCCGATCCTCGGACCGGTCATCACGAAGAACCTGAAGGACCACAACTATGCCGCGATCGCGCGGCAGGTGTGCCAGGTGGGTTTCTGGATCACGGCCATGCAGGCTGGGATCGCGCTGGCGCTCGGCGTGCCCGGGGAGGCGGTGATGGGGCTCGTCGGACCGAACTTCGTCGGCGGCACCGGCGCGCTCGCCTTCCTCCTCGCGGCCGAAGTCGTCGCGGCAACCGCGGTCGTCTCCGAGGCGGCGCTCATCTACGTCGCCCGGGTCCGCAATCTGTGGATCTCGATCGCGACCATCGCGCTGCAGGCGGCGCTCACGGTTGCGCTGATCATGCTCGTCGAGGCGAACGGCCTCGGCGAACCCTACAAGGCGGCGGCCGCCGCGCTGGGGCTGATGCTGGCGCTGGGCGTCGCGAGCCTGGTCAAGGCAGTCATGCTGTCGCGCATCCTCGGCCATCCGGTGAACAACTGGCGTTGGGCGGTGATCTGGGCGGCGGGGCCGGCGATCCTGGTCGGCTTCCTCGCCACGCGCCTGCCGGAGTGGGCCGAGCTCGCGTTCGGTGTCCCTGCGATCCTCGCGGTCTACGGCTGGGTGATCTGGCGCCGCGGTTTCGGGCCGGAGGACCGGGTCCTCTTCCGCAGCATGGGAAGCGACAAGCCGGCGACCGGGGTTACCGGCCCCGTCTGAGTTCTTTTCGCCCCGCCCCCTTTTGCTCGGGAGCGGGTGTGGTTAGGGACAGGGCCATGGCCGTCCGCGCTTCCCTCGCCATTGTGTCCGGCGCCGTGCTGGTGGCGGGGGTCGGCTATCTCGGCAGCGCCAGCTACGCCCTGAGCTTCGCCGAAGAAAAGACGGGTCTCGCCACTCGAGCGATCGCAAATGCCGGTGGATCGGGAGTCGAGGTCCGCTTCGCCAACCGCCTGGGCATCACGCGCCATCCCGTGCTGAGCGGCGGCGAGACCCTGGACGAAGGCACCAGGGCGCAGGTCGCCCGCTCGGTTGCCGCGATCCCCGGGGTCGGGGGCGTTTTCTGGGCCGACGGCACCCTCGTCGCCGAAAGCGATGTGCCGACCTTCACTCCGATGCATTGCCAGGAAGATGTCGAGGGGCTGCTGCGCACCCGCACGATCCGTTTCGAGGAGGGGTCGGCGGCCCTGACCGCCGCCAGCCGCGCGCTGCTCGACGAGGTGGCCGAGGCTCTGCGCCCGTGCCTCGGCTCGATCATCGCGGTGACCGGCCACACCGATCAGTCGGGAGCCGAGGCGACCAACCTCCTGCTCAGCCGCGAACGCGCGATCGCGGTGCGCGAGGCGCTGGTCCAGCGCGGCATACCCCGCAGCGGCCTGCGCGCCGAAGGCGTCGGCTCGGCCGAACCGGCGGAGGGGCTCGCCCCCACCGATCCGGCCAATCGCCGTATCGATTTCTCGGTCATCCGCACCGAACCGCTCAAGCCGACTCCGGTCGACACGCCGGGAGCGCGCTGACATGCCGCTGGTGCTCGAACTCATCGTGCTGATGCTCGCGGCCTATGCCGCCGGCATTGGCCTCGGCTGGCTGGTCTGGGGCTCCAGCCTCGGCCAGGACCATGCGCTCGACGACGAAGCGGACAAGGGAGATCTGACGTGATGGAAATGATCGAGGCCAACTGGCTGCTGATCCTGCTGGCGCTGGTGATCGGCATCGCCGTCGCCTGGTACGTGTTTCACGCCGCGCGCAAGACCAAGGTCACCGGCGACCGGCGCGACGTGCTCGACGAAGGCGCGGCGCCGGCCGCGCGCAATCAGGCGCTGATCGACACGCCGCGCGCGGGACAGGCAGAGACACCCGCCGCCGCCGCCCCGCCGAGGGAAGCGCCTCCAGTGATCCCCCCGGTCACGCCTGCCGGGCTCGCGGGCGCCGGTGAAGCGGTGAGTGCCGCAGTCGAGCGCGAGCAGCCCTCCGAAGCGCGCCACGGCGGCGAGACCGGCGACGATCTCACCCGGATCAAGGGCGTGGGCCCCAAGCTCGCCGCCAAGCTGCGCGACATGGGCGTCACCAGCTTCGCCGCGATCGCCGGATGGAGCGAGTCCGATATCGACCGGATCGATGCGCAGCTCGGTCGTTTCCAGGGCCGTATCCGCCGCGACAGCTGGGTGGAACAGGCCGATTATCTCGCGCGTGGCGACGAGGCCGGCTTCGCCGAACGCTACGGCAACCTGGGCGGAAACTAGGACTCGGTCGGGAACCCGAACCGTGATAGCCTGTTGAGACTCGATGGGGCGCAAACGCGGATCACGGAGAGGGTGGAAAATATGAGACAGCCGGTAATTCTCGTCGCGGAAGACGAGCCCCTCATCGCGCTCGACCTGTGCGATACCGTCGAGACTGCGGGCTTCGCGGTGGAGGGCCCGTTCGAAGACATATCCTCCGCGATGCTGTCGTTCCAGAAGCAGAAGCCGGATCTTGCCATCCTCGACGTGCAGCTGAGCGACGGCAACGTCTTCCCCCTGGCCGAACAGCTGATGGCCGAAGACGTGCCGGTGATCTTCCATTCGGGAAATTACGGGCCGAGCGAGGTGACCGAACGCTTCCCGCAGGCATGCACTCTGGCCAAGCCTTGCCCTCCGGCCCATATCATCGACAGCGTTCAGCAGGTGCTGTCCACCGGCTGAGAGTTCTTGGAACACGTAGCGCTTCCCGGCGGTTCGGAAGACGACTCCCGAACTGCAAAGGAATTCCCATGTCTCTCCAGGATATGATTTCGCGCCACCCCCAGGTCGACGACAAGACCGAGGAACTGGTGCTGGCCGCGCGCCACGCGATGCTGTGCTCGCTGTTCTGCACCAGTTGCGCCGACGCCGACGTCGCCGAAGAGATGGACATGCAGCAATGCATTCGCAACTGCCTCGACTGTGCGGACGTGTGTGCTTCGACCGCGCGTCTCGCCGTTCGCCGTACGGCGCAGAACATCGAGGTGCTGCGGGCCCAGCTCGAACTGTGCATCCTGGCGTGCGAGACCTGTGCCGACGAGTGCGAGAAGCACGACAATCCGCATTGCGCCAAATGCGCCGAGATGTGCCGCGAATGTGCCGCCGACTGCCGCAAGGCGCTGCCGCTGGTGCACTAAACTCCGCTCGCTCGATCCGTTCGCCGGCGTGGCATCCTTGCCTCGCCGCCGGCTTGATGCCATCGACCGCGCCACAATCATCGCATGGAGACCACATGGCGGAAATGGTGCCCTTTGCCTGGGACGACCCCTTCGACCTCGAAAGCCAGCTGAGCGAGGAGGAGCGGATGATCCGCGACGCCGCCCGCGGCTTCGCACAGGACGTGCTCCAGCCGCGCGTGATCGAGGCCTTCCGCGAAGAGAGAGACGCCCCCGAACTCTTTCCCATGATGGGCGAGGCCGGCCTGCTCGGCGCGACCATCCCCGAAGAGTACGGCGGCGCGGGCGCGAGCTACGTCGCCTACGGCCTGATCGCCCGCGAGATCGAGCGGGTCGACAGCGGCTACCGCTCGATGGGCTCGGTCCAGTCGAGCCTGGTGATGTATCCGATCCATGCCTACGGATCGGAGGAGCAGCGCAGGAAATACCTCCCCGGCCTCGCCAGCGGCGAATTGATCGGCTGTTTCGGCCTGACCGAGCCCGATGCCGGCAGCGACCCCGGCGGGATGAAGACCGTCGCCCGAAAAGACGGCGATGGCTACGTTCTCAACGGTTCCAAGACCTGGATCTCCAATTCCCCCTTCGCCGATGTCTTCGTGGTCTGGGCCAAGAGCGAGGCGCATGGCGGCGGCATTCGCGGCTTCGTGCTCGACAAGGGCACCAAGGGCCTCTCCGCGCCCAAGATCGAGGGCAAGATTTCGCTGCGCGCGAGCACCACCGGCATGATCGTGATGGACGATGTGAAGGTCGGCGCCGACGCGCTGCTGCCCGAAGTGCAGGGGCTCAAGGGACCTTTCGGCTGCCTCAACCGGGCGCGCTACGGGATCAGCTGGGGCGCGATGGGCGCGGCGGAGTTTTGCATGCATGCGGCGCGTCAATACGGGCTCGATCGCCAGCAATTCGGCGTGCCGCTGGCTTCCAAGCAGCTCTACCAGCTCAAGCTCGCCGACATGTTGACGGACATCGGCATGGGGCTGCAGGCGTCCCTACGGGTCGGCAGGCTGATGGACGAGGGCCGCTTCGCTCCCGAGATGATCAGCATCGTCAAGCGCAACAATGTCGGCAAGGCGCTCGCCATCGCCCGCACCGCGCGCGACATGCATGGTGGCAACGGCATTTCCGAGGAATACCAGGTGATCCGCCACATGGTGAACCTGGAAACGGTCAACACCTACGAGGGCACGCACGATGTCCACGCGCTGATCCTCGGCCGCGCGATCACGGGGATCGCGGCGTTCTGATGGTGATGCCGGCAACGCCCCCGCCCTGTCCTACACCGCATCTCCGTGTCAGGGAGGTGTCATGATCGCTCCTGCCTCGCCTTCGCCGATGCCCCTTCTCCGTCCGCGCGCGCGGGCCGAATTTTCTTCTTCTGGACCGTGTAACACCCGGTCCATGTCCAACAGCCCGAGGAGCCCTGCATGATCCGCCTGCATGGCTACTACCGCAGCTCGACCAGCTACCGCCTGCGCATCGCGCTGGAGCTGAAAGGCCTCGATTACGAATACGTGCCGGTGAACCTGCTCGCATCCGAGCAGAAGGGCGAGGCGTATACCGGGCGCAACCCCTTCGGCACCGTGCCGCTGCTCGAAGCGGAGGGCCGCGACCGGGCGCAGTCGATGGCGCAGATCGAATGGCTCGACGAAGCCTATCCCGACGCGCCGCGCCTGCTGCCGAAGGATGTCGAGCAGCGCTTCACCGCGCGCGAGCTCGCCTATGCCATCGCCACCGAACTGCACGCGCCGCTGAACCTGCCTGTGCTCAAGTACCTCTCCAACGAATACGGCAAGTCGCAGGAGGAGATCGACAGCTGGTATCGCCACTGGCTCGGCCGCACGCTGGACCCGGTGGAGCAGCGGCTCGCCCAGCTCGATACCGGCGACTTCCTGTTCGATGCGCCCGGCCTGTTCGAGACCGTGCTGCTGCCGCAGGTCTACAACGCCCGGCGTTTCGCTTTCGATTTCGCCGACAAGCCCCATATCGAGCGGATCGAGGCCGCCTGCCTCGCCCTGCCCGAATTCCAGCGCGCGCATCCCGACGCGCAGCCCGACAACCCGGAGAATACCTGATGAAACTCGCCACGCTCAACGACGGAACCCGCGACGGCAAGCTCGTCGTCGTCAGCAAGGACCTCACCCGCTACTGCGCCGCCGACAACATCGCGCCGACGCTGCAGGCCGCGCTAGACGACTGGAACAATGTCGCGCCGAAACTCCAGGCGCTCTACACCGATGTCGAGCATCAGGCCTGCCCGACCGAGCGTTTCCACGAGCGCGAGGCTCATTCGCCGCTGCCCCGTGCCTACCAATGGGCCGACGGCAGCGCCTACATCAACCACGTCGAACTGGTCCGCAAGGCGCGGGGTGCCGAGGTACCGGAAAGCTTCTATCACGATCCACTCATGTACCAGGGCGGTTCGGACCGTTTCCTCCCGCCGCGCGCCGACATCCCCTTGAAGGATACCAAATGGGGCTGCGACATGGAGGGCGAGATCGCCGTGATCACCGACGATGTGCCGATGGGTGTCACCAGCGAGCAGGCCGCGGATCACATCAAGCTGGTGATGCTGGTGAATGACGTCTCCTTGCGCGGACTGATCCCTGGCGAGCTCGCCAAGGGCTTCGGCTTCTTCCAGTCCAAGCCCTCCAGTGCCTTCTCCCCGGTCGCGGTGACGCCCGACGAGCTGGGCGATGCCTGGCAGGGCAGCGTCATCCACCTGCCGCTGATGGTGGATTACAACGGCGAGCCCTTCGGCCGCGCCAATGCCGGCGTGGACGCAACCTTCAGCCTCGCCGACCTGGTGGCCCACGCCGCCAAGACCCGCGATCTCGGTGCGGGCACGATCATCGGGTCGGGCACGGTCAGCAATCAGGGGCCGGAGGGCGATCCGGGCAAGCCGGTCTCTGAAGGCGGCCTCGGCTACAGTTGCATCGCCGAGATCCGCATGATCGAGACCATCGACAGCGGCGAGGCCAAGACCCGCTTCATGGAACCGGGCGACACCGTGCGGGTGGAGATGAAGGACAAGGACGGCCACTCCATCTTCGGCGCGATCGAACAGAAGGTGGTCGCCGCCTAGAGCGCACGACCCGATTTCGAGAGAGCCGATGACCTCTGCAGAGCCGCCCTCGAGGCGACGCCGGGCATGGCTCGCGCTCGCCCTCGGCATACCGATCCTGCTGTTTCTGCTGGTCACCGGTTCCGAGCCCTGGGTGCCTCCCGCTCGTGCGGCGACGGCGGAGCAAGTCGCCCTGGCGCAGGATGCCTATCTCGCCTTGCGCTCCGACCGTCCCGAGGGGGAGCCGGTTTCACTTCGTCTCGAGCAGGCGCAGCTGGGCGCCATCACGGCGTTGATCAGCCAGGGTTTCGCCCCCAACCGCCTCGCCGCCGAGCTCGAAGGCGATACACTTGCCATCGCCGCCAGCCGCCCCCTCCTGTTTCGCTGGCTCAACATGCGCGCCCTCATCCGCGGGGAAAGCGAAGGCTTTCCCGAGATCGAAGCCAGGGTGGGCGCGATCCCCGTGCCGTCATGGCTGGCCAGAGACATGCTCGAACTGGTGCTGGGCCGAAGCACGCGCGCCGCTGAGTTCCCGCCGCTGGACGAACTTGTCCGATCGGTGAGCATCGCCCGCGACAGTGCCACGCTGTCTGTCGACCTTCCGCCTTCCGGCTTGCTCGACCGCCTCTCTGGCGCGCCCATGATCGACGATCGCATGGTCGCCGCGATCTATTGCGCGCTTGCCAAGCGGCAGCGCGAGCAACCCGAACCGCTCTTCGCGAACCAGCTGCAGCGCGCCCTGCACCTGACCCGGCCCGTACCCGAGCAGCACGGGGCCGCGCTGGTGGCGCTGGCCATGATCGCCGTCGCTCCGGAAGCAGGCGATTTGACCGGAGAGGCCGCCGAAAGCGTGCGCGAATGCGCCATCGCGCCCGTCGCGCTCACCCTGCAGGGCCGACCGGACTCGCCCAAACACTGGGCGTTGTCCGCCGCGCTGGAAGTGACCACCGGCACCCGCTTCACCGCCGCGATCGGCGAATGGAAGGAGCTGGCCGACGGCCTGTCCCGCAATCCGCTGCTCGGCCCCAACGATCCGAGCGGCTTCTCCTTCGTCGATCTGGCGACCGACCGGGCGGGCTTCCTCACTGCGCGGAACCTGACCGATCCCAAATACCTGGAATCCACGCGCGCACGCTTGCTGAAGGCCGACGACAATGTGCTCCTGCCCCCGGCGACGCTGGGCCTTACAGACGGCATGCCCAATGTCGAGTTCGTCGAACTCTACGGCGCGACCGACGACCCGCGCTTCGAACGCAAGATCGCCGAGATCGACGCGATGCTGCGCCGGGGCGGGATCGAATGAACGGTTACATCGAGCGCGCGATCACTATCTTCATGATCTCGTTCGAGCCGCCGAAGATGCGCGTGATGCGGCTGTCGCGATACATCCGGGCGATGGGGTAGTCGTTGATGTAGCCCGCGCCGCCGTGGAGCTGGAGGCACTTATCGACCGTCTCGCCCTGCAGCTCGGTGATCCAGTACTTGGCCATGCAGGCGGTCGGCACGTCGAGCTCGCCCTTCAGGTGCTTGGCGATGCAATCGTTGAGGAAGACCTTGGCCGCCGTCCCCCGCGCCTTGAGGTCGGCGAGCGTGAACTGGGTGTTCTGGAAGTCCCAGATCGTCTGCCCGAAGGCCTTGCGATTCTTGACGTAGGCGACCGTCTCCTCCAGCGCGCGTTCGATCGTGGTCATCGCGCCCATAGCGATGATCAGGCGTTCCTGCGGCAGCTCGCCCATCAGCTGGTAGAAGCCCTTGCCCTCTTCGCCGCCGAGCACGGCGTCGCTGGGCACGAAGACATCGTCGAAAAACAGCTCGGAAGTATCCTGCGCATCCAGCCCGACCTTGTCGAGCTTCTTGCCGCGCTGGAAGCCTTCCGCCCCCTCGGTCTCCAGCAGCATCAGCGAGATGCCCTTGGCGCGCTCCTTGGGATCGGTCTTGGCGACGACGATGATGAAGTCCGCCGTCTGGCCGTTGGAGATATAGGTCTTGGCCCCGTTGATGCGGTAGCCGTTGCCGTCCTTCAGCGCGGTGGTGGTGATGCTCTGCAGGTCCGAGCCCACGCCGGGCTCGGTCATGGCGATGGCACTGACGAGTTCCCCGGTGACGAGCTTGGGAAGATACTTCTTCTTCTGCTCCTCGGTCCCGTGGCGCACGAGGTAGGGCAGGATCACCGTGTTGTGCAGGCTCGCGGAAAAGCCTTCGACCCCGTGCTTGCCCTGCTGGTCGATGACGACCATCTCGTGGCGGAAATCCCCGCCGTGGCCGCCGTATTCCTCCGGTACCGAGCTGCCGAGGAGGCCCGCCTCGCCCGCCTCGTTCCAGAATTCGCGCTCGACCTGGCCGTCTTCCCGCCATTTGAGGACGCGTTTTTCCGGCGCGTGCTTCTCGTAGAACTTGCCGACGGCGTCCGCGAAAATCGCGATCTCCTCGTCTTCCATATATTCGGGCTGGGGTACGTCGATGACCGGCATGGCTTACTTCCCCTTCCAGTTGGGTTTGCGCTTCTCGGCGAAGGCGGCCGCGCCCTCGCGCGCGTCCTCGCTGACGAAGACCGGGCCGATCAACTGCGATTGCCTGTCGTATCGCTCGTCCATCGACCAGCCGCGCGATTGCTTCAGTATCTGCTTGGACACACGGACCGCCAGCGGGCCGTTCGCCGCGATCTTCGCAGCCAGTTCCTTCGCCCCGTCGAGTGCGGAGCCACCGACGACGCGGTTGATCAGCCCGAGCTCGTAGGCGCGCGCCGCATCGATGAACTCGCCTGTAAGCGCCAGTTCCATCGCGATCCGCTCGGGGATCTGATCGGGCAGCATCATCACGCCGCCCGCCGCCGCGACCAGACCGCGCTTGGCCTCGGGTATGCCGAATTTGGCATTCTCGTTGGCGACGACGAGATCGCACGCGATCATCAGTTCGAGCCCGCCGGCGAGCGCATAGCCCTCGACCGCCGCGATCAGCGGCTTCTCGGGCGGCTTTTGCACCACCCCGCCGAAGCCGCGTCCCTCGACGCTCGGAGATTCGCCGCGCAAGAAACCCTTGAGGTCCATGCCCGAACAGAAGGTGCCGCCTGCTCCTGTGAGGATCCCGACCCTGAGGTCGTCCTCGCTGTCGAGCCGGTCCATCGCCGCCGCGATCCCCTCGGCCGCAGCCTTGCTCATCGCGTTCTTGGCCTCGGGCCGGTTGATGGTGACGATCAGCACGCCGTCGTCCACTTCGGTCAGGACTTCTTCGCTCACCCTGCTCTCTCCCATTGCATTATGAAACTGGTCTTGCGCCCTTGCTGCGGGAGGCTTACGCAAACGTCAACCGGCAATTCGCCGCTTCCGGAATGCCAGCGAGAGGAGAGCCCGCCATGGCCGAAGCCTACATCATCGATGCCGTCCGTACGCCGCGCGGGATCGGCAAGCAGGGCAAAGGCGCGCTGGCGCACATGCACCCGCAACACCTGGCCGCGACCTGCCTGAAAGCGATCGCCGCGCGCAACGGCCTCGACACCGCGACGGTCGACGACGTGATCTGGTCGGTCAGCACGCAGGACGGCATGCAGGCGGGCGATATGGGCCGGATGGCCGCGCTCGATGCGGGCTACGACGTCACCTCCAGCGGCACCACGCTCGACCGTTTCTGCGGCGGCGGGATCACCAGCGTCGCGCTCGCCGCCGCGCAGGTGATGAGCGGGATGGAGGATTGCGTGGTCGCGGGCGGCACCGAGATGATGAGCCTCACCGCGCAGATGTCCAAGGACAAGATGGCTGCCGGTATCAAGCCGCCGATGATGGGCAGCTACAACGAGCGTCTCACACGCACGCATCCGCAAAGCCATCAGGGCGTCTGCGGCGATGCCATCGCCAGCATGGAAGGCTTCACCCGCGCGGAACTCGACGAAGTCGGCTATCGCAGCCAGCAGCGCGCCGCCACCGCCATCGATGAAGGGCGGTTCGACAAATCGCTCGTCCCGGTCACGGACGACGAAGGCAATGTGGTTCTCGACAAGGAAGAGTTTCCGCGCCCCCAGACCACGCGCGAGGGATTGGCGGAGCTCGAGCCGGCCTTCACCAAGATCGCCGACGTTCCCCTCGACAAGGAGGGGACGACTTTCCGCAAACTGGTCAACGCCAAATATCCCGACCTCGAAATCGAGCATTTCCACCATGCCGGCAATTCCTCCGGCGTGGTCGACGGCGCGGCGGCGGTGCTGGTGACGAGCAGGGAATATGCCGAGAAGCACGGCCTGAAACCCCGCGCCCGCATCGTCGCAACGGCCAACATGGGCGATGACCCAACGCTGATGCTCAATGCGCCCGTTCCTGCGGCCAAGAAAGTGCTGGAGAAGGCCGGACTGACCAAAGACGACATCGACCTCTACGAGATCAACGAAGCCTTCGCCGTGGTCGCGGCCAAGTTCGTCCGCGATCTCGATCTCGACTGGGACAAGGTCAACGTCAACGGCGGCTCGATCGCGCTCGGTCACCCCATCGGAGCGACCGGATCCATCCTGATCGGCACGATGGTCGACGAGCTCGAACGGCAGGACAAGCGTTACGGTCTGGTCACGATGTGCGCGGCGGGCGGCATGGCCCCGGCCATCGTGATCGAGCGGGTGGACGGCTTCGTAGACTAGGAAAGGCTGGCGAGCAGTTCCAGCTGCGCCCTGCCCGCTTCGGTGAGCCGCAGACCGTTCGCGGTCTCTTCCGCCAGTCCGGCCAGCAGCAGGGCGTCCTCGTCCCTCGCCCCACCGCTCGCGACCCTGCCGTAGCGGCCGCCGTGATAGATCAGCGGCTCGGCCCGGCTGCGGTCGAAATCGACGACTTCGCCCAAGAAGATCGCATGGTCGCCGCCCTCGTATTCGAACCGCGCGCGGCAGCCGAACCGCGCGGCGCAACCTTCGATGAGCGGAGCGCCCTCGGGCCCATCGGCCGGTCCGTTTCGGTCGCCGAGTCCGGTGAACTTGTCGAGGCCGCTGGTCGCGAAGCGCTGCGAGAGGTCCTCCTGTCCCGCGGCGAGGATGTGGACCGCCCAGCTCTCCGCATCTCGGAAGACAGGCAGCGAGTTGCTGGACAGCGCCAGGCTCCACAGCACCATCGGCGGATCGAGGCTGACCGAATTGAAGCTGTTGGCCGTCAGCCCGACCGGCTCGCCATCGGGCCCGCGCGCGGTGACGATGGTGACGCCGGTGACGAAACTGCCGAGCGCGCTGCGGAAGGCATCCTGATCGAACACGGTCCGGCAGCTAGGTCGCCGGGAGCCTGCGCGCAACCCGGATGAGGCCCGCCCCGGCGCTTTGTCCGTGACTCGCCCGGACGAAATCGGCACATAGGTTGCAAATCGGAACGCGAGAGGAGAGTCGAATGTCCGCCCCAACGACCACCAAGACCTATCCCTGCCTGATCGGCGGCGAGATGGTGACCACCGCCGGCACGTTGGAGGTCATCAACCCGGCCAACGAGCAGGTGATCGCGACCGTCCCCTCCTGCGGCAAGGACGAGCTCGACCGTGCCGTCGCCGCCGCGCGGACCGCGTTCAAGACTTGGCGCAAAACCTCTCCCGAAGAGCGCAAGAAAGTCGTCCAGGGCATCGCCGCGGCGATCAAGGAAAACGCCGACGAGCTGTTCCGCCTGCTCACCAGCGAGCAGGGCAAGCCGCACGCGCAGGCGCAGCAGGAAATCTATGGCGCCGCCGGCCTCGCCGCCGCGCAGGCCACGCTGACGCTGGACGACGTGATCAACCAGGACGACGACACCCGCCTTTCCCGCACCCGCCGCGTGCCGGTGGGCGTGGTCGGCGGGATCGTGCCGTGGAACTTCCCGGTGATGATGGCGATCCAGAAGATCGTCCCCGCGCTGATCTCGGGCTGCACCATCGTGCTCAAGCCCAGCCCCTTCACCCCGCTGACCACGCTGCGCATCGCCGAGTTGATCAGGGACGTGGTGCCCGCAGGCACGGTCAACATCATCACCGGCCCGGACGAACTCGGCCCGCTGATCACCGAGCATCCGGATATCGACAAGATCACCTTCACCGGCTCGACCGCGACCGGCAAGAAGATCATGGAAGGCGCCAGCCGCGATCTGAAGCGCATCACGCTCGAACTCGGCGGCAACGACGCCTCGATCGTGCTCCCCGACGCCGATGTCGAGAAGGTCGCCGAACAGCTGTTCTGGTCGAGCTTCTCCAATGCCGGGCAGATCTGCGTCGCCGCCAAGCGCATCTATATCCACGAGGACATCTACGACGACCTCAGCAAGGCGATCGCCGAATACGCCAAGGGCGTGACCGTGGGCGACGGTTCGCACCAGGGCACCGGCGTCGGCCCGATCCAGAACAAGAAGCAGTTCGACCGCGTCTGCGAACTCATCCAGGACGCCAAGGACAATGGCTACCAGTTCCTCGTCGGAGGCGAAGTCGATCCTTCGGGGAGCGGGTATTACGTGCCGATCACAATTCTCGACAATCCGCCAGAGGATGCGCGGATCGTCGCCGAGGAACAGTTCGGTCCGGTCATGCCACTGATGAAGTTCTCATCCGTGGACGAGGTGATCGCGCGCGCCAACGCCAGCGAATACGGCCTCGCCGGCGCGGTCTGGACCAAGGATACGGACCAGGGCGTCGCCATTGCCGAACAGCTCGAGACCGGGACGGTGTGGATCAACGAATTCCTCCACATCAGCCCCTTCGCCCCCTTCGGCGGGCACAAGCAGTCGGGCTTCGGTGCCGAATACGGCACCGAGGGACTGAAGGAATTCACCTATCCCCAGGTGATCACGGTCAAGCGCGACGCGATGGTCTGATCCGCCGCTTGCCGGGGCGCGCGTCTGTCGCTAGAGGCGCGCGTTCAGCCGATCAGGCATGCGGAGCGGTGGCCGAGTGGTCGAAGGCGCACGCCTGGAAAGTGTGTATACGGTAACCCCGTATCGAGGGTTCGAATCCCTCCCGCTCCGCCATTGCATCTTGATTTTCCTCGATAAAATTCAAGGTTAGCCATCGGTTCCCATAACCGCTCCCCGATAGGGTCGCTGCTAAAGGCTGACGCGTGCGGCTGGATTTTAATCGCCGCGCACCTCAACATTTTTCAACAGTGGCGGGGGAAAATCTGCACTGTCGGCTATCAGGCGCAGCGCTCGCGCCCCTCAACGGCGGGAAATAGGGTGGAAAGCGGACTTCGGCGTAGATAGTAAGTTTCGACGATGGCTGAACCGTGGTCAGACGAAGATCGCTCTCGAATGAGGGCTGAACTCGGCTTCCAAAAATGGGAGGCGATGGGTCATTTCTTTAACGACGGAGACTACCTCGGCTTCAACCAATCCAATTACCGGGGCGCTATTGCCCAGTATGAGAGGGCATGGGAGCTACTGAGCACTCCCTGGCAGCAAGAGACAGGTGGTGCGGATATTCTTGAGGGCATCGCCGATTTTGCGTTGCGCTCGAAAGACCCGGAACTTGCTGCCGAGATACTGGGTGGCCTTTTGCATCGCGCCAACCCGATTGACGATGCTTCCTTGCGAGATGCGTGCGACAAAGTTGCACAGTTAGCCAGTCAGCAGCCGCAAGATTGAACTTCACCCGAACGTCCGCAATGGGGTCGCTAGCGGAATGGCAGGTTCTCGCTCAAAGTGTCTAGGAGCAGACCGACCGCTAGCGGCCCAGTTGCGGTCAGCCTGTTTCGAGGCACTTAAAGATGGAAAGCCGCTGGTCCCCCTCTCAAAGTTCGTGGGCTGCTTTGAAAGGTCCCAGAATGGGTGGAAAGGGGTCAATCAACGTTATGCCCTCTCGACAAGATGAACGAGCTCAGCATGTCTGTGAACTCCTGTCTTTGAGTAGATTGCTTCCATGTGGGACTTAATCGTGTTGGGGGATAGCCCACATCTTTGAGCGATTTCTGCCCTCCCACCCCCTGCGCAGGCCTCCATAGCAATTTTTGTTTCGGCGGGCGTCAGCGAGAAGGCATTACTCAATCGGTTCATCCGCTCTTCTTTTAGCTGCTCGTCCGATATCAGCCAAATCAAGGCAGCAGGTCGATCTATAATAACTGGAGTCAGGTTCTCGCCGGAGCTGCAGGGTATTACCGCAAGACGACTCAGCGAGCCTTTACGATCGACAAGGTTTATCGAGGATCCCTCACCTTGATCAACGGCACGGCGGAGCAGACTCTTTACCTGACCCGGAGCGATTTGAGCCGTGTTTCGGCCATTCTGGATAAGGTTTAGTGACTCTAGCCACGTTAAAGTCCGGGGGTCCGAATGCAGAACGGCGCCCTCTCGGTCTACGACGAGGAACCCGGAAGCCATCTCTGCTTCAGCCCGACTGATTACGAGTTGCGCCATTTGAAGGCGGCGAAGTATTGCCACCGACCGGATAAGATGCTGAACGATCTCACCAAACAGTTCTTTCTCGCTTCTCTGGAACCCTAACTTCGACGTGGGAGCATGGATGGTAATTGAGGCAGTTGCCCCACTATCCGAGACGATATTTGCAGCAAGCGAACCTCCTCCAGCACCTTGCGGAAGCCACCACTCATTATAGAACTCAGTGCTTCGGAGCCAATCCACATCGAACATCTCTTCATAGTCAATCACTCTTCCGACGGGATAGAACCGAAGCTTGTGAGCAATCGTGAACCGCTTTTGCCAGTGAGAAAAGAAGGACGCGCGATCATCTTCGCGCCACATGGGCGTAATGACCTGCACATCTCCACGGGGTGGATCAGCCATGACGAAATTGCATTGTTCGCAATTCATCGCGCGGGCGACGCGAGTTAGCATGTGTGGCCACTCATCAGGCGCAAGCGCTGCATCGTAGATGCTTCTAATTAGGTTATCCCGTTCTCTTCTCTGCATGGTAAGCTATCCGGCAAAGTGAACGTCCGAGAAATATCACATAAATCTGCTCCTGCATCGGACATTTGTCCGATGTGCTTACCGTGCGGAAGCGTCATTTTCCAAGGGTCGGTCAGACAGCCCCAAAGGAATTTAACATGCGAAAAATACAATTTCCTGGTGCGCTCGTGGCTCTAGCGCTGGGTAGTTTATCTGTATCTGCTGGAGCCCGCGAGACACCCAGTGAGGACGTGCGCTATCTGGACCTTGATCTTCGGACGGATGCCGGGGTGAAGTCTTTGGACAATCGCATAGAGAAAGCCGTTCGTAAGGTTTGCGGTGGCGTTTCAGGAGGCGGCTATTTCGAATGGATGTTTTACAACGACTGCAAAGCTGCCACCCTCGCTAGCGTGACTCCTGTAAGGAATGCAGTGATTGAAAGAGCGCGAGAGCAACAGGGACTGGCGGGGGATATAGCGCTGTCAGTCGTCGCTAAATTGCCTACCAAGTGAAAGAATGCGTATCGCCGGGCGAGGTTTAACGCGCCGGCGATACAAGATTGTACCGGCCCCAAGACCAAAGCTCTCGAAATTGGAAGCTACCCCTTCAAAAAGTGATGCTGGTGCCGGGCGTGCCTGAGACAAACTTATTGTCTCTCTAATTTTCTGAAAGCTATTGGACAGACATTGCAAGAAAACTGTTCTAGGTGCCGTTCACGGGCTTGCTTTTAGGTCTCGCAGATGCTGCAATTACCTAGCGAACTAAATGGGGTCGTGAGCCGAACGGCAGCTTACCTCCTTATGAGAACATAAAGCGGACTGACCGCTAACGGCCCAAGAGCTGACATAGATCAGCGCGCTCTTCTGCTGACCCGCGTTTCGTGCCACGTTGACGCGACAAAAGAGACAGGAGAAGGTTGGTGGCTCATCGTCTTGTGAAGAAACTCTCTGTAGTGGCAGAGAGCTGATCCCATGGCCGCCATATTCTCCCTGCTTGTGGTGATCGCACTCTCTTTCCTAGTAGTTCGGATTGGCGCGATTGCTCTGGCGATGACCGGTCTTTCCGACGAGATTGCGCATTTCCAGGCGCTTTCGGCCTTTTCGGGAGCGGGATTTACAACAAGCGAAGCAGAAACCGTGGTCAAGGGCCGTGCTCGGCGCCGGATCGTATCCTGGCTCATTCGGGCCGGAAGTGTGGGGATTGTCAGTGGTATTTCCAGCCTGTTCCTCTCGTTTGTCGACGATCAGTTCGCCACGCAAACGAAACTGGCCGTGCTCGGCGGCGGAACGATGATCATCTTCCTGCTGGCGCGCTCGAAGCAGCTCGACCGGTGGACAAGACCGATGCTCGAACGCGCCTTGAGCGGCACCCGGTCGACAGAATTGCGCGACTATGCGGCCCTGCTCCACATGCGCGAAGACTGGCGCATCGGCGAGATCAGGGTCGAAGAGGAAAGCTGGCTTTCCGATCGTACCTTGGCCGAGCTCGATCTGAGGTCCGAAGGCGTTGTCGTCCTCGGTATCGAGCGCGAGGGTGAAGCCTACGAAGGCGCGCCGTCCGGCGATAGTTATCTCGAAGCAGGCGATACAATCTTGGTCTATGGTGAAGCCGAGCGCCTTTCGGAGCTATCTGAGCGCTTGCGGCAGGACTCCGGAGCTCACGAAGACGCGAAACGCGATGAGGAGAAGCGACGCGAGAAAGAAGAACGGGAAATCGATAATGCCGGCGGCAAGGGTCAACGTGATCGTGACGCAGATTAGCTGTGTTGACAGAAGGCATATGGTTGCTCGATTTCGAATGTCTGTCCCGGTTTTGAGCCCGACCCCGTTTTCTGGTCGGCGCGTGAGCCCCTTTCGACCGACTTGTTCGTTATAAACTTGGCCAACTTATCCGGCCGCTCCATCTAGGAGATGATCATGCCCAAATTGGCTCTTTACGTGCCTTTGAAGGCCAAGCCCGGCAGGGAGAGCGACATCGCTGCTTTCTTCAAGTCGGCACTCCCGCTCGTGCAAGACGAGCCCGGCACGCTGACATGGTATGCGATCGAAGAAGGCCCCGGCGCATACGCCATCTTCGATACCTTCGACACTGAGGAGGATCGACAGGCTCATCTCGACGGCAAAGTGGCTGCTGCGCTAATGGAAAAGGCGGAAGATCTGTTCGCGGAGCCGCCGCAGATTCATAAGCTCACGCTTCTAGCCGCGAAATAGGGCGCGCTCGCCGCTCTGTCATTTCGGTTTGATGCCGAAGCAAGTGTAGCTTATGGGTTAAGACTCTTTTGCCGACGGTGACCGCTGTGGGGACGCATTGCTGGCCAGCCGATTTTTGGGCCGGTAGCTGTCTGTCTGCTTGTGGAGCTGCAGGGCGGGAAAGCCGCCGGTCGGCTAACGACCCGACGGCAGGGGAAGGCACTATTATCCTGACGATCGACCCGAATGGTCGATTGATTGCCGAGGGCGTGGCGGCTGGCACAAGGCTTTATCTCGACCAGATCGCTCTGCCGGTTCAGGGTCGAAACTCATTTGTGTCTGGCCCCTATTGAGCGGCGAGCAATTGCACAGCTGAGAGGCAATCCTACCCTCGTGCATCGCGCACGCCGTAGCTCGGCGCTTCGAACCAAAGGTAGAACTGTCCGGTGAAGGAGCCGCCCTTCTGCTTCCGACCTCATTTCCGCTATTCGAAAGATAATGATAGCAAGTTCTAACAGCGAGACAGCGTTGGATTGTGCCTGCGCGGAGAATGCGCTGCATGATACTCTTGGCCTTGCTACTTGCGCTCGGTAGCAGGCGCGGAAAGTACTTCCTCCACCGGCAGGCGTTCGGCGATCCCACGATAGCGCTCGATCCGCATGCCCGCGAACAGCGCGTTGATTGCGGCTTCCTCGGTCGCCTCCGCGACCGCCTGAAAGAGCGGGCTTATCGCTTCGTTGCGCACTTCCGTGTTCGGCACTTGTGAGGTGCCGGCCTGCTCGCGCCGCACAGCCATATTGGTTGAGAACGCCAGCGCGTAGTCGCCGGATCCGTTCGAGAAGGACGATCCCGTGCGCGCGATACCGGCAAACGCTCGTTCGGCGATACGGCGAAGGTTGCGGTCGGAAAGGGGCGCGTCGGTGGCGATGACGATCACGACCGACCCATCCGCCGTTACCCGATCGTCCAGGGCGCTGAATGCGTGCTGCCCGAGCCGCTCGCCCACGGGGATGCCGTCGATGGTCAGCACGCCGCCGTAGTTGGACTGGACGAGAACGCCCAGTGTCCAGCCCCCCATATCGTCGGGAAGGCGGCGCGAGGCGGTTCCGATCCCGCTCTTGTAGCCGAAGCTGACCGTGCCGGTGCCTGCGCCAACCGCGCCTTCGGCAACCGGGCCGGCGGCCGCAGACTCTATCGCGCGCCGTGCGTCGGCGATGGTCACTCGCCGACGGCGGATATCGTTGAGCAACCCGTCGTTGGTTTCGCCGACCACTGCATTGACCGATCGCACGTCTTCGTTGCCAGGTTGTGTCAGTGTCCATTCGATCGCCGCTGCGGCCGCTTCGGCGACGTTGAGAGTATTGGTCAGCAGGATCGGCGTTTCGATCTCGCCCAGTTCTACAACCTGGGTCGAACCCATGAACTTGCCGAACGCGTTGAAGGCTACGAACCCGGCTGGCACGCGCGAACGGAAGGGATTTCCCCCGTGCGGCAGGATCGCGGTGACGCCGGTATGAACATCACGGCCTTCCCGGATCGTGACCTGGCCCACCCGGACCCCTTCGACATCGGTGATCGCGTTGAGCGGGCCCGTCGGCAGCACACCGATCGTTACCCCTGCTTCGCGAGCGCGCTGGGGATGCTCCATTGTCCGGGTCGGCGGCGGCGCGGCTGCAACCAGCGACATCAGCACCGCGGCCATTATTGTCCGGCCGATATCCATGCTCGTCCACCTCAATCGAAACGTTCCGGCGAAAGTATATCGGGCGCGATACTGAAGCTCTCGAGTTGCTCCGGCCATGGTTCGCGCAGGATAAGGGACGCTGCCGCCGCGGCAAGCGCTGGTGACGTCTGCAATCCGGCGCCGCCCTGACCCGCCAACCAGAAGAAGCCGTCCACCCGGCTGTCGTATCCGACCGCCGGGTTGTTGTCGGGGAAGAAGCTCCGCAGGCCTGCCCAGCGGGCAGTGATCCGGTCGATCTTGAGTGTGGTTGCCTCTTCGACGCGCCAGGCGGCGGTGGCGACGTCGATCTCTTCAGGCTGTGCATCGCCCGGCTCGACCGGCGTCGCATCCATCGGCGATGCTAGCAAGCGGCCCGATTCGGGCAGCATGTAGAACCCGTCTTCGATGACGGTCTTCAGGAACGGGAAGGATGCGATATCCACATCTGCAGGCCCGGCGAAACCGATGATCGTGCGGCGCCGCGCAGTGATACCCAGGCGGTTCACGCCGGCCATGGCGGCAATTTCGTCCGCCCAGGCACCGGCGGCGTTGACGAGTGTGTGCGCAGACCAAGTCCCGTCCGCGGTGGCCACGGTCCAGCGCCCCTGATTGCGAGAGATCGACTGGATGCGGGTACCCCTCTTCACGCGGCCACCATGATTGGCGATAGTCCGCTGGTGATGTTGCAAAAGCGCGTGCGAATCGATCCGGCGGGCGCCTTCGTCGCAAACGCCTGCTACGAATGCTTCATCGCCGGTGCGCAACATGGGCACGGCAATGCGAAGCGCATCTGCGTTCATGCGCCTGACTTGCTCCGAAACGCAGCGCATTGCGCACTCCAGTTCGTCGAGCTGATCCATCTCTTCGGCCCGGGCCACGAACAGCGCGGCATGCGGGACGGACACTGGAGGATTGTCCGGCGTCGCGGGTGGTTGCGAGAAGAACTCCCGGCTGGCTGCAGTCAGCGCACGCACCAGAGCCGTGCCGATCCCCAAGTGCAGCCAGGTCGCACTCCGCCCCGACGAGTGGAAGCCTACCGCCGTTTCCCGCTCGAGCACGACAACCGAAGCTCGGTTCGCCAGGGCCGCCCCGCAGGAGAGACCGGCGATCCCGCCTCCTATTATAAGCACGTCCACATTGGTCAAAGCCTGCGCTCCGAACGAAGGAAGCGTCCGAGGGTCGCCCACATTCGAACTCTAAACGTGAAAGGGCAGCCCGAAAAGTCTGCGGATCGGAAAGACCTATTCCCTCGTGGAATGAGCAAGACGTTCGCGGCCGTTGGCCATTGCGAATTGCTTACCGAGAAGCTTGAAATTCAACGATCAGATTGGTTCCAGAGGTCGGACCGGTCGCGAAGGATCTACGCTTGGTCATTCTTCCGGCAGCAATCTGTCAGCGCCCGCTTTCGAGCGAAAGCTGCAAACGAAGCATCACTGTCCGAGACTTAAACCGCGTCCCTGCCCGCATCCAGAATCCCTCAGTTTATGGAAATAACGGGATGGATCGACGTGCTCACATCTTTGATACCCCTTGTGTTCCCACCCCGCTGGCACGCCGCCTACGCACGTTGGTGGGCTGACCATCTCTCTCCGGACGCTATTCAAGCGATCGCACCGTGGTCGGTGGTTGCTGAGCCGAGAGCTTTCTTACGTAGTTGCATGAGATAGGGACAAGCGGTCTGTGGCATTTGGTCACTCTGTTAAGTGTTCAATTTGTGATCGTGCATTGGGGAAATTGCGGATGTCGGCCTTTGCCGAACCGCAAAGCAACGCGAGTTAGTGAGCTGTAGTTCTCCGCACGGCTTCCATCGAAGGGAGCAAACTAGGGGCAGGCATCACTGATGGTGACTGCGCCGTTTCATGGAGATACGACATGCGCAAACTTTTGACCATGACCGCCGTCGCTGCTGCTGCTTTCGCCATCGCCGGAACCCCCGCAATGGCACAAGACAGCGAGGCGGGTCCCGGTTCGCAAGACACCTCCGCCGAGGACAACCAGATCGACGATGGTAGCAGCAACACCCAGAACGAAGATTCGCTGCAGAACTCGCTCAACGGACTGAGAGCGCTGAATGGCTGGTCGAACTTCAACAACGACAACGCCGCCGACCAGGACAACGACGAAAACGGATCCTACAACAGCAACACGTTCGTTGTGGCCGAGCAGGAGTTGAAAGCGGTCAACATCAACCGCGAACTCGATGAAGTCGTCGACCTCGACGGTATCGACGAAACCGAGTCCAGCGTTGGATACAACAGCGGCAACAACTCGGTGAACGATAATGCCTTCGCGGCCTTCGCGGGCATTTCGAACGCCGCCTGGAATACCGGGATCAACGCCAACACCCAGGCTGCGACCAATATCGCGGCTCAAGGCACGATCAACTTCGGGGTGAGCTCGGGTAGCAGCGCAGCCGGCGAGGGCACCGGCGGCGAAGATTGATTAGTTGGCCGGTCCGACACTCTGCCGGACCGGCCATACTCCAGTCTGGAGAAATTTCATGAGCAAAGACCCACATATCGCCGGCGTTCTGGCAATCGGTTTACTTTCGCTTTGCAGCGCGCCTGCGTCCGCGGACGAGACGGTCGATTCCATCTCCCGAGTTGCAGTAGGCGAACCGATTACTCCCGACTTTTCCACCCCGCGCCCGCTGACGCTGGAAGAACTTTCCGCCGAACGCGGCGGGACCGCCATCGTGCTGAACAATCAGACGCTGGGGGCCATAACCGCGGGAAATTCGATCGGTAGCTATCTGGCAGGCACCATCAATCTGAGCGATAATGCGCTCAGCAGCTTCAACGGCGTCGGCAATTTCCTCTTCAACACCGGCGCCCAAAACAATCTGCAAGCCGGAATGACGCTCACGATAACGCTCGAGAACTGAGCCGTGTCGAACCTGCTTCGCCGCCGTCCATGCCTTGCACCCCCCCTCGCGGCGGCGCTCCTGGCCTCCGCTGCCGGTGCCAACGCGCAAGTGCGTTTGCAGCCGGATAGCGGAGGCAATTTTGACGTCATGGTTATGACCTGGTGGGATATTCCGTTTCGCAGCGTCATCCGTCAGCGCTACGATTTCAGTTGCGGGTCGGCAGCCATCGCTACCCTCCTTACTCATCACTACGGTCGTCCCCTCAATGAGCGAGAGGCCTTTGTCGCCATGTGGCGAACCGGGGATCGCGACGCCATCAAGCAACACGGTTTCTCGCTGTTAGACATGCGCAGCTATCTTTCATCGATCGGTTTCGTCGCCGAAGGCTATCGTCTGACGTTCGACCAGCTTCGTGCGGTGCGCCGCCCGACGATCGCGCTCATCGACCTCAACGGATACAAGCATTTCGTGGTTATTAAGGGTGTGCGCGGCGATCGCGTGTTGACCGGCGACCCGACCCTGGGACTGACCGAGTATTCTGCCGACGATTTCTCCAAACATTGGAACGGGATCGTGCTCGCGATCACACAAGCTCCGGGAACGGAACCGCTTTACGATCTTGCTGACGATTGGGGCCCTTGGTCCCGGGCGCCTCTCGAAGGAAGCGGCGGTGTTCGCGTAGCACTGCTGCAAGCAGATGACGACCTCCCACCCCAGTACCAGATTACCCCGGAATTTCTCATCCCCGTCCGGATCGGCACGGTAGAATGAAAGGCAACACGATGAAGGACCGTCGCCTCAAACGATTGTTCGCTGTCGCCAGTGCGATGGGGCTTCTCGGTGCAGTACCAATGCCGGCCGGGGCCGAAGAACTTCCTGCGGCCTCCAAGCTGAACGAGGCCGAACTTCGATCGGCGCGAGCAGGCTTTACTATCCAGGGACTGGAAATTTCGCTCGGAGCTGACCTGCGAACCTATCTGGACGGAGAGCTTGTCCTCCATACGGTTGTAAACTGGATCGGCGATCAGGCAACTTCCAGCCGCTGGGTGGCCAACACGCTGACTCCAGCCGATTCTGCGGCGCTCGGCGGGGTCCTAGCCAATGGGCACATTACCATGCGGCTCGGTGATGAGGCCCTCTATCTTGCCAACGGCGGGCAAACGGCCTTGTTGCAGAGATCCGACGGGGGCCTGCAGAACCTGATTTTTAACACTGCCAGTGGCGTTGATCTTCGCCAGGAGGCCGACATATCCATTAGCGTGTCCGACCTCCAAGGTTTCCAAACGGCGATCGCGCCTGGTGTGCTCGTCAGTGGTTTGAGCGAGGCGATGGGCGGCGCCGCGATCACCGCCAACGGATTCTAGTCGGCGGTCAGAAAACCAAGGGAAAGCGCAACGTCACACCGAGATCCGGTGCATCCTCGGTCACACCGATGTCAAAGGATGCATTCACCGTCGAACGTGCTGTAAGGCGGTAGGACATTCCGAGCGCGAGGGAGCCCACTTGCAGCCTATCTGATCGCTCGAGGGCTTCGCCAATTTCCGTCTCGCTAGGCATTATATAGCTGTGGCGGTAACCCAATGAGAAGGAAAAACGCGGGTTGAGTGCGAAGCCGAAGCCGAGATTGCCACTAATTGAATCTCCCGGGTCGACATGTCCAATGGGGACGCCGCCGACCTCCCGATCCACGTCCCGGCCAACGTGGTAGAAATAGTTCACGCCTGCGAAGATGACCGCTGGATCGGAAGGCAGCAACATACTCAAACTTGGCTGAATACCCCAGAAACCTGACCCGGTGGTGAGGCCGGTGGCTACACCGAACTCGTCGTAGCCGATATCGAAGGGACCCCGTCCGGTATCGCTCTTGATCCGCACTCCCGCGATCCAGATGGGTCGCTGGCCTTGCTGGGCGTTGAGTTGATAGCGGAACGATATCTCGGCATCGCCAACTTCGGTCTCCGACAGATTGATCTCGCGAACAATCCCTTCATCGCGCTGCTGAGTCACGCGGATCGAATCGTTGCGGTAAAGGAACGGCAAGCGCCCTTCGACTTCGAGCCGGTTGGTAAGACCGTACCGCAGGGCAAGTGTTCCGACCAATGAATCGCGTCGTGCGCGGCTGGCCTCGATCACTCCAATCTGGATCCCGGGTATGAGTTCGAAGCCGCGAAAAACCAGCCGGTCGTTTGCCGAATTGACGTACTGAAGGCTGGGTTCGACGATCATTTGTCCCGGGCGGGTGAGAACGCCCTGGTCCTGTGGTACTGCTGCCACGGCCGCACGCGCTCCCGGTTCACTTGTCCTCGGAGCCTCACCAACCGGGTCGACTGGGGGTATATCCGCTGGGGTCTGTGCCAAAGGCTCCGGGTCTTGGGATAGTCCAGCGCCGCGGTAAGTAACCATAGCATCGTCGGCCAAGAGGTTGCCCTCAGCTACAATGAGAGCTCGCAGCCGAGCCAGCTGTTGGTCCTGACGCTCGATCCGTTCTTGTTGCTGATCCAAACGCCGTGCCTGCTCGGCGAGAAGTGCGCGTAGGTCGGCGAGTTCAGTCTCGCTCGTCTGAGCGGAAACAGGCTGGCCTGTAGCCAAAACGAGGGCGCACCCTGCTAGTAGCGCATGTCGAAACCTGATCGACGATACCTTACGCATTGTCGCTCCCTCCCCATCAGGCGACCAATTGATCGTCGCCTTGCATTTTTTCGAACTCCACCATTGCCTCGAGTCCACTGCGGTCCAGAACCTTCAAGCGATCGGGCTTCTCGAGAATGAAAAAACTTCGTCTCGCTAGCTCAGAAAAGGAGCGACTAACCGTATGCATCGTCAAACCCAGATGATCGGCGAGATCTTGCCTGGACATCGGCAATTCGATGATGTCCGGCTGTTCACAGTAAGTACTGAACTGAAGCAAAAAGGCCGCAGTGCGATGCATCGCATTGGGATAGCTGAACAGCCGCATGGTGTTCTCCACCGCCTCCAGCGCACGCTGCAAAGCTGGGTGAGAACCGCTTGGGGGGGTCATGTCGATTGGCGGCGCACGATCATCCCAGAAGGCATGCCCGACTAGTCCGACGTCGGTCAGGGCTTCGGCGGAAAACTGGCGAAGGCCGCTTTCGAAACCGAACGCGTCGCCGCGACCCGCGAAGCGGGAGACCTGTCTTCGGCCGTCACCGAAATAATGACAAAGAGCTACAAAACCTTCGACGACTTCATACCAGTGCCTGCCCTCGTCCCCTTGTCGATATATCGCCTGGCCTTTCCTCCACGAGGCGATCCTGAGATGTACGGTGCTCGTAGAAAGAGTTTCCATTTCACGCCCTCCAGAAATTGGCCAGCGACTCGTCTCTATCGTCGGCGCAACGATACTGGGGGCGCGGGGGGGGCATATTCGTAAATATACGAACTGATCAGCCGAGCGCGTTCGCCTCATTGGCGAAGCCGAAATTTTAGGATAAATTCGAGTTTGGGAGGGGTGTTGCGGGCGCAAGCCAGTCATTTGCGAATTCGCAAATCCGGATCGATGCTTGGTTTTAAGTTGGACTAGCCAATCGTCTGCGGCCTTGTTTTAAAGGCCTCGCTGACAAAGGTCGTGGAGAGCGATTTTTGGATAAGACAGCTTCAGCGATGGACACAGACGGCCGACCCCGAAGGCTGGTTCACCTTGTCGACGACGATCTGGCCGTGAGACGCTCACAGACCGTTCTGCTCAAGTCTCTGGGGTATCACGTCCAGGCGTGGGTGGACGGAGATACCTTTCTCAAGGCAGTGTCATTCCTGGGGCCATCGTGTATTTTGCTCGATCTCTCTATGCCCCACTCCGATGGATTGACTGTCCAGTCGGAGCTCACACGTCGCGGTATTGACTGGCCCGTTATCTTTCTTTCCGGCACCGCCGACATTCCGCAAGCGGTGGCCGCAGTGCGAAACGGCGCTGTGCATTTCCTCGTAAAGCCAGCTCCGCCAAACGAATTGGTAAAGGTGCTGAACCGAGGGTTCGAACAACTCGCCAATTCACGTACACGATCCGCTGGCGCAACACAGGCGAAATGTCGATTAGCGCGCCTTACTACCCGGGAAACAGAAGTACTCGAGGGCTTGGTCGAAGGCCTGCCTAATAAGTCCATAGCCTACGATCTCGGCGTTAGTCCGCGCACCATCGAGGCCCATCGAGCGAAGATCATGAGAAAGCTCGAGGCTACGAGTTTTGCCAGCGTATTACAGACTGTATTCGAGGCGCGCCAGTGAACGCGCCAAGCAGCAAGGACGTGCGCCGCCTGCTATCATCGAGTGAGGCGCAATTGCGCTCGATCTTAGCGACCTCTCCCGATGCCATGGTGGTTATCGACGAGCTCGGCGCAATCTGCGCTTTCAGCGGTGCCGCGGAACGTATGTTCAATTACGAAGCGCAGGAGGTCATCGGACGGAACGTCGCGATGCTGATGCCCGAACCTGACAATTTGCGACATGACGGTTATCTCTCGAACTATCTCGGCTCGGGCGAACGCAAGATCATTGGCGTCGGCCGCAGGGTTCATGGGATCAGGCGAGACGGGTCGGTGTTTGCGCTTCATCTCAGCATTGGGGAGTCGGAAGCCGGAGGGCGCCGCCTCTTCACCGGGTTTATGCACGATCTTTCCAGCGAGGAGACTTCAGAAAAGCATTTGCACGAATTGCAGGCCGAACTGGTTCATCAATCACGCATCGGAATCATGGCGACCATGACTACCGCCCTCGCGCATGAGATTAACCAGCCTCTGGCAGCGATCACGAACTATGTCGAAGCTGCACAGACCATGCTCGAACCCTCGCTGCCCTTTTGGGATCGCGAGGAGATCGTCGAATGTTTGCGCATGGCCTCGCGAGAGGCGGTTCGCACAGGCGAGATCGTTTCGCGTTTGCGGCGCTTTATTTCGCGGGGAGAATTGCAGCGCAGCATCGCCTTGCCGTCCGACCTGGCTCAACAGACCTGCGCTCTGGCGGCGATCGAAGCGAAAGCTAGCGGAGCAGAATGCAAAATCGAAATAGGCCCTGGCGAGAAGCGAATTCTGGTCGATCCGATACAAATTCAGCAAGTCCTACTCAATCTCACCCGCAACGCGATTGAGGCCGCTGGCTCAGCCGGTGACACAATCGAAGTCAGGATCGTCATCGAGACTAATGAGAAGGACGTTTGTTTTGCGGTGATCGACGATGGTCCCGGCCTGGCACCCGGACATGTGCCCTTTGTTGCTTTCAGTAGCACCAAACGCGAGGGAATGGGTCTGGGGCTCTCGATCTGCAAGACAATAGTCGAAGCACACGGCGGGACAATCTGGTACGAAGCAGTTCAGCCCAAGGGCACCGCGTTCAAGTTTACCGTTCCTATCGCGCCCCGGGACTTTGAATGTGCTTAGTACCAAGGTGGTTCATGTCGTGGATGATGATGCGGAGGTGCGTCGTTCTCTGAGCGTGCTTCTTCGCGCGCTCCAGTTTCGCCCAATGCTTTGGAAGGACGGAAGGGCGTTTTTACGACGACTTCCGGAGGTGCCTTCTGGATGTGTGCTGCTCGACCTACGCATGCCTGGTGTAGACGGTCTTGCCCTCCAAAAGGAGCTGGGGGCATTTAGTGAAACGTTCCCGATCGTGATGATCTCAGGGCATGCTGATATGGCGAAAGCAGCGCAGTCCCTCCGCGGCGGGGCGCGCGCCTTCCTAAGCAAACCTTTCACGCGCCAAGACCTCTGCGATGCGGTCCTCAATGCGTTTAGTTGGAAGAACGATGTCCACGCGCGCTTTCGGATGGGCGAGGTAGCGCGTGAGAAATTCGCTAAGCTAGACGAGCGCGAAAGTGCCCTTCTGCGAATTTTCGCAAACGGGCAGTCCGAGCAGACAGCTTCATATCTTCTCAACTTGACGATGGACGAAGTAGACCTTTGTAGAGAAAACATTTTCAAGAAGTTCGAAGTCGATAGAATGGAAAACGCCGTGCGCATTTTCTTCGAGGGAAATGCTGTGTTCTCCGAGGGCGATCACTTGGGAGATCCCCGGTTCGACAGCATGCTCTTTTCATGCAAATAAACAGAGTCCGCACGGTATCACTCGCTTCAATGGGGTTCGCGAAGGCAACTTTAGAGAGAAATTCTCGTCCGTCCGTATGGCCAGCATGGTGCCAGATCGTCGTCGATATCGATATGAACGAACAGCGGTTTTCGGCTCTGAGGTGCTAGCGGCCGAATGGCCGCAATGAGAGCGCGAAGCCGCCGTTGCGCGCTGCGCAATGGACGTCGACGCTACCAGGAGCAGGTTGGATACGGTTACACCCGCTATCGTACATCCTGTGCATAAGGCATCTAAATGGCAGGAACTGGGCCGTGTGTGGACGGCCCTCCGTTGGCAAGGGATTTCGAAGTTCTGCATTCCGCTGGTCGAGGCGGCCATGTGTCCAGCCTTTGATTGCGGCTGTGTCATGCGCCGCTGGCCATGATGCCTTTCACGCGAAGCGGGCCCTGCTTCGCGCGGGCAACTGCGCAAACGATATTGGAAAGGGCAAAGAGGGCTTCGTCAGCAAAATTCGTGGGCCGCACATCGCTGACCCGGCCCGACAAGTGCTAGAGACAGAGCACCCAAGCGGTCACGAACTTCGGTCCTCCCGCTTAATCTCCTTAATCGCGGCCTCCAAGACAGTATCTCGTGCGCTACCGATCGGATTGGGCGGGATCGGGAAATCGGGCACCACGCCGCGAATTGCCTCCGATCCTGACGGCCGAACCATATATGCTTTGGGATAGACGATCGATGCACCCGAATTGGGCAAGGCAAAGCTCTCCACCGCCCCATAGGTGGTCGGGACATCGGCGGTTTCCTCGCCCATGACAGCGGCGATGTCGAGGTCCTGCATCAGCGCGGCGACCACGGCCGCATTCGAAAAGCTATGCCGGTCCACCAGCACCCAGACCCGCCCGTTGAAGCCATCATCGGTGATCGGCTGGATTGCGGGGAGATCGATCGATACACGTTCACCATCCGCGGCTGTCCGTAGCGCTGCTGCGATCCGGCCCGACAACGTCTCGGGATTAGCGTCCCGCCCGGCCCACACCGCCTTGGTGTTCGGCCCTGCCCTGATCTCGTAGCGCGCGGAATGACGATACGGCTGATCGGTCAGCCGCGCGATGATGAGGTCGGAAAAGCTTGCATCGCCGCCGCCATTGCCGCGCAGGTCGACGATCAGATCGCGCGCGCCGCTATTGGCCAGCGCAGCGAATGCCTGCGCGACGAATTCACGGAAAGGACCAATTGTATACGCCGCGCCATCCTCGCCGCGTTCCTCACTGGTGGCGGAGAATGGGCCGGGCTGGAGATAGAAGAGCCCATCACCAAGATCGCGATAGACCCGCGCATTCGCATTGCGATCTGGGCGCTCAACCGGACGCTCGTCGTGGAGGGCATACATTTCCCCGAGCGGCATCGCTGCCACATCGTGCGTGCCGGAGTTGCCATCGGGCGTGACGAATTGGACTGTCAGCGCATCGCGCGGGCCGAAAACCAAATAGAGATAGGCTGGTAGGCCGAGTTCGATCTGTGCCCGAAGCAGTCTGGTGGTATCGGCAGAAACAAGCTTGCGCACCTCAGCCTCGAAATCGGCAGTCGGCATTCCTCCCAATCCGGTGATGCGCGAACCTGGTGGTAGCGCCTCGCTGGTGCCGGTCCAGTTGTCCGTCAGCATCGCCTCTTCGCGATACACTATTGAAAGCGGAATGATGCCACCGCCCGCTCCGACGTGTGCGAAAACATCTTCCAGTGCTGCTTCGGTTTTCGCATGTCCAATTTCTCCGAAGGCCATCGCTTTGTGGAGCAGTAGTCGAAACTTATACTTGGGGATCGGTCGATCGATCTGGGCACCCAATCGATCGATTTGCGCGTCATAATCGGTCTTGCGACGTCGGGCGAAGAGATCAACATGCTCTTCCTGCAGACGTTGATAGAGAATGCGCAAATCCTCCTGTGCTTCGGCGGCAGTGAAGCAGTTCGCGCAATCATCTGATGGCTGCGCGTTTGCGTCCCACGCCAAGACGAGCAGTAGCCCGGCAAAAATTCTGCGAATACCAATCATACCTGATTCCTTGGCCTAGACGCCTGTCAACATCCTTTACTTTGGGGTGTGGATGCAAGCCGCATAGCAGCCCTGTGTCATGGGACACCCGGTCTCGAACATCATCGAATAGAAACTGCAGATCCGCTTTTAGGCGATTGCAGAACCGTCCCGAACGGCCGAGAAGGAGGCGCAAAGCGGACGTTTGAATTGAGACTGGTTGCGATTAGACTGACAGCACCGCCATCCACCCCCAGCACTTGCCTCTCGGCAGATTCGGCGATGTAAGCCGCGGCCCGGGCGGATGTGCGCGTGTAATTCGTTTGCGAGCGCGTCGACGGACTGTCTCTTCAGAATCCACGGACCGCAACTGTTTGGGTTCCACCGCGCCCGCTGCTAAGGGCGCGCCGCAATGATCACGATCGACAAGCTGACCGTCCGGCTGGGCGGAAGAGACATCCTGCGCGATGCCTCCGCCGCCATTCCGCTGGGCGCGCGGATCGGTCTGGTCGGGCGCAATGGAGCGGGCAAGTCGACGCTCATGAAAACGCTGATCGGGGAACTCGAGCCGGACGAAGGTTCGATCGAGATGCCGCGCCGCGCACGGGTCGGCTATATCGCGCAAGAGGCGCCTGCCGGGTCGATCACGCCGTTCGAAGCGGTGCTCGCCGGAGACGTCGAGCGGGCCAGGCTGCTCGAGGAAGCTGAGACCTGCACCGACATGGACCGGCTGGGCGACGTACACGAACGCCTTCTGGCGATCGACGCCTATGCCGCACCGTCACGCGCGGCGATCATCCTGACGGGGCTCGGCTTCGACGAGAACATGCAGGGCCAGCCGCTCGACACCTTTTCCGGCGGCTGGAAAATGCGGGTCGCGTTGGGCGCCTTGCTGCTTTCGAACCCCGACGTCCTGATGCTCGACGAACCGTCGAACCACCTCGATCTCGAAGCGACGCTGTGGCTGGAGAACTTCCTAAAGTCCTACCAGGGCACGCTGATCTTCATCAGCCACGAACGCGACCTGCTCAACAATGTGGTGACCGCGATCCTACATGTGCATGACGGGAAGCTGACGCTGTATCCCGGCGGGTACGACGCCTTCGAAAAGCAGCGGGCGGAGCGCGCCGAGCAGCTCGAAGCGGCGAAGGCCGCACAGGATGCCCAGCGCGCGCGGCTCGAGGACTACGTCGCGCGCAACAGCGCCCGCGCATCCACGGCCAAGCAGGCACAATCGCGTGCCAAGATGCTGGCCAAGATGCAGCCGATCGCCGCCCTGATGGAAGATCCGAGCCTGAGCTTCGACTTTCCGAGCCCCGACGAGATGCGTCCGCCGCTGATTACGCTCGACCTCGCGGCTGTCGGCTACGGCGAGACGCCGATCCTGCAGCGGCTCAACCTGCGGATCGACCCGGACGACCGGATCGCCCTGCTGGGGCGGAACGGCAACGGCAAGACCACTTTGGCGCGCCTGCTGGCCGCACAGCTCGCACCCATGGACGGGGCGATGCAGGCTTCGGGGCGGATGCGCGTGGGCTATTTCACGCAGTATCAGGTCGAGGAACTGGCGTCCGATGGGACCCCGCTCGATCACATGACACGGGCGATGGAGGGCGCCTCGCCCGGCGCGATCCGCGCACATCTGGGCCGGTTCGGCTTTTCCGGGCACAGGGCCACCGCACGGATCGGGACGCTTTCGGGGGGTGAGCGGGCGCGGCTGGCGCTGGCGCTCATCACCCGGGATGCTCCGCATCTGCTGATCCTCGACGAACCGACCAACCACCTCGATGTCGATGCGCGCGAGGCGCTCGTGCAGGCGCTCAACGACTTCGAAGGGGCCGTCATTCTCATCAGCCACGACCGGCACATGGTCGAGCTGGCCGCCGACAGGCTGGTCCTCGTCGACGGGGGAACGGCCCGGGAATTCGACGGCAGCATCGAGGATTACATCGACTTGGTCCTCGGACGTAACCAGCCTCGCGCGGGCGACGGCGCGAAGTCGAAAAAGGACAAGCGCGCATCCGCGAAGGACCGCGAAGCGATGCGCCTCGCCCGGAGCAACGTGACGGCCACCGAGAAGGCGATCTCCCGCCTGCAGGACCGGCTTTCCTCGCTGGATACCACCCTTGCCGATCCGGCGGGCCCCGGAGACAAGTCGCCCGCCGACATCATGCGCGATCGGGCAGCGGTTGCAGCCGAGCTCGAAGAGGCCGAGTTGCAGTGGCTCGAAGCGCAGGAACGCCTGGAGAAGGTCGGGGCCTGATCGTCATGCGCACTCGCCTCAGCGTCTGCGCGCGCAAACGGCGCTTCGGATCGGCGGACGAGGCGATGGCGATCGCCAGCGAATGGGACGCCGGGCTGCGGCACTATCGCTGCGACCGGTGCGGCGCGTTTCATCTCACCAGCCGCCGGAAAGGCAAGCGCGTCCCTCGATCCCGGCCGACAGGGATGCCGCGATGACGGGCATTATCCTGTTCAACAAACCGTACGGCGTGCTTTCGCAATTCACCGACGAACGCGAGGGGGCGCCTCGTCCCACATTGGCGAATTTCATCGACGCGCCGGGATTCTACCCAGCGGGAAGGCTCGATTTCGACAGCGAGGGCTTGCTTGTCCTGTGTGACGACGGACGATTGCAGGCACGCATCGCGAACCCGCGCTTCAAGGTCGCGAAAAGCTATCTGGCACAGGTCGAAGGCGAGCCCGACGATGCCGCGCTGGAAGCACTGCGGCATGGGGTTCGGTTGAAGGACGGCCAGACCCGCCCCGCCCGCGCCGAGAGGATCGCCGACCCGGACTTGTGGCCGCGCGATCCGCCGATCAGGGTCCGCAAGACAATTCCCGACAGCTGGCTGCGATTGACGATCACCGAAGGCCGCAACCGGCAGGTCCGCCGCATGACCGCGGCGGTGGGCCACCCGACCTTGCGACTGGTCAGGTGGTCGGTCGGCGAATGGTCGCTCGATGGCCTCGTACCTGGCCAATGGCGCAAGCGCTGACAGCAAGGCGGCTAAGCGGGGTCCTCCACCGCGATGCAGCCGCTATTGACGAGGGCGACGAGCAGCTCGGCGACGTTCGCAGCATCTATCTCCTCGGCGTGGACGGCAAACCGATCGCTCGCGCACATCCGCTCGGCGACGGACATCACCGCGCCCGAGCATTCGTACGAGACGCCATCGACGAACAGCAGGAAGGGCCCGCTATCCGCACGGATGAAGGAGAACCGGCTCGCGGGATTGCGTTCGAACCAGATTGGCCCGGAGGCCGCGGGGGTCAGGTCCGCCACCGAAACTGGCGTCTCAGGCGACCAGTCGAGCCGGTCGTCCTTCGGCACGGTGACATACTCGCCGAACCATCTTGCGAATTCGTTCGGATCCCCCAGCGCGTCGAGCACCATGCCCTGCAGGCGCGACAGGGCGGTTGACGAGATTTCTCCGGGATTGGCACCTATGGGCAGTTGCGCATCGGTATAGCGGTCGTCCTCGGCCAAGGTGTCGATCGCATGGTCCGCCCACCCCGAGATCAGATCGCCGCGCGACGGCGCGCGAAAGCCGATCGAATAGGTCATGCAATCGTCGCCGACAGCGACGCCATCATGCGCGAATCCGGGCGGGACATAGAGTATATCGCCCGGCCCGAGCACCCATTCCCCGACCGGCTCGAAGTCGGCCAGGAGCCGGAGATCGTCATGCGGCAGGAGGCGGGCGGAACCGTCGCAACGTGGCCCGACTTTCCAGCGTCGTCGACCGGCGCCCTGGACCAGGAAGACGTCGTACTGATCGAAATGCGGCCCCACGCCGTCGCCGGCGACCGCGTAGCTGACCATAACGTCGTCGATGCGCCAGTTCGGGATGAAGCGAAACGGATCGATCAGGGCAGCGACTGCCGGGACCTGATGATCGACCGCCTGCACCAGCAGCGTCCACGGACAGGTATCCAGTTCCTCGAAGCGCTTCGCCTTCAGGGGGCCGTGTTCGAGCTCCCACTCCTTTGCACCGACGTTGCGCACGAGACGGGATTCGATGTCCGGTTCGCAGGCGAGACCTGCGAGTTCCTCCGGGTCCAGCGGATTTTCCCAGGACTGCCAGGGATCGCGGATAAGGAGCGGTCGCTTCTGCCAGGTCTCGCGGAGAAACCGTTCCGCGTCGAATGTCCGGAAAGCAGGCATCAGCGCTCCGGCCTTTCGTCGGCCGCCGCCATCAGGTCCATGAAATTGCGAGCGGCTTCGCGGTCGGCGGCCTCGGGAAAGGCGATTTCCAGGTCGGGCGCTGCGCCCAACATGTAAAGGACTGACCAGAGCGCGAACCGCTGTCCGCGATCCCGGGACAGGCCGAGATCGACCAGCATCTTCTCCGTCCCTGCCGAACGCGCCCCTTCGCCGATTTCCTCGAGGGAATGCGTCCCGAAGTAGCGGTGGAGCAGATCGTCGAGATCCATCGGGGTTCCCTCGGCAGGTTGAGCAATGATCCAGCGGACTGGGCGAGCCAGGCGCCCGTGGTTGCGGACGCCAGCCGGATACGGGAATGAACGCGCTACCGGGATCATCCCGGATGGCAAGTCCGCGATAGCCGCAGACCTGCTTTCGCCCGGGAAAACCTTCGGGCGGTTCGGGGCAGCGGCGTTGCGCGATACGGAACACGCTGTGCCGTAGGCAGAGGCTGGCCGCATGGATCGTTCTGGTTCAATACTTGTCGCGGGTTCGATCGAGCCGATCGAACGCGTGCACGCAGGAGTTCCCATGAATCATCGCTGGCCGTTTCTCGACTATCTCTCATGGCGGGAGACCGCCTCCGCGCTTCATCTCTATGTTCAGATCGCCGGCAAATATCGGTTGGCGAAAACGCCCTGGGTCAATCACTCGTGGCACGCGACCTTCTACGTGACCCCCAGGGGGCTCACCTCGTCGCTCATCCCCGACGGGCCGGGGATCGAGATCGCATTCGACTTTCGTGACCATCGCGTCATCGGAACCGCCGGTGACGGCCGATCGGTCTCGTTCGCGCTCGAGCCGATGACCGTCGCGGCGTTCCATGCCGCCTTCGTGAAGATGGTCTCGGAACTGGGCGGCCAACCGAAATTCGATGGCTCGCCCAACGAGGTGCCGTTCCCGGTCCCGTTCGTCGAGGACGACCGCGATCGCCCCTACGATCGGCACGCCGTTCAGCAGTTCCATCAGGCGCTCCTCAGCATCGACCGCGTGTTCAAGCAGTTTCGGACGTCTTTCCTCGGCAAGTGCAGCCCGGTGCATCTGTTCTGGGGAAGCTTCGATATGGCTGTGACGCGATTTTCGGGCAGACGCGCGCCGCTCCATCCCGGCGGCGTTCCGGCGCTGCCGAACGATGTGGCGCAGGAGGCATACGACCGAGAGGTTTCCTCTGCCGGCTTCTGGCCAGGTGGAGGCGGCATCGATTATCCCGCCTTCTATGCCTATGCCTATCCGGCTCCCGCAGGTTTCGACCGTGCGGCGGTTCGCCCCGAGGCCGCCTTCTGGCATGCCGAGCTTTCGGAATTCGTGTTGCCCTATGACGCGGTGCAGTCTGCCGAGGACGGCGACGCGGCGTTGATGGCGTTCCTGGAATCCACTTATGATGCCGCAGCGCGGCTCGGCAATTGGGACCGCGATGTCCTAGAGTGCGGCGACGGTCGGCCGGGAGAAGTTCGTCCGGCCGATCCACAACTCGGCAGCGAGGAACCGCCGCCTTCCATCGAGGCCGAGGTCGAACGCGAGGACGGAGATTCGAACGGACGTTATCGCATCGTCGTCGACGGACACGAAGCGGAGATGACCTACAGCCGGGCCAACGCCTCGCTCATCATCATCGATCATACCGAGGTTCCAAGCGCGCTGCGCGGCCGACGGATCGGCGAGCGCATGGTCCATGCGGCGGTGGAGGATGCCCGGCGGGACGGCGTTGCGATTATTGCGCTCTGCCCGTTCGCGAATGCGCAGTTCGCGCGTCACCCGGACTGGCAGGACGTTCTGCGGCGCTGAGACCGTTGGGCACCTGAACGCCGGGCTTGCCGCAGCAGCATTGAAAGAGCCTACTCAGGTGCGATTACCGGCGAGGTCGGATGTTTGCCGGACACATTTCGCGCTCTGGAGGTTGAACCAGAAAAGGAGGCGAATTTGGCTCGGACAATCTCCGTCAACGGAGGCGAACACCCCATCCCGAAAGACCCGCGCACCTCGCTGCTCGATTATCTTCGACACGATCTCGGTCTCACCGGAACGAAAAAGGGGTGCGACCACGGCCAGTGCGGCGCCTGTACCGTCATCGTGAACGGCATCAGGATCAACAGCTGCCTGTCGCTGGCGGCGATGCACGATGGCGATGAGATAATCACGATCGAAGGTCTCGGCACTCCGGACAAACCGAGCGCGATGCAGAAGGCGTTCCTCGAGCACGATGGCTTCCAGTGCGGCTATTGCACGCCGGGCCAGATCTGCTCCGCAACGGCAATGCTAGACGAGATCGCCGCCAATTGGCCGAGCGACGCGAGCGAGAGCCTCGATGGCGAGATCGCGCTGTCCGGCGAGGAGATACGCGAGAGGATGAGCGGCAACTTGTGCCGCTGCGGAGCCTACGCGAACATCGTCGCCGCCATTCGCGAAGTCGCGGAGGCGGGCGTATGAGGCCCTTTGCCTATACCAGACCGGTCTCGCTCGGCGAAGCGAGGCAGGCCGTTGCGGACAATGGTGCCCGGCTCATCGCGGGCGGAACCAACCTCGTCGATCTGATGAAGCTGCAGGTGGAAACGCCGGGCGAATTGGCGGACATCAATCGCATCGGCTTTGCCGGGATCGACAGCCTCGAGAACGGCGGCCTGTCCATCGGGGCGCTCGCGACCAACACCCAGGCGGCGGTCCACGAAAGGGTTCGGTCCGATTACCCGGTCCTTGCTCGCGCGATCCTGGCCGGCGCGACTCAGCAGTTGCGCAACAAGGCCACGACAGGCGGAAACCTGTGCCAGCGGACGCGCTGCTATTATTTCACCAACATCGACCAGCCCTGCAACAAGCGCGATCCGGGCAGCGGTTGCGGCGCGATAGACGGGATCGCGAAGCTCCACGCGATCCTCGGAACCAGCGAACAATGCATCGCGACCTATCCCGGCGACATGGCGGTGGCACTCAGCGCGCTCGACGCGCAGGTCGACATCGCTGCATCGGACGGGTCCAGCCGCACGGTCCCGGTGCGCGATTTTCATTGTCTTCCCGGCGACACGCCGTGGATCGAGAATGTCTTGGAAGCAGGCGAAGTGATTACAGCGGTCACGCTGCCGCCCCCGGTCGGCGGGACCCAGATCTATCGGAAGGTCCGTGAACGCTCTTCCTATGCCTTCGCGCTCGTCTCGATCGCAGCGATCATCGAGATGAAGGACGGCGTATTCTCACGCGCCGATCTCGCGTTCGGCGGGATCGCCCACAAGCCTTGGCACGACCCGCGCATCGCCGAACTGTTGATCGGAAGCGCGCCTTCCACGCATCTTTTCGACAAGGCCGCCGATGTGCTTCTCGAAGGGGCAAAGGGCTTCGGCGAAAACGATTTCAAGATACCCCTGGCCCGACGGACGCTTCACGCCGTCCTCGAACAGGCGACGCAGGTGACCGCATGACCGTGCATTTCAAACAGGATAAGCCCGATACCTCCAATCGTCTCGACGGCATGGCGCAGGGCGTGATCGGCAAGGCGATGCCGCGCGTCGAAGGCTTGGCCAAGGTGACCGGAACGGCGCCCTATGCGGCAGAATACCCGATCCAGAATTGCGCGGAGGGCGTGCTCGTCACTGCCACCATCGTGCGCGGCGAAGTGACGCGGATCGACAAGGACAGCGTGCTGTCGATGCCCGGGGTGATCGCGGTGATCGACGACGAACGCTTGACCACCCGTGCGGCCCAGGGGACCGCCGGCGAGGCGCCACAACAAAGCCCGCGGAAGATATGCTACTGGGGTCAGCCCATAGCGCTGGTGGTGGCCGAAACCTTCGAGCAGGCGCGCGATGCGGCCAAGCACCTCAAGGTCGAATATCGCGCCGAGGACGGCGCGCCGCTGGATCCCACCACTTCCGAGCGCGAGGAGCAGGAAGACGAGACGGTCCGTCAGGGCGATTTCGATCATGCCATGTCCACTTCGGCCCATTCGGTCGATGTCGCATGCACGACGAAGGGGCATGCTTCGGCCGCGATGGAACCCCATGCGGCGATCGCGGACTGGGACGGCACCAGGCTGACCGTCCATGCATCGCTTCAGATGCCCAATTACAACATTGCCGAACTGGCGGATTCCCTCGATCTCGAGGAAGAGCAAATCCGGCTCGTCTCGCGTTTCGTGGGCGGCGGTTTCGGATCGAAGCTCGGCATCAGCGAGGAGGTGGTCGCAGCCTCCATCGCCGCGATCGACCTGGAGCGCCCGGTCCGGGCCGTCATGTCGCGCCAGCAGGTCTTCCAGTGCATCATGCGCAGGTCCGAAACGACGCAGCGCCTGCGGCTCGCCTGCGACGAACAGGGCAAGCTCACCGCCTTCGGTCACGAAGCCCTGGTCTCCAACCTGCCCGGCGAGAGCTTCGCCGAACCGGTTCTCCAATCCTCCCACTTCCTCTACGCGGCCGAGAACCGCGAATTGAAGCTGGAGCTGGCACGAATTCACCGGATGACTGCCGGTTCGGTCCGCGCGCCGGGCGAAGCCGTGGGCATGCCCGCGCTGGAATGCGCGATGGATGCTCTGGCCGAAAAGGCCGGTATCGATCCCGTCGAACTGCGACTGAGGAACATTCCCGAGAGGAACCCCGAAGAGGACCTGCCCTTCTCCTCGCACAAGCTGGCGGAGTGCCTGAAAACGGGTGCCGAAGCGTTTGGATGGGATGCGGGTCCCCGCAAACCCCGCCAGCGCCAGGAAGGCGAATGGTGGGTGGGAACCGGCATGGCGAGCGCGGCGCGCGTCCACAACGTATCCGAAGCCAAGGCGCGGGTGACCATTGGCGCCGACGGCACCGCGCTGGTGCAGACCGACATGACCGATATCGGCACCGGCACCTACACGATCCTCGCACAGATCGCCGGCGAGATGCTGGGTCTCGACCCCGCGGATGTTCTGGTCGAGCTCGGAGACACCGATCATCCGCGCGGCCCCGGCTCGGGCGGAAGCTGGGGCGCGGCATCGAGCGGTTCGGCTGTCTATGTCGCCTGCAAGGCACTGCGGGAAGAGCTGGCGGACCGCGCGGGTGTGGAAGAGGCTGCGCTCGAGTTGAAGGACGGCCGCACGGCCGATGGAAAACCGCTCGCCGATCTCTTGGGCGGGGAGGACCTTTCGCGCGAAGGACACTACGAGCCCGGCGATATCTCGGACGATTTCACCGCCTCCGGCTTCGGCGCCTTCTTCGCGCAGGTGCGCGTCAACCGCTTCACCGGCGAGACCCGTGTGGATCGGATGCTCGGCACCTTCGGGTTCGGGCGTGTCCTCAACCGGACGACGGCTCGCTCGCAGTGCCTTGGCGGTATCACCTGGAGCATCGGCCTCGCGCTCACCGAAGCGCTCGAGTTCGACCCGCGCGACGGCCATCTGGTGAATTGCGACCTCGCCGAATACCACGTGCCGGTCCACCGCGACGTGCCGGATCTCGAGGTCATTATGGTCGAGGAACGGGACCCCGCGGCCAGCCCGATCCAGGCCAAGGGGATCGGCGAGCTCGGCATGTGCGGCGGCGCGGCGGCGATCGCCAGCGCAATCTACAACGCCTGCGGCGCGCGCCTGTACGATTATCCGATGACGCCGGACCGCGTGCTGGCGGCCATGCCGGATTGATGCAGACCCTGCTTGCCCGTCCGGACGCGCCGTCGGAGGATCATGCCGCCCTGAACGCCGCCACAAGTGCGGACGTCGGCCTGTGCACGATCGTGGGTATCGACGGCAGCTTCTCGCGCCGTCTCGGCGCGCAGCTGGCGGTCCTCCCCGATGGAAGCACCATCGGCTCGCTCGCCGACGGGTGCCTCGAGGCGCAACTGGCAACCGACATGTACGGGCTCGAACGGCCTTCGGTCATCCGGTACGGACGCGGATCGGAGACGATCGACTTTCGCCTGCCCTGCGGCAGTGGCATCGACATCCTCCTCGATCCCCAGCCGGACCCGCTCGCGTGTCGCCGCGCCGCGCAGCTGCTCGCGAACCGGCAGCCCGCGCGGATGGCCCTCCCCCCTGTCTCGCCCATCGGCCACCGTCGGTATCTGCCTGCCCTCACGATCGCGGCCTTCGGCGAGGGGCCCGAACTCGAAGCCTTTGCTTCACTCGCCGCGGCGTTGGGTATAGCCGTCCAATCCTACGACAAGATCGACCTATCGCTCGGTCAGCGAGCCAGCGATTGTCGCCTCGACCCCTGGACCGCCGCATTGCTGCTGTTCCACGATCATGAATGGGAATTGCCCCTTCTCGAACAGGCTCTCGAGAGCGAGGCGTTCTATGTCGGCGCGCAGGGCGGGGAGAATGCGCGCGTTTCGAGAGGCCTGTCGCTCGCGGCGCGCGGCGTGCCGGAAGAGCAGATCGCCAGGATCCGCAGCCCCATCGGCCTGATCCCCTCGTGCAAGACGCCCGCGACGCTCGCCCTCTCGGCGATCGCCGAGATCGTCGCGCAATACGAGCGGCTGCTTGACGCTGCTTGATCCCTCCGTGGCGCTGATCCTGCTGGCCGCGGGCCGAAGCAAGCGTTTCGGAAGCGACAAGCTGACAGCGAAGGTCGACGGCAGACCGCTCTGGGAGTGGGCGGCTCGGGCCGCAGAGACGGCCGGCTTCGCGACCCGCTACCTCGTGGTCGCCGCGCATTCCTCCATCGGCACGCGGCAGGGCTGGGACATCGTCGTGAACCCCGACACGGACCGTGGCATGGGTTCGTCCATCGCCGCCGGCGTCACCGCGGCGGCTGCTCGCGAACGGGTCGTCATCGCGCTCGCGGACATGCCCTATGTCGAGGCCCCGCACCTGCGGATGCTTGGAGAGGGCCGCGGAACGATATTCACTCGCCAGGTGGATGACGGCGCGGGCACGCCGGCGGCCTTCGATCGGGAGAGCTTTGCAGACCTGCGCTCTCTGACCGGCGACAGCGGCGCGCGCAGCCTCGGCACACCCGGAGCAAAGCTGATCGACCCGCGAGATCGCAGGATGCTGCGGGACATAGATCGACCGGGCGATCTGGACCCGGAAATCTAGGTTTCCTCAGTTCACCCGCTGTTCCGCAACGCCGTGGCGATGGCGTTGATCGAAAGCTGGATGCCCTCGGCGATCCGATCGTCCTCTTCCCCGGCCCGGTGGCGTTTGAGAAGCTCGATCTGGAGGAGATTGAGCGGTTCGATATAGGGAAGCCGGAGGCGTATCGACGCATCGAGCTTGGGCGAGTTCTCGAGCAAGCGCGTCTGACCGGTTGCGTCGAGCAAACCGTCATGCGTGCGCTGCCATTCGCCCTTGATCGATCCGAAGATGTCGCGTGCCGCGGCGCGATCCGACACCAGCTCGCAATAGCGTTCGGCGATCGCCATGTCGGACTTGGCCAGGACCATCTCCATATTTGCGAGCGCGTTGCCGAGGAACGGCCATTGGTCGGCCATCTCCCGCAGCAGGACCTTGTCCTCGAACCCGGCCAACGCGCTTCCGACGCCGTACCAGCCGGGGAGCATCACCCGCGCCTGCGACCACGAGAATACCCAGGGAATGGCGCGCAGATCCTCGATGCGGTCCGACGATTTGCGGCTTGCGGGCCGCGACCCGATCTTGAGCGCGGCAATCTCCGCTATCGGCGTCATTTGCCGGAAAAAGCGCACGAAATCCGGTGTTTCGTAAACCAGCCCCCGATAGGCAGCCATCGCATCGGCGGAAATCCGGTCCAGCGCGGAGGAGAAACGAGCATAATCCGCGGACGGGATCGCGGCGGGCTCCAGCGTCGCCAGCATCGCAGCCGTCACCATGGCTTCCAGATTGATCGCCGCGCTTTCGCTCGTCCCGAACTTGGCCGCGATGACCTCCCCCTGCTCCGTGATCCGGATGCGCCCGTTGACCGTGTTCGCCGGCTGGGTCCGGATCGCCTGGAACGCCGAGCCTCCCCCGCGACCCACCGATCCGCCCCGGCCGTGGAACAATTGCATTCTCACGCCCGCCTCGGCGAAAACCGGGGCCAGCGCCTCGCTCGCCTTCGCGAGCATCCAGCTCGACGTCAGGTATCCGCCGTCCTTGTTGGAATCGGAATAGCCGATCATGACTTCCTGAAAGCCGCGCTTCGACAGCAATCCGGCAATCTCCGACAGGCCGAAGAAGTCGCGCATGACGTGCGGAGCGCTTTTCAGATCGCCGATCGTCTCGAACAGCGGCACCGCCATGATGTCGGCCTCCGGCACCGGTCCGGGACGGTAGAGCCCGACCTCTTTCAGGAGAATGTGAACTTCGAGAAGGTCCGAAACAGTCTCGGCCATCGAGACGATGTACTGGGTGATGCAATCGGGGCCGTAGACCGAATGCGCCTCGGCGGCCGCGGAGAGGATCGCCAGTTCCTTCTCGGTCTCGTCCGAATAGCGCGTCCACGGTGACCGCAGCGGCCGCGGGCTTGCCAGTTCGCGTCGGAGAATGTCGATCCGCTCGGCTTCCTCGAGCGCGCCATAGTCCGCCGTCACCCCTGCACCGGCGAACAGTTCGGCGACCACCCGCTCGTGAACGGCGCTGTTCTGGCGCAAATCGATCGTCGCGAGGTGGAAGCCGAAGGTCCGGACGGCCCGGATCAGGCGGCCGAGCGAACCTTGCGACGCCAGGGTCTCGCCTCCGAGATCGGCCAGCGCCCGGGCCACGATCCTGAGATCGTCCTGAAATTCTCTCGGCCCCGCATAGGGATCGGCACGGAACAGCGCGGCGCGCGGAGGCGGCTTCCCGACGAGGGTTTCGAAACTGGCGGCGAGGCGATTGTAGATGCCGACGATGGCCCGCCGATAGGGCTCGTCATTCCGGTGCGCGGACGCGTCGCCGCTCGTTTCCGCCAGCCGCGCCACCTCGGGATCGATCTCGGCCAGTTCGCTGGAGATCGACAGTTCTGCACCCAGGGCATGGAGTTCGTCGAGATAATGTTCGATCACCGTCTCGGCGGCGCGGGCCTGGGCGTATCGCAGGGAATCCGCCGTGACGTAGGGATTGCCGTCGCGGTCGCCCCCGATCCAGCTGCCCAAGCGCAGGAAGCTCGCCGGCCGTTCTCCCAAGGCATCTTCCCAGCTTCGGTAGAGCCCCGGCAACACCGGCACGAAGACCTCGCGCATGAAGGCGATCGCGTTTTCCACCTCGTCCGTCACGAACAGCCGTTCGCGCCGGAGCGGCCGCGTGCGCCAGAGCAGCGCGATCTGGCGGACGATGGCATCTTCGAGATCGTCGCCTTCGGGCGTCCGGTTCCGGCCCGCGTCCCGCATGGCCATCAGCTCGGCGATTCGCGTGCGATGATCGATCACGCTCTTGCGCCTGACTTCGGTAGGATGCGCGGTCAGCACCGGCACGACCAGCGCCTCGTCGAGCATGTCTCGCACTTGCGCGCGGTCGACACCCTGCCCCGACAGGTCCGTCAGGGCGTCCGCAAAGGACACTTCGCTATCGGCCATCACTCCGTCCCGGTCTTCGGCCAGATTGGCGAGCATCGAGAACAGGCCGAAGCCCCGGACGAAATCCAGCGTCTCGTCGAGGTCGAGATCCTCCAGTTCCAAATCGACCGGCTCGTCGCCCCGGTGGCGTGCCACGCTGGCCGAGCGAATGTGTTCGGTACGCTCGAACAGCCGTGCGCTGCCATGCTCGCGAATGACGTCGCCCAGAATCTTCCCGAGATAGCGAATGTCTGGGTTCTGCCGGATCGGCGGCTGGCTGGTCATGGTGATACTTCCTACTTTCGCATCGTTGCAGTCGAGGGACGGTTCGGGGTCGGTTGGCGGCGATCGGTGCCGAGCGTGTCTACCGTGATGATGGTGGTCGGCCCCTCGCTCCAAGGTGCTGACCGGCGAAAGCCGCCGCGACGCCCAGGAGCCCGGGTTGGGGGTGGACGATCAGCTTGACCGGTATCGTCGCCATCAATCCGGAGAATCGTCCCTTGGCCGTGAACCGTTCGGCGAAGCCGGAGCGCGGAAGGATCTCGCGCAGCCGATACCCCAACCCCCCCGCGATGACGACCCCGCCGAAACCGCCCTGCGCCAGCGCGATGTCGCCGGCCACGCTTCCGAGCGTCAGGCAGAAGCGCTCGACCGCCGCCGTCGCCAACCTGTCCTCGCCGGCAATGCCCCGGCGCCAGATTTCGACGTGGTCCGGTCCCTCTTCATCCCGACCCGCACCTGCCGCAAGGGCGCGGTGAATCTCCACGATCCCCGGGCCGGAAACCACGCGTTCCACCGACACGCGGTCGTATCTACGACGGAGACGCGCCAGTATGGCATCGTCGACGGCATCGAGCGGAGCGAAGCCGATGTGCCCGCCTTCGGTCGACTGCACCTCGTAGCCGGTTTCGAATCGACGCAGATGGGCCACGCCAAGCCCGGTGCCGGGACCGAGGATGCTGATGGTCCCGTCCTCGGCAAGAGCATTCGCTGGCCCCGCGAGATGAACCAGTTCCTCGTCCGGAGTGTGCGCGACGGCATGGGCGACCGCTTCGAAATCGTTGACGATGCTCCACTGCGACACCGAAAGCTCGGATGCGATGCCGTCCGCACGGATGGTCCAGGGATTGTTGGTGAAGCGGATCACCTCCTCGTCGGCCCGGCCCGCGATCGCCAATGCCGCCGCATCGGGTAGCGCCCCCCCCTGCATGTCGCAAAAGCGGGCCCAGGCCGTGCCGAAGCTGCCGTAATCCTCGGTGCGCAGGGTCTCGGGCTCGCTCAGAGCGATCGAACCGTCGCCCTCGATCGTGGCGATGGCGAACCTGGCGTGCGTGCCGCCGATGTCCGCGACGACGATCTGGCGGGTTGCGCTCAAAGGCCCGCTTCCGCCAGCATGGCGCTGCCGCCCTTCTCCGCCGGATCGGCATGGTGGCGCAACATGGCGAAGAGTTCGCGGCCGGTGCCGGTCGCCGCCGGGGGTGCCTCGGCCAGTTCGCGCGAGGACCATTCCGTCTCGTCGACCAGCGCGGCGAGCGTGCCGGTTTCCGCGCAGACCCGCACGACATCGCCATCGCGCAGCTTGGCCAGCGGGCCCCGGTGCCACGCTTCGGGGGAGACGTGGATCGCGCAGGGCACCTTGCCGCTCGCCCCCGACATCCGCCCGTCGGTGACCAGCGCGACGCGGTATCCCCGGTCCTGCAAGACACCCAGCGGCGGGGTGAGCTTGTGCAATTCCGGCATGCCGTTAGCCGCCGGCCCCTGGAACCTGACGACCACCACGACGTCGCGATCCAGCGCGCCGGTCCTGAAGGCCTCGATCACCTGGTGCTGGTCGGAGAATACCCGGCAAGGAGCCTCGGTCGTCCGGCGTTCGGGGGCGACGGCGCTGACCTTCATCGTCGCCCGGCCGAGATTGCCCTGGAGCAGGGCAAGCCCGCCATTGGGCTGGAACGGTGCCGAGACCGGCGCCAGCAGCGTCTCGTCGCGACTTGTTGCCGCACCGGGGTGCCAGACGAGGCTGTCGCCTTCCATCACGGGTTCCTGCGCGCCTTCGGAAAGCGAGGTGCCGTAGACCGTCCGGATGTCGTCATGCGCAAGGCCCGCCTCGAGCAGTTCGCGGATCACGAAGGGCATGCCGCCCGCGGCGTGGAAATAATTTATGTCCCCCGCGCCATTGGGATAGACGCTGGCGATCAGGGGCACGACGTCGCTCAGTTCGTCCATGTCGTCCCAGTCGAGCTGGATGCCGGCGGCACGGGCGATGGCCGGCAGATGGATGACGTGATTGGTCGATCCGCCGGTGGCGAGCAGGCCGACGACCGCATTGACGATCGCCTTCTCGTCCACGCAGGCGCCCAGCGGGCGGTAATCGTCGCCTCTCCAGCCGATTTCGGTCAGCCGATGAATGGCCGCGCGGGTCAGCTCCTGCCGCAGCCTGTTGCCCGGATTGACGAAGCTGGAACCGGGCATGTGCAGCCCCATCATCTCCATCATCATCTGGTTGGAATTGGCGGTGCCGTAGAACGTGCATGTGCCCGCGCCGTGATAGCTGGCGCTCTCCGCATCCATCAGCTCCTCCTCACCCACCTTGCCTTCCGCATAGAGCTGGCGGACGCGGATCTTCTCCTTGTTGGCGAGGCCCGACGGCATCGGGCCCGCAGGGATCAGGATCGTCGGCAAATGTCCGAAGCGCAGCGTGCCGATCAGCAGGCCCGGCACGATCTTGTCGCAGATGCCGAGCAGCGCCGCGCCCTCGAACATGCCGTGGGACAGGCCGACCGCCGCGCCCATCGCGATGACGTCGCGGCTGAACAGCGACAGCTCCATGCCCGGCTGACCCTGCGTCACCCCGTCGCACATGGCGGGCACCCCGCCGGCGACCTGCGCGGTGGCACCTTTCTGGCGCGCGAAGATCTTTATCTGCTCGGGATAGCGGCCATAGGGCTGATGCGCGCTCAGCATGTCGTTGTAGGCGGTGACGATGCCGATGTTCATCGCCTCGCCGCCGCGGATCGCGGGCTTGTCGTCGCCGCTGGCGGCAAAGCCGTGAGCGAGATTGCCGCAGGACAGCGTCGGCCGGTTGACCCCGGCATCGCGTTCCCGGTCGATCAGGTCGAGATAGCGGCGGCGGCTGTCGCGGCTGCGCTCCACGATCCGCTCGGTAACCTTGGCGAGGGTCGGATGGAGAGTCATTCGGCGCTCCAGTAGATGGTGATCGGGCAGGTCGCGCGGGCGATCAAGGTGGTGATCGGCAGGGTGATCGAGCCGCTGATCGCGGCCTCGATCACGCGCTTCTTGTCCTCGCCGCGGGCGACCAGGATGATCTCCCGCGGAGCCTGGGTAAGCGCTTCCATGTTCATGCTCAACCGGGGGAATGGAGCCTCCGCCGACAACGGCACCGGCTCGGTCCGGATCACCCTGCGGCCCTCGACATCCTCTGTCTTCATCTCTGGAAAGAGCGAGGCGATATGACCGTCGCTGCCCATTCCCAACCACAGCAAATCGAGATCGGGAACCTCCATACCCTCCTCCAGCGCCACGATCGTCGCCTCGGTCGCGCAGAAGGCCCCCTCGAGCTTGGCCTGATTGCTGGCGGCGTGGCCCGGTTCGACGATCCGGTCGTCGCCGAGCATCAGCGTCACGCCCGACCAGTCGATGCCGCGCCCGACCAGCTCCTCGAAGATCGGGAGCGGCGTCGAACCGCCTGGCACTGCGATCCTTGCCCGGGGGTTCAGATCGATGACCCGGGCGATATGCGCCGCGACCGCTCCCGCCGAACCGTCCTTCGCCCAGGTGACGGACCGGCCGTCACTCATGCCAGCTGCGCCCGTCGCGCTCGGTCAGGGCGATGGCCGCGCTCGGTCCCCAATTGCCCGCGCTGTAGGATCGCGGGGCGCTTTGTTCCTTCATCCAGACTTCGCGGATCGCGTCGATCCATTTCCATTGCGCCTCGACCTCGTCGCGGCGGACGAACAGCGTCGAGTCGCCGTCGATCAGGTCGAGCAGCAGGCGCTCGTAGGCGATACGCCGCCGCGCCTTGGCGAAGGCCTGAGTCAGCGAGAGGTCGAGCGGCACCTCGCGCAGCGTGACGCCGTCGCGGTCCATGCTGGGCTGCTTGGCCATGACCATCAGGCGGACGTATTCCTCGGGCTGCAGGCGGATCACCAGCCGGTTGGGATTGAGGCTGCCCCCGCGCTCGGCGAAGATGTTGTGCGGCACGCATTTGAACTGGATGACGATCTCGCTGCGGCGCTCGGCCATGCGTTTGCCGGTGCGCAGGTAAAAGGGCACGCCTTGCCAGCGCCAATTGTCGACATGGGCCTTCAGCGCGACGAAGGTCTCGGTGTCCGAAGCCTCGCCCAGATCGCCTTCGTAACTGCCGACGCTCTCGCCCTTGACCGCGCCTTCGCCATATTGGCCCCGCACCATCTCGTTCGCTTGCAAGGGGCGGAGCGAGCGCAGGACCTTGACCTTCTCGTCGCGCACCGCGGTCGCGTCGAAATCGGCGGGCGGTTCCATCGCGGTGATAGCCAGCAGCTGCAGCATGTGGTTCTGCACCATGTCGCGCAGCGCGCCGGTGTCGTCGTAGAAGCCGCGCCGCCCTTCCAGCCCGACGGTCTCGCTCACCGTGATCTGGACGTGATCGATCCCGTTGGCGTTCCACAGCGGCTCGAACATGGCATTGGCGAAGCGCAGCGCCATCAAGTTCTGCACCGTCTCCTTGCCGAGATAATGGTCGATCCGGAAGGTCCGCTCCTCGTCGAAGGCGCTGGCGACCGCATCGTTGATTACTCGCGAGCTCGCGAGATCGTTGCCGAGGGGCTTCTCCAGGCCGATGCGAACGTTTTCGCCGGCCAGACCCGATGCCTTGAGCCCCTCGATCGTCGGTTCGAACAGGAACGGCGCAGTAGACAGGAAGATCGACAGCCCGCCGGAAATATCGCCGACCTTGTCCGCCAGCGCATCGAAGCCTTCGACGGTGGAGGCATCGAGCGGCTGGTAGACCAGGTGGTCGACGAAGCTCGCCAGCTTACCTTCGTGCTTGCGGTCGTCCGGTAGATATTCGAGCAAGGCCTCGCGCGCCATCTGGCGGAAATCTTCATCGGAAAGCTCGCTGCGCGCGGTGCCGACGATCCTGAGGTCGGCCGCTATCAACCCGTCTTCATGCAGCGCATAAAGCGACGGCAACAGCATGCGCTTCGCCAGATCGCCGGTGGCGCCGAACAGGAGGAGGGTCGAGGAGGATTCGATGTGTCGGATCGTTGCTGCTCCCGGGGTTCGCGTTTCGGAACCTATTCAGCCGATCCTGCGAATATACAACCGCCAAGGCGGAGCGGGCAGGCGATCGGCCGATCCCGAACCCCTGTCGAGCAATACCCGCCATGAATACCCAAGCGCCTGCAATCGCATCAGAACGACTGGCTGATCGCCATATTGAAACGCGGGGACTTGTCGTCGGTATCGTAGCGCGGGCCGGTGAGCGGCAGGGCGAGTTCGAGCCCGAGATCGAGATCGCGGGTGATGTTGGTACGCAGCCCACCGCCGCCAGAGGCGAGCGAACCGCTGCCGCGACCGTCATCGAGATTGCCCACCACACCGCCGTCGGCGAACGCGTAGATCTGCATTTGGCGTACCAGCCCGAAGGGGCTCGGCCAGTCGTATCGCAGCTCGGCCGAGCCGGCCACGCCGTTGTCGCCGGAGCGTTCGCTGAAATTGTAGCCACGCAGGAAGCTGTTGCCCCCGAGGCCGATATCCTCGGTGATCAGCAATGGAGTCGTCGACACCTGCCCGCGCCCGGCGAGCGCCAGACTGAAGGAGCGCGAAAGCTCGCGTTCCCAGGCGAACCAGGCAGAAAGGGTCGTGAAATCGGGCGAGGCATCGCCGCGCGAGGCGAGCGGATCGCCGGTCTGCGTCGCATCCAGCACGTCGAGCCCCTGGGCAAGCGTCAGCCGCCCGCGGAAGGAACCGTCGAACATCAGCGACCGGGCGTAGAGCCCGACACGCACCACCGGGATGCGGTCGTGCCGCGCCAGAATTCCGAAGCGTTCCTGGCGCAGATCGCGGAATTCGAATTCGCCGTCGAGCCATAGCGAGAAGGCCCGTGACCGATGCAATGGGTGTCGAAGATGGGCGGCCAGACTCATCGACTCCCCGAAGATGTCCCGATCTTCGAGATAGGCCCCCGGATTTGTCGCGGAATAGGAGGCCGAGACCGCGAATTGCGATCCTTGCTGCGAAAACACCACACCGTAACGCCCGCGCACGTACTGCAGTTCGCTGGGGCTGTCTGGCACGGTCGAATAGGTGAAGTCGACCTCGTCGAACGGAGAGATCAAACCGTTGGCATCGAAATCGATCCGCGCGCGCAAGGGACCGATCGGCCTGGACCCGTCGTTCTCGATCCCTGCGCGGCCGCTGAAATCGCTGCGCGAGGCTTCGACGATCAGTATGCCGCGATCGCCTTCGCGTTCATAGCGCGGCGAGCGCAGGCGGACGCCGGCGATATCGTCGGCTAACAGCAGATGGCGCTCGAGCCTCGCCAGCGTTACCGGCCGACCGTCGCCGAGGGGCGCGAGTTGCGACCGAATGGCGCTGTCGTCGTCCCCGGTCACCCGGATCTCGTCGATCACGCCTTCCTCGAGGCGAACTCTCAGGACCCCGGAGGCCAGCGATTGCGGTGCTATCGCGGCGCTGGCGAAGATATAGCCCCGATCGCGCGCGCGCTGCGCGACTCGACCGCTCAGTGCGCCGAGTTCGCCCGCGGAGAGCGAGCGAGCCGAGTATTCCTGGACGATATCGGTGAAATCGCCGGGATCGAGCGCGGCGAGGTTGTCGATGACGATCGCGCCGACATCGTACCGCGTGTCGTCGAAGATGCTCGGATCGACATCGATCCGGATCGTCTCGACGCGCACCTCGTCGTCGATTTCGCGCGGAAGGTCCTCGGGAGCCTCCGCCTGGGTGGGGTCGGTCCGGTCGAGCGGATCCTGCGCCAGTGCGGGCGCGGCTGTGATCGCCGCCCCGAGTACAATTCCGTTCGTTAGGACTGACCGCACAGACATATTCCCAGCTGTTCGCGGACCTTATCGGCGGTAAGTCCTTTAATTTTCGTCAATTTCAGGAAGTGTTTACCCTGCGCTTCAACCACTTGGGTGGGTATTTTCCCCTATGGCACGCTCGAAGGAGAGTGCCGTGCACCGCACAATCGTCAAGCTTTCGACCCTCGCAGCGCTGCTGGGAAGCACCAGCGCGCTGGCGCAGACCGGACCGTGGCAGGTCAGCGAGATGCAGGGGCAGGTCACCATCCGCGGCGAGGCGGGAACCGTGGCAGCGCGGCCGGGTGCGCGCGTTCCAAGCGGTGCCGTGGTCCGGACCGGCAATGACGGCAATGCGGTGCTGGTGCGCGGGCGCGAATTCGTGACCCTCCGGCGCAATTCGCAGATCCGCATCCCCGCCCCCACCCGCGAGCGCTCCGTGATACAGATCGTCCAGGACTTCGGCAGCGCGCTGTTCAACATCGGCAAACAGCCCGATCCGCATTTCGGCGTGAAGACCGAATATCTCGCCGCCGTGGTCAAAGGGACCGTGTTCACCGTGACCGTCGCGCCCGAGGGGGCCTCGATGCAGGTGCTGGAAGGCGCGGTCGAAGTGTCGACCGACGACGGCGGCGCGCGCGACCTGGTGATGCCGGGCGCGGTGGCGATGGTGGCGGCCGACGACCGCTATCGCCTAGTCGTGGAAGGCGCCGAGCGCCGGGTGCTCGATTCTCCGTCGCGTCCGGCGGACGGCACCGCTCCGGCGGTACCCCCGGCTGCTGCGGCGATCACGTCCGGCAGTGTCCCCGCGAGCATTACTGATGGAGCGGGCGAGGCGGCGGTCGCGGCCCCGGTCCGGTTCATCACTTCGGTATACAGCAGCGAGGCAGCCGATCTGTCCGATCTTTCGGGAGGGCTGTTGGCCGGGGAAACCATCGACTTCGCCGCCCGGATCGTGGCCGATGCCGCGGTGCTCGCCGGTCGTGGCGGTCGTCCCGAGGTTCCCGACCTTGCCGAGGGCCCGGTCCAGACCCCCACCGAACCGGAAGAGCCGGAGGCGGACCCGACGCCGGAGCCGGAGCCGGAACCGGAACCGGACGAACAGCCAGGGACCGACCCCCAGCCTGTACCGGAGCCTCAACCGGAACCTACGCCGGAGCCCGAGCCGGAGCCGGAACTCGAGCCGCTGCCCGAACCGGAACCTACGCCGGAGCCTGAGCCGGAGCCGGAGCCCGGTCACGATCACGATCACGATCACGATCACGATCATGACCACGAGCCGCCGCCTGGTCCGCCCCCGGGTCCTGAACCGGAGCCGATGCCCGGCCCCGAGCCGATGCCCGAGCCGGAACCTGAACCAGAGCCGGAGCCGGAGTCGGAGCCGGAGCCGGAGCCGGAGCCGGAACCCGAGCCGCTGCCCGAACCGGAGCCGGAGCCCGAAGACGACCTGGGCGGCGATGAGGACGACTGCCTTATCGGTGCGCTCGGTATCTGCGTCGGGCTCGATCTCGATGGCGAGGATGATGACGAAGATTACGACGACGATGAAGACGAAGACGAGGACGACGACGACGATGAAGACGAAGACGACGAGGACGAGGACGATGAAGACGATGACGACGATGACGATGACTGACGGCGAAATCGCCAGCTAGGCCATCGATGTCGATCCGCTTTCCCGACCGCGTTTTCGCGCGGTTCGCACCGCGACCCTTCGCAGTGCGGTTGATTGCCACGCTGGCGCTTGCCGTAGCCGTCGCGCTCTTCGCGGCATCGGGTGCGGTCCGGCCGATCGAGAACACGCTGCAGAACATCGGTTTCGCGGCGCGCATGGCGCCTGCCAGCGGCCAGATCCACGTCGTCGAGATGGATGCCGCGAGCATCGCCGCCATCCGCCGCTGGCCGTGGGATCGTTCGCACTATGCGCGGCTCGTCGACCGGCTCGACCAAGCGGGCGCGCGCACGATCGCCTTCGACGTCGATTTCTCCACACCCTCGACGGCCGAGCAGGACCAGCGCTTCGCTCGTTCCCTGTCTAACGCGAGTGCCACCGTGGTCCTCCCGGTCTTCGCCCAGCGGGCGGGGTTCAGCGAAGAACGCCAGCTGGATTCGCTGCCGATACCCGCTCTGCGCGAGCACGCGCTGCTGGGCTCGGTGTCGGTCCGTCCGGGCGCGGACGGGATTGTGCGCGAGATGCCGGTGGGCACTTTAAACGCCGGCGCGCCCCGCCCCTCGCTATCCGCGCAGCTCGCCCACCGTTCGGGCGCGGCAGGCGAGGATTTCCCGATCGATTTCGCCATCAGCCCCGACAGCCTGCCCCGCCACAGCTTCATTGCAGTCGAACGCGGCGAATTCGAGCCGGGGACCTTCCGCGGCAAGGATGTGGTGATCGGTGCCACCGCCATCGAGATGGGAGATCGCTATGCGGTGCCGATGTACGGGGTGCAGCCGGGCGTGATAATCCAGGCAATCGCGGCGGAAACGCTGCTGTCCGGGATGCCGGTCACTGTCGGGTGGCGGCTGCCTCTGACCATCGCCGCGCTCTTCGCCTGCTGGATCCTCGCGGCATCGACGCGCAATCGGATCGGCGGGAGGTCCTTGGCGGGCGCGGCGATGCTTGCCGCGCTGCTCCACTTCGGGGCCAGCCAATTCGCGCTGCGGATCGAGATCGCGCCCGCACTCATCGCAATCGCCGCTGCCGCATGCGCAAGATGGGCGGTGCTGGTTCATCGGGAATTCGAAGAGAGGCAGTCGATCGATCCCGAAAGCGGGCTGCCCAATCGCCGCGCGCTGGAGAAGCGCGTCGGTTCGGGTTCCGGCCACCGCGTCGTGGCGGCGATGATCGACGAATTCGATGCCGTGAAGATGGTGGTCGGTCAAGAGTCGATCGCCGGGCTCCTCGCCCGGCTCGAGGATCGCCTGCGCGTGGCCGGATGCGAAGGGCCGATCTACCGTATCGATGATCGTGCGCTGGCCTGGGTCTCGTCGCTCGAACCCTTCGAGCTCGACGGCCAGCTGCAGGGCCTCGCGGCGATCATGCGCAACCCGGTGGAGGTGTCGGGTCGCCGGGTCGATACCCGGCTCGCATTCGGCATCGCCGAGGATTGCGCCGCCAGCGATGCTCTCCACGCAGCCAGCCTCGCGCTCAAGAAGGGGGCCGCCTTCGCCTACCACGAACAGGCCGAACGTGCCGCGCTCGAGCAGCAGCTTTCGCTGATGGGCGAGCTGGAGGACGCGCTCCACAACGGCGAGGTCACGGTGTTCTACCAGCCCAAGCTCGACCTGCGAAGCAATCGGATCGCCAGCGCCGAAGCGCTCATCCGCTGGCATCATCCGACGCGCGGCAATCTGCGCCCCGACACCTTCATCCCGCTTGCCGAAGAAAGCGACCGCATCGACGAACTGACGATTTTCGTGCTGCAACGGGCAATCGCGGACATCCGGGAGTGGAGCGCGGTGGGTGTGGAGATCCGGCTCGCGGTCAATATCTCGGCAGGGCTCGTGTCTTCGCCCGGCTTTATTGAACGTGTCGATACGATCCTGCGCGGACCGGACGTTGCCTGCCGCCAGCTCATTTTCGAGATTACCGAATCCGCGACCATCGGCGGGTTCGACGCGGCGCGTGAGGCGCTGCAGCGGTTTCGCGATCTCGGCATCGCCATCTCGATGGACGATTACGGGACCGGCCAGTCCACCCTGTCCTATCTCAAGGGTCTGCCGCTCAACGAGCTCAAGATCGACCGCAGCTTCGTCCAGAATGCGCACCGCGACCACGGCGATGCGCTTCTGGTAGGATCGACGGTGGAACTCGCGCACCAGCTCGGGCTGGAGGTGGTCGCCGAAGGGATCGAGGACGAAGAATGTCTCGATTTCCTGCGTTCGATGGGCTGCGATTACGCCCAGGGTTATCATATCGGGAAGCCGATGGAGGCTGCGAGCCTGCTGGCACTCCTCCGGCCATCGGCGGCGCTGGCAGCCTAACGCGAAACCCGTCGGGCAGTTTTCCCGCGCGCACCTCGATCCTCCTACCCTCGTCCCCGCTAATGCGAGTGATTCGCATCCGCATCCAAATCGTGAAATGACTTGGGCGTGGTCCCACCCAAGGAGTCTTCATGCTCGCAACCGACAGCTGTTTCGCCAAAGCTATCCTGGTCCGACTCTTCCGCGTCTGGTCGATGGCCCGGGAAGAAGGAACGATGGGACTTGCGCCCGTGTATTCCCTGGCCGCGGATCTCCGGCTCCCCGACGAAACAGCCTTGGCCTGCGCGAGCCTCTTCGAACTCGTCGAAGGCGAACTGGGTCGACCTCTGAAGCGGGAGAGTTGTTGCGCGCGGACCTTTTCCTCCGACGAGGTCGCGCTTCTCGGACTCGTCGAAGCCGCTCCCGCGCTGAATGGTGTATCGGGGTCGCGCGCGGTACCGCATGGTCTGTCCGGGGCGATCCGATGGGCGGTCATGGCGGTCCGGCGCGCCTTGGCCTGGCAGAATGGGACGGAGAAGGACGACAGTCAGGAATCCGTCCCGCCAGAGGAGCATTGCTGCTGGGTGGCTATACCCTCGACACGCCGGGTGATCCTTCGCGGAGAGTGAGTAAGCAGTGTGAATCAGGGGCCCGCCCCCGACCGACAACGAGAAAAGACAAATTATTGCTTGATCTGATCGGATTTCCTTATATTCTGCCCCGCAACGCAGCAATTTTGCTGCATTTGCGAGGCTCGACGAATGCTGGCCAAGGCCGACATCCGCAATGACAATGGTACGGCGCTGACCGCGCTGGGCCTTGCCTCGCTTCTCGTACTTGTACTGGTACTTATTATCGAGCGGGGGGGAGTGCCCATCGGCTGAGCCAAGCCTGACGGACCTCCCGGAACCCCGCTCTCCGAAAGGACAGCGGGGTTTTTTATGGGTCCGTCCGGGGTTGCCACCCGCGGGACGAACACACGAATGACCGAAAATTCCGCCAAACGCTCCGATGCGATCACGAAGGGTCCGGCCAAGGCGCCCGCGCGTGCCATGCTGCGGGGAGCGGGCTTCACCGACGCCCAGATGGCGCAACCGATGGTCGCGGTGGTCAACACCTGGTCGACCGTCACACCGTGCAACATGCATCTCGCAAGCCTGGCCGAACCGATCCGCGAAGGCCTGCGCTGCGGCGGCGCGACGCCCGTCGATTTCAACACCATCGTGGTCTCCGACGGGATCACCATGGGCGGCGAGGGCATGCGAGCCTCCCTCATCAGCCGCGAGATCATCGCGGATTCCATCGAACTGGCGGTCAAAGGCCACTCGCTCGATGCGGCGATCATTCTGGTCGGATGCGACAAGACCATTCCAGCCGCAGCGATGGCGTTGGCGCGGCTGAACATCCCCGGTCTCGTCTTCTACGGCGGCACCATCATGCCCGGCCGGCTCGACGGGCGCGATCTATCCATCCAGGACGTCTTCGAGGCGGTCGGTGCCCATGCCAAGGGCGACATGAGCAATGCCGAGCTCGACCGGGTCGAGCGTGCGGCCTGCCCCGGCGCGGGCGCTTGCGGTGGCCAGTTCACCGCCAACACCATGGCGATGGCGCTCACCATGATGGGCATCAGCCCGATGGGCGCTGGCGATCCCCCGGCGACCCACGCGGCCAAGAGCGCCGAGGCGGCACGCTGCGGCAGGTTGGCGGCGAAACTGGCCCGCGAAGGCATATCGGCCCGCAGTTTCGTGACCCCGGCTTCCCTGCGCAACGCGGCGACCGCGGTGGTCGCCAGCGGTGGTTCGACCAATGCCGTGCTTCACCTGCCCGCCATCGCCGCCGAGGCCGGCTTCGCCTTCCCGATCGAGATTTTCGACGAGCTTTCCCGCAGTGTCCCCGTCATCACCGATCTCAAGCCTGGGGGCCGGTTCCTGGCGCGCGACCTCTTTGCCGCTGGCGGTGTTCCGCTGTTCGGCAAGCGTCTGGCCGATGCGGGGATGCTGGAAGACACGCCCACGGTCACCGGCCGCAGCCTGTTCGCGGAGCTGGCCGAAGCGCAGGAGACCGAAGGCCAGCAGGTCGTCAAATCGCCCGCCGATCCGGTCAAGGCGACCGGTGGCCTCAGCATCCTCTATGGCGATCTCGCCCCCGAAGGCGCGGTGCTCAAGACCGCCGGCTACGGAACCGGGTCCTTCGCAGGACCGGCGCGGGTCTTCGATGGGGAAGAAGCCTGCTTCGCCGCGGTCAATGCCAACGAGATCCGCGAGGGCGACGTCGTCGTCATTCGCTACGAAGGGCCGTCCGGCGGCCCCGGCATGCGCGAGATGCTGGCGGTCACCGCCGCGCTCGCGGGTCAGGGGCTTGCCGGCAAGGTTGCGCTGATTACCGACGGGCGCTTTTCCGGTGCGAGCCACGGTTTCGTCATCGGACACTGCTCGCCCGAAGCCGCCGCAGGTGGCCCGCTCGCGCTGATCGCCGAAGGCGACACAATTCATATCGATGCCGAAACCCGGCGGATCGACGCCGATATAGACTGGGACGCCCGCCGCGCCGCGCACACGCCGCGCGAGCCCAATCGCCTCGGCGGGGTCTTCGACAAATACGCCCGTCTCGTCTCGTCCGCCGCCTACGGCGCGACGACCATCCCACCCGTCACCGAATAGAAAAGAGAGAGATTCTACCATGCCCAAGACGATCAAGGTTTACACCGATGCCGACGCCAAGCCCGATTTGGTGAGGGGCAAGCCCGTCGCCATCATCGGCTACGGCAGCCAGGGCCGCGCCCATGCGCTCAACCTCAAGGACAGCGGTTGCGAGGTCATCGTCGGCCTGCGCGACGGGTCGCCCACCGCAGCCCGGGCCCGCGCCGACGGACTGACCGTAAAACCGGTTGCCGAAGCTGCGAAGGCTGCCTCGCTGATCGCCCTGCTGACCCCGGACATGAGCCATGAGGCGATCTTCGCTTCCGAAATCGCGCCCCATCTCGAGCAGGGCGATGCGGTGCTCGTCGCCCACGGCTTCACCGTGCTCTACGAACGCATCCAGCCCGCCGCGGGGATCGACGTGATCCTGGTCGCGCCCAAGGGCCCCGGAGACCTCGTCCGCCGCGAATACGAACGGGGCGCCGGGGTGCCCTGTCTTTTCGCCGTGCGCCAGGACGCGACCGGCGAAGCGCGCGAGCGCGCCCTCGCCTATGCCAGCCTGATCGGCGGAACCACGGCGGGGGCGATCGAGACGAGCTTCCGCGAGGAGACCGAGACCGATCTCTTCGGCGAGCAGGCGGTGCTGTGCGGCGGTGCGACCGAACTCGTCGCCGCCGGCTTCGAGACCCTGGTCGAGGCGGGATACCAGCCCGAGATCGCCTATTACGAGTGCCTCCACGAGCTCAAGCTGATCGTCGACCTGCTCTACGAGGGCGGCTTCGCGAAGATGCACGAATTCATCTCCGAGACCGCGATCTACGGCGATCTGGTCTCCGGACCGCGGGTGATCAACGACGAGACGCGCGCCCGCATGAAGGACATTCTCGCCGACATCCAGAACGGCACCTTCGCGCGCAACTGGATCGCCGAGAACGAGGCCGGGAAGACCCAATACGACGCCATGCAGGCCGCCGATCTGGGCCACCCGATCGAGGCCACCGGCCGCGAATTGCGCGCACTGATGCCGTGGCTCCAGACCGGCGAGAAGAAGGCGCAGAAGGCCGCCTGAACGCGGCCTAACCGAGCGAGAACCATGAACGCGATGACCCAGACACTGCCCGAACCGGATACCGAGCCCGCCACCCGCACCGGTGCGCAGCTGGTAGTGGACACGTTGGCCGCGCTCGGGGTCGATTGCGTGTTCGGCTATCCCGGTGGCGCGATCATGCCGGTCTACGATGCGATCGCGCATGGGAAGACCCGTCACATCCTGGTCCGCCACGAACAGGCGGCGGCCTTCGCCGCCGATGCCTACGGCCGGATGACAGGTCGGGCGGGGGTCTGCCTCGCCACCTCCGGTCCGGGCGCGACCAATCTCATCACCGGAATCGCCAACGCCTATCTCGATTCGGTCCCGATGGTGGCGATCACCGGCCAGGTCGCGCAGCCGATGATGGGGACGGACGCCTTCCAGGAAACCGACATCTTCGGCATGACCATGCCGATCGTGAAGCATTCGGTGATCGTCCGCCGGCCGGAGGACATCCCCGCGGCACTGAGCGAAGCCTTCTCCATCGCCGAGAGCGGCCGCCCCGGCCCGGTGCTGGTCGATCTGCCCAAGGACGTCCAGCAGGCAGTGTGCGAACCGCCGCGCAAGTGGCGCGGCCAGGCCGAAATCCTGCCCTCCCCCTCGCCCGAGGCGGTGGCCGAGGCGGAACGACTGATCGCCGCTGCCGAACGTCCGCTGTTCTACCTCGGCGGCGGGATCGGGCGAGCCGAGGCGACCGAGATGATCCGGCGCATCGTCGATGCGAGCGGCATTCCCGCCGTCGCGACGCTCCAGGGGCTGGGCGTGCTGCCCCCGGAACACCCGGCGATGCTCGGCATGCTCGGCATGCACGGTCACCGCGCCGCTAATCTGGCAGTCCAGGAGAGCGATCTCCTGATCGTCGTCGGCGCGCGGTTCGACGACCGGGCGACCGGCAAGCTCGCCGAATTCGCGCCCCACGCCTCGATCGTCCACATCGACGTCGATGCCGCCGAGATGGGCAAGTTGCGCCACGCCCACGCGCCGGTTTGCAGCAATCTCAAGTCGAGCCTCGCGGCGATCGATTTCGCGCCCGGCGACATCGCCGAATGGTGCGACGCGGTCGCCGCCATGCGCGCCGCCCAGCCGCCGCGCTACGACGCTCCGGGGAACGGCATCTATGCCCCCGCCCTGCTCAAGCAATTGTCCGAACGGGTCGGCGACAGTTTCGTCGCCGCCTGCGATGTCGGCCAGCACCAGATGTGGGTCGCCCAGCATTGCCGCTTCGCGCATCCTCGCGCGCATCTAACGTCGGGTGGCCTGGGAGCGATGGGCTATGGCCTGCCCGCAGCGATCGGCGCCAAGCTCGCCGATCCCGAGGCGGATGTCTTTGCGATCTGCGGCGATGGCGGGTTCCAGATGAACATCCAGGAATTGGCAACGCTGCGGCGCTACGGAATTCCGGTCAAGATCGTGCTGATCGACAATGCCATGCTCGGTCTCGTCCGCCAGTGGCAGGAGCTGTTTTTCGCCGGTAATTATTCGGAAGTCGATCTTTCGGATAATCCGGACTTCGTCGAAGTCGCCAACGCCTTCGGGATCGAGGCCTTCTGCATCGAACGCCATGACGAGGTCGACGGCGCGATCACCCGCCTGATGGAAGCCCGCGGGCCGATCCTCGCCCATGTCCGGATAGACCCTGAAGAAAACGTCTGGCCACTGGTCCCGCCCGGCGCATCCAATGCCGAAATGATGGAGAAACGCGATGAACCTTGAGCATGTCCGCATCGAATTCCGCTGCGCCGAAGGCGCTCTGCGCCGCATTCTCGGGGTCATCGAGGCGCGGGCCTTCTCCGTCCGTTCCATGCAGATGGGGAGCGACGGGGATCGCTCGGTGATGACCCTGGCGATCGAACCGCGCGATGCATCGCGCCGGGTCGATACCCTCCTGCGGCAGTTGGACAGGCTGCAAGATATCGAGAGCACGATCCGCCTGACCAATGCCCCTCCGGTAGCGGAGGTAGCCCGTGTCGCAAACGCATGAGGATGCTCCCCGGCAGATCGCGATCTTCGACACCAGCCTGCGCGACGGTGAACAGGCCCCCGGATTCTCGATGAACACGGCCCAGAAGCTCGCAATGGCGCGCGCGCTTGCGAAGCTGAAGGTGGATGTGATGGAGGTGGGCTTTGCCGCCGCCTCTCCCGGCGATGCCGAGGCGATCCATGCCATCGCGAGCGAGATCGGGCAGCGGCCGGACACGCCGGTGTTGTGCTCGCTCGCTCGCGCGGTCGAACCCGATATCGAGGCGGCCGAGCGCGCGCTCGCCCCCGCGCAGCGCACCCGCATCCATCTCTTCCTCGGCACCAGCGAACTGCATCTCAGAACGAAGCACAGGATGACCCATGCCGAAGCGCTGACCGCGATCGAGCGGGCACTGCATTCGGCAAGGGGGCGGTTCGCCGAAGTCGAATTCTCGCCCGAGGATGCGATCCGCACCGATCGCGCCTTCCTCAAGGAAGTTCTGGAATGCGCCGCGGCTGCCGGCGCCGACGTGCTGAACGTTCCCGATACGGTCGGCTATACTTCGCCGGAGGAAATCCACGCGCTTTTCGCCGACCTCACCACGAATGTCGCGCGGCCCGATCACGTCATCTTCTCAACGCATAACCACGACGATCTGGGCATGGCGGTCGCCAACAGTCTTGCTGCGGTCCGTGGCGGCGCGGGCCAGATCGAATGCGCGATCAACGGGATCGGCGAGCGGGCGGGCAATTGCGCGCTCGAAGAGGTCGTGATGGCTTTGCGGACCAGACCGGACCATTATCGCGCGACCACCGGCGTCGAAACGCGCGAGCTCTATGCCGTCAGCCGGTTGCTGGGCGAAACCACCGGCAACGCCCCGCCGCGCAACAAGGCGATTGTCGGGCGCAACGCCTTCGCCCACGAGGCGGGCATCCACCAGCACGGTGTGCTTGCCGACCGCCGCAACTACGAGATCATGAGCCCGGAGGATATCGGGTTGCCGTCCAACGCGCTGGTGCTCGGCAAACATAGCGGCAAGCACGCGCTGCGGGCCCGTCTGGAGGCGCTGGGGCACGATCTCGGGAGCAATCGGTTCGAGCAGCTCTTCTCCGATTTCAAGCGCCTCGCCGATACCAAGCGCGAAGTCACCGACAACGATCTGTGCGACCTCGTCGCGGAGGACGGCCAGGGTCACGCCTGGGAGCTGGTGCGGGTCGAGATGCGGACCGGCACGGCGGGCAATTCCCGACCGACCGCGAAGGTCACCCTCGACCACGCGGAGCGCGGGCGACTGACCACGATCGGCCACGGAACCGGCCCGTTCGAAGCGCTGACCGATGCGTTCTGCGTTGCGGCGGAGGTGCGGGGCACGCTCGACAGCGTCGATGCGCATCAGCTGGGACGCGAGATGGAGATAGAGGTTAGCCTGACGGTCGACGGTGCAGGAGTATCCGGCCGCAGCCAGCATACCGATGTGGTGGTCGCGGCAGCCGAGGCTCTTCTGGCGGCGTTCAACAACCATGCACGGCAGGCGCGGGCCACCCGGCTGGCCGATGCCGCCTGACGGGAGATGAGCCGTGGTTACACCCGAACAGCCGCCGCGTTCGCTCTTCGACAAGCTGTGGGATGCGCATGTCGTGGTCCCCGAAAGCGACGAGAGCCCGGCGATCCTCTTCATCGACCTTCATCTCGTCCACGAGGTTACCTCGCCTCAAGCATTCGCGATGCTCGAAGAGCGCGGCCTGCGCGTGCGCCGCTCCGATCTGACCCAGGCGACGCTCGACCATTCGACACCCACCCTGCCCCCCGGTCCCGACGGGCGGCCGCCCTATGCGACCGATGCCGCCGAGAAGCAGGTCCACCAGCTCGAGGCGAATTGCGAACGGCATGGCATAGACCTGCTCGGTTTGGACGATCCGCGGCGCGGCATCGTTCATGTCGTGGGACCCGAACTCGGGCTCACCCAGCCGGGCAAGACGATCGTGTGCGGCGACAGCCATACCTCCACCCATGGCGCGTTCGGCGCGCTGGCCTTCGGCATCGGCACCACCGAGGTCGGACATGTGCTGGCGACCCAGTGCCTGCTCCAGCGCAAGCCCCGGTCGATGCGGATCCGTTTCGACGGCGCGCTCGCCCCCGGGGTCGGCGCGAAGGACATGGCGCTCGCCATGATCGCGCAGATCGGCGCCGACGGCGGCCGGGGCTACGCGGTGGAGTTCGCCGGTCCCGCGGTCGAGGCGCTGTCGATGGAGGCGCGGATGACCCTGTGCAACATGGCGATCGAGGCAGGCGCGCGCGTCGGCATGGTCGCCCCGGACGAAACGACCTTCGCCTATCTCGAAGGCCGCGAACGCGCACCCCGGCACGAAGATTGGGAGCGTGCGCTCGAACGCTGGCGCGCACTCCCCTCCGATCCCGAAGCTGCATTCGACCGCGAGGTCGCCATCGATGCCGCGGCGATCCGCCCGATGATCACCTTCGGCGTCTCTCCCGATGCCGCCGCACCCGCCGCTGCAAACGCACCGGTTCCCGCCAACGACGGCGAGCGCGAGGCGGCGGAGTACATGCGCTTCGTGCCCGAGCGACCCTTCGCCGAAATGGCGGTGCAGCGCGTCTTCATCGGCAGCTGCACCAATTCGCGGCTGTCCGACCTGCGCGAGGCGGCTGCGGTGATGCGCGGCCGCAAGGTTGCCCCCGGGGTCACCGCACTCGTCGTTCCCGGGTCCGAGGCAGTCCGCAACCAGGCCGAAGCCGAAGGTCTCGATACGATCTTCACGGAGGCCGGGGCGGAATGGCGCCTGCCCGGCTGTTCGATGTGCATTGCCATGAACGGCGATCAGGGCGATCCCGGCGAACTGGTCGTCTCGACATCGAACCGCAATTTCATCGGGCGGCAGGGCAAGGGCGTGCGCACGGTTCTCGCCGGTCCGGCGACCGCCGCCGCCTGTGCCCTTGCCGGCCATATCGCCGATCCAACCCCCTATCTCGATCCCTCGCCGGAGACGCGCGATGCGGCTTGAGCCCTTCAATCGGCTGGAATCGCGCACGCTGGTGCTGCCACAGGCCAATATCGACACCGATCAGATCATTCCGGCGCGCTTCCTCACCACCACCGATCGCGCGGGTCTGGGACAATGCGCCTTTTACGACTGGCGCTACACTGCCGACGACCAGCCCAAGAACGCGACGCCCTTTCCCGTTGTCGGAGCGGGCGATCGGCAGGTTCTCGTCGCGGGCGCGAACTTCGGCTGCGGCTCATCGCGCGAACATGCCCCGTGGGCCCTCCTCGACTACGGCTTTCGCGTAGTGATCAGCACGCAAATCGCCGATATCTTCAAGAGCAATGCCTTGAAGAACGGACTGCTTCCGGTGGAAATCGATGCGCATACCCATGCCCTGCTTCTGGCAAACCCGGGCATTCGCGTCGGGATCGATCTCGAAGACTGCACTGTGGTGCTGGACGATGGATCGCGTGCGTCCTTTTCAGTCGAGCCCTTCGCGCGGCGCTGCCTGCTCGACGGGGTGGACCCACTGGGTCACATCCTCGCCCACGAAAGCCGCATAGCTGCATTCGAGGCGGCGGCCGCATGACGACGAGGAACATCGTTCTTCTGCCCGGCGACGGGATCGGGCCCGAGGTGACGAAGGCGGTGCGCACGGTGCTCGAAGGGGTGTCGAAGGGGCACGATTTGTCGCTTGCCTTCGAAAGTCACGCGATCGGCGGCTGTGCCATCGATGCCTGCGGCGATCCCTTTCCCGACGCGACGGCCGAGGCCTGCAAGAAGGCCGACGCTGTCTTCCTCGGGGCGGTGGGCGGACCGCAGTGGGACGGGGGCGGGCCGCGCCCAGAAGCGGGCCTGCTCGCGCTGCGCCAGGCACTCGGCACCTTCGCCAATTTGCGCCCCGTCCGGCTCTTTCCCGGCCTCGAGCACCTCTCGCCGCTGAAGCCCGAGCGCGCGACCGGTACCGACATGCTGATCGTGCGCGAACTGACCGGGGGCATTTATTTCGGCGCGAAGGAGGAAGGCGAGCAGCGCGCATCCGACCTGTGTGCCTATTCACGCCACGAGGTGGAGCGGGTCGCGCGTATCGGCTTTGATGCGGCGCGCTCGCGGTCTGGCCGCCTCACCTCGGTCGACAAGGCCAATGTCCTCGCCAGCAGTCGCCTGTGGCGCAAGGCGGTGGTCGCGCTTCGCGACGCCGAATATCCCGACATCGCACTCGACCACGTGCTGGTCGACGCAATGGCGATGAAGCTGATCGAACGGCCGTCAGCTTTCGACGTGATCCTGACCGAGAACATGTTCGGCGACATCCTGAGCGACGAAGCCTCGGTGATCGCCGGTTCGATCGGCCTCGCGCCCTCGGCCTCGCTCTCGGAAAGCCATGGCGGGCTCTACGAGCCGATCCACGGCTCCGCCCCCGATATCGCTGGCGAAGGAAAGGCGAACCCGGTCGGCGCGATCCTGAGCGGGGCGATGCTGCTGCGCCATGCCCTCGGCGAAGAGGCTGCTGCCGCCGAGATTGAAACCGCCGTGGCCCGGTGCCTGGCCGATGGGATCGGCACCGCAGACATCGGCGGCAGCGCCAGTACGACAGGCGTTGCGCAGGCCGTATGCGATCGGCTCCGCACGCCGGTCACGTCCTGAATTTGGGCCGAACTACCCCCGAACCGTTCCGGCGATCCGCAGCGCCTCCTGCGCCAGCCGGGTGATCTGCGCAAAATCTCCCGACGCGTTCGCATCGTCCGGTGTCAGCCAGCTCCCGCCGCAGGCGATCACGCCGTCGAGGGCCAGGTATTCCGCCAGGTTCTGAGGCGAAATGCCCCCGGTGGGCATGAAGCGCATCTGCCGGAAGACGGCTGAAAGAGCCTTCAGCATCGGCACGCCGCCGGCGAGGCTGGCAGGGAAGAACTTTACCGTATCGAGCCCCATGGCATGGGCGCGCTGGACCTCGCCCGCGGTCATGGTGCCGGGATAGACCGGTACGCCCTCCCCCAGGCAGTGCTCGACGATGTCCTCGACCAGCCCCGGGCTGACGACGAATTGCGCACCGCTCGCCAGAACCGATTTCGCCTGGTCCAGCGTCAAAACCGTCCCCGCGCCGACGACGACGTCCTCGACCTTGCCGATGACAGCCTCCATCGCGGCCTGCGCGCCATCGCTGCGCATGACCACCTCGATCACGCCCAGTCCGCCATCGCGAAGGGCCGCGGCGGTCCGCACCGAGCGTTCGGCATTATCGTCATCGATCAGCGGGATGATCGGTGCCGAACAGAGGCGATCATGGAGGGTATGCGGCATGAGGCGGCCATCGTGGCACGCCCGGCCCCCGTTTCCAAGCTCGCCGAACCGGACAGGCGAGCATTTTTCACGCGGTCAGGCCCAGCTTGCGGGAAACCTTTTCGCTGTTCGGCGCGTTGATCCGATACCCTCCCTGACAGGCGGTGTTGCGCGGCAAAGCATTCCCTGCGAACATCGCCCCGAAAGCCCCTCTCCGCCCCCGAAAACGCGTGGAGAGGGGCTTTTTCGTTGGCACTTTCCGTGTCAGACGATGTGCATGAAACGCACACTCTGGGCCTCACTTGCCATCGCCGCCCTCGCCCTGCCGCTCGCCGCGCAGGAGGCTGCGCCGGCGCCTTCGCCCGGAGAGATCGTCGCCGCCGCAGATCCAGGCGACTGGATCGGGATCGCGGCCGACGACCTGCTGGTCATGGACCTCGCGGCAGGCCGCGACGGCCAGGCCCGCCGCGTGGTCATCCAGCTGATGCCCGAACCCTTCAGCCAGGGCTGGATCGAGAACATCCGCACCCTCGCCCGCACCCGCTGGTACGACGGAATCAGCGTCAACCGCGTGCAGGACAATTACGTTACCCAGTGGGGCGATCCGAACTACGACAATCCCGAAGCGGAAGGCGAGGCCAAGCCCCTACCCGGCGGATTGATGGTGGTACCGCAGACCGAGTACACGGATCTCCGGACGGCCGGCGAGGCGACCTGGTTCAAGTGGGCGGACGGACCCTACGCCAACCACCATGGCTTCTACTCCGGGTGGCCGATCGGGTGGCGGGCCGATGCCAAATGGCCCGTCCACTGCTATGGCATGGTCGGCGTCGGCCGAGGAATGTCTCCGGACACCGGATCGGGCGCGGAGCTTTACACGGTGATCGGGCACGCGCCGCGCCATCTCGATCGCAACATCGCGCTGGTGGGGCGCGTGATCGAGGGAATGGAGCACCTTTCCAGCCTGCCGCGCGGTTCGGGGGCGCTCGGCTTCTACACGCCGGAGGAGGCGGACAAGCGCACTCCGATCCGCTCGGTCCGCGTCGCCAGCGACCTTGCGGAAGCCGAACAGCCTCGCTTCGAATACCTCGCCACCGACAGCGAAACCTTTGCTCGCTACGCCGAGGCGCGCGCCAACCGCCGCGATCCCTTCTTCATCGTGCCCGCGGGCGGGGCCGATATCTGCAACATCCCGGTGCCTGTTCGCCGGGTCGGCGAGGCCGGCTAGACCCGTTCCGCGCCCGCGATCGAATCGCTGGCCCTCAGGGCGCTGAGAATCCGATTGAGATGAGACACGTCCTGCACCTCGAGATCCATCTCGTAACTGCCGAAGGGCGGATCGTTGTGAACCAGTTCGAGCGCGCGGACATTGGCGTGGTTCTGCGCGAAGATCGCCAGCGTATCGGCCAGCGTTCCCGGCCGGTCGTATAGCGTCACCCGCAATCGCCCGACCGCACCGGCGGCACGCGTGCCCCATGACAGGTCCAGCCAGTCGGAATCGATCCCGCTGGCAAGTGCGTGGCAATCGATCGTGTGCACTTCCACCTTCTCGCCCGGACGGCGGGTGCCGACGATCCGGTCGCCCGGCACCGGATGGCAGCAATCGGCCAGCTCGTAGCCCACCCCGGCGGTCAGACCCCGAATCGAAAGCTCGCTCTTCCCCCATTTGGGCTGTTCGGGAAGCTCCTCGGTACACCCGGGCAGGAGCGCTTCCATGATCTCGGGATCGGTGATCTTGGCCGCCCCGATCGCGTAATAGAGATCGTCTTCCTCCTCCATCTCGAGCCGTTCGAGCGCCTGGCGGATGGCCTTCTTGCCGATCCGCGCCGGAACGCGGTCGGCGATGGCGGCGAACAGCTTCTGCCCGATCTCGGCGACTTCGGCGCGTTCCTTCTGTCGCACCGCGCGGCGGATGGCCGCACGCGCCTTGCCGGTGACGACATAGCCGAGCCAAGACAATTGCGGTTCGGCATCCTTGCCCTTGAGGATCTCGACCACGTCGCCATTGGCCAGGGGGGTGCGCAGCGGCATGTGCCGCCCGTTGATCTTCGCGCCCACGGTCTGCGCCCCGAGATCGGTGTGGACGGCGAAGGCGAAATCGACCGCCGTGGCCCCGATCGGCAACTGGAACAGCGCGCCCTTGGGCGTGAAGGCGAAGATGCGATCCTGGTAGATCGCCAGCCTCGTGTGCTCGAGCAGCTCCTCGGCATCGTGGCTCGCATCGACGATCTCGATCAGGTCACGCAGCCAGCCGACCTGTCCGTCGGGCCGCCCGCCCTGCTTGTAGGCCCAGTGCGCGGCGAAGCCGAATTCGTTGAGCCGGTGCATTTCGCGCGTGCGGATCTGCACCTCCACCCGCATCGAATTCTCGTACATCAGGCTGGTGTGGAGCGAGCGGTAGCCGTTGGTCTTCGGCGTCGAGATATAGTCCTTGAACCTGCCCGGCAGGAACTGCCAGGTCGTGTGCAGCACGCCCAGCGCGCGGTAGCAGTCGACGGGGTCGTCGGTCAGCACGCGGAAGGCCATGATGTCGGTCACCTGCTCGAAGCTGACGTGCCGTTCCGCCATCTTGCGCCAGATGCTGAACGGGTGCTTCTCGCGCCCGGAAACCTCGACCTGCAGACCGGCCTCGGCCAGCGCCTGCTTGATGGCCAGCGCGATCGCGTCGACATGCCCGCCATCCTGTTCGCGCAGCTGCGTGAGCCGCCCGGTGATGGTCGCGTAGCCTTCGGGCTCGAGCTGCTCGAAGGCGAGCAGCTGCATCTCGCGCATATATTCGTACATCCCCACCCGCTCGGCAAGCGGGGCGTAAATATCCATGGTCTCGCGCGCGATCCGGCGGCGCTTTTCCGGATTCTTGATGAAATGCAGCGTGCGCATGTTGTGCAAGCGATCGCCCAGCTTGACCAGCAGGACGCGGATGTCCTCGCTCATGGCGAGCAGGAACTTGCGCAGGTTCTCCGCCGCGCGTTCGTTCTCCGGCAACTGCTCGATCTTGGAAAGCTTGGTCACGCCGTCGACCAGCCGGGCGACATCGGGCCCGAAATTCGCCTCGATATCGTCGATCGTCGCCAGCGTGTCCTCGACCGTGTCGTGGAGCAGCGCGGTGGCGATGGTCTCCTGGTCGAGCTTGAGGTCGGTCATCAGCCCGGCAACCTCGACCGGATGGCTGAAATAGGGATCGCCGCTCGCCCGCGTCTGCGTGCCGTGCTTCTGCACAGTGTAGACATAGGCGCGGTTGAGCATCGCCTCGTCGGCGTCGGGGTCGTATTCCTTGACCCGCTCTACGAGTTCGTACTGGCGCAGCATCGGCGTTCAAGATGGGGTCAAGGTACCCCGCATTGCAACGCAAAAGCGCGCCGCGATGCTATTCTACCACGCCGAGGATGCGATCGACCCCGCCGCGGGTCACCGCGTGATAGGTCGGGCGGGTCTCGGCATAGATGCGCCGGGCGATCGGCCGGCCCCACTCACCCTGGTCCCACAGGGTCTGGAACAGCGGCCGGACGAACTTGGCGCGGCCGACCTCCGCGAGGAAGGTCTCGGCCTGCGCCACCGCCGGCTGATAACGGTTGGCGAGCGCCAGCTCGAGCCAAAGGAACAGCTCCTCATTGTTCCCGGTACGCGAAAGGCCGAGCGCCTGGTCGAGCCGGGCGAGCTGCTCAGCGCTGCGCTGTTCCGGGATGTTGTCGAGGAACCGCTGCCGCTCGGCACTGGTCCAGTTTGCGAAACCCGCGGGGATCGCCCCGCCCGAAGCATAAGCGGCCACGGCCGCATCCACCTCGGCGAAGGCGGCGGGATCGGGCTTGGCCACGTTGGCCGGCAGGCCGGGCTCGAATATCCATTGACGCAGCATCAACCGCTCGGCTTCGGCCGGCGAACGCACGAGATTTTCCTGCATGTCCTCCAGGATCATACGACTGGTCGCGGGCTCGAAGGCATGGTTGTCGAACCATTGCCGCAGCCAGGCGTCGAACCGCTCGCGCCCGACGATGCTTTCCACCGTGCGCATGAAATAGGCGCCCTTGTCGTAGGCGATGGCGCTGCCGATCAGCTCGCCGGAGCCGTCGTTGTGCAGCGCGGTTCCCGGCGCATCCTCGCCCACCTCCGCGAGCGTCTCGACGATATTGGCATAGGACAGCGCCGCTTCCTGCTCGGCGCGCTTCCTGCCGTAGACTTCCTCCACGATGCGGTTCTCGAAATAGGACGTGACGCCTTCGTTGAGCCAGCCGTCGCCCCACACCGCATTGGTGACGAGATTGCCCGACCAGCTGTGCGCCAGTTCGTGCGCGACGAGCCCGTTGTTCGACCGATCGCCGGCGATGAAGGTCGGGGTGAGGAAGGTCATCACCGGATTTTCCATCCCGCCGTAGGGGAAGGCGGGCGGCAGAACGATCATGTCGTAACGGCCCCAGCGGTAATCGCCATAGAGCTCCTCCGCGGCGGCGATCATCTCCTCGGTATCGCCGACCTCGCGCGCTGCGCGGTCGAGCACCGAGGGTTCCGCCCAGACGCCAGAGCGCGGGCCGGTGGCGCGAAAGTCGATGTCGCCCGCGGCGATGGCAATGAGATAGGGCGGGACCGGCTTGTCCATGACGAAGCGAAAGGCGCGCCTGCCGTTGCCGAGGTCTTCCGGCTCGCCCTGCCGCACCCCGCTCATCACCACGTCGAGCGGCTTGGGCGCGGTGATGCGGGCCTCCCAGGTCTGACGGATGCCGGGGCTGTCCTGGGTGGGGATCCAGGTGCGGTTGAGGATCGCCTGTCCTTGGCTGAAGAGATAGGGATGCTCGCCCCCGGCGGTCTGTTCGGGCGAAAGCCATTGCAGCGCCGCCGCGTCGGCGGGTGCGGTGTACTGGATGCGCAGCTTTCGCGCCCCATCGAGCCGGATGGTGAGCGGCGCGCCCTTGCCCGCCTCCTCGACCATCGGCCCGATCGCGTATTCGAGCTCGCGCCCCGAGCCGTCGGTGACGCGGGAAATCTCGAGCCCGTTGGTATCGAGCACGATTTCCCGGGCTCCAGGTGCCGCCATCACGTCGAGCTCTGCGACCCCGCCGAGCCTCTTGGCTGCGAAATCGAGCGCCAGATCCAGCGCCACATGGGTCACTCGAGCCTCTTGCGGACGGGCATAGGTCAGCTCGTCGACCGCGTCGGCGCTGGTCAGGATCGGGGAGACCATCCCGTTCGCGGCGGTTGGCGGGGTGTCGCTGACCGTGGTGCAGCCGGCGGCGGCCATGGCGAGAGTGGCAGCGACGGTCAGTGAGCGGAACATTCGTATCTCCCCGGGTAAAATCTTGGTGCTACAGGGCCTTGGCAGACCCCCGCTTGCGCGGCGATGAAGCCGCTTTGGTTCAGTCGAAACTCTTGGCCGCGAAGGCCTCTATCTTTTCCACCTTGCCCGACACCACCAGCATGTCGCCGGGCAGGATGATCGTGTCGGGCACCGCGTGGAGGAAATCCTCGCCCTCGCGCTTCACGCCGACCACGGTAACGTCGAACTTCTTGCGGCACTGGCTGGTCACCAGCGGCAGGCCCACGATCGGTTCGGGCGCGGCGAGGCGGGCGATCGCGAAATCATTGTCGAAGGAGATGAAGTCGAGCAGCCGCTCGTTGACCAGCCGCGCCACGCGCTCGCCCATCCGCTGCTCGGGAAAGACGACGTGATGCGCGCCGGTCCGCTCGAGGATGCGGCCGTGGCGCTCGTTGGTGGCCTTGGCCCAGATGTTCGGCACTGCGAGATCGGAAAGCGCGAGGACCACCAGCACGCTCGCCTCGATATCGCTGCCGATGCCGACCACGGCCGACGAGAAGCTGTCCGTCCCGAGCTTCACCAGCACGTCGTGATCGGTGCAATCCGCCTCGACGGTCTGGGTGAGCTGGCGGGAAAATTCCTGGACCCGCGCGGGGTCCGCATCCGCCCCGAGGACCTCGTGTCCCATGCGTTCGAGCGTGAGGGCCACGGCCCCGCCGAACCGGCCGAGGCCGATCACCAGCACCGGTTTGCGCCTGTCAGCCGACAATCGGGTTCTCCTCCGGATAGCGATAGGGGCGCGGCGTCCCGCCAAGGGCCAACGCGGTGGCGACGGTAATGGTCCCGACCCGGCCGACGAACATGAGGATGCACAGCACCATCAGCGCCGAGGGCGGCAGATCGGCGGTGATACCGGTCGACAGGCCCACCGTCGAGAAGGCCGAGATGGTTTCGAACAGGACGGCGTCCATCGTCAGATCGGTAATCGCGAGGATGTACATCGAACCGAGAATGATCAGCATGGCGGCGGTGAAGAACACGGTGAGCGCCTGGCGCTCCAGGCTGCTCGAGAACCGGCGGCCGAACAGGCCCGCGTCGCGCTTGCCGCCGATCTCGGAGAGGACAACTGCGACGAGGACGAGGAAGGTCGTGACCTTGATCCCGCCGGCAGTGCCCGCGCTGCCGCCCCCGATGAACATCAGCACGTAGTTCAACAGCAGCGTCTCGCCCTCGAAGGCCCCCACGTCGAGGCTGTTGAAACCGGCGGTGCGCGGCATGACCGAATGGAAGGCGGCGTTGAGCACCTTCACGCCTACGTCCATGGGGCCCAATGTCGCAGGATTGCTCCATTCCTTGGCGAGCATGGCGACGAAACCGACGCCGAGCAGCACCACGGTTCCCGCGACCGTCAGCTTGGTGTGCAGCGTCCATCGCCGCCAGCGCAGTCCATTCGTGCGCACGTCCTGCATTACCGGAAAGCCGAGCGCGGTGAGGACCACCGCAAGCATGATCGGGACGAGGATGAAGCCGTCCTTCTGGAAACCCATGACGCTGTCGGAATAGCTGGAGAAACCGGCGTTGTTGAAGGCGCTGACCGAATGGAAGACGCCGTGCCATAAAGCCGGCCCGAGGCTGTAATCATAGGCGAGCATCAGCCGCGCGACGAGAATCGCGGCGACGATTGCTTCGACCGCCAGAGTAATCTTGAGCACCAGCAACAGCACCGACCGGGCATCGCCGACCTGAAGCCGGCTGCGCTCGACCTGCGTCGCCATGCGGTGCCGCAGCCCGAAGCCGCGCCCCGCCATCAACCCGAAGATCGTCGCCGCGGTCATGATCCCGAAACCGCCGATCTGGAACAGCAGCAGGATCACGATCTGGCCGAATTTCGACCAGTAGGTGGCGGTATCGACCACGATCAGCCCGGTCACCGCCACGGCCGAGGTGGAGGTGAAGAAAGCCGTGCTGAGCGGCGCGATCTGCCCCTGTGCATGCGACACCGGCAGCATCAGCAGGATCGTCCCCACGCCGATCGCTGCGGCGAACAGCAGGGGGATCAGCCGGACGGGATTGGCGAGGAGACGAATCACCAGGGCCGGATCGCGTCTCCCGCCGCCCGAGATCAACGCCACACGGCCTCGGGCGGAAGGCTCATCAGGATCGCGTCGATATTGCCGCCGGTCTTGAGGCCGAACAGCGTGCCGCGATCGTAGACAAGGTTGAATTCGGCGTAGCGCCCGCGCCATTCGAGCTGGGTGCGCTTGTCGCTCTCGTCGAATTGGCTCTCCATTCGGCGGCGGACCAGCCGCGGGAAGATGTCGAGAAAGGCCTCGCCGACATCCTGCGTGAAGGCGAGATTGCGCTCGAAGCTCTTCTCGTCGGTGCATTCGAGATGATCGTAGAAGATGCCGCCCACCCCGCGGTGCACGCCGCGGTGGGGAATGTAGAAATAATCCTCCGCCCATTTGGAAAAGCGGTCGTAATAGGTCGGGTTGTGCGCGCTGCAGGCGGCGCGAAACCGAGCGTGGAAATCGGCCGTGTCCTCATCGTAGGGGATCGGCGGGTTGAGGTCCGCCCCGCCTCCGAACCATGCCTTTCCGGTTACGAGGAAGCGGGTGTTCATGTGCACCGCCGGAACATGCGGATTGGCCATGTGCGCGACCAGGCTGATCCCGGTTGCAGTGAAACCGGGGTTCTCGGCATCGGCACCGTTGATCGTCCCGGCGAATTCCGGCGCGAAATTCCCACGCACGGTGGACACGTTGACTCCGACCTTCTCGAACACCTTGCCCTTCATCGCGCCGCGGGTGCCGCCGCCGGGGTCCTCGTTCCCCTCTTCCTCGCGGCTCCAGTCGGTGTATTCGAAAACGGCATCCGAACCCGCCTCGCGCTCGATCGCTTCGAATTCGGCGCAGATTCGGTCCCTGAGTTTCTCGAACCAGGTCTGCGCTGTGCGGCTCTCGGCGGTCCAGTCGGTCATGCGGCCCCCTTGCCAAGCCGAATCCGGCAGGGCAATAGCGGCGCATGGTTCCCCTTTCGTTCGCCCCATTCGAATTCGCCGGAGAAGAGTGGCTGCTCGCCACCAACCAGGCGCTTTACTGGCCGCGCGAACAGGCCCTGCTGGTCGCCGACCTGCATCTGGAGAAAGCCAGCTTCTACGCGCGCCACGGCCAGCCGATCCCGCCCTACGACAGCCGCGAGACGCTGGAACGGGTGGCGCTGGCGATCCGCGCCACCGGCGCGCGACGGGTGATCACGCTGGGGGACAATTTTCACGATTCGGACGGGTCCACACGGCTGGAGCCGCACGCCTGCGGCATGCTGGAAGCGCTGACCAAGGCGGTCGACTGGGTGTGGATCACCGGCAATCACGATCCGGACATGGAAGCGCGCTGCGGCGGGACGCTGGTGGAGGAACTGGAGATCGGCGGCAAGATCCTGCGCCACCGCGCGAAACGCGGCGAGACCCGGCCGGAGCTTTCGGGCCATTATCACCCGCGGGTGCAAATCAAGGTCCAGCAGCGGCATATCCGCCGGCCTTGCGCCGTCGTGAGCGCATCGGGCGACGGCGCATCGGGTCGGATCATCCTGCCCGCCTTCGGCGCCTTCACCGGCGGCATGCCGGCCAACGATCCCGCGATCCTCAAGGCGATGCAGCCCGCCAGCCGGATCGACGCTCTCGTCCCGACCCGGGACCGATTGGCGCGCTTTCCCCTCTGGCGCGAGGCGGCCTGAGTTCCTTCGCGCAGAGGCGCAAAGGAAGCAGAGGTGACGGCGGCCGCGCAGCGGCTTTCTTTCACACGAAGGCACGAAGGCACGAAGAGGCCGCAACGACCGGAAAGTTAGCGCTCCAATTCGTGGCTTCGTGGCTTCGTGTGAATCCCGAGATCGGCTTCGTCGCCAAATCTCCGCGCGCTCTGCTTCCTCTGCGCCTCTGCGCGAAACACTGTTTGTTCCAGAACCGCGTCCCGAAAAGCACGCACCACCGCGAATTCGCGCCCCGCGAGACGAAGCCACTTCCGAATCCCGTCGACAATGCCTACATGCGCCGCTTCGACAAGGCGAAACAAAGGAGAGTGCCCCATAGCCCGTCCACCCCGGCGCAGCATGCAAATGCCCGTGAAAAGCGGCCCGCGCTACGACAACATGATCAATGTCCCCAAGGTCCGCGTGATCGATCACGAAGGCGAGAACCTGGGGGTGATGTACACCCGCGAAGCGATCGAACAGGCGGCCGAACACGGCCTCAACCTCGTCGAAGTCAGCCCCAATGCGGACCCGCCGGTGTGCAAGTTCCTCGACGTCGGCAAGTATCGCTACGAGGCGCAGAAGAAGGCCAACCTCGCACGCAAGACGCAGAAGACGCAGGAAATCAAAGAGATCAAGATGCGCCCGAACATCGACGATCACGATTACGATGTGAAGATGCGCAATGTGAACAAGTTCATCGAGAACGGCGACAAGGTGAAGTGCACCCTGCGCTTTCGCGGGCGTGAGATGGCGCACCAGCAGCTCGGCATGGACCTGCTCAACCGCGTCCGCGACGATGTCGAGGAGATCGCCAAGGTCGAGGCGTTCCCCCGCCTCGAGGGCCGCCAGATGGTGATGGTGCTCGCACCCAAGTAACGGTTGGTCCGGCTTCGGGGAACGGCAATCTCCCTCCCCGATTTTGCCGGCATGCGCGGTTTGAAAATCACATGGTCCGCTTTGCTCGCTGTCGCCGGCCTGGCGGGTCTTGCGGCCTGTTCCGAGCCGGCAGCGGACAATGGCGCTGCGGCCGCTATAGCCGAAGAAAGCGCTGACCCGGGGGCGCCGGCCCCCACCCCGCCAGCCCCCACCCCGCCACCGCCCGCCGCCCTACCCGCGAACGACGACGGCCCGCCGCAGGGTTACACCGACGGATCGGGAGTGAACGAAGGGTACCCGGAGCTCAGCCCCTCACCGCTGGCGCCCGATGCGGAGCGCACGGAGACGGGCGCGCGAAATGTTCTGCTCGCCTTTGCCCGGGCAATCGAGCTGCGCGAATACGACCAGGCGTGGACCATGCTCGGTCGGTCCGCGAAGGAGAAATGGAGCAAGGCGCGCTTCAACGCCCTGTTCGACGGGTTGTCCGACATCACCGTCGCCGTTCCGGGCGGACGGATGGAAGGCGCCGCCGGCTCGAGCTATTACACGAGCGAGGCGACCATCACCGGCACCGATGCGGACGGTAGGCCGGTTCGGATCGAAGGGCCCATCGTCCTGAGACGGGTCAACGACGTGCCCGGCTCGACCGTGGATCAGCGCCGCTGGCACATCCAATCGGTCGATCTGGCCTGGACCCACTGAACCGCCGGTCTATTCGATCCGGAAGTCGAGAACGGTGAAGCGCGCGGGATTGGTGGCGTAGACTCCGTGCCCGCGCCCGCTGCTGCCGCCGAAGGTAAATCCGACACGGTGCGCATCCTCGATCGCTGCGGCGAACCCGCGCGGGTTGGTCGCGGAATCGCTTCCCATCATCGCGATCCACCTCTCGTCCTCAGCGAGCGGAATGCTGACCTCGTGCACGCCGGGCGAAAGCGGAACCTGGCGCGCCACCGGCGAATACCAGCGATAATCGGGATGGCGGGCACGCCAGCTGTCTCCGCGACGCTGGAAGTAGAGCGACAGCGTCGCCGGGCCGGCACCGGGATTCTCCTGCTGCACGAACCGCGTGCCGCGCGGCGCGTCGATGCGGTAGCGCAGCGTGATCCGTTTGGCCCCGGCGAGGCTGCGCACCGGGGTGGTCACGTAATGCACATGCCCGTCGGCCGCCGTCGGGCCCGGGATGACGAAGCTCGCGCCCTCGCGCGTATCCGCCGGACGGACCGGCATGCCGACCGAATAATTGCGCCCGTCGATGAACGGGCCAATCTCCCAGGCGGATGCGGGAGGCGCCTCGGCCGCGCCGGGCGATATGGCGGAGCCCGCGAGCGCGGCGGCGAGGATCGATCTGAGTATCGGCATCATGCCTCTTCCAGTGACATGGCGGCACTGAAAGGGGCCTGAGCCAGGCGTTCGGCGGACAGAAAGGTTTGAGGGAATCTACCGCCCGATATGCTCGTCGAGGAAGGTCAGATAGGCTTCCGACGCTTCGATCCGGTTGGACTTGTTACGGAAGCCGTGCCCCTCGTCGTCGAACAGGACATATTCGACCGGAACGTCGTTCGCGCGCACTGCCTCGACCAGCTCGTCGCTCTCGACCTGAAGCACGCGGGGGTCGTTGGCGCCCTGCACCACCAGCATCGGCTTGACGATGTTGGCGGCGTGGAACAGCGGCGAAATTCGGCGCAGCCGCTCCTCGTCGGTCGCCGGGTCGCCCATCTCGTCGAACAGCGCCACGCGGTTCGCACCCCACCAGGCGGGGATCGAATTGAGCGTGCGAAGCCAGTTGGTGACGCCGAAGATGTTGATCCCGGCATCGAAGACCTGGGGCCGGAAGGCGAGCGCCGCCGCGGTCATGTAGCCGCCGTAGGAACCGCCCATTATCGCGATCCTGTCGTCCGCGACCCAGTCCATGCCCTTCAGCCATTCGGCCGAGGCGACGACATCGTCGAGATCGGCCTCGCCGTGCTTGCGGTCGTCCATGTGGAAGAAGGTCTTGCCGTAGCCAGAGGAGCCGCGGTTGTTGATCCCGTAGACCGCATAACCGTGGTTCACGAGATGCTGGATCGTCGGGTTGTAGCCCCGCCGCGTCTGTCCGCCGGGACCCCCGTGGACATAGACGACCGCCGGGGCCGGATTGGCCGCGCTCGCTCCCTTGGGCCGGTAGAGAATTCCGGGGACTTCGACCCCGTCGTAGCTCTCGAAACGCGCGACGGTGGCGGTGACGAGATCGCCTTCGTCGATCGCCGGATCGAGCGCGCTGGTCAGCCGCCGGGCCTTTCCGGTGGCGAGATCGGCGACGTAGATGTCCGAAGGCGAGGTGTCGGAGGACACGGTGAAGGCGATGTGGCTCTCGTCCTCGTCGAAGCGGATCGACCCGAGATCGCCATCGGGAACACCGCTCAGCGCCACGTCGCGGCCGGTGTTCTGGTCGAGCAGGGTGAGTTCCGTCTTGGCATCGGCGTTGACCCCGCTCACCCGGTAGCGGCCGCTGGGCGAGAAGCTGACGAAGCTGACGTCCCAGTCGTCCGCCAGATATTTTTCCTTGTCGCCGCTTGCCAGATCGTAGGTCCAGGCCTCGCTGTATTCGCCGTTCTCGTTGGTGGAATAGACCAGCTTTGTGTTGTCCCGGGTGAAGGCGTGGCTGCCGTAGGTGATATTGCCCTCGTGCGCGGTGATCAGGCGGGGCGTCTTGTCACCGGTCAGATCGACCAGATAGAGATCGCTGTCGGCGCTCGAATTGTATTTCACCAGCACCATCCAGCGCCCGTCGTCCGACACCTCGCCGGGGAAGAACCCGCCGGGATTGGTGAACAGCAACTCGCGCGAATAATCGTCGGCATCGTAGGCGTAGAGGTCGAAGGCCTGCGGATCGCGCTCGTTGGTCGAAACGTAGAAAGTCTCGCCATCCTTGCTCCAGCCGGCGAAGTTGGAGGTGAGTTCGTCCCCGGGTGTCAGGTCGCGCACCGTCCCGTCTTCCTCGCGGACATAAATATGGGTCAGCTCGTTCCCGCCGCCATCGGAGCCGTATAGGACGCGCCCATCTTCGGGAAAGAAGCTGGCGGCGAAGACGGCGTTCGTGGTCGAGCTGGTGAGCGGCATCGCCTCGCCGCCGTCGACGGGCAGGAGATAGGCGTTGAACACGCCGCTCTCGTCGCTGGTGATCAGGACGTGCTCGCCGTCGGGCGAGAACACATGTCCCCCGCCCGATCCGAGCGCGTAGGATGTCGAATCGTAGAATTGTTCGGCACTGTAGGTCTTCACCGCCTCGGCTGTCGCGCTTGCCTGCTGCGCGCTAGCGATGGCCGGAGCGGTCAGCGCCGCCAGCGCGACGCCCGCGGCCAGAATGCGAAGGGTCGGTCTCATCGAATCTCTCCCATGCGTATTGAGTGCCTAACACACCGGGAATAGGCATTGCGAACCGGTTGGACAAGCCGTCGATTGCTTGGGCCGGGCCTTCTTGCTAGCCCTTGCGGCTTGAGGGGGGGAGTTCGGGAGATGAGCGCCGCAAGGATCGGCCTCGCGGTCGGGATAGTCGCGCTATCGGGCAGCCTGTTCCTGCCGCTTCCGGCCGGCATGCCGCGCGAGGCGATGGTGGTTGCCGGACTGGTGCTGCTGATGGCGGCCTGGTGGATGACCGAGGCGATCCCGCTCACCGCGACCGCGCTGATGCCCTTTCTCGTCCTGCCCTTCGCCGGAGTGATGGACGCCGGGGAGACGGCCAGCGCCTATTATTCGCCGATCCTCTTCCTCATTCTCGGCGGGGCGTTCCTCGCCCTTGCGATCGAGCGAACCGGCCTGCACCGGCGGCTGGCGCTGGCGATCCTCGACATGCTGGGGGATCGCGGCGGACAGGGCGGCTTGCTGCTTGCCTTCATGGTCGCCGCCGCCGTGCTGTCGATGCTGATTTCGAACACCTCCACCGCGCTGATCATGATGCCGATGGCGCTCGCGGTCCTTTCCGGCGGCGGGAGCGAGCGCGGCAGTTTCGAAGGCCTTTCCGGCGCCCTGCCGATGGGGATCGCATTCGCCGCGAGCATCGGCGGTCTCGGCACGCTCGTGGGTTCGCCCACCAACGCCATCGCGGTCGGGCTGGTGGAGGAAATTGCCGGAACCCGCATCACCTTCGCGCAGTGGACGCTCTACGGGTTGCCGCTGGTGGTGCTCGGCGTGCCCCTCGCCGCGCTCGTCGTCGCGCGTGTGCAGAAGGTGGCGGCCCACCCGTTCGACGTGAAGGCGGCGCGCCAGGCGATCGCGGGAGACGGGCCGATGGGGACGGCCGAACGGCGGGTGATGATGGTCGTCGGGCTCTCTTTCCTCGCCTGGATGACGCAGATCTGGGTCGGCGCACTGCTGCCCGAAGGCAGCTGGACCGACGGCACCATCGCCATCGCCGCGGGCCTCGCGCTGTTCCTCGTCCCCGACGGCACCGGCCGCCCCCTGCTGGTCTGGGAGGAAGCCGACCGCGCGCCGTGGGGCGTGATCATGATGTTCGGCGGTGGACTGGCGCTGGCCGCCGGGATGAGCGCGAGCGGACTGGCCGACTGGCTGGGGCAGGCGCTGCTGCCACTCGACACCCTGCCGCTGGTGGTGGTGGCCCTCGCCATCGTCGCCATGGTGGTGCTGATCACCGAATTCGCCAGCAACGTCGCCACCGCCAGCGGCATCATCCCCGTCGTCGCGAGCCTGATCGTCGCGCTCGGTGCCGATCCGGTGCTGCTCGCCATGCCTGCAGCACTCGCTGCAAGCTGGGGGTTCATGCTGCCCGCCGGGACCGGCCCCAACGCCATCGCCTGGGCGACCGGGCGCATCCGCATCGAGCGGATGGTCAAGGCCGGCATCCTGCTGGATCTGATCGGCGTGTTCCTGATCGTCGGCGTGGTCTTCGCCATGCACGCGCTCGCCTGAACCGGTTGAAACGGGGGCAGCGGCGGCTTATGCGCAGAGCCGCTTGCGAGACCCGGCGGAGAAGCGTTCCTGCGGAGGTTAGGGACGGGTGCCCCGGCTCTCCGACCGGCTCCCGCCTTCCTGGGAGCGTGCGACAGGAAGGAAGCTCTCACCGATGAGCGACAACGACATCGATCCCACCACGCCCCGCAAGAACCCCAAGCCCGAGGTCAAGACCATCGGCGGGCGGACGCTGAAGCCGTCGACGCTGATGATGGGCCATGGCTACGATCCCACCCTCTCCGAAGGCAGCCTCAAGGCGCCGATCTTCCTCACCAGCACCTTCGCCTTCCCCAGCGCGGCCGACGGCAAGCGCCATTTCGAAGGCATCACCGGCAAGCGTCCGGGAGGGGCGGAAGGCCTGGTCTATTCCCGCTTCAATGCCCCGAACCAGGAAATCCTGGAAGACCGTCTGGCGGTCTGGGACGGTGCGGAAGAGGCGCTGAGCTTTTCCAGCGGCATGACCGCCATCGCCGTGCTGCTGCTGGCGGCGTGCAAATCCGGAGACGTGATCGTCCATTCCGGGCCGCTCTATGCCGCGTCCGAGGGCTTCATCGCCAAGACCATGGCGAAATTCGGCGTGCGCTTCGTCGATTTTCCCGCCGGCGCCGACCGCGCCAAGCTGGACGAGGTGATGGCCCGCGCCAAGTCGCTGGCGGAGGAACAGGGCGGCGAGGTGCCGATGATCTACCTCGAAAGCCCCGGCAATCCCACCAACGCGCTGGTCGACATCGAAGCGGTAAGGGACGCCCGCGACGCGCATTTCGATCCGGACAAATGCTCGATCGCGATCGACAACACCTTCCTCGGGCCGCTGTGGCAACGTCCGCTCGATCACGGGGCCGATCTGGTCGTCTATTCGCTGACCAAATACGTCGGCGGCCATTCGGATCTCGTTGCCGGCAGCGTTTCGGGCAAGAAGCGTTTCGTCGATGCGATCCGCATGCTGCGCAACACGATGGGCGGCATCTGCGACCCCAACACGGCCTGGATGTTGTGCCGCAGCCTGGAAACGGTCGAACTGCGGATGCAGCGCGCCGGCGAAAACGCGGCCAAGGTGTGCGATTACCTTGCCGCCCATCCCAAGGTCGAAGGTCTCGGCTATCTCGGCATGATCAAGGATGCGCGCCAGCAGGACATCTACGATCGCCATTGCCTGGGTGCGGGCAGCACCTTCTCGCTGCTGCTCAAGGGCGGCGAGGCCGAATGCTTCCGCTTCCTCGACGCCCTGAAGATCGCCAAACTCGCGGTGAGCCTCGGCGGAACCGAAACGCTCGCCAGCCACCCGGCCAGCATGACGCACCTGTCCGTGGCGGAAGGCCGCCGCGCGGAACTCGGCATCTCCGACAATCTCGTACGCATCAGCATCGGCATCGAGGATGCGGACGACCTCATCGCCGATTTCGAGCAGGCGCTGGAGGCGGTCTGACGAAGATAGGATTCCTCGCCTGCGCCGAGACCCTGCCCGGCAAGGGCGCACGGCGCGGCGATGCCTTCGAGCACGATCTCGAAGTCGCTGCGCTGCGTCCTGCGCTCGCCGATGCGGGGCTGGAGCTGCTGGAAATCGACTGGCGCGCGCCACCGAATGCGTTCGATGGCGTGGCGCTGGTCCTGCTCGGGACCGCATGGGACTATCAGGATCATCCGGCGGAATTCCTCGCGCGGCTGGAGGAACTGGCGGCGCGCGGCATCGCGGTCCGCAATCCTCCCGAGGTGGTCCGGTGGAACGCCGACAAGTCCTACCTGCAAGAGCTTGCCGAGCGGGGTGCGACCACGGTTCCGGCGCTCTATCGCGAGGATGCGGGGGCCGATGATGTCGCCGAGGCGATGGAGCGGCTGGGTACGCGCGACGTCGTCGTCAAACGACAGGTCGGAGCGGGCGGCTTGGGGCAGCACCGTTTCACGGCCGACTCCCCTCCCTCCCCCGGGTGGCGGATGGGCCATCGCTGCTTGATCCAGCCGTTCCTGCCGAGCGTGGTCGAGGAGGGCGAATACACCTTCGTCTTCGTCGACGGCGAATTTTCGCACGGGGTCCGCAAACGTCCGGCGAAGGACGATTACCGCATACAATCTCTCTACGGTGGATTAGAAAGCGCCTACACGCCCTCGGTCACGGACCTTGCCGGCGCGAAGGCCGTGCTCGATGCCCTGCCGTTCGCCGACCTGCTCTACGCCCGCATCGACATGATCCGCCTGCCCGACGGCGCGCTGGCAGTGATGGAGGCCGAGCTGATCGAGCCCTATCTCTATCCCGAGCAAGGACCCGAGCTCGGCGCGAGGCTCGCGCCGGCGATAGCCGACCGCCTCGCCTAGCCCTTCCACTCCCGCCGTTCTTCGGCTGCCTTCAGAACATCGTAGGCCACGGAAAGCTTGCGGAATTCCGCCGCCGCCGCATCGTCGCCCGGCTTGACGTCGGGGTGAACGACCTTCGCCTTCATGCGGAACGCCTTCTTCACCGCGACGAAATCGGCATCGGCCTCGAGTTCGAGGATCTCCAGCGCGCGCATTTCGTCGGCGCTGCGCGATCCGTCCCCGCTGCCACTCCAGCCGTAGTGCTGGGCCTCCGCATAACCGGCGTTCTCGCTGCGCTCGGCCCGGGCGCGCTGTTCCTTTTCCGCCTTGTCGAGGCCTTCGAAATAGTCCCACTTCTGGTTGTATTCGGCGGCGTGCTTCTGACAGAACATCCAGCGCTCGGGGCTGTTGGGCGCCTTGGGTGCGGGGCACTCGCCCTTTTCCTCGCAGCCGTGACGATCGCACAGGCGCACGGTCGCCGCCTCGCGCGAGCTGTCGTAGCTGCGCCAGCGCGGGAAACCCCAGTCGAGCGAGCGATGGGCCTTAGGCATGGGTGGAAGTCGTTCGTCGGGCAGGCATCATCGTCAGTCTAGGCATGATTGCGACAGGCACAAGGATCGGGAACGGGCCGGGATGCGAAATGTTGCATCGCAACGAAACGATAACCCATTCACGCTACGGACCCGCCATGAAATCGCCCAGCCCCCAGGTCACATTCGCGATCGCGCTGTCGCTGGCGCTCACGGGCCTGTTCGCCGTTTCGACCGGCGCGCCGCGGCGCGATGGTGCGGAATTGCAGATCCCGGCATTCGCCACTGCGCCGCACGGCCCCCTCGCAAATATCGCGCGCTGAGGAGCCCCCGCCGGGCGGAGGCTCCCCTTCGCGACGATCAGTTGATCACGACCGTCGCCGCGCGGCGGTTCTGCGCCCATGCGCTCTCGTTCGAACCCATCGCCACCGGACGTTCCTTGCCGTAGCTGATGGTGCGGATGCGGTTGGCCGGAATACCGACAGAGACGAGGTAGTTCTTCGCCGCATTGGCCCGCCTCTCGCCCAGCGCGAGGTTGTATTCGCGCGTGCCACGCTCGTCCGCATGTCCCTCGATGGTGAAGGTCACGTTCGGATATTGCGAGAAATACTGCGCCTGCGTCTGCAGGATGCGCGAATCCTCGGCATCGATGTTGAAGCGGTCGGTGTCGAAATAGACCACCGAATTGCTCTGGCCGACGGTCTGCAGGAAATGCTGCTGCGTGCCGGGACCGCTGGCACTCGGCCCCGTCGTGGTCGGCGTCGGCGTCGTGGTACCGGTGTCCTGCGGCGCGGGCGGAAGCTGCTCTGGCGCTTTCTTGGCGCAGCCGGCGATGGCCAGCGTGCCCGCTGCAAGGGCGAAGGCGAATTTACGTGTGGTCATGGCGCTGATTCCCTTTTCAGCCTCGGAAAAATGGTGCCCGGGTTCGTCGGCCCCCGGGTATGCAATGCGTTCACGGCAGGATCGGTCCCCACGCCGGGTCGGATGCATCGACCGGCGTGGGCAGTTCGCGCAGGTTCTCCCCGGTCAGATCGATTTGCCACAGCGAGGTGGCACCCGAATTGCGCTCGGTCCGGAAGAACTGGATGATGCGGCCGTTGGGCGACCATGTCGGCGCCTCGTCCTGCCAGCCGCTGGTCAGCCGGCGCACGTTGCCGCCGCTCGGGCTCATGACCGACACGTTGAAGGTGCTGGCGTTGGTGAAGGCGATCTGGTCGCCGCGCGGGCTCCATTCCGGCGTCGCGCAGCGCGCGCTGCCGAAGCTGATGCGCCGCTGGTTCGACCCGTCGGCATTCATGACGTAGCACTGCTGGTTGCCGGAACGGTCGCTCTCGAAGACGATCTGGCTTCCATCGGGCGAGAACGAGCCGCCGATGTCGATTCCCGGCGTGTCGGTCAGCCGCTCGCTGCGCCCGCCCTGCGCCGAGACGCGGTAGATGTCGGTGTTGCCGCCGACCGCCATCGAATAGAGGATGTAACGCCCGTCCGGGCTCCAGCGCGGGGCGAAGGTCGGGTTGGCGCTCTCGGTGACCAGCGTCTGGCGTCCGGTGCCGATGTCGTAGACGTAGATGCGGGGATTGCCGTCGACGTAGCTGAGATAGACGAGCTGGCGGTAGTCGGGCGAATAGCGCGGGGTCAGCGCGGTCGAGCGGCCGGTGGTGATGAAGCGGTGGTTGGCGCCGTCGCTGTCCATGATCGCGAGCCGCTTGGTGCGATTGTCCTTGGGTCCGGTCTCGGCGATGTAGGCGATGCGGCTGTCGAAGAACGGGCTCTCGCCGGTGAGCCGCGAATAGACGAGGTCGGCGCATTTGTGCGCGGCGCGGCGCCAGTCGGCGGGCTGCACGACCCAGCCCTCGCGCACGAGCTCGCTGCGCAGCGCCATGTCGTAGAGATAGCAGCCGACCGTCAACCGCCCGTCGCCGCGCGCGCGAACGTAGCCCTGGACCAGCATCTCCGCCCCGCGGTTCGACCATGTGGCATAGTTGGGGGCGGAGATTTCCGGGAATTGCGGGCGCGGCAGGGCATCGGGGCCCGTCGGCTTGAACAGGCCGTTGTTGCGAAGATCGGAGGTGATGACCCGGGCCAGCTCGATCCCGAGCGCCGCGGTCCCCTGCGCATTGGCAGGCGTCGGCGCATCGCGATCGGTGGCGAAGGCCGGAATGGCGATGCCGAGATCGTCGAGATTGCCTTCGAAGCTGACCGAGCCGGTCAGGCCCTGGCTTTCCTCGACGGTCTCCACCTCGCCGCCTTCCGGCAGCGGTTCGCCGAGATCCTGGTTCTGCGCCGCCAGCGGTGCGGCGAGCAGGATGGTGAAGGTTGCGATCAGTGCTTTCATTGGGCCAATCTCCAGTCGAAGCCGAACGGGCCGACAAGTTTCCAGGCTTCGTAATATTCTTCCGGCAGGTCGGAAAAGGGTGCGGCGAGCTGTACCGCGCGGATCGCCTGTTCCGCATGGCGCCCGGCCTGGGCGCGGTTGACGTCGTTGACGCCGGTCTGGCGGACGACTTCGGGACGGCCGGCGAGCGAGCCGTTCTCGTTGAGCCGGAACCGCAGGAAGGTGGTGATCTCCTCGACCTCCGGACCGTTGGGCGGCGACCAGTGCGGCTTGATCCGCCGCGCAATCGCCTGAACCAGGGAAGCCTTGGCGCTTGCTCCGATCTGCGAGGCGGGAGTGCGGGTCTCCTCGGTCCGCGCGCTGTCTCCGGCCCCGGCGAGGAAATTCTCGCCCACGCGCGAGCCTCCGCCACGCTCCGCGGCGCGGGCGGGTTGCTGGGCGGGACGCTCGGTGCGCGGCGGATCGGGGCGACGACGCGGGCGCGTGTCCGCGGGGCGCTGAGGCGTCGGGGCCGGTCGCTGGACGCGCTCGACCGGGCGGCGGACGGGCTGCTGGACCGGCTGTGCCACAGCCTCGGGCACGGCTTCGGGCTCGGGCGCGGGGGCCGGCGTGTCCGAAAGCTCGGGCGCCACCGCGGCCCGGCTTTCGGGAACCGGCTCGGGCGCGGTGGCTTCCATGCCGACTTCCTCGGCCAGATTGACCGTCATCCGCTCGACGGGGGTGATGTCGCTGCGATTGGCCGGCTGGAGCAGCAGGACGAGGACCAGCAGCAGATGCAGCACTGCGGCGACGAACAGGCCGACGCGCTCTTCCTTGCTGAACCGGGTCTCTCCCATGGCCATGCGGCTATGGCTCCACCGATGAACCGTTTGTGACCAGCGAGATGCGATTGAGGCCGGCCCTGTTGAGCTCGCCCATCACCGCCATCACGCGGCCGTAGTCGAGCCCGCGATCGGCGCGCAGGGTGATGTCGGTCCCCTCGCCCGTGCGCGGCAGGTCGGCGAGCGCCTGCTCCAGCCCGCCGACTTCGATGCGCTGCTGGTCGATGTAAACGAAGCCCTGCTCGTCGATGCTGATGGTGACCTGCTGCGCCTCGTTGTCGAGCGGATTGGCGCGGCTGTCGGGAAGGTCGATCGGCACGCCCGCGGTCAGCAGAGGCGCGGTGACCATGAAGATGATCAGCAGCACCAGCATCACGTCGACCAGCGGCGTCACGTTGATCTCGGCCATCGGCGCGCGTTTGCCGCCCCGCCCCCGCCGCCTGCCGGAAGAGACCATGCCCATCGCCATCAGGCGGCGTCCAGCTGGCGGCTGAAGGTCGCGTGCAGCTTGTCGGCGAAGCGCTGGAGGCGGGCCTCGTACCGGTTCACGCGGTGGCTGAACCGGTTGTAGGCGATCACCGCAGGGATCGCGGCAAACAGCCCGATCGCAGTGGCGAACAGCGCTTCGGAAATGCCCGGCGCGACCACGGCGAGCGAAGAGCTTTCCTGCGCTCCGATCTGGAAGAAGCTGTTCATGATCCCCCAGACGGTGCCGAACAGGCCGACGAAGGGTGCGACCGCGCCGGTGGTGGCGAGGAAGTTGAGCCGCTCCGCCAGCGTATCGGATTCCAGTGCCACCTGGCTTTCCATCGCCCCGGCCAGGCGCGACCGCACGCCTTCGCGGTCCTTGATCCCGCCCTTGGTCGAACGTCGCCATTCTCCGACGCCGGCCCCCGCGACGCGCGAGGGCGGCAGATCGGCCCGGCCGCGCTCGGCCATGAAGCGATCGTAATTCTCGGCCTGCCAGAACTCTTCCTCGTAACGCATTGTCTGCGAACGCAAACGGCCCATGCGCAGCCAGAAGCTGACGATGATCATCCAGGTCCAGATGCTGGCAAGCAACAGGCCGGCCATGACGAGCTGGACCACGATGTCGGCATCGAGAAACAGCTGGATCGGATCGAGCCGGGTCGCGGCCGCGGCACCGGCCGGGGCGAGAAGATCGAGTGCGTTCATGCGGTTGCGGTCTCTTTCATGAAGTCTTCGAATGCCTGGCGCCAGGCCAAGGGTTGGCGGATCGGGCGGCCGGCGGGGCTGACGAAGCCGACACGCAGCCGCGCTTCGGCGAGCAGGCAATCGCCCTTCCCGAAATCGCGGATCGCCCGCTGGTGCATGCGGCAGCTCGCCGCGCCCATCTCGGTGCAGCGGGTCTCGATCACCACATCGTCGTCGAGCTTTGCCGGGCGGCGATACTTCAGCTCGATCTCGGACACCGCATAGGCCCCCTCGCCCGCCTCGATCGCGGCGCGCTGATCGATGTCGAGCAGCCGCAGCAGGTCGGAACGCGCACGTTCGAACCAGCGCAGGTAGTTGGCGTGGTAGGTGATGCCCGACAGATCGGTATCCTCGTAATAGACGCGCACGGCATACAAATGCCGCGCGCCGTCGATCGTGCCGCCCGGAAGGTTCAGGCCGGGATGGGATTGGATCGCCATGCGCCGCGCCTTAGCGGAGGCGCGAATCGCGTGGCAAGCGGTGCGAAGCCAAAATGTTGTGAAGCGGGGCCGAAGCGTTGGGCCGCCGCGCTCAGGCGATCATGCGGCCGAGCGGCTGTCCGCCGAAGATGTGGACGTGGAGATGCGGCACCTCCTGCCCGCCATGCGCGCCGACATTGGCGAGCAGCCGGTAGCCGGGCTCGACCAGCCCCTTCTCGCGCGCGACCGTGCCCACGGCGCGGACGAAGCCGGCGATCTCGGCATCGCTCGCCTTGGCGCTGAAATCGTCCCAGCTGACGTATTCGCCCTTTGGCACCACCAGCGTGTGGATTTCCGCCTGGGGATTGATGTCCTCGAAGGCGATGGCCCAGTCGTCTTCATAGACCCTGGTGGCAGGAATTTCCCCGCGCAGGATCCTGGCGAAGATATTGTCGCTGTCGTAGGGCCTGGTGGCGTCGATCGGCATCTACCGGCTCCCGTTCCTGGCGGCCTTCTCGGCGATACCCGAGACCCCTTCGCGCCGGTCGAGCTCGTCCATCACATCCGCCAGGCTCACGCCGCGCGCCTCGAGCAGGATCAACAGGTGGAAAAGCAGGTCGGCGGCCTCGCCGCGCAGGTTCTCCGGTTTCTCGCCCAGCGCGGCGATCACGGTCTCGACCGCTTCCTCGCCGACCTTGCGGGCGATCTGGGGAATCCCTTTCGCGAAGAGACTGGCGACATAGCTGGTATCGGGATTTGCGTCCCGCCGGTCGGCGATGGTGGCGCAAAGGCGGGTCAGCGTGTCCATGCCGGGCTGCATGGATGGCGGGACCCGCCGGGTCAATCCCGTCCGCCGGCCTTGCCGACGGCGATCGACCTGCCGACGGCCAATCCGGCAAAGCCGATGGCGATCACCAGCAGCGCACTCGGCTCCTCGACGGCGCGGACGGCTTCGCGCACGCCCGGAAGGGCGGCGAGCTCGGCAGCGAGGGCGATCACCTGAGTCGACACGGGTGGGACATTAGCAGCAGGGATGTTGCGTTCCCGCGACGGGTCGCGATGCGTCCCACGCCGGGACATACACACGCATCAGACGCGGGCAGGCAGTCCGGCGGCCCTCAGCGCCTCGTGCGCCTCCGCGATGGTGTGCATGCCGAAGTGGAAAATCGAGGCGGCAAGCACCGCGCTCGCATGGCCCTGGGTCACGCCCTCGACGAGATGGTCGAGCGTGCCGACACCGCCGCTGGCGATGACCGGCACGGGCACGGCATCGGCGATCGTGCGGGTCAGGTCGATGTCGTAGCCCTTCCGAGTGCCGTCCCCATCCATCGAGGTGACGAGCAGTTCGCCGGCGCCCAGCTCCACCAGGCGCCGCGCATGGGCGAGGGCGTCGATCCCGGTCGGCCGGCGACCGCCATGGGTAAAGATTTCCCAGCGCTCGCCAATCCGCCGCGCATCGACGCTGGCGACCACGCACTGGCTGCCGAAGCGATCGGCGATCTCTCCCACCAGTTCGGGCCGCGCGACCGCGGCGGAATTGACCGCCACCTTGTCGGCCCCCGCCAGCAGCAATGCGCGCGCATCCGCCACGCTCCGCACGCCGCCGCCGACGGTCAGCGGCATGAAACACACCGCCGCGGTCCGCCGAACGATGTCGAGCAGCGTGCCGCGCCCTTCGTGGCTGGCGGAAATGTCGAGGAAGCACAGCTCGTCGGCTCCCGCCGCGTCGTAGGCCTGGGCCTGTTCGACCGGATCGCCGGCGTCCTTGAGATCGACGAAGTTGACGCCCTTCACCACGCGCCCGTCGGCGACGTCGAGGCAAGGGATGACGCGGATGCGGACGGTCATCGCGCCGCACCGCTTCGCTGTTCCGTCCGCGCCGCCACTTTCAGCGCTTCGCCGAGGTCGAGCCGGCCGTCGTAGAGCGCCCGGCCCGTGATGACGCCTTCGATTCCCTCGTCGGCATGGCGCGCAAGTGCCTCTATATCCTCGATACCGGCGACTCCGCCGCTGGCGATAACGGGTATGTCGACCTGCCGCGCCAGCGCCAGCGTCGCGTCGAGATTGACGCCCTTGAGCATCCCGTCGCGCCCGATATCGGTAAACAGCAACGCCGCGACGCCCGCATCCTCGAACCGGCGCGCGAGATCGGCCACGGCCACGTTCGAGACCTCGGCCCAGCCCTCGGTGGCGACCATTCCGTCGCGCGCATCCACCGCGACGACGATCGCGCCGGGATGGGAGCGCGCCATGTCCTTGACGAATTCGGGATCCTTGAGTGCGGCGCTGCCCATGACGATCCGCGCCACGCCGGCGGCGAACCAGCTCTCGACATCGGCGCGTGTGCGGATGCCCCCGCCCAGCTGGACCCGGCCGGGAAAGGCCGCGACGATGGCTTCCACCGCGCCGCGATTGCGCGCCGAACCGGCGAAGGACCCGTCGAGATCGACCACATGGAGATGATCCGCGCCGGCTTGCGAGAAAGCCAGCGCCTGCCTTGCCGGATCGCCGGAATAGACCGTGGCGCGGGCCATGTCGCCTTCCGCCAGGCGCACCACCTCGCCGCCCTTCAGGTCGATGGCGGGGAACACGATCATGGCCGCCACTCCAGGAAACGTTCCAGCAGCGCCAGACCGTAGGCCTGGCTCTTTTCCGGATGGAACTGAACACCGGCGATGTTGTCCCGCCCAACCGCCGCGGTCAGACTGCCGCCGTGATCGCTCAGCGCCAGCGCGTCGGCATGGTCCGCTACGTGGAAATGGTAGGAATGGAGGAAATAGGCTTCGCCCTCTTCCACCACCGCATGCCCGCGCGCGTGCGGCAGGGGCGCGACATCGTTCCAGCCCATATGCGGCACCTTCACGCCGCGCCGGGCGGGATCGAGCGGTTGCACCTCGCCCGCGATCCAGTCGAGACCGGGGGTGCTGCCGTGTTCGAGCCCGCGGGTCGCGAGCAGTTGCATGCCGACGCAGATGCCGAGAAAGGGCGCCCCGCCAACCTTCACACGCTCGGTCATCGCCTCGACCGCGCCCTCGGCGGCGCGCAACCCTTCCGCGCAGGCCCGAAACGAACCCACGCCCGGAAGCACGATCCGATCGGCGGCGCGCAGCACGTCGGGATCGGCGGTCACCGCGACCCGCGCCCCGACCCGCCGCAGCGCGTTCTCGACCGAATGGAGATTGCCCGCGCCGTAATCGACGAGGGCCGTGACCTCAGCCACCCAATTGCCCCTTGGTGCTCGGCACCGCGCCACCCTTGCGCGGATCGATCTCGACGGCGATCCGCATCGCACGGGCGAAGCCCTTGTACAGCGCTTCGCAGATGTGGTGATTGTTCTGGCCGTAGAGCAGTTCGCAATGGAGCGTGATTCCGGCGGTCTGGGCGATCGACTGGAACCAGTGCTCGATCAGCTCGGTGTCCCATTCGCCGAGCTTTTCCTGCGTGAACCGGGCGTTCCACACGAGGAAGGGCCGCCCGGAAATATCCAGTGCGACCCGCGCCAGAGTCTCGTCCATCGGCGAATAGGCGCTGCCGTAGCGCGCAATCCCGCCCTTTTCGCCCAACGCCTGTGCCAGGGCCTGGCCGAGCGCCAGCGCGCTGTCTTCGGTGGTGTGGTGCTGATCGACATGGAGATCGCCGTCGACCTTCATGATCACGTCGATCAAGGAATGCTTGGAGAACTGTTCGACCATGTGATCGAGAAAGCCGATGCCCGTCGAGACCTCGTACGTCCCTGTTCCATCGAGATCGACCTCGACCAGGATCGCGGTTTCGGCGGTCTTTCGTTCGATACGTCCCTTGCGCATGGCGCGCGCTATAGGCGGTGCACCGTCGCAGGCAAGGGAATCGTCCGGGGGAATGGCACCGACTTCGCGCTTGACCGGATGCGCGCCCGCCGCCACCTAGCCTGGGATATGAGCGACGAAACGCCCGACAGCCTGATCCCCTACGATGCCATCGTGCAGGAGGCCCTGCGCGCGGTGGTCGGAAGGGTGCTCGGCGAGATCGAGGATTCCGGCGGCGAGCTGCCGGGTAATCATCACTTCTACATCACCTTCAAGACTCACGCGCCCGGCGTTTCGGTGCCCAAGAGCCTGCGCGAACGCTTCCCGGACGAGATGACCATCGTGCTCCAGAACAAGTTCTGGAACCTCAACGTGCGCGAGGACGGCTTCGGCGTCGGGCTGAGCTTCAACCAGATTCCGGCCGAGCTCGAAATTCCCTATGCCGCGATCACGCAATTCGTCGATCCCGCGGTCGATTTCGGCTTGCAGTTCCAGGCGACCGTTGCGGACATGGCCCCGGCCCCGACCGAGACGCCGGAGAACGATGCCGAGGACGGTGAAGCGGAACAGGGCGGCGATGCAGCCGTTAAGGGAGCGGACGACGGCTCGAACGTCGTCACGGTCGATTTCGGCCGCAAGAAATAGCCTCCCGGAGCTTCCGGGAATGCGGGGGCAGAATGGCGAACAAGGCAAGTCACATCACCGATCGTGCGGGAGCGGCGCTGGAAAGAGCGACCGATCCGCGGCCGCACCGTTCCGACAGGGTTCCGGGGCCGAGCCCGAACCCGGCAACCAATCTGATCATCAACGACATCATCCTGCGCAGCGTCGGGCGCCTGTCCCGACTGACGGTGGAGAAGGCGCTGCTGGGCCGGCAATATTCGAAGGAATTCGCCAAGGAAGCGGTGGAGAACCGCTCCCTGCTCCATACCCTCGCCGCCTATGGAGTCACCAAGGTTGCCACCCGCTCCGTACCCGGCGCGCTGGTCGTCGGCGCGGGGCTCGCCGCGAAGACGCTCTACGACCGGGCCCAATCGAAGAAGTCGGCGCGCCGCAACGGGGACCGCATGCTTAAGAAACAGGCCGACCCGGACGCGGCGATCTGAGAATCGCGCACACGGGCTTGATTTGCCGCCCCGCCATGCGCCAACAGCGCACATGGCCAGTCCCGAACATTCGATCGACACCCTTGCCCGGCGCGGGCTCATGTTCATCCTCTCCTCGCCAAGCGGCGCCGGCAAGACCACGATCAGCCGCATGCTGCTCGACGCCGACGACGAAATCATGCTCTCGGTCAGCGTCACCACGCGCCCGCCGCGCGAAGGCGAGATCGACGGGGTGCATTATCATTTCGTCGACGATGCCGAATTCGACCGGCTGGTGGAGGAAGACGATTTCTACGAATGGGCGCATGTGTTCGGCCATCGTTACGGCACGCCCAAGGGCCGTATCCGCAGCGCGCTGAAGGAAGGGCAGGATTTCCTGTTCGACATCGACTGGCAGGGCACGCAGCAGCTCTACCAGAAGGACCAGCAGGACGTGGTCCGGGTATTCATCCTGCCGCCCAGCATCGTCGAGCTGCGCCGACGGCTCGAGAGCCGCGCGCAAGACAGCGCGGCGGTGATCGATGCCCGCATGGAACGTGCCCGCAGCGAAATCAGCCACTGGGACGCTTACGACTACGTCGTCATCAACGACGACATGCAGGCCTGCTTCGCCAAGGTTCGCGAAATTCTCGACGCCGAACGGATGAAGCGCCAGCGGCAGACCGGTTTAATCCCCTTCGTGCGCGAACTGATGAGTTGATGCCGGTCTAACTGCCGGGCGTCGCCTCAAGCGAGACCAGATAGGACCGGACCCGCCTTTCGGCAGCTGGTCTATCGCGCGGGATACCTTCGAACAGGCCGACCGCCACGAAATCTCCGCGACGTACCGACAAAGTCCATTCCTCGCGCCCGCCGGCTGACGGGGGAAAACCGGAACGCAAGCTTTCCCGAACCCTTTCGCGCATCGCTGGGGTCGCGTTCAGCGCGAGGACCCGCGAGCCCGCCCCGCCCGTCCTGAAAGCGACGGCCGCGCGCGTCAGGCCGTGCTCTGCCATGAGATCGGCGAGCGGGCTTTCGAGCATCGCGATGTCGCAATCGACCGGGCGCTGGAGGCAGATGGCCTGAAGTTTTTCGCGGGCGTCGAAATGCGGGCGATGGACGGGTGCCCAAGTGTCGAAATCGACGATCCGCCAGCGATCGATCCAGATGGCGCGTTCCCCCGCCCCCCGATCCGCAAAGGGGGCGGCGGTGATGTAAGGGTGGAAGAAGGCCAGCACGACTCCGCTCGCGACCGCGGTCCCGACAGTCCAGTATCGCGGCATCCTCGCCAGCATCAGCGCAGCCATGGCGAGGCCCACGGCCATCGGCAGGGCGAACTGGTGGACATAGGCGACCCGGTCCGAACCCGCGGCGAGGACAATGGGGGTCAGGTAGAACGGCAGCAGGAGCCGCAACCGGCGATCCCGCCAGGCAAAGGGGAGCGCCACAAGCGTCGCCAGCGTGCCGACTGGGTTCTGGATGAGGACGATGAAACGCCATGCCCCGTCGACCGCCTGCGCCAGCGCCCAGTAGGGTGCGAGGCCCAGCGGCAGCTCCCACCAGCGTGCCGCATAGGGATTGGGCGCGTTGTAAGAGAGCAGAGCATCCTTCATCACCGATTGCAGCGTAAGAAATTCGGCGGGCACGAAGGGGTTCTCCCTGACGAAGAACCCCGGCAGGAAGCTGACCGCATAGACGGCCAGCGGCACGATACCGAAGCGCAGCAGCTCGATGCCGACCGCCCTGGGCCCGCCCGCGCCTCTCATACCGACGAGCAGGGCGAGGACGGGAAGCAGGGGCGCGACGGTCCATTTGCAGGCGAGAGAGAGCCCGAAGAACACCGCCGCCACCCATCTCCTGTCTTTCGCAAGCGCATGGGCACCCGCCGCAGCGAACAGCAGCATCGGTGCATCGAGCGTCCCGAGCCTGGCGAGGCCGAGCGTTAGGCCGCTGGTCGCCAGCAGGAAACCGAACATCAGGCTCGCCGTCCTGTCGCGGGTGAAGTGCCACATCGCCCGCATCGCCAGAAACAGGGCGCCCGTCATCGACACAAGCGAAAGGGCGCGCCAGCCCAGCGGATTGTCTCCGAGGACCGCGATCGACACCGCCAGCAGCTCCTTTGCCAGCATCGGATGCTCGCGATTGAGCACCGCCTCGCCCTGAAGCAGGCTCAGGGCGGCGGGGATATAGTATCCCTCGTCGAACAGGTAGCTGCCGGGCACCGCGATGCGCGGCAGGCACAGCAGCAGGAACAGACCCGCGATCGCCAGGGAAAGGGGTTGGGGATCGCGCATCATCCGCCGTCTAGCAATCGCCGACGGCGGCGCAAAGGCAGGCGATCATGGCCCGGAATTCGGGCGGTCAGCGTCCGCCGGCCGGGTCCGCGAAATGGGTGGGCAGCAGCGCATTGACGATGCCCCCGTCGACCGTCAGCGTCTCGCCGATCGTGTAGTCGCCCGCGCGGCTGGCGAGATAGACGGCGCTGCCGCCCATGTCGAAGGCATCGCCCACACGCTTGTTGGGAATGCCCTTCCCGCTTTCCTCGGCCATGTCGCGCGCGACCTTGTTCATGTCCGATGGGAAGGCACCGGGGGCGATCGCAGTCATGTACACGTGGTCCTTGACCAGCCGCGCCGCCATGCGGCGGGTGAGCTGGATCAGCGCCGCCTTGCTCGCCTGGTAGGAATAGGTTTCCCAGGGATTGATCCTGAGGCCGTCGACGCTGGCGATGTTGATCACCTTGGCCGGGCGTTCGGCGCTGGCCGCGGCGGTCAGCAGGCCGTGCAGCTTCTGGGTGAGGAAGAACACGGATTTGACGTTCAGATCCATGACCTTGTCCCAGCCTTTTTCAGGGAAATCGAGATATTCCGCACCCCATGCCGCGCCGGCATTGTTGACGAGGATGTCGAGCTTTTTCTCCTTGCCCGCAATCTCCGCGACCAGGTCGTCGATGCCTTCGGTGGTGGAAATGTCGCCCTGGACCGGCACCACGCGATCGCCCAGCTCCTCGGCGGTCTCGTGCAGTTCGCCGCCCTTGCGCGCGGTGATGTAGACGCGCTCGATCCCCGCCGCGAGGAACCCCTCGACGATCATTCGCCCGATCCCGCGGCTTCCGCCGGTCACCAGCGCAGTGCGTCCTTTGAGGCTGAACAGATCTTCGAGGGTCATGTTATTTCTCCGTCATCCCGGCCCAGGCCGGGGTCTTCGTGTTTTGGATCGTATCGAGGGGCCAGAGACCCCGGCCCGCGCCGGGGTGAAGCGTTCTCGTCAATACCCGCTCAGCTCGGCCACACGCCCGGCGTGATAGTACTGATCGCCCAGGAACTCCTGCAGCGCCCGGTCGCGCTTCATGTAGAGGCCGATGTCGTATTCGTCGGTCATGCCGATGCCGCCATGCATCTGCACGCCCTCCCGGACCGCCAGGCCGGCGGCCTTGGCGACCTTGGCCTTGGCCACGCTGGTCATCAGATTGGCCTTGTCCGATCCGCCATCGAGCAATTGCGCCGCCTTGATGGTCACCGCGCGGGCGATCTCGACTTCGGAATAGAGATGCGCGGCGCGGTGCTGGAGCGCCTGGAACTCGCCGATCAGCCTGCCGAACTGCTTGCGCTGCTTGAGGTAGTCGATGGTCATGTCCATCGCTCCCTGCGCCACGCCGACTCCTTCGGCCGCAGCGCCGACCCGGCCCGCGGCAAGCATGGCGTTCAGGATTTCGCGGCCGCCGTCGACCTCGCCGATCACGGCGTCGCCGTCGAGCTCGACCCCTTCGAACTTCGTGTGGGTGGCCATCGAACTGTCGACCAGCCGGACGGCATCGTGGGTCATTCCGTCGGCGTCCTTGGGCACCGCGAACAGGGTGATGCCGTCCGCATCGCTATCGCTGCCGGAAGTGCGCGCGGCGACGATCATCATGTCGGCACTTGCCCCATGGATCACGAAATCCTTCTGACCGGAAAGGCGAAAGCCGTTGCCCGACTTCTCGGCCTTGGTGCGGATCGTCTCCGGACGGTGCTTGGCACCCTCGTCGATGGCGACGGCGTAAACCTTCTCGCCCTCGACCATGCCAGGGAGCCAGCGGCCCTTCGCGTCATCACCGCCGTGCCTGAGCGCGGTCGCCGCCAGCACCGAGCTGGTGAGGAACGGCGAAGGTGTCAGATTGCGGCCGATCTGCTCGAGAACGATTCCCGCCTCGACATTGCCCATGCCGAGCCCGCCGTGATCCTCGTCCACCAGGATGCCGGTGAAGCCCATCTCGGCGAACTGCTTCCACAGCGCGTGGCCGAATCCGTCCTTGCAATCGCGATCGCGCCATTGGCGCAGCTGATCCTTGATCCCGCCCTGTTCGGCCATGAACTGGCTGGCGCTTTCGGCCAGCATCGCCTGATCGTCGTCGTGGTAGAGTGGCATTCGCCAGTTCCTCTCTCGTCATCCCAGCGAAAGCTGGGATCTGGTTCCGGTTGGTCGGCACACGCCGACAGAGATCCCAGCTTCCGCCGGGATGACGGTTAATCTACGCCCCGGGCAATTCCAGGATGCGCTTGGAAATGACGTTGAGCATCACCTCGCTGGTGCCGCCCTCGATGCTGTTGGCCTTGGTGCGCAGCCAGCCGCGCGCGGGCTTGCCGCCGCCGGTCTCCTCGCTCTCCCATTCCAGGGCTCTGGAGCCGCCCGCCGCCATCATCAGTTCGTGCCGGCGCTTGTTGAGCTCGGTCCCGACGTATTTCATCATGTTCGGCTGGGCCGGGTGGCCCTTGCCGACCTTGACCTCGTCGAGGAATTTCTCGCCCATCGCGGCGTAGGCCAGTGCATCGACGTCGAACATCGCCAGCTCGGCGCGCAGCACCGGATCCAATTCTCCGGCATTGCGCTTCATGGCCGCACCGATCGCACTGGTGCGGTCGCCGCCGCCAGCACCGGAGATCATCTCGCGCTCGTGCCCGAGCAGGTATTTCGCCACGTCCCAGCCGCGGTTGATCTCGCCGACATAGCCGGGGATGTCCTCGCCGTAGCTTTTGGGCACCTTCACGTCGTCGAAGAAGGTCTCGCAGAACGGGCTGTTGCCGCTGATCAGCTTGATCGGCTTTGTGTCGACCCCTTCGTTCGCCATGTCGAACAGCATGAAGGTGATGCCCTGGTACTTGTTCTCCTTGTCGGTGCGGACGAGGCAGAAGATCCAGTCGGCCTCGTCAGCGTAGGAGGTCCAGATCTTCTGGCCGTTGACCACCCAGTGATCACCCTTGTCCTCGCCGAATGTCTGCATGCTGACGAGGTCGGAGCCGCTCCCGGGCTCGGAATAGCCCTGGCACCAGCGGATTTCCCCGCGGGCGATCTCGTTCAGGAATTTCTGCTTCTGCCCTTCGGTGCCGAATTTGAGCAGCGCCGGGCCGAGCATCCAGATACCGAAGCTGGAAAGCGGCGGGCGCGCGCCGATGCGCGCCATTTCCTGCCGCAGCACCTTGGCCTGCGCCGCGGTCAGCCCGGCGCCACCATAAGCCTTGGGCCAATCGGGCACGGTGTAGCCCTTGTCACGGCAGGCCTCGAACCAGGCCTTCTGCGCATCGTTCTTGAAACTGGCATTGCGCCCGCCCCAATAGACGTCGTCCTCGTCGCGGACGGGCTGGCGCATCTCTTCGGGGCAATTCGCCTCCAGCCAGCCGCGCACTTCGCTGCGAAACGATTCCAGATCGCTGTCTTCGGCCATTTTCCGACTCCTCTCTCGAGCTCCTGATTGACGTAAACGTTAGGTCGATTCGACCCGTGCCCGCAAGGGTGATGACGGCAGAGCGCCATGCCGTAGCGTCAGGCCGTTTCCGTTGACGGCGGGCGGGCTGCCCCTAAGCTTGTGACGGGAATTTCGGGGAGAGAATGCCGTGCGATTCAGCCGCCGGGCAGGAATGAAACTGTCATGAGTTTCGTCAGCGGCCCCCTGCCGCAACGCCTCAAGATCGTCCACGGCTTCGGCGCGGTGGCGTTCGGCGTCAAGGACAGCGGCTTTTCCTTCTTCCTGCTGATCTTCTACAATCAGGTGCTGGGGATGAACGCCGGGCTGGTCAGTCTGGCGCTGGCCTGCGCGCTGCTGGTCGATGCCGTGGTCGACCCGATCCTCGGCAATCTGTCCGACCGTACCTATACGCGTTGGGGGCGTCGCCTGCCCTGGCTCTATGCCGCCGCGCTGCCGCTGGCGCTCGCCTGGGCGGTGCTGTGGAACCCGGCGGTCGACGGCACCCCGAGCTTCTGGGAACTGCTCGGCATCGCCATCGTCGTGCGCATACTTTTGTCCGCGTGCGAGGTCCCCTCGGTCAGCCTCCTGCCCGAGATCACCGCGGATTACGACGAGCGCACCACGCTGTTCCGCTATCGCTACCTGTTCGGCTGGATCGGCGGGCTGACCATGATGCTGCTCGCCTATACCGTCTTCATGCGCGGGCCCGAGGGGATGCTCGATGCCAGCGGCTACAGCCCCTTCGGCATCTTCGGCGCGGTGCTGATCTTCGTATCGGTCGTCGGGTCGGCGATCGGGCAGCATCGGCTGGTCGCCCATCTCCCAGCGGACCGGCCCCCGCCCTTTACCATCCGCCAGGCCTTTTCCGAGATCCGCGAGGCCTTTTCCGAACGCGCCTTCCTGATCTTTGCGGCCGGGGCGATGGCCGCATACGTCAGCCAGGGAATGACGTTCTCGATCTCCAACTACGTCAACCTGTTCGTCTGGCAGTTCGACCGCACCGCTCTGGTTATCTATCCGATCATCCTGTTCCTTTCGGTGGTGCTGATGTTCTTTGTCGTCGGACCGCTTCATCGCCGGTTCGGCAAGCCGCGCAGCGCCGCCTTGTCGATGATCGTGGCGCTGGGACTGGGCATGTTGCCATACGCCCTGTTCGTGGGCGGCCTGTGGCCCGAGCCGGGCACCGCCGCATCGACCGCGCTGTTCTACGGCTTCCTCCTGCTCTCCAACACCAGCGGCATCGTGACGATGATCTCAGGATCCTCGATGATCGCCGAGATCGTCGAGGCATTCCAGGAGCGGACCGGGCGGCGCGCCGAGGGCAGTTTCTATTCGGGCAACTGGTTCGTGCAGAAATGCGCGACCGGGGTCGGAATTTTCCTGACCGGGCAGATCATCGCCTTTTCCGGGCTCCCGACCGATGCCGCGCAAGGCTCGGTGGACGACGACGTGCTGATCCGCCTGATCGTGCTCTATGCGCTTGCCTCCGCGGTGCTGGCCTCGGTCGCCGCATACTGGCTCGGCCGCTTCCCGATCACGCGCGAGGAGCACGAGGCGCGGATCGCCGCGCTCGACCTGGCCGCTCGCGGCGACATCGACGCAGGCACCACCGGTCCCTGAGCGGGCTCCGCAGACAAACCCCTTGGCGCAGCTTCCCCGCTCTGCCAGTTTCGCAAAGCAACGGATTCGACGAGAGAGGATTTCACGATGGATTTCGAACCTACCGAACGGCAGGCCTATTGGCGCGACCGGGTCAAGAACTTCATCGACGACCATGTCCGCCCGGCCGTTCCGACCTATGCCAAGCAGGATGCCGAGGGTGATCGCTGGAAGGTGATCCCCGTGGTCGAGGAGCTGAAGGCCAAGGCCAAGTCGCAGGGCATCTGGAACCTCTTCATGCCGCCGCGCAACGAGGGTCACCATCATGTCGAGGAGAGCTTCGAATTCGAAGGGCCCGGCCTCACCAATCTCGAATACGCGCTCTGCGCCGAGGAGATGGGCAAGATCGGCTTCGCGTCGGAGGTCTTCAACTGCTCCGCGCCCGACACCGGCAACATGGAGGTCTTCCATCGCTACGGCACCCGCGAGCAAAAGGACGAATGGCTGACGCCGCTGATGAACGGCGAAATCCGCTCCGCCTTCCTGATGACCGAACCGTACACCGCCAGTTCCGATGCGACCAACATCGAAACAAGGATCGAGCAAGACGGTGATCACTACGTCATCAACGGCCGCAAATGGTGGTCTTCCGGCCTCGGCGATCCGCGCTGCAAGGTCGCCATCGTCATGGGCAAGACCGATTTTTCCGCCGGACGTCACGCCCAGCAGTCGATGATCCTGATGCCGGTGGAGGCGGAGGGCGTGAACATCCTGCGCCATCTCCCCGTCTTCGGTTACGACGATGCCCCGCACGGCCATATGGAAGTCGAATTGAAGGACGTCCGCGTTCCCGCTTCCGCGATGCTGCTCGGCGAAGGGCGCGGCTTCGAGATTGCGCAGGGGCGGCTCGGACCGGGCCGCATCCATCACTGCATGCGCACCATCGGCGTCGCGGAAGAGGCGCTGGAGAAAATGTGTCGCAGGCTCCAGGAACGCGAGGCCTTCGGCAAGCCGATCTACAAGCATTCGGTATGGGAAGAACGCGTCGCCCGCGCCCGGATCGACATCGACATGACTCGCCTGCTCTGCCTCAAGGCCGCCGACATGATGGACAAGGTCGGCAACAAGGCCGCCAAGCAGGAAATCGCGATGATCAAGGTACAGGCACCGAATATGGCGCTCAAGATCATCGACGATGCGATCCAGGCCCATGGCGGCGGCGGCGTGTCGAACGACTACGGGCTCGCCAGTGCCTACGCCCACCAACGCACCCTGCGGCTCGCCGACGGTCCCGATGAGGTCCACGCCCGTTCGATCGCGCGGATGGAATTCGCCAAGCACCTTCCCCAGGAGGGGCCGAGCGCCAATGCGCTGCGCGGCGGGAATGCCCAGTCCGCGAGCGCGGGCAGTGCCGGCGCGATGAGCAGCGGCGACGTGGGGGCGAGCCGCTGATGGCCAAGGCAGCGATCCTGGAGAAGGTCGGCGCGCTTACCATCGGCGAGGTCGAGCTGGCCGATCCCGGCCCGCACGAGGTGCTGATCGATACCAAGGCCTGCGGCCTCTGCCATTCGGACCTGCATTTCATCGACGGCGCCTATCCGCACCCCGTCCCCGCCATACCGGGTCATGAAGCAGCAGGCGTGGTTCGCGCCGTCGGCAGCGAGGTCAAGACGGTAAAGCCGGGCGACCACGTGGTTTCCTGCCTCTCCGCCTTCTGCGGGCACTGCGAATTCTGCGTCACCGGGCGAATGGCGCTGTGCATGGGGGCGGACACGCGCCGTCCGCAGACCGCCAGGCCGCGCATCATGCGGGCGGACGGCAGCGAACCGGTCGCGCAGATGCTCAACCTGTCCGCTTTCTGCGAGCAGATGCTGATCCACGAGCACGCCTGCGTCGCGATCGACAAGGACATGCCGCTCGACCGCGCGGCGATCATCGGCTGCGCGGTCACGACCGGTGCGGGGACGATCTTCAACGCCTGCTCGGTCGTTCCGGGCGAGGCGGTCGCAGTGGTCGGTTGCGGCGGGGTCGGCCTCGCCGCGGTCAACGCCGCCAAGATCGCCGGCGCGGGCAAGGTTATCGCCATCGATCCGATCCCGGAGAAGCGCGAACTCGCCGAAGCGCTGGGCGCGACGCACAGCATCGATGCCATGGCCGAAGATGCGGTCGAGCAGGTCATGCGGATCTCCGAAGGCGGGGTGCACCACGCGATCGAGGCGGTGGGCCGCCAGGCCAGCGCCGATCTCTCGGTCAAACTGTTGCGGCGCGGCGGCACGGCGACGATCCTCGGGATGATGCCGCTCGACTGCAAGGTCGGCCTGGGCGCCATGGATCTCCTCAGCGGCAAGAAGCTCCAGGGTGCGATCATGGGCATGAACCACTTCCCGGTCGACCTGCCCCGCCTCGTCGATTTCTACATGCGCGGACTGCTCGATCTCGACACGATCATCGCCGAGCGCATCCCGCTCGAGAAGATCAACGATGGTTTCGAGAAGATGAAACAGGGCAATTCGGCGCGCAGCGTGGTGGTGTTCGATTGATGGCGGCTGACGACACGAGCATCGATTTCGACAAGGAGATGGTCGGCACCGTCGCTGTGCCCGAGCGCGATCAGCTCGATCTCGACCGGTTGGGCCAATGGTTCGCGGCGAACGTCGAGGGTTTCGAAGGGCCGATTTCCTATTCCAAGTTCAAGGGCGGTCAGTCGAACCCGACCTATCGCATCGACACGCCCGGACGCGCCTATGTCCTGCGCCGCCAGCCCTTCGGCAAGCTGTTGCCCAGCGCGCATGCCGTTGATCGGGAATATGCCGCCATGTCGGCGCTCGGCCCGACCGGCTTTCCCGTGCCCAAGACCTACGGGCTGTGCGAAGACACGGATGTCATCGGGTCCAAATTCTTCGTCATGGGTCTCGCCGACGGACGCTCGCTGTGGAACGGTGCCCTGCCCGGTATCGATCCGGAAGAGCGCCGTGCGATCTACCATGCGATGATCGACACGATGGCGGACCTTCACCTCAAGGACCCGCAGGAGATCGGCCTCGGCGATTACGGGAAGCCGACCGATTACTGCGCGCGGCAGATCGCGCGCTGGTCCAAGCAGTACAAGCTCTCCGAAACCGAGCACATGGAGCAGATGGAGCGGTTGATCGCCTGGCTGCCCGAGACGATTCCCCCGCAACACGAAAGCAGCGTGGTCCACGGAGATTACCGGCTCGACAATCTCATTTTCGAGAAAGACAGCCCGAACGTCCTGGCCGTGCTCGACTGGGAGCTGTCCACCCTCGGCGATCCGATCGCGGATTTCAGCTATCTCATGCTCAACTGGCACAACCCGGCGGACGGGCGCGCCGGGCTTCTCGGCCTCGACCTTGGTGCGCTCGGTATCCCGACACAGGGCGAAGCGGTCGAACGCTATGTCGCGCGGACCGGCTATCCGGTGCCGCCGATGGACTGGTATTTCGCCTACAATCTCTTCCGCCTTGCCGGGATCATGCAGGGCATCAAGAAGCGAGTGATCGACGGCACCGCCTCCTCGGCCCACGCCAAGGCGATGAGCGAGCGGGTCGGACCGCTCGTCGAGCGGGCCCATCAGTTCGCCCTCGAAGCGGGAATGCCGGCCTAGAAGGCCCGGCGCCAGCTCAGCGCAGCGCCCATATCGTCGGGCGCGGCGACGTAGTGTCCGGGTTGCCGGCGATAATAGAGGCTGGCACCGGCCTCGCCCGAGCCCACCGGGCCGCGCCAGGCCACTTCGCCGACGATCTCCCGACCTGATGGCGCCAGCGAAAGGTGGCGGCGACCGAAGCTCGCCGTCTCGCTGACATAGTCGTAGCTCACCGGCATATCGAAGGCGATCCCACCTCCCGTTACCCGGAGTGGCTGAGCGATGCGGAAGCCGATGCTGTCGCCCGGCTTGAACAGTCCACTCCGAGACAGATCGAGCGACCATGCGTTGCTGGCGAAATTCGACCCCGCCGCCACCAGTCCCGCTCGGCGCGCCTGCGTGTATCCTTGACGATAGTTTCCTGCCAGGATCCAGCCGTCGAACACGCGCATCGCCGCGCCGGCATCGACGAACAGGGTCTCAGCGCCTGCCGCTCCCAGGCTGCGATCGAAATAGCCCCCCAGCACCGTTTGCTCTTCCTGCATCACCGTGAGACCGAACACCGTATCCAGCGGCCCGAAGCTGCGGTCTGCCGCGATCGCGAAGCTTCGTGTACCAAAGCGTTCGCGCCGACCGCGGAGATTCTCTTCGCCGCGTCGCCAATTTCCGAGCCAGGCCTCGCCGCTCTCGGCACTCAGGGTCAATCCGAAGCCCGCTATCTCGCGGCGCAATGCCAGCGACATGTCGGACACACGCTCGAAGCCCGTATCGCCATTCGCTGCCCCGGCGATAAGGAAAGCCGGGCGCTGCGTGTCCTGCAGCTGTCCTGCAAGCCCGCTCGCCCCTTCGCGCATGGCGATGCCGAGCTGCGTGTGGGGGTCGATGCGCAGCGCCAGCCTCGCCGCCAGCACGCGCGCTGCCTCCGCCTGTTCTTGGGTCAGCCGGAGCTGACCGATCCACCCCTCTTTCGGCTGCGCTCCGGGGTCGGCGATGGTGAAGGCAAGCGACATGTCGCGACTGCCCGCAGCGACATGTCGCGACCCGCCGGCAAGCGCTGCGTGTAGCCGGTACTGCGGCACCGAGCCCCGCAACCCGGCACCGAAATCATATTCGTAGGCACGCTCGTAATCGTCGAGCACCACGCCCCGCATTGGCTGTCCGCCCATAAAGGCGTCCCCCATCGCCGCCGAGGCGATCGCAGTGTCGGAACCGATGCGGACGGCCGTGGCTGTGCCAGCCATCGTGGTGGTCCCCGACGGCGCGAAGGCGGCGGCGATGTCGAGAAGGCCCCGCCCGTAGATCGGATCGGTCCCGGCGCTGCCTGCATCGCGCGCGCTGGCAAGCAGGATTTCGACGATCTGCTGCCCGGTCAGATTGGGAAAGGCCTGCGCCAGCAAGGCCACCGCACCGGCGACCTGCGGGGTGGCGAAACTGGTGCCGGCGAACAGCAGGCGGAAGCTGCCCCCCGAATCCCTGCCGACGAAGATCTCTCCGTCCTCGTAGACGCAGCAGATGCGCTCGCCCCGGGCGCCGAGATACCACGCGGCATCATCTCCGGCGCGCTGGCTGAAGCTGGAGATCGTCCCGGCCTCGTCGACCGATCCGACGATGATGACGTTGTTCCCGCCCGCGGCGCGCAGGGCCGAAGCGAATTCGGTGGGCTGGTTGGGATCGGTCCCGGCGACATCTCCCTGCCCGCCGTTGCCGGCCGCGACGACGACGACGATACCCGCATCCGAAGCCCGCCGGATCGCGCCAAGCACGGATTGTGAGGCGCCATCGCCCCCGAGGCTGAGGTTCACGACCCTGGCGCCGCTGGCGATCGCCACGTCGACGGCTTCGGCGATTTCGGAATCGAGGAAGCTGCAGCCGAGCGATGTGTCCTCCGGAGTGTCCGTTCCGCAGGTGCCGACCCGGTCTGCGCGCAGCACCAGCAGGTCGGCATCGAAGGCGATCCCGAGAATGCCCGCGCCGTTGCGCGCTGCGGCCGCCACCAGCGCGACGTTGGTCCCGTGATCGTCTTCCTGCTGAATCCCCCGATTGCCCGCGACATCGCGCGAGTTGGGGTGAATTCGTCCGGCGAACTCGGGATTGTCTGGGTCGATACCTGTATCGACGATGGCGATGGTGACGCCATCCCCGGTTGCGCCGCGCTGCCATGCAGCGGTTGCGTTGTGCTGGTCCGGGCCGTCCGAGGTGCGGAATTCGGCGGTATCGAAATTGGTCGGCGGCGGCGTGGGTGTCGGTGTGGGAGCAGGAGCGGGCGTTGGCACCGGCGTCGGCGTCGGTTGCGGCACCGGCGTGCTGCTGATGCCGCCGTTGCCACCGCCGCCACCGCAAGCGGCCAGAAAGACCAGCGCGCTGAGGACGGCAGGGGGCCTGATCCGCAATAGAGACATTCCAAGGTCCTCTGGGAGTACACCTGCGTTCATAAGCCGGGACGATGGCCAAAGGCTTAACGCAGCAAGGGGCTTGCATCGGCCCGGCGTCTTGCCGCCGTCCTACCCGACGCCTAACGGGACTGGCATTCCCAAATCAGGAGTTGAAATGAGCGACGATCTGGAAACCCGCCTCGAAGCCGCCTGGGACGATAGGGCTGCGGTGACGCCGCAGAGCAGCGACGTTCGCGACGCGGTCGAGGCGGCCCTCGCATTGCTCGACAGCGGCAAGGGCCGGGTCGCTGAACCCGATGGCAAGGGCGGCTGGAAGGTGAACCAGTGGCTCAAGAAGGCCGTCCTCCTGAGCTTCCGCCTCAACGACAACCGGATCATGGAAGGCGGCAGCGCCGGCCATCCCGCGTTCGACAAGGTCCCGAGCAAATTCGCCGGCTGGGACGAAGCGCGGTTCCGCGAGGCGGGTTTCCGCGTTGTCCCCGGCGCGATCGCGCGCGAAGGCGCCTATATCGCGCCCGGCTGCGTGCTGATGCCCAGCTTCGTCAACATCGGCGCCTATGTCGGCAGGGGCACCATGGTCGACACCTGGGCCAGCATCGGGAGCTGTGCCCAGATCGGCGAGAACTGCCATATCTCGGCGGGTGCGGGAATCGGCGGCGTGCTCGAACCGATGCAGGCCAATCCGACGATCATCGGGGACAATTGCTTCATCGGAGCACGCAGCGAGATCGTGGAAGGGGTTATCGTCGGCGAGGGCTGCGTGGTGGCGATGGGTGTCTTCATCACGCAATCGACCAAGATCGTCTATCGCGACACCGGCGAAGTCATCCGCGGCCATATCCCGCCCTATTCGGTGGTGGTGCCGGGCTCGCTGCCGGGCAAGGATGGCGGGCCGGGCCTTGCCTGCGCGGTGATCGTCAAGACCGTGGACGCGCAGACGCGCGAAAAGACCGGGATCAACGACCTTCTGCGCGATTGACGCGGGCCGCGTTAGGGAACATTGCCGGCACCCACAGGTAAGTCCGGCACAACGATTGGGATCAGGAGCACGACGATGCACACCGATGGCGAGGAAGTCCATGTCAGCGAAACCGAGGCCAGCGGCGGCTCGAAGGAAGGCGTGGTCCGCTGGGTCCTGATCTTCGGCACCATTCTGGCGATCTTGCTGCTTTCGGCGATCTGGATCTTCGGCGCCGCTTCGCAGGGCGATGTCGAGGAGGAAGCAACCGTTTCCGGCAGCATCCAGTCGGCCGAGGACGAGACCGCCGGCGACGACACGGATTCGCTCGTCGGGATCGATGGCGACGAGACCGAAGGCGAGATGGGCGATGTCGCCGGGGACGAGGGCCCCGATGCCGAGACTCCGCTGGACACGGTCGAGAACTGACCGCGGGCTTTATCCCCCGCTCGGCGAGCGCGACCGGAACTCATCCACGGCCTTGCTCATTGTTTCCTCGAAACAATCGAGGAGAGCGGCCGATGAGCAATTCCAACAGCTTCCAGACCAATCAGCATGTCAAATGGAACTGGGGCAATGGCGAGGGCCGCGGACAGATCGAGGAACGGTTCGAGCGCGAGGTGACCCGGACCCTGAAGGGCAGCGAGATCACCAAGGACGGGACCGAGGACAATCCGGCCTATCTGATCAAGCAGGATGATGGCGACAAGGTGCTGAAGCACGGCTCCGAACTGAAGGCGGCGAACTGATGCCGGCCAAATCCAAGGCGCAGCAGAAGGCCGCGGGAGCGGCGCTTTCCGCCAAGCGCGGCGAGACCAAGGTCTCCGACCTCCAGGGAGCGTCCAAGCAGATGTACGACAGCATGTCGGAAAGCGAGCTCGAGGATTACGCCTCGACCGATCGCGACGGCCTCCCGGACCATGTCGAGGGCGACTGACGGTTTCGATCGATAGTGGGGGTCATTCGCCGTCGCGGGGTGCCCCTACGGGATATTCGATCGGAGCCATGCCTTTTTGACTGCCGGCGAATGCTTCCGCCTGCTTCATTGCACGCAACATGTTGCGATAGCTGATCTTCTCCAGGTCGGCCTGGGAGTATCCACGCCGTGCCAGTTCCGCGAACAACGCGGGATAGCCGGACGTGTCCTCCATTCCCACGGGCCCGCTCGGCATGCCGTCGTAATCGCCCCCGATGCCGATGTGATCGATTCCCGCAACCTTGCGGATGTGATCGATGTGATCGGCCATATCTCCGATGGTAGACGGGGGTGCGGGGTTGTTCGCATCCCAGGCGTCGAGCCCCGCCGTCACCTCGTCTGGGGACCCAGGAAAGAGTGAGCCCAGCCGTGCCGCTTCCGCAGCGCGCAATGCGGCGTGGTCGCGCAGCGCCTCGGTAACGAACGCCGTGTAGGCAACCACCATCACCAGCCCGCCATTTTCCGGCAGCCTTTCCAGCACACTGTCGGGGACGTTGCGCGGATGGCCGTTGATCGCGCGTGCGCCCGAGTGGCTGAAGATCACCGGGGCCCGCGCCGCGTCGAGCGCATCGTGCATCGCCGCCTCGCTGACATGGCTGAGGTCGACCAGCATGCCGATCCGGTTCATCTCGCGCACCACATCCATGCCGAAGGCGTTGAGCCCGTCGTGCTTGGGCGCGTCGGTGGCGCTGTCGGCCCAGCTCAGCGTGGTACCGTGGGTCAGCGTCATGTAGCGCGCGCCGAGATCGTACATCTGGCGGAGCACCGCGAGGCTAGAGCCGATCGAATGGCCGCCCTCCATGCCCATCAGAGACGCGATTCGCCCGGCGGCGACGGCCTGCTCGACATCCTCGGTAGTCAGCGCGAGCTGCAGCGCATCGGGATAGCGGGCGATCAGCCGCTTGGTCACGTCGATCTGTTCGAGCGTGGCCTGCACCGCCTGCGGTTCGGGCAATCCGGCGCTGACATAAACCGACCAGAACTGCGCCCCGACCTTGCCCTGACGCAGTCGGGCGAGGTCCGTATGCATCGCCGCACGATCTCCGTCGGCGGTATTGCGCGTGTCCCGGAAGTCGAAATCGCCGATGCGGTTGTCGAAGCGTCCGCGCAGCTGCCAGGGAACATCGTTGTGTCCATCCCACACCGGCGCGGCGTCCAGAGCAGCTTCCGCGACGGCTTCCGGCGACTGCGCAAAAGCGGGCGGCACCGCCAGAACCGAAACAGCGAATATGGCGACGGCGGCTTTCATCGGCGACTTCCCCTTCCTATGGTCGCGGGCATCATAGCGGAGAGCGACGATTTGACCATGGCGAAGCAAGACAATGCGCGCGACGCCATCCTGAAGCTTCTGGCGCAGCGCGACGTGGGAAAGTCCATCTGCCCCAGCGAAGTCGCACGCGCGCTGGCGGACGGCGGCGACTGGCGCGGCGAGATGGCCGGGGTTCACCGCGCCACCGATGGATTGCTGGCGGATGGCGCGATTGCGATCAGCTGGAAAGGCGAACGGCTGACGAGACGTCGGGGCCCCTACCGTATCTGCATCAGCGAAACATGATCCGGACCGGCCTCAACCTGGTTCTCGCTGCGCTCTATGCGATCGCCGGTTGCCTCCACATCGCAGCGCCGCGCCCGTTCATGGAGATCATGCCTGGCTGGGTGCCGGCTCCGGGAGCCGTAGTGCTGTGGACGGGCATCGCCGAAATCGTCGGCGCAATCGCGCTGGCGCAACCCTGGTCAAAATCGCTTCGACATGCCGGGGCGATCGGGCTGGCGATCTACGCCGTCTGCGTGTTCCCCGCCAACATCAATCATTTCGCGATCGACATGGCGACCGCGGACGGAGGTCTCGGCCTCGCCTATCATATCCCGCGAATGTTCGCGCAGCCGGTCATCGTCTGGCTGGCGCTGTGGGCCGGCGGCGTCACGGATTGGCCGTTCCGCCGCCGGCGGTAAGAATCAGCTCATGTGCTTGGAAACGGCACCGGTCATCTTGAACATGGAAATCTGTTCCTTGCCGATCACCGCGCCCAGCTTGTCGTCGGGATTGATCATCCGCCGGTCCTTGGAATCCTGAAGGTCGTTGGCCTTGATGTGATCCCACACTTTGGACGTGACCTGGGCGCGGGTCATCGGACCCTTGCCGACCACGTTTTCCAGTTCCGGCGAGAGATTCACCGGCTTTTGCAGGGCGTTGTTCTTGCCAGCCATAATAGTTCCTTTCTTATCAGGCCTGCCATGTCGCCGGACGCACCGCGCGTCCGGAAATCGGAAAGTTCGTTCAGTCCTCCGCTGCGGCGTCCCAGTCGCCGGCGTCCCATTCCTCGACCTCGTGACCTTCGAAACGGGCGGTGACCATCGCCGCGGCGGTGACATGACCGCGCAGGTTCTTCGCGACCTCGTCGTAGTCCGCACCCGGCATCAAGGTTAGCGGGAGTTCCACGGCGAAGAGCTGGAACGCGTAGCGGTGCTCTTCGCCCAGCGGCGGGTCGGGCAACAGCCATTCCGAATTGCCCTGGCCGTTCTTTCCGGTCCGCGGCGGGCTTTCGCCCTCGAGCAGTGCGCCCTTTTGCGGCGCCAGCCCCCAGACCAGCCAATGCAGCACGGGCTTGTCGCCGGGCGCGTCGAGATCCTCGACCACCAGCACCAACTCCTGCGATCCCGGGGGCGGTGCGGTCCATTCCAGCGGCGGCGCAACCGCGAATTCCTCGCAGGCCGTGAAAGACGGATCGAGCTCCCCGCCATCGACAAAAGCGGCGCTGGACAGCGAAAATCCGCCCCGCCCGAACTCGCGCTCGCTCGCCAGTTCGGCCAGCACCGGCACACGACCCGTCGGCTGTCCTCCCAATGCTTTCGACACCCAGTCCGGCAGCGATGCACTCACGCGTGAATCTCCAAAATCATCCTATATCCCTGCGCTTGCGCGACTCACAAAGCCAAGTGGGCCCAGCGAGATTTGCACGGTTTTCCCCGGTCGCCCATCCGTAAACGTATTAACCGATGGTATGGCGCCCGCAACAAGCCGGCGTTAGGATGTGTGCTCGCCCACATCCTCGGCCCGGCCCCTAGGGCGCGGCTAACCGAAACTGGAGCAAAGTCGAATGTCCTTCGGTCGCACCGCCATCTCTTCCATCGTCGCCCTTTCCCTTGCCGCATGCGGCGGTGGAGGAAGCGGCGATCAACCGACCTCGGTGACCCCGACGCCGACTTCCACCCCCACGCCGGGACCCGCGCCCACGCCGACGCCGGTGTCGACCTGCTCGCTCGCGGCGCGCCAGCAGTTTGCTCTCGAAGTGCTCAACGAATGGTATCTCTTCCCCGACCTTCTCGACACGAGCGTCAATCCTGCATCCTTCGGCACCGTGCAGGATTATCTCGATGCTCTGGTCGCGCCCGCCCGGGCCCAATCGAAGGATCGGTTCTTCACCTACATCACTTCGATCGAGGAAGAGAACGAGCTCATCAACAGCGGCTCGAGTGCCGGTTTCGGCATTCGGCTTGGCTATGACACGGTCAACAACCGGGTCGTCGTCCTCGAAGCCTTCGAGAGCGCACCGGCCTTCCCCGCCGGGATTGACCGCGGCACCGAATTGCTGTCGATCAACGGCGCTTCGGTTGCCGTCCTCATGGCCAGCGGGGGCCCGCAGGCCGTCGTCGATGCTCTCGGCCCCACCGATCCCGGGGTGACCCGCACCCTCAGGTTCCGCGATGTCGGGGGCGTCGAACGCAGCGCCACCATCACGAAGACGGAGTTTTCGCTCGATCCGATTTCGGACCGGTACGGCGTCAGAACCTTTACCAACAACGGCACCAGCGTCGGTTACATCAACCTGCGCACCTTCATCGTGGCCGATGCCGAACAGCAGTTGCGTGCCGCATTCCAGCAGTTCCGCAGCGCCGGCATCAGCCAGATCATTCTCGATCTGCGCTACAATGGTGGCGGCCTGGTCTCGGTGGCCGAAGTGCTGGGCGATCTGATGCTGCGCGACAACGTGGGCGAGATCTTCAGCCGCACTGTCCTGCGCCCCTCCAAATCGGCAGAGAATTCGACCGAATTCGTCATGGCGCAGCCCCAGGCGGTGCAGGCCACCAAGCTCGCGGTGATCGGTGGCGGCGGCACCGCATCGGCGAGCGAGCTGGTGACCAATTCCATGATTCCCTATCTCGGTAACAACATGGCCCTGGTCGGCGCGAACACGTTCGGAAAACCGGTGGGCCAGTTCGCCTTCGATCGTTCGGCCTGCGACGATCGCCTTCGCGCAGTGACTTTCAAGACAGTCAATCGCGAAGGGAATGGCGAATATTTCACTGGGCTTGCCAGTGTGGTGCCGAACACTTGCGCTGCCGAGGACGGTTTCTTGACGCCGCTCGGCGACGTCCGCGAGGAATCGATCGCCGCGGCGCTCCAGTTCCTGCGAGGGGGGAGTTGCGTGCCGATCAGCCGGGCACAGACCCGCGGCCTACAGTCGGTCGGCAGCCGCAAGCTTCTGCTCCAGCCGGATCGTCCGAATGCAGCGCAGGTCAACATTCCCGGACTGTTCTGATGCGGCCCGGACCCTGAGATTGATCGCGGCCTCGAAACAAGGAACAATGGCGTCATGAGCCGAGCGTATTCCACTTTCGCCGCGTTCTGGCTGTTCTATCTCCGCGAGCATTCCCTGCCGGGAACACGCGCGCTTCACTACGTCGGCACGAGCCTGGTGGTGATCCTCGCTCTCACGGCACTCATGACCGGAACCTGGTGGCTCTTGATCGCGATGCCGGCCGCCGGTTACTTCTTCGCCTGGATCGCGCACTTCCGCGTGGAGAAGAACCGGCCCGCGACCTTCACCTATCCACTCTGGAGCTTGGTGGCGGACTTCAAGATGTGGTGGCTCTGGCTCACGCGGCGGCTCGGCCCCGAACTCGAACGGGCCGGCGTCACCCAAGGCGTCAGTAGGGCTTCCGGCCCACGGTAAGCAGGAAGGCGATAAAGCCGAGGGCGAACAGCAGATCGCCCGCAACCACGATACCGATCGCCATGTCGCCACCGTTCCCCCAGTTCGACGGACCCAACAGCAGGACGACGCCCAGTTTTCCGGCAACGCCCGCCCACAGGATCGGCGCAAATCGCAGCGGATCACTGGCGATAAGCGCATAGACCAACCCGAAGCACGCGATCAGCAGCGATGTGATCATGCCGTCGACACCCACGCCGGGCGCAAACATGCCGGCGAACCCTGCCGCGAAATTGTAGAGTGCCGCGATCCAGAGGAAGATGCGCCAAAAGCGCGGCACGGTGTACGTGGCGTCCGTCATGGGGTTTCTGATCCTTGGTATGGCCTCGCCTCGGTCCAGGCGCAGCCGCTGAGCGTGCCTTGGTCGCCGAGCTTGAGCGAGGCGACGAAGGGAAAGGTCCGGTCGCTCATCCCGTCGGAGCAGTTACCGGGCGTGATCATGAGATCGAAGGATTGCCCTTCCAGCTCCCCGCTGAACGACAACCCGTTGTTTCCCGCGAAGCGTTCGACGGCAAAGGTGGTGCCGTCGCCGTTCTCGGGCGTCGAATAGGTCAGGCGGGTGCCGGTCACCTCTCCGCCCCAGAAGGGTTCCGTACCGACGAAGCGGACCGTTTCCCCGGCGCCGATCGCAGAAAAGGCTTCGGTCTGGCGTGCGTCGGGCGCGGTTCCAGCCGTGCACGCCGACAGGACCGTGCAAACGAGGAGAAGGAGAGATGATCGCATCGCCTTCCTTCCGTAGACGGTCCGGTGCGAAGGGGGAAGTCACCGCGGGGGAACACCAGGTTCGGCAAAAGCGTTCTCGCGGCATGGACGGTCTTAGGCACGCCATCGCTCGTACCCTCTTCTCGCCTCGCATGGCGCTCGCGCTTGGGCTCGTCGCCATCGGCGGGGCGACGGCAGGCATGTCGATCGGAGCCAGTCCGATGGTTGCGAAAGGTATCGGCGGCAGCGAGTCCTTCGGCCGCGAGGATGGGGCGATCTCGTCCGCGTTCTACGAACCGCGTCCGCGGCAGCCCGATCATTATCCCCTGGTCACACCCCAAGGCACCGTACCGATCGCCGAACTGGCCTTGCGGGGCCGGTTGCGGAACAACCGGTCCGGAGCGGACTGGTCCGAACCGGAATACATCCCCGCCGAGGATGACTTTCCCGATCAGTATTCCCTGGCCGAGCTCGACGATCTTGCCCGGTGGGAACCCGAACCGGGTTATGCCTCCGGCAGGCCGAACGATGCCGCGCCGCCAGTGCGGGTGCATCGCGGCGCGGAGAGCGCGGCGCCGGTCGGCACGATGCAGGTGGCCGCGGCGGATCGCGTAACGCCGACCGCCCCGGCGACGCCGGCATCGCAAGAGCATCTCGGCACTCTCCCTCCGGCGCAGCCGGTGGCCGAGGCCCAAACCGTGCAGGCGATAACCCCCGCCGATCCAACACCCTGATCCGCAACCGCATGACGAAAGGGCGGCCCGATGGTCCGGGCCGCCCTTCGCTTCTGTAGGTATCGAGTGGCCGCTTACGCCGGCATCAGAACGGTGTCGATCGTGTGGATCACGCCGTTGGAAGCCTCGGTGTCCGTCGCGGTCACGATCGCGGTGTTCCCCGCCGCATCGGTGAGGACGACGTTGTCGCCATCCATCGTCGCGGTCAGCACCGCGCCGTTCACGGTGGTCAGCTCGTAACCTTCGTCACCCGCGGCGGCGATCGCCTCGGTCAGCGCGGCGGCGTTGGTTTCGCCGGGGACCACGTGATAGGTGAGGATGCCGGTCAGATCCTCGCGGCCCGCTTCGCTCATCAGCTCGTCGCGGGTGGCCTGGGGGATCTTGTCGAAGGCGGCGTTGGTCGGCGCGAACACGGTGAAGGGACCTTCGCCCGACAGCGTCTCGCCCAACTGCGCCGACTGCACCGCGGCGGCCAGCGTCGAGAGATTGGCATCGGCCATGGCGACATCGGCGATGGTCTCGCCCTCGGCGGTGTCGTTGGCCATCTGGTCGGCCATCGCCGTGTCCTCGGTCATGGCATCGTCGGTTGCCGGTTCCTGCGCACAGGCGGCAATGGCCAGCGAGGCGGCCGAGGCGAGCGCGATTGCGTATCTGTTCATGGGTCGGTTCCTTGATTGGAGAGAGATTCACGAAGGCGCGCCGTTCCCCGGCCTAGTCCGGGGGTTGGCGTGTGGCACCTTCTGCCAACCCAACCGCCGCGGGGCACCGATGTTCCGATAAAGGCGAGAATGTGTCCGAGGCACCGTTTCCGCGCCAACGGGAACCTCGAGATCGCCCCTCCATTGGTTTCGGAGCAACAGGAGTTAACAAATGATACAAACGAAATTCGTCCTTCTCGCCGCCGCCGTCACCGCGCTGGCGGCCTGCGAATCCCAGGCCGAGGTCCAGGACGACCGCGCCGAGGATGCGATGGAAATGCAGGCCGAGCAGAGCGCGATGGCTTCCGGCACCGCCGAGGCCGCGTTGGGCATGACCGAGGCGCAATTGCTCGATGCCGACCTGGTCGATGCGACCGGCAACGACCTCGGCGATGTCGAACTGGTCCGCCGCGATGCCAGCGGCGCGGTGACCGGGCTGGTGGTCGAACTCGACGACACCGATCCCGACCGCTGGGTCGAAGTACCGATGACGGGCCTCACCGCGCGTCCCGACGACGGTGACGATCTGGACGACATCGATGTCCAGACAGCCATGACCCCGGCAGAACTGGCCGCCCTTCCCGATGCGGAGATGCCCGCGCCCGCCATGTAAGCCGCTTCGGTAGCGGCTTTTCGAAGGGGAGCGGCGGCGCGTCCGTCGCTCCCCTTTTGCGTGCCCGCGCGTGTTGGACATGGACCGGGTGTTACACGGTCCAGGCGAAGAAATCGGGGCCCGGCGGAAGAGGCCTGAAACGGCGCGTTCGTGCGGGTTTTGGCGGCTCGAGAGCGCATCCGGCGAACAGGCCACAACCCGCCCGAGTAGGAAAGCGCTTTCGCCGCATCCGGAGCCGGAGCGCCCCCCCAATCGCAAAAACCCAATCGCGAAAACCCTATCGCGACAGCCGCCGCCGGTTGGCGCGGACCGGCTTGCGGTAATGGCGGATCGCGCGCGCGCCGATCTGCTCGGGCGACTGGAGCAGTCCGCCCATCATCAGCGCGGGCCAGAGCATCATGTTCGCCGCCAGCTTTTCCTGCACCATCCGCTCCACCTCGCGCTCGGCGAGCGCCCCGCCCGCCATGATCCGGAGGCTGCGCAGCCAGACGACCGAGGCCGCCTCGAAGGACAGCGCCCAGCTGTCACGGGCAAGACGGGTCCAGGCGGCGGTGTCGGGTGCGGTCAAATGCGGAACTCCACGATGGGTAGCAGCGGGATGCTCGGCTGATGCGCCGTCGGCGCGGATCGCCTAGAGCATTCCCGATGATCGAACCAGTCACCATTCTCGTCGACGCCGACGCCTGCCCGGTGAAGGAGGAGATCTACCGCGTGGCCGAGCGTTACGGCGCCCACGTCCGCGTTGTCAGCAACAGCCCCTTCCGCGTGCCGGTGAGCGAACGGGTACAGCGCGTGGTGGTTTCGGGCAGCTTGGACGCGGCGGACGACTGGATCGCGGAGAATGCGGGCCCGCGCAGCGTGGTGATCACCGCCGACATCCCGCTCGCCGACCGCTGCCTCAAGGCGGGCGCGACCGTGCTGAAGCATGACGGCGGCGCATTCGACGCCGCGAGCATCGGCAGCGCCGTTGCCACCCGCGCGATCATGGCGGACCTGCGCGCCGGGATGGACGGAGTTGGAGGCGGCCCGCCGCCGTTCGGTAAGGCGGACCGCTCGCGCTTCCTGCAGTCGCTGGACCGGGTGCTGGTGGGGATGGGGCGGAGTTAAGATTTTTCGGCAAGATGCTGGCGAAACCACTCGGCGAGTTCGTCTTCCGAGAGTTCGCCAGCGGCGAGCTTCTCGACCGTGCGGATCGCGTCTATTTCGTCGTAGGAGAGGGCAAGACCATTCTTGCGCAGGAACAGGCGCGCGGTCACCCAGGCGGTACGCTTGTTGCCATCGGTGAAGGGGTGGTTGCGGGCGAGACCGAAGGCATAGGCTGCGGCAAGCGCGCACAGATCGTCTTCGCCATAGGACCACTGATTGACGGCGCGCGCCAGCGCGGATTCGAATATTCCCGCGTCGCGAATTCCCGAAGGCCCGCCGTGTTCGGCCAACTGCCGGTCATGCAGCGCCAGCGCGGTTGCTTCGCCCACCCAGCGCGGTTCGGTGCGGTCGGATGGCTTCTCCGGCACCTACTTGGCCAGCGCACGTAGGATATTGCGATCCTCGCGCATAATTTCCTCGGCCAGTTCCATGTCTTCGGCGAAATCGGGATCGGTCGCGGTGAGCCGCACGCCATCGGGCGCTTCGGTGATATACAACGCATCCCCCGGCCCCACCCGCAGGCGGGCGAGCACATCCTTGGGCAGGACGATCCCGGCGGAATTGCCGATCTTGGTGATCTTGAGCGGTTTGTTCATACGGGTGTTATAACGCCTTCTGGCCAGTGCGGCAATCTGTTGGAGTTGTCGCTCTGGCCCCGGCACTCGAAAGTTTTATCAACTCTTTAGCCAACCCCTCGACCGTAGGACAACTCTGTTCCTCTTGTGTTCCTAGCGCACTTGATGCTAGTGAATCGAATCACTGGCACTGCAACTTTCATATGAGGCTAGAATGGCTGAAAATAAAGGCTATCCGCAGATTCCCGGGCGAGTGTGGTGGGGCGTCCGTGATATGATCAACAAGTCACCCAACATGAAATTCGACGAGAACAATCTGGCCGTAACCCTGAACGTTCAGCCGGTTGCAGCTCGACAATATCTTAAAGAGCTCGAGCGGATTGGGATTCTTGACGAGGACGGGTCTCCATCTGATCTGGGAAAAAAGTGGCGCCTCGATGATCAGTACGAAGAGGCTGTCGAAAGGATTTTGGACGAAGCTTATCCTAGTGGATTGACAAGCATTGCCCCTCTCGGCGGCGCGGACCGGTCAATTGTCGAACGATGGTTTCAAAATGACGGCTTGGGAAGCGGCACTGCTAAAAACAAGGCCGGCACTTACATCATGATTGCCAATGATCGTCCGGGAGAGGTCAAGGTTCGTTCGGCGCCGAAGGCGAAAGACGCAGCAGATGGTAAGCCGGCTGCGAAGTCACCACCACGCGAGAGCAAGAAAGATGCTCAAAAGCGTTCGACGCCACAGCACTCGTCCAAAATGCCTGACCTCAATGTGAATGTGCAAATTCACATTAGCGCCGATGCTTCGAGCGAACAGATTGAAATGATCTTTTCTTCGATGAGGAAATATCTGGGAAATGAAGCTTCTTGATCGCATCCGGGGCTTCCAAGAACATCTTATTGAGCTTGGGCTAAGCCGGACAACTCTCGCCCTACCCGCGCCAACTATATTGGCGCTTCCATCGCCCGATGGCGAAACGCTCGAACTTGACTTGCTCTTCGATCGCTTGATCGAAGACGATGAAATCAGGAACGTTAGTCGCGACCTCTTCGACAGCGGCCATTACAATCTCGCAGTCGCGGAAGCCTTCAAGGCCGTGGATCACGTTGTGCAAAGCGCGATAGGAGAAAAGGAGCTTTCCGGTACGTCGCTGATGGATCAGGTTTTCAGCCCAAGCGCGCCAAAGTTGGCGTGGACCGCTCGCTCAAATCGTACTGAAAAAGATCATCAAAAGGGCTATCATAGACTCTTTTCAGGCGCGATGCTTGGTATTCGGAACCCTACCACTCATGATTTCGACTGGATCTCGGAGCCTGAGGAGGCGCTGGAATGTGTAGTATTTGCACAGCACCTTCTTCGAAAGGTTAAGCGAGCAAAACATCCAGATCAACTATCGTCTGGCACATAAAGCCTCTCCCCCCTCTCCCGGTACACCTTGCTCATTTCCTCCATCCCCTCGCGCGCTTCCTGGGCCTCTTTCGCCGAGGTCTCCCGCTTGATGTTCTCGCTCGCCAGATAGCTGTCCGAGTTCTGCTTCGCCGCGAAATCCCGCACTTCCTGCGTGATCTTCATCGAGCAGAACTTGGGCCCGCACATCGAGCAGAAATGCGCGGTCTTGGCGCCTTCCGCCGGGAGGGTCTGGTCGTGGTATTGCTCGGCGGTGTCGGGGTCGAGCGAGAGATTGAACTGGTCGCGCCAGCGGAATTCGAAGCGGGCTTTGCTCAGCGCGTCGTCGCGGACCTTGGCGGCCGGGTGGCCCTTGGCGAGGTCGGCGGCGTGGGCGGCGAGCTTGTAGGTGACCACGCCCACCTTCACGTCGTCGCGGTCGGGCAGGCCGAGGTGTTCCTTGGGCGTGACGTAGCAGAGCATCGCCGTGCCGTACCAGCCGATCTGCGCCGCGCCGATGCCGCTGGTGATGTGGTCGTAGCCGGGCGCGATGTCGGTCACGAGCGGGCCGAGCGTGTAAAAAGGAGCCTCGCCGCAGGCCTCCAACTGCTTGTCCATGTTTTCCTTGATCTTGTGCATCGGCACGTGGCCCGGGCCTTCGATCATCACCTGCACGTCCTCGGCCCAGGCGCGCTTCGTCAGCTCGCCCAGCGTGTAGAGCTCGGCGAACTGTGCCTCGTCGTTGGCGTCGGCGATGGAGCCGGGGCGCAGGCCGTCGCCCAGCGAATAGGCGATGTCGTAGGCCTTCATGATCTCGGTGATCTCGTCGAAGCGTTCGTAGAGGAAGCTCTCCTTGTGATGCGCGAGGCACCATTTCGCCATGATCGAGCCGCCGCGGCTGACGATGCCGGTGACGCGTTTCGCGGTCATGGGCACGTAGGGCAGGCGCACGCCGGCGTGGATGGTGAAATAGTCGACGCCCTGTTCGGCCTGTTCGATCAGCGTGTCGCGGAAGATTTCCCATGTGAGGTCCTCGGCCACGCCGCCGACCTTCTCCAGCGCCTGGTAGATCGGCACGGTGCCGATGGGGACGGGGCTGTTGCGGATGATCCATTCGCGGGTGTCGTGGATGTTGCGCCCGGTGCTGAGGTCCATCACCGTGTCAGCGCCCCAGCGGATCGACCAGACCATCTTATCGACCTCGTTGGCGACGTCCGATGCCACGGCGGAATTGCCGATATTGGCGTTGATCTTGACGAGGAAGTTGCGCCCGATCGCCATCGGCTCGGCTTCCGGGTGGTTGACGTTGGAGGGGATGATCGCCCGCCCCCGCGCCAATTCGTCGCGGACGAATTCGGGGGTGACGTATTCGGGGATCTCCGCGCCCCATGACTGGCCGTCCAGTTCGCGGCGCACGAATTCGCGGCCAAGGTTCTCGCGCTCGGCGACATATTCCATCTCGGGGGTGACGATCCCGCGCCGGGCGTAGTGCATCTGGCTGAGGTTCGCGCCGGGCTTCGCGCGCAGGACCGTCTTCGCGACATTGGGGAAGGCGGGCACGCCGCCGCTGCGGTCCGGGCCGAGCTGGCCGTTGTCTTCGGGCCGCACTTCGCGCGCGGCATATTCCTCGACGTCGCCGCGCTCGAGCTGCCACTGGCGGCGCAGTTGAGGCAGCCCGGCAAGGATGTCGATCTGCGCTGCGGGGTCGGTGTAGGGGCCGGAGGTGTCGTAGACCCGCACGGGTTCTTCACCGCCCTCCAGCGCGATTTCGCGCATCGCCACCCGGCGCTCTCCGACATGGATCTTCTTCGAGCCGCGGATCGGACCGGTGGTCACTCCGATGTCGAACTTGGAATTGATGTCGGCCATGCTGCGCTCTCCTTTGGCGGAGTGCGAGCGGGGTTTCGGATGCCGTCCGCCCACTCCCTCCGCCGATGCTAATCGGTTCAGGTTCGACGGGTCGGGCGGCGCTTACCCCGCCCCTCTCAGCCGCAAGCTGGCTCCCCGGGGATAGGAGCGGGCATAGACCTTCGCGCCGCCGGGCGAAAGGGGCGATTGCCGCGAGCGGCGAAACGCGCGATCACGGGTTCGGATGATCACCGGCTCGCCGCCGGAAAAGTCGGGCCCGCCCTCAGCACGCGCTAGCGGCCGCGAACATTCGGGTGTTCGCGCACGGTCCGCCGTTCCCCAACCGGCACTTGCAATGGGGACATTCGGCCAATGTCCCTCCCGATCAGGCCGACCGTCGCAACTCGACCGAATTCGCCGCCGAGGTGCCCTGGGTGTTCTCGTGCTTCGACCACGCCCGATCGTGAAAGTAGAAGGCCACTGTCTGAACGAGCGGCTCGATCAGGCCGATCGCCAGCGCCGCCCGCCAGTCTCGCGTCAGCAGGTAGGCGACGGTAATCGCCACCATCAGGTGCATCACCGCATAGCTGCCCGTCTTGTAGCAGGTGATCTTGAAGCAGTTGCCGTGGGAATGCGACATGTTCGAACCCTTTTCCTTCGCCCCGGATCAACCGGCGCTGAGGCGAATGTCGCCGTTCACGCCGTTGGGGAAGAACCCCCCGCGATCGGTTGCCATGGCATTGAGGTAGGCAATGTTGAGCACCTGTCCAGTGGTTCGGCTGAAAGCGATGGCGTTTGCGTCCGTCGGCACGATATTGCTTCCGGCACCGAAGGGCGTGTCGCGGCTGCGGACGCCCTGGTCGAGATCGGAGGCACCGTCGAGACTGTCGCGGGCGTTGGAAATCGCTTCGCTGGCATCGACCAGCGCCGGGGTCTGGATGCCCTTGCGGAACAGCACCGTGCGGACCAGGCCGGCGTGGTAGGCTTCCGCCGCCAGGATGCCGGCCGCTGCCTCCAGGAAGGTCTTGTTGGTGATCAACGGCGAGGCTCCCTTGTAGGCCGTCACCCCGACATCTTCGAAGATATAGGCGCCGAGGAGGAAATTCTCGTCGCTGGCATAGGGGTCGAAACTTTGCCCCGCGGCAACGAGACCGGCTGCGCGCGCTGCTGCCGAGAAGGCGCCGCTGGCACTGGCCGAAATGTCGATGGCCGGCTGTGCCACTGCCGTTGCGCCGATGGCCTGCCGCAGAAAGGCGACATGCGCCCGCTCGTCGGCGGCGATCTCGCGGGCGTATTGCGCGACCAGCGGATCCTGGAAGGCGACCTGCCGGCCGCCCGTGACGGCGCCCTGCTGCCCCCTGCCGTCGAGCAGATTGCTGGGAAGCCCCGCCCCGGTCGCGGCGAAGGCGTAGAATTGCGCTTCTAGGTATTCGAGGTTGAGCGCGAAGTTCAGGACATCGGCATCGGTGATCCCGGCCGGCGGCGGCGTGGGGGTGGGCGTCGGCGAAGGTGTCGGTGTCGGTTGGACATCGTCGTCGTCATCGTCGAAACAGCCGCCGAGCAGCGCCGCCCCGCCGACCACGGCGGTTCCTTGGCTGGCGATCTTGATGAATTTCCGGCGGTCTGTGCGCCGCCCCTCGCGGGCCTGCAGGACCTGGAGGATGATATCGTGCTGGTTCATGATCTTATCCCTTGTTCCTGGTTCAGTTGGCCGCGCTCATGCGCAGGGTGCCGTTGACACCGTTGGGGAAGAACCCGCCGCCGGTGACCGCCATGTTGTTGAGGTAGACGATGTTGAGCACCTGTCCGGCCGAGCGGCTGAAGGCGATGCCGTTCTGGTCGAGCGGGGCGATGTTGCTGGCGACGCCGCCGCTCTGGCGACTGGGCGCGAGACCCTGGTCGAGGTCGGTCGAACCGTCGAGGCTGTCGCGAGCGTTCGAGATCGCCTCGCTCGCATCGATCAGCGAGGGGGTCTGCAGTCCCTTGGCATAGAGCGTCGTGCGGACCAGGCTGGCATGATAGCCTTCGACCGCCAGAATGCCGGCCGCCGCCTCGAGGAAGGTCTTGTTGCTGATGAGCGGCGAGGCCCCCTTGTAAGCCGTCACCCCGACATCCTCGAAAATGTAGGCGGCGAGGAGGAAATTCTCGTCGCTGGCGTAGGGATCGAAGCTCTGCCCGGGTCCGATCAGACCGGCCGCCCGCGCCGCCGAGGAAAACGCGCCGTTGGGTGCGGTACCGATGTCGATCGTCGGTTGCGCGACCGCCGCCGAGCCCAGCGCGCCGCGCAGGAAGGCGACATGCGCGCGCTCGTCCGCCGCAATCTCGCGGGCGTATTGGGCGACCGCATTGTCGGTAAAGTTGACCCGGCGCCCGCCGGTGGCCTGACCCCGGTTGCCGGTTCCGCCCAGCAGGTTTTCCGCCAACCCGGCGCCGGTCACCGCCTGGACGTAGAACTGCGCCTCAAGATATTCGAGGTTGAGCGCGAAGTTGAGGATGTCCGCATCGCTCACTGCCTGCGCCGCAACCGGTCCGGCCTGATTGGCGAGCACGAAACCGCCGGCCGCCGTCGATGCCGCGGTAAAGCCCCTGAACAGATCGCGTCGCCGAACCCGCCGCTCCTCGCGCGCCTCCAGAGCCTCGATCACATCGTTACTGTCGGCCATTGATTGTCTCCCCGGAAGGTTTCGGTGTTCCGGGCCGAGACTAGTGGCGGGCCCGCCGGGGGCACCGCATGGTACGCGCTCGTACAAAAATTTCGGCCTCAAGCGACGGAAACTAAACAGGTTGAATCCCGGTCTTGCCGAAGGCTGGTAACCCCTTGCGAAATCGACCGATCGAAGGGTGGGCCGTCCACCTCCAAATTCGACGGCAGGGGACGCGATGACCAGAGACGCCGAAGAGCACGATGGAACGGGTTTCGCCAATGGGCTGCTCGATTCCCTTCACTCCGAAGACGCGAGCCGACTGAGGCCCCTGCTGAGCCCGATCGTCTGCAAGGGCGGACAGAGGCTGGCGCTCACCGATACAGATTCGCTGGTCTATTTCCCCCAGACCATGGTCGCTTGCCTCAGTCTGCGATCGTTCCGGACCGGGGTGGCTCTGGTGGGACGTGAGGGAATGATCGGCTGGTCGGCCCTGCTCGGACCGGGCAACCAGGAGCACGAGGCCACGGTGCTGCTCGAAGGCGGGACGGCGCTGACCGTTCCGATCGGCGAACTGAAGGCTGCATGTCTTGCAAGCCCCACCCTTTTCCTGAGCGTGCTGGGTTTCCTCCAGTCCCACACGCTGCAGATGGGGCGCATGATCCGCGCTTGCGGCCGCGCGAGCCTCAAGCAGCGGGTCTGCGCCTGGCTGCTGATGCTCCACGATCGCACCGACGGGAATTTCATCCGGATAACCCACGATGTCCTCGCCACGCATCTCGCGGTCCGGCGCGCCAGCGTCACCGAAGTGCTGCACCACCTCGAAGGCGAACATTCGGTGCGATGCGAGCGAAGCCTGCTGTTCGTGCGCGACAGGGGCGAACTGGAATTGACCGCTGGAAAGGCCTATTGCGGTGCCGATGCCCTGCCCCGGTCAACCCAGATGCCCGATCCGGAACGGACGTTGACCGTGATACCGCACATCGGTTCGGCAGCGCATCCGGACCTTCAGCCGATCATGGTCGGCAGGAGGTAGTTCCGTGACCAAGGAAGGTACGAAGGCTCCTAGCGGGGAGCTCGATCCCCGTGAGCAGGTGGTATCGCGGCTTACCGGATTCGGCGATCTTCTCGACGATGACATCCACCAGCTGGCAGCGATGGGCGGACCTGTGCGCCAGCTTGCCCGGGGCGAGGAAATCCGCGCGGAGGACGATGCGCCGGCGAGGCTTCATCTGCTCATCCAGGGCTGGGCGGCGAGCGCGATCACGCTCGCCAACGGATCGCGGCAATTGACCGCCGTCAGCCTGCCCGGCGATGTCCTCGGACTGCCGACGCTGGCCATCGAGCAGCCGATCGACACGCTGGTCGCGCTGAGCGACGTCGTCCTGTGCGACATTCCGGTCGACAAGCTGGCGGAGCTGTTCTGCGTTGCTCCGCGGCTCGCTTTCCTGATGTTCCTGGTTTCCCAGGAGGAACGGTCGCTGGCGATGGAGCGGATCGCGCTGATGGGCAAGGCGCCGGCACGGACCCGGCTGGCGGCGCTCTTCGTGCGCCTGCACGAGCGCAATTCGCAACTATCGGTCGAGGAGCCGTTGAGCTTCTTCATGCCGCTGACCCAGAAGGACATGGGCGACCTCATCGGAGCGAGCGCGGTCCACCTCAACAAGCTGGTGCGAGATTTCCGCAAAGAGGGGCTCATCGAGATAGAAAAGCGCTTCCTGACGATCCACGATCACCCCGTCCTGCTCGAGACGGCAGGCGTGGTAAAGTGGCGGCGATCGCAGCCGGCGTGGATACCGAGCTGACCGTAGGGTGAGGGAAAAATGGTGCCGCTTAGGTGACTCGAACACCTGACCCCATCATTACGAATGATGTGCTCTACCAACTGAGCTAAAGCGGCACATCCCGGCATGCGGGAAGTGGAGGCCCGAGCCGGAATCGAACCGGCGTGCAAGGATTTGCAGTCCTCTGCGTAACCACTCCGCCATCGGGCCTCGCCCGTCAGAAACTTTCGCCTCGGCCGGGAGGCGGCGCTCTAGCGAGTCTGCCGCGGCAAGGCAATCGCTCAAAAGGGAGACTTGGCACGCCCTTCCGTTACGTCAGTCTGGACGGCGCGCCCGGTTTGCGCAAGGCACGCGAAATGAGCGTTGCCGAGCTGATCGAACCCGTGCGCCCCGAGGGCGGCCCGACCCACCTGCCCGATGTCGAGAAGTGGGGCCAGGGCCGCACGCTCTATGGCGGCGCGTCCGCGCTGATCGCCTATACGGCGGCGATCCGCGCCTTTCCCGACCTCCCGCCGCTGCGGGCCGCGCAGATCGGCTTCGTCGCCCCGGTCGGCCCCGACGTCGAGCTACGCAGCGAGATCCTGAGGCAGGGCCGCAACGTCACCCAGCTGCGCAGCGAGATCTGGTGCGAGGGCGGTTGCGCGCTGACAGCGCATTGGCTCTTCGCCGCGGCGCGCGATGCCAATGCCATCCATCCCGCGCCCTCGCCCGCCAACTGGCCGGAACCACCGGCCGAGGCCGAGGAAGTGATGGCCGACAAGGGTCCGGAATTCATCCGCAACCATTTCGACCTGCGCCGGGCGCAGGAGCAGCGCGGCGCGGGCGATCCGGTGGTGCGGAGGTGGGTGCGGCTGCGCGGCGACGAGGGGATCGATGCGGTCTCGCGGCTGGTCCTGATGGGCGACGTCCTGCCGCCCGGCGCGATGCGGGCAATGCGACGCCCTGGCCCGATCAGCTCGATCAACTGGTCGTTCAACCTGCTCGACACCCGGCCGCACAGCGAGGATGGCTGGTGGCTTGCCGAAAACGCCAGCCAGCACGCCGATGCCGGCTATTCGAGCGAGCGGTTGCGATTGTGGTCGTCGAACGGGCGCCAGGTGCTCGACGGAATGCAGAGCGTGGCGGTGTTCGGCTGATCAGCCGTCCGAAAAGCGCGGCTTGCGCTTCTCCATCCCGGCCATGACCGCCTCGATCTGGTTGGGCGTGCGCATGACCTTCGCCTGCTCTTCGCTCTCGGTCATCAGTATGGCATCGGTGTCCGGCGACAGCATGGCTTCGGCGAGTCGCTTGGCCCCGCGTATGGCATCGGGGTTGCGGTCGGCGATGTCCGCAGCGATCGCTTCGGCACGCGCCAGCGGATCGGGATCGACGACGGTGGCGAGCCCGTATTCGAGCGCTTCCTCCCCGGTGAATTCCCGATTGGTGTAGACGAGTTCGCGCAGCACGTCGTCGCGCACCAGGCCGCGCCACAGGGCGTAGCCGCCCATGTCGGGCACCAGCCCCCATTTCATCTCCATGATCGCCATCCGCGTTGCCGGATGGACCACGCGGATGTCGGCACCGCTGGCGATCTGCAGCCCGCCGCCGAAGCACACGCCGTGAACCGCGGCGATCACGGGCACCGGGCACTTGCGCCAGGTCATCGCGACCTCCTGGAAGAGGTTGGCGTTGCCGTGGGTGCGCTCGGTGATCGGCTTGCGGTCCGGCGATGGCGGGGCCGAGAAGTTCGACAGATCGAGCCCGGCACAAAAGGCCCGCCCCTCGCCCGACAGCACCACCGCGCGCAGCCCCTTCATTTCGCGCACTGCATCCCCGGCGTCGATGATCGCGGCGAACATCTCCGGGTCGAGGGCGTTCATCTTGTCCGGACGGGTAAGGCGGACGTGGGCGACCCCGTTCTCGGCGAGGTCCAGGGTCACGCGGTCATTCCATTGCATGGCTTTTACAATCCTTCGGCACGGGAGCGCCGGCATCGTCGCCGATGCACGCGCCGCTGTCCAGCGGGTCTGCGCCCGGCCGCGCCATGGCAGATGGGGCCCGTCAGCCGCGGGCGTTGCCGAGGAAGCGCTTCACGTTGCGGGCAGCCTGGCGGATGCGCTGTTCGTTCTCGACCATGGCGATGCGGACGAAGCCCTCGCCCTCCTCGCCATAGCCGACGCCCGCCGCCACCGCGACGCCGGCATGTTCGAGCAGCTGCTTGGAAAATTCAAGACTGCCGACATTGTGGAAGCCGGGCGGAAGCGGCGCCCAGGCGAACATGCTCGCCGGGGGAACGGGGATGTCCCAGCCGGCCCGGCCGAAAGCCTCGACCATCACGTCGCGGCGGCGCTGGTAGCGGGCGCGGTTCTCCTCCACGATATCCTGCGGCCCGTTGAGCGCGGCGCAGGCCGCCGCCTGGATCGGCGTGAACGCCCCGTAGTCGAGATAGCTCTTCACCCGCGTCAGAGCGCCGATCAGCACCGGGTTGCCGACCGCGAAGCCCATCCGCCAACCTGCCATCGAATAGGTCTTGGACATGGAGGTGAACTCGACCGCCACCTCCTTGGCACCCGGGACCTCCAGAATGGATCGGGTCGGTTTGCCGTCGTAATAGAGCTCCGAATAGGCGAGGTCGGAAAGGACCCAGACCTTGTTCTCGCGCGCCCAGGCGACCAGCCGCTCGTAGAAGGCGAGGTCCACGGTTTCGGCGGTGGGGTTGCTGGGATAGTTCACCACCAGCACCGTCGGGCGCGGGACGGTGTAGGCCATCGCGTTGTCGAGCGCCTTCCAATAGCGATCGTCGGGCGTGGTGGGCACGGAGCGGATCGTCGCCCCGGCGATGATGAAGCCGAAGGTGTGGATCGGGTAGGAAGGGCTCGGGGCGAGCACCACGTCGCCGGGGGCGATGATCGCCGTCGCCATCGACGACAGCCCCTCCTTGGACCCCATCGTCACCACCACTTCGCGCTCGGGATCGAGATCGACGTTGAAGCGGCGTCCGTAGTAATTCGCCTGAGCGCGGCGCAGGCCCGGAATGCCCTTCGACTGCGAATAGCCGTGAGCGCCCGGCTTTCCCGCCACTTCGCACAATTTGTCGATCACATGCTGCGGCGGAGGGTGGTCGGGATTGCCCATGCCGAGATCGATGATGTCGCGCCCCGACTGCCGCGCCGCGTGCCGCATCGCGTTGACCTCGGCGATGACGTAGGGGGGCAGACGTTTGATGCGATAAAAGTCTTCGGACATCGGGGCTCCGGACGCTGGCGGAAAGATTTGCGGACTTCAGGATTACTCAATCATGGGCCATGTGCAATCAATCGCGCAATCCGGTGTCGGTGCAATGGCCCGACCGAAGTCCTAGAAGAGCAGCAGCGCGGCGGAAGAGACCCGAAAGAGGCAGCATGACCGATCCCGATCCCTTCACCAACCTCTACGCCGGACCCGCCAAGCTGGCGCAGGCGATGTTCGGGCCGATGATGCGGCCCATGGCCGGAATGCCGCAACCAGCCTTTTCTCCGACGCCCCTCAAGCCCGAAGACGCGCAGCACTGGGCCGAGGTGGGGGCGAAGCTGCAGGGCATGTGGCTGGAATACGCCGCCGAGCAGTCGCAATCGCCGCAGGCCGCCCTCCCCTATCTCGATCCCTCGCGCTGGATGGCGCTGGCGGAGAACTGGTACAACCAGATGCCCGTCGCCGATCCCGCCCGGCAGAAGGAGCTCTGGGAGGAAGGTTTTCGGCTGTGGGAAACGGTGCTCGGGAATTTCGGCATCGGGCCGAAGGCGGAAGGCGAGAAGCAGGAACTCCCCCGCCAGGACCGGCGCTTCGCCGACGACAGGTGGCGCGCGCATCCCGCCTTCGCGCTGATCCACCAGACCTATCTGATGCTCGCCGAACGGATCGAGGGAATGGTCGACGAAATCCAGGGCCTGCCGGAGGACAAGCGCGAGCAGCTGCGCTTCACGACCCGTGCGATCACCGAGGCGGCGAGCCCGGCGAACTTCCCGATGCTCAACCCCGTGGTGCTCGAACGGACGATGGAGACCCGCGGGGACAATCTGGTCAAGGGGATGGAGCACCTGCTCGCCGACCTCAGGCGAGGCCAGCTCAGCCACACGGATGCGGGCGCCTTCAAGCTCGGCGAGAATATCGCCGTGACGCCGGGCAAGGTCGTGTTCGAGACCGATCTGTTCCAGCTCATCCAGTACAGCCCGACGACGGACAAGGTGCTGGAAGTGCCGCTGGTGATCTTCCCGCCGTGGATCAACCGGTTCTACATCCTCGATCTCAATCCCAAGAAAAGCTTCGTGCGCTGGGGGGTCGAACAGGGCGTGACCGTGTTCATGGTCAGCTGGAAATCGGCCGACGCGAGCATGAAGGATATTATCTGGGACGATTACGTGCGCAGCCAGATCGAGGCGATCGATCACGTGCGCGAGCGGCTCGACGTGCCACATGTCCACACGATCGGCTATTGCGTGGCCGGGACCACCCTGGCCGCCACGCTGGCGCTGCTTCATCGCCGCGGCGAGCAGGACCGGGTCAAGAGCGCGACCTTCTTCACCGCGCAGGTCGATTTCGAGAAGGCGGGCGATCTGCTCCATTTCGTCGACGACGGTCAGCTGGCGACGGTGCAGGCGCTGAGCCCGGACGGCTATCTCGACGGGCGCTACATGGCGGCGACCTTCAACCTGCTGCGCGGGACCGACCTGATCTGGAACTACGTCGTCAGCAATTACATGCTGGGCGAGGACTATCCCGCCTTCGACCTCCTCCACTGGAACGGCGACGTCACCAACCTGCCGGCCAAGTGGCACCAAGACTATCTGCGCGATCTCTACCGCGACAACCGGCTGGTGGCGAAGGACGCGCTGGAAGTCGACGGAACGGCAATCGACCTGGGCCTGGTCGAGACACCCACCTATGTCCAGGCGGGGCGCGAAGACCACATCGCTCCGGCCGAGAGCGTCTGGAAGATCACCGAGCATTTCAAGGGTCCGCTGCGCTTCGTGCTCGCCGGGTCCGGACATATCGCCGGGGTGGTCAATCCGCCCGATGCCGGCAAGTACCAATACTGGATCAACGAAGGCGCAGCGCGCAGCCTCGAGGATTTCCAGAACGGCGCCACCGAACACAAGGGCAGCTGGTGGCCAGACTGGATCGAATGGCTCCGCAAACAGGACGAAAAGACGGTGGCCGCTACCGGCAAGCGCAAGCCGGGATCCAAGGGCGATCGGGTTGTCGAAGACGCTCCGGGGCGTTACGTGATGACCCGATAAGGCAATTCCTTTCAGAGCTTTACCGCAGCCGGGCAGCACCCCTTCCCCGATCTATTGTGCACTGCACAATTTTTGCTTGACTTCGCCCTTGCGATGCCTATTTTGTGCACTGCAACAAAAGCGAGGTTTCCATGGCCGAGAGCCAGAGCAAGATCGATGCCGCCGCGGAGAAGGCCTATGCCGACGCGTCGGAGAAGAAGAACAGCGAGGGCGTGAATGCCAAGGCGGTCGAAAAGGCCGTCGAAGCCGACACGAACAAGCCGGCCAAGGCCGCCAAGGTGGCCGAGGCCGTCGCGGCGAAGCCCAAGAAGAAAGTCGCCGCCAAAAAGGCTTCGGCCCGCAAGCCTGCCGCGCGCAAGGCGTCGAAGACGAACACCGCTCCCGCGCAAGCCGTCGTTTCCAAGGCGGCACGCGAGACCAAATCCACCAATACCCCGACTATCGCCCAATTGAAGGACAAGATCATGGACAATGTGAACAGCAACGAATTTTCGCAGAAGGTCAAGGAAACCGCCGCCGAGGCGCAGACCCGGATGAAGGCCGCCTACGAGAAGGGCAGCGAGATGACCACCGAGGTGGTCGAATTCCAGAAGGGCAACATCGAAGCGCTCGTCGAATCCGGCAAGCTTCTGGCCGGTGGCATGCAGGACATGGGCCGCGTCTATCTCGAAGATGCCAAGCTTGCGGCCGAGACTGTGACCGAGGACGTCAAGAAGATGGCCGCCGTCAAGTCGCCGACCGAGTTGTTCCAGCTCCAGGGCGAGATGGTCCGTCGCAATTTCGACGCCGCCGTGGCCCGCGCCTCGCGCAACGTCGAGATGACCACCAAGCTGGTCAACGACGCCTTCGCTCCGATCTCGACCCGTGCCAGCATCGCTGCCGAGCGCATGTCGAAGGTCGCCGCCTGATCGCGGTCACGAACTGCCAAGACCGGACCTCTCCTCTCTCCCTCGTCCGGTCGAGGTAAAAGAGCGGGTCGGATGGCGCATCGCCATCCGGCCCGTTTCCTTTTTTACGCCTGCGCGCGGGATTCACGCGACAAAGTGCTGGCCGTCGAACGCCGACGGGTTGCACGAGGCGCGAACGATACGATATTGGCGATCCGTCATGGCTCACCCCTTCGCCCTGCCCCAGGCCGCATTCTCGCCGGCCCTTGTCCGCGGCATCGCCAGCGATGTCCGTGGCGCCGCCCGCATGGCCGATGACGGCGCGAAGGACGGCGACAACGACAGCGATGGCCAGGTCGGCATCGCCACCAAGACCCGGACGAAGCCGAAGAAGCCGAGCCAGTACAAGGTCCTGCTGCTCAACGACGACTACACGCCAATGGAATTCGTCGTCATCGTCCTCAAGCGCTTCTTCCGGATGGATATGGAGGAAGCGACGCGGGTGATGCTGCACGTCCATCAGAAGGGCGTCGGCGTGTGTGGCATCTTTCCCTACGAGGTCGCCGAGACCAAGGTGAACCAGGTGATGGACTTCGCCCGCCAGAATCAGCACCCGCTGCAATGCACGCTGGAAAAGGCCTGACCCCGGCGGATTTTCGGGATAGGGACCGGGACCGACCGGCAACAACGGCGAACGCGTGTTCAATTTCATCCCTGCCATAGACCGCTACATCTTCCGATTGGTGATCGTGCCGATGCTCGGCGTGTTCGCGCTTGCCGCTTCGCTGCTGCTGCTCGAGAAGATGCTGCGGCTGTTCGATTTCGTCGCGGTCGAAGGCGGGCCGATCGGCGTGGTCTTCAAGATGCTGGCGGCGGTCGTGCCGGAATACGCCGCTCTCGCGATCCCGCTTGGGCTGCTGCTCGGCGTGCTGCTTGCCTTCCGCAAGCTTGCCACCACCAGCGAACTCGACATTCTGCGCGCGGTCGGCATGTCCTACGGCCGAATGCTCCGGGTGCCGTACATCATCACCGCGGTGCTGATGGCAGTGAACATCGCTCTGGTGTTCTACGTCCAGCCGGTCAGCCGCTTTGTCTACGAACGGCTCGAGTTCGAACTGCGATCGGGTGCGCTCGGGGCGTCGATCAAGGTCGGCGAATTCACCACGCTGGCGGACCGGATGGCGCTGAGGATCGAGGAGAGCGAGAACGACGGTCGCGATCTCAAGGGGATCTTCGCCCGCGTCGCCAACGAACGCGGACAGGTGCTCTCGATCTCGGCACGCGAAGGCACGTTCCTCGCCACCACCGACAGCCCCGAGACCATCATTCTGCGGCTGACCGACGGCACCATCGTCCAGGACACCGGCAGCGCATCGCCGCGCGTCCTCACCTTCACCCGTCACGACTTGCCGATCGATCTGCCGGCGATCGAACAGTTCCGCCAGCGCGGCGAGGACCAGCGCGAATACATCCTGCCCGAATTGCTGCGGATCGGCTGGAGCCCGGAGTCCACCACATCGCAGCGCGACGCCAGCCAGGCGAGCTTCAACTATCGCATGGTCGAGGTCGTGATGATGGCGCTGATGCCGCTGCTGGCGGTGGCGCTGGGCATCCCCCCAAAGCGATCGACCAGCGCCTTGGGCGTATTCCTTTCGATCGTGCTGGTGGTCGCCTATCACAAGGTGAACCAGTATGGGGAGGATCTCGCCACACTCGGCCGGTTCGATCCCTTCCTGGCTCTTTGGGGTCCGTTCGTGATCTTCGCTGTGCTGATCCTGTGGATGTATTACCGCGTCGCGTTCATACCGGGGGGACAGGCCATCGGCGCACTGGAGAGCCGGTTCGACAAGCTCGCCAAAAGGCTCGGCAGGCTGTTCGGACGCAATCGCGGCCGGACAGGCGCACGGCAAGAGGACATCGTGGAGCCGGTACCCGCCGAATAATCCATGCAGTTCGACTTTTTCCCCTCGCGCACGCTGACGTTGTATCTGGCGAAGATGTTCGTCACCCGCATCCTCGCGGTGCTGGTGATGCTCGTGCTCGTGCTCATGATGCTCGACCTGCTCTCCACGAGCGGAGACATCCTCGCGGCGCCCGGTAACGGCCAGGGCGAGCTGCTGACCTACGTCGGGCTGCGGCTGCCCCAACTGATCGCCCGTTTCCTGCCATATTCGGTGTTGCTGGCGACGCTGATCATGCTGGTCGGTCTCAACCAGAACAGCGAAGTGATCGCGATGAAGGCGGCGGGGCTTTCCGCCCACCAGGTTCTGGCGCCGCTGTTCCTCACCGCAGGACTGATCGCGCTGATGAGTTTCGCCTTCAACGAACGGGTGGTGACACGCGCCAATGCCACGCTCAAGGCATGGGAAACGGTCGAATTCGGACCCGTTCCCGCCGCCTCCGACGTCCGCGCGAACGTGTTCGTAAACGACGGGCGGAACGTGCTGACCGCAGGAGCCGTCGCCGGCACCGGCGCGGCGATGGCGATGCGCGAAGTGACCTGGTACGGTCGCACGCCGGACGGGATGATCGTCGAGCAGGTCCGCGCCCCGCGAGCGACCTTCGCGTCGCCGGGATGGCGGCTCGAGGATGCGCGGCGCTTCACGGTCCAGGACGCCGGTGCGCGCGACGTGCCCGAACTGGTCGTGGGCGAAGGCATCACGCCGGAGAACATCGAACTCGCGCAGGTCGATCCGGACACGCTGAGTTTCTGGGACCTGTCGGAGGCCATCGACCGCTACGAGGATGCCGGTCGCCGCACCTCGGAACTGCGCGCGCGCTGGTGGCATAAGCTGTCGGGCCCGCTCGCCGCCCTTCTCATGCCACTGCTCGGCTCTGTTGCCGCGTTCGGCCTAGCGCGGTCGGGCCAGCTGTTCTTCCGCGCGCTTGTCGGGATGGCCCTGGGCTTTGCCTATTTCGTGGTCGACAATGCGGCTTTGGCGATGGGGAATTTCGGCGGATACCCCCCGTTCCTCGCTGCCTGGGCGCCGTTCCTGCTGTTCGTGCTGATCGGCGAGACGGTGCTTATCCGCACCGAGGAATGATCGCCTAGCGCCGGCCCATCGTGCTGCGGGCGATCCGCCCGACAAGCACCACCATGCCCGGATGGTTCGCACCGTGATAGGTCGATTCCAGCCCCAGCTTGTCGGCAAGGCGCCGGTGTGCCTCGGGCAGCGAGTGATAGGGCATGGACGGCATCAGGTGATGCAGGGCGTGATAGCGGAGCCCCACCGGCGCCCACAGCTCGGCGATGCGGCCCGGCGGCGGCACGTTGACGCTGTCGAGGAACTGGGCGGTCACGGTCATCGGCTTGCCCTCGTTCTCCCACAGATGGGCGACCAGCGTGCGCAGCTGGTTGAGTACGGCGGTAAAGGAGACGATCCCCAGCGCGATCAGGATCGGTCGCCAGCCGAGCAGGAAGACGCTGCCGATCAGTACCCACGACCATACGAAACCGGCCAGCTCCAGCCGGAACACGCGCGGACGCATGTCGCCTTCGGGTGGGCGCCGACGAAACTTGGGGTTGATCGAGAGCGCGGAAAACCGCTGCCAGACCATGCGGCGCACCGGGGGCAGAACCGCCCCGAGCGGGACGAGGACGGCGAAACGGAACAGCAGGGCGACCGGCGCCAGAAGCGCGATCAGGACGAAGAGCGGCAGGCTCCACGGCTTCATCAGCGCCAGCGGCAAATATTCCGGGTCCTCCACCGTTCCATACTGCGTGCGCTTGTGATGCAGTGTGTGCACGCCTTCGTACATGAAGGATGGGGTCAGCAGCGGCACCCCGATCATCGCGTTCCACCCGGTGCGGAAGCCCGGCAGCGCGTCGCGGTGGAGGTGAGTGAGCTCGTGGATGAACATCAGCGCCCGGTAGAGCGCCAGCGCCGAGACCAGGCCCAGCAGCACCGCAAGGGGCACGCTGGAGACCAGGATCGCTCCGGCCATCGCCGCATAGCCGATCCCGGCGGAGGTCAGCAGATCGAGCCAGTAGATATCGTCGCGCGCCTCGGCCAAATCCTTGGTCAGGTCACGTGCCGCGCGCAGCAGCTCCTTGTCGTCACTGGCGACGAATTGCGCGCGCGAGGCTCTTTGTCCGGCCGATTGGCCGGTTGCATGCGCGTTTGCCGCGTTGGGGATCGGATGATTGATCGTGTTCATGGTTCGGATCGTAGGGCGCGCTTTACAGCATGGGCCATGGCGCTGACAAATGCAGCCTGTCGGAAAGAGTGATCGGACACTTGCGAAAAGGGTCCGCTACCCGCCACAGGGCTAACCCGGCCTTAACAGGAGCACGCCCGGTGAGCGACGCGCAGATAGTGATCGAACCGGTCACCGACAAGAAGGGGCGGCGGGCCTTCGTCGAGCTCGGCCGCGCGTTCGCGCGTCGTGAACCCTTCGCGGTGCCGCAATTGCGATCAGAACAGATGGAACTGATCGATCCGGACAGGAACCCGTTCTTCGGCCATGCCACGGTGCAGCTGTTCATCGCCCGGCGCGCCGGATTGCCGGTCGGGCGCATTTCGGCGCATATCGACCATCTGGCGCTCGACCTGCCGCCCGAGCAGGGCATGGGCGCGGGCTCCGGCATGTTCGGCTATTTCGATGCCGAGGACGAGACGGTCGCCCACGCGCTGCTCGCGCGCGCCGAGGACTGGAACCGGCAGCAGGGGATGAGCAGGGTCCTCGGCCCGATCTCGATGTCGATCTGGGAGGAGCCAGGGCTGCTGGTCCGCGGTCAGGATCACTACCCGACGATCATGATGGGCCACCATCCCGCCCATTACCGCGGCTGGATCGAGAGCGCGGGGTACGAACGCGCCAAGACGCTGCTGACCTACGAGATCGATATAACCCGCGAATTTCCGCCGCTGATCGAGCGCATCGTCCAGTCGGGCGAACGCAATCCGCGGATCAGCGTGCGCCGTGTCGATCCCGGGGAGTGGGATCGCGACGCCGAGATCGTTCTCGATATCCTCAACGATGCATGGTCGGGCAACTGGGGGTTCGTGCCGTTCACCGATGCCGAGATCGCCTATGCGGGCAAGAAACTGCGGCAGATCATCCATCCGCAGATCAACATGATCGCCGAACTGGATGGAAAGCCCGTTGCCTTCATGCTGACCTTTCCGGACATCAACCATGTCCTGCGCAAGTCCGGCGGCAAGCTGTTCCCGTTCGGCTGGTGGCGCATCCTGCGGTGGCTGCGCAACCCCAGCGGCTCGGACATGCGCGTGCCGCTGATGGGCGTCCGGCGCGAGCTGCACAACACCCGCGTTGCCAGCCAGCTGGCCTTCATGATGATCAGCCAGATCAAACAGGCCGCACAATCGAACTGGAACGCGCAGAGGGGCGAGATCGGCTGGATCCTCGAAGACAACAAGGGAATGGTGGCGATCGCCGATGCCATCGGCAGCACGTCCAACCGGGAATACGCGATCTTTCGAAAGTCGCTGTAATCTCCCGACTGTCGCGCGGATGCAACGCCGATTGGGAACGCGCCGCAATCGGGGAACGGCGCGGTTTGGTCGTGGTTTGATCTGCATCGGGCGGCAGATCGCGGCCCATCCGCAGGAAATCCATGGACGCAAACAGAAAGTTCGAAACGGGTGATGGCGAGCAAGCCTTGCCCCGGCGCGTCCTGGTCGTCGAGGACGATGCCGTTCTGGCGATGTCCATAGAGGATGCTCTGGTGGAAGCGGGCGTGGAACAAGTCGAACTCACCGCCTCCACTGAAGCCGCGCTCGAGGCGCTGCGACGCGGAAAGCCGGAAGCCATCGTCCTGGATGTCCACCTCGCCGATCGCGACGACGGCTGGGCGATAGCGGAATTGCTGCGGACCCTGGGGCCCGACCGCCCCCGCATCGTCTTCTCTACCGGCGCACCCGACGCAATCCCCGAGGATATCGCCGAATTGGGCGTGGTTCTGGCAAAGCCCTACCGAACCGAGGCCCTGGTTGCCCTGTTGCAGGAACCCCGGCGCAAGGGCATCCTCTCGCGCTTGCGGGGCGCGCTGGGCTGATCGCCCGACCCCACCTGAAACCCATAGCCAGTGCCTGCTTTATCGCGGATGCGCTGCCCACGATGAAAAAAAAGGCCTCCGTTCTTTTTGAACGGAGGCCTTTCGGGATCGTATCACCAGCCGCTTGGACGGGAGGGGGGGTCTCGGCGGTGACAGTGATGAAATGCCCGTCCTGTCATGGGGTTCCGACCGAAACGAAATTTTTTCGAGAAACCGCGCGATCCCCTGTCAGGCCGTCAGATGAAGGGCCGCGGTCGGCGCAGTTGACGGTCGAAATTGGCGAAATCGCTCGCCTTGGTCATGTCGGGCACACTGATCTCGCGCTGGTTCCAGTATACCAGCCCTTCGCGCTCCAACGCCTTGATGGTGCGGTTGGTATGGACCAGCGACAGACCGAGCATGTCGGCGATCTGCGCCTGGGTGATCGAAACCGACAACCGGTTGCCGCCCGTCGCCATGCAGGTCCCCAAGGCCCGGTCGAGCAGCCAGACCGCCAGATAAGTGACCCGTTCGCGGGCCGACCGCCGACCCAGCGCAACGATATGTTCTTCCAACGCCGTCTCCTCCTTCGCCGCCAGCCATGTGAGATCGAAACCCAGTTCGGGGCGATCGACGGTCAGCGCGTGGAAGCGGTGACGCTCGAATACGCACAGGCGCGAGGGCAACAGGGGCTCGACCGAATGCGTCGCCGGTTCTTGGAAGGCGCCCTGAAGCCCCACCAGATCGCCCGGGAACATGAAGTTCACGATCTGCCGCCGCCCGTCCTCGAGAGCGCGGAAGCGGATCAGCAATCCGTCGAGCAGCGTGAACAGGCGGTCCACGCGCTGCCCCTGCTCGATGATCCGCTCGCCCCGATCGGCGATCACCTCACCCTGCTTGAAGGTTTGCAGGTAGGCGATCTCGTCGGGTTCCAGCCGACGCAGGCCGGGACAGTCCTGCAAGGGACAATCACGGCACTCGACCGGGTCGGCGACCCTTTGCATTGACCATCCCCCGCGACCCCGCCAAGGCGCTCAAATTCACGGATTTGCGTGCGAAGTCAAATGCCGGACAACAGGCTGCGCGCATACGGAACCAAGACCACGGCGCGACGTTCTAGCGCGTGAAACAAGGAAGGGGTCTTCATGTCGCTCGGTGACCAGATTGCCAAGAATTTGCCGTACCTGCGCCGTTACGCGCGGGCGTTGACCGGATCGCAGGCGACCGGAGACGCTTTCGTCCGCGCCACGCTGGAAGCCGCTCTCGCGGACGAAGCGCTGAAGCAGTCGCTCGAAGGCGGGCGGGTGCCGCTCTACCGCGCGTTCAACAAGGTGTGGTCGAGCGCCTATATGGAAGTCCCCGAACGACAGCTGACCGGCGCGCACGAGGAAGCGGCATCGGACCGCCTGAAGTCGATCACTCCTCTCAACCGCCAGGCGCTGTTGCTTACGACGCTCGAGGATTTCTCGATCGAAGAAGCTGCCCAGATCATGGATTTGGAAGAAGGCAACGTCGAATCGCTGGTCCAGGAAGCGGTGCAGGAAATCGATCGCGAGACCTCGACCAACGTCCTCATCATCGAGGACGAGCCGTTGATCTCGATGCAGCTCGAGGACCTGGTCAAATCGCTTGGTCACGAGATTTGCGGCACTGCCGCGACTCGGACACAGGCACAGGAAGTGGTCGCGGAAAAGACCCCGGGTCTGGTCCTCGCCGACATTCAGTTGGCCGACGGTTCGAGCGGGCTCGATGCGGTCGACGACATTCTCGCCATCAGCACCGTTCCGGTGATCTTCATCACTGCGTACCCAGAGCGGCTGCTGACCGGCGACCGGCCCGAACCGACCTATCTGGTGACCAAGCCGTTCCAGGAACAGACGGTGCGCGCGGCTATCAGCCAGGCGCTGTTCTTCGGCTCCAGCCGTCCGCTCGCCTGATCCGGTAATTCCGCACGATCCGCTGACTTCGCGATGCGCAGCGCTCAGTTGCTGCGCATCGCCCCGTATCGTGCGCGGATCGCGAAATCGACCGGCTCGCGGATGGGCACCATCAATGTGCAGCGCACGCCTTCGGGGGCGAACTCGAGCTCCACGGGGTGGCGCAACTCGTGCGCGACGATCTTCTCGATAAGATCGGTACCGAAGCCCCGCTCGCGCCGCTGCGGCACCGGCGGGCCGCCGCTTTCGATCCAACGAACCCGCGCGAGCCGGTCGGCGGTCTGATCCCAGGTCACCGAGACGCTGCCTCCCGGTGCGCTGAGCGCGCCGAACTTGGACGCATTGGTGGCCAGTTCGTGCAGTGCCAGTCCCAGCGACAAGGCGTCGTTGGGCGCGAGTTCGACCGGCGGGCCGCTGGTTTCCAGCTCGTAATCCTCCTGGCGAATGTACGGCGCGAGTTCCGCAGCAACCACCGATGCGATCGGCGTGGTACCCCATTCGGACTGGGTCAGAAGATCATGCGTGGCCGACAGGGCCCGGATGCGGCCGTCGAGGCCATCGGCGAAATCCTCGACATTGTCTGCGCGGCGGCGGGTCAGCGCGACGATCGAGAGCACATTGGCGAGCGTATTCTTGACCCGGTGGTTGAGTTCGCGGGTCAGCGAATTGCGGATCGAATTCTGCTCCGCGAACCAGTCGAGCGAACGCTGATCCTCGATCGCCTGCTGTGTGAGAAGGCGGGAAACCAGCATCAGCAGGCTGGCGACGGCGAGCCCGAAGATCAGCGTTATCATCGACAGCGAGGACAGAGCGTTGCCGCGCGGGGAAGCGATTTCCACGGTCATGTTGCGATTGGCGACGCTGACGGGCTGGCTGATGTGACGGCGGGGATCCTCGACCCCGTCGATACGACCCATCAGCGTCTCGTCGCCCGGAGCGCCATCGTAGAGCGAAACCGCAAAGTCCCCGAGATCGACCAGATCCGCGGCCGAAGACAGGAAATCCTGCGAGTTGAAGGGACTGTACACGAAGCCGCGCAAGCGCCGCTCGGGCCCCGCACTGCCGAAGACAGGCATGTAGATCAGAAAGCCCGCCGATGTGCCGTTGCTTTCCTGGACCAGGACCACTCGCCCGCTGGCGGTCGGCCGCACGGCCCGCTCCGCTTCGTCCATCGCCGCCCGGCGGACCGGGTCGGAATACATGTCATAACCGATGGCCCGGCGATTGCGCGCGGTATCGGGTTGCAGAAGAGCAACGGGAACCAGCTTGTCGCGGGGCATCTCCTCGAGCGATGGCCTGATCGCGATGGAGTCGATGCGGTAGTTCGAAAGCCGCTGTTCGAGCGCCGGAACTTCCGCCGCGCCGATTGCGGGGGCCCAGCCGATTCCCTCGGCCCCGCGATAATCGGAATCGAGCCGCAGTTCCGACACGAAGCGCCGGAACAGCGCCGGCTCTACGGTTGGCTGGGTCGAGAACAGCGCCGCGCCCGAGCGCAGATAGGAGGCGTTGATCGAGGCCCGGCGCTCGAGGGCGGAGGCCATGGCGATGCTCGCACGGCTCATCGCGGCGGCTTCGCGCTGGCGTTCGCCCCGTTCGATCGCGAAGACACTGAGGGCCGTGACCGCAAGCACAGCCAGGAAGATGCCGACCGGCACGGAACGCGGATTCTCGATCAGCCAGCGGCGCGAGATTTTCCGACGCGTTGTGTGCGAATTCGACAGCTCGTCGCCCCCTGGATTGGTACAGCCTTCGCGCCCCTTGCACAGCGGGGTGCGAAGCGTTTACGGATCGTGGTCTCGGTTGGGAACAATAGAGCAGGGACATCGTTCCCCCTCAACCAATGGGATCGAATCATGGGGCAAGACAGCGGCGCTGTCGGGCCTCGCACGGCAAGGACGCGCCACTCTGCATATGACTTTCGAGAGAGACAATCAGGACGGGCCGCGGGGTCGCACATCCCCATCCGGCCCGGGCCGCAATCGCGGCGAACCAGGTTGGGCGAACGGGCTCAAGCAACTCTACGACTCCGTCGTGGACGAAGACCTGCCCGACACCTTCAAGGACCTTCTCTCGCAATTGGACAAAGACGAAAAGGACTGATGGGGGGACAAGCCAGAACGGCTGCCGAAAAGGCCGATTTCAAGCGCGAACTCACCGAGGTGGTTCCGCATCTGCGCGCGTTTGCGCGCGGGCTGTGCGGCCGTGCGGACCTCGCGGACGATCTCGTGCAGGAGGCCCTGCTCAAGGCTTGGGCCGCACAGGAGCGGTTCGAGCCCGGCACTTCGATGCGCGCCTGGACTTTCGTGATCCTGCGCAACGCCTATCTCACCGACATGCGGCGCAACCGGTTCCGCGGCGAGTACGACGAGACCGTGGCCGAACGCATCCTGACCGCGCCGGCGGGCCAGGAGGAGCCGATCCATCTGTCCGACATGCATCGTGCTCTGCTGACCCTGCCTCCGGAACGGCGCGAGGCGCTGCTGCTGGTCGGCGCCGGCGGCTTCTCCTACGAAGAAGCGGCGAACATCTGCGGCTGCGCGGTAGGCACCATCAAGAGTCGGGTGGGCCGCGCCCGCGCCGCGCTCAATTCCATGCTGGCCGATGGCGACATTCCCAAGCGATCGCTCGACGACGAGACCGCCCACCGGGCCATCCTCGAGGAGCTCGACGATGTCGCTTCCGGCCAGGGGCTGGCCTCGCGCAGCTAGGATGAAGGCCCTTGCCCGCGGAAGCGGCCGGGGCCACTCTCGCCGCCGATGACAGAGATTCCATTCGTGGATGGCAGGCCCGACCCAGATGATCGCGAGCCTGAGGGTCGCGGCCGGCGCATGGCCTTCGCGGAGCAGGAGCTGCGTCTGATCTCTGCACTGGTGGTGCTCATCGGCGCGGGCCTGTTCTTCGCCCTCCCCTTCGTCCTCTCGATCGGTTCGGTGGTGTTCCTGCCGCTGACCGCGGCGATCATCCTCACCATCATACTCTCGCCGCTCGCCGACAAGCTGGCAGGCTGGGGGCTGCCGAACGTCCTCGCCTCGCTGACCGCCCTCCTCATCTTCTTCGCGGTGCTGCTTGCCGCGCTGGCGCTGATCCTGCAGCCGGCGGTGACTCTGTTCGATCGCTTGCCGGACCTGATGCGCTCCATCGGCACGCGCTTTTCGGAGATTCGCGATCAGTTCGGCTGGCTGGCGCAGCTCAATGCGGAACTGGGCGATCTGATGCGGCGCAGCGGGCAGCAGGAGGTCGTTCTGGCCGGACCAAGCCTTTTGGAGGAACTCGCCTTCGCCACCCCGAGCGTGGTGATCGAGGTGATCCTGACCTTCCTGATGACCTTTTTCCTGATCGAGGCGCGCGTCCGCCTGCGTCAGCACCTGTTGTTCGGCCGCACAAGCTTCGGCACCAGCATCAAGGCGGCGCGGGTGATGCGCGAGGTGCAGGACCGAGTGGCCGCCTATATCCTCACGGTGACCTGGATCAACGCGGGGGTCGGGGTGATCGTGACGCTGGGCGCTTGGGCGCTCGGGGTCGACGCCCCGATCATGTGGGGCGGCCTCGCCGCGATCCTCAACTTCATTCCCTACATCGGCCCGACCCTGATGATCGGGCTGCTGGCACTCTTCGGCATCGGCACCACCGAAACGATCATCCTCGGCCTGATCCCCGCCGCCGCCTATCTCGCCCTGCACACGATCGAGGCCAATGTGGTGACGCCTTCGATCCTCGGCGCGCGCTTCACCATGAACCCGGTCATGATCCTGATCGCGCTGAGCTATTTCTCGTGGATTTGGGGCTTTACCGGGGCGCTCCTGTCGGTGCCCATCCTGCTGACGCTGACGGCGCTGTTCGACCACACCGGACGGCCAAACGTCATCGGCTTCATTTTCGGTGAACCGCTGTTCGCCGGCGATCTTCTCGAGACCGACGAAGAACGCTCGAAATAGAAAAGCCCGCCCCGCCGATGGCGGAGCGGGCTTCGGTTTTCGAGATGCGGATTATCAGCCGGGATATCGCCAGGTGTTTCCGCGCGCCAGATTGTCGCTGGCGAAGCTCCAGTTGAGCTTCGATCCGACGACAGCGTCGAGATATTCGGGGCGCTTGTTCTGGTGATCCAGATAATATGCGTGCTCCCAAAGGTCGATGACAAGCAACGGGTTCAACCCATTCTTGTCCGCCAGCGTGTCCCCGTCGTGGGTCTCCTCGATCGTGAGTTCGCCGCCCTTCTCGGCCAGCCAGACCCAGCCGCTGGCAAAATGCCCTGCGCCGCGCTCCTTGAGCTTGTCCTTGAGCCCGTCGGTCGAACCGAAAGCGCTGTCGATCATGCTCTTGAGCTCGTCGGAAGCCGAGCTTTCCTCTCCGGTCATGGAGTGCCAGTAGAAGCCGTGGTTCCAGCTCTGCGCGGCATTGTTGAACAGGCCCTGGTCGCTGCCGCGCGCGGCGGCGACGACATCTTCGAGCGGCTTGTCGGCCAGATCCGTGCCTTCGATCGCCTTGTTGGTCTTGTCGATATAGGCCTGGTGGTGCTTGCCGTGATGATAGGACAGCGTTTCGGCCGAGACCGCCGGTGCCAGCGCGCTGTCGTCATAGGGCAGGTCGATGAGCTTGAATGCCATGATTCGTTTTCCCTTGTGCTGAAGAAATTTTGGGATTCCCTAATGCAACGCGCCGCGCGGGCAAGGGTTGCAAGACTGCGGCGAAAACCACCCGCGGCCTTTCCATCCGCGTCCGGACGCGCCACAAGCGCCGCGAAACGACAGCGGAACACGGGACAGCAATGGGACGCAAATTCTTCGGCACCGACGGAATTCGCGGGCGAACCAACCAGGGCAAGATGAATGCCGAACTCGCCATGCGGGTCGGCCAGGCCGCCGGCGCGCATTTCCGCCGCGGCGACCACCGCCACCGCGTGGTGATCGGCAAGGATACGCGGCTGTCCGGCTACATGATCGAAAGCGCACTGGTCGCCGGCTTCACCAGCACCGGCATGGACGTGATCATGACCGGCCCGTTGCCGACACCGGCGATCGCGCTGATCACCCGCGAGATGCGCGCCGATCTCGGTGTCATGATCTCGGCCAGCCACAACCCATACGAAGACAACGGGATCAAGCTGTTCGGGCCCGACGGCTTCAAGCTGTCGGACGAGGACGAGATGGCGATCGAGGCGCTGATGGAACAGCCCCCGCAGCTCGCCGATGCCGAACATATCGGCAGGGCTCGTCGTATCGAGGACGCCCGCGGGCGCTACATCCACGCGGTCAAACGGTCGATCGGCTCCGACATTCGCTTCGACGGGCTGAGGATCGTCGTCGATTGCGCGCATGGTGCCGCCTATCAGGTCGCCCCGAGCGCGATCTGGGAACTGGGTGCCGAGGTGATCCCGCTCGGCGTCAGCCCGAACGGGACCAATATCAACGACGAGGTCGGCTCCACCGCACTCGAGGCGGTAAAGGCCAAGGTGGTGGAGGAAGGCGCGCACATCGGCATCGCGCTCGACGGAGACGCCGATCGCCTGATTGTCATCGACGAGAAGGGGAAGGCCGTCGACGGCGACCAGATGATGGCGCTGATCGCCACGAGGATGAGCGAGACGCGCAGGCTGACGGGCGGCGGCGTGGTTGCCACGGTGATGTCGAACCTTGGTCTGGAACGCTATCTGCGCGGTCTCGGCCTCGGTCTCGAGCGGACCAAGGTCGGCGATCGCTATGTCCTGCAGCGGATGCGAGAAGGCGGGTTCAACCTCGGCGGCGAGCAGTCCGGGCATATGATTCTGCTCGATCACGCCACCACAGGCGACGGCACGGTGGCGGCGCTGCGCGTGCTCGCCAGCCTGGTCCGCGAGGGCAAGCCGGCGAGCGAGTTGCTCCATCTCTTCGATCCGGTCCCCCAGCTTCTCAAGAACGTGCGATACGATGGCGGGGCACCTCTCGAAGCAGAAACCGTCAAACGCGCGATCGCGGAGGCCGAGAGCGAACTCGGCGACGGCGGGCGTCTGGTGATCCGTCCCTCGGGTACCGAGCCGGTCATCCGGGTCATGGCCGAGGGCGACGATGCAGCCCAGGTCGAACAGATCGTCGACCGGGTCTGCGACGCGGTGCGCGACGCCGCCTGATGCTGGAGATGCGCCCCGATTGCGAAGCCTGTGGGGTGGAGCTCCCGGCCGAGGCCCACGGAGCCTTCATCTGCAGTTTCGAGTGTACCTTCTGCGCACAATGCGCCGACCGGCTCGACGATCGCTGTCCCAATTGTGCGGGCGAACTCACCGACCGCCCGACCCGCGCCCACGCCCTTCACGCGCAGTACCCGCCCTCCACCGAGCGGAAACATCGGGCGTGACGACGACCCCGCGCATCCTTTCCATCGCTGGTTCCGACAGTTCGGGCGGCGCCGGGATACAGGCTGACATCAAGACCATCGCCATGCTCGGCGGCTATGCGATGACCGCGATCACGGCCGTGACCGCGCAGAACTCGCTCGGCGTCCAGGCGGTGGAGACCTGCGAAGCCGATTTCGTCGGGGCGCAGATCGATGCCTGCCTCGAGGATATCGGTGCCGATGCGATCAAGATCGGCATGCTCGGGTCGCCGACCATCGCCGCGGTGGTCGCCGAGCGGCTGGCTCGCTTCGGGGGCAAGGTGGTTTTCGACCCGGTGATGATCGCGACCAGCGGCTCCGTGCTGGCCGATGAGGCCACCATCGAAGGCTTCGCGCAGATCATGGAGCATGCGACGGTGGTCACCCCCAACCTGCCCGAACTGGCCGCGCTCACCGGTTTGCCCGTCGCAAGCACCGAGGAGATCGTCGAAGCGGCATTGGTTCTTGCACGGGCGCGGGATGTGGTGGTGCTGGCCAAGGGCGGACACGACGAGGGCGAAGAAGTCATCGACCGGGTGGTCTCGCCCGACGGCAAGGTTGCGAGCTTCGCCCACCAGCGGATCGAAACCCGGCACACCCACGGCACCGGTTGCACCCTGAGTGCGGCGCTTGCCACCATGCTCGGCCATGGCCAGCCCCTGACCCATGCGGTGCGACTGGCGCGGCAATTCACCTATGAGGCGATCGCGAGGGCGCCCGGCTACGGTTCCGGCCACGGTCCCCTGGGTCACCAGGCGGTGCGCCGGTCCGAATAAGCCTGCGGCCTAGCGTTCGAGCTTGTAGAATTCGGCGATGTGGTCCCAGGCATCGTCTGCGCTCTCGCACCAGTGGATCAGGTCGAGATCGACATGCGAGACCGTCCCCTCGTCGGCCAGCGCCTCGAAATCGATCACCCGCGTCCAGAAGTCCTTCCCGAACAGCAGGATCGGGATCGGCTTCATCTTGCCTGTTTGCACCAGCGTGAGCAGTTCGAAGAACTCGTCGAAGGTCCCGAACCCGCCCGGGAACACGGCGACCGCACGCGCGCGCAACAGGAAGTGCATCTTGCGCAGCGCGAAATAGTGGAACTGGAAGCTGAGGTATGGGGTGACGTAGGGGTTGGGCGCCTGCTCGTGCGGCAGAACGATGTTGAGACCGATGGATTCCTCCCCGGCATCGCTCGCCCCGCGATTGGCAGCTTCCATGATGGAGGGGCCCCCGCCCGAGCAGATCACGAACTGCCGCTTCCCGTCCTCGATGATCGACTTCTCGCTGGCGATCTTGGCGAGGCGGTAGGCCTCATCGTAATACTTTGCCTTCGCCGCGAGGTTGCGGACCACCCGCGCTTCCTGATCCGGCAGATTTTCCGCGCCGGCGAGTGCATCCTCGACCGCGTCGGGCGGAGGGATGCGCGCCGAACCGTAGATCACCAGCGTCGAGCCCACCCCGGCCTCGTCGAGCAGCATCTCGGGCTTCATCAGCTCGAGCTGGAAGCGCAACGGGCGCAACTCGTCGCGCATCAGGAAATCGGTGTCGCGATAGGCGAGCCGATAGGCCGGATGCATCGTCTGCGGAGTCCGCGGAGACTGCGCGTCGGCGAAGCTCGCTTCCTGGTCGGCACGGTAGAACTTGCGATCGGTCAGATCGCGGTCGGGTGATTTTTCCTCTGTCATCGGCGCGCGCGATAGGGCCGAGCGGAGCCGCTCACAAGGTCTAGCGGCGAAGCGACGCAGGTCTTTCTACGCCGCTTCGCCCAAGGACCTCTTCAGAACTCCACGCGGGCCCCGACCGTGTAGTACCGACCGACATTGTCGTAATGCACGTTAGTCGTCTGGATGATCAGCGGCGGCGCAACATCGAAGACGTTGTTCACGTTCATGAAGAAGGTGAACAGGTCCTCCACCTTGAACTGTGCACCGAGGTCCAGATAGGTGCGCGCATCGATGTCGTTGTTCACGATCGGCAGCGTGCTGTCATACTGACCGCCACCGACATAGCGAAGGCGGGCATCCAGACCGAGATCGTCGGACTGGTAGGTCAGGCTCAGGTTTCCGCGCCAATGCGGGACGCCATCGAGGACGGTGTCGCCAACGTCGCCGGCGACCTGGCGCTGGTTGAAACCGGTCTGGAAAGAGAGCTCATCGACGTAGGTCGCAAGCGCCCGGACGCGGAGGACGCCGGGTATATCTGCCAGCCAGCTCAACGGCGTCACGTAGGAAGCCTCGATATCGACACCGTTGGTGGCAAACTGCGCGATGTTCTGGGTCGTCGCGTAAACCGTGGTGATCGTGCCGGTCGCGTCGCGGATCACGGCATCGCAAGCCGAGGTTACGCCTTGCGCACAGGCCGCAGTGATATCCGACGCATTCGGCGCGGTGATCGCGTTGCCGATTTCGATATCGTAATAGTCGACCGACAGGTTGAAGCCATCGAAAGGAGAGACCGAAAGTCCGGCCGTCCAGGTTCGCGCGACCTCTGGAACGAGATCGGGATTGCCACCTGTAAAGATCGTGGCGCGCGGCGTGGGATTGTAGCCGGGAGTGCCCGTGCGTCCTTCGGTATCATTGTCGACCACATTACGGATGTTGATCGCGCTGACAGAGAAGAGATTGCCGATGCTGGGCGCCCGGATATCGCGCGAGCGCGTCGCCCGCAGCAGGATGTCCTGGAAAAGCCGGGCCGTCCCGCCGACTTTCCACGACCAGATGCCGCCGCTCAGATTGTAATCCGAATAGCGGGCAGCCCCATTGAGATCGAATTCGAAGTTCTCGCTGTTGAACAGGGGTAGCAGGATTTCGCCGAAGCCTTCCTTCACGTCCGTGCCGCCGTTCAGGGCGCTGCTGAAAACATTGGTACCGAACGCGCCCGCGGCATTGAGCGCGCCGATCGTCTGTTCCTGCTCCTGCCAGCGTGCCTCCACACCCAGGACTATCGAAACCGGTCCGGCCCATAGCGAGAAGGGTTCCCCCTGTACGCTCGCCGCAAGCGAATCCAGCTTGTTCACCGAATCGGTCATCTGCGTCCCGGTGACGTAGTCGATCGCCGCCTGGGATGGCGCGCCCTGGCCGAACGGGTTGAAAGGTACGCAAGCCGGGTCATCGTTGGCCGCATTGCCGTCGGCGTTGACCGCACAGACGATCTGGCCGCCAGAATTGACCGCATTGAGCGCTCGCTGGAAGTTGGCGGTAATCGGCGAATTGAAGAAGCGCTGCGAATTTTCGATCTGTCCATGGCTGAAATGCGCATCGAAGCGCCAACCGCTTCCCAGCTCGCCGCTTATGCCGATGGCACCTTCGATGTTTTCCCGCCGCGCGTCGAAATCAAGGACGAAAGAATCGGTCGAAAACCGGCCCAAAACGAATGCGGCTTCGCCCGCCCCGAGGAGCTGCGCGCGCACCCCAGGATTAAGAAACGGGTTGCTGGTCGCAACCTGGAACGCGAGGATCGACCCCGCCGGATCGGCAAAGAAGGGCTGCCGAACATCGGAGATCCCGTAAGCCCCGTCGACCCAGACTTCGATGTTGTTGGTGATGTCGAAAGTCGCGCGCGCATAGGAGCTGAACCTTTCGAGCGGACTCGCGACGATCAGGCTATCGTAAAGGCTGGAGGCATCGGCAAGGGTGTACGGGCCGAGCGTGCCATCGGAATTGAAAGCCTGTCCCGCGAGCGAGCCGGAGAGTATCGTTCCGCCCTGCGATATCGGGAAGAGGTCGGTGTTGACATCCGGCTGTAGTTCGACCTGCCCGCCGCCAATCGCGACGAGGCCCGCCCCCAGCCGGGGCCGATCCCGCCGTCCCGACATCGGTATCCCGCTGTCGTCAACATACTCAGCACCGATGATGAAATGGCCGCGCCCGTCCGCAAAGGACGTACCGAAAGCACCGTCCACGCCGTAACGTTCGCCATCGTGGCGAGACGAGATGCCCGCACTTGCGCCTATTGTCAGCCCGTCGAAATCGTCGTCGAGAATGATGTTGACGACACCGGCCACGGCGTCGGAACCCCAGGCGGCGGAAGCGCCGCCGGTCACGATCTCGATCCGATCGACCAGGCTGGTCGGAACGAAATTCAGGTTGTTGTCGCCGACAAAGCGCCGACCGTTGAGCAGCGTTAGCGTGCGAGCACTGCCAAGCCCGCGCAGGTCGACCGGGGCCGTACCGCTCGCGGTGTTTCCGATCGTGCCGGTGGGCGACACGGTGTTGCGCACCTGCGGCTGTTCGTTGAGCACCTGCTGGAGATTGACCTTGGCCGCCTGGCGGATTTCGGTGCTGCCGAGCACTGTGGTCGGGGTCGGCTGATCGAAGCCGTCACGCGAGATGCGGGAGCCGGTGACGACGATGGTCTCGTTGGCGGTCTCCTCGACATCGGCGTCTTCCTCGACGTCGCCGACTGTTCCGCCCGATTGCGCCGCTACGGGGGCACCCGCCAGCAGCGCGATGGCCGCCACCGAAGTCGAAAGGGCTGCGCGAACCGCGGTTGTTTGCCAATGCATGCTCCTTAATCTCCCTTGATCGTCGCCACGGCCGCCCGTGATTGCGCTCGTCCCCGATTGCTTCCCGAAAGCCCCCTTGCCCGTTTGCTTTTCACGCCCATTCTCCGGTGAGCGCTTTATCCCAAACAAGACAACTTGCTCCTGTTTGGAGAATATGAGCCTGAAAATGCCCTTGCTGTCAACCGTTTCGTCACAAAACCCGAGTAGAAACACCTGTTTCGGCGTATCGCGCTGAGAAAGCGCGCTTTCGCGTCATCCGCCCGAACTCCTATCGGTCACCCAGGCGAACGCCGGACCCGGGATAGGCCCCGGGTGTGACCTCTCCGCCACGGGCGAGCACCTCGCCGCCGACCAGAATATAGCGGTATCCGCTGGAAGGCCGCAGCGCGTCGCCATAGGTGGCGTTGTCGGTGACCCGCGCCGGATCGAAGACGACGATGTCCGCATCGGCGCCCACCTGGATGCGCCCCTTGCGCGCCATGGCCGGTGCCGCCTTCTCGAGGCGTTTTGCCGGAAGGATCGTCATCTTCTCCAGCGCGGTCGGCAGATCCAGCAGGCCGCGCTCGCGCACGAAATGTCCGAGAACCCGGCTGAAGCTCCCGGCGCCCCTGGGATGGACGTTGGGCTTGTCCATCACCCCTCCGTCGGACGCAATGCTGACATAGGGATCGGCGATCGCAAGGTCGATCGCGTCCTGCGGGATCAGGAAGATAACCACGCCGCCGTCCGGCCTTTCGCGCCGGTATCGGGCAAAGGTCTCCTCGGTCAGCCGCTCGCCGGTTTCGGTCCAGAGAACGTCGTTGTAGGTGACACCGGATCGCTCCCGCCAGCCGTCGGAAAAGAATTCCGAGCCGATCGATGTCGATCCGGCTTCGTAGGGATAGGCTTCGGTGGTCACATCCACGCCGCGGGCCGCGGCACCCTTGATGATCTCGAGCACGGTCGGCGTGTCCCCGAGCGCGGTCGAGGTGATGTGGACGATCTGCAGCGCCGCTCCGGTGGCGGCGGCATCGGCGATCAACTCGTTCGCCACCGCGATCGGCATGCCCGGCGCGCGGCTCGCCTCGCGCATGCGGACATGGACGAACACCGGCACATCGTGCTTGGCGGCCAGCTTGAACAGCTTGTAGATCTCGCGTCGTCCGGCAGCGGGTGCGTATTCCAGCCCCACCCCGATGCCCAGGGCTCCCGCCCTGATCTCCCTTTCGAGCACGGCAAGGATGCGCTCCTCCTGCTCGGGAGTGGTCGGCGTGGTGAGAGCTTCCGGCGCGAGCGTGGTCGCATCACTGTCCGCGCCATCGACACCGCAACGCTTCTCCGTCAACACCTCGATCCGGGCGCAGAGAAACGAGGCACTGGCGCCGTGATGGATCAGCGATTCGCCCCGCATGTCCGCGTAGAAATCGGCGACCGGTAGACGTCCGATCTCCATTTCCATCGCGGTGGTCACCCCGTCCAGGAGATGAAGCCGCTGGCTGGCGAGATCGTGGCCATGAGCGTGAAGGTCGATGAAACCGGGAGCGACGACTTGCCCGCGGGCATCGAGGACTTGCTCGCCCTGCATCGGCTCGGACGAGATGGCGGCAATCCGCCCCTCGGTGACCGCGACATTGGCGATCTCGTCTCGCCCGGTCTCGGGATCGATGACCCGGCCGCCTTCGATCACCAGATCGTAGGTCTGAGCGGCCAGCGGCGAAGCGAGGATCGCGACCATGGCCGCAAGGCCCCGGAACGCCGCGAGGGTTTTCCATCTACCGGCGCGCGTCGAAATCATGTGTTGGCGTCTCCCTTGCTCGTTTTGCCCCACGCGGGCCGCGCGAGCCGCCACAGACCCACGGTCATCAGCGGCAATACGAGAATGGCCAGCATGATGTAGCCGAAGGCCCCGTACCCCTGGGCGATCAGATCGACGAGGCCGAAGCGCACCGCCGCGAACCCCGAAACCAGCAGCAGGACAGCCGCGACCCCCAGCCTGCCCAGGAAGGAAAACTCGCCCCGCCCGCTATTCTCCAGGGCAACCTCGATCCGCTCGTTCAGCGCGTTCACCACCCCGACCCCGGTCTCCACCAGCGCGCAGAAGATCATCAGCTGGAACATCAGCTGGAACCAGGGCAGGCCGAGCTCTTCCAGGACGAAATCGGATGGCAGAGACGCCCCGGCGATCTCGGGATAGAAGGCCGACATGCTGAGGAAGAACACGAGCGCCGGTGCCATCGCCAGGGGTCCGGCCAGTGCCCCGGCTACGATCGCGTCGCGGCGCGAAGTGAGGCGGCGAATGAAGGGCAGCACGGCGATCGCCGCGACAAAATTGTAGCTGGCATAGGTCGCCCCGCCCACGATCCATTCCTGCGAGGTCGGAGCGATGGTCAGGGCCTCACCGATCCCGTCCGAGAAATAGGTGATCGCGAGGACCAGGAAGAGCGCATAGACGAGGTAGAGAAATCCGGAGGTGAAGCGGAAGACCCGTTCGACCCCGTCGTTGCCGAAGCTGGTGGTCGCCGCGACCGCGGCCATGAGCAGCAAGGTGCCGACCACGGGAGGCCAGCCGAACAGCGCCGCCCCGATCTCCCCGGCCGCGGCCGACATGACGGCGAGGATCAGGATCAGGAAAAGGACATAGAAAACCTCGAACACCACCCAGAAGGGGCCGAGGACCGATTGCATCAGCGTGCGGTAGTCGTAGGCGCGCAGATGATGCGACAGTGCGAAGGCGACGGCGCAGACCAGGCTCCAGATCGCCATCGCCAGAAGCATGCCGTACAATCCGCCGAGTGGCCCGGTCGGAAAGAAGAATTCCGCCAGTTCGCGCCCGGTCGCGTAGCCGCCGCCGATCACCACCGCCTTGAACGTGATGCCGGGGAGCAGGAACCGCTGGAAGAAGCTCGGCTTGGCGATCAGCAGGGCCTCCCGAATTCGCTCAAGGGGCTGAGGCCCGGTGAGGCGGAAACGGGCACCGCTCGGCGTGTTCGATGCCCGCCCCGCCAACTCATGCCAGGCAGCTGTCCAGCAGCGCTTCGAAATGCGGTCCGCCGCGAATGGGATCGGCAGCCGGAAGGCCATAGCGCCGCGCGGTCTCTTCGATCAGCGCTTGGGCCTCTTGCGCGTCATAGCTCTTGGTATTGAGGCTGATGCCCCCGCAGCGGATCGCCGGATTGGTCCGCTTGCCGAGCAGGATCGTCGCTTCGATGATCTCGGCGATGTCGGGCAGCGGCGTTCCTGGATAGCCGAGCACTTCGGTGCGGCTGGGATCGTGGCACACGACGAAGGCATCCGGCTGGCTGCCGAAGAGAAGCCCCACGGACACCGCCGCGAAGCCGGGATGGAGCAGCGAGCCCTGTCCTTCGATGATGTCCCAGTGTCCGTCAGCCGCATCGGGCGAGAGCATCTCCGCAGCCCCGGCTTCGAAATCCGACACCACCGCGTCGATCGGGATGCCGCCGCCGGCAATCAGGATGCCGGTCTGGCCCGTGGCGCGGAAATCGACGTCGATCCCGCGCGCCTCGAACCCTCGGGCCATGGCCAAGGCGGTGTATTTCTTGCCGAGCGCGCAGTCGGTGCCAACGGTCAGCAACCGCTTGCCCGATCGTTTGCGGCCGGATGCGATGGGGATGTTGGCCGGCGGGCGACGGATGTCGATCAGCCGTACGTTGTTTGCGCGCGCGGCTTCCGCGAGTTCGGGGACGTCGCCGAGGCGCGCGTGCATGCCGCTGACGATATGCAATCCGGCATCCATCGCCGCGATCAGATGGGGGCGCCAGGCCTCGAGAATAACTCCGCCGGAATTGGCGATGCCGATCACCAGGGCCTTCGCGCCATGCTGCGCGGCGACCTGCGGCGTCATCTCTGGAAGGCCCAAGGTCAGCGTGCTGTCGCCATAGGAGTATTCGCCAACGCAGTCTTCCGCAGCCCAGTCGCGAATGCCGAATGCCGATTTCGCATAGCCCGGGTTCGTCTCATCTCCGAGAAACAGCAGATAGGGACGTGGAATTCGCAGCGGATCGGCCCCACCGGATCGTTCGAGTTCGGAAGCCTGCGCGCCGCCAAATACCGCCTTCTGCATTTCTGCTGCGCGGGCCATCAGCCGTGGTCCATCGACTTGCCGCGCCGGTGGCGGGACGGAAGGACCGGGCACCGCTTACCCACATCCAGCTTGAAATTAAAAAGCACGAGAACCCCCGGATGCAGCGACCCTCTCCCACGAGGGCACACCATCCTAATCAGGACACAATCGTCCTGTCCAGAACAAACCAATGCTTGACGAGAAGATTGTCATCTGCGGATCGGATTGGTCGGGCGGTCGGTCGGGACGAAAACTGGCATTTCCGACGCGCAGCCCAGGCGCCCACGAACGCGGGGGCCGGTTCAGAGACCCGGTTCTCCGTGAACGTTCTTGATGAGCGAATCCATCAGCCCCTGTTCCTCGCTCGAGCAAACCCCGAGAACCAGTGCCTCCTCGCACCCGTCGGCGACCAGATAGGCATGGGCCATGGTCGAGTCGATGTAGATCGACTGCTGTTCGCGAACCACGATCGGGTCGTAGAATTCGGTGTGGACTTCGATAGCCCCCTCGATGACGAAGATGAACTCCTCGCCCTGGTGGTGGACCAGCTCGCCGAATTCCTTCGTGCTCTTCGCCCGGATCCGGGTCAGGATCGGGATCATGCGCTTGTGCCGCAGATCGGTGCACAGGTAGAAATAGTCGTAATTGGGCGTCTCGACCCGCAACGCCTGTTCGATCGTCCCGACGCTGCGGCGTCCCATGACCTGGCGTTCGGGCGCCGGACGGTTTTCCGCGAACAGCTCGGACATGCTGATGTTGAGGCGCCGGCTGAGTTGCTGGAGCTTGTCGTAGGTCAGCGTGAGGCGATCGTGCTCGACCTTGGACAGTGTCGATACCGGTATGCCGGTCTTCGCGCTCATCTCCTTGAGCGTCCAGCCGTTCTTGTTGCGAATACCGCGAATGATGACGCCCAGCGTCGGGTGGTCTGCCGTCATCAGGCGTCAACCGCCACCAGAATCATCATCGAAGGTGTTATCATCATGCAGTCACGCGTCTGTTGATCTCGGGGAGGTGATATAGGGGGCGCGGCGGCTGCGCAACCGCACGGCCCGCCACCCATTCCCGCCAGACCTATTTGCGCCCGGCAAAGGGCGTCAATCGGCCGCCTCGACGTGATGATAGGTCATGTAGGGCTGGTTCGAGAAGGACAGTCGCAGATCGTCGGCAGGACCGTAGAACTGCAGCCGCGTATAGGGCCCGCCCTCGCGTGCCGCCGTGACCTGTTCGTACATCCGCGGGCCGATCTGTTTCCAGGCGGTGGCGTTCTCGCCGGTCTTTAACACCAGCCGGTTCGGCGCAGGCGCCGTGACCTTGAGATCGTTGTCCGGGTTTGGCTCGCGGTTGTAGTCGCGGCGATTGGCGCGGTAGGACCCCGCCAGCGCCGCGCCGGCATCCTCGCCGCTCCAGCGCTCGGCGGGCTCCTGCGGAAACAGCCGGCCAATCAGTATGTCGCTGAGATCGGTGCGCCCTGCCCCGCTCGCGACCCCGCCGGTCGTGGACACGAAGAAGCCGAGATCGTGCTCCGGCGCGAGCACCAGATTGGAATGGAAATCGCGGGTGTTGCCCGCATGGCCGATGAGCCGTGGCCCCTCGTTGCGATATACCAGGAATCCGTGCGCCATTCCCTCCAGGTCGGGAGCGTTGGCGGTGGAATTGCTGAACAGCAGATCGATCGACGCGGGTTCGAGCACCTTTGCTCCGGCCAGACTACCGTGGTCGAGCAGCATGAGCATGAAGCGCGCCATGTCGGGTCCGCTGGCTGCGGCGGAGCCGGCGGGCATGACCGGACTGAAGAACTCGTAGGGCATCGCCACGAAACGCCCGTCTTCGAGGGTATAGCCGGTCGCCATGTTCTCCTTCATGGTTCCGGTCAGCGGCTCGCGGAACGTGGTCGAGGTCATGCCCAGAGGCTGGAAGACATGCTTCTCGACATAGGTTTCGAACGGCTCTCCCGAGAGGCGCTCGACGATGTAGCCCGCAAGCGCCGTGCCGTAGTTAGAATAGGAGATCTCGCTTCCGGCTTCCCACAGCCGGGCGGGAATATTGGCCTTGATCCAATCGCGATAGGGCGTGATTTCCGCTTCGGTGCGGACGGAAATGCCCCCTATGTCGCTCATCCCCGGCGTGTGCTGAAGCAGATCGCGCACGCGGATCGGTTGCGATCCGAATTCGGGGATTTCGAAGTCCAGATAGCGGTTGACGTCCGCGTCGAGATCGACCCGGCCCTGCTCGACCTGCTGCATCAGTGCCACCCAGGTAAACAGCTTCGACACCGAGCCGGGGCGAAACAGGGTCGCCATGCCGTCGACCGGTTCGCGCGCATCGACATCGGCATAGCCGTAGCCCCGACTGAACAGGACTTCGCCGTCGTGAACCACCGTCACCACGGCCCCGGCAATTTCGCGCGAAGCGATCTGTTCGGCCATGACGCCGTCGACGAAATCTTCGAGCCCGGCTAGCCGCGAATCCGAGAACGCAGCCGGCTGTGCCTGCGCGGCCAGAGGTGCGGCGGAAATCGATGCAACCCCCGCCAATCCGAGCAGCACGGGTCCCAAGATCCTGTTCATGACGACATTCGCGGCTTTCGGCATTCGACCCTCCTCGATTTTCCGATCAGGACATTACCGATTAGATTGCGCAGGTCAATTCCCCGCCGTCGTTGCTTTTCCGGCGATTTTCAGGGGTCGTGCGCCGAATTTCCCGATCGCGTCATTCTCCAAGAGGAAAACATATTCATTCCTCTGGTCAGGCTCTACCATTGAGAGATCGCCTTCGAGGAACCTGTAAATGAAAACCTATTTCGATCGCCGCCAACTCACCCATCGTCCCGAACGCGAACTGCACAATGGCGATTGGCATCCCCATGCCGAAACACCCGACCGCGCCGAGGCGATCCTCGCGGTTCTGGGCGAAGCGACACAGCCAGAGGATTTCGGGACCGATCCGATCGCCGCAATCCACAATCCCGCCTATGTCGATTTCCTGCGCTCAGCCCATTCCGAATGGCGCGACAGCGGGCGTCCTGGTGATGCGGTCGCCTACACCTGGCCGGTGGTCCGGCGGCGCGAAATCGCCATGGACCGGATCGACGCGAAGCTCGGCCGCTACAGCTACGATGCCGGCACTCCCATCGGCGAGGGGACCTGGTCCGCCGCCTATTGGAGCGCGCAATGCGCGATCGCCGCGGCAGCGGATGTGGCAGCGGGCGCGCGGACGGCCTTTGCGCTCTGCCGCCCCCCGGGGCACCATTCGGAGGCCGACTATTTCGGCGGCTATTGCTATCTCAACAGCGCCGCCATCGCCGCGCAATATCTGCTCGGCCAGGGCCGCGAGCGGGTCGCCATCCTCGACATCGACTATCACCACGGCAACGGCACGCAGGACATTTTCTACGATCGATCCGATGTCTGCTTCGTGTCGATCCACGCCGATCCCGCAACCGACTATCCGTTCTACTGGGGCCGCTCCGACGAGCGCGGCGAAGGGGACGGAACAGGGTACACGCTCAACCTGCCTCTGGCGCGGGGCACGGAGATCGCAGGGTTCATGGATGCGCTGGAGACGGCCTGTGCCAAGCTGGGGGAATGGGGCCCGCAGGCGCTTGTCCTCTCCTATGGTGCGGATACCTATGCCGGCGATCCGATCTCGTTCTTCGCGATCGAGACCGCCGAATACCAGGCCATCGGCCAACGGATCGCAGCGCTCGGCCTGCCGATCGTGGTGGTGATGGAGGGCGGCTATGCGGTGGAGGCGCTGGGCGCCAATGTCGCTTCGCTGCTCGCGGGCATCGAAGGGAACTGAACGGCGTTGCCGGTCAGCGGCAGGCGCCGCCGTCCGGCCAGCCGGTCCAGCCGGGTCCGCGGACCACCCGTCCCGGGGTTGCGCCCGTGTGCTCGCCGCCGGCCAGCACCTGCACGCCGTTGACGAAAACGTCGCGGACCCCCGTCGCATATTGGTGCGGTTGCTCGAAGGTGGCGTGGTCCGTGATCGTCGCCGGATCGAACACCACCACATCGGCAAAATAGCCCTCGTCGAGCTTGCCGCGGCCCCTGATGCCGAGATTGCCTGCGGGCTGGCTGGTCAGCTTGCGGACCGCCTCGGCCAGCGACAGCGCCTTGTCCTCGCGGACGTATTGGCCGAGGACCCTGGCGAAGGTGCCGTAGGCACGCGGATGCGCGGCCGTCTGCAAGGTTTCGCCCTCCGCTGCCGGCGCGCCGGCGTCGGAGCCGAAGCTCATCCATGGCAAGGCGGTCTGCTTGCGCACGTTCTCTTCCGACATCATGAAGAAGATTGTGCCGATCCCGGTGCTTTCGATGACGAGATCGACGGCGGCCTGCTGCGGGGTCTGGTTCCGCTCCGCGGCGATTTCGGACAGGCGCTTGCCCAACAGCGGTTCGTGTTCGGGATTCTCGCTGTCGACGAGCATGACGTTTTCTGCGCCCGACAGGCGTAGAAGGTTTTCCCAATCGCTTTCCGGCGCGCTCATCTCGGCGACAATGCGCGCGCGCATTTCGGGGTCGCGCAGCCGCTCGAGCATCGCCTCGCGTCCGCCGTCCTGGACCCAGGGCGGAAGCACCGCATCGAGGCTCGTGCCGCCTGCGGTGTAGGTGTACATGTTGGTGGTGATGCGCAGTCCCTCGGCCCGCGCCTTCTCGATCTGCGCGACCACTTCGGGCAGGCGATCCCAGTTCGCCTTGCCCGCCATCTTCAAATGGTAGATTTCCGCCGGCAAATCGCCCTCGCGCGCGATGGTGATGACCTCGTCGATGGCCTTGTCGATATCGTCGGCCTCGGACCGCATGTGCGAGATATACATGCCGCCGCATTTGCCCGCCTCGCTCGCTAACGCGACAAGCTCGGGGGTTTCGGCATAATTGCCCGGGGCATAGATCAGCGCGGTGCCCACCCCCATGGCGCCCTGCTCCATCGCCTGGCGGACGAGGCCGCGCATCCGGGCGAGCTGCTCGGGCGAGGGATCGACGTCGAACTCGCCCAGTTCGTGAATGCGCAGCGTAGTCGCGCCGACGAAGCTGGCGACATTGGGGGAAACGCCGCGTTCCTCGAGCGCTTCGAGATAGCCGCCGAGCGTGTTCCAGGTGACGGGATAATCCGCATTCTCGGCCATGGCGGCCTTCATTTCGGGATTGAGCGGGCCCATGGTCCAGCCCTCGCCGAACACTTCCAGCGTAACGCCCTGCTTGAGGTCGGACATGCCGCGGCCATCGGTAAGCAGCGACTGGGTGGCCCAGCTGAGCATGTTGATGAAGCCAGGAGCGACCGCCTTGCCGCTGGCATCGATGGTGGTCGCGCCGGTTCCCTCGACATCGCCGACTGCGACGATCCGGTCGCCCTCGATCGCCACGTCGCCGACAAAGGGCTGCCCGCCCGTCCCGTCGTAGATCGTCCCGCCGGTAATGAGTACATCGTATCGCGCGGCGCCGGGCGCGCCGGCGTCGTCCACGGTGGCACATCCGGCGAGAAGGGCGAGGCTGAGCGGCATTGCGGCGAGGCGGATTGTGTTTCGGGTCATCGGTGAGCCTCCGTTGCGGCGATCAGTCCGGCTGGACCGGGGTGAAATCGAGATCGTGGTAGTCGAAGCTGAAATCCGCAGCCGGGGACACCGCCTTCATGGTGATCCGCGCGACATCGCCTTCCGCATCGAGCGCGAAGGTCATGTAGGCGGGCTCGACGCCGGGGTCGCTGAAACGGGCGATGAAGGTGTCGTACTGGTGATGCTCCAGCGTCGCCCCGACGCCTTCCCAATGCGGGAAGGTGACCGACAACTTGCCGGCCCTCTCTGCGATGGAGATGTTGCCGAACCAGGGATCCGAATAGGTCCCCGCATAGCCCGAAAGCGGTAGCGAAGGGCCGACATCGGCGGTCTCCGCCGACGCTGCGACGACCGCAACCCGCGCGGACTCGAGCCGCTGGTCGAGATACTCGTCGTAGATCGCGGTCCAGTCCTTCTCCGGCGCGCCGAGATAGTGATCGAGCAGCTCGAACTGCAATCCGGTCAGCAGCGCGCTCTCCTCGCTGTTGGTGGCGATGAAGAAGCCGACATTGCGATCGGGGATCAGCACCAGCCGGGTGATCGATCCATAGACCCCGCCGCCATGGCTGACGATCTTCGCGCCGCGATAGTCGCGCACCGACCAGCCGAGGGCATATGTGTTGAACATCGGTGCGGTCTCGGCGAGCGGACCCGACGGCGCGCCGGTGGGCATGAGCACCACTGGCTGCCACATCTCGCGCGCGGTCTCCTCGCTGAACACGCGGGTGCCGTCCGGTGCCTGGCCCTGCGCAAGCTGCGTCTTGATCCATTTGACCATGTCGTTGGCGCTGGCGGCGATGCCCCCTGCCGGCGCGGCGACCTGGGCCACCACCACCTCGTCATCGAGCCGCTCGATCTCGCCCAGCCCACGCACCGGGCCGCTGATCCGCGCGTGCGGGTGGGCGACCAGCGCGGGATCGCCGCGATCGTCGTTCTCGACCGTCGCGCGCGCCATGCCCGCCGGGCGCAGCACCTCGGCGGTGACGAAATCCTCCCAGCTCATGCCGCTGACCCGTTCGATCAGACGGCCGGCGACCATGTAGAGGATGTTGTCGTAGGCATAGGCGCTGCGGAAGCTGGTGGAGAGCGGGATGTTGCCCAGCCGCTCGACCACGTCGGCGCGAGTCAGATCGCTGCGGGGCACGAACAGCAGGTCGCCCGCACCCAGCGCAAGGCCGCTGCGATGGACCAGCAGGTCGCGCACGGTCATCTGCCGTGTCACCCAGGCATCGTGCATGCGGAATTCGGGCATGTGGTCGATCACCGGATCGTCCCAGTCGAGCTTGCCCTGATCGACCAGCGCAGCCAGCCCAGTGGCGGTGAAAGCCTTGGTCACGGAACCGATGGCGAAATTGGTGTCCGCCGTCACCTGCCGGGGCGCCTCGATATCGGTCACACCGAAGCCCTGCGCGAAAGTCACCTCGCCACCCTCGACGATGCCGATGGTGAGGCCCGGTGCGCCGAACTCCTCTCGCAGTTCCTCGGCCTCCTGGGCGAGATCCGCCGGCGGTGCGGCGAATGCGGGCGACACCGGCGCCACGCTTGCCATCAGGAGGGCAAGCGTTCCCAGGAATAATGTTGGTCGAGCCATGGGTTTGTCCTCCTGTCGGCCTGGAGCGGCCTGGTGTGTCATGGAACTGCGGTGAAAGCGTAGAAATCGTATATCGCGCGGGCGATGTCCGCGATGGTGCGTTCGCGCGATGCCATGGGCGCATCGCTCTGCTTGACGAAAATGGCCATGACCACGCGGTGCCCGCTTTCGCCCGGAAGCGTGACCACGCCCACGTCGTTGGTCGATCCACCGACGGTTCCGGTCTTGTCGGCCACCTCGACCCCGATCGGAAGGCGGGCACGGATGCGGGCATTTCCGGTGCGATTGCGCACCATCATGGCGGCGAGCGCCTCCGTGCTTGCGGCAGAAAGCGCTTCGCCGGAAAAGATGCGATCCAGCAAAAGCGCCATCGCCCGCGGGCTCGCAGTGTCTCTGGGATCGGAATCGAAGGACGGGTTCGGAACAAGACTGCGATCAAGGAGCGACGGGTCCGCGATCAAGCCTGCTTCGAGCGCCTCGGGAAACGGACCTTCGGGCAAGGCGAAGAAGCCGCGCAGCACGCCTGCGGTGTCGCGGTCGACCCGCAGCCCCTCGACACCCTGGCCGCGCACCCAAGCGGTGACCGCCGCGGGGCCGCCTGCGAGTTCGGTGAGAACGTCGGTGGCGGTGTTGTCGCTCTGCGTCATCATCAATTCAAGCAGATTGTGGACCGATATGCTGAGGCCGGGATGGATGAAGCGGTCGGCAATAACCTCCGAGGCCACATGCATGTTCGCCGGCACTTCGATCAACCGGTCCAGCGTCAGTTCGCCTCGATCGACGCGCTCCAGAATGCGCCCGGCCACGGCCACCTTGAAGGTACTCGCCATCGGAAAGGCGATATCGGGATTCAGTTCGATCTTCTCGCCAGTTTCGCCGATCCGCCAGGCCGAAACTCCGACCGTACCCGAGGTGATTGCGGCGATACGCGCGATTTCCGCCTCGACACGGTCGCGGGGAGCGGCATTGGCAGGGAATGCGGCGGCCAGTAACACGAGGAATAGCCAGCGGAAAGGTCCGCGAAAAATCATAGCTGAGCCTCCGTTCGTTCCGCCGGTCCCGGCCGCGCTGCGTCCAGGCCGGACCGTTCGGCGATCACGCGCCGTAGCGGATGGTCGAGCAGCTTGAGAAAGCCGGCCGCGGCGACAGCTAGGCCGGCAAGAAGCGAGAAGAAGATCGCGCTCGGCAGGTCGTTCCAGAAGCTGCCGACGAAGCCGCCCGCCAGACTGCCGGTGAAAATGGCGAAGAACCAGCTCGCGACCGTGCTCGCCCCGAAGCGCGGCGGCGCGAGGCGGGCGAAGAGGCCGAGGCCGTTGGGCAGGATGTAGAGTTCGCCGGTGGTGAGAACGAGGAAGAAGCCGACCAGCCACAGCCAGCTCGCCTGACCGTCTCCCTGCAGCGCGGCGGCGAGCGCGAGCATGAGATAGGCGGCGGCAACGACCAACGCGCCGATCGCCATCTTCTGCAGCGGCGATTTCTCTTTTCCCGCCTCCGCCTGCCGCCGCCAGTGTGCGAGCAGGAACGGGGTGAAGACGATGACGAACAGCGGGTTGAGCGACTGGAACCAGGTCATCGGGATCTCGAACCCGCCGGCCAGGCGGTCGACTCCCTCGTTGGCCCACAGGGCGACCGTGTTGCCGACCTGCTCGTAAGCCCCGCGGAACAGCGTCACCGCGCCGATCAGCGCGCCGAGCAGCAGGATGGTGCGCCGGTCGAAATTGTCCCGCGAAGCACTTTCCGCGTCGGACGGAAGGACCCGCCTTTCCTCGGGCAGATATTTCCCGCCCCAGATGTAGATCATCAGCCCGATCACCATGCCGACCCCGGCGACGCCGAAGCCGTAATGCCAGCCGTAGAACTCGCCCAGCGTCCCGCAGATCAGCGGAGCGAGGAAGCCGCCGATATTCACCCCGACATAATAGACGTTGTAGGCCCACGGCCGGCGCGGATCGTCTGCCTTGTAAAGGTCGTTGATCTGGCTCGGCAGGCTGGGCAGGAAGAAGCCGTTGCCGAGCGCGATGGCTCCCAGCGCGACGTAGAGCAGCGGCTCGAAGGTCATGAAGAAATGGCCGAGCGCCATGATCGACCCACCGATGATAACCGCGCGCCGCTTGCCCAGCCAGCGATCGGCGATGATGCCCCCGAAGATCGGCGTGAAATAGGCCATCGCCGTGTAGGTGCCGTAGATGAAGGACGACATCCCCTGTTCGATCAGCAGTTCGAGCGTCATGTAATAGACGAGCAGCGCCCGCATTCCGTAATAGGAGAACTGTTCCCACATGTTTGTGAGGAACAGCACGGTCAGCCCCCGGGGCTGGCCGAACCACGTCGGCTCGGTATCTTTTGCCCGACCCGTGGCGGTCACTCCGCCGATCCGCCCCAGACCCGGGGTCCGGCGAAGACGGTGCCGTCGCGGTAGTCGATGCTCGGTTCGCGATCGCGCGCGAGAAACGTCGGTCCGTCGAGATCGACCACGTCGCAATATTGGCCGACGATGAAGGCCGGCGCCATCGCTAGACTGGTGCCGACCATGTTGCCGACCATGACCTTGAGCCCCGACTTGCGGCATGCCTCGGCGATCATCAGCGCCTCGGTAAGACCGCCGCATTTGTCGAGCTTGATGTTGAAGACGTCGAACCGCCCGGCGATTTCCGGCACGTCGTCGAGCGTCAGCGCGCTCTCGTCGGCGGCGAGAGGGATGCTCGATTCGAAGCCCTCCATATCCGCCTCGCGTCCGCGCGCCAGCGGCTGTTCCACGAGTGCGACGTCGAGCGTCTCCAGCCCGGTCACCAGTTCCGGCAGTTCCGCGATGGAGAAGCCCTGATTGGCATCGACCCCGATCCAGACCTTCGGCAGCGCAGCGCGGATCGCCCCGACTCGTTCGAGGTCCAGCGCCAGATCGCCGGTCAGCTTGATCTTGATCGCGCGCGCGCCCTCGTAGCTCAGCGCCTTGGCGGCCATGGCGGCGGGTTCGTCCGCGCCGCAGGTGAAGGTGGTCACCAGGGGAGCGGGCTTATCGATACCGGCGAGTTGCCAGGCGGCCTTGCCGGCGCGTTTCGCCTCCAGCTCCCACAGCGCACAATCGACCGCATTGCGCCCCCCGCAGGCAGGCATGAGGGCACGCAGTTCCTGGCGGTCGATGCCCGCCTCGATCGCCGGACGCGCCGCCTCGATATCGGCGACCATGCGGTCGGCGTCGTCGTTCAGATAATAGACGCCACCGCCCTCGCCTCGGCCGCCGTGCTCCCCATCGGAGACGGTCGCCACCACGACCTCGGTCTCCTCGAAGACATAGCCCGAAATCCGGAAGGGCTCGGCGAGGCGGAGCTTCTCGCGCTCGACGGTCAGCTGCAGTGCGCCCATCAGTAATTCGTCCCGAAGCCGATCAGGTGGAAGGCCAGCCCGACCCACAGGATCACGACACCCGCCAGCAGCAGCACCAGGCTCCACAGCTTGCCGGGCCAACGGTAGCCGCTCTTCCAAGCCAGCCAGAGGTTCCATGCGAAAACCGCGGTGCCGCCGACAAAGGCGACGAGGGTGAGCACTTGCAGACCGACCAATATGCCGTCGAACATCGCCCCGAGTGTGTCGGAGAACAGCATGCTCATGATCACGGCCCAGCCGGCGAGGACCAGCAGGATGAGCAGGGCCGCGCCGCGCGAAAGGCGATAGGCGAGCAACTGACGTCCCTCCAGCGGGAAGCCGGCCTTGTAGTGGCGCCTTACCAGCGCACGGACCGGCCACAGCACGGCGGTGAGCAACAGCACCGCGAGCGCCGCATAGAGCAGCGGCATCAGCAATGCGGAATTCTTGTACCACACGGGTCGCTCGAACACGGTGAAGGCCGAGATGATCGACATGCTGAAGCGCTGGACCTCGCCATCCTCCACAATAGCGGAAAGCGCCGCGTGGCTGTTGCGGTCGCGCCAGAAGAAGGGCGCGACCTCGACCCAATCGGCGGTCTGGCCGTTGAGCGTCGCACCCGGAGGAAGCTTGAGCTCGCCATCCGGGCCCGCGGTCACCGTGGTCTGACCCAGGAGCTGCGTGATGTTGAGGAAGGTGCTGTCGGCTCGGCGGGAGGCGACCCAGTTCCCGGCCATCATTCGCGCGTGTTCGCGCGCTTCCTCGTCGGTGACGCCCTGTTCGATCGGTGTGTCGTCGCCCGGGAAGTAGCGATCGGCGAATTGCTCGAACAAGGAGATGCGGACGGAGTTGACCGCGCCCTCTGCCCCGCCGCTGTTGAACGAGGCGTAGAGCCCGGTGTTCTCGTCTAGGAACAGGTGGAGCGAGGAATGGAACCCTCCGGTATCGCCGAGATGCGCGATGACGTCCCGGCCATTGATGTCGGTTTCGAAGAATCCGAGCAGCATGCGATCGAGCCCTGGAATCATGTCGAGCGCGGTGGTGTGCATGTAGCGCGCGGTTTCGGGCCGCAGGATACGCTGGCCGTCGAGCTCGCCATTGTTGAGGTGCGCCATCATGAAACGCGCCATGTCGGGCCCGGTCGAGGACAGCGAGCCTGCCGGTGCCGGGCCGACATATTCGAAACCGATCGGATCCTGCGACGCGCGCGAATATCCGCTCGCCATCTGGCCCTCCAGCCGCTCCGGCAGCGGCTGACGGAAGGTGGAATTTTCCATCCCCAGCGGCTCGAAGATGTGATTCTCGACATAATCGTCGAAGGGCTCGCCGGAGACCCGCTCGACGATGTAGCCGGCCAGCGAAGTGGCGTAATTGGAATAGGCGGGTGTCGTCCCGGCATCGAAAATCCGCTCGGGCACCCAGCGCTTCAACAGCGCGTCGTAGGATGGCGTCGGCTTGTCGACGATCAACTGCTTGATCTGCTCCTCGAAACCGGCGGTGTGCGTCATGATGTTGCGCATCGTCACGGGTTCGCCGTTGCGTTCGGGGATTTCGAAATCGAGATACCGGTTCACATCGGCATCGAGATCGATCCGGCCCTGTTCCACCTGCTGCATCACCGCCGTCCAGGTGACGAGCTTGGAGATCGAGCCCGGGCGGAACAGCGTGCGCTGAGCATCCACCGGGGTGCGCGATTCCACGTCGGCGAGGCCATATCCCTTGACGGTCACGATCTCGCCATCCTGGACGATGGCCACCACCGCACCGGCGATGTCGCCTTTTGGCAGAGCGTAGGACATGAATCCCTCGAGCCAGGCATTGGCGTCTTCCGCCGTGAGCGCCTGCGCACCGTTTCCGTTAGCCGGTTCGGGGACCGCCACGCCCTGCGCCTCGCTCTCCACCGGGCCTGGCCCTTGCGGAGCAAGATCCTGAGACAGCGTGGCGGTGCCGACGAGGGCGGCTATTGCGGCCAGAGCCGCCCAGCCCTTGGTGATGGAATTGCGGAAATGCATGAGGCCTCCCCCTCGTCACGGATATGTGTCCGGTTCGGCGCTCGATCATTTTCGCCGTAGACCCAATCAGGACATAAATACCCTAATCGGAGAATTGTCAAACGGTCCCGGGAATTCTCCTCAGAGCCAGGTGCGGTCGAGCAGCCGCTTGAAGTTGCCACCGAGCACCAGCTTGATGTGATCGTCGGTATAGCCACGTCGGATCAGTTCTTCGGCAAGGTCGAAGGTCTTGAGCGGGTGATCGAACCCGTCGGTGTCGACCTTGCCTCGGAATTGGTAGCTGTCCTTGTAACTGGCCTTCAGCGCCGCGTACTGGTCGGGGGGCATGTCGTCGTAGCCATTGAGATCGGAATCGGAGCCGATGCCCACGTGCTCGATGCCGGTCAGCTTGACGACGTGGTCGATATGGTCGGCCATGTCGCGCACGGTCACCGGATCGGTCGCCTTCACGAACATCCGCACTTCGGTGATGCCCATTACCCCTTCCTTGGCGGCGAGTTTGCGGATCGCCTCGTCACCCTTGTTGCGGACGTGATCGTTCAACGCGCGGCAGTTGGAATGGGTGATGGCGATCGGCTTGGACGATGCCTCGATCGCGTCGATCGCGGTCTTTTCTCCGCAGTGCGACACGTCGACCAGCATGCCAACCTCGTTCATCGCCGCGACGATGCTTGCGCCGAAATCGCTCAGGCCGCCATCGACCCGGTCGGTCGAGCCGGAACCGATGAAGTTCTGGCTGTTGTAGGTCAGCTGCGAACAGCGGAGCCCCATTCGGTAGAAATAGAGAACGTCCTCCGGCCGCTGGAAATGGTCGGCGTTCTGGATGCCGAGGATGACCGCGATCTTGCCGTCGGCCTTGGCCCGGTCGAGATCGGCGGCGGTATCGACCAAGGTGAAGAGATCGGCTTGGCTCCCGGCGAAGAAGGACCAGGAGGCGAGGTATTCCTTCGCGCGCTCCCTGGCGTTGAACCCTCCTAGCCCCACCGCGTGGTGAAACCCGGTGATGCCCGAGCGGCGGAACTCCTCCTTGGTGGTCTCGCCGAAGGGCTTGTCGAAGAAGTCCGGGCGGAAATCGATCTTCAACGGGGCGAGCATGTCGATCACAAGCGCCTCTCGCACCACTTCGATCGCGCGGGCGGAATAGGTCCGGTTGCTGCCCTGCGCGAGCGCGAAGGCGTTGCGATTGATCATGAAGGCTGCGGCACCCGCCACCCCCGTCTTAAACACAGCGCGCCGCGAAACCCCGATTTTGCTCATTGTCATGTCTCCATTCGAAAGCCGCGGTCGAGCGGGTCAGTAACTGGCGCCGAGGCCGATCAAGTTGAATGCGATCCCTACGTAGAGGACCACCAAGGCCGAGAGTGCCAGAAGGACGCTCCAGAGCTTTCCAGTCCAGCCTAGCGCTGCGCGCCAGACAGTAACGGCGTACCAGACCATCGCCGCGAAGCCGCCGACGAAGGCGATGGCACTCGCCAGCTGGAGGATGAAGGCGAAAATGTCTCCGGAACCGGAGAGATTGGTCACGTCGGCGAACAGATAGGTGATGAACCAGGCCCATCCCGCCAGGACCAGCAGGATCGCCCAGGCGAAGATCCGGGACAGCCGGTAGGCACGCAGCTGCCGCCCTTCGAGCGGAAGGGCGGCCTTGAAGTGGCGGCGGGTCAGCGCCCGGACCGGCCACAGCACGGCGGTCAGACCCAGGACGATCAGCGCAACGACAAGCGCCGGGTTGAGCCAGGCTGCCGAGCGCCAAAAGGATACCCGGTCGAACACCATGATCGGCGCGTAGCCGTTCATGCTGAACCGGTTCACCTCACCATCTCGTTCGACGATGCCGAGCATCGCGTGGCCGCCTACCTCCTGCCACAGCCCTTCGCCTGCGGGCACGAATTTCGCCGGTGCGCCGCCACGACCGCGCACGCCGGAAACCACGGGATTGCCGTCCTCGTCGAGCGTCACCTCGGTCTGGCTCAGCAGACCGTTGATGTCGAGGAACGACGAATGCGAACGGCGCGATGTGAGGTAATTGCCCACCAATGCCTCGGCCAGCCCTTCGGCGCGGGACGCGTCGACCGGAGCAGCGGTTTCATCCTGAAGCGGAGGAAAGTAGCGGTCGGCGAACTCCTCGAAAAGGATCGAGCGGATCGCGCCCGAAGCACCCTGACGCCCCGGCGCGTTCATGCTGACGAACAGGCCGACCCCTTCGTCCAGGAACAGATGCAGGTCGCTGTGGAAAGCCACGGTATCGCCACCATGCGCGATCACCCGCCGACCATTGATATCGGCCTGATAAAACCCGTGCGCCATCGCGTTGAGACCGGGGATCGCGCGGTTGAGCGGGGCGTGCATCAGCTCCGCCGTTTCCGGTCGCATCAGACCCTCGCCATCGGCAAGGTGGGCATTCATGAACCGCGCCATGTCGTCGGCCGTTGTCGAAAGGCTTCCCGCGGGCCAGGGGCCGACGATTTCAAAAGCGAAGGGCGTGACGCCATCGCTTTCGTATCCTGTAGCCATTTGCGACGCCAAGCGATCGGGAAGCGGCTGACGAAAGGTCGAATCCGTCATATTCAGAGGAGCGAAGATGTTCTCCTCGATGTAATTCGCCAACGGCTCGCCGGTTACGCGCTCGACGATGTATCCCGCCAGCGACGTCGAATAATTCGAATAGGCCGGCGTGCTGCCCGCGGGATAAACCCGCTCGGGCACCCAGCGCTTAAGCAATTCGTCATAGGGCAAAGGCTCGTCGGGCGATTGGCGCAGGAGATCCTTCAGCTGTTCCTCGAACCCGGCGGTGTGGGTCATCAGGTTGGCCATCGTGATCGGGTCGCCATCGCGCGCCGGGATCGTGAAATCGAGATACTGATTTATGTCGGCATCGAGATCGATCCTGCCCTGCTCGACCTGCTGCATTACCGCGGTCCAGATGAAAAGCTTGGATACGGAGCCGGCCCGGAACAGGGTCTCGGCCGGGTCGACGGGAGTGCGGTTCTCGAGATCGGCATATCCGTAGCCGCGCGAAAGGAATATTTCGCCGTCCTTCACCACCGATACGGTGGCGCCCGGGATGTTCCCCTGGCCGATCGCATAGGGCATGAACCCGTCGAGCCATGCCGAAACATCCTCACGCGTGAGTTCGGCCTGACCTTCGTCCGGCCGATCGAGCTCGATCTCGCTGTCACTTTCGGTTCCGCTGTCGAGGACTTCGGGCGGCAGGAGGCTGTCTGCCGGTGCCTGGGCCATCACGGTTCCGAACGACAGCGCCGCCGCTATCGCCAGTATGATCCCGGTCGTTCTTTTCATGCCGCCACCCCTCGTCAGCCATCGCGCCGAAATTTTCATGCGATTATCCTGATCGAGACGATTAAGTCCTCATCGGAAAATGTCAAATCCCCCGGAAGTTCCGGAGCGGCACCTCTCGGCGGTTCGAGCCATGGTAAGTATTTGGTGAAGATTTCCTGGCTAGGCTAAGCCCATGGCGCTTAGAACAGCCACGTTCAGATCTGCCGTAGCGATCGCACTCGCGCTCGCCGCCGCGAACTATCTGTCGACCGTGGCGGGATATTTCCTGCGGCTCGATGCCGAGCGGCTCGCGTCTATTTTTCCCGCCAATGCCCTGACTCTCGGTGTGGTGCTGATGCGGCCGCGCAGTCAGTGGGTCGCTCTGCTCGCCGGCGGTGTCTTCGGAAATGCGATGGGCAATCTGACCCTCGGCGACATGCCGTTGCAGGCTCTGTCGCTGGCTCTGACCAATCTGATCGAAGTTGCGATCGCCGCAACGGCCATGCACGCGCTGCATGGAAGCGACCTTCATATCCTGTCGAAGCGGTGGTTAGCGCATCTCGCCGCGGTGGCAGCGCTGGCCTGTGCGGTGTCCGCGACGCTGGCCAGCTTCATTCTCCATGCCGCCGGCAGCTATTTCGACCACTGGCTCACCTATTACCCGGCGCACCTCATCGGCGTGCTGACCTTGGTACCGATCGTGATCGGGCTCGCGACCGAATGGCCGCGAGGCACTGCGCTCAGGAGCGCAGCCCGCTTGCCGCTGGTCGCCGTGCTGACTGTCGCCGTTTCCCTTTTCATCTTCAACCAGGGCGCACAGCCGCTACTGTTCCTCGTGTTTCCGATTCTGGTCTTCGCCGCCTTCCGCGCCGAAGTGCCCGGCGCGGCGCTGGCGCTCTTCCTGTTCACCGTGATCGCGACCGGCTTCACCTTGCGCGAGATGGGACCGGTGATGATGATCGAGGGTGGAGAGCGGTCCCGCATCCTGTTCCTCCAGGGTCTGATCCTGACCGCGACCCTGACCACGCTGCCCATCGGTCTGGCTCTGGCCGAACGCAAAACGGCCTTCGTTCGCCAAGCGGAACTTGCCGAGCAGGCCCGGTCGGCCAATCTCGCCAAGAGCCGCTTTCTCGCCAATATGAGTCACGAGATCCGCACTCCGTTGAACGGCGTCCTCGGCTTCGCCGAATTGCTCGAAGGTGGGCAGCTCGACGCCAAGCAAGCGCATCAGGCGGCGATGATCCGGACTTCGGCACAGGCATTGCTCAGCCTGCTCAACGACATTCTCGATCTCTCGAAGATCGAGGCGGGCGAGATGCGCACCATCGCCGAGTCGGTCAATCTGTTGGCCCGCATGCGCGACTGCGCCGAACTGATCGGGCCGGTGGCGGAGGCGAAAGGGCTTCGGGTGGCGATCGAGCCGGCCGAAAATCTCCCCGAGTGGATTGAGGGCGACAACTTGCGATTGCGTCAAATCCTGCTCAATCTCTTGGGTAATGCCGTCAAGTTCAGCGAGGAAGGCACGATCCGCATCGGTGCCGCCCGACAGGGCGAGCGCATAAGGATCTCCGTGTCCGACCAGGGTATCGGTATCGCTCCTGCCCGACAGCGCGAGATTTTCGAGGAATTCGTTCAGGCCGATGCGACCACCGCCCGCGATTTTGGTGGCAGTGGTCTGGGGCTCGCGATCAGCCGTCGCCTTGCCAACCTCCTCGGCGGCGAGGTCAACCTGTGGAGCGCGCCCGGCGAAGGCACGGTGGTCTATCTGGACCTTCCCTACCGCGAAATCGAAGCGCCGACCGCGCCCGCGCCGGCATCCGGTGCTCCCGACATCGAGACCAAAAAGGCTCGTATCCTGCTCGTCGAGGATTTCGAGCTCAACCGCGAGGTCATCGGCGCCATGCTCGAGCGGATCGGGCACGAGTGTTTGGAGGCCTTCGATGGACAGGATGCGATGGCCAAGATCGACCTTTCGCTGTTCACGGGCAAATACTTCGATCTCATCCTGATGGATGCGCGGATGCCGCGGATCGATGGACTTGAGGCGACCCGTCGGCTGCGCGCTTGCGGACGCTACGCCAAGACGCCGATCATCGGCCTGACCGCCAATGTCTTCGCCGAGGATGTTGAAGCGTGTCTCGAGGCCGGGATGGACAGGGTTCTCCACAAGCCGGTACGCATCGACGAATTGCGGGATGCCATCGCCGCCGCTCTGCAGTCTCCGGTGGATCGGTCTGAGAGCTGCGAAATCAAGCCAGCCGGAAAGGAACCGACCGCCCGCGAGGCGCTGACGGCGCGCTACGTCGAACAGCGAGCGGCGATGCTCGCCCGGATTTCGGAACTGATCGACGCGGGCGACTTTTCCGAGGCGAACCGCGAAGAGATCGTCGGCATCGCTCACAAGCTCGCCGGATCGGCCGGCATGTTCGGAGACCCGGTGACCGGAGACCTCGCCTATGTTCTCGAGGAGTGCGTGAGAGGCTTCTCCCAGGGCGATGAAGAACCGATACGAGAGGCGGCGGCGGCGCTTGCGCGCGCCGCCTGACAAGGAGACTGCAATTGGCCCGCATCATCTACGCTGAAGACGACCCGCTGGTCGGCGACCTGGTCAAGGCCACCCTCATCGATGCCGGGCACGCGGTCGGCGTCGTCCAGACGGGGCGGGAAGCGGTGGACGTGGTGCGCTTCCGGCGCCCCGACCTGCTCATTCTCGATATCACCATGCCGGAAATGTCGGGCTCCGAAGCGCTCGATCTGATCCGGCGCGACCCCGGGCTCTACGATCTGCCCGTCCTCATGCTGACCGGCCGCCGGGGCCAGACCGACGAAGACATCGCCCTGAAGGCGGGTGCCTCGGAATATCTGCGCAAGCCCTTCGATTGCGATCGCCTGGTGGTTCTGGTCGAATCCATGCTGGCGCAGGCGCGTCGCTATGCGGATCGTTCGGATACTCGCTCGATCTGATCCGCGTGGGCGGATTGCGATCACCGGGTAGGGGAATCGATCACTTGCGCCAACGGCGGGCCCAAAGCCACAGGATGCCGTCCTCCTGACCCGCCGCCAGTCGTTCTTGCGCCACCGGCCGCTTGGCCCTCGTCCGCAAGGGATCGATGCTCGCCGACGAGATGGAACGAGGAAATCCCCTGACGTTGCTCATAAAGCCTCCAGACCCCTGCTTGAGATCTCTTAGGGGCTACGGGCTTGCCAGCCTGCTAGCGGACGTCGTCAGCAAGTGGTTGCCCAGCGAGGTTAATTTTCAGAATATTTCGTCGTATCGCGTCCTGCCCGCATCGCCAACGTCTCGCTTAGTCGCGGATGGCGGTGCCCGCTGATCACCCGTCCGCCACCGCGATCGAACCCCACGATCATCGTCACCCTACGGATTTACCTTAATTTTATCTCTCCGGCATACTTCGGAGCTACTCAGGGTCGAAATCAAGGAATTAGGCGATGCAGCATCGTGTCGGCAGGCGGGAGCACGAGCGATACGACGTCGCGGTTGCCGGCCATCTGCGCACCGGCCGGGGCAAGGAACTCGCGGCGAAGGTCACCGACCTTTCGGAAAGCGGATGCTCCTGTGTCGCCGGATCGATGTGGATCAACGAGGGTGCCAATATTTCCGTCAGGATCGGATCCCTGGGCCCGATCGAGGCGACGGTCCGCTGGGTCGAGGGCTACGAGGTCGGGATGGAGTTCCATCGCCCGATATACGGCCCGGTGTTCGAACATCTGTGCGAAATGATCAACCAGGCCGAAGCGCGCAAGGATCGCCGTATCAAGCCGGTGGGTAGCTAGAGGCGATAACCCGGCATCTGTCAGGACTCGACGTCGCGGCGATCCCTCGCCCGGCCGAGAATTAGTCGCGACGTCCGCCAACCCGGCTTTCCCGCGAAGCGTAATCCAGGTTCTCGTCGCGCAATCCGGCTCCCGCGATGAAAAAATCGGTGCGGGCGCGCAAGCGTTCGTGGCTACGGGCGAGGCCCAGCCCGTGGCTTATTGCTTCCGCATGCACATCGCTGATGAATTGCCCCAGGAACAGCTCGGCAAGCAGCACCGGAGTGGCGGTCATCGGCACACCTTGACTCTCCCAGGTCTCGAACATGCGCTGGAGTGCGATGCCGGTTCGCGTCGCGGTGCGATCGAAGAACTGACGGGCGAAAGCTCGGTCGCTCATGCTGCGCGCTATCACTATCCTCACCAGAGCGACGGTTTCCGGGTCCAGGAAGTGCCTGTCGAAGGATGCCGCGAGCCGGTGAAGGATCGTCGACGGACTGCCACTCTCGGCTATCGCCTCATGCACCATAGCAACACCGGAGGAGGTCCTTTCGAACACGATTGCCTCCAGCAAACCATCCTTGCTTCCGAACAATTTATAGACAGTGGCCATCGAGCCACCCGCGCGCTCCACGACCTCCCCCAGGGTCGTTTTCTCGTACCCCTGCTCGATGAACAGCGTTCGCGCCGCATCAATGACCGCAAGGCGACGACGGCTCAAGCGGCAGCATTCGGCGGGATCGGTCATCGTTTCAAGGCCTTCGGAAAACGGGTTGCGAGCAAGGCGTGTAATAACTATTACACCATTCCATCCGCACTGTGAACCTTTTGGGAACAGCGTTCCCATCCTGTTTCGATCCCTTCGAAAGCCGACCCCGTCATGAAGAATGTTCTCGCTGGTCTGGCCGCGTGCCTGTTGCTCATCGGTTGCTCCGACGCGGAAGCTCCGCCCGAAGAGCCGACGGTGCCAGTGCGGATCGTGACGATCGCCAGCCAGTCCGTGCCGAACGTGATCGAGCTTCCCGGGCGGGTGGAGCCGGTGCGCGTGGCGGAGGTCCGCGCGCGCGTGACGGGGATCGTCGAACAACGCATGTACGACGAAGGAAGCAGTGTCAGCGCTGGCCAACGGCTTTTTCGGATCGACCCGCGCGAATTGCGCGCCAGCTACGCCCAGACCCAGGCCGCGCTTCAACGTGCGCAGGCGACTGCCGCCAACGCCCGCGCGGTGGTCGATCGCTACCTTCCGCTCGTCGATGAGAATGCGATCAGCGGCCAGGAATACGACGCCGCGCTCGCTGCCTCTCGCGAGGCGCAGGCCAACGTTGCCCAGATTCGCGCGCAGCTCGAGGCCGCCTCGCTTCAGCTCGGCTACACGACCGTACGCGCGCCGATCGCGGGCCGGGTCGGCCGGGCTCAGGTTACCGAAGGCGCGCTCGTCAGCCAGCCGGAAGGTACGCTCATGACCCGGATCGAACAGATCTCTCCGGTCTACGTGAGCTTCGCACAGGCAGCCAGCGAAGTGCTGGACATCCGCCGCGGGATCGCGGCGGGCGAGATCGACCTCGACGAGAACGACCGGGTCGAGGTCCGGCTGACATTCAGCGACGGGACCGAATATCCGATCCCCGGATACATCGATTTCCTCGCCTACTCGGTGGACCAGCAGACCGGTACGGTCGAACTGCGCGCGGAATTCCCCAATCCTGAAAATCTCTTGCTGCCGGGCGAGTTCGTGCGCGCCCGAATTTTTGCCGGCCAGGTCCAGAATGGATTGACCGTGCCGCAGCGCGCCGTGTCACTGACGGAGGACGGCGGCACGGTTTTCGTCGTCGACAACCGGGGCCAGGCGGCAATACGTCCGGTAAGTCTGGGCGCGATGGTGGATGGGCGCTGGATCGTGGAAAGCGGTCTTAGGGTCGGCGACCGGGTTATCGTCAGCAACCTGCAGAAAATCCGCCCCGGCACGCCGGTACAGGTGCTCCAGACTCCGACCGGTCGGAACGCGGCATCGCGACAACCCGCCCGCAAGGACGGAGCGCCCTAAGGCATGGCCCGCTTTTTCATCGATCGTCCCATTTTCGCCTGGGTGGTCTCGCTCGGCATTTTGCTGGCCGGGATCATCGCCCTGCGCGCATTGCCGATCGAACAGTACCCCGAGGTCGCGCCGCCATCGCTCGCGATCAACGTGGTATATCCGGGAGCCGATGCCGAAACGCTGGAGCAGAACGTCACACAGGTGATCGAGCAGCAGCTGAACGGGGTCGAGGGCTTCCTCTACATGTCCTCTTCGAGTGCCTCGAACGGCACCGCATCCATTACGCTGACCTTCGAGGCCGGGACCGATATCGATATCGCGCAAACCGAGGTCCAGAACCGCCTGAGCACGGTCGAGGCCCGTCTGCCGGAGGAGGTACGCCGACAGGGCATAACCGTGCGTCAGGCGAACGCGGGCTTCCTGATGATCGTTGCGCTGACATCGCCGAGCGGCGCGCTCGACACAACGGATCTCGGTAACATCGCCGCCACGCAGGTGGTGGACGAATTGCGCCGCGTGGGCGGAGTGGGCGATGTCACCCTGTTCGGATCGCAATACGCGATGCGCATCTGGCTCGATCCCGACGCACTCGCTTCCTACAATCTGTCCCCCAGCGCCGTGCTGGCCGCGATCCGCGAACAGAATGTTCAGACCGCAGGCGGATCGATCGGTGCGAAGCCGATCGCGGACGGACAGCAGATCACCGCCACGATCACCACGGATGGACGTTTTACGACCGTCGAGGAGTTCGAGGACATCATCCTGCGGGCTAGCACCGGAGCCGCGGTCGTTCGTCTAGGCGAAGTCGCGCGGGTCGAGATCGGTGCACAGACCTACGCCACCTCGACCACGCTCAACGGCAGGCCGATGGCGGGCATGGCGATCCAGCTCGCGACGGGCGCCAACGCGCTGGCGGCGGCCGAAGGCGTCAAAGAGCGTATGGAGGAATTGGCCGCAGGTCTGCCAGGCGACGTCGACTGGTCGATCCCCTACGATACCACACCCTTTGTCGAAGCCTCGGTGGAAGAAGTGGTGAAGACGCTGGTCGAGGCGATGGTGCTGGTCTTCCTGGTCATGTTCCTGTTCCTTCAGAACTGGCGCGCCACGCTGATTCCGACGCTTGTCGTGCCGATCGCACTGGCCGGCGCGTGTCTCGGGCTTTGGCTGTTCGGATTCTCGATAAACGTCCTCTCGCTCTTCGGCATGGTTTTGGCGATCGGCATCCTGGTCGATGATGCGATCGTGGTGATCGAAAACGTCGAGCGAATCATGCGCGAGGAAGGACTGCCGCCGCTCGAGGCGACCCGAAAGGCCATGGGCCAGATCACCGGAGCGATCATCGGCATCACCCTGGTGCTGATTGCGGTGTTCGTGCCGATGGCCTTTTTCCCCGGATCGACTGGGGGAATCTATCGCCAGTTCTCGGTGACGCTTGCGATTGCGATCTCGTTCTCCGCCTTCCTGGCCCTATCTCTGACCCCGGCACTATGCGCCACCTTCCTCAAGCCGATCGCCGGCGGACATGGCGAAGGCGGCGAGATTGCGGTCGATCGGGAAACGGAAGCACAGCCCGGATGGCGCGGGCAGTGGGCGCGGGTGCGGAATACGGCGGCGCGCTTCTTCGGGCGGTTCAACCGCTGGTTCGCGCGCATGCAGGAGAAATACGGTCGTGCAAATGACCGCATCCTGTCGCGCCCGTGGCGAGCCTTTGCGGTGTTTCTGGCACTCGGTCTCGTGACGATCCTGCTGTTCGTGCGGCTACCCTCGGCGTTCCTGCCCACGGAAGACCAGGGGTTCCTGATCACGGCCGTTCAGGCGCCGCCGGGCGCGACGCAGGAGCGGACTGACGAAGCGCTCGAACCGATCCAGGCCTGGTGGCTGGCACGCGAGGAGCTCGAGAACCTCGTCGTGGTGCGGGGTTTCAGCTTCTTCGGATCGGGCCAGAACAACGCGATCATGTTTGCATCGTTCAAACCGTGGGGGGAACGGACGGCCGAAGGCAGCGCGGCGGACGAGATCCTGAGTGAGGCCACCGGCGTGTTCGGTCAGATCGAAGGCGCGATCGCCTTCGTGATCCAGCCCCCGGCGATCCGATCCCTGGGTCAGGCGAGCGGATTCACCTTGAAACTGCAGGACCGCGGCGGATTGGGCCGCGAGGCCCTGACCGCTGCGCGCGACCAATTGCTCGGGATGGCCTCGCAAAGCCCGGTGATCGCCAATCTGCGGCCGGAGGACCAGGGCCCCAGCCCGGAAGTGTCGATCGACATCGACCGGGTCCAGGCGCGCGCGCTCGGCCTGTCGCTCAGCGATGTAAACGCCGCGCTCTCGATCGCTTTCGGTTCTGCCTATGCCAACGACTTCAACCGCCAAGGCCGCGTGCTGCAAGTGCTGGTACAGGCCGACGCGCCCTATCGCATGACTCCCGAGGACGTGCTGGCGCTACGCATTCCCAATGCCGAGGGCGAGCTGGTGCCCTTCAGCGCCTTCGCCAGCGCCGACTGGTCCGCTGCGCCGGCCAGCCTGGCGCGCTACAACGGCTACCCCGCAATGACCTTGTCTGGAATGGCCGCACCGGGACAATCCTCGGGTGCCGCGCTTGCCGAGATGGAACGGCTGGCCGGCCAGCTGCCGCAGGGCATCGACTACGAATGGACGGGCATCTCCTACGAGGAAAAGCAGGCGGGGGGCCAGATCGGCCTGCTGCTGGGCCTTTCGGTCGTGGTCGTGTTCCTGGTGCTCGCCGCGCTTTACGAAAGCTGGGCGGTTCCGCTTGCCGTTCTCCTGATCGTCCCGATGGGGGTGCTCGGCGCGGTGCTGTTTTCGATGCTGCGCGGATTGTCCGCCGACGTCTATTTCAATGTCGGCCTGATCACCATCATCGGCCTGGCGGCCAAGAACGCGATCCTCATCGTCGAATTCGCCATCGAGGAGGAAGAGCGCGGCCTACGCCGGATCGAAGCGGTCAAGGCCGCCGCGCGGCTGCGGCTGCGCCCGATAATCATGACCTCGCTCGCCTTCACGATGGGGATGGTCCCGCTCGTGCTGGCCAGCGGTGCGGGCGCCGCCAGCCGGATCGCGGTGGGCACGGGCGTGATGGGCGGGATGATCGCCGCGACGGTGCTCGGCATCTTCCTCATACCGATGCTCTATCTGCTGGTACGGCGCAACGTCAGCCGCAAGCGCCCGGTCGCGACCGGTGGTCATGAAGGGAGCGAACACCATACCGGACCGCTGACAGGCCCGGAGGCCCCCCGCGAAAAGCCGACCGACGACAGGGAGGACGATCGATGATCTTCTCTGCAAAGAGACTTCTCGCTGCCGCGCTCGCCTCCATCCTGCTCGCCGGCTGTGCCAGCATGGCGCCCGAACACAGCCGCCCCGAACTCGCCACCGAACCGGTCTTCGACCCGGAATATGCGCCCGACGGCAGCGTGGTTGCATCGCAGCTGTCCTATCGCGATTGGTTCGGCGATCCGCGCCTGCGGGGCCTTATAGCCAGCGCGCTCGAGAACAACCGCGACCTGCTTGCCGCGACCGCGCGGGTTGAACAGGCCCGCGCGCGCTATCGCATCCAGGATAGCCGCCGACTGCCAACGGTGGTCGCGAATGCCGGGGCCAGCCGCACCCGGCAGCCGCTCGGCGTCAATCCCTCGCTCGACAGCGGCGATGTCGAGGGCGCGCCGGCCGCGGTCACCTTCGACCGGTTCGACCTCGGCGTGGGAGTGAGCAGCTTCGAGCTGGACTTCTGGGGCCGGATCGCGAGCCTTTCGGAAGCAGCGCGCGCCGAATATCTCGCCACTGTCGCGGCTCAGCGCGCCTTCTACCTCTCGCTGATAGCCGACACTGCGACCACCTATTTCGAAATCGTCGAGACGGAAGAGCAGATCGCGCTGGCGGAAGCGACCGCCGAAAGCCGCCGCGAAGGTCTCCGGATCGCACGATTGCGGCTCGACAACGGCGTGACTTCCGCACTGCCTTACAGACAGGCGGAAACGTTGTTGACCCAGGCCGAACAGCAGGTCTCGAGCGAAAGGCTGGCCCTGGCGCAACTGCGCAATCAGCTCGCCGTCCTGGTCGGCGGGTCGGTACCTGCCGACATTCCGAAAGGGCAGAGCCTGGCGGCGCAGGGTGATGAACGCCGACTGGATACCGGGCTTCCCTCCACCCTCCTGCTGGTCCGTCCCGACATCGTCGCGGCGGAGGAGCAGTTGCGGGCCGCACGCGCCAATATCGGCGCGGCCCGTGCCGCTTTCTTTCCGACCATTTCACTGACGGGCAATGCCGGTCTGGCCTCGAGTAGCCTCGACGGGCTGTTCTCGGGCGACAGCTTTGCCTGGAGCTTCGGGCCCGCCATCTCTCTGCCGATCTTCGACTGGGGGACGCGAGAGGCCGATCTCGATCTGGCGCGGGCCTTGGAAGTGGAGCAGGTCGCGAATTACGATCGCACCGTCCAAACGGCCTTTCGTGAAGTGTCGGACGCGCTGGCCGGGCGGCGCTATCTTGCCGAGCAGGTCGAAACCCTGCGTCGCGCCGTGACCGCGCAGGAGCGGATCGCGCGGATCGCCCAATTGCGCTATCGCGAAGGCGTGGCGGATTATCTCGAAGTGCTGGATGCGGAACGCAACCTGTTCAGCGCGCGCCAGCAATTACTGACCACCGAGCGCGCCTGGCTACAGAACCGTGCAACGCTGTTCGTAGCGCTCGGCGGCGGTTTTGGCGAAGTCGTTTCGTACGAATGAACTCATACCCGAGCAGGGAACTGCCGTGGAATGAAGAGGTTTGCGGCGAAGCTCGACGCACTGCGGCACCGGATTTCCAAGGACAAAAGAGGAGCTTTCTGACTTTGAAAGAAAAATAGGCATCGCTTCTCAAAAATTACCTGGATACTTTCCGCCATCCATCAGGATGTTTTGACCCGTAAGGTAACCGGCGTGAGCGCTGCATACAAAGGCGCACATCGCGCCCAATTCCATAGGATCGCCTACCCGGCCAGCCGAATTGTTCGTGGTCAGATACCGGGCAATATCCTTCGATCCGCGCAGTCGACCGGTGTCGAAGGGTCCGGGTAGCAGGTTATTGATCGTCACATTGTGGCTCGCGAACTGCGGCACCAGGCCCAGCATGAAATTGGCAAGCCCGGCGCGCGCTGCATTGGAAAGCCGGCCACGTCCATGTCGAGATTGCGCGCGGCTTCGATGTGCTGGCGGCTCACGTCCGCCTCGGTGTAATGCGTCGCGACCCGAACCGAGCGCATGCCGATCGCGTGGGCTTCCCGCAAATCGTGCACCGTACCGATCCCCGGGAGCAGCAGCGTCGTGAGAACGACACGATCCACAGTGCAGAAAGAAAGCTAGCATGCAAGTCGGGTGTGCCGAGGCTTCTGACCCCACCCGAGTTGGCGTTGCCCTGGAACGGTCATCTGAAATCGGCTCGCCAGCCTCTCCCATTCGGGGCACGCCGAACAAACGGTTCCACTCGGACGCACGGAGTGGCACGGCCTTTCGAATGATAAGCTATGATCACGCCCAGGCCTTGATGCTCGATACGGCGCCCGTCTTGCCTGCCGAGACTGCGGCCATCGACGCTGCCGGGGGTCGATTTCTTTCGCAGCCGGTAAGAGCCGCGATCGACGCACCGCGCGCCGATGTTTCAGCCATGGACGGCTATGCCTTGCGTCGGGCCGACGCGGTACCTGGACAATGGCTGACGGTGGTGGGGGAGGCGGCCGCAGGTGCGCCTTTCGCGGGGGAACTTCACCAAGGCGACGCGGCGCGCATCTTCACAGGAGCGCATGTCCCCCCAGGCGCGGATTGCGTGATCATGCAGGAATATGCGCATCGGGACGGCGCCCGGGTCAGGTTCGCCGAAGGGTTCGGGCCAGACTCCCACATCCGCTTGCGAGCGGGCGATTTCGCCAGGGGCGACGTGCTGCTGGAACAGGGCCAGCGGCTGACACCGCGCGCGCTGGTGGCGCTTGCAGGTGCGGATGTTGGCGAGGTCGAGCTCGTCCGCCAGCCCCAGATCGTGATCATTGCGACCGGAGACGAACTGGAACAGCCCGGCCGCGCACGCAAGTCGCTCCATTCTCTGCCCGAGTCCGCCAGCTATGGCGTCGCGGCGCTGGCCATTGCGTGGGGGGCGACCCTGATCGAACGCGTGCATGGCCAGGACGACCTAGACATACTTGCTCCTCTTGCGCGCAATGCCATCGCCAAGGCCGATTGCGTGGTGGTTATCGGAGGCGCCTCGATCGGCGAACGGGACTTCGCCCGTCCGATGTTCGGCGGCTCGCAAATGGACGAGACGTTTTCCAAGGTCGCGATCAAACCGGGCAAGCCGGTGTGGTTCGGACTCGCCGATGGTACCCCGGTGTTGGGTTTGCCGGGCAACCCGACGTCGGCGATGGTTACGGCTAGATTGTTCCTGGCTCCCTTGCTGGTGGCCCTGCAGGGAGGGAACGCGGCGGAGGCGACCCGCTTCCTTCCGCAGGTCCTTTGCGGCGGCCTTCCTGCCAACGGAACCCGCGAAACCTTCGTGAGAGCGCGCTCTACCGAACACGGCCTGCTACCTGCCCGGAACCAGGAAAGCGGGGCACAGGCACCGCTGGCTGCGAGCGACTGGTTGATCCGCCGTCCGACAGGCGCAGACGCGGTTGGCCACGGGGAGATCGTATCCGCGCTCCCGTTCTAGACGTGCCGTTCGGAATCGGCGTTGCGGGGCGTCGACGATCGGCGCCCAGTCGCTCCGCGCCAGCGCCAGCGATGTGAGCCGGCCTGCGCTTGCCCGCGCGATTGCGGGGGTGGAGACCGGTCCACGACCTACCAAAGGCTTTCCGCGGTCGGGGGTTGTGCCACCGAGCTCGCCCCGCACTGGATCGCCGTAATTAGAGACGTCAACATCTTGATTGCGGGCCTGTTTCGCGCGACACGCTTTTCCCCAGCGGTCGGATGACAGAGGTTCGGTTTGGACATTGATTTTTCCGCGATGATGAACGCCTCGCCCAATCCCTACGTGGTTTTGGATAAGGATCTTCGGCTGGTGTGGATGAACCGGGCATACCTGGCCGCGACCATGCGCGAGCGAGACGAACTCGTCGGCCAGAAGATGTTCGATGCTTTCCCGAGCGAACCCGACACGGAAAGTTTTCGGCTGTTGAATGACTCCCTGCAGCGTGTTCTGCGCACTGCGGAGGCCGATGAAATAGCTTTGATCCGGTATGATATCCCGGCGGCTGACGGCTCGATGGAAACGCGCTTCTGGAGCGCCACCCACACCCCCATTCCGAACGGCAGCGGTGAGCTCGCATATATCCTCCAGCACACCGTCGACGTGACGGAGTTGCAGGGCCTCAAGCGTTTGCGGGACGAAGCCGATCTCATCCGGCGGGCCGAAAAGGTCCAGTCGACGAATGAGAGCTTGGTACGCGAGAGCCATCGGCTTCACGCCTTTTTCGACCAGGCTCCGGGTTTCGTGGCTGTTCTCGGTGGACCGGATCATGTGTTTCAGATGGCGAACGCTGCCTACCATCGCCTGGTCGGACGAGACGATCTGGTCGGCCTGAAGGTCGCGGATGCGCTGCCCGAGGTCGTTGATCAGGGTTTCGTCGATATCCTGGATCAGGTTTACCGTAGCGGCGAGCCCTATCTGGGCAGACGCGAGCCCGTGGTCTTGAACGTGGGAGCGAATGAAGACGGCTTCACTCGCCTGCTAACCTTCATTTTTCAGCCCATCCAGAGCTCCATGGGGGATGTGTCGGGCATCATCGTACAAGGCTACGACGTCACCGACGAGGTCGAGTTCGAGGAACGGCAGGTCTTGCTCATCAACGAGCTTCAGCACCGGGTCAAAAACACGATCTCCGTCGTTCAGGTGCTCGCCAAGCAGTCGTTCCGCCTGGTTCCGGAAAGCGAGAAGGCGCTGGCAGTGTTTTCGGGCAGACTATCCGCCCTGTCCACCGCGCATGGCCTGTTGACCAGCAAGAACTGGGGCCCGACCTCGATGCCGGCCCTGTTGAGATCGACCCTTTCTGCCGCCGTCGGGGAGGCGGTCGCTCGTATCGAATTGGAGGGTCCGGAACACCTGCTCGAGCCGGAGACTGCGCTGGGTCTGACAATGATAATCCACGAACTGGCCACCAACGCGCTCAAACACGGTTCGCTTTCCGCTGAGAGCGGCCAGGTACTGCTGAGCTGGCGCATCGACGATCGCAATGACACCGACACGGTGCTGCTTGCGTGGACGGAGACCGGAGGGCCCGTCGTCTCGGAACCCCGCCATAAGGGATTTGGCAGTCGCCTGATCGAGCGAGGCCTCGGTGGGGGAGGATCGCGGCCGCAGATCAGCTTCAAATCCGAAGGATTCGCGTATTCGATCAGCTTCGCGATTGCCAAGAATCCTCAAGGCGCCGGACTGGGGCGAACATTTGCGCGTTTCAAGAATGTCGGAACGGCGTCCGGCAAGGCTTTCGAACAATAGCTCGCGAACCGGCCTCAAGCGTGATGCTCGGAATATTCATCGATCCGGCTCTCGCCGTTTCCCTTTTTCGGAAGCTTCGACCGTCTTGGCGCCGGGGATCGCCAGGTAGGCGATAAAAGCCATCACCATGAAACCGGCCGCGATACTCAGGGCCTGGTCGTAGGATTGCGTGTCATCGTCGAGCATACCGACGCGCGTGATCTTGCGATCCGGTCAGCCTTGGATAAGAACGAACGGAGCCCAAAAAGCCGGACGATCTGCATCTGGAATTCCGCTTTTATCGCGCAGCGCAACAATTGCTTCCTGAAATGCCTTAGCCTTGTCTCCATGCTCCTGCCATCGGCGGAGAGTTTCGCGCGAAACGAAGGCCGCTATATCGTCTCGCACACGCCAGTGGGTTACCAGAAGGGAGTTTGCCCCGGCATATCGGAACGCCTGGGCAAGACCTGAGAAGGCAGGCAAGCCGCCCCCCATCCCGGCGGCGCTATCGCACGCGGAAAGAATGACCCAATCGGCGTTGAATTTCAGATCGGCGATCTCGCTGGCGGTAAGAAGTCCATCCTCCGACGCCGGTTGTTGGGGGGCGGCGAGAACCAGCGCTGGCTCGGCGATACCCTCGATCTCCCCAGCCACCAGGCCGTGGGTGGCAAACAGTACGACGTCGGCCTGCCGAATGCCTGGATCGCTCAAAGCTCCCTCGCTTGCTTCCTGGCCGACAAGGACGGAGGCGCTTCCCGAAGAGAAAAGCCGGGCGACATCGAGAGCCTCTTTCCGGGATGCGTCGAGCCGCGGAAGACGCGCCAGGGCCGTTTCATCGGGACCGGAACGATCAAAGAAGCCGGAAATCCCGCGCATCGGTTGCGAGCGGAGAATCTCCGGCTCGGCACCGCCGAACGGGGCGGGGTCCGCGAAGCCCACGAAGCGGGCCAGTTTCCGGTCCTTGTCTGCGGAGGCTGGAAACAGGTTGAAGCCGCTCACATGCGACAGCGCGAAGCGGTCGATCAGCCTGCGCGATACACCCGGTTCGTTCTCCGCCCAGTCGAGCACAGCAAAGGGGAAGGAGGCGAGTGCACCGCCTGCCAGGATTCTGAGGGAGGTTTGACCCGAAAGCCTCGCGCGCACGGAAGGCGTTAGGATCGCCGCCGCCAGTTCGCGGGATTTCTCCTCGTCGTCGCGGCCGGTGACGATATCGTCGCGGAGACTTCGTGCGAGCGCCACCACCTGGGCTCTCCCGGCTCCGGCCTTCGTTGCCAAGGCACCCTGGCGGTCGACAAGGAGGATATAGAGGCCGGAATAAGCAGGCACCACCGCAAGCAGGGTTTCGCCCGGTTGCAAACCGTTTCGCAGGTCCCTCAGGTTCGGAGCACCCATGCCTTCGCTGGTCATCGACCACGCCGGAAAGTCGGATTTCAAAAGAGACAGCGCAGCTTCCCGTCTGGCGGAGGCCGATTCCAGTGCGGTGCGCATTTCCAGGGTGCGCTCTCCGTTCGCCAAAGCCTGAAGCAGCATGCCGTCTGCCGTTTCGACCGCTGCGTCCGCATCCTGCAGGGCTCGCAAGGCCTCGGCAAACGCGGGATCGTCCTCCCGCATACGATCTGCGCGATGGACCGTGGCCTGAGATAGCGCCGACGATGTTAGCAGCGCCATTGCCGAAAGCATCAGGGGTGCATCGTTCTGCCTCGCGGCGATCTCCATCGCCAGATCGAGGGCGCTGCGCTCTTCTGCGGGAACATTTCCACGCATCTCGGCCGTGCCGCGCCGCTCAAGCAGTTCTACAAGACCGCGCGCCTCCGTAATGGCAGAGCCTGCGGGCTTCGCGTCGCCATCCGCAGCAGTCCGTGCGGCGAGGGTATGGGCGAGGCGCAGGAGGATGGGATCGGGCTGTTCGGTGCGCAGCACGCTCGCTTGAAAGTCTTGTGCGACAGAACTTGCACGCGTGTCACCGGTGGCGAGGAGAGCGCGGATGAAATCCGGCGCAATCCGTCGCTGCATATCGAGATCGCTGCTTTGATCGCCGAGCCGCTTTTCGAGCGCGCTGAATTTACCGACCGCTTCTCCGGCCCGCCCTTCCGCAAAATCGATCTGCGCCGCATAGGCCAGCGAACCGATCGCGTAAGGGCTGTCTTCACCCTGTTTTTGCCGAAAGAGAGCCTCTGCCTCGACGAACAGGGGCGATGCATCCGCGTATCGTTCGCGCTGCAACAGGATCGTCGCGAGGTTGTGGATGCCGTAGCCGAAAACCAGATTGTCGGACCCCTCGTGCTCTCTCTTCAATTCGAGGGCGCGAACAAGGTAATCGGTGGCTTCGATCGGCCTGCCACTCCGCGACAGGACGATCCCGAGCATCTCGAGCGCCCGCGCGTAGGAAGGGTGGGAACTGTCCATGTGCTCGACAGCCCGTTCGACGGCGAGGCGGGCGGTCCGCTCCGCCTCTTCCATCCGCCCCGCCCGGCGCAATGCGCCCGCGTAACCGTAGTAGCTCGCGATCGTATCCGGGTGGTTCGGGCCCAGGGCCGCTTCACGCGTCTCGAGACTGGTTTTCTGGAAGGCGACCGCTTCCTCGGAGCGACCGGTTCGCGCGGCGATCTCCGCCAGTGCGAACTCCAGGTTCGACCTTGACATGGCGAGGCCGTCGTCCTCGTCGGAGCGGGCACCGGTTCCCGATGTCTCGAGAAAGCTCCTGTATCCTTCGACCACTACAGGCCACGCCGCTTCGCCATCTCCATCCTGCGTCATCAGGACCCCGAGGAGGGCCAATCCCTCCGCCCAGGTCCCGGGATAATAGGCCTGATACGGCCGAAGGCTGTCGATGCCCGCCTCGAGACGCTCTCGCGCGGCCCCGTTCTCTCCCAGAGCGTAGAGCTGCGAAGCGATCTTGACCTTGCTCGCGTGGACCAGCGGATGGGGCTGTCCATCGGACAGAATTTCGCGAGCAGCAGCAGCCTCGAGGGCTTGCCAAGCTTCGATGGTCCGCCGTCGCGCTGAGGCATCCTGTTCGGCACCGAGCGTCAGGTTCGCCGCGCGCTCCTCCAATTCGGCAAGGGCCGCGAATTCCGGGCGTTCCGTATCGTACGGATTCCCCGGTTCGGACAGCAGCGCCGCAGGGCAGAACAGCAGCGATAAGGTCAAAAGCAACTTGCCAAGGGCCGGCCACAGGAACGGTCGCATGTTCGCAGGGTTTGCCATTGCTATCCCTAGATGAAGCTTATGAAATATTTGACCGTCGCGCTGCGCGGATTGTCGATACGGATAAGGTGGCGCTGCGTGTACGGCGGCGTCCACCGGCACCGGATGCGGTTTCCGGACGATGCGCAGAGCGTTTTGGCGCGGCCGTCGATGACCGTAAGGCCGATCGGCGTCCCGCCGTGGGTACGGGCAGCGATTTCCGCTCTTTGCCCCGCCAGAAAGGTCTGTTCGAAATCGATGGTGGCGTTCGGGGCGACTTCCCCCGAAAGGAACGCCGGTCCCAGAGTCCTGCCTCGCGTCGGAATGTCTCCGGGAGGGAGGGACGCTTTCCATTCGCGCAAGAGCATCGACCCGGCTTCGTCCCGTGGCTGCGCGCCCAGCGCATCGAGAGTCCAGATCGCTTGCCGCAACCGTTCCGTCTCACGATTGGCGAAAGCGACATCGGCTTCGACCAGGGCGTCCGCGACACGGTCGCTGGCCCCATCCGACGCGGCGCTGGAAACTGTCTGCGAGGCCAAATCCGCGGGCACCTGACAGGATGCAGCGAAGATCACGGCGCCGAGGAAAATGCGTCGGGCTGTCATGGTATCCCCCTTGCTACCCTGAAGCGCGCTCCCTTATCGCTGGGCTCGAGGGTCAGCGTCAATCCGTGACGTTCGGCAATGGCGCGGGCCACGGCGAGCCCGAGACCGCTGCCGGTCGTCGATGTGTTCTCGCCTCCGCGGCGATAAAAGCGTTCGAAAATGCGGTCCGCGTCTACGGGCGGGATCCCGGGACCATCGTCGCTGACGGTGATGACCGGTCCCTTCTCCAGCGCGAGCACGATCCGCCCCCCTCCCGGGACATATTTGAACGCGTTGTCGAGAAGGTTGGTGACGATACGCGAAATCTGGATGTCCTCACCATCGAACCACACGTCTCGTGCGATTTGCCAATCGAAGGCGTGCCCCGATTCCTCGGCGCTGTCGGCGTAGAGGTTGCAGATCCGCTCGATCGTTTCGCTGAGGTTGAAGGGTAACAGGCCGTGGCGGTCGCCCTTGCGCGCTTTGCTTGAGGCAATGTCGAGCAGCGATTCGAGCATGCGGACGATTCTGCGGATCTCGGCGCGCGCTTCGACCAGTTTGGAAGAGACACTTGACGGCAGTGGCTCGGCAAGCGCTTTGACCAGTCGTTGATCGAGGTGCATCAAAGGCGTGCGGATTTCGTGAGCAAGCTGATCCGAGGATTCGCGGTAAGCTGCCAGCAACCGCCGGACCCGCTCGAGGGCCAAGGCGCTATGATCGGCAAGTTCGTCGATCTCGTCGCCGCGACGGGTATGACGAGGCGCCGAGATTGCCGGTGCCGTCTCCGGAACCCGGAACGCGGCGTTGATCTGCTCGATCCTCGACTGCAATCCGTAGGCTGCTCGCCTTCCGAACAGGGCAACGAGCAGCACGAAGACCGTGCCTCCGGCCAGGAACGCCAGGGCCACCCGGTGCCGCAGAGGATCGGCCTGATCGCTCTCGTAGGCGACCACGAGCCGCAGGTCCGGACCGAGGTATGTCGCCCGTGCCAGAACCGGAACATCTTCCATCACTGTCACGGAATTCAGTTCCGAAACCTTGGGATCGAGATCCGGCCACCGCTCCAGGTCCCCGGTGATCGGGTTTCCAGCGCCATCGGCCAGGAGATAGTGAGCCCGGCTTCGTCCAACCGGAGTGATCGCGAGACGATCGCCGATCCGCCGTTCTAGCTCCGCCTGACCGCCGCTGGCATAGATGTCGACCAGACCGGCCAGATCGACATCCACCGCTTCCTCTGCCGAGGCCCGACTGGTGGAGAGGATGGTCTGGTCGGTCACCACCCACAAGCCGGCCACCAGCAGAACGGAAAGTCCGATGGCCAGCCATACGAGGCGGGTGAAGATGGACGTCGAGAAAGCCAGCCCTACCGCCCGTCGAGAAGCCGGTAGCCCGAACCCCAGATCGTCTCAAGGGCAGGAGTGTCGAAACCGTCTTCGAGCTTGCGCCGCAGACGGCCGATGTTGACGTCTACGACGTTGGTCTGGGGATCGAAGGCGATGCCCCAGACGTCGCGCAGGAGCATCTCGCGAGTGACAGTCTCGCCGGCATTCTCCATGAAGTAGCGAAACAGTCCGAATTCGCGCGGACTGAGGGGGAGGTGACGGTTCTGTCGGAAGGCGGTCCGGGCCTTCATGTGACACTCGAACGCGCCGTAGAGGATGACCGCGCTGTGCTCGCGACCGGTGGCGCGACGGTGCAATGCCTTTACCCGGGCAAACAGCTCGTCGGCCTCGAACGGCTTGGCAAGATAGTCGTCGGCGCCGGCTTCCAGTCCTTCCGCGCGATCGACCGTGCGGCCCAGTGCGGACAGCATGAGAATGGGTGTTCCCACCCCGCTTTCGCGCAGGCGGCGGATGATAGTCAGGCCGTCGAGATCGCCGAGCATGCGGTCGAGGATGACGACATCGAAGGGCTCCATTCCCGCACGCAGCAAACCGCTTGCCCCACTGGATTCGCATACGATCGTGGCACCTTGCTCGACCGCAAGATCCTGCACTTCCGCAGCAGCGCGCGCATCATCCTCGACATAGAGGATGCGCATGTTGTCCAGTGCTGCCCCCATGTCTCCTCCCGAAAGTCCCTGCGCCGTTGCCGAGGGTGCCACCGCTCGCAATCCGGGACAAGACGCAGGATCGTCAGCCAAGATCTTCGACCGATACCCAGCCTCTGGTTCCGTAGTTGTCCTCCACCTCGATGAACAGACCATCGCGCGCGCCGGTGGCCGTGAGCTCGGTGCCGGCGCGAAGCGAACGCACTTCGGCGGCGGCGGCATCGGGTGCGGCACGCAGAAGCGTATCGACAGCCACGGTCGCAGTTGCGGACTGAGGGGCGGCCGACGGCCCAGGTCGTGCTTTCGACACGGCCGCGATCGCCCCCTTCTGCGCGACCACTTCGTTGAAAGCGATGACGAAGGCCTCGACCAACATCTTGCCATCCTTGCTCTGCCCGTAACCCGAAGCGGAGGCCCCGGCGTTCCAAGCCGTCCCGCCGCCGAAGTTGAGCGTGGACTTACGGACTTCGCCGCTGCCGGTTACGATGGTCAGACCCGATGCCGGATCCAGCACCTTGATACCGGCGGCGACCCGCTTCTTCTTGCCGCCCAATCCGCCGAACATGCCGAGAACCGAACCGGCAAGCGGGACGTTCGACAACATTGCCGATGCGGCCCCCGAACGCACCAGACCTTCCATTGCCGCGGATTTGGCAAGCTCGATCGATTTGTCGACCTCCTCGCTGTCGCCCGCAACCACGTTCATCAGGAAGTCCGCTGGTACGCCGGCCGCCGCGCCGTGAGGGGTGAAGCACCCTGATTCGACCGCCAGCGAATTGATGAGTTCGCGCGGGCTGCCGAGCCCGTATTCGGACCAGCCCTGGGTGTCGCCATCGACCACCGCGATAGTCCCGAGGCTTTCCGGGCAGGCGGTCAGCGCGAGGTCGTCGCCCTGTGCCATGGCGGGGGCCGCAATGGCGCATCCCAATAAGGCGGCCCCGATCGAGAGAGGTGAGAATCGCTTGGTCATGTTATCCCCCTGTTCCTGTGATGGTGTGGTTGGCTGTGGCTCAGTGGAAGCGGACGCCATCTAGTCCTTGGTCCCGGAAACGGTGCCCGAGGCCTGAAGCTGCGGCGTATCGAGAGCGGCCACAAAGCCCACCTCCTCGGCCGCGGGACCGAAGAAGGATCCGAAGAACTCCCCTCCGGCGGCAAAGATGCCGGAGAAGTCGGCCCCCGAAGTTATATTCCCCGAGCCACTGAAACTGCCGAAGTCGCGCGTCGATTGGTTCGTCTCGTCGAGACCGATCAGATTGAGGTTGGTCGACAGGCTACCCGCTCCGAAATCGACGCTGAGTGATCCCGTCGAGTTCGGCAGAAAGTTGTAGGCGGTGAAGGTACGATCCGTCCCGGTGAGCCCGATACCATCGGTCAGGTCGTAGGTCGCGGTGCCGGTTGGCAGATTTTGCGTCTTGTTCCCGAATACGAAGAATTCATTGGTACGAATGTCGCCGGGGTTGGTCGTGTTCACCTGCGTCCAGACGCCTATCACATGGTAGGTCAGGCTGAGCCTTCCGGACACGGGTGGCGCCTGAACCTTCGACAGGACGATATCGTTCTGAATGCCGTTGTTCGTGACGCGATATTGCGTCGCGGTCTGAAGCTCTTCGATGATCTGGGCATCGCCGAAGGTCACGGCCTGCCCATCGTTGCGGGTGATCGTGTAACCGCCCGATCCGTCGTATTCGACCCTCGTTCCTTCGGCAGGTCCGCGCGCCATCGGCGAAAAGTCGAGGCCGGAAAACGTCCCGTTCAAACCCGGACGAAAACTCGAGACCGGGGCGTCGTATGTCGTCGCCGTGGTCGCTCCCAATCCGCGCGCGCCTGGCGCGCCGGGAACAGGCGTCGGGAAGCCCCCAGTTGGTGGCGGAGTAGGCGTGGGAGTGGGTGTCGGGGTTGGGGTTGGAGTAGGCGTAGGCGTAGGCGTAGGCGTCGGTGTAGGCGTCGGAGTCGGTGTAGGCGTCGGAGTCGGAGTCGGAGTCGGAGTCGGTGTAGGCGTCGGGGTTGGCGTCGGTGTGGGCGTAGGCGTCGGTGTGGGCGTAGGCGTCGGTGTGGGCGTAGGCGTAGGCGTCGGTGTAGGCGTCGGTGTAGGCGTCGGAGTCGGTGTGGGCGTCGGCGTAGGCGTTGGCGTTGGGCTTGGCGTTCCGACCGGTGGCGGAGGGTTCATCGCCATGTTCGAGTTTCCGTTCCCGTCGAGAAAGCAGCCTCCGAGAGCCAGGCTCATCGCGGCGACGGAACAGCTGGCGAGCATTGATTTCTTGGTCATCATTTTCCCCTGTGGATCGATAAATTGGTGTCAGAATGCAGAGACGATGCCGAACTCGCCGGCGACGCGCTGGAAATCGAAGATGCCGACGGTCGAGAAATTGCGCTCCCAGCGCATCCGAAGGAGCGGAGCGAAGGTAAGGACGCGAAGGTTGCGAAAGGTCGCCGATACGCTCCCCGCCAAGCGGTGGTCGCGCCGGCGTTCGGGATAGAGGAGGAGCCGTTTGTCGGCTTCCAACATGCTGTAGTTCGCATCCACCACTGCGGTAATGGGACCCAGCTCGCGATATGCGTAAAATCCAGCGCCGCCCGACCAGATGGAATAGCCCGGGTCGCGGGCGACGAACCGGCTTGCGAACAGCGAAAAGCCAGCTCCCGTACGCGAACTCAGCACCGCATCCAGCCCTCCTGACAGTGCCGCTCGCGCCCCCGATTGCAACGGGTTGGACCGGTTTTCTTCCCTCGTTCCGGAGGCATCGAACTTCGTTCGAAGCCGACGCGTCAGCGGATGCTGCCACGATCCGGTCAAACCGTAATTCAACAGGTAGGGTTCGAAGCCGAACCAACGGTGAGCCACCGCCGCGGAAAGCGCGAGCCGGTCTCGTCCCCACACCCACTCTGGCCCGGCTTGGAAGGCAGCGGAAACATCGCTGAACGCGCGCCTCCTGTAGAGGTCTGCATCGCCCGAGACGCGGATGAGCACTCTTGCCCGGGAGCTAAGGGGAATGCGACGATAGACCTGGCCACGGAGGGACAGCCCTATGCCGGAACGCACCTGCGCATCCTCGTCGAGGGCGAAATCGCCGATGATCGTGTCGAGCGTCGTGCGCGTGGTTGCACGATTGATGTTCGTGCTGGGAGCGATGGCGATCTCGATGCTGCCCCCCATGGGCTTGCCCGAGGCAAGCGCGCCTGCGTAGAATCGAACCAATTGCTGCACCTGAGGTGGCAATTCGCTTGCCTGCACGATGCGCAGCTCGCGCTCGGCAGCAGAAAAATTGCCCAACACCGTTTGAAGCCGCGCAAGTTCGAGCCGAACGGCAACCGCGTCCGGCTTGTCGTCCAGGATACGACGCAGGAGAATTGCCGCGACGCGCGGCTTGTCCATCCTGTCCGCGTACATTTTGGCGAGCCGGAACCTCGCTTCGGTGCGCACTTCGAGATCGGGATCCCGGGTCAGCGCGAGATAGGCACTCTCGGCGAGGGCGAAGTCATTCCGGTTGCGCGCAGCCTCGGCCAGTTCGAACACCTCGATGGCATCGAGCTTGGGGGGCGTTGCAGGTGACGGGGAGCTCGCGCTTCCAGGTTCCTGCGCCGCCGTAGCCACCGGAATAGCAAGAATTCCGCAAAAAAGGATCAGCGCGCGGATCACGTCGATCCAAGCGCGCTTTGGACACGGTCGAATCTGAAGGATCCGAAAAGCCTCGATGGCTTCTCGACACCGGTCGAAGGTTCGGGATGTAGATCCGTGTATTTTTTCCCGGCAGCTAAGGCCGAAACAATCGTGTCAAAGCCCAAGGGCACCCCCGAGATCTTCCAATGCAGTTGGATCCGAGGGAGTATCGAACGCGCACGACGAGCCGTCTGCTGACAATGCGTGTTAAGGAAGTGACGAAGTTGGTTAGGCGGACGCCATTTCGTTGCGCCGAGTCATCTGCGCGCAGAGTCCGTTCGTCGGCATCCTTGGCATAATCTTCGCCGGTTGTACGCCGCGAGCAAGATGTTCTGACCGATGAGGTGGCCGGACACGCCGGATAATCGTTTCTACTTGCTTTCAGCAGGCATACCGGATCCGGTTCGTGAGGGGGCCGGCGACGGAGACCCCAGTTCGCGGTCCATCTCCTGCGCCTTCTCCGTGATCTTCGTGCTTGCCTCGGCATAGCGTTCGTCGAAAGACGGCTCCCGCTCGCAACCCGCCATTGCCAGAAACACCATCAAAACGATCGCAGCACGCATCAGTATTTCTTGCGGTAGCGAAGATTGACATTGGTTGCCCCAGAGCCGCCCGCTTGGCTCAGGATCGACAGGAATGGCGTCAGGCTCACCTCGAGTTGCGTGGCGGTGAAACCGCGTGCGTCGGTAATGAACTCGACATAGATGTCGTCGGTCAAATATTGCCCCGCGGCCAGCGCTGTGCCCCGCCCGCTCGTCTCGTCGGCACCCAAGATGCGAAGGCGGTCCACTCCGGTGGCCGAACGCAGCTTCCCGAGTGGATTGAGCCCGCCACCGCTCCCGCGCAGCGAATTCAGGGACGCGGCCAGCTGGACCGCCTGGATGGTCGAAAGATTGCCGATCGAACTGCCGAACAGGATGCGAGAGACGATCTCGTCCTGGGGAAGCCCTGGCGAACTGGAGAAAGCGATCTGTGGATCGTAGGCGCGGCCCGAGACGTTCACACTGACCGTCACGTCCTCGATGTCCTCGGTTGCCGTCAGGCGGATGACCGGATCGATGGTGGTGCCGCCAGTGAAATCCACCCGCCCTTCGCTCAGTTCGAACGAGCGCCCGGCGAAACCCAAAGTGCCGCGCACCAGTTCGACCTCGCCGGAAATGCGCGGCGCGGTGCTGGTTCCGGTCAACCGCAGATCGGCGCTCCATTCCGATTCGAGGCCCATGCCCGAGACGTAAAGCTGCTCTTCGGCAACGAGCGCGATGTCGAGCCGCAATTGGTCGAAGAGGCCGGGCTGCGGCAGAGCCGGTTCGTCGCCGGTGATCCGCACCGGGCCACGCGGCGGCTTGAACCGGACACCGGTGAGTTCCGGCACTTCGGCCGATCCCTGGCGGATAATCTCGTAGCGCGTTTCGGGAAGGACGATCCGGCCCGTGATCAGCGCGGTCTGCCGAGCGGCCTTGGTCAAGCGCAGATTGCCGGTGGCCGTGGCCGAGAGTGCATCGCTCTGCGCCAAGCGTGCATCGTCCATCGTGATCTCGACATTCATCGGATAACCGCTCGCTTCGGCCAGGCTGACGAAGCCGCTGGCGGTCACCGTGCCCTCGCCCGCCGTGGCGGTCAGCCGCTCTATTTCGAGCCGGTCGCCGCTGAACCGTCCGGCCACCGCCATGTCGGAAAGCCGCGTTCCGTAGGTCTGGTTCTCATAGGTCAGACCGCTGCCGCGAATGATGCCCGCAAGTTGCGGGCTCTGAATCCGCCCGGAGAAATCGGCGGCGACCCCTAGCGGGCCCGACAGGCGCTGATCGGGCTGACCGGCAAAGGAAAACAGTGTGTCCGCTGGGCCGTTGTAACGAATCCCGCCACCGAGCGGTGCGGAAAGCAAGCGCGTGGTCCAACTGCCCGAACCGGGCGGAAGCGGATTGAGCGATGCCACCATTCGCCCGATCACTGCGCCCCTACGCCGCATCACCGCGCGTGCCTCGCCACCGTCCGGCAACAGCTTGCCGACGAAATTGATGTCGATCGGCTGGCTGACCGAGACGGCGGTGGTGCGGCTGAAATTCGCGATCTGGAGCCGCGCATCTGCCCGGGGGAAGGCTGCGCTGCTGGCCTGCGCGAAATCCAGGCTGCCGGTCGCGCGGCCATTGATGCCGAGGCCGGGCACGAAGGCCTCGATCATCGCCAGGTCGAGAGAATCGAGCCTGCTCTGTATCTCGATACCATCGCCATAGGTTCCGGCGAGCCTGACGTTGCCTCTGCCGAAATCGATCCGGGTCGGCAGTAGTTCGTATTCGTCCTCGCGTGGGACAATGCGCGCCGGGCTGGTCGTCGCGAAGTCGATGCCGCGCACCCGGCCGCGCATTTGCGCCCGCCACAAATCCGGCGTCAGCTCGGCATTTGCTGCGACGCGGAAGGGAACGCCGCTGACGCCTTCGGCCAGAATGCGCGCATTGCCCCGCCCGTCGCGGTAATCGATCTTGGCACGGGCGGCGTTCAGATTGAGGCTGCCCAGGGTCGTCCGCGCCAGCTGCGCGTCGGCCACGACATAGGGTTGGTCGTAAAGCACGATCCGCGCATCGACGATCGCCGATCCGATCGCGAGATTGGCCGGGCCGGGAAGGACGGTGTCGCGCGCCCTCAGATTGACGAGCGCCTGCTGATACTCCCCTGCCGCATCAAGCCGGACCACGGCCGTCAGACCACGGCCATTGGCATCCAGCCGACCGGCGAACGGTCCCGCGGCGGTCTGACGAAGCGAACCGGCGAAATCGATGCCAGCCAGATTCGCGCTGTTGATGTCGAGCGTCAGCGCATTGCCTGTCCCGAGCACGACGTCCGCCGTCAGCGGTCCGTAATCGGTTTCGGCCGTCGCATCGAGGCGGTAGCCGCCCGGGGCGCCGGTGATGTTGGCACGCAGATTGGCGAGGCCGATTCCGAAGTCCGGACGCTCCGCGGTAACGACTGCGCGCGGATTGCTGATAGTGCCCGCGACGCGAACGCCGATGCGGCCATAGGCGTCGGTAACACCATCGGCACTCAGCGCCAGACGACCGTCCGGCGCGTAGAACCCGCTGCCACCGGTGATCCGAGCCGCGGGGGCACGCAGAGTCAGATTGCTGAACCGCACCACGCCATCGGAACCGTAGCGCACGTCGCTGGCGGCGACGGCGTTGCCGCCGAGAAAATCGCGCACGCCGTCATTGAACAGGCTTGTCGAGCGCGCCCGCACCCGGCCCGCAAGCGCAAAGCCGCTACCCTCGGACTGGAGGTCGACGTCGGTCTCGATGTCGAAGATGCCGACGCTTTCGACCCGGTAATCGTCGATCCGCCCATCGATGGCGCCGGTGTAGAGCCCGGTCGAGGTATCGGCGAGCAGGATGACCCCGGCATCGATCCGGTCGGATCGGATGCGCAGATTGTCCGAAAGGATGCGCGGCCCATCGATTGCGAGGTCTCCGGCGAGCCGCACGTCGCGCAATTGACCGCCCGCCACGGTGTCGAGCCCGGTAATGCGCGACACGCTGGCGTCGATCGGGATCAGAATGCGTTCGGCATCGACCTCCGCCTCGCCGCTGGCGCGAAGGTTTTCCAGCCCCATGTCGTTCATAGCCAGGCGATTGGCGTTGAGCGCGTATTGCACCCGAGGAGTGGCAAATTCGCCGTTCAGCGTCAGCAGGGCCCGCAGCCCGCTGCCGGTGAGATTTTCCGCCATCGCCGATGGTTGCAGCAGGACGAAGGCGAGCTTCAGATCCTCGAAACTGTTGTCCGACAGATCGACCAGCCCGTTGGTGTTGAGACGGAAGGCATCGCTGTTGAGATTGCCGGCGAGCATGGCCCGGCGCTCTTCGACCGCAGCGGTCATGTCGACGTTCAACACCGGTCCGAGCAGCGTCGCGGTCGGCCCTTCGAACAGCCGCGCCACGCGCGTCGGTCCGCGTATCTGGAACGTGCCGTCACGCCCGGCAAGACGGAGGCGCGCGAACTCGCTGCCTGCGAGATCGGCATCGAGCCGACCGCTCCAGCGGTCCCAGGTGCCCTCACCGGCGAGTTCGACTCGCAGGGACTCGCTAAGACCGGCCATGGCCGCGATTACGCCGTCCCCCGGAGCATCGAGGTCGAGCGAAAGGTCGAAGCGGTTCTCTTCCGGCACCGCGTCGAGCAGCAGGGCCACCCGGTCGCCCCCTGCCCGGCCCTGGCCCGCCACCGTCGCGCCATCGAATCTGGCCTGCGCGCGGCCGTCCGCGATGTGCGCCGCGCCAGTCATCGCGGCGACGCGCCGCTCGCCGCTCACCGGCGCTTCGGCGACGAAATTGTCGATGCGGAAGGTGCCGATGTCGATGTCGTAATCCGGAAGCAACGGATCATCGCTCGGCGGTGTTTCCGCAAATTCTGGCAGTCGCGCGAGGACGACCCGCGATGCGGTCAGCGAACGGAAGTCGATATGGCTGCGCACGAATTTGAAAGGGCGCCAGTCGACGTGCAGCTCGGGCGCAGTCAGGAACACGCCTTGGGGGTCGGACACCGCGACGTTGCGCAGCACCATCTCGCCGTACAGCGAGCCTTCGATGCGGCCGACATCGATCTCCATCCCGTTCTCGAATTCGAGCGCGGCGATCTGGTTGGCGACGAAGCGCTTGCCTGGGGCAGTGTCGAGCCCGAGAATGACGGCGCCGACGAGGAGCACCAGTCCGCCCAGCACGATCGCCGCCCATTTGCCGATCGAGCGTGCGACATGTCGATCGCGATGCGCGGCCTGCTCCGTCTCGACGGTTTCCCCCGGCTCGCCCCCGGTATCGGCGTCGCCAGGCGCTTCGGCGGTGTCGTTCCCGACCATCAGAACGCCTGCCCGATCGAGACATAGACCGCGAAGCTGCTTTCGCCTTCACGCTTGTCCAGCGGCATTGCGACATCGAAGCGCAGCGGCCCGAAATTCGTGTAGTAGCGCCCTCCGATGCCGGCGCCGAAGCGCAGGTCGCTGAAGTCGGGTCTCGTGCTTTCGTAGACCTGGCCGGCATCGAGAAACCCGACCAGCCCGAAATTGCCAAAGCGATAGCGCACCTCCGCCGCAGCCTCGTTGAGGCTGCGCCCGCCCAGCGGGCGATAGATGAGATCGGCGACCTCGTCGGGTTCTTCCGGATCGAATTCGAAATCGGGGTCGGGATAAATCACCCGCGGGCCCAATTGCTGGAACCCGAACCCGCGTACCGACCCGCCGCCACCGGCATAGAAACGCCGCGAGGGCGCCAAGTCGAAGCGGTCGATGCCCTGGATCGTGCCGACCCTGACACGGCCCGCCAGGGTGATCGCGTCGGTCGCGCTGAAATAGGCGGAGCCGTCGATCCGTGCGCGGACATAAGGGCTGAAGCCGTCCTGCAGCGACCCTTCCGGTTCGATCAGTGCTGTGACGCGGAAGCCCTCGGTCGCATCGAGAAGACTGTCGGTGCGGTCGATCCCGACTTGCCCGGTCAGTCCGCCGATGAAAAAGGTCCGCCGCACGAGTTCGTTCTGAACGAGATCGAAATCCTGTTCGTTGGTTGCGATGATCTGCGCGCCGTAGGCGTAAGTGAAGGGTTTTTGCCAGATGCTGGTCGAATCGTAGCTGACCAGCGCGGAGAGGCGTCCCGTGAACGCCTCGTAGGCGTCGTAATCTGCGCGCAGCGCTTCGAGACTGGCCTGGAAGGTGCGGTCCCTGCGTCCGGCGTTCGAACGGCGGAACGTGGCGCTCGCGCCCTGCTCCTGCGTTCCAATCACCGCGCGCCCGATCAAGGCGCCTTCGGGCGGGAACAGATTGGCATGCGTCCAGCTGCCCTCGAGGCGGAAACCCTGCCCCGTCCCGTAGCCCGCGCTCGCGGCAAGGGTGCGCGGTGGCCCGGCTTCCTGTTCGACCAGAATGGTCGCGTACTCGGTACCGTCGCCCGCCTCTTCTCCGGTGCGTTCCGGCACGACAGACACGGTGTTGAACAGGCCGGTGGCGACCAAAGCCTGGCGCAGATCGTCTACCATGCGGCTGTCGTAAAGCTCGCCGCGCTCGAAGCGGGAGAGGACCTCGACGTGCTCGGCGTCGAAGGCGAGATCGCCGGTCGTGCGGATCCCGCCGAAGCGCGAGCGCGGACCGGTGTCGATGGGTAGGGTATAGACGCCGTCCTGCGTTTCCTGGTCGAGCAAGATGTCCCGCTGACCGATCTCGGCGAAGGGATAGCCGTTCTGCGGAAGTTCGACCGCGACCCGCGCCTCGGCGCCCTGAACCCGCGCGGCGACGATGGGTTCTCCGACCTGCAGCGCCAGATTGTCGCGGATCAGGTTCTCGGGCTCGACCGGGGGTGCATCGATCACGATGTCGGAAAACGTGTAACGCGCACCCGGAACAACATCGATAACTGCAGTCAGCGGTTGGCCCGTTACGTCTTCCGACCTGTCGATCCGCGTGGTCGTCCGGGCTTCGTACCAACCCTCGGCGGCGAGAATACGCTGTATCAGGGCACTGTCTTCGGTGAGGCGGGCGGCAACCTGCGCAACGTTTGCGGCTTCCCCGTCGCCGTCTTCCAGTGCGGACAGATCGTCGAACATGGCGCGCAGATCGGACTCGGCATCGGCATCGGCCTCCTCGAGACCGTTGATCGTGACGCCATAGGCGATTTCGACCGCTTCCTCGTCGGTCTCGGCCTCGGCGAATTCTACCGGCGCGACCTCGAATTCATCGAGGGGCGGCAACGGAGCGACCAGTTCCGCATCGCGGATCGGCGCATCGCCGATGGATTCCACCGCATCGCCGTCCGCCAGAGCCGATTCGCCGAGAGGGGCTTCCTGCCCCTCGGCCAGTTCCGCCTGGGCCTGCTCTGCCGCAATCCTTCGTTCGAACTCGGCGATCGATTCAAGCGGCTCTTCTAGTTCCTCGTCCTCGGCCAGAGAGGGGATCGCTGTCTCGAATTCCTCGTCGGTGATGATCGGTTCTATCTCGGGCAAGTTCGCGTCTGCGGGGGGGGCGGGAACGGCCGGTTCAGTGCCGGAAGCCGGTTCCGAGGACTGGTCCCGTGCCGCAACGGGCAACGCGGTCAAAACGGTGGCCAAGGCTAACAACGAGGCCAAACGGCGCACCGCAACGGTCACACCGCGCTCTTCCCCGAGGGCACGTTTGTTCGACTGAGCGGTTTGAAAATCGGACGAAGCCGAAGCGAGCATAGAAAGCGACCCATGGTGGACATCGAAAGACCCACCCCGTCATCGAACAAGGAGCAACCGATGCTCGATGATGCGAGAAATCCTGTCCAGGAGCCTGTTTCTTCTCCGAAAGATGCTGCCGGCGCAACCGCAAAAAATCCCTGGGCGATGCCATGGGAGGCGTGGAAGAAGATCTTCAAGAGGGTTTACACGATGTGGGGGTTCCACAATCTCTCCCTTCTCGGAGCGGGCGTGGCATTCTTCACCTTTCTTGCGCTGACCCCCCTGATCGCGGCGACCGTGATGGTTTACGGACTGGTCGGCGATGTCGAGACGGTCCAGCGCCAGATGCAGGCGATCATCAAGGTCGTCCCCCGCGAAGCGGCGGCGGTGATCGAGAATCAGCTTCTCGGCGTCGTTACCGCGAATTCCGGTGTGACCGGCTTCGCCCTCGTCGTTGCCCTGGTCTTCGCGATCTACGGCGGCATGCGTGCCGCCAACGGTCTGATCGGTGCGCTCAATATCATCAACGAGGAACACGAAACCCGTGGTATCATCCCGCTGACCCTGCGGGTTGCGGCGCTCACACTCGCGGCGATCTTCGTGGCGCTGACAGGTATCCTGAGTGCGGGCCTGTTCGCGTGGCTGCAGACCCAAGCCGACGGATTGCTCGGCCCGGGTACCGAATGGGCCATCAAGATCCTGACCTGGACCGCCTCGATCGCCCTCGGCAGCACGGGATTCGCGTTGGTCATGCGCTACGGGCCGGACCGGACGCCGGCGAAATGGAAATGGCTGGCACCGGGTGCCCTGCTCGCGACGATCCTATGGATTGCAATCTCGTTCGGTTTCTCGTTCTACGTCGCCTACGTCAGCGACTACAACGCAACCTACGGTTCCCTTTCGGCAATCGTGGTCTTTTTGATGTGGCTGTTTCTCTCCGCCTATGGAGTGCTCGCCGGGGCGCTGCTGAATGCCGAGATCGAAAGGCAAACGACCGTGGATACCACGCGTGGTCCCGAGAAGCCGTCGGGCCATCGCGGTGCCGTGCTGGCCGATCTGGCGGAGGGCGATCTGTCGCTCAAGCAATGGATGGAGAAAGCGCAGCGCCGGGCGGTGCGACGACACGAAAAGAAATCCGGGATCGGGCCCTTCATAAAGTCTTCTAGATGAAGGAAAGGCCTCTCGCGCCTGCGATGATTGCAGTTGGGTCGGTTACCAATGCGTCGCCGTACCGGCCGACTTGGACATAAGGATCGACACTGGCCTATTTATTTTTGTGCCTCCCATCGCCACTAGCCTGCCGACAATTATTGGGGACTTTCCGGCATAGTGTGTTCGCCGTTGGCATTGGGAACCTTTCGTTCGGTTGGGACTGAGGCCGCTGGCTTTTTCTTGCAGGATTGGGTAGAGTGTAGGTCTGCTCCTATCTGAGGAGTGATCGCATGACTCCAGACGACGTACGCAGCGTAACCATCTTCGCGCCTGCCGACGTGCATTCGCTGGAGATCTCGGGCGTAATGGACGCATTCCACGAGGCGAACTTCGAAGGCGCAGCGCCAAGTTACGCTCTGTGTGTGGTTGCCGAGGACGAGGATGCGATCCGTTGTGCCTCGGGACTGCGAATTGTGCCCGATCGGACGATTGCGAGCGCAAGGGAGGCTTGCGACACCTTTGTCGTCACCGGCAGCTACGGCGTCCCCGAACGGCCGAGCGACAGGGTGATCGAATGGATCCGCGAGCACGCCATGATGGCGCGGCGCCACGGGGCGGTATGCACCGGCACTTTCCTTCTGGGCGACGCCGGACTGATCGAAGGGCACCGCGTCACGACCCATTGGGACTACGTCAAGGAACTCGCAGCTCGTAACCCGACTGCGGAGATCGACGTGGACGCGATTTTCGTTCGCGACGGTCCCCTGTTCACTTCGGCCGGCGTGACCGCGGCGATCGACCTGACACTGGCCCTGATCGAAGAGGATCATGGCCGCGAGCTCGCGCTCGCCATCGCGCGCCACATGGTGATGTATCTCAAGCGGCCGGGAGGACAATCGCAGTTCAGCACTCCGCTGGCCGCGCAATCCACGCGCCGCACGCCGGTCGCGCGCGCGCAGCAATGGGCGGCGGAGCATCCCGAGGCCGAATTGAGCATTGCCGCTCTGGCGAACCGTGCGGCGATGAGCCCGCGCAATTTTGCCCGCGTCTTCCGCGAAGAGACAGGGATCACCCCTGCGGAATTCGTGGCACGGCTCCGCATCGACACGGCGCGCCGATTGCTGGAAGAGACGCAGCTGCCCCTGACCGAGGTCGCTCGCGCCGCCGGCCTGGGCACCGCGGCCTCGGCGCGGCGGGCATTCCTGCGTCGACTCGGGATCACCATGCGCGAGTACCGGGAGCGCTTCGAACGTACACGCGCCCGGAATTGATCCTGTTTGTCCGCTTCGGGCCGCGCTTTGTCCGGGATCGTCCGTCTCGCCCGATTGTCGCGGAGCACTGGACGCGCGACAAGGGTCATCCGCACCGCAATGCTCGTCAAATGGTTACACGGCCTGGGGGTGTCGGCCCGCTTCCGCTTTGATTGTCAGAAACATGCTTCACCGAACACTGTTCAAGCCGCGCCGTCTGCAATCGCGTCAAATCGAGTCCGAGCAGCTGACCCGAGATTTGCTCATCGAGCTCGCCGATTCTGCCAGCGATGCGGTCCTCGTCGCCGACATGAATACATCGAACAAGGCGATCGTCTATGTCAACGACGCCTTCGAGCAGCTGACCGGCTATGTCCGAAGCGAGGCAGTGGGCAAGAACTGCAGATACCTCCAGGGAGCGGATCGTCTGCAGCCGGAAATCGATATAATCCGTCAGGCGATCGCTGATGGCTCCGGCTGCGAGGTCCGGCTTCGAAACTATCGCAAAGATGGCACCCTCTTCTGGAACCGCCTGCGGCTGGCTCCGCTGGGCCCCGCTGGCGCGCCGACTCACTATGCGGGCTTTCTGCGCGACGAGACCGCTCTGGTGGAAGCTGAGGCGCGGATCGAGGCGACGACCCACCGCGATGCTTTGACAGGCTGCCTCAACCGCGACGGGCTGCTCGCCGCCCTCGGTCCGTTGAGCGTTCTGCACCGGCTGTTGCTGGTCAAGATCGACGTCGCGCATTTTCACGACATCAACAGCGGCTATGGCTACGATGTCGGCGATGCGCTGCTGTTCGAAACCGCGCGACGGCTGTCCGCGCTCGACTGTAAAGCCGTGGCGCGCGTCGGCAGCGACCAGTTCGCAATCGTCTTCGCGCTGGCCGAGAGCGCCGGAGCATCCGACGAGCTCGCGAGTGTCGCCGACTGTCTCAAGCCGCGCTTCGACCTTCCCGGCGCTGCCCTCACCGTGCGTTATGCCACGGGTTACGCCATCGGCGAAAAGGGGGGTGAACCCCTTGCCCTGGTACGACAGGCCGGCGCTGCCCTGGCCCGGTCGAATGCCAATCAACTGCGCGTGCCATGCGCCTTCCAGGTCGAAGCCGAACGGGAGGCGTTCCACCGGACGCGTCTGACCGCCGAGCTGCAGCACGGGATCGCCGCCGACGAATTTCTCTATTACTACCAGCCCAAGATCGATCTCCAGACGGGAGACTTCGTGGGAGCGGAGGCGCTGCTGCGCTGGCGGCACGGGCTGTTCGGTCTTCAGAGTCCCGAGGGATTCGTCAATCTGGCGGAAGATACCGGGTTGATCCTCGACATCGGCGCGCGAGGCTTTCGGCAGATCGCGGCCTTCGCAGCCCGCGTGAACAGCTGGCGTCGCCATCCGCTTCGCTTTGCCATCAATGTCTCGGCAATCGAATTCACCCATCGCGATATGGTCGCACTCATCGCCAACGTGCTCGACGAAACCGGAGCCGATCCGGCCTGGCTCACTCTCGAGCTGACAGAGCGGCTTATCGCGACGGATTCGCCGGAGATGTTGCGGATATTCCGCGAGGTGCGCGAACTCGGCGTCGGTCTGTCGATCGACGACTTCGGGACCGAATATTCGAGCCTGCGCTATCTGGACCGGTTTCCCGTGACCGAAGTGAAGATCGACCGCAGCTTCGTCTCCGATCTCCAGCACCACGCGGCAAAGCGCATCATCGTCGGAGCGGTAATCCAGTTGGGTGCCGAACTCGGTATCGACATCGTCGCGGAAGGCATCGAGCAGGAAAGCGATCGCGCCATGCTTCGAGCAATGAATTGTCCGCTAGGCCAGGGAAGATTGTTCAGCGGCCCGCTGAGTGAAGAACACTTCGCCGTCCTCGCACGCGATGGCATTCTGCCCGGAAAAGGTCGCGACTAAACATGGCTTCGGCGTGCCGAACGGTACGAGTGCAAATCCGGCCGATGATCGAATTGGCTGAGGGCGACTTCTATCCGAGGCCCACTCCGCAGGTTTCCGAACGCCCCTCTAAAGCAAGTTTTCGATGGGTAGGATTTTGTCAGCGGGACGAGGCTCTCTCGGCGGGTTCGGCCGGCGATCGCAAAGCCTCCAGGATCTTGCCCCAGGACACCAGCTTGAAGTTCTGGGCGGAAGGAGGGTTGATACCGTCCTGTGCGATGAAGAGCCCATCGGGATAGTCGGGGCCGAAGCTACGCGGATCGAGCGCGATGCCATCCGTCTCCTCCGCCGATCCGATCGTGCCCTGCACGATGCGGAAGCGTCCGAGCGGTCGCATGTTTGGCAGTGCGAAAACCGCATAGGCGTTGTCGCCTTGGCTGGAAGCGACGAGATAGCCGCCATCCACGCCTTCCGCTGCAAGCGCAAGTCCTTCCACATCGGCAACCAGCTGCTTGTTGTCCATGCGGGCGACCAGCCGCTTCGCGCCGCTCTCCATGTCGATCGCCCAGATGCCGGCGGCTTCCTCGCCGATATAGAGCGTGCCGGTGCGTGGATCGACCACGCAGCCCTCTGGCTGGCTGGGGACAGTCGCGATAGTGGTGGTCACGCCGCTCATGCCGTTGCGAGTGGATGTCAGGCGCGTGCGATAGATCGCCCCGTTCTTGGGCGCGCTGAATACGTCGATGGTACCGTTGGCAGCAGGCTCGCCCATGCACACGCCATAGCCTTCGCCAGCACCCACCTCGATCCGCGCGACGCGCGTCAACTGGGCGGTATTCGTGTCGAGCGTCGCCACCAGTAGATGTGCGGTGGCGACGTCGGTCCGATCGCTGGCGACGACCAGCACGCGCCCGTCGGGCATTTCCGCCAGATCGACATTGTTGAACAGGCCCCCGCCGAGGAAGCCCAGATCCCGGCCCTCGAGATCGTAAACGTGCAGGCCCGCCTTCTTGTCGGTACCGACGATCAGGCTTTTGGACGGGTCCGCCATGTTGCGCCAGATCGCGGGATCGTCCGCAGCATCTTCGTTCGACGTTCCGACCGGCTCGGTCTCCGCCACAGCGAAGACCGGAACCGCCGGATGGCCCGTGATCGGCGTGGTAGCGCAGCCCGCCACCGCCAGCGCAAGACCGGCGCTGGCAAGCGCTTGGAAACACACGCGCATCAGAACGTCACCCTCACGCCGCCCTTCATCGTCCAATTGTATTCCTCGAACTGGTACAGATTCCGTTGCCCGCCGAGATTGTTGTAGGCGTAGTACTTTGCGTTGTTGATGTTGATCCACTCGTAGAAGATCTGGACGTTGTCGGTCGCGCGGAACTTTGCGCTTAAATCCAGCTGGAAATGATTGTCGACATAGCGGTCCAGCTCGGCCTCGCCCGCCACCTCGTCCAGGTAACGATCGCGATAGGTGCCTGCCAGACGCAGGTCGAACGGCCCCCTGTCGTATCCGAGGACCACGTTGAACGTGTGCCTCGAGGTTGCAGGCAGCGGGATTTCGCGCGGATCGGCAATATCGCCGTCGGTGAAGATCGTACCCTTGGCATCGGTGAAGGTGTAGTTCGCCTGGAACAGCAGGCCGGATAGCGCGCCCGGGAGAAAGCCGAAGCTCTGTGCGAAGCCGGCTTCGAAACCGAACACCTGTGCATTGTCGCCGTTGAGCGGGATGACGGCCTCGTCGAACGCGATACCGCGATAGATACCATTGTAGGGTGCATCGTCGCTCTCGAAGGTCGCGTCGACGATGTAGTCCTCGATGTCCTTGTAGAACACCGCCGCCGTGATCGCGCCGTTGCTGCTCATGTAATATTCGAGCGAGGCGTCGAAATTCCACGCGCGATAGGGGTCGAGATCGGGGTTGCCGAACTCGCCTTCGCGTTCGTCGTCGTCGTTCTGCTCGACTGCGAAGCGCGGCGCCAGCCTGGACAGTTTCGGACGCACCAGGCTCCTGTAACCAGCGAGGCGCACGATCAGCTCGGGCTGCGCTTCCCAGCGGATGTTGAGGCTGGGCAACCAGTCGGTGTAATCCTTGGCGAACATAACCGGGGAAACGATGACGGTATCTTCCGTCGCGGTACCGCCGCCGGGCAGCGTGCCGTCCTCCTCGATCAGTGTCACCGTGTTGCCGAGGATATCGTTCTTCGTGTTCTCGACACGCACACCGCCGATCACCCGCAGCGTCGCGCTGTCGTAGCGACCGAGCAGGTAGCCTGCGAGAATGTCTTCCTCGACGGTGTAATCCTCCACTGCGCTGTCGAAAGCGCTGTCTGCGCCGACCAGCTCGAAATCGCCCAAATTCGCACGGAAGAAGTCGCTCGCCGCGGTGTAGCCTGCAACCGGGCCGATATCGGCTATGCGGTAGGTCTGCCCCTCTCCCAAGGCATCTGCGAGCGTGAAGGCGCCGGGGCCGGCATATTCGTAAAACTCGACCGTCTTGTTGTAGCTCTTGTCGCGCCAGCGGCCCTTGAATCCAGCCTGCACGGTGAATTCACCGCCATCCATGGCAAAGCGGCGCCCAAGGTCGAAGACCCCGGCATATTCCTCGTCCTGCGCATCCGAAAGCGCGGTGAACTCGATATCGTTAAGCTCGTAGGTCGAAGGGTCGAGGAAATCGCCCGGATCGGCAACGACCGAATAGAGCGGACGGCGCGGGTCCGAATAATCGAAGCCGATCACCAGCCCGTCGCCATCGAAATCGCGATCAAACGAGGTCGGGTCGAAGCTGCCGTTCTCGCGCTCGGACGACTTGGCCCAACTGACCGAGTAATCCGCGAACCAGGTGCCCCAGTCGCTTTCGCCGCCGAGCACGATCGAGCGGATCCTCTGCCTTTCGAAACGGTCCTTGATGTCGCGCTCGACGGTGAATTCCTGGTCGGAATCGTCGAAAGTGGCTCCGTCCGCCGTAACCGTGGTCGGGCCGTCGTCCTCGAAATCGCCGAGGTCGAAGATCGTCCGGCGGCGATATTCCAAATCGTCGAACTGGCTGTAGATGCCCCGGGCGTACAGTTCGGTCGAATCGCCCGCCCGGAAATCGAAATTAAGCGTCGCGCTGATCCGTTCGCGCTCGACGTCGTAGTCGCGATATTCGAGCGCCGCCGGGAAGATCGTGCCCTCGTCGACATAGTCGTCGGCTTCGATATTGTCGGTCTCGAAGGTGCGCTTGTAATAGGAAACGCCGCCAGAAACGCCGACATTATCGGTTAGGCGCGTGGCGAAGTCGATGCTGCCCTTGGGGCTGACCTCGTCCGCATATTCGTTGTAACTGCCTTCGATTTTCGCGGTCAGCAGGCTCTTGCGGCGGTCGAAAGCGCTTGTCGTCTCGATCTCGACCGAGGCGCCGATGGTATCGCCGTCCATGTCGGGCGTCAGCGACTTCTTGACCTCGATCGATTCGATGATGTCGCTCGAGATCACATCCAGGGCGACCGAGCGGACATCGCTTTCGGGCGATGGTAGGCGCACGCCGTTGAGCGAGGTCGACACGAGATCGGGGTCCAGTCCGCGCACCGCGACGAACCGGCCCTCGCCTTGGTCGTTGAGGACATTGACGCCCGGCAGGCGGCGCAGGCTCTCCGCCACGTTCTGATCGGGAAACTGGCCAATCGCGTCGCGCGTCAGCACGTCGCTTACGACGTCGGATTCGCGTTTGCGGGACAGGGCGCTCGCCTGGTTGGCGCGCTGTCCGACGACGAGGATCATGTCGCCCGCGTCCGATGCCAGCCGCAGCGTAGCGGAAACGGTCCCCGTGGCCGGCACGGCGATGGTCTGCCGCACGGGTTCGGCACCCACGTAGCGTACCTCTAAAGTGTATTCGCCCGCCGGAACGTCCGCGAACAGAAAGGATCCATCACGCTCGGTCGCAACCGAACGGCCGAGCTCGACGATGGAAACTTCGGCCGCGCGCAGGGCAACCGTATCTGTTTCGTCGACCACCACTCCTGCGATTTCCCCCGCGAAGGCAGGTACGGCGAGCCCAACCGCCAGCGCCGTCGCGGCTACACGCGACGCGAATCGTACCTTTGTCATCGATATTACCCCTCGAACCGGACCCGATTTCGCAGGATCGATAGGCACGCTTGATGACACGATTGCGAAGGATGGATGACGATTCGGCGAACACTCGGTTGCAATATTATGGCGGAACCAATCGCAGAGCGCGTGACCATGGGCGAACAGCCACCCCATGTACCGCGCCCGCAGCCAGCGGCCGCTGCCCCGCTCCCAAACCCGGTCGAGAGACACGATCGTTCCGGCCCCGAAATCCGGCGTAAATGGAGCGTACTTCCTGGCGTCGATCAGCCTGAACGCCAGGTGCTACCGTCTGAAATCACTTGCCTGCTGTCGTTAACTCCTCGTTGAACATATTCCGATACCCCAGAATCGACGCGAGGTAGCGGTTTGACCGCCGCAATTTTAGGAATCCGTTAAGCGCTTGAGCCTATCGAGCCCTCGCGATCGGGAGGCTTTTCGTGAAGGGCGTCATTTTCAATCTCCTGGAAGAAGCCGTCACGGCGGATTTCGGCGACCATGTCTGGTCGGACCTCATTGATGCTGCCGGCGTGCATGGCGGATATACCTCGCTCGGCAGCTATCCCGACGAGGATATTCTGGTGCTCGTATCCACGGCAGCCGCCGCCTTGGGGAAAACCGATGGCGAAATCCTGCAGTGGTTCGGCCGCGCAGCCATGCCGATGCTGGCACAGCGATATTCCGAATTCTTCGTACATCACGCGAGCGCCCGCCCCTTCATCCTGAGCGTCAACGAGATCATCCATCCCGAAGTCCGCAAACTCTACTCGGGCGCGGGATGCCCGTACTTCCATTTCGAGGACGATCCTGAGGGACACTTGCTCGTCGGCTATCGCTCGGCCCGTCAGATGTGCCAGCTGGCGCACGGCTTCATCGAAGGCGCGGCTGGCTATTACGGCGAGCGCGTGAGTATCGATCATCAACTGTGCATGCAGGAAGGCGATCCGCTTTGTCGCATGGCGGTGGCTTGGAATGGTTGAACATGGTCTTCGAGCCAGCATCCCTCACGCCTGAAGAACGGATCGCCAAGCTCGAACGTCAGCTCGAACGTGAGCGTGCCGCCCGCAAGGAGGCGGAAGAAATTGCCGAGAAAGGCCTGCGCGACCTGTACATCGGGCGCGAGTGGCTGGCCCTGCTGCAAAGAATCACCGAAGGAGCCAATCGGACCGACGACCTTGCCTCGGCTATGGAGGTCACGCTCCGCGAAGTGTGCGAGAAGATGGGATGGGTCTTCGGCAACGCCTACGATGTCGAGGATAGTTCGGGCAGGGCCAGCAAACTGATCGAAAGCGGCGCGTTCGAGAAGCTCGGCATCAGCGCCATCGGCATTGGCGGACACCCGGAGGGGCACCCGAACATGGACGCACAGGAATGCTTCGACGTGCTTCGGGCCAAGCGCGACGCGATCGAGAGCCGCGGGATGGCCCCCCTGATCGTCACGCAGTTCTCCTTCGACGCCGACCGGGTGCTCGAATGGCTGATCGAACTTCGCCGATGCGGCATCGACGCGCCCGTGCGCCTCGGCGTGCCCGGCCCCGCAGGAATCAAGACGCTGCTCCGCTTCGCCAAGCGCTGCGGCGTCGGTGCGTCCGCGTCCGTGATGTCTAAATACGGCATATCGATGTCGCGCCTGATGAGCAGCGCCGGGCCAGACAGATTGGTGGAAAGGTTATCGCAGGGGCTCGGACCGGAGCATGGGCCGGTCCGACTCCATTTCTACCCTTTTGGCGGAGTCGCCCGCACGGTGGAATGGATCAACGATTACGCAGCACGGAACTCGCGCTCTGGGGAGGATATCGGAGAATGAGCTTGGAGCAATGCATTCTTACCCTGCAATGCGACGATCGGTCGGGACTGGTGGCCGAGGTTTCCTCCTTCCTCGCCACCAATGGCTGCAACATTGTCGACGCGCAGCAGTTCAACGATGCCGGGAACGAGCGCTTCTTCATGCGCGTCGCATTCACTGCAGCCAGTTGCGATGACGTCGCGCGGGGTTTCGCGGATTTGCCCCTGGCGAAAGAAGCGGACTGGGTCATGCGGCGCGCCGAACGCCCGCGCAAGGTCCTGATGATGGTCAGCAGGTTCGACCATTGCCTGGGCGATCTGCTCTATCGCAACCGCATTGGCGAACTAGACATGGATGTGGTCGGCATCGTCTCGAACCACCAGCAAAGTGCGCTGAGAATTTCGATGATCGGCGACATCCCGTATCATCATCTTCCGGTCACGACCGAAACCAAACCCCAGCAGGAAGCGCGGATCAAGCAAATCGTCGACCAGACCGGCGCCGAGCTCGTGGTGCTTGCCCGTTACATGCAGATCCTGTCGGATGATCTCGCCGGCTTCCTCTCGGGCCGGTGCATCAATATCCACCACTCGTTTTTGCCCGGATTCAAGGGTGCCAAGCCTTACCACCAGGCGCACGAGCGCGGGGTGAAGATGATCGGCGCGACCGCGCACTATGTCACGGGCGATCTCGACGAGGGGCCGATTATCCATCAGGACGTCGAAGCCATCAGCCATTCGGATACGCCGGAAGATCTGGTCGCCAAGGGCCGCGACATCGAGCGGCGCGTGCTTGCCACTGCCGTCAAACACCATCTTGCCGGGCGCGTATTCCTCAATGGGTCGCGCACCGTCGTCTTCAAGGCTTGAGGAGCGACGCATGCTCCACATCCCAGTCACGCACGTCGGTTCCACGCCGCGCGGCGAGGCGCTGACGCCGCTACTCCTCGCCCGCAACAAGGGCGAGCCCTATGACGAGCAGGCATTCGACCAGATCGTCACCCAGCCGGTGACCGACTGCGTGGCGATGCAGCGCGAATGCGGCGTCGATTTCGTCAGCGACGGCGAACTCGGCAAAGTAGGCTATTCGACCTACATGACCGAGCGCCTGTCGGGCTTTGGCGGACATGTCGATCGCAAGCTCGCTGCGGACATTGCGGAGACGCCCGAACGGGCCAAGCGGTTGTCGAGCATTACGGGCTCGCAGGAATTGAAGGGCTCGGGATGAGCGCGATCCAATCCAACCCCGTCAAATCCGCTCTGCGAACGCTCGACACGCTCGAATTCGTCGTTGCCCATCCAAGTGGCGTGGTGGCGCGCGACATCGCGAGCGGGCTCGACATTCCGCTGAGCAGCCTTTCGTACCTTCTCGCCACACTGGCGGAGCGCCAGTATCTGGTTCGCGACGGGCGACGCTATTCTGCCGGACCCAGCCTCGCTCGCCTGCGCACCGAACGCGCGGATCTGTCGCTGGAAGATCGCGTGTCGCCGATCGTGAAGCGGTTGGCTGCGGAGCTGGACGAGACGGCATCCTTCATGGTGCGCGAAGGCTGGAAGGCGCGCATCGTCGCCAGCCGGTCGAGCGGACAGGCGTTGCGTTACGCCATCGCCGAAGGGGACACGAAACCGCTCCATGTGCTCGCAGGCGGCAAGGCGATCCTCTCCGAACTTTCCGACGAGATGCTGGCGAGCTATTTCGATGAAACTCGAGGCCGGCGCGAAAGCCTCACTCAAACGACCATTACCGCGCAAAACCAACTGCGCAGACAGATAGCCGTCTTTCGCGAGCAGGGTTATGCGACGGCGGTGGAGGAAAGCACCGTCGGCATTTCCAGCATCGCCCGACCTGTACGCCTTGGCGACACCGTCGGCGCCCTGAGCATCGCGGTGCCGTCGATCCGCTTCCTCCCAGAGCTTCAGGACCGCGCAGTCCATGCCCTGACGCATGCCGTAGCGTCCCTTTGCGAAAACCCCGCGCGCGACCACGACTGAACTATTGGCATCAAAGTGGCGGTGCTGTCAGTCGCGTCGCAACTCGGCTCCGATCGACGCAGCTATCCAAATCCCGCGCTCGGCTCAGGCCATAAGCGATTGTCACTCGGCCAGAGCGGCCGAGCGGCGAGCCTTGTAGGTCTGTCTGTCAACGAGGTGGCGTTCAAGGTTGAAGTGGTTGTGGATGTTGACGTGAACCGTAGCGAACTTCTGTAGGCTCTACATTCGCCCGAAGCGCTGCATCGATCGCTTTCGTTCTCGGAAGGAGAGATGGCTGTGTTTCACCCGGTTGTTGGCCCAGCGTCCGACCTCCTGCTTCGTTTGGTTGCCGAGCTCGGTCATCGCTGCCTTGAACGAGCGCAGGCCATCTGTGGTGATTGCCCGGGATGAACCATGGCGCTTCAAGGCCTTCTTCATGAACCGCATCGCCGCGTCCTTGTCGCGGGTCCTGGTGACGTAGCTCTCGAGGATCTCGCCCTCCAGGTCGACCGCGCGCCTCAAGTAGACCATCTCGCCATTAACCTTGACGTACATCTCGTCGAGGTGCCTGCCCCACTGCCTGATGCAGCGCATCCGGCTGACCCGCTGTCTTCGGATATCGCCTAGGCGCGTAGCCTCTATATCGGCGGTGCCAAACAATTGGTACGCTCGCAGGTCTTCAATAGGGGCACGCGCGCGGCAGCAGTGACAGTGCTGTCGATCCGGGTGAGCTCGGCCCGCCGCCCGACACGCGGCTCGGTTAGTGGTGGATCGTCCATTCGTAATGGTGATCCGAGATATGGAAACGGGCGCGATACTGTACTCAAGCCGCGTGGTCGATCCGTAGGCCTGTAAGCCTCAAGGCGCTCATCGACCCCTTCAAATTGTCTTGCAGACTAGACCGAACCCTAGCTCTCCCGATGTGATAAGCCCTACACGGATAGTCCGGAAGCGGAAACTAAGGTTTGGGACCGCTACTGGGCCGCTTGCGGACTGTTGGCTTTTGGGCAACATCGAGCTGAAGCCGACTTTGGCAAGCCAGCCGTCGGGCCAATCAGGCGATCATTTTGATACTCTTCATCCTTACCAGGTCGGACAGCGTTTTCGCTTTCCTCGTCATCATAGTATTGGGCCGGTAGACCACGACCGTTCGAGGACCGATGTCGAGGTCAATCGCGATCACCTTGGCGGCCTCGTATTCGACCACGCCGTCGACGACTTCGCGCTCCCTGCGGGATGATCGGCGCTCGATCGCGGGTGTATCTCCTTTCTAGCACGGAAGAGGCACTCAGTCTCCAAGGGACGCTGAATAGATTGACCTTCGGACTTCGGTTTGATCTCTCGACAAGGGCTCGTATTGTGGCGGCCTTACCACCCACTGTTCGCCGAACCTTGGGCACTCCAGGTCAGTGAGACGAACATGCCTTTCCAGAACGACAAGGGTATTGCACCGCCCCTTATCGAATTGCCCATCCGCACCGCCACACGCGGGTTCTACGACGGGTTCAGTCGCGAAGTGACGATACCGGCGAAGATCATCGTCAGCCTGCTCATCTTGTGGGCGATCTTCTTCCCGGTGAGCGCCAGCGACACCCTGACCGCGGCGAATTCGACGATCATCTCCTCTTTCGCGGGATGGTACGTCTATCTCGTGGCTGCGGTGATGGCGGTCTGCGCCATTTTGGCCATCGTTCCACACACCGGCAGGCTGAGGATAGGTGCTCCCGGGGAGAGGCCCGAATTTTCCCGGCTTTCCTGGTTCGCCATGCTGTTTGGCGCCGGCATCGGTATCGGCCTGCTGACCTATTCGACGGGCGAACCGCTGGCGCATTTCTCGAACAATCCGGAGATAATCCGGGGCGCTGTGGATGAGCGTTCGACCGAAGCGGTGCGATCCGCCTATGTTTACACCTTTCTGCACTGGGGTTTCGCGGCCTGGTGCACCTATGCCCTTGTGGGCCTCTCGATCGGTTACGTCGCATATCGCCGGGGGCTGCCGCTCACCATCCGCTCGGCTCTCGCTCCGCTGTTCGGTGGCACGATGTCGGGTGTCGCGGGGCATCTGGTCGACATCGTCGCCGTGGTGGCGACGATCCTTGGCGTCGCGGTGACGATGGCTCTCGGTGTCGAGCAGTTCGTGATCGGACTGTCGCGTATCGGGCTTGGCGGGTGGCTGCTGGCCCCCGACGGTTCGTCTTCCATCGCGGCCATCGTCGTGGCGCTGGGGGTGCTCGTGGGCGCATCCACGCTCAGTGCGCTGTCCGGCGTCGGCAAGGGCATCAAATGGCTCTCCAACCTCAACCTCGGCCTGTCCTTCCTCCTGCTGCTGCTCTTTGCCGTCGCGGGCGCGGGCCTGTTCGCGCTCGAGGTTCTGGGCAGCGGTCTGGTCGATTATCTCGGCCGGCTGGTGCCGCTCTCGCTGACCCTGTTTTCCGAACAGGGCGCGTTCGGGGAGCAACTGGTGCGCTGGCAGCTGGACTGGTCCGTATTCTACTGGGCCTGGTGGATCGCCTTTGCGCCCTTCGTCGGCATGTTCATCGCCAGGATCTCGCGCGGGAGGACGATCAGGGAGTACGTTCTCGGCGTCGTCCTGGTGCCTTCGCTGGTGTGCTTCATCTGGATGGCCCTGCTTGGCGGAACGGCCATCGCGCTCGAACTGGACGGTACGGCAGCCGGCTCGATCGTCGACGCCGCCATGGCCGATCAACTTTACGCGACTCTGGCGGTGTTGCTCGATCCGGGCTTGGCCTTGGCGGTCTCCGGCCTGATCGTCCTTCTGTTGATGACCTATCTCGTCACTTCCACCGACAGCGCGATCCTGATCATCAACACCATCAACGGCGCGGGAGATGGCGAAGGCGAACGACGTCGCCACGTGCTGTTCTGGGGGAGTGCCCTTGCGCTCGTGGTTGGCAGCATGCTGGTGGTGGGCGGGATCGAGGCAATCCGCATCACCATGATCATCGGCGCGCTCCCGTTCTCTTTCGTGGTGGCGCTGATGGGCGTCGCGATCCTCAAGGCGATCGGGTTCGACCTGATCCGCCAGCGGCACGGCGTTCCCACGACGGCCGCCGCTTTGGCCGACGATAGCGCTTGATATGACTGAACGACGCGGTTTCGCGCCCTATCTGTGGTATTGATGTAACACCCAGCGGGCAGTCCTGGCATTCCGGCGCCACTGCGGTGGCCGACGCATGTCCACCTCCCTAGCCTCCACACTCTAACAAAAGTTCGCGTCGATCGCCGGCCGACCCCGTCGCGCCGGCCGTTCGACTGTATGTCCATGACACCAAGGGGGGTTCCCATCCTTACCAAATTTGCCAGTGGCGCGTCGGTCGGCGCGCTCGCCATTGCCTTGATTTCACCCACTCCCGCCAAAGCGCAGACCGCGGGATCCACCCCCACGACCCGGGAACGAGTGGCCCAGCCCCCCGCGACGGCGCAGCAACCGCGCCGCGGCGGCGTGCAGACAATCGTCGTGACGGCTCAGCGCCGCACCGAGGATCTGCAGGACGTGCCGGTATCCGTGCAGGCGCTGGGCGAGGAACAGCTCGACCAGCTCAACATCGACACCTTCGACGACTATCTGCAGGAACTTCCCACGGTCACCGCCGGCGGCGGCAGTCCGGGTCAGAGCACGATCTACATCCGCGGTCTTGCCTCGACGACGCCGAACCTGACAACCGCCGGGGTCGCGGGTCTCGCGCCCAATGTCTCGCTCTATCTGGACGAACAGCCTCTCGCCCAGCCGGGGCGCAATCTCGACGTCTATGCCGCCGATCTGGAGCGGATCGAGGTCCTCTCCGGTCCCCAGGGGACGCTGTTCGGCGCGAGCTCGCAGGCCGGTGTAGTCCGCCTGATCACCAACAAGCCCGAACTTTCCGGCTTCGACGCGAAGGTCACCATCGGCACCTCCTTCACCAAGGACGGTGAGGCGAGCTACAAGGCGGAAGCCATGCTGAATGTGCCGGTGACCGACAGCTTCGCGCTGCGCGGCGTCGTCTATCTCGACGATCAGGGCGGCTATGTCGACAATGTTGCCGGCACCCGTGACGCCAGCGAAAGCGCGCGCTTCCGTTCGGCAGGGACGGTGCGCCAGAACGGCGTGCCCGTGGCACCGAACCGCGCCGGCTTTCAGGCGGGCGACGACCTGTCGGGCGTTACCTTCGTCGAGGCCAACAATGCCGGCCTGGTCGAGGACGATTTCAACGACACGCAATATTCCGGGTTCCGCCTGACGGGCCTCTACGAGATCAATCCCGATTGGCGCGTGACGGTGGCGCACAGCCGCCAGAGCCTCGAAAGCGACGGCGTGTTCTTCTCGGATCCGACGCTCGATCTCGACGATCTGGAAATCCAGCGTTTCGAGGAGGATCGGCTGGAAGACGATTTCTCGAACACCGCCTGGAGCGTCGAGGGACGCCTGGGAATGCTCGATGTCGTCTACAACGGCGCCTACACCGATCGCGAGACCGAGCAGCGGATCGACTATTCCGATTACCTGTTCGCCGGGCAGTACCTGCCCTATTACATCTGCGACGGATCGGTGAGCTATCCGGGGGACGCCGCGCCTTCCGGGACCTGCCAGGCACCCAACAACTACGTCACCTCCGATACCGACCTGACGGTGTTCACGCAGGAACTGCGCGTCAGCACGCCGGAACAGAACCGCTTCCGCGTGACTGCCGGAGCGTTCTATTCCGACCTCACGCTCGAGGAGCGCAACGACTACACCTATCCAGGCAGCGAGCTTGCGCAGCCTTTCGGCGGCTTCGTTCCGAACTTCCCCTTCCCGGGGGCCTATCAGTCCGATGCCGGCCCGTTCCCCTACGGCGTGATCTTCCGCAACGACGTGAAGCGCACGGACGAACAGTTCGGTCTGTTCGGCGAGGCGACATTCGACATCGTGCCGGACGTCCTCTCGATCACGGGCGGAGCGCGTTACTACGATGTGGCGGTCGATTTCGAAGGCACCGCGAACAGTTCGTTCTGCAATGCCGGCGCGGCGCAGGATGCCGATGCCTTTGGCACCAATCTGTCCGACCTCTACGACGGCGACGGACAATACACCTTCATCGGGTCGTGCGACGCCTCGCTGCGCCAGACCTTCGACCTCGACGACAGCCTCCAGGACATCCAGAACGCCGGCCTGACGGCCGCGCAGGCGCAGCAGGTGTTCAATGCGGTACGCGCTCCGGACAAGGCGAGGACCGAAGGCGTCATCTTCAAAGGTACGGTGAACTTCACACCCACCGAAGACCTGCTGTTCTACGCGACTTATTCCGAAGGTTTCCGCCCCGGTCTGCTGAACCGGCCGGGCGGTGCGCAGGGCCCCAACGGCTTTACCGTACCCTTCGAGCTGGAATCGGACGAGGTGCAGAACTACGAGATCGGCGCGAAGACCGAACTCTTCGATCGGCAGCTACGCGTCAACGGAAGCCTGTTCTACGTCGACATCAGCAATCTGCAGACCACGATCTTTGATCCGAGCATCACCAACCTGTTCTTCTCGGACAATGCGGCGAATGCGGAGATCAAGGGCTTCGAGGCCGACTTCACCTACGCGCCCTATGCCCTCGCCGGGCTGACCGTGTCGGGTGCGGTATCCTTCCTCGATACCGAGATCACCGAGGTCCTGACGCCGACCGATGACGTGGTGGCGGGGTCCGAACTCGCCTACGCTCCGTCCTTTCAGGGCAATCTGCGGGTTCGATACGAGTGGGACCTGACAGACAGGCTCGGCGCGTTCGTCCAGCCGTCGGTCTCGCATTCCGCGTCGAAATTCACCGACATCGTCGCGATCAACCGGCTGCAACTCGACGGATATACGGTGTTCGACCTCTCCGCGGGTGTCTCCTACGACCGCTGGCGGCTCGAGGTGTTCGGCGCGAACCTGTTCGACGAGCGGGCACAGATCGCCGGCGATTTCTACTACGATCGCGCGCGCATCGTCACCAATCGCCCTCTTACGGTGGGCGTGAAGGCGACCTTCAGCTACTGACGATCGGAAACGGCAGTGTGCGCGGCGGGGGCGGAGCTTGGTCTCCCCTCCGCCGTTCGCATATCGAAATCGGGAGACGAGATGGACCAGCGCGAACAGGCCCTGAAAGACGCAAAGGAGGCATTGCAGGCGCGCGATTTCGAACGCGGGCTGGCGATTGCCGAAGCGACGCTGGCCGACGGGCCGGGCGATGCCGAAGCCCTATACATCGCAGCGGTCGCCAACCGTTACCTCGGCAGGTTCACGGCGGCCCGGCAGTTTCTCGAGCGTCTGCACGCGCAGGTGCCCGAATACGGGCGCGCATGGCAGGAGGCGGCCCATCTCGCGCGCGCGGAGGGTCGGAGCGACCGCGCGATCGACGCCTACGCCCGCGCGGTGCGTTTCAATCCGGCGCTGGCCGCCAGCTGGCGGGCGCTCTGCGAGCTGCAGCAGGCGGCCGGCCGCTCCGGCGAAGCGGCGCGCGCACGGGAGCAGGAGGCGCGCCTCGCCGCTCTTCCGAACGAACTGGTCGCGGTGACCCATCACCTCCATGAAGGGCGCCCGCTGCGCGCCGAGGAGATTTGTCGTCACTTCCTGCGCCGCCATCCCGACCACGTCGAAGGGATGCGGCTATTGGCGCAGATCGGCCTGCGGCTCGGCATCCTCGACGATGCGGAGTTCCTGCTCGAGAGCGCCGCCGCCTTCGAGCCGGACAATGTCCAGGTGCGGCTCGACTACATCGACGTGCTGCGCAAGCGGCAGAAATTCGCGCGCTCGCGCGAAGAGGCCGAGGCGCTGCACCGACGCGATCCCCACAATCCACTCTTCCAGTCGCACTTGGCGATCGAAAGCATGCAGACCGGCGATTACGAACGGGCCTTTGCGCTGTTCGACGAGGTTCTGGCACGTCTGCCGGACGATCCGGCCACGCTGACTTCGCGAGGACACGCCTACAAGACGGTGGGCGAGCAGGACGACGCAATCGGGTCCTATCGCGCCGCCATCGCCGCGAGCCCCGGCCACGGCGACGCCTATTACGCGCTCGCCAATCTCAAGACCTATCGCTTCGCGGACGACGAACTCGCTGCCATGCGTTCGCAGGTCGACCGGACGGACATCGGTTTCATGGATCGCGTCCACCTCGCCTTCGCGCTGGGCAAGGCGTTGGAAGACCGCGAAGCCTACGAAGAGTCTTTCCGATTCTACGAATTGGGGAACAGGCTCAAACAAAGGCAGACCGGTTACGATGCAGACAAGATGACGGCTGAGCTGGCCGCCCAGGCCGAGCATTGCACGAATGCGCTGTTCGGCGCGAAGGCCGGATCGGGTGCGAAGGCTCGCGATCCGATCTTCATCCTGGGTCTGCCGCGCGCGGGCTCGACGCTGCTCGAACAGATTCTCGCCAGTCATTCGCAGATCGATGGCACGCTCGAACTACCCAACATCCTGGCGCTGGCGCACCGTCTGCGCGGGCGCAAGGCCGGCAAAAGCCGCTACCCGCAAGTCCTGCAAGACCTCTCGCCCGACGAACTAGAAAAGCTGGGCCTGCAGTTCCTGGAAGATACGCGGATCCACCGGCAGGATGCACCGTTCTTCATCGACAAGATGCCGAACAATTTCCGACATATCGGCCTGATCCACCTGATCCTTCCCAACGCCACGATTATCGACGCTCGCCGCGCGCCGATGGATTGCTGCTTCTCTGGCTTCAAACAGTTATTCGCCGAAGGCCAGGACTTCACCTACGGCCTTACCGAAATTGGTCGCTATTACGCCGATTACGTCGGGCTGATGGAACATTGGGATCGAGTCCTGCCGGGCCGCGTGCTGCGAGTGAACCACGAGGACGTGCTGGACGACCTCGAAGGCCAGACCCGCCGCATGCTCGACCATATCGGCCTGCCATTCGAAGATGCCTGCCTCGATTTCCACCGCACTGAGCGAGCCGTGCGCACCGCCAGCTCGGAACAGGTGCGTCGCCCGATCAACCGCTCCGGGCAGGGCGTATGGAGGCGCTACGATCCGTGGCTGGGTGAATTGCGCAGGGCGCTGCGCATGCGCGACAACCCGTGAGCTGACAGAGCCATTGCTGGCGTCGTGAAAGTCTGGTCTCGCGATCATCCTGATTGCGCGGAAGAGACCGAATTTGGGGCGCTTTGCAGACCGGCTGAAACTGGGCCGATAACGGAATGTCCGGTTTGAGAACCCGAATGCAGAAAAGCGGACTATCAATGGTTCAATCCAAGTCGTGGAACATTCAGAGCTTCTCAGCCTCAACGAAAGAAGGCGAAAAAGCAGACACCGACGGACGCGAGAAGCATCCACACCGAACTGCCAATCGTGAGAAAGGCGACGGCCCGCTCGCCCGTGTCACTTGCGCCGAAACCCTTGCCCGCGATAGGTAGCGCGCGGCTCGCGCCGGAAGCCGCTGCCAAGCAAAGGCCCAGCACGAGCAGTCCAGACGACCCAATCAGCGAGAACGTCAGGCCTTGGGCAGCCCAGCCGGGTATCGCGAAATGGGGCCAGAAGATCGCAAATGCCAAGAGGGCGATCCCGCACTGCACCGCGGTCGTATGAGCCGAAAGTCCCATCCGCGAATTGTGAAACGCCGGGATGAACGCGCCGATGAGGAGGCCGACCGTAACCTTGCGCAATTCGCCATAGAGTTCGACCCCATTGGTCTCGCCGATCATCACGTCCAACAATATGCCGTCAGGATTCAGCCCATTCTCGATAAGCGTAAGCGCCTCCGGCCCTGATGCCGCACCGATGGCCCTGATTGCCGGATCGCGACCGAGCGCGAGCGACACTATGGTGCGGATGTCCGGATCGTCGTCCACATAGAGGATCGTCAGTGCCGTCGCCGGCGCAGGGGCTCCAAAAACACTGGAGGAGCGATGCGACATCAATCTCGATCTGGACATCTCGGGCGCACTATGGATGACGACTGCAAGGATCGCCCTGATTGCAGCCGGAACCGCCCTGCCGGCGATCATTGGTGCCTATGCTGCCGATAAAGGATCTCTGGGTCTGGCCTTCTTCATGTTTCTCGCAGCGATACTTACTGGTCTTGGAACAGTCATTCCGGCGATCAAGAAACCGTAGTCGCAAGGCGTTCAGCAAAGTGATCCGCCGTTAGCAGTGCCAGGGCATAGCGATAGGTCGCGACATCCGGCGCCGTTGCTCCGGCGTGTGCACCCTCGGTGCCCATCATCGCACTCATCTTCCAGACGAACTCAGCCTCCGGCGACTTCCCCGCTTGCCGCCCTGGCGCGAAGAAGCCTGCGTCGGCCAGTCGCTTGCGCGCCTCGCTTTCCTCGCGCGGCTCTTTGCCTTTTTCGACAGTCTGGCAAATGCCGACAAAGACCGCTGCTAGGAATCCGCGTGCCATGCTGTTCGCGCTTTCCCAGTTCCCGCCATCAATGGCTGCCTCGAGCTGTTCCAACCTGCTTTTAGCGTCGGCAAAGCAAGGGCCGTCGAGATTCGCCTTCAGGCGCAAGCGTTGCGGGGCAAGTTCAACCGGAGCAACGGGGATCAGGCAGCTATCGCTCACCGCCCATCCATCGACAGCAAGGCTGTTGCGCAGGGCGGTCTCCCGTGGCCGTTCCTGAATGCGCCGCGGGCGCCATTCGAGTTCCTCGGGATCCGGGGGGGGTTGGATAGATGCGAGGCTGCCTCGCGAACCAGGCCATCCGAAACAAAGTTTCCTTCGGTGTCGCGTAATTCTGGGCTGCGCCTCAGTAATCTCTGGAGCAGGGTGTGAAGCTTTGGGGTGGTCAGACCCACCCCTCCCTCACTTTCCAGATGCTCTCCCAGACCATATTCCTCGAACAGACGATGGAACTGAGCATTTGTCCGAGACATTTCCAGCACATCGAGCGCTCGGCACTGTGTAATCCATCGAAAACGGGCCAAGAGGTTTTTTCCTGTCAAATTAGCTATAGATCGGGATGCAGGTTTATTTTGGGGAGGATCGGATCAGGCCGGAAAGGCTTATGGCGGAGAGGGTGGGATTCGAACCCACGGTACGGTTGCCCGCACACCGCATTTCGAGTGCGGCGCATTCGACCACTCTGCCACCTCTCCGCACGAGTTCGGCGCTGTGGGCTTTACGGCCCCGGTCGCTGCGAGCCGCGCGGTTAGACGAGGTGCCGCCGCTTGCCAAGTCCCTTGCTGCCACACTTGGCGCGAAATCGGGGGACCGCGGGCTGTTGGCTGTTGTCATCGTCCGCCCGGCCCCCATATTCTCCCTGACATGGACCGCGCACAGTTCTTCTCCGCCCAGGCCGGCCGCACGATCGATGCGCCCGCCCGCGCCAACGCCCGTTTCGCCATCGGCGACGTCGTTCGCCATCGCATGTTCGATTTCCGCGGGGTGATCTTCGATATCGATCCGGTGTTCGCCAACAGCGAGGAATGGTATGCGTCCATTCCCGAAGACATCCGCCCGGGACGCGACCAGCCCTTCTACCATCTCTTCGCCGAAAGCGACGAAAGCTCCTATGTCGCCTATGTCAGCCAGCAGAACCTGCTGAACGATTCCATCGGCGGACCGGTCGAACACCCCGAGGTGCATCAGGTCTTCGAGACGTTCGAGAACGGGCGCTATCGCCTGCGCCGCGCGCTCACGCACTGACGTTCAGTTCTTGATCTTCCAGCCCGATCTCAGCAGTTGGTAGGTCAGGATCGCCAGCACAAGATTGAAGGCCAGCAAACCGGCCCCGGCGAGAACAACGGGTCCGGTTCCCGCACCGATGTCGGTCGCCCCGACGAAGCCGTAGCGGAAGCCGGAAATCACGTAGAAGAACGGATTGGCGCGGCTGATCGTCTGGAACAGCGGCGCGAGATTGTCGATCGTGTAGAAGGTGCCCGAAAGCAGGCTGAGCGGCGCGACGACGAATTGGGTGACCGCCGCGTTGTGATCGAACTTCTCCGCCCAGATCGAGGCCATCAGGCCGAACAGCGCCAGCATCGTTGCACCCATCAGGCCGAACCATGCGATCGCCCAGCCATGGGCATAATGCAAATGGGCGGCGGGATAGAGCCAGACCGCGACAGCGATCGCGAAACCCACGACGATCGCCCGGGTAACCGCCGCGCCGACGATGCCGGCCATCAACTCCCCTTCCGACAGGGGCGGCATCAGCAGGTCGATGATCGTGCCCTGGATCTTCCCGGCGAGAAGCGAGAAGCTGGAATTGGCGAAGGCGTTCTGCATCATCCCCATCACGATCAGCCCCGGAGCGAGAAAATCCGTGAACGGAACCCCCAGCGCCTCGCGCCCGCCCCGGCCGAAGGCGACTGAAAAGATCACGAGAAAAAGCAGTGTCGTCAGCGCCGGACCCCAGATCGTCTGCGTCTGGACCTTGAGAAACCGGCGGACCTCCTTCATATAGAGGCTCCACAGCCCCACGCGGTTGACACCGGTGATCACCGGAACGCCGCGCGGCGCAAACCGGCCCTTCGCACCGGCACCGTCTTGCGTGAAGGACGTGTCCGGGGTTCCCGGCGTCGTCTGGACCTGTTCAGCCATCGCACCGGCGCCTAGGCGGCCCAGCGGGGACTGGCAAGACCGGCGCCGTCGCGGGCGTTACCGGGATGCGGGATCGGCAACGAACGAGAGATTGACAGGAATACGCATGAGCTGGACCGACGAACGGATCGCGACGCTGAAGAAGATGTGGGAAGGCGGGGCCACCGCCAGCCAGATCGCCGACGAATTGGGCGGGGTCAGCCGTAACGCGGTGATCGGCAAGGCCCATCGCCTCGGTCTCAAGGCTCGCCCCTCCCCGGTCAAGGCTGCGGCCAAGCTCAAGCCAAGCGCCAAGGCGAAGCCCGCGGCCAAGCCCGAGGGGGCGAATTCAGTCAGCCCGGCGAAGGTGGAGGCCAAGCCTGCACCGAAAACGAACAAGAACGCTGCCGGCCCGCGCCGTCCAGCCCCGCCCCCGGCTGCTCACACGACCGATCCCACAATCCCGTCGCAGCCCCTCCCGAACAAATCGACCGACATGCCGAAGATCGTCTCGGTCGGCCCTGGCGGTTTCCTGCGGCAGGGTCCGGGCGATCAGCAGCCACCGATACCGCCCGCGCCGCCCCGACGGCTGGTTCCGGCCAAGCCCGATCCGGCGATCGCCGACAAGACCAGCCTGCTCGACCTGTCGGAGAAGGTCTGCCGCTGGCCGATGGGGCACCCGGGAGAAGCTGATTTCCACTTCTGCGGCGAGGCGGTGAATCCCGGTTTTCCCTATTGCGTGGAACATTGCGGAAGGGCCTATCAGGCACAGCTGCCTCGCGGTGCCCGGCGTCCTCCGCCACCGCTGCCGTTCGGCGGCCCCCGGGTGCGCTGACCCAAACGACAACGTTTCCGTAAAGGCTTCCCCACACGCCTTAAGGTCCGTTAACCACGGCTCTTGACCATTTCCGGCCCTGTTTCCTCTAGAAAGGGGAGCCGCATGGTCACGGCGTCATGCCGTATAGGGGGTGGTGGGGTAATATGGCGTGGACGAGTTTGTTCTTCGGCGCATTTCTGGCGCTCGCGGTCCAGTTCGGCCTTCTCGCCCTGGCGCTCTATCCGATCATGCGCCGCGAATTTCTGCTGTGGCTGCTGCTACGCACAGCGATGATCGCGGTGATGGTAGTTACCCTGTCACCGATCGCCGCGAGCGGATGGCTTCCCGACGAAGACCTGCGCCGGCAAATCGGCGGTATAGCGAATGCCATCAGCGTGGCGGCGGTCGGACCTTTCCTTGCCAGCTATCTGGAACGCAATATCCGGCTGTGGCGGGTTCGCACGCTGCTCCGCCAGTCTGTCTGGCTTGGCCTTCTCGCAGCCGTCGCGGTGGTGCTGATTCCCTTCGCGCCTTTGGCCAACCATGTTCACGACATCGCACTTCTCCTGCTGATCGGCGTGATCGTTTACGGGCTAGTTCGCACGGTGGCCGCGGGGAGCCGGGCAGCCTTGTTCCAGACCGGGGCGTGGACCCCCGGGATCGTGGTCGGGGCATCGGTTCTGCTGGTCGAGATCGGCACCGGCGTTCCGGTCAGCTTCTGGCTGGAAGCGGTATTCATGGCTCTGCTGGTGGAATTCGTGGTTACCACCATGGGCCTGGTCGACGGCTTCATGACCATCAAGCGCGAGCGCGACGAGGCGCTGGCGGAAATGCACGCGGCCAAGCGTGCCAATGCCACCGATCCACTCACCGGTATCGCCAATCGGCGCGGACTGCAGCGTCATTTCGACGAGGGTTCGCGGGGGCGGCCGAAGGGGCTCGCGATCATCGACTGCGACCATTTCAAGACAATCAACGACCGCTTCGGCCATGACATGGGGGACGATGTCCTCGTAGCGGTCGCGAATGGACTGCGGGGCGAGGACGTATTCGCCGCCCGGCTCGGTGGAGAGGAATTCATCGTGCTCGTCTATTCGCGCGACTGGCAAAGCAGCGCGGAGGGCGCTCGCCGTCGCATCACCCAGGCGGTGCGCGCGCAGGTTCCCGACCTGCCGTTGATGGTTACGGCCAGCGCCGGCCTCGCTTCCCTTCCCGAGGGCGAGAGTCTGGCGGCCGCGATGAAGCGCGCGGATCGGGCGCTTTATGCCGCCAAGGATGCCGGTCGGAACCGTTCGCTGGCTCTGACCGAGTTCCACCCCCGCCCGGAGATGATGCGGATCGCTTGAGGCTCGGGATGCCGGCAGGCTATGGTCGCGCTTGGATTCGGGAGACCCAGAAATGCCGCTGTCGCTTCACGCCGCCTATGTTCCCAGCGCATTGCAGATGCTCGGGACTGCACGCCACCTCGTCGATAGGGCAGAAAAATGGTGCGGCGAGAACGGTGCCGGCGAAAGCGATCTCGTCGGTTGCCGGATCATCGCGGACATGCTACCCTTCAGCTACCAGGTGAAGAGCGTCGCCGAACACACGCAGGGTTCGATCGAGGGGTTGAGGGCGGGAGTCTATTCGCCCGACCTGGCGCCGCCACCCGACAGTTTCGATGCATTGCGCACCAAGCTCGACGGCGCGGTTCAGGCGATGGAGGCGCTCACCGAAGAGGAGATGGAGGACTTCATCGGCCGGCCCATGCGGTTCCAATTCAAGGACACGCGGATCGGTTTCACCGCCGAGGATTTCCTTCTCACCTTCAGCCAGCCGAATTTCTATTTCCACTGCGCCACCGCCTACAACATCCTGCGCATGAAAGGCGTGCCGGTGGGCAAGCGGGACTTCATGGGCCGGATGCGGATCGCACGCTGAGCCGCCCGTCTAGCCCTTGCGGGCGAACCAGATGGTGTGGCGTGGCCCCTTGTTGTTCGGACGCGCGCGCACCTCGCGCACCTCGACTGCGAACCCGGCGTCCATCAGCCTTCGGGTGAACTTGTGGTCGGGCGCCGCCGACCAGACCGCGAGCATGCCCCCGGGTCGCAGCGCTTCGCGGACCTTGCCCAGACCGGTGCGGGTGTAGAGCCTGTCGTTGCCGTCGCGCACGATGCCGTCGGGCCCGTTGTCGACGTCCAGCAGGATCGCGTCGAACTTGGCGCAGGTTCCGTCGTTGGCGTCGTCGATCAGCGCCGCGACATCGCAGATCATGACCTCGCCGCGCGGTTCCTCGAGCGTATCGCCGGTGAGGTGAGCCAGAGGGCCCTCCGCCCATGAAAGGATATCAGGCACGATCTCGGCGACGATTATCCGCGCCCCCTCCCCCGTGGCGGCGAGCGCGGCGCGGTAGGTGAAGCCCAGTCCGTAGCCGCCGATCAGCACGCGCGGATTTTCACGGCCCAGCTCTTGCAAGGTCAGCGCGGCCAGCTGTTCCTCGCTGAACTGCATGCGCGTTCCCATCAACTCGTCGCGCCCCAGCATGACAATGAAGTCGCGCCCGTGGCTGACCAGCGTCAGCGTATCGCCGCCGGGAATGGCAGCGGTCGCGATGGTTTCGCGTGGCAACATGGGATGTCTCCAAGAAAAAGGGGCCGCAGGCGAACCCGCGACCCCTTCGTTCTAATTTTCCAAGGGTCAGTCCTTGAGGAAGTCGGGCACGTGGGCACCGCCCTCGCTGCCGCCACCGTCGCGGTCGCTGCGCTCGCGGCGCGGGCCGCGATCGCGGTCACCGCCACCACGGCCACCGCGTCCGCCGCGACGATCGCCGCCTCGGCCGCCGCGATCACCGCCCCGGCCGCCTTCGCGATCACCACGGGGTTCGCGCGGAGGACGGGTGTCTTCCAGCTCCTCGCCGGTTTCCTGGTCGACCACGCGCATCGACAGGCGGACCTTGCCGCGCTGGTCGATCTCGAGCACCTTGACCTTCACTTCCTGGCCTTCGGAGACGACGTCGGTCGGCTTTTCGACCCGCTCGTTCTTCATCTCGGAGACGTGGACGAGACCGTCCTTGCCGCCCATGAAGTTCACGAACGCGCCGAAATCGACGATGTTGACGACCTTGCCGTTGTAGATCTTGCCGACTTCGGCCTCTTCGACGATGCCTTCGATCCAGCGCTTCGCCGCCTCGATCTCGTCGGCATTCGAAGACGAGATCTTGATCACGCCCTCGTCGTCGATGTCGACCTTGGCGCCGGTTTCGGCGACGATCTCGCGGATGACCTTGCCGCCCGTGCCGATGACGTCGCGGATCTTCGATTTGTCGATCTGCATCGTTTCGATGCGCGGGGCGTGCTTGGAAACGCCCGAGCGCGAAGTGCCGAGCGCCTTGGTCATTTCGCCCAGGATATGCGCGCGGCCGGCCTTTGCCTGCTCGAGCGCGGTCTTCATGATTTCCTGCGTGATGCCGGCGACCTTGATGTCCATCTGCAGCGAGGTGATGCCGCTTTCCGAACCGGCGACCTTGAAGTCCATGTCGCCGAGGTGATCTTCATCGCCCAGGATATCGCTGAGGACCGCGAAGTCCTGGCCCTCGAGGATCAGACCCATGGCGATGCCGGACACCGGGCGCTCGATCGGAACGCCGGCGTCCATCATCGACAGACATCCGCCGCATACCGTCGCCATCGAGCTCGACCCGTTGGACTCGGTGATGTCGGACAGGATGCGGATCGTGTAGGGGAAATCCTCATGGTTCGGCAGCACCGGGTGCAGCGCGCGCCAGGCGAGCTTGCCGTGACCCGTCTCGCGGCGGCTGGTGAAGCCGAAGCGGCCTACTTCGCCGACCGAATAGGGCGGGAAGTTGTAGTGCAGCATGAAGGGCGAGTACGACAGGCCTTCCAGCCCGTCGATCATCTGCTCGCTGTCCTTGGTACCCAGCGTCGTGGTGCAGATCGCCTGCGTTTCGCCGCGGGTGAACAGCGCCGAACCGTGGGTGCGGGGCAGCAGGCCGACCATCGCCTCGATCGGGCGGACCTGATCGACCTTGCGCCCGTCGATACGGGTGCCATCCTTCAGGATGGCGCCGCGCACGATGTCGCTCTCGAGCTTCTTCACCAGCTTGAGCTTGCCGAGATATTCGGCCGGATCGCTGTGATCGAGGCTTTCGTAGTGCTCGCGGGCCTTGGCGCGGGCGGCGTTGACCGCGTCCTGGCGCTGACCCTTGTCGGTGATCTTGTAGGCCGCTTCGAGGTCGGCGCCGATGATGCCGCGCAGTTCCTCGAGCGTGCCCGACTTGTCCTCGACCGGATTGAGGTCCCACGGATCCTTGGCAGCCTGTTCGGCGAGATCGATGATCGCGCCGATGACCTTGCGGCTTTCCTCGTGCGCGAACATGACGGCGCCGAGCATTTCCTCTTCGGTCAGTTCCTTGGCTTCGGATTCGACCATCATCACGGCGTCCTGCGTCGCGGCGACGACGAGGTCGAGACGGCCGTTTTCGCCCAGCGCGTCGGACACCGACGGGTTGAGGACGTATTCGCCATCCGTGAAACCGACGCGCGCGGCGCCGATCGGACCCATGAAGGGCAGGCCGGAGATGGTGAGCGCTGCGGACGCCGCGATCATCGCCACGATATCGGGCTCGGTCTCGCCGTCATAGGACAGGACCTGCGCGATGACGTTGATCTCGTTGTAGAAACCTTCGGGGAACAGCGGGCGAACGGGCCGGTCGATCAGGCGCGAGGTCAGCGTTTCCTTCTCGGTCGGGCGCGCTTCGCGCTTGAAGAAGCCGCCGGGGATACGGCCCGCGGCGCTGAATTTTTCCTGGTAATTGACGGTGAGCGGGAAGAAATCCTGCCCCTCGCGGATGCTGCGCGCTGCGGTTACGGCGCACAGCACGACGGTCTCGCCGTAAGTCGCCAGTACGGCGCCATCGGCCTGACGGGCAATGCGCCCGGTTTCCAGAGTGAGGGTCTTTCCGCCCCACTCCAGCGATACGGTTTTCGTGTCGAACATGTGTTTTCCTAAATGTCCCGCACGGCCTGATTGCGATGCGGGGCCTACTGCCGGGATACCGTCCCGGTCCGGTGCGGGGCTATTCGCGCCCCATGGTCCCGCTCCCCGCCGAATTGCACGGGAGCCGGATGGACGAAGGGGCGGCCCTTGCAAGCCGCCCCTCCGAGAAACTCTTACTTGCGAAGACCCAGCTTCTGGATCAGCGCATTGTACCGCTCGACATCCACCTTCTTGAGATAGGCGAGCAGGTTGCGGCGCTTGTTGACCATCATCAGCAGGCCACGGCGGGAATGGTTGTCCTTGTGGTGGCCCTTGAAATGCTCGGTCAGGTTGCGGATGCGCTCGGTCAGGATGGCGACCTGGACTTCCGGAGAACCGGTGTCGCCCTTGGTCTGCGCGTTGTCCTTGATGATTTCCTGTTTCTTTTCGGCGGTAACCGACATGTCATTCACTCCGCGACATCGGGTAGGTTGAAGCCCCGCACCACCTTGGCGGTGCCCCCGATGATCTCCACGAGCGCCAAGGGAACATCGTCCAGCTTGGCGAGGTAGAGCCCGTCGGGATGGGGCAGTTCCGACACGACCCGGCCCTGGCGGACCGCCTGCGCGCTGTCGGGATCGAGCTTCAGGGCCGGGATGTCGTCCAGCCCCGCCTCGAGCGGCAGGAGGAGGTCTTGAAGTGGCGCGCCCTTAGCGATTTCCCCGAGTCTGTCCAGCGAAATCGCCTGTTCCTCGGCAAACGGGCCGGCCCTGATGCGCCTGAGATAAGTCACGTGACCTACGGTTCCAAGGGCGCGCGCGATATCCCGTGCGAGGCTCCGGATGTATGTCCCCTTGGATACATGCGCGGTCAGCGTCACGCTCTCCGCCAGTTCGAGCGGTGCCGAAGGGTCGTAGGGGTCGGGCCGCCCCGCGGTCGTCGCGAAGGCGGAGCGGACCGGCATATCGAAGCGTTCGCTTGCGAGCGCCAGCGAATGCACCGTCACCGCCCGCGTCTTCATCTCGACCTCTTCGCCCGCCCGGGCCCGGTCGTAGGCGCGCCTGCCATCGACCTTGATGGCGGAATAGGCGGGTGGCACCTGTTCGATCTCGCCGGTGAAATGCTCCAGCACCGCCGCGACCGCCGCCATCGGCGGCCGGCGTTCGGACCGTTCGACGACCTCGCCCTCGGTATCGAGCGTGTCGGTCTCCTCCCCGAAGCGGATCGTGAATTCGTAGGTCTTGCTGGCATCGAGCATCCGGCCGGCGAGCTTGGTCGCCTCACCGAGCGCGATCGGCAGCACGCCCTCTGCCAAGGGATCGAGCGTGCCGCCGTGGCCCACCTTGGTCTTGGGGTAGCCAGCCTCGCGCAGCACCCGCTTGACCGCTCCGACCGCCTGGGTCGAACCGAGCCCGCGTTGCTTGTCGAGGATCAGCCAGCCGTGAAGCTGCGGCTTCACGAAACCGCCCGCGCGACCCAGTCGGCGATCAGCAGATATTTCTCCTGCAGCCACAGAACCGGCGGGAAGACGACGTTCTCGACCAGGCCGCTGTCGGGAAAGGCCCAGCTTGCCGCGATTAGCACGACGATGAACAGCATGCCCGCTGCCTGCAGCTTCTGCCACTGGCGCGCCCAGCGCGGCGGCAGCAACCCGCCGACGATATGCGAACCGTCGAAGGGCGGGATCGGCAGCAGGTTGAAGAGGCCGAGGAAGATGTTGATGAGGATGAAATAGACGAGCGCGGTGAAGACCAGGCTGTCAGGCTCCAGTGCCCCCCAGCCCATGCCGAAGACCAGCCCGGCGACCACCGCACCGACAAAAGCCAAGATGAAGTTGGTGCCCGGCCCGGCCGCCGCGACCGCCATCATCCCGAAGCGCGGGTTGTCGAGCCGGTTCTTGTTCACCGGCACCGGCTTCGCCCAGCCGAAGATCGGCCCGCCGAACAGGGCCAGCGCGCCCGGCACCAGCAGCGTGCCGATCGGATCGACGTGGCGGATCGGGTTGAGCGACAGCCGCCGCTTTTCCCTGGCGGTCGGATCGCCCAGCGCCAGCGCCATCCAGCCGTGGGCGACCTCGTGGAAGACGATGGCGACGATCAGGCAGGGGATCAGGATCGCCGCGAGAAGCAGGGTTTCGGTCATCGCGGGCTAGATAGGGTGCGCGGCGCTATCCCGCCAGCGCCGCGACGAAATGCTTGCGGCACAGGGCGACGTAGCGATCGTTGCCGCCGATCTCGGTCTGCTCTCCGGCAGTTACCGCGCGGCCTTGCGGGTCGACGCGCAGGTTCATCGTCGCCTTGCGCCCGCAATGGCACACGCCCTTCAGTTCGACGAGCTTGTCGGCGATCCCGAGCAGCGCGGCGGAGCCGGGGAAGAGTTCTCCCTGGAAGTCGGTTCGGAGGCCGTAACAGATCACCGGAATGCCCGCTTCGTCCGCCAGGCGAGCGAGCTGCCAGACCTGGTCGCGGGTGAGGAACTGCGCCTCGTCGACCAGCACGCAGTCGATCGGCTGGTCGCGATGCGCATTGACGATTCCGAGCCACAGATCGGTGTCGGGTTCGTAGCGATGGGCGTCGGCCTCGAGCCCGATACGGCTGCGCACCATCCCCTCGCCGCGGCTGTCGAGCCCGGCGGTCCAAAGCATGGTCCGCATGCCGCGTTCTCGGTAGTTGAAATCGGCCTGCAGCAGCGTGGACGACTTCCCCGCGTTCATGCTGGCGTAGTAGAAATAGAGCTTGGCCATCAGGCCTCGTCGTCGAGGTCGAGGTCGCGGGCCACGCGGGGATCGTCGAGCAGGCGTTCGATACGGTCGGCCTCGTCGAAGCTCTCGTCGGGCTGGAAGGACAGCTTCGGCGCGAATTTGAGGCCGAGACGCTTGGCCACCTCGCGCTGGAAGAAGGCGGTGTTGGTGCGCAGCGCCTTGAGCACTGGTCCCTCGTCCTGCCCCAGCAGCGGTTTCACATAGGCCTTGGCATTCCTGAGATCGGGCGACATCCGCACTTCGGTGACGGCAATATTGCTCGCCGACAGCACCTCGTCGTGGGCTTCGCCGCGCGCGAGGAGTTCGGACAGGATATGCCGCACCCGCTCGCCGACCTTGAGAACGCGAACCGATTGCTGTTCGGGGCTGGACTGCGTTCTTGCCATCAAGAATTCAATCTACTTCGCAATGCCAGCGCTGCAACGACGAGCCATGGACCACCAAAACAATCCACGCTCCGGGCGATCGCGCCAAATAAGCCAACGAGCCCGAAAATCCCAATGAAAGCAGAAATCCGAAAACGCTGACTACCAGCCACACGATTAGCAACCCGGTCATCGCATTTCGGATGAACCAACTCACAGGGTCCGCTCGCGCAGCTCCACTTCGAAGACCTCGAGCTGGTCGCCCGGCTTGATGTCGTTCGTGTCGGCAAGCACCACGCCGCATTCGAGGCCGGCGCGCACTTCGTCGACATCGTCCTTGAAGCGTCGCAGCGACGCGATTGTCGTTGCCGAGACGATGACGTCCTCGCGGGTGAGGCGGGCATGCAGACCCTTGCGGATGACGCCTTCCTCGACCAGCAGGCCGGCCGCCTTGTCGCGCTTGCCCGAGCGGAAGACCTCCTTGACATGCGCACGGCCGACAACGTTCTCGATCCGCTCCGGACCCAGCTCGCCGGCCATTTCCTTGGCGATCTCGTCGGTCAGGTGGTAGATCACGTCGAAATATTTCATCTCGACCCGATCCCGCTTCACCAGCTCGCGTGCCTTGGCATTGGGGCGGACGTTGAAGCCGATGATCGGCGCCTTGGAGGCAGCCGCCAGCGTCACGTCGCTTTCGGTGATCGCGCCCACGCCCGCATGGAGCACGCGAACCTTGATCAGATCGTTGCCGAGATTGTGGAGAGCACTGGTGATCGCCTCCACGCTTCCCTGCACGTCGGCCTTCACCAGCACCGGGAACTCGACCAGGTCGGAAGAGAGGTTGTTGAACATCGTGTCGAAACTGGTCGGGGCGAGCGCGGTGCGCTTCTCGGTGGCCTTTTCCTGACGATACTGGGCGACCTCGCGAGCACGCTGTTCGTTCTCGACCACGGTCAGCTGTTCGCCCGCACCCGGAACGCCGCCGAGGCCGAGGACCTCGACCGGCATCGACGGGCCGGCTTCCTTCACCTGCTTGCCCTGATCGTCGACCAGTGCCCGCACGCGGCCGCTCTCGGTCCCCACCACGAAGGTGTCCCCACGCTTCAGCGTGCCGCGCGTGACGAGCACGGTGGCGACAGGGCCGCGGCCCTTGTCGAGCTGCGCTTCGATCACCGTCGCTTCAGCCGCGCGGTCGGGCCGCGCTTTCAACTCGAGCAGTTCGGCCTGATTGGCGATCGCATCGAGCAGGTCGTCAAGGCCGGTCTTCTTGAGCGCCGAAATCTCGACGTCCTGAACATCGCCGCTCATCTTCTCGACGATGACCTCGTGTTCGAGCAGGCGATTGCGGATGTTGTCCGGCCGCGCGTCCTCCTTGTCGATCTTGTTGATCGCCACGATCATCGGCACGTCGGCAGCCTTGGCATGGTTGATCGCCTCGATCGTCTGCGGCATCACCCCGTCGTCGGCCGCGACCACCAGCACCACGATATCGGTGACGTTGGCCCCGCGCTGGCGCATCTCGCTGAATGCGGCATGGCCCGGCGTGTCGAGGAAGGTGACGATGTCGCCCTTCTTGGTCTTTACCTGATAGCTGCCGATGTGCTGGGTGATGCCACCGGCCTCGCCCTTGACGACATTGGCGTTGCGCAGCGCATCGAGCAGGCTGGTCTTGCCGTGATCGACGTGTCCCATGATCGTGACGACCGGCGGGCGGGGTTTCAGCGTCTCTTCGGGATCGACATCCTCGCTCGCCTGGATGTCGACATCGGCCGCCGAGACCTTCTGGATGTTGTGCCCGAACTGCTCCACGAGCAGTTCCGCCGTATCCTGGTCGATGGTCTGGTTGACGGTGACCATCATGTCGAGGTTGAAAAGTTCCTTTACCAGATCGGCGCCCTTTTCGCCCATCCGCTTCGCGAGCTCGCCGACGGTGATCGCCTCGGGGACGACGACGTCGCGCACCTGCTTCTCGCGCGGCTTGGAGGGGCCGCCGTGCGAGCGGCGCTCCTTCTCGCGCGCTCGCTTGAGCGCCGCGAGGCTGCGGGCACGGCGGCCTTCGTCCTCGTTCAGCGCCTTGGTGACGGTCAGCTTGCCGGCACGGCGTTTGTCGGGCCGCTCGGCCTGGCGAACGGGTTTCTCTTCCTTTTTCTTGCGCTCGGGCTTTTTCGGCTCGGGCCGCGCGACTGGCGTGAACTGGCGCGGGGCCGGGCCCTTCGCCTGCTCGACAGAAGGCGCTGCGCTCGGTTCGGCTTCGGCCGCAGCCTCTTCGCGGGGCGCAGCCTCGGTGTCCTCGGCCTCCTGCTTGGACGCCTCTTCCTCCGCCTTGCGATTGTCCTCGGCGCGCTTCTTCTCGTTCAGTGCTGCCTGCCTCGCAGCCTCGTCCTCGCGCACCCGTGCCTCTTCGGAAAGCCGCAGACGCTCTTCCTCCGCCTCGCGCTGCAGCCGGGCGACGCGTTCCTGCGGGGTTTCCGCATCGGCCGCCGGCTTTTTCGGGGCGGGTGCCTTGGCCACGGGTGCGGGCGCAGGGGCCGGAGTCGGAGCGGGCGCAGGCGCGGGTTCCGGAGCAGGCGCAGGTGGCGGAACCTCACCCGGCTTGACCAGCTTGCGGCGGCGCTTGACCTCGACCGCGACCTTGTTGGTCCGACCGTGGCTGAAGGTCTGCTTGACCTCGCCAGGCTGGCTGCCCTTGAGGGACAGCGGCTTGCGGGCGGGCTTCTTGTCTTCGTCGCTCATGCTAACTCGTCAATCCTTCAAAATTTCATTGTCGTCGCGCGCCGGTGCGGGCGCGCGCCCATCGGTTTCCGCGGAATCCACATACAGCAACAGGCGGTTGAGTGCCCGCCGGACCCGTTCGGCTGCGTCCTGACCTTTCGACCGGCCAAGGGTTCTGGCAGCCGCCACGCCCAGATGGACGACATTCTCGCGGCCCAATGCCACAGACAGCGCGGTGCGGTCCAGTGGCAGCACCACGCCGCGTTCACCGGACCCCTCGCGATCCGATCCGACCCGCCAGGCCTGATCGAGCTTCTTGCGCCCATCCTCGCTCGCATCGCTCGCATGGAGGAGCAGTGCCACGTCCCCGGCCCGCGCGGCATCGGCGATACGCTGGGTGCCCAATATGAGGCTGCCGGTGCGCATTTCCAGCCCCAGCCGGTCGAGGAAATTCCGGATCAGCGCATCCTCCACCCTTTGCGGCAGGTCGTCGGCGATCTCCAGACTGCCGGTCTTGAACGCCCGGGCGAGCGCTGCGCGCAACTTTCCCTTATCGAGCGCGGCCTGCAATTCGCAGCGTGAAACGCAAATCCACGCGCCCCGCCCCGGCGCCTTGGCCTGCGGATCGGGCAGGACCAGCCCGGCGGGTGAAACCGCCAGCCGGATCAGCGCGTCGCGATGACCGGTTTCGCCGGACAGCACGCAGCGGCGCTCCGGACAGGACCTGGCGGGCTCGGACTTCGTCCGTGCCTCGGCGGCTTCAGCGATGTCGGAACTCAGGCGCTCATTGAGTGGAGTCCGCATCGGCGGCCTCCTGCTTCGGTTCCTCGGCCGCGGAGGCCTCGGCGGGAGTATCCTCGTCCTCGAACCAGTGTGCGCGGGCGGCCATGATGATCTCGTTGCCCTGCTCTTCGGTCAGTCCGTATTCGCCGAGCACCCCGCCCTTGTCCTGCTCGCGGACGGAGGGGCGACGCATCGGGGGACCACCGGCCAGCGCCTCGGTCGGGCTCTGGCGACGGCGCGGCGCTTCGCGCTTCTTCTGGATCAATTCGTCAGTGGCGAGATCGGCGAGATCGTCGAGCGTCTTGATGCCGCCCTTGCCCAGGGTCACCAGCATCTGCTCGGTGAGATGCGGAAGATCGGCAAGATCGTCCTCGACCCCGAGTTCCTTGCGCTCCTCGCGGAACGTGGCTTCCTGTCGGTCGAGCGCCTCCTTGGCGCGGTTCTGGAGTTCCTCGCCCAACTCCTCGTCGAAGCCCTCGATCGTCGCGAGCTCTTCCAGCTCGACATAGGCGACTTCCTCGAGATCGGTGAAGCCCTCGGCGACGAGCAGCTGCGAGAGCGTCTCGTCGACGTCGAGTTCTTCCTCGAACATCTTCGAGCGTTCGGCGAATTCCTGCTGGCGCTTGGTGCTCGCCTCCTCGTCGGTCATGATGTCGATCTGGTGACCGGTGAGCTGGCTGGCGAGGCGCACGTTCTGGCCGCGGCGACCGATCGCGAGACTGAGCTGATCGTCGGGCACGACCACCTCGATCCGGCCTTCTTCTTCGTCGAGCACGACGCGGCTGACGGTGGCCGGCTGGAGCGCGTTGACGACGAAGGTCGCGGTGTCCTCGCTCCAGGGGATGATGTCGATCTTTTCGCCTTGCAATTCCTGGACCACCGCCTGGACGCGGCTGCCCTTCATGCCGACGCAGGCACCGACCGGGTCGATCGAGCTGTCGTGGCTGATGACGCCGATCTTGGCGCGGCTGCCCGGATCGCGGGCGGCGGCGCGGATCTCGATGATGCCGTCGTAGATCTCGGGCACTTCCTGCGCGAACAGCTTGCGCATGAAATCGGGGTGGGCGCGGGTCAGGAAGATCTGCTGGCCGCGGTTGTTGCGCTCGACCTTGCTGATCAGCGCGCGGACCCGCTCGCCGACCCGGGCGGCCTCGCGCGGGATTTGCTGGTCGCGGCGGATAACGCCCTCGGCGCGGCCGAGGTTGACGATCACGTGACCGAACTCGACCGATTTGATGACGCCGGTGATGACCTCGCCGGCGCGGTCCTTGAATTCCTCGTACTGACGCTCGCGCTCGGCATCGCGGACCTTCTGGAAGATCACCTGCTTGGCGCTCTGCGCGTCGATCCGGCCGAGATCGACCGGGGGCAGCGGGTCGACGATGAAATCGCCGACCTTGGCATCGTCCTGCAGCTTCTGCGCGGCCTTCAGGTCGACCTGCTTGAAATAGTCCTCGACCTCCTCGACCACCTCGACCACACGCCACAGGCGCAGGTCGCCGGTCTGCGGATCGAGCTTCGCGCGGATGTCGTTCTCCGCGCCGTAGCGGTTGCGCGCGCTCTTCTGGATCGCCTCTTCCATCGCCTCGATGACGATGGCCTTGTCGATCATCTTCTCGGACGCGACGGAATTCGCGATCGCGAGCAATTCGGCCCGGTTGGCGGAAATGGCACTGGCCATCGGTTAGTCTGCCTCTTCTTGCGTGGTTTCGACGGTTTCGTCGGCACCGCTCGGATCGAGCGGCTGGGTGGCGGCGATGAGCGCGTCGGTCAAGACGAGTTTCGCCGAGTGGATCTGGTCGCGGGGAAGCTGCACCTCCCCCGCCTTGGCGTCCGCGATGGTCACGAGGTCGCCCTCGATGCCCTTCAGTTCGCCCTTGTAGTTGCGCCGTCCGTCATAGCCCTTGGCCATGCTGACCTTGGCCTCGTGCCCCGCCCAGTCGGCGAAATCCTTGGCCCGGGTCAGCGGGCGATCGATGCCGGGGCTGGAGACCTCGAGATGATAGGCACCGGGTATCAGCACCTCGCCCTGTTCCTCGAGCGCGTCCAGCTTCTCGGACACCCGGCGCGAAAGTGCGGCGCACTGATCGATGATCAGCTGGCCGGTCGCGGGATCCTCGGCCATGATCTGCAGGGCTTCGCCCCCGTCGCCGGCCTCGGACGGCATCATCTTCACGCGCACGAGTTCGAACCCGAGCGCCTGTGCCTCGGGTTCGATCACTTCAATCAGGCGCGCGATATCGGCCATCGGGTCTCCGGTTATGCAATGCATCGCGGCGACGTGCCTTCGCGGCCGGCCCCTCGCGGCGCCAGCCCCTCCAGTGTCGCGACAATGTCGGGATTGAGCGCCAGATAGGCGCGACGCGTCCGGAGTGCAAGCTCAATCGTCGTCGGCGAGACCGTGCTTCTTGATACAGTGCCGCAGCTGATCGTAGCTCAATCCTAACGCCTTGGCGGTCTGCCGCTGGTTCCAGCGGTGCTTGCCGAGCGCATGTTCGACGATCGCCCGTTCGTGGGAATCGACCGCGGCGCGAAGGTCCTCGATCGAATCGTATTCTGTCGCAGATGGCGCGGCGCTGTTCTGCGCGGCAACCTGTTCGGCTCGAGGCTTGGGCGCGGCGGGCATCCACGGGCTGTCGAACGGATCGAACTGGACATGCCCGATCGGATCGTTCCAATTGTCCCAACGGTAGATCGCCCGCTCCACCGCGTTGCGCAATTCGCGGACGTTGCCCGGCCATTCGTGCTCTTCCAGCCGGCGCGCGACATGCTCGGCAAAGCCGGGCCAGCTTTCCCAGCCGAGTTCGGCCGCCATGCGCCGGCCGAAAAAATCGGCGAGCACGGCGATGTCGCCTTCCCGTACGCGAAGCGGCGGCAGAGTGATGACCTCGAAGCTAAGCCGGTCGAGCAGATCGGCGCGGAATTCGCCGCGCTCCGCCTTGGCGGGGAGGTTCTCGTTGGTCGCCGCGACGATCCTGACGTTGACCCGCACCGGCCGACTCGATCCGATCCGCGTGACTTCGCCGTATTCGACCGCACGCAGCAAGCGCTCTTGCGCCCCCATCGACAGCGAGCCCAATTCGTCGAGGAACAACGTGCCCTGATCGGCCTCTTCGAAGCGCCCGGCGCGCTGCTTGGTGGCGCCGGTGAAGGCACCGGCCTCGTGGCCGAACAATTCCGCCTCGATGAGCGTCTCGGGCAAGGCGGCGCAGTTCATGATCACCAGCGGTTCTTCCCAGCGATCGGACAGGCGGTGGAGGCGCTCGGCGATCAGTTCCTTGCCGGTCCCGCGCTCTCCGATGATCAGCACCGGGCGCTGCATCGGCGCCGCTCGGCTGGTCCGCTCGACCGCGTCGAGGAAAGCTCCGGACTGGCCGATAAACTGATTTTCCCGCTCCATGCCCAAGATATAGGGAATTTCCCCAATTCATGGCAATGGGTAAGATACGAGCACGCCCGAAAGTCGCTAAGAACGGCCGATTTCTGCCGATGATTTCAGTTGGCATGGCTGTTGCACATACTCCGCCAACAACGCAGTGGAGGAACCCAACAATGTACGATCGCCGCTTTTTCCGCACCAGACTGGGGCAAGCCGCGCTCGTCAGCATCGCCGCGATGGTCACCTTCGTCGGCCTCAGCGGTCAGATCGCGGTGACCACGCCCGCTGTTCCGCTGGCGGTCGGCGAGCAGGTCGAAATCGCGTGACCCGACCGGACGATCCTCGCGACCAGTTAGGGCCGGAGTCTCCCTCCCCCGAAAGTCCCCATCGCGGCCCGAAAAATGACGGGGCCGCACCGGAGACTTCGGCCCGCCCCGGTTCGTCCTCGTCCGATCGCCCCCGCCTGTCGCGGCTCGAGGAGGAGGTGGAGCGCCTGCGCCGCACCCCCACACCGACCCAGCGCGCGGATCGCAAGACGTCGGCTGCAGACTGGGCCGATGCTGGGAAGGTCAACGCCAAGATCAACGATTTCTTTTCAAACGGAGCACCCTTGATGGGCATTTTCAGCCGCACCCGCGATATCATTGCCGCCAATTTCAACGACATGCTCGACAAGGCGGACGACCCCACCAAGATGATCCGCATGATCATCCTCGAAATGGAGGAAACCCTGGTCGAAGTCCGCGCCAGCGCAGCGCGCACGATCGCCGATCAGAAGGAGATGCACCGCCACACGGTGAAGCTCGACAAGCTCCAGGCCGATTGGGCGGAAAAGGCGCAGCTTGCACTTTCGAAGGATCGCGAGGATCTCGCCCGCGCGGCCCTCGTCGAAAAGAAGAAGGCAGCCGATACTTCGGACCAGCTCAAGCAGGAGATCGCGGTGCTCGACGATGCGCTGCGGGCTTACGAGCAGGACATCGCCAAGTTGCAGAATCGCCTGCGCGAGGCCCGGAGCCGCCAGACCGCCATCGCAGCCCGGCTCGAAAGCGCCGAAAACCGCGTCAAGCTGCGCACGCTGATGACCAACGAGCGCACCGACGAGGCGCTGTCTCGCTTCGACCAACTCGAACGCCGGGTCGATTACGCCGAAGGGCGCGCCGATGCGCTCAGCATCGAGGACGGGTCGAACAAGCACAGCCTCGCCGACGAGATCGCCGCGCTGGAAGGCAGCGACCAGATCGACGACGAACTGGCTCAGATGAAAAAGGCGCTCGGCAAGGCCGACGATGCCGACACCGGACGGGAGGATTGATCCATGGAAGAAGTATTCGCGATAACCGCCATATTCATCGCCCTGCCGTGGATCATCTTCCACTATATCACGAAATGGAAGACTTCGGCTTCGATAACCAGCGACGACGAGGTGCTGCTCGAGGAGCTCTACAATCTCGCCAAGCGGCTCGACGAGCGTATGGACACGGTCGAGCGTCTGGTGGCGAGCGACAATCCCGATTTCCGCCCCGCCCGCCTCGTCCACGACAGTGAATCCGACAACCAGCAGCTGCGCGAGCTCGAACAGCTGATGGCCGAGAAGAAAGGTTCCGTGAAATGAACAGCCCCCGCACCACCCTCTATCGCGACAAGCACAACGCCAAGCTGATGGGCGTGTGCTCGGGGATCGCCGATTACACCGGTGTCGACGCGCTGTGGATCCGGCTGGCGGTCGTCCTGATGGTGTTCATGACCGGCGGCGGAGCGATCCCGTTCTATTTCATCGCCGGACTCCTGCTGAACAAGAAGCCGTCGCATCTCTATGTCGATCAGGACGAGAGCAAATACTGGCAGCGCGTGAGGCAGAACCCGAAGCGCACTGCGCGCGAAATTCGCGCCCGGATGAAGGATGTCGATCGCCGTCTGGCAGAGGTCGAAACCTACTATGTCTCGTCGAACCCGCGCCTCAATGCCGAGATCGAGCGCCTTCGCTGACAACCAGGGCCGGGTGGGCCTGCCGAATTACGGGAGAAAGACAATGGAATGGATGATCGGCTTCGCGCCCTTCCTGATGGTGATGTTCATCGTCTGGACGGTCTCGCGCTCCAAGCTGGAATCGAAGCGCATTTCGGCGACCGCCACCGAAACGGCCGAGAAGGCCGCGCAATATTCCAGCCGCGTCCAGCAGCTCGAAGACCGCGTCCGGGTACTCGAACGCATCGTCACCGATCGCGGCTACGACGTCGCAACCCAGATCGAGGCCCTGCGCGACAGCCGTGCGGTCGAGGGCCACGATGCCGGCGTCCCGCTCGACATGACGCGCAAGGAGAAAGTGTGATGGAATTCTCCGATTTTCTTCCCTACCTCGGCTGGATCGTCGGGGGCGCCTTCGCCCTCGGCATGGCCGGCATCCTCGCCTCGGTTCACACCACCAGGCTGAAGATCCGGAACGGCTATCCGCTCGAAGGCATGTGGGGTCAGTCGCTCAAGCCCGGTATGACCAGCGAGGCGCAGCAGCGGGTGACCCTGCTGACCCAGGAGAACGCCCAGTTGCGGGCCGAGATGGGTTCGATGAAGGACCGGCTCGCCAATATCGAGCGCATCGTCACCGACAGCGGCTATCAGCTGACTCACGAATTCGACCGCCTGCGTGAGGACAAGGAGCAGGTGCAATGAACTTTCCGGAAGCCATCGCCTTGTGCGCCATCGTGGTGGGCATCATCAGCCTGGCCGGAATGTGGCTCGACGCGCACAACACGAAGGTCAAGAACCGCACCAAGGTGCTCGAACTCGAAGTGCGCAAGGCCGAAGCCGAACGCGGGGCGGGTGTACAGCGGATCGGGGATGTCGAGGAGCGCCTGCGCGTTCTCGAACGCATCGCCACGGATCGCAACCATATGCTCGCCGACGAGATCGAGACGCTGCGCGACCGCCCAGCCCGCAAGGAACACGCGGCATGAGCAGTTGGGCCATCGTCGCGATCATCGCCATCGTCGTCTGGGGGATAGTGCAGAGCGCCAGCGCCCGCAGCCGATCGCAACGCAATGTGATCGTCGACGAGGACGGCAACGAGACCTTCGTCGGCAAGCCCGACGAGGATGCCCGCCGGGAAATCGCCGAGCTGCGCGAGCGCATCAAGGTGCTCGAGCGGATCGCCACCGAAAGCAACAGCCTCGATGCGCAGGAGAGAAAGCGCATCGAGCGCGAAATCGACGCGCTGCGAGAGCAGCAGGACTGACCCCACCGGGTCTTGGGTTGAAGGAGGACATGAGGGTAATGTTCGAACCGACCATCATCATCGCCGCCGCCGCGCTGATCGGCCTCGCGGTCGTCACTGCCGGCCTGCTGATCGGCTGGCGCGAATGGCTGGCCCTGAAGCGTCAGGAACTGGAGCGCAGCCCCCTCGCCTCCGGCTCCCGGCCAGAGGAGGGCTCTTCGCTCGGTGCCGCGCGGATCGAGATTTCCGATCTCAAGGAACGCATCCGCAAGCTCGAGGCGATCGCCAGCGGGGTGGATTTGTGAGCAGCAACACGACCAATGCCGCGCAGGCGGGCATCGGTCTGGGGAGCGCGATCGCCGTCGCCATCAGCTGGAGCCTGCACAAGTCGATCGTCTGGGCGATCGTCCACGGCGTGTTCTCGTGGTTCTACGTCATCTACTATGCCGTCACGCGGCCGGGCGGGCTCGACGGAGGTTGACCTTTCCAATCCCCCCGGGCGTGCCTACCTGCATGCGATGAGAACGCTGGAAGACATTGCCGAAGAATACGAATTCCTCGAGGGCGACGAACGCTATCGTCTTCTGATCGAGCTCGGGCGCGAACTGGACGAAATGCCCGATGCGCTGAAGACCGACGCCACGCTGGTGCGCGGATGTTCGGCGGCGGTGTGGGTCTATCCCACCGGCGATGCGGACAGCCTGCATTTTCTCGCCGACAGCAACGCCGCGATCACAAAGGGCATCGTCGCGCTGGTCATCGCCGCGGTGCAAGACAGGTCGGCGCGCGAAGTGGCGGATATGGATATCGCTGCCGCGCTCGCTCCATTCGACCTGAAGAACCAGCTGAGCTCCAATCGCACCCAGGGCGTCCCCAACATGATCGCGCTGGTACACAACCACGCTGCCCGGATCGCGGGGGTGGACACCAGAAGCTGAGATGCGCCGCATCCTCTACCGTTTTCTGGGATATCTGAGCGTCACGCTCGGCGCGATCGGCGCGGTTTTACCGATCATGCCGACCGTACCGTTTCTCCTGCTGGCGGTTTATTTCTTCGCGCGTTCCAATCCCGAGCTCGAGAAGAAGATACTCGACCATCCCCACTGGGGTCCGCAAGTAAAGGACTGGCGCGACCGCCGCGCCATCAGCCGCAGTTCGAAAACCATCGCCATCGTCGCCATGGCGAGCGGCGCGGTGTTCACCTATGTCACGCTCGGCCACCCATGGTACTGGGTCTCGATCACGATCCTCGTGGTCGCCGGCGGCTGGATCGTCACGCGCAACGAATGATCAGGGGTGCGCGCTCTCGCGCACCACGGCCACGCCCGCCTCTCGTTGGCGCCTGAGCTCGGCCTTGAGCTTCGCGGGATCGCGGGCGAGGACGAAGCCGAAGCTCACCCCGCCCTCCCTGCCGATCGTCGCGTGGTGGAGCTTGTGCGCCTGGACCAGCCGTTTGGCGTATCCCCTCTTCGGCACCCAGCGAAAATAACGCTGATGGACCAGCCCATCGTGCACCAGCGTGTAGATTACGCCGTAGAGCAGGATACCCAGCCCGATCCAGGTCGCAGGCCACCAGGCCGCCTCGCCGAGCACCAGCGGGCTGCCGAGCGCGAACATCGAGATGCTCATCGCCGCCCCGACGATGGCGTAGAGATCGTTCTTTTCGAGGATCTTGTCGTGCGGCTCGTGGTGGTCGCGGTGCCAGGCCCAGCCGAAGCCGTGCATGACGTATTTGTGGCTCGCCCAGGCGACCCACTCCATCGCCACGACGGTGGCAAGCACGATGAGGATGGCGGCAATCACGTCCATGACGCGATCCGATATAGGCTATTGTCCACCCGGAAAGAAGAACCGGGTCACTTCCTCGCGCAACCGCGCCGGGCGCAGGGTCTCGGCATCGATGCAGCACCAGGCGCTCTTGACCTCGGCCAGCACCTCCTCGCCGCGCTGGATCAGGGTGGTGTAGAAGGCGCGCGCGCCCTGCACCTTGTCCAGCACCGTGCGGGCGATCACCTCGTCGTCAAGGAAGGCGGGCTTTCGATAGGTGATCTCGTGCTTCAGCGCGACCCAGGCCTTGCTCGCCACCTCTTCGGCCGGAGCGATGCGGTTCCAATGCGCCAGCACCGCGTCCTGCACCCAGCCGAGATAGCGGGCGTTGTTGACGTGGCCCATGAAATCGATGTCTTCGGGGACCACGGTGATCGGATGGGCATGTATTGCTGACATGGGTGTAAGCTAGACGGGAAATGCTTACCTTTCCATGACATTCTGAAAAACCGGCCGGACGAGCTCCGAGGTTAGGCCTTGCCAGCCGCCGCCGCCTTATCCATGAGATCGCCATGAGCAAGAAACTCAACGGAACAGCCGCGATCGCCGGTGCCATCGGTTCGGCTGCGATCGCAGCGGCGCTGCTCTATGCCAGCAAGCGCAAGAACAGGAACGCGCCCACCCAGCCGGGCCCCATTCCTTCCGGCGAATCCCCGGAAACCGACTGAGTTTCTCCGGGTCATCACGAAGAGAGGAAGAGGCGAGGCATGAAGGCAGTTCTGTCGAAAGAGGTTGGCGGCCCCGACACTCTGGTGGTCGAGGAAATCGACGCTCCGGAGGCGGGACCGGGCCAGGTGCTGGTCGATGTCGCCGCCTGCGCCATCAATTTTCCCGACACGCTGATCATTCGCGATCTCTATCAATTCAAGCCTCCCCGCCCCTTCGCGCCGGGCGGCGAAATCTCCGGGACCATCGCCGCGCTTGGCGAGGGAGTTACCGGCTGGAAGGTCGGCGACCGGGTTATCTGCGGGGTCGGCAATGGCGGGCTGCAGGAACAGGTTGCGGTCGATGCGGGCCGGCTGTTCCGGGTGCCGGAAGGGATCGACCTGGTCGAAGCCAGCGCACTGCTGATGACCTACGGCACCACCATTCACGCCCTCAAGGACCGCGGCGACATCGCCGAGGGAGAGACGGTGCTGGTGCTGGGCGCCGCGGGCGGCGTCGGTCTCTCGGCGGTCGAACTCGCCAAGGCATACGGTTGCCGGGTGGTCGCCGCTGTCTCGACCGAAGAAAAGGGCGAAGTCGCGACCAAGGCCGGCGCGGATGCGGTGGTGATCTACCCCCACGCGCCTTTCGACAAGGACCAGTCCAAGGCGCTGGCCCAGCAATTCAAGGACGCGGTCGGTGCCGAAGGGGCGGACATCGTCTACGACATCGTCGGTGGCGACTATTCGGAACCCGCCCTGCGCTCGATCGCCTGGGAGGGTCGCTTCCTCGTGGTCGGTTTCCCGGCGGGCATCGCCAAGATGCCGCTCAATCTGACGCTGCTGAAAAGCTGCGACATCCGGGGCGTGTTCTGGGGTGCCTTCACCGCGCGCGAACCCGAACGCAACGCGCAGAATATCGCGGAGCTTTTCGATCTGTGGCAGGCAGGCAAGATCAGCCCGCTGATCAGCCAAACCTATTCGCTGGACCGCGCCCATGAAGCGATCGCCAAGCTGGAAGCCCGCAAGGCGGTCGGCAAGCTCGTGGTGACGATGCGCTGAGGCCTGCGGGCGGGCGGAGGCTTGCGGGCCCGACGCCCCCACCCTATGCGCCATGTGACTGCCGGCAGGGCAGATGTCAGCGAGGACGACGATGACCGATTTCAAGGACCGGGGCCGGGGCGAAGAAGCCAAGCACGCGCTCGACGAGGAAACCGCTTTCAAGATCGCCGCGCGCCGCAACCGCCTGCTGGGCGAATGGGCGGCCGGGCTGATGGGGCTGACCGACGAGGAAACCGAAAGCTACAAAAAAGAAGTGCTGGTCGCGGACTTCGAGGAGGCCGGAGACGAGGATGTCGTGCGCAAGCTGCTCGGCGATCTCACCGCCGCGGGCTCCGACGTGTCCGAGGCCGACATTCGCGCGAAGCTGGACGAGTGCGCGGTCGAGGCCCGGCGCCAGTTCATCAGCAGCCAGGGCTGATCCGATGGCGATGGCGGCGGACGAGATCGTGCGGTTGATCCGCGAGGCCTTGCCCGGCGCCGAGATCGAGATGCGCGATCTCGCGGGGGACGACGATCATTGGGCGGCCCGGGTCGTCGCCCCGCAATTCGCGGGCAAGAGCCGGGTGCAGCAGCACAAGATGGTCTATGACGCGCTCGGCGGGCGGATGGGCGGCGAACTGCACGCCTTGCAACTGACGACGGCCGCCCCCACCTGAAAAGCCCAGTCTTCAAGCAATTCAAGGATCGGTCAGCCATGTCCGACGTCAGTTCCCGCATTTCCGGCATCGTCGGCGACAGCGATGTCGTCCTGTTCATGAAGGGCACTCCCCTCTTCCCGCAATGCGGATTTTCCAGCCGCGCGGTGGCGATCCTCGACCATTGCGGCGTCGCCTACGAAAGCGTCGACGTGCTGCAGGACATGGAAGTCCGGCAGGGTATCAAGGCCTTTTCCGACTGGCCGACCATCCCGCAGCTCTATGTGAAGGGCGAATTCGTCGGCGGCAGCGACATCATGATGGAGATGTTCGAGGCCGGGGAACTCCAGCAGTTGATGAACGAAAAACAGGTCGCCAAGGCGGAAGGCTGATCCTTCGGAACAAAAAAGGCCCTCCCGGCGGGTAGTCCGGGAGGGCCTTTCTCTTTTCGGGGAGGCGGGCCGGGAGACCAGGGGGTGGCCCGCCTCTTTTCGAAGACTTTCAGGATGATCCCGATTTTGCACGCTTCGTGCCAATCCATCGGAGTTCGCGATTTTCGCCGTCTTCGATGGTTAACGCCGCGGTGGCCTCCGGCGGTGGTGTAAAATATTTCGACGCCTCCGCTATAACGTGAGACACTTGGCAAGCCCGGGCGCTCCTTGCACAACATGATGATGGAATCCGCTTCGACCCACGAGGAAATCCCTGCGGCCACGTTGGTGGTCTTTCGCCATGCACGCGACGGTGGTCCGCCGGAAATCCTCATGGTCGTGCGCTCGCGCGACATGTCCTTCGCCGGTGGCATGGCCGTGTTTCCGGGCGGGCGCGTCGACGCGGCCGACCGTGCCCTCGCCGCCGCGATAGACCATGGTCTGGGCGACGACGACGAAGCCGCGCACCGGATCGCTGCCGTCCGCGAGACGATCGAGGAAACGGGCCTTTCCGTGGGACTGACCCGCAAAATCGATGCTTCGGAGGCGGCGAGAATTCGCGACGACCTCATCGCCTGCGGCGAACTCGCACCAGTGCTCGATCGCCACGATCTCGCGCTCGATCTCGCCGCGCTGGTGCCCTTCGCCCGCTGGTGCCCCCGAGGGATGAAGCATAACCGCATATTCGACACCCGCTTCTACCTTATCGACCTCGGCACCGGCGCGGTCGACATCGCCATCGACCGGACCGAGAACACGCGCCTGTTCTGGACTTCGGCACAGGCTGCCCTCGATGCCGCGGACAAAGGCGATATCTCCCTGATCTTCCCCACCCGCCGCAATCTCGAGCGGCTGGCATTGTTCTCCGATTTCGCCGAGGCGCGCAGCCACGCCGAGAGTATCCCGGTGCGGACCATCGTTCCGCAGATCGGCGACCGCGAAGGCCGGCCTTCGCTGACGATCCTCGAGGACGCCGGCTACCCCGTCACGCACGAACCCCTCGACGAAGCGCTGCGCGGGTGAACGGGGCGGGCGGGTTGGCGCGCCCGGCAGGATGATAATGGGCACTGTAATAAATGGGAAATTTCTTTTGAGTTCCCGCGGTAAGTGGCATCGCGCCTCCCGTGTTTTTCGGGAGCAAAAAACCAATCCGAGCTATGTTCCGAGTCGCGATCTTGGAACGCTCATTTTCTCGATATTTCGCTTAACCGAATGCGCCGCTCAGCCTGTCTGACCCATTCTTAAATATTGCACGAATTGCAATTTCGAGAAAATGGACATTCCAGACTTCGCGGTAACTTATTTCTGCCTTGGTTTTCGGATGATCGGTGGAGGCGATGATAAGACTTCCATTGTGGCTCGAGATCGTCACTTCGCCCCACGTCAGGAAAACTCGCTCGTTTCCGAAAAAGCGTGGTTTGGGAAGATCGACGCCTTCGTCACTGATGACGGCGGATCCGAATGTCATAGCATTTCCGTTGCGCAAATCAGCCAGCATCTCCGTCAAGATGGGTCCGATCAGAAGGCGCATCATGCGGGGCATGATTTCTTCGAATATCTGGCCCTTACCGAAATTGACGGTCACTTCGCGCCGGTTTTCGTCGAACCATGCGATCAGAAAGTCAGTTCCGGTCGGCACGCCGTTTACCGATTTTCGGATGGCGCCCCACCGCGCGCCCTTCACAGTTTCGATTGGATAAAATTCGTCCTTCCATGTTAGACCGGTCGAAGAAACGGACAGGACAGTTCCACCGAACATTCCGATGCGTGCGCTGAAGGCCAGCTCCTGTTCGTCCTCCTTTGCCTGTGCTTCGAGACTTTCCAAGGCCTCGAGATCACCTGCGACTATCGAAGATACGGTCGGAGACGCAGAAAAGGTCTGTTCGAGAGACTGACTGAGGCGGCGTGCCTGAGAAATGAGGTTGTGTTCATTGTTGAGATACAGCGCTAGATCACGAACCAGACGCGCCATGCGTTCGCTTTCATCGTAACTCTGCCCGCGAATGGATAGGCTTCGATGCATAGGATAGGTAATCTCATGCCATGTATCGAGGAGTTCTTCGAAAGCCTTGAGAAGGGGTTCCAACGCGTCTGGTCGGTTTCCTGCTAGCTCACGTGCCTTTACCACCAATTTTTCTGCTCGAATAACCTCCGAACTCATAAATGGCTCAGCGCGCAGACCGTAATCGTCGATGAACTCGTGCAAAATTCTTGGAAAACTCTGGTCATTCTTCGCGTCGGCGAGAATGAACATCGCCTGTGCCATGATCGGGGTAGAAAACCCTTCCATTGCTCGAAGGACTGATTGGCGGCGCTCCACTCTCCGCCGCTGTAGTTCTTCGTCGATGGCGACAATGTTTGGAACCGCCGGAAAACCAGCAAGCTCTCGGTCCTCGTTAATTTCAACGAGAAGACGTTCACTATTCACCGCGTCGTCGGAAAGGAATATCTCTCCGAGAAGAGCGGCTAGTTTGACTGCGTCTTCCTGTACGCTTTTAGCGAGTACCGCCTCGAGTGCATTCGCCCGCGAAAGTCCGGACAACCCTAGTTCATCGACTTCCTGCAAAGATACGGCACCTGCTGCGCGGGTGGCTGCGTTGGGTGTAACTCCTGGGAACCACGCCATCTCGGCTTCAAGCCGTCGCCTCGGATGCGTGAGCGTCGATGCCGCCCTCTGGCAGAGATCGTGATCGTATAAAAGCGACTGGTCCTCGACTGCGGCCATGATGCGACCAGCGTCATCTCGCGTCGAAACTCCAAGCAGGCTGAACGGACTGGTTGACTCATTTTGTTCAGCGGACACGAATGCGCCCTTCCTGCTGGAGCGAATATCGGCGAAACGACAGTTCTTTTTCTATCGCAGTTTCGTCGACGATCCGATAGTTTCCGTCGCAGATGTAGCGCAGATCATTAAGCCGACCGTTGAACGCATCGACGTTATTGTTGTACCGATCAATATCGATGTTTTCGATACTTTCCATTTCCGATTGCTCACCTTTTAGACGCTCCATCTCTTCCATGCAGTAGCGTAGCTCGCCTTTGGTCAACTGCATCGTGCCTGGCGCTGGTCGGGAGGTCGTATCGTCAGGGTATTCGCCAATAGTGGGATAAGATCCTTCATCCGAAATGACGTAGTCATCTTCGTATGTATCCGAATTTTCGAGCGTTTCGTCGATTGGTATGTCATTCGTGTCGGACCCATAATCAGGAGCGTAATCAATAGGTATGTCCGAATAGGCTTCGCTATTATAATAATCTTCCTCATCAGTGCTGGATGATGCGTCCACTGCGGCCCCAATACCGAATTTCACGATAGAAATTAGAATGATCACTGCAATCCAGCCACCTGCGGTCTTGGCGAAACGCCCTACAGCGGTGTCTCCGAACTCCTGACTGATGTTAGGTTGGGACGAACCTTGTGAAGGTTGTTCGGTGGCTGGCAGAGGACTGGCGGCTATTCGGTCGGCTTCCGCGATTGCGGCATCCACGTCGGTAGCAAACTGATTGAGGCCTGCGAAACCGTTCATTTCCCCCCCCTTTTAGAAGCCCACACGACGCGGTACGTCGGGATCGCGTGAAGGCACAAGAGCCAAGGCCGCGAGCAGATCCTCATTTTCGATTCGATCTTTACGAGCGCGAGCGGCGATCCGGCCTGCTTCCCGGACGACGAAACTCACGTCAGACAGCGGCCGGTTTGTTAGTTTTGCTGCGATCGGATCCAGGTCGCTGATGTCGTTCGGAACTCTCCCGAGCAACGATGTAAGGAGCCCCTCGATTTCCGTAGTGCCAGCATTTCCGACATGTACGACGTGATCGAATCGCCCCCGACGTAGGATAGCCGCATCGATTAGTTCCAACTTGTTCGTCATCCCGATCACGAGCACCCGGCTTTTGCTCGCTTCGGGAATGCGTCGGAGAAATTCCGCTACTTCCTCAAGGTGGTGTTGACCTGTCGAACCATCGCGACTTGCTAGAAATGCATCCATCTCGTCAACGACGAGTACGGCCGGAGCGTTTTTAATCGCCTCGTTGAAAATCTCTGCGATCTTCCGCGACGTTTCATGAATGTAGGGGCTGGCGACGCTCGAAGCCTCTACGTGGTAGCTCGCCCACCCGAGATGCTCGATCAGCCTCTCCACCGCAAACGTCTTGCCGCAGCCCGTCGGTCCCTCGAGAATGATACCTCCGGGAAATTCTATTCCCAGAGCGGCATATCGGTTGGCATCTTCAACGATCTCGATGACGTGCTCATTGAAGAAACGTGCAAGATCCTCGCGCCCTGGAAGGACGAACGGTCCAGATGCACCTTGTATTGCGGTTGAAGCTCCGGTCAGTCCTTTTCGCTGCTGCGGCCCCGTTACCTTGACGGGTATGCCGGCTACCTCTGCTATCTCTTCAAGTTCATCTTCCGGGGCCCCGGGAAGAATGCGTTTCATATGAACGATGTCAGAGGCACTGACTGGCGTACCGCCCGTCATGAAGCGACCAAGCGCGATCTCTTTTTCCTCCGGTATTGCGATATCGCTTTCGATGAGAAACAGGGGATCGGAGCAATAGATTGCACGACGTGAGAGGCCTTCTAAATCACGTAGGAGCCCCGCGAATGGAAGTGCCTGTGATAGACCCTCGGGTTGCTCAAGATATTCGACCTGGTCGAGAATTCCGTATGTGACGAGATAGTCGTAGGAATGGCCTACATGTTCGATCCGTAGGTTCAACGCGTTCCGGATCTTTCCCGCATAGACATCTTCCGACGAAACAAGCAGTGCCCGTCGACCGTCCTTGGTAGCATGGATGAAAAGCCGGTCGTCGATGACCCGGACTGATCTACCAAGCGACGTTCCTGCTTCAGGTAGAGAGAGGCCCTGCGGAAAAATGCTTCCAGACATCAGGCCCTCACGATGTTCGCCATGGCGAGAAGCTCCTCTTCTCCAGAACGAACGAATCGGATTTGATCCATTTCGATCACAACTTGTCGCAGACTATCGAGATCATTGACCCCGAGAGCGCGCTGCCCCCTGTTGACGAGCGTTGTATGTTGGGAGCGATCAGGGAACATTTCGGGACTGGCGGCAAGCCATTGGAAACGACCTATGACGAAGGCTTCCGATTTCCACAACGCAAGGAATACCCTCGTATGAAGATCATCGAGGTGAACCTCGAAATCCATGCCGTTGACATCAATGGCATGCTGCGCGGTCTGCGCCAGATTGTCGAATGCCTGTCGCTCCTCGACAGAGGAGAGTTCGCGGCCCATTCTGTTGTAGGTGTCGACTACCGCGTCGAGATCCATCTGCCTGATCGGCTTGAGGTGATCTTTACGAATGGTGGAAAGATCCACGCGCGCCTCGCGGACTGCGTCAAGAGCCGTCTTCGTCTCTTCGGGATCGGCGTTGTCCGGATTTATCGATGCGGCAGACGAAAGCTTGTGGCGGACTTCTTCGAGGCGAGCATCGTCGATGTTTTCGGCGAACTGGTCGATGCGCTGAAGCGCTTCCTGCGCCTCGAGGATCACTCGATCAGCAGCCTCCGTGTAGTCGATCTGTGCTTCCTGACGCGAATAGTAGTTCCGCCCAGAGGAGAATGAGCCTGAGATGTCAGGCACCGATACATCGAGTTGGATCGTTCCCGCATCGGTGATCTCGTATTCGCATATGATCTCTGCACCGGTATTGATGATACCTTCGTCGAAATCCTGACCGCTTACCCGGAAAAGCCCGATATGCTGGTTGTCCTCGACGTTGTCCTTGCCTTCACCCTCCCACATCTTGAAATTGAGTGCATTCAATCCGCCAGCCCGGATGGTTTCTCCGGCACGGAAGGAAAGCTTGCCTTTCTTGGGGAGAGCTTCCCCCTTTCGAATCAGAGGCTCGAGCGTGCGGGTGCGCGTCCTGCCGGTCAGGACCTCGATACCGATCGTATGCGAGGCTGGGATGGCATCAACTGAGGCCGCCGTCCGGCTAACGATAATCCGGTCATTCGGTATCGACTGGGGCGCCCCATCGGCGTCGAACACGAATACACGGAATGCGTTCTCACCCCGCTTCGACAACGGCAGGTCTATGGATGCGCCAACCTGGAGAGGCATCCGCCCCGAGGACCAACCGGTATCGAGGCTGTCGACCTGGAATTCGGACCCATCTTCTCCAACTGTCTTAGCAACGATTTTTGCCGACGAATCTGGCGTCCGGGCTACGTATGCGAATTCGACTTTCGAGCTGGCCAAAGAGTTCCTGGCTGCCTTACGACCGCGGCTCTGAGCGCTCCAGTCAATCGATTCCGCGAAGATTGCCGCTCCTTCCGCCACTGCTGTCATCGGATTGACGTCTGTCGAGGCAGCGATGCCCAGCTCGAAGGCAACCTTGTCCCTCAGCGGCTTATATTGTGTCGGACCGCCAACGAAGACGATCCGATCCACATCTGCAGGACTGATGCCCGCCTGCTCGAGAGCGTCACGCGCGGCAGACACGGCCTTAGCGATAACCGGGGCGACAAGGGTATCGAGGCGGCCCCTATCAATGGGAACATCGAGATAAATCTCCTCCCCCGCTTCGTCGCGGATTCCGATCTCCAGCTCTGACAGCGAGATCACTGCTTCCTCTCCCCTTGAAAGCGCAATCTTCGCCTTCTCGGCGGCCCAGGTCGCGACCCTCGCTAACGTGCTAAAGCGCGGGTCCGCTGCAAACGTTTCCCTCAGATCGAAGTTGTCGATAAGCCAAGGCTTCACAACGTCATCGAGAAGAGCTCGGTCAATATCCCTTCCTCCACACATTTCCACGCCTCCGTGCGAAAGGAGGCTGACGCGCCCGCGCATGCTCTGCGCAATCGCGATGTCGAGTGTGCCACCGCCGAGATCGAAGACGAGGAAGGTGCCATCGCGGTCACGTTGACGCATCACGCTCATGACCGCAGCAACAGGTTCTTGCATCAGGGCAACGCTTCCGATGCCCGCCATCTCAGCGGCTGCCAGGGTCGCGTCTTTCTGCATCTGGTTGAATGCCGCAGGCACAGTAATGACAGTGCCGGTGTCGCCACCGCTGCGTATCTCCTCCGGCAGATATCCGAAGACGGTGCGCAGGATCTCGGCCGAGCATTCCTCGGGTGTCATAACGGTATCCGTTGCCGCTATCTTGATAGGCGTGCTCGTGCCCATCATACGCTTGAACAGCGTCGCGCCATTTCCCGGATTACGAGCCCAGTTGTCGTAGGCCCGTGACCCCACCCATCGGTTCCCGCGCTTGTCATAGAACAGAGCAGACGGTGTGACATCATGCTGTTCAGGGCTCTTGTACAGCGCCACGTTCTCGCCGTCATAGCTGGCGATGGCGCTGTTAGTCGTTCCGAGGTCAATCCCCACGTATTCCACTACTCAGCTCCTCAACATCATCGTGCCAGTGCGGCGTATTCCATGGGGCCCCATCACGATCGGCTCCATCATTACGTCGACGAAAAGGCTGTCGTCAGTGTCGAAGTCGCCTACGTTGAGGGGGGTTGCTGCCATGCCGCCATCGTAGGGCTGACCCTCTAGGGAAACCAGGCTAAGATCGGACTCGGCAAGAATCTCGTCCAACTTGCGATTGAAGTAACGGATCTGGTTGGATTGCCGTTGAGCAGCTTTCAGATCCGTTGATGAAACGGATTTCTGGAAAAGACGTGCAAGCCGCCATCCTTCGATGGCAAGGTCGATGATCTGATCTTCGCTGTCCCGTAGATGCGGCATTATGACGATACCCCCGATTGTTGAGAAGCGTTCTAGGATGGAAAATGCGTCTTCCAAAGGCGGATTCTGATCGCATGCATTTTTCAGAATGCCTAAGGTATCGGCAAAATTCACCCCTTGTCTTGAAGGCGGTCAATAGCGCGAGGGATCGCCATTCGCCAGCAATGCCTCGTCATTTTTAAGATGCACGGGACAGGTCGTCTGCCGGTCAGGCCGGGAAAGTCCGACCAGCAGCTTGTCTTCATGCCTAAGCGGCGAGATCGAATTCCGAAGACATTTGCTCAGCCGTTCTCATGCGCAATTCAACGAGCGGAGCGGCCATCCGGGTATCATCACCAATCCGGCGCAGGAACCAGTCGGCGAGCTGGTATAGGGCCGGTGGCATATCTATACCGATCCGGCCCTGCACCCGCATCCACGCCAACGTCACCATGGCGGTGAGCATGACGTCGCAACTGACATGGCGGCGCATCTCGATCCAGTCTTCCGCGGTTTGTGGCAGGTCGACCTCGGTCTTTCCGGTGAACAGGTCACGCGGCAGCCCCATCCGCAATCCGATTTCGGAAAGATGCGCCCAGTCCCGACCCTGACCCTTGAGTTCGAGCGCAAGGTCCATATGCGGCCGCCCCCCCCCATACCGGACGCGCTGATTGCCGCGCAGCTGGTCCGGCAGGAGTAGGCCGTACTGCATAGCGGCCAACGTCAGCAGGGGAAGTTCGGCTGCTAGCCCGCCATAGGTCACCACCTGATAGTCTGGTCGGAACCGGATGTGATCGAGCAAGCCCTCGACGATCGCTTTCTCATCGCCGTGCTCGCGCTCGGTCCAGGCAGATAGCCCCTCGATCACCATCGTGCGGTCATCACCGATGACGATGTCCAGCGCGGCAGCGGCGAATATCCGCTTGCAGGCCTGGTTGTGGCGCTTGCGGCCTTGGCGCTCGAGCTTGGCAACGCCCTTGGGGTCGATAGCGCGGTAATCCTCGTGAAGATATTCGTCCCATGCGGATTCGGTATCGATGAACGTCAATTTCAGCATTGTGTTTTCCTTCTTCAGGTTGGCCCCGCCAACTCGCTTTTGTTCCAGCCCTTAGAACCCGACGGGCCGCGCCCGTTCGATCGCTCGCCATGCTTCCCACGCCGTGCTGAGCGAGGTTCGCTCGTGCGGTGCAAAACTCGACCAGAGGAAGGCCAGCCACAGGCATTGCGCCTCGTCCGGTGCCCTGCGCGACCGGGAGAGGATGTTCGAACCGGGCCCTGCCCGCTCGATCCGATACGCCGCGGCGATCTCCTCCATCGCGCGGTTTGCGCATTCGAGCGGCAAGAGGTCGAGATCGCCGCGTTCCCGTTGCAGCAATTGCAGGTCGGCCGGTGGTACCGGTCCGCCCGCGGCGAACGCATGGCGCAGATAGTGCTGCGGAGTGCGCGAAGCGCGTGCGATCACGGTCGCATCGGATGGTATGCGTTCGGCAACAACGGCAAGGATGTCCGCGCGGGTCGCGGTCTTGTCGAAAGCGCGATGTTCGATCGCAAACCTCGCCGCTCCTTGCCGGCCGCGGGTGACGGTGAAGATCGCGGTCGAACGGATCGCCGAGCGGGTAGCGAATTCATTTCGGTCGCGGATGATGGCGAGCGAGCACACGATCTGCGGGTGCCGCCGTAAGGTATCGGCCATGAAAATGGTCCTCTTTGTGTAGAACGAGAAAGGGCGGCGCTCCTGCTGGAAGCGCCGCCCTTTTGGGTCAGGTCGATGAAGGCGGTCAGGCTGCTGCGGTGTCGACCGGGACCGCGGTGCCGTCGGACTGGAACGCGAATGGAGTCGCCTTCCACGCCCCCGTCTTGAGAACCGGAGCGAGCGCTTCAGCCGCAGCCGCAATACGAAGCTCGGCTCGTGCGAATGCGCCCGATCGTTTTGACGCTTTGCCGACCGGCATTTCTCTCAGGATACCCCGCCCATCGATGGCGAACTGACGGCTCCGGTCCAGGGTGACGAGGACGAGCGCTTTTTCTGCGCCAATGCAGACCGGTTCGACCCGCACCATGCCGATCGAGTCCAACATGCGGAAAACCAGGAAATACCATGCGGGCCTTGTGTCCGCGTCCGTATTGTAGACCGCGAACACTGCGTCCTGACGATCGGTGGAAGCCTTGCGAGCGATGCCTTCCATGACCGGCAGGCTAGCGGTCACCACGCCGCCGAATGTCACCGCCGACGTGCCCGTCGCGGTCACCGGCAATCCGAGTTCGAGGCGCAGGGCAAGCGCGTTCGCCCGGTGGGCTTCGAGCCCACCAGCTTGGGGTTTGTTCATCGATTTGTTCCTTATGTCAGTGTGACGGCGTCTTCGCCGGAGCCTTTTTCCTCAACCGGATGGCCCACCCTCAGCGCCGCCAGTGCGCTACTTCCAGTTCCCGTTTCACCGGTTCCCAGGTCCAATCGGACCGATAGCGATCGATCCAGTCCACCGGGACCATCGTCGGATCGCGGCCGACCAGTTCCCGGTACCAGGCGATCTCGGCGTCGTGGTCCGGCTCTCGCACGAGCTTGTGATAGACGCCATGAAACGACCGGCGGTAGCCGCGACGATACGCGTCCTTCTGCAGCCGATGCGGCAGATCGCTCGCTTCGAAACGCCAGCGGGGTGCCTTCGCACCTTCAAGGGCGTGGGCCATGACAGTGCGCCCGTCCCCGCATACATGCGCTAGGAGATTGACGAGGCTGGCGACATCGTCGCTCGCGCGGTGCGCGACGGGATTGAACAGGCCCGCCTGCGTCAGGAGATACCCCTGTGCGCGGCCATCGAAGCCGAGGCCGCGCCAGCCGACATCCGCCATGGCGCATATCCAAGGCATCGCGCCGACCTCCGGCACGAGCTCTTCGAGATGACGCCGATCGAAGGCGACGTTGAAGGCCAGGCAGGCATCCGCCTCGGCAAGATGGTCGGCGATCTGCTGCGGGACGAACCGTTTGCCTTCGACCATTTCGGTGGTGATCCCGGTAATCCGGCTGATCTCCGGTTCGATCGGACGGCATGGCTGCCGCATGCCGCTCCGCAAGTTCTCAACCGCAATCAGGCGACCCTGATCGTCGATGACGATCATGGCAACGGCGATCTCGATCAGCTCGTCATATTGCGGATCGAACCCGGTGGTTTCGGTATCGAGCACGGCGATTTTCATGAACGGCGGCCCCGCATCGGCGGGGGCTTGCCATTCGCGAAGCGGCGTTATGCGGCGCAAGATCCGAACGTCCTCGTCGGCCTGCGAAGGCCGGCAGGGGCTTTTCGATATCATGATATTCTCCTTGATGGCTGTGACACGAGGATGTCGCGGCGAAGCCTTTTCCTTCACCACTTCACCCTCGGCTGCACCGTCAGCCTCGAGAATTCAGACGACCTCCTGGGAGGCCGAACCTATTCCACCTGCGGTGGCATGGGTGCGCCAATAGCGGGCAAGCGACCAGAAGGATCGCGTTCAGACGATACCTTGGGAGCGGGCGCGCGCCTGGTGCGCCGCCAAATTAGCACGGTGTCGATCGGCGCCCTCCCGCAGCGCTCGCCAGTCGTCCGCATCGAGGTCGAGGGGCCATTTCCCAACTTGCATTGCAGCCCTGTCCGCCAGGGCGAACTGCGAGCCATCGGCCTTGTCCCGTGCGCTCTTCCAGCGCCGCAGATCGCGTCTGCTGCGGCGCTCGCCCTCTTCGGTCACCCAGCGCAACAGAGTAGGCCACATACCCGTGGTGGCCCAGCGGCGGGCACCCTCTCGCTCTTTTTCAGGAAGCGCGTCGATGATGGCGGCATTGCCTTTGACGAGCATCTTAGCGGTCACGACCTCGCCCAGGATCGGATGGATATGCCGCATGAACGCAGCCTGGCGCTGCTCCATCCGGACGAGCTCGGCTTGTACCGCCGGGTCGCTCAAGCCCCGCAACGTCAGGCGGTTGCCTGGCCAGTAGATCGGCTGCGGCAGGACCAGTCCCTGTTCGGTGATGCCGACATGGATTGCCTTGTCCTTGACCCGGGCAACAAAGGCGCGCGCGGTCTCGATTTCGCTCGCGAGCGTATCGTTCGCATCGCTCGAGGGGGGCAGATCGCGTGCCGCAGAAGCCGCCTTGTTCCTGCCCGCCAATGGCGGGACCGGCGCCCCCTGCCCGCGCTTGGCCGAGATTTCTCGCGCGAGCCGTTCGAGCCGCTCGACAAGATCACGCATCGTGTCGACCAGTTCGGAGTCGGTCCGCGCTTCGCCAGGAGGGTCGACGGATGTGAGGCCGAAGGGCACGCCCGGCTTCCCGGTTTGGATAGGCACGGACACCGGGGACACTAATTTGATCCCAGGCCATTCCCGCGGCGGCGAGACGGCGCGGATGACCGGCATTTTCCTCGCCTGGGGGAGATCGACGGGGCGAAGATCAGGGCTCGGATGGGAGCCAGGCGCCCGGACCGGCTGCAGTCGCACGCCTGGATCAGAGTAAGGTTTGACCGGTCGGATATGTCGCAATCCCGGGAAGGATTGGGCTGTCGCGGAGACCGGAGCGACCGGGCGGAGGGACGGCCAATTCTTGATTTTGGGCGCCGCTACCGGGGCCATCACGGGCGAATGGACCCGCGGCGGCGAGACGGCGCGGATGATCGGCATTTTCCTCGACTGCGGGAGCTCGACGGGGCGAAGATCAGGGCTCGGATGGGAGCCAGGCGCCCGGACCGGCTGCAGTCGCACGCCTGGATCAAAGTAAGGTTTGACCGGTCGGATATGTCGCAATCCTGGTAAGGATTGGGCAGTCGCGGAGACCGGAGCGACAGGGCGAATGGACGGCCAATTCTTGATTGTGGGCGCCGCTACCGGGGCGATCACGGGCGAATGGGCCCGCGCCGCGTCGATCCGACGCAGTATCGGCGCTGTCTGGCTCGTTGGGCTTACCGGGGACACATTCGAGATCCCGAGGGCGTTCACGTCAGGCGCAATCGCAGCCACCGGCCGAAGGACGATGTCTCTATCGGTCGCTCCGATTACGGGACGTAGAGACGCTAGAGGCGACACCATAGGCGCAACTGGCTTCAGATTGGCGGTTGGGTATGAGGAGGGCGACACGGGAGCAAGCGCCGGGGGTGGCAACGACGCCGACACGACCGTAGTAATGCCCGGGGAAGTGTCGGCGCCTGATGACAGGACAGCGTTCAAGCTCGTATTCGGTCCTGGATCGATGTTGCCCTCGACCGGCTTGAACGGGCGCGTACCCGGGCCTTTCTCAAGCCGCAATTCCACCTTCTCAAGCGGTGTCTGGGCCGCGATCTGCGCCACTTCGACCGGCCCGATAGCCGCTGTGGACAATCGTTCTTTGGGTGCTGCGACCCCGCTCAGCGATGGGCCGGGCTTATGGCTCGTCACACCACTGACAAGGACGGAGGATGCGCTATCGGCGCCAACTCCGACACCAGCGACGGGGCGCAAATCGAGAGGCGATCTAACCGCCAGTTCCAGCTTCGCTAGTACCGCAAGCCGGCGCTTCAGGGCTCTCTTCCGGCGTTCTTCCCGCTTCGTTTCGAGAGCTCTTTCGAGCCGAAGATTGGCTTCGATCACCCTTCGGTTCGCCTCGACATCGGCCACGAATTCGCCCTCCCGCGCGGTCCGCGTTTTGCGCTTGTCGAGCTTCTTCTGCGGCTTGTGGACGAGCCCACGCTCGGCATTCGAGAGGTGCGTATAGTGCCGTTGGGTCCCTGCCCTTTCGAGGGTCGCCGTCATGATCTCGGCGATCCTGCGACGTGCATGGCGCCAATATTCGCCGCCATCGAGGTCCGCGCGATAGTCCTGGGCGATCTCCCAGCCATAGGCCTCGGTGCGCGTCATCGGCCGCCAGCTGCCGCAGATATGGCCATGGAAATTGCGCTGATCACCATCCGGATCCGGCCGGTGGAGCGCTGCGGCATAGGGCAGGCCATGACGACCGAACAGTTCGTGCGCGACCGCTTTCAGGATTGCGATGCGCACCTCCTGCGGAACGTCATGCGGCATCTGGATGATGATATTGACGTTGGTCTTTGCATCCACCCGGCTCTCGCGCTGCGTCAGTTCGAGGACGTCCGCGCCCATGAGGATTTCGTCGAGATCACCGCCCATGTTGCTGAAGAATATCGACCTGCCCAGGGGATCGAGTTCGCAATGTTCCGCGTCGGACATATAGACGATCCTGCGCCCCGTGATGCCGAAGGAATGCCGCTTCGCGCCATCGTAATCGATCATCATCACGATCGCGCGTCGGCCCTGCCGGTCGAGGATGGGCGCCTCGTATGATGGCAGCGGAACCATGGCTTTCGACGCAACTCGGCGCTGTTTTCGGCGGAATTTCTTACGGTTCTGCTGCTCGACGCGAACCCGGATCTTCTTGGGCGGGAACCGCCTTTCGACCCTGTCGAGCTTGCGCTGAATCGCCTTGTTGATACGAGCTTGAAGCCGGTCGTCGCGCAGGATCGCGGCCATCCTGCGCCGCTCGTGGCGGCTCGCCGAGACCGCATCGCGACGGTGAATGGCGATGTCCTTCACCTCTGCCCGGGTCAGCGAGACGATGGTCCCGTCAAGCGTATAGGAATAGGTGCGCGCGATGCCATCGCGCTCTTCGGCTGTGGGTGGTGTGGGGGTCCTTTTCGTTTGGCGCATGCTAAACAATTTCTCTCGCTAAGACCCCCACACCTCCTTTCTGCCCTTCTTGATTGCCTTAATCCTGCAACCCAATGCGTGACCATTCTTCAGCAGCATGGGTTGGCATACGGATACACTTGATGAAGTAGTTCTGCGACGACCGGCGATGTCAGTTTCGCGCCCTAATTTCGGTCGCTGAAGCTTCGCCGCCGATCACCCGAAAGCTGACATCAATCCGATGCGGGTGAAATGGCGGAGCTGTCGGACGATCCCGAACGGCAGCTGCTAAACCGTAGCAGGCGTAAAGCCACCCTTCGTTCATCGTTACGCTCGAGCGTGCGCTTCGTTGGACGGTCTGAGAAGCCCGCTATCAACATGTCGCCCACGAAAAGCTGTCTTCCGTCCAGGCTGATCGCGATGCGCCTAAATCGTCAGACTATCGTGCCAGTTGCCTTGAGGAATAAAATTCCTCAATTCGACTCAGATTGTTGCGGAGGTCAATCGTTGTCGCTCCGCCAAAATTGGCTAGTCTTCCCGATGGCGTGGAGAGGCAGCACGGTGGTGTCGTGCCTGATTTCCAGGCGGGCAGGAAGAGGGGAACTGGTGGAAGAGGACGAGAGAGCAGCACCCGCGGATGCGGTGGCGCCCGACGTGATTGCGGCCCTTGCCGCTCCGGAAGCGGATGTGGTGGAAACGCCCGAAGCGTTTTTGACCGACGTCTCCTTTGCGCTCAAGTCCTCCGATGACGTCGATGCCGATCTGGCCGCCATCTTGTCCGATCATCTGTTGACCGTCACGCCGCACGACAATGTCATCGCGAATGCCAAGACGGCAATCCTGGCGCTGGCCGCTGAGCGCGCGGCCCCGGACGAGGAGCAGGCCGATGGCTGATCAGACGCTGTTGCACTCGCTGACGCTCGAAGGCTTTCGCGCCTATCTCCAGCCCAAAACGTTCGACCTCAGCAAAAAGCCCAGCCTCGCGATCTTCGCGCCAAACGGCTTGGGCAAGTCGAGCGTGATCGATGCGCTCGAATTCCTTTTCTCCGAACATGGCACGCTCGATCGGCTCGGACAGCGCACGCTGAACAACCAGGCTGGACCATCCGCGCTGGCTCATAATGGCGCACAGGCGGCGGGCATCGCGCCAGTGGTCAAGTTCACGACCATCACCGGCAAGGTCACCACCGATGGCAGCCGTACGGCGGTCGGAAATCCACGTCCAATCCATGCAGCGGCCACTGCAATGAAGACCGGATTCGTCGTCGCGCCGATCATCCGCGGCTATACACTGCGCACCTTTGTCGAGGAGCATAAAGCGGAGACTCGCTACAGCGATATCGTGAGCTGGTTGCAGCTCTCGCCGCTGGTTGAGGTCCAGAAGAATCTCCGGCTGCTGCGCCGCGAGATTAAGGCCGCTGCCGAGAGCACGACCGAACAGGTTCGTCTCGCCGGGCAGCTGCGCGCCGAGACCGACCAGGCCGTGCAGGCGTGGGACGACGCTGCCGTGCTCGACTTCGTCAACACGAACGTCATTGCGCCGCTCGATCCCGCGCTGACAATGGCTGCGCTCGATGCCGCGGACGCCAGCTATGTCGACATCGGCAAACGTGTCGCAACCGAGGAGGCGAGCGTCGGCCTCGCTGGGCTGCGACAGGTCCGCAACTCGGTTATCGCGCTGTGGCAGAAGACCTTGCCCGACGACGGTGGCGACCCCGAATATTCGGGCGCCATCGCCGCCTTCGACAAAGCGCTGTCGGCGCTGGCCGACGCCACGGATACCGAAGCTGAAGAGCGCGACAAGGCGGCGGGCACGGTCTTCCGGTCAGTGTGGAAGGAGGCCGAGAAGCTGTTCGCCGACGATGCCGCGGCTCCGGACGAGTGTCCGGTCTGCGCGACGGCTATCGGCGATACCGCTGCCGGAAGCGTGCACGCGGTTCGCGATCTTCTGAAGACCCGTCTCGACGATCTACAAAGCTACAACGACGCCAAGACCGCGTTGGACGACGCCGACAAAGCCGCCACCAAGGCGCACAACCAGTTGATCGCGCGGCTTCCCGCGATGATCGATCATCTGTCCGACGATGATCCGGACGGCTTTAGGGCAGCACTTATCGAATATCAGACCGGGGTTGCTGCTTGGCCAGCCGCCGCGGCGCCCGCGTCCGCCGCGATCACCGCCGAGCTGGAGGGACACCTGACCGGTCTCGATCAGGACATCGCCGCTATTGAGGAAAAGCAGGGCGAACATACGTGGGTTAAGGCCAAGGCGAGCATCGACCGACTGCTGAAACTCCAGACGGAGGTAGCGCAGGCGACGCGCACGACCGCGGAGCTCACCGCGCTGCACGAGGCGCTCGGCACGCAGGCCACGCTCGTCTCGGGCAAGATTCGCGAGAAGGTCCAGTCGCTGCTCGACACGCTCCAGACGCCGATGAACGACATCTACAAAGAAATTCAGGGCGACATGGCCAGGCCGATCCGGCTCGAACTGCCCGGCGAGGACGATACTAACCAGCAGCGCATGCAGCTGGTCATTGATTTCGCCGACAATCGCCAGGGCGTCGCGCCCGGCGGGTATCTTAGCGACTCCCAGATCCATTCGGTGGCGTTGGCGCTGCGCCTTGCGGCGATCAAGAAGTTCAACGGCGCCGCCCCGGTGATCGCGCTCGACGACGTCGTCACCTCCTATGACGCCGACCATCGCCGGGCGATCGGCGCGCTGCTCGCCAAGATGTTCACCGACTGCCAGATCATTCTCGTCACCCATGACGAGCGGTTTTTCAATCACCTAAAGGATCAGCTTGCGGCGAAGGACTGGCAGTTCACGCGCATCATCGGGCTGGACCCGGCCTATGGCCCGCGCTTCGCCGACCATAAAGTGACCGATGAGATGATCGCCGATCGCTGGGAAAAGGGCGAATCTGCGGCCAACGAGATGCGTCAGGCCGAGGAGGAATGGCTGCTCGGAATAGCGCGTGGCTTCGGCGTCAACGTCCGCATCCGCCAGCTCGAAAAAGCCTATTCCTACGAACGATCCGAATTGGCCTCGGCGATCGGCCGCTTCCTTCGCGACATCAAATTGACGCCGGCCGATGTACCCGGCGTAAATAATCGCTTCATTGGCAGCTTGGTGAAGGGGGACATCGAAAATTTCGGCAGCCATTTTCAGGACGCCCCCTATGGCGACGGTTCGATCGGAGACGAGAAGACGCGCTGGGATGAATTTAGGGCGTTCCGGAGGCAGTTCGAGTGCGTGTGCGGCCGCACGAAGTATCAGAGGCCATTCGGCCTCAGCAAGCCGGTCTGCGCTTACGACAAATGCGAGACACAATTCGAGTTGAAACCGCTTGTCGCGTAAGGAAAGTCAAGGTTGGAGCGCTAAGCTGTCGATGAGGGCAAATCGGGGAATGCCGACCCATTTCTTCACAAGGGGCAAAGCGAGGGTGTGAGAACCGTGCACGGTCAAATCGAAACTGCGGGACGCCACCCACGTCGCGCGCATGGCCCCTGGAGCGACCTCGCGCTTCACACGATCGGTTGGCGCGCCTTTCAAGACCTTTGCTCGCAAGTCTGCCAAGTGGTACTTGGCCGTCCCGTCGAAATATTCCGAGAGGCCCAGGATGGCGGTCAGGACGCGGTCTTTCTCATCCCCTCGCCAAATGGCGAGCAACCCATCGGCACGATCCAGTGCAAGCACACGTCGGATGTCGGCAAAGCGTTGAAGGTCAGCGACCTCTCCGCCGAAATCGGTAACGTCGAAGAACTCGTCAAAGGCAGCCAGGCAGACACATACGTCTTCATGACCAACATGAGCGTGGATGCGCCGGTTGCGGCCGCCATGCGAGCCAAACTGCGCGAACTCGGCGTTCGCAAGCCGCATATACTGGGGCGCCAATACATCGTTCGGGTCATCAAGAGCAGTGCACGCCTGCGCGCCCTCGTGCCGCAGGTCTACGGCTTGGGGGATTTGACCGCGATCGTCGACGAACGGCTCAGCGAGCAGAGCCGCGCGCTGCTGGATAGCTGGATTCCGAAACTTCGCACCTATGTTCCGACCCGGGCGCATCGCGACGCCGTCAACGCCATCTCGGACCATGGCGTGGTTCTTCTGCTCGGCAATCCTGCGAGCGGCAAATCGGCGATCGGCGCGATCGTTTCGACGATCGCTTCGGAGAATCCCGACAACACCGTGCTCGCTCTGACCAGTCCACGCGATTTCGAGGCTGGCTGGAATCCCAACGATCCCGGCCGCTTCTTCTGGATTGATGATGCCTTTGGCTCAAACGTGCTGCGCGACGACTACGTACAGGATTGGGCCTCGGCGTTTTCAAAGTTGCGCGCTGCCATCAAGCACGGCAACCGCTTCCTGCTGACTTCGCGCAGGCATATTTACGAGGCAGCGCGGCGCAGGCTAGGTCAGCGCAATCTAGCGCAATTCGCCGATGGCAGCGCCGTAGTCGATGTCGGTGAACTGGCCTTAGAAGAGAAGGCGCAGATTCTCTACAACCACATCAATTTCGGCGAGCAAAGCCAGAACTGGCGCTCGAGCGTCAAGCCGCATCTGGCTGCCGTCGCCGCCGTCGACGAGTTCCTGCCTGGAATCGCCGAGCGGCTTGGCGACCCGAACTTTACCAAGGGACTGGCGCCGCGCGAAGGTTCGCTCGTTCGATTCATGGAGGAGCCGACTGAGCACCTTATCGACACGGTCAGCGCACTGGACGAGCAACTGCAGGCCGCGCTCTACCTCGTCTATGTCAATCAAACCGGCTTCGATCCCAGCGACCATGATGCGGCAGCAGCGCAGGCGGTTGCAGACTTGACCGGTTTTACCCTGGCCAAGATCCAAGACTGCTTCGCCGAACTGAAGGGCTCGTTTCTCAAGCTGTCCGGCACCAAATGGACCTTCGCGCATCCGACCATATCGGATGCTCTGACGGAGATTCTGCGGCAAAAACCTCATATGATGGCCGCACTCATCCGCGGCGCACCAATCGATACGATCCTCGGCAGCTTCACCTGCGAAGGATCGCCGCTCATTCGCGATGCCTTGGTGATTCCGTCCGTACTGGACGAAGCTCTGGTAGCGCGCCTCGGCCACACACCGGACGAAAACCATCAAAACTGGATGCTGTTTCACTTCCTGTCTTACAGGGCGAGCGACGCGGTTTTCACAAAGGCGATCGGGCAGTTTCCGGAGCTACTTCAACGGTACTGCTGGAGGACCGAACCCCTCGCCAACGACCCTCGGTTTCAAACCTACGCCCGCGCTCATCAATTCGGTTTGCTCCCGGATGAATTGCGGCGCGAGGCCGCCAGTAGCCTCGAATCCGCTGCGCTCTCAGACCTCGATATGTCCTTCTTTGCTGAAAGGGCGATGCTCGCGCTCATATCGCCGCTTCATCTCGTCGGATTAGGCCTGGCACTGCGAACCAATCTGCTGCCGGCCCTTGAGGAGAAGATCGACGAGATCGCCGCGGATGCCGATCTGGACGAAGAACCCGACAGCCACTTCAAGAAATTGCTCGGCGCGCTCGATCGCATCGAGGAGATTGGCGTCGAGCTGGATGAGGATGCGGTTGGCTTGGTCGACGACGCGCGAGATCAGGTGAAGGTGGCGGTCGACAGACTCGAAGAACGCAGGCGGGAGCGCGACGAGGAGGCTGAAGACGACACCGACTGGACCCATATCGTCACGCAGAAGAAAGAAGAGCCGTCCTCGCTCGACGCTACGGCTACGAAGCGCTCAGTCTTCGACGATGTCGACAAGTGACGATAAGCAAATGGGGCGATCAGATGTCGGGCAAAAGACCTCACTCACCGGTGCTGCCGCAGCGCAGGCAGGCTATGACTACCAAGTCGATGTGTCGATCTTGGCGGCATTACGGCTTCTTCTGATTACCAAGGCGGCCAGTCGGCTCATCCTCGAACCCGCGAATGAGGAAGACCTCGAAGCGGACCTAGCGCCGGACGTGGCGGGGCGTGTGGAGCCGAGCGCGGTGGTGGCTGGCGGCTACAAGCTCGTCATCCAAGTCAAGCGGCGAAGCGGAGAACCTTGGTCGATCGAAGATTTTCGCGCGCTGCTCAAGCATGGTAAGAAGCGGCGGCCCGCGCTTCGCCATCTTGACGATCCGGCGACGCGCTATCTTCTTGTCACCAGCGCCGATGCGAAAGGCGTCGCCCGCAACCTTATGGTCGACGACTTTGAAGAACCCTCCGACAAGAACGCCTTTCCGGCCACCCTCAAGTCGACACTGAAGAAGAGCCCTGAGGGCAGGGTGGCGATCTGGGGCAGTCTGACGGAAAAGCAGCTTGCCGCCGACCTGCGCGCCCTGATGTCCGACTTGCTGCACGTCCCCAAGGCACGACAAAACGACCTGCTGCTCGATCTCCGCGGAGAAGCGAAGCGTCGCATGCGCGGTTCGACCCCCGGCATATGGACTCGCCAGGACTTGCTCGGCACGGTGAGAAAACATGGTGGATTTCTCGCGAGTTCCGCCAGCCTTGAACTCTTCGTGCCGCCCTCCAACTTCGATCAGATGACGAAGCTGCTCGAACAGCGCAACGCGATCGTCATCCGCGGCCCATCGGGTACCGGCAAGACGCAGGCAGCCCTGAAGCTGTGCGAGCTCGCCCGAGACCGTTACGGAACGCTGGAGATCGTAACGGTTGGACCCGACGACAGTCCGGCCAGCACGCGCAAGCTGATCGATACCGGCCCCACCTTATATTATGTTGAGGACCCTTGGGGTCAGTATAGTCTGCGCGGCGGGTCCGAGGCCTGGACCACGCAACTGCCGCGCTTGTTGGACAAGGCAACCCCTAATCACCTCTATGTGGTCACCTCACGCGACGACATGATGCGAAGCGCGGACGTGGGAACAGGACTCAACCATTGGTTGATCGAGCTGGACGGCGATCAGTATAACGACGGGCCGCTCATCGCGATCCACGACAATCGCATGGATCAATTGCCAGCCGACCTTCAGGCGAAGGCTTTCGCCTTTCGCGCGGATGCGCTGCAGGCGTTCGAGACGCCGCTCGAGATCGATCTCTATTTCAAGGAATTGCAGGAAGGCCCCGCGGAAGGCGAAGCGGACCATGTCTTTTTCCGGCGACTTCGGGAGGCCGCACACCGGGAAGCGGTGCAGAATGAAGTCGGGAAATATCTGTCGAAGATCGACAGCGCAGGCCTTTCCGCCATCATCTGGGCACTGCTGGCGGCCCGGTCGCAATTCGACCGCGCGCACCTGACCGCACTTCAGCGCGCGCTCCGCAAGATCGCGCCCGCGCTCGGCGACGAACTCGACAAGGTCGTCGACCGTCTGGTGGCAACCCGACATCTGCGCCAGCCTGCGCGGACCGTGGCATTCGCCCATCCAAGCGTCAAAGAGGGCTTCGAGAAGTTCCTGCAGGCGAATTGGCCGCGCAGCGAGGGCGCGCTCGAACAGCTCATTGCGGCGCTCACGAAGCTCGGCGGCAGCTACAGCGAGTGGGGCTTGGAAACTGCGGCGAGAGCGTTTCAGGTAACCAAGGCGTTCAGCAAGCGGATCGAGGGTCTCGACCCGCCCTTCGACATCGATCGGGACGCTCAGGCAGCGATCGACGCATGGCTGGACGACTGCCTGATAGACGAAAAGTCCCATTTTTCCCCGTTGCTCGAATTATCGACCGCTGTGGGATCGAGCCGATCGGTGCCGAGCGAAGTAGCCCGCTGGCTTCTGTTGGGCGTGCAGCGAGGCGCTTCGGTCTTCCTCAAGACGTGGAAACCACCGACCTATTCTGACGAGTGGTATGACCGCATCGCGGCGGATCCGTTGACCGCCAAGGTCGCGGAGCGTTTCGTGCGCGATGCCCTGCCATGGGAGCGAGGCGGCTTTGGTCGCGGCTTTCCTGAGAAATTGGATCGCATCGCGCCCGGCCTCGCTCATGCCTATTGCGAGGCCGCCCGGAAAATGGTCGGCAATGGTTTCGAATCCAACGCCGACACCGTGGCGGCCGGGGCCGTCCGCGACCTTGCAGCCTTTGCCCCAGTGGTCGAAGCCGCACTCGATGATCTCACAAGCATCCAGCGCTATTTCGCGCAGGAAGGCGCCGAGGAATGGCGCGCGATCCAGGATGGCGAGCGCGATCATGCCGTCGAGGAAGGCCACCAGGCCAATCATGAGGGCGACGGCTATACCTCGAGCGTCTTTGTCGACGCCTATATCGCGCAGTTGCGCCGCGAGGGCCGTTGGCAGAGCGTTGCCGCTCACCCCCGCGTGAACGAGATGCTTTATGCTTGGGCGCGCGATATCGCCACATCTGCCGAGCGACCGGAGATCGTCGAACTTCGCGAGCTGATGCGGCTCAGTCAGGACAAGCCGTCCGAGCATCAGACTTGGTGGGCCGCGCGAGAGAATTGGGACCCCGAACTTGTATCGGATCTACGTGCGCGTCTCATGGCCGATCCCGCGGAAAGCCAGCTGCGGTCGGAACTGGGCACGACCGCCGTCCTGTGTGCGCCCGACATGCTTGTCGAGGTGATAAACGCGCTCGGCCAAAGGCCGACCGCGCAGCTGCGACTCGTAGTCGATGTGTGGGAAGCTCGGGGCCGGTTCGGCGTGAAGGGCCGGTCCGCCAAGCTCAAGCAAATTACTGATAGGATCGCGCCGGACCTTGGCGAGATCGCTGACGCGCTCGGGTTCAGGAAGCGCGCCGCAACGGGTGTGGGCGCCACCGCGCTCGCCCACATCCTCAGCACGATCGGAAGCCTGTCCGCTTCCACGCTGAAATCGCTTGTCCCGATCATCGTCGCGAGCGGTGGCGATGCCGAAGAGGCTATAAAGCGGTGGCTGATCGTCGCCGACGACAAAAATGATGCGCGCGCCGCGGCCGAGGCGGCCGTCGCGCTCGGCAGCCAGCGCCTGATCGAGCTCGCCTTGCATCACAAGCGCGCAGATGCCCGGCGCGTCGCGCTCATAGCGCTCTCAAATGTACACGCCACGCCATTGCCGGACACGCTCCTGAGACTTGCAAACGATCCTGGCAGCCGGGTCCGCCGCGCTTTGGTCGCGATCCTCAAGAACTTTCCGCATCCCGATCACCTCGCCGCATTGCGCTCTCTCATTCACGACACTTGGTCGGACAACGACGCATATTATCACGAGCCCGAATCGCATCCGATTGCCTGCGAAGCGATAGAGGCGCTTGCCCATTATGATGAACTCCCGGCAGATCTGGGACCGGAGCTTCTGAATCTTGCAGACCGCACGCCCGATCGTCAGTTGAGCCAGAACGCCCTCATCCTGGCGGCCCACGCGTTCGGTGCGGATATCCGCACGAAGCTATGGGAGATGGCGTTGATGCCAACATCCCGCTGGATCCGGCTCGATGCACTCGATGCGTTGGCAGACGCTGAGTTTGTCGAGCCAGAAATCGTGGCGCAGGTGACGGCGCCCTTACTGCTCAAACTCCCGCCTTTGCTCGCCGTGCCGACCGCCGTCCTGCTCTGCAATCATGCCACGCCAATGCAAGCGGTGAGCGTCTTCGAGCGCGTCGCCAGCTCGAACAACCGCCGCGCCCTCCTGCTGGTCGGTGCGGCAACGCTTGCGCCGAACCATCCTGTGGAAGCCGATCAAATCCTCTATCTGCTGGAACCCGGTCATCCAGCGCGGGACTTGCTGTCAGCAGGAGCTCCCCTCCCAACGTCCGTGCTGGATGATCTCGGTAAGATTCGACTGCGCAGGGCGGTGCGCGAGCGGCTAGGCGATCGATTGATCGATCCGCCGGTAACTGAAATGGCCACCCCTTAGTGCTGTGCCATCGCCTGTCAGACGCCGTCGTTCGCGCCGCCAGCAAATCAATAACCAACCAGAGGGTGCGAAGCTGTCGCTATTGGTTGATATGAACAAAAGACAGGTTTTGGGCAGCTATGGCGAGCTTGAATTGGCAGCTTTGTTCGCGAGATTAGCCGAGACTTCAGCGCACCCGATGTCAGCTTTCCCAGTTTCTGCGCCTGAAACCGGACAGTCAGAAAGCGGCCCAGAAGACGTCATATTGGGTTGTTGGTTTTGTCCAAGCTTCATCGTCAGATTCGCATCGAAAGGAGATTTCGATGTCGATTAACGAACGCCTCTATGCCTGCGCGAGCCTTGCCGGACCGCTGGTAGACGGCAACCTCGGACACGCTGATGCAAACGCATTTCACGGCCTTCTGACGTTCGAGGCCGCCGAATTCGCGCAGCGCATTTCGCTCGTTCCCGGATGGTCCACGATGTCCGTGCTCGATCTGATCATCGGCCTTGTGAAGGAAGATCACAGCGATCTTGCAGCTCGTTTCGCCGTCTCGCGATGGACTAAGCGCAAGGTCGCCTACGACGACGAATGTGCTTCGTGGAAAGCCGCAGCCATCGAAAAAGGCGACGACTGGCGCGGTCGGCCGATGTCTTCGGCACAGCGCTTCCTGATCGCCGACACGGCCAGACTACTCGAAATCGAGATACCCGAGGCGATGAATAGGGGCGAAGCGGCCGACTGGCTCGATCGCAATGGCGCCCACCTCCTCTACAACAAGAAGGGATAAGACCGATGAAAAATTATGAGATGTACCGTTCCACTGGCGGAAAGGTGTCGGTGGGGACGATGCTCATGGCGCTCAAAATCAGCAGTGAATTCAAGGCGACGTCCATGGAGCGCATCGCAGACCTCGGGAATACCGAACCAATGAGCAACGAATTCTACGCGTCGTGCGATGCGCTGTTCGCGCGCTGGAACCACAACCACGAGATCATCGAACTGATGAACGCTGACCCCGAATTTCAGGAACAGAATAGGAGGTCGTCATACGCTCTGAACCTCCTCCAGATCGCCGATATGGCGGGCAAGTGCGAGGAAGAAGGTCCGCCGCTCGCCGATCAGTGACGGACGCCGCGCGAGAAGCATGGAAATGGCGGATCGAGCAGCGCCATCATTTCGCCGATCGTCTTGGGGCCGGGTCCGATCATCCCGGCCCTGGCATGCTTTCCTTGTTTCCCAGTGAGGGTGACCCCGGCCAATAGACGAATGCGCTCTTGAATCCGGATCCAGATTGGATCGGTGGAAAGTAAGCTCATGCTGTGGGCGAGATAGCAGAAGATGCGCGTCGAGCGCTCGAGTTTACCGAGACGGTGAACTTCATGCGTCAGCGCATAGAGATACCGCCGCCCTTCGAGGAACATGCGAGCATTGGGGTCGCGGCTCCAATTCGACGTGACCAGCAGATTCCACAAGGATTTGTCTTGTTCCAGATCCCGCCAAGTCGTGGCAGCGAAACCAGCACCGTGCCCGAACTCCCCGAATTTGCCGAAGGCGAGGCGGATGACATCATCAGCATGAATAACATGATGGACACGGCGGTTGGCTTCGCCAGGCTCACAGTAATTCGTCGCCTCGAGCAGGACGTTGGCGAAGTTGGCCAGCCTGTCCGGCATGATCTTTCGCCCAGCAAGCTCGGCGACAGCCTTTGCGACATGAACGGCGATGTCTCGCCCGTCCAGTCCATAGAAGCAGGCGAGCTCGTCCCTGCGCAGTCCACCCCTTAGGTCGATGCGATGAACAGCGGTAGCACTTGATGACGGCCAGAGGATGCGCGGTCGCCCTCCCATCGGTAGTCCGAGCCTGGCTTGGTCGATGATGTCCTCCACAACGGTTCCGAAATACTCCGTGTCCGGGCCGGCTAACTTGGAGAAAGCTGCAAGCGTGCGAAGGTCGCTGCTCTGTTTTTCGAAACGGAAAGTGCCTGGACGTCTTCCCTGCCCATCCGTGTGATAGTCGAGATCATCGAACGCGATTTTGCGCAGCGCATAAACCGTGTGGTTGGCCCGGCGCAGCATCTTTCGGTCTTCCCCCGGCGAACGCGCGGTATTCAGGTCGGCAGCTATACGCTTCATGGCCGACAGTCTGAACGGATCGCGGGCGGCCAGTACCTTGAGAATGGCGCAGCCGCGGCGAAGGGTACGAAGAATACGAAAAACCGAAGCGATCGAACAGGCGAGATCCGGAAAGTAGTCGGATCGCCATTGGGCTGTCAGGCTCTTTGTGCCCTTCGCGTAGTCGAGCGAGGGCAATTTCTCGATCGCAAGATCAATCTCTTCGCTAAGAAGCAGCAGGAACATGGCGGGATGCGTGCCCCGAACATTTTCAAGGAATGCAGCAATCGAGTCGATGTCCACACCAGCGACCAGCCTGAACAGCCGCTCGCCGTAAAACGCATCCGCCATCGTCGAATGAAGATAGGCAGCAATCTCTCGCTTGGTTTTCGGCAAATGCGGGAGTCGGCGATCCTGGCCATACTGGCTTTCGACCTTCGTCAGCTTTCCCTGGTAGAAATGATAGAGGGGCGAGAAATACAGGAGCGGAAGCTTCACGCCGATCGGTGCCGCCTCTTTTCCTGGCTCCAAAGGCGCTCCGATGGTCCGGGCGATATATCGCCCTCGCGCGATGTAGTGGGGTTCAAGGTCGATCGACGAGAGCGCGATCTTGCCGTCCTGCCAATCCATCAGCTGCTGGGCGTAATCTTGGATGTCCGCACGAGCACAGTCGCGATCGCGTATGCGCAGCCGCCGATCTATGTTGATCGCATCATGAGCAAGGTCGTCATACATCATCGGAACGTCCAGGTCGTTGGGTTCTCGACCTATTTTATGATGAATGGTAATTTACGCCAACTTGTGCGTAGTCACTCAGCCGATATTGGGTTGTTGGTTTCGATCTCAGGCTCAGTCGCATACCGGCACCATGAGCCGGAGCGATCCATCTCCCGATGACTTTCAGGCCGCGCATGATTCATCGCGGGACGGCTTTGTCGTGCACGATGAATTGCCCGCCGACCTGCCTATACTCGACGAGGAACTGCTGTGGCTCAGCGAGCTATTCGCCTCGATCCTTTCGCGCTGCCCCAAGGACGCTAACGTACAATGACCGAGCTTATGCCTGCCGCCGGATATATCCGCGTTTCCACGCGCAAGCAGGCGGAAGCCGGAACGTCGATGGACGAACAGAAGACCGGCATCTCGCGGGAGGCCGAGCGGCATGGCTACACCATCGTCCAGTGGTATATCGATGGCGGCATCAGCGGTCGTTCCGCTAACCGTCCGGAGTTTCAGCGTCTTATTGCCGATAGCTGCTCGAGAACGCGGCCTTACAACGCAGTGTTCATCTACAACTTCTCGCGCTTCTTCCGGGACGACTACGAGACCGAAGGGTATCGCCGTAAGCTCGAGAAGAACGGTGTAGACCTGCTTAGCGCCACCCAGCATATCTCCCCTGGGCCCCATGCGCGATTGCAGCGCGCAATTATCACTGCAATGGATGCCGCAGCCAGCGATATCAACGCCGAGCAGGTGACGGCGGTGATGCGTCGCAATGCCGAAGACGGTTTCTGGAACGGCTCGCAGCCTCCGCTCGGTTATGAAACGTACACGGCCGAAATCCGGGGCAAAAAGCACAAGAAAAAGCTGAGGGTCGTCTCGTCCGAAGCCGCAACCGTGGAGTATGTCTATGGCGCCTACATCGGCGCTGGTGGGAAGGCTTCCATGGGCATCGGCAAGCTTTCCCAGCACCTCAACGAAAAGGGTTTGAGCTACCGTGGTCGCAAGTTCACGCCTGCGCTGGTCCATTCGATCCTGACGCGCGAGACCTATGTCGGTCGCCACTATTACAACACGAAGGACAGCCGCACCAATACGAAGCGTCCGCGCGAGGAGTGGATCGAGGTCGAAGTTCCCGCGATCATCGCAGAGAAGATGTTCGAAAAGGTCCAGGCGATCCTCAAGTCACGTGACCCCAAGATGACGCCTGCGCGCTCGCATTCCAGTCCTGTTCTGCTGTCCGGGCTTGGTCGCTGCGGAAATCCGGGATGCGGCGGCACAATGATGCTCATGACCGGCAAGGGCGGGCAATATCGCTATTATGCCTGCTCCAATGTGCGCAGGAAGAAGGACCGGTCCTGCGGCGGAAACAATGTGCCGATGGACCAAGTCGATGCCGCGGTTCTCGATGTGCTCGAGAAGCGATTGCTCGATCCTTCCCGCCTCGAGAACTTACTCGCTCAACTTCTCGAACGATCGGCCGGAGCCGACGCCAAGCGCAAGCGCGACATCATCACGCTGCGCAACGAGCGCACGGCTGCCGAAATCGCCATCCAGCGCCTTTTCGAAACGATCGAGGCTGGACTGGTCGATCCCAAGGACAAGGATCTCAAGAAGCGTCTCGCGGGCCACCAGTCGAGACGCGCCGCCCTCGATGAGGAGATCAATCTGCTCGAACGCCAGTGTGGTGACAAGCGGGGACGCATCGACAGCGAAACCATTGCTGCTTTCGCTGCGGGATTTCGGAAGAAGCTCACTGATCCCAGCGATCCCGGACTCCGTAAAAAATACGTGCAGGCGTTCGTCAGCGAGGTTGTGATGACCAGGGAGCGTCTCACCGTTCGTGGCCAGGTGGCCAGCTTGGTCCAAGCGGTAAGCACGCCCAACGCCGTCGATGCGCCGGTGCGTACTTCCATGGTAAATTGGCGCGCCCGGCAGGACTCGAACCTGCTGCCTCAAGATTAGAAGTCTCGCGCTCTATCCAGATGAGCTACGGGCGCGCACCGCACCGGCAATAGCGTGGCTTTCCACCCGCGCCAATCGGCGATAACCGGAGCAGCTATGGATAACCCGCCCGCCAGCGAACAGCCGAACTTTCGCTATTTCGACCTGGTGATGGCGGCTTTCGTCACCATCCTGCTGCTGTCGAACCTGATCGGCGCGGCCAAGCCTTCATACATCGTCCTGCCGGACGGCACCCAGTGGAGCTTCGGCGCGGGCGTGCTGTTCTTCCCCGTGAGCTACATCATCGGCGACGTCCTGACCGAGGTCTATGGCTATGCGCGGGCGCGCCGGGTGATCTGGACCGGTTTCGCCGCGCTTCTGTTCATGGCCTTCATGGCGTGGGTGGTGGTGTCTCTGCCCGCTGCCGAAGGATGGAACGGACAGGCGGCCTACGAGCAGGTCTTCGGCAACACCTGGCGGATCGTCGCGGCATCGATGATCGCGTTCTGGGCCGGGGAATTCGCCAACGCTTTCGTCCTCGCCAAGATGAAGCTGTGGACCCGGGGCAGGCACCTGTGGATGCGCACGATCGGCTCGACCGTGGTCGGCCAGGGACTCGACAGCCTGATCTTCTATCCGCTCGCCTTCTACGGTCTCGCCGGTTGGCCGCCCGAACTGTTGTGGCAGGTGGTGCTGTCGCAATGGCTGATCAAGACGGCATGGGAAGCGGCGCTGACTCCGGTGACCTATGCCGTGGTCGGCTGGCTCAAACGGCGCGAAGGCGTCGAGATCTTCGACACCGGCACCGATTTCTCCCCTTTTGCCACCCGGCACTAGCGCGCCACCAACGAAAAAGGCCGGACCTTGCGGCCCGGCCTTCCTCCCCTCTCCTGTCGGGAGCTCTAGAACTTGGTGCGAACCGTCACGCCATAGGTTCGCGGCTCTTCAAGAAAGGCGATGCGGGACCGGGTCCCCGCTCCGCCCCTGATCGGGCCGTTGGCCGTGATGCCGCGGGTAATCTCGTCGGAAAGGTTCACACCCCAGATCTCGAAGGTGAAGCGCTCGTCCGGGGTGGTGAACCCGAGGCGTGCATTGATCTTGAAGTAGTCCTCCTGGACGTCGAAGGGCAGCGGCGCGAAAGGCGGCGTCGACTCCGTCGGCGTTGTGCTCGTGCGGCGAGCCCCGGAGTAATAGAGGTTGAGGTTCGCCAGCACGGTCCAGTCCGAGTTCATCAGCGGCCCGTCATAGGTCAGGCCGGCGATCCCGCTGAATTCGGGCGCGTTGGTGAGTTCCTCTCCGCACAGTGTCTGGACCGTGGGTACGGCTGGCCCGGTGATCCCTGCCGTGCAATCGTCCCCGTAACGCGCATCGACATAGGTCAGGCCGAAATTGGCGGTAAAGAAGGGAGTCAGCCTGCCGATCATCTCCAGTTCCGCGCCGGTGGACTTCGCCGAGGCCACGTTGAACGTCTGGAACTGCACCCCGGTGAATTCGAGCACCTGGAAATCGGTCAGATCCATGTGGAACAGGGCGAGGTTCGCCGTCAGCCTGCCGTCCAGCGTCGTCGACTTGACGCCGAGTTCGTAGGCATCGACCTTCTCGGAATCGAACCGCGGGTCGGCCCCGCCCGCCGCTGCCGCGGGATCCAAGTTGAAGCCACCCGATTTGAACCCGTGAGAGAAACTGCCGTAGAGCAGCAATCCGTTGTCGTTGTTGTAGGCGAGCTGTGCCGTGTAGGTCAGCTCGTCGTCCTTGAAGCGCAGGTCGTATTCGCGCGGCAGCGGCAGGACGGCGGACGCCGGGAGGTTCGCCTGGGTGGCGAATGGGAAACAGGTCAGGCCGAGCCCACCCGCCGCCAGAGCCTGCGCCGTGGCCGCCGGCAGCCCCACGATCGTGGTCAGATTGGTGACGATGTTGCCGAAGCCGTTGGCGATGGCGGCGCAAGCGGGTGAGCTGGCCGACAGCTGATCGAACGCTCCGTCCTTCGTCTCGTCGACATAGCGCGCCCCGAGAGTCAGGCTAATCGTGTCGGTCAGATCGATCACATTGTGCGTGAACACGGAAAAGCTTTCCGCATCCTGGGTGAAGCGGTTGACCGCGAAGCTTCCGTTGGCGTCGATCCCCACGGTCGTCGGCAGAGCAAAGTTCGGGATCGGCCCGAGACCCGGAATCACCGTCACGCCGGTGCGTTGGGCAAGCCGGGTGAGCGCGATCAGCGGATTGGAACCGAAGGCGTTGAACCCGGTCCCCAGCGAGGGGAACAGGGCATTCGCCGCATAGGCCTGGAAGTCCGGACCCAGGGTCATCGCCTGGATTTCGTCGATCTTCTCGTCCGAATAATACGCGCCGATCAACCAATCGACGCGATCGTTGAAGAGAGACCCCTGGAACCGGAGTTCGTGCGACATGAATTTGTTCGTGCCACCGCTGAAGGGAAAGTCGGGCGCGGAGAACGAACTCGGCCCCACCTGGTAGACGTCCAGACCGACGAAATCGTCCTGGCCTGATTCGGCCTCGAACCGGCGATATGCGCCGATGTATGTCAGGTCGAGCGCGTCGCCGAGCGCCCAGTCGAGCTGTCCGGAGATGCCCCATTGCTTGGTGTTGTTGATGAAGCCATCGTCGCTCGAAATGCGGTTTTCGACGGCATCGGGACCGAAATCGATCACGCCGCCGTTGGGCGGCAGGCCGTAGGCGGCAAAAGCACCCGCCGCCCGCAGTTCGGTCTCCTTGATGAAGACCGCGGTGCAGCAGTTCTCGTCCGATTCCGCATAGTCGCCGATCAGGCGAATGCTGATGTCGGCCGTCGGCTCCCAGAGCGCCTGTCCGCGCAGGAGGAAACGGTCCTTGTTGTGGCTCTCCGCGCCGCTCGTCGAGCTGACCACGAACCCGTCGCGCTTGCGATAGGCGCCGGAAAAACGAACCCCCAGCTGGTCCTGAACCACCGGCAGGCTGATCCCCGCCTGCGCGCCGTAATAGTCGAAATTGCCGTAGCTTGCGTTCGCGAAGCCTTCGACCTCGTTCAGGTTGGGGCGCTTCGTCGTGATGTTGAGGGCACCGGCCGAGGTGTTGCGGCCGAACAGCGTTCCCTGCGGGCCCCTCAGGATTTCGAGCCGCTCGAGATCGAGCAGATCGCCCAGCGCGATGCCTGGCCGCGACTGGTAGACGCCGTCGATGAAGACGCCGACCGAACTTTCGAGCCCGGTGTTGTTGCCGGTCGTACCGACACCGCGGATCTTGATCGAGGTGCCCTGGGTCTCGGTCTGCGAGGACTGGAGGTTGAAGCTCGGCGATACGGAGGACAAGGTCTTGATGTCCTGAATGCCCTGCCGTTGCAGCTCGGCGGGAGCGACCGCGGTGACCGCGATCGGGATGTCCTGGACATCCTCGGCACGCAAGGTCGCGGTGACGATGATCACCTCGCCTTCGTACTCGTCGCTGTCGTCGGTTGATTGCGCGTGCGCCGGATAAGCGAGCGCGATGGCGCAGATACCCGCCATCAGGGTAGCCTTAACCCCCATAAGTCCTCTCCTCTCCCGGCCACCTTTTCCCGGTGGTCCAGACGCGAGAAGCTATCATCAAATTGTGCTTAAGCAAGCGGCAACGAAGTATTGTTGCGCTTTTGTGGCATTCGCGCCGCGCCAGGGGTTCAGGCGATCTCGGAACTCCGGGCGATCTGGGTGATGCCCCGCTTGCCGCCGGCATCCCTGCCAAGCTGGACGATCACGTCGATCACGCTCGCCGCATAGGCGATCGTGTCGGACCGGGTCAGCCCGATCCCGGTCTGCATCACCATCAGCGAAAGCTGCTCCAGCGCGCCCCGCAGGCTGTTGGCGTGGATCGTGGAGAAGCTGCCGGGATGGCCGGTGTTGATCGCGCGCAGGAAGGACACCGATTCCGCCCCTCGCAATTCGCCGAGCACGATGCGATCGGGGCGCAGTCGCAGCGCCGCCTGGAGCAATTCGTTGGCGGTCACCTTGGCCTCACCGAGCTCGCCCTTCACCGCGACCAGCCCGACGCCGTTCTCGCCAGGGAGCCGCAGTTCGGGCGTGTCCTCGACCAGAACCACGCGCTCGTGCCCCGGGATCTCGCCGAGCATGGCGTTAAGGAAAGTCGTCTTGCCGGTGCTGGTCCCGCCGGAAATCAGGATCGTCTGACGCTGGCGGATCGCCTCGCGCAGGAAGGCGACCGGCTCGGCCTGCGGGTCGGGCATGGCGATCTCGCCCGCGCGGGTGAGCGGACCGGTGTCGTAGGCATCGAGCGGAAGATCGAGCCGGCGGTGCCGGCGGATCGCCATGGCCCAGTGCCGGCGCGCGGCGGGCGGGCCGCAGAACTGGATGCGCGCGCCGCCCTCGTGGCCTTTGGCGGGCAGAGTGGCACCCAGCAGCGGGTGTTCGCGGTTGATCCCCTGATGGCTCACCCGGGCGACTTGTTCGGCCAGCCGCTGGACAAGCCGGTCGTCGATCTCGGGACGCAGATGCTTGCGCATCCCCGGCTCGGCCGCGTCTTCGATCCAGACCTCGCCGGGCCGGTTGACGATGATCTCGGTCACCGTGTCGCGCTCCAGCCATTCGGCGAACGGCGCGAGATAGGCGTCGAGATAGACGCTGCGCTCTCCGGGAAGGTCGACGGAAGGCAGATCGTCGTCGGCCACGGACGATTTGAAGGGATGGATGTCCGCGCTCATCCGAGGGTACCGCCGCTCAGCTGACCGAGGAGAAGTCGAGATCGCGGGCGGTGAAGATGCGGATCGGCTCGCCTTGGCGCACCCGCACCGTGGGGCCGCGCTGGCCGTCCTGCTGCGCCGCCGTCGATGCCGCCGACTGGCTGGCCCCGCCGATCAGTACGCCCGCCGCGCCGCCGCTGGCGAGGCTGCCGAGCCCGCCGACGACCGAGAGCAGCATGGCCGAACCGAAACGGCGGAAGAAGCCCGCGCCCGAAACCTTGCCGGCGAGCCCGGTGGTGCCGTCGAAGCCGATCGCCGGCGAAGCGAGATTGACCGAGGCTCCGTCGGGCCGGATCAGCCGGGTCCAGATCACATAGGCGCGGCGCTGGCCGTTCTGCAGGCCCGACTGGTACTGGCCGATCAGCCGGCTCGATCGCGGGACGAGCACCTTGCTGCCGTCGAAGCTGCGCACGTCCTGACTGACCACCGCGCGGACATAGCCGGGCACATTGGTGTCGATCGCCGTCTCCAGCACCGCCGGGATCAGCGTGCCCTGGGTGACGGTGGTCGAGGGATTGGTCATCGCCTTCGCCTGCGCGGGCGCACCTCCCACGCCGCCGATACGGCTGGCGAAATCGTTCGCCGAATTGCCACTCTCGCCGGCACCCTGTGCCACGGCGGCACCTTCGGCGGGAGAAGTGGCAGCGCCCAGGCCCTGGGCCGCGCCGGCATCGAAGACGACCGTCGGGCTGGCGTAGGGATTGGCGGCGGGGCCGAGTGCTGCCTGCGGAGGAGCGGCATAGATCGGCTGGGGCGCGGGATCGGGCTGCTGGACGACGCCTGTGGGGGTGACCTGGGTCACCGCCTGGTCCGGGACCATCGCCACGGTCTCGGCCGGCGCGGTCTGCGTGGCAGGCGCGATGTCGGGATTGCCGACGCCTTCGGGTTCGGCCAGCCGGGCCGAGTTCATGCTCCACAGCGTGATCGCCCCGATCGCGCCGACCAGGGCGATGCCGGCGACCATGCCCATCGAACCGCTCTTGCCCCCCGGGCGCGCCACCAGCGGATAGGAATTGCGGCTGGCGAGGTCGATCACATCGTGATCTTCCTCGTCGCGCGGATCGACATCGTTCGCCGCGCCGGTACCGGCGTGTTTCGGCGGCATCTTCATCGCCAGACGCATCACTTCACCTCCGCTGAAAGCGCGAATGCCGCATCGCGGGCCGCGCTGGTTTCGGGCCGATCCGGGCCGCTGTTGACCATGACCGCGCGATCCGCTCCGGATCGCAACACGATTTCGCGCGGGACGCCGTCGATCACGATCGTGTCGCCGCGAACGGTGAAATTCACCGGACCTTCCGTACCCTCGCTATTGGTCATCAATATGGCGGGGACGGGCCGGCCGACGGGCCAGGTCATGAAAGTCGCCGTGCCGTCGTCGAAGACACGCGTCGGCAGCAGATTCTCCTCGCCCGAGCCCGACCATGCGAAATTGAGGTCCGAGGGATCGATCACCGCCAGCCCGTCCTCGGTCGCGGCGCGCTCGACCTCGCTGCGCTCGTCCACCGCCATCCGCGGGGTCTCCGCCTCCGGCACCGGCTCGTCGGGATAGGTGAAGCTGAGGACGTAGAGCGGCTTGCCGGTCGGCGCGGCGACCAGATCGAACAGATAGGTCCGTTTGTTGGTGACCACGGTCATGTTAGTCGCGGCGCGCGGTTCCAGCGGCTTCACGAAAAGCAGATTGGCGCGCTTGTTGGGCGTCACCTGCCACGCGGCGGAATCGCCGATGGCGACGTTCTCGATCGATTCGTCCTCGGCGAAACGGATGGTCGCCTGGACCTTGGGTTTGCCCTCGATGCGGAACACCCGCGTCTCGTCGTATTCGACCTCGGCCAGCCGCGCGTCCTGCGCAATGGCAGGAATCGCGACCAGGGCCAGGGCGGTGGCCAGTGCCAGGGGGCGGATCATCTCAGTTTCTCCGTGGAACGGGGAGCGGCGGCGCGGAAGCGGCTGCCGACACCGGCGGCGCGCGAGGGCCCGCCCTTGAGCGGCGACACCTGAGCCGAGCCTGAAGAGGTGGCGAAGACCTTGGTGGTGCGGTGAGTGCCGGCGCTGCCGCCTCCCATGCCCCCGCTGTCGTTGGCGGCGCCGGCGATTGCAGGCGCGGAGACGTCGATACGCCGGGCCGCGGCCAGGCTCTGGCTCGCCTGCTGCGCCTGATTGGCCTGCGCCTGGACCGCCGGTGCCGGCGCCGGTGCGGGACTGCGCGAACCGCCTTCCTCCTTCTCCGGCTTGGCGAGGCCGAACACGGTCCAGCCCGAAACCATGGTCGCAGCGGTCTTGAGGACCAGCAGCATCAGCGCGACGTGCACCGCGCCGACGAGGAAGAAGCCCATCGCCGCCTGCGGATCGGGCTGGCCGGGATTGGCGACGAGCGCGGAGAGCAGCGGCACGGCGAGTTCGAGCATGACGCTGCCGCCGAGCACCGCGAACAGCGGCGCCAGCGCAAGCATGGTCAGCCCCTTGACCCAGCCGGTGAACAGCCCACGGGTGCCATTGAACAGTGCCATCACGACGAAGACCGGTCCCAGCGCCACCAGCACGGCGAGCGCGATCCGCGCGGTCACCAGCAGGCCCACGGTGCCGAGCAAAAACAGCATCGCGCCCATCCACATCATGCCCTGCGGCGAAAAGGCGGAGATGTCGCTCTGCTGCTCTCCGCTCGCCTCCTGGATGGCGAGGAAGACGACGTCGATCTTCTGCGCGAAGGTCTGGGTGGCCGAGCCGTCGCTGCCGGTCAGGATGCCGGCAAGCCAGTCGGGCGCACCGACCGCGAGGTTCCAGACCACGCTCTGATAGGCGACCCAGCTGGTCGCGAAGGTGATGACGAGGCCGACGGTGATCATCCGCGGCGTCAGCGCCCGCACGCCGAGCGTCGCGCGCCCGGTCAGCAGCTGGATCGCGAAGAAGGCCACGTAGAGCGTCAGCAGGATGGTGAGCACCGTCGCCATCTGGCCGCCCGGCGCGAACAGGCGTCCGAAGGCCTGCCCGGTGACCTCGCCGGCGACGCAGTCCACCGCTGTCAGCGCGGCGGAGATGCCGGAGCCGACCTGCTGTGCCGCTTGCTGGCAGACCTGCGTGTTCATTCCGCGGCCAGCCTGTCTCGAGGATCGATCCCGAGATCGTTGGTGCCGCCCGGCCAGGCGCTGCCGGTGAGCGAGGGGAACCACTCGGCGGGCTCGTCGCCCACCGCCTCGCGCAGCAGGTCGAGCCGCCGGACCGAACTCTCGCGGCCTGACAGCACGGTCAGCACTTCGGGCGCGCCAGACAGGTCGAGCCGCACGACGACGCTGGCGTCGGGTTGGCGCACCAGGAAGCAGCGGCTGTGCGCCGGCAGCGTGCGGATCAGCGCCAGCTCGTGATCGGTCAGGCCGAAGCCGTCGCAATAATCCTCCGCCCGCGCGCGGCTGTTGGGCATGAACACCATGGTCGCGGTCTGCTCGACCAGCGCCGTCGAAATGCGGCTGTCGAGCGCGTCGCGCGCGCTCTGGGTGGCGAAACCGACCAGCGCGTTGCGCTTGCGCAGGGTCTTGAGCCAGTCGCGGATGCGCGCGGCGAAGACCTCGTCGTCCAATGCCTTCCAGCCTTCGTCGATCAGGATCATCGTCGGATCCCCGTCGAGCCGCTCCTCGATCCGGTGGAAGAGGTACATCATGGTCGGCGTGCGCAGCCGCGGATTCTCGAGCAGCGCGGTCATGTCGAAGCCGAGCACGCGCGCCGACATGTCGAGCCGGTCGGCCGCATTGTCGAAGAGCCAGGCGTGTTCGCCCTCGTTAATCCATGCCGCCAGCCTATCGGCGAGATCGCCCGGCTGCGGGCGGCGGGCGCCCGACAGCAGCTCGCGGAAATTGCGCAACCGGCGCAGCGAGGCGTCGTTGGCATAGGCCGCATCGACCGCCCCGGCGATGGTCGCTTCCTCTTCCGGCCCGCTCGCCTTGAGCAGCACGCCCAGCCAGTCGCGCAGGAACGCCTTGTTGCCGGGCGTGTCGGGCAGGCTCAGCGGGTTGAACCCGGTCGGCTCGCCGCTCCGGATCGCATCGTAATTGCCGCCGATGCCGCGCACGAACAGTTCCGCGCCGCGATCCTTGTCGAACAGGATGGTGCGCGGGCGGAACTTCTGCGCCTGCGCGGCGAGGAAATTCATCACCACGGTCTTGCCCGAACCCGACGGCCCGATGACCGAGAAATTGCCCAGATCGCCGTGGTGGAAATTGAAAAAGAACGGCGTCGCGCTGGTGGTCTGGAGCAGCGTCACCGCCTCGCCCCAGTGATTGTTCGATGCCTGGCCGAGCGCGAAGCCATGCAGCGAACCGAAGCTCGCCATGTTGGCGCTGGAAATCAGCGCGCGGCGGACCAGATAGCCCTCGTTGCCGGGAAACTGACCCCAGAAAGCGGGTTCGAGATTGGTATCCTCGCGCACCGCGATCGCGCCGGTATCGGCGATCGCCGCGGCACAGGCGGCGGTGGCATCGTCGAGCCTGGCGAGATCGCGCTCGCGCACCAGCACGGTCAGGTGATGGTCGCCGAAGCCGACCGCGCCGTTGCCGAGCTCGTCGCGCGCGGAAAGCATGTCGGCGCGCTCGGCGGCGGCTTCCTCGTCCGCGCTGCGGAGGCGGCGAATGGCAAGGTCCATGCGTTCGCGCGCGGTCTGGCGCTCGGTCGGGGCGTAGCTCTCGCTCACCACCATCTCGAACGGCAGGCGCAGCAGAGAGTCGAGCAGGCCGGGGCTGGTCGCCTCGGGATAGTCCTTGAGGCCGAGCACCGAGGAGAAGTCGGGCGAGCCAGAGCCGCGCTGCTCGATCGCGTCGATCCCGAAGCTGACCCGGCGATAGGGCAGCATATGGCCGATATCGACATCGTCCGTCGGTTTCCGCACCGGCCGCATCTCGCCGTTGTACAGCGCGGAGAGCAGTTCGAGAATCTCGTTGTTCGCATTGCCCTGCGGCCCGACATAATCGCCCAGAACCTGTGCGCCGTATGCCGAGAGTGAGGCCACCAGCCCCTGCGCGGCGGCCTTGAGCGAACGCAGGTCCTTGGGATCGGCCTCGATCTCGTTTTTGCGCCGGCTCATCTTCTTCTGCGCGCGCTCGACCAGCCCCGCCTTGCCGCGCGCCGGGCGGCGGATCAGCGTCACGAACTGGTCGTTGATGAAGAGCGAGCCCGAGCCGAGCCGTTCCTTCCACCGCGCATCGATATGACGGCTCAGCGGATCGGGAAATTCCGCGTCGAGATCCACCTCGACCCGGCGGCGCACGACGTGATGATATAGCACGAAACGCGCATCGAGCGTCGAGCGCAGCATCACCTCGCGCGTGGCGGCGTGGGCATTCAGGGCCTCGCTGTCCTCGGTCTCGAACAGCAGGCCGGGGACTTGCAGCGCGGTCATTACGCTGCCGTCGCGCAGCAGCATGGTGCTCTCGTCGACCAGCCGGGCGTAGGGCAGCCGGTCGCCGGCGCGCGCTTCCTTCGCGCTCCAGGCCGCGGCTCCTTTCCACTTGCTCATGCCGTCATGGTCCTTGTCTGCGGCCTATGCCGCGTAGCTGTTGCAGCCCCAGCGGTTGTAGTTCTTCACCCGCGGGCACTTGGAGACTTTGGTGATCCACAGGTCGAAGATGCGCGGTTCGCGCAGGCAAGCGAAATAGCCCACGCCGTGGATCAGCAGCGCGGCGGGCAGCGCCAGCCAGCTGCCGGTGATCAGGAACAGTTCGGTGGTCACCATCCCGTTGATGATAAAATAATTGTAGGTCACGCCGGCGAACATCTGCGGGCGGGTCAGCGCGCGATGTACGGGATGGCGGGCGAGCTGCGTCACCTCACACCCCCGCCGTCGCGCCCTGGATGCCGGCGACGATCGAGGCCGCGCCGAACAGGATGAAGACACCGATGATCACGGTCGCGCCGAAGCGCCAGTTCAAGCGGCCGGTCAGCATCATGAAGCCGATAGCGGCGACCGCCATCACGGCGACCGCGGTGGCGACATTTCCGAGCAGGGTGCCCTGCAGCCAGCCGAGCGCGGCGACGATCGGACCCGACCCGGCGGGGTCGGCGGCCTGCGCCATGGCGGCGGTGGGAAAGGAAAGCAGCGCCAGGGCGGCGGCGCGGAATATCGAACGCATAGGTAGAACTACTCCCGGGAATGGTCGGACAGCCGGCCCATGATGGCGGCGACATATTTTTGGGTCTCGCGGATTCGGGGAATGCCGCCCGCACGCTCGACGCGGCCGGGACCGGCATTGTAGGCCGCCAGCGCGCGTTCGACGTCGCCGTCGAAACGGTCGAGCTGGGTGCGCAGGTACCGCGCGCCGCCCTCGAGATTGGCGAAGGGATCGGCGGGATCGACACCCAGATCGCGGGCAGTCCCCGGCATCAGCTGGGCGAGGCCCCGGGCGCCGACCGGCGATACCGCGTCGGCGCGCCACCGGCTCTCCTGCCACACCACCGCCTCCAGCAGGGAAGGACTGATGTCGAAGCGGGTCGCCAGTTCGGCAATCTTGGCCTTGTAGGCCTGCGGCACGGCGGCGGCGTGCAGATGCGGTTTGGCTATCGCGCGATCGGGAAGTGCGAGATCGGCGGGCACTTCTTCGGCGTTTCCATCGCTGCCCAGGGCCGTGACGTCGGACGCGACCTCGGTCCCGCCGCCGGCGATCCAGCGCGCTTCACCCTCGTCGATCTGCAGAACATCGGCCTTTGCCGGCATCGCCGCCAGAACCATACCGGCGGTAAGAACGGTGCGCAGGCCCGCGCGAAGAATCATCTGGCCCTCCAATCCGGTTCCCCTGCCCCCTATACATGACATCAGGGTGACAAGGAACGCTACGATTGGAACGGGTTCGTACCGAGGCGCCGGTCGCCCGGAGGGCCCGCGACCGTCCGCCGGGCCCGATACTCGCGGAATCTAGCGGCTGGCGACCAGCGCGCTCGCGGCGAAATCGCCGCGCTCCAGCATCGCCAGCGCCCGCGCGGCCAGCCGCCGCGCTTCGATCCAGTCGCCATCGGCGGTTTCGAGATAGATCGCATCGTCGATCTTCATCGCGGCTTTGAAGAATTGCCGCGCGCGATCGCTTTCGCCCTGGCGGGCGTGCGCCACACCGAGGTTGATGAGACGCGCCGGATCGCTGTCGTCGAGTTCCTCGTTCGCCCCGATCGTGGCGATCGCTGCGGCGTTCCGCCCGGCAAGCAATTCGTCCCGCGCGACATCGACCGTAGCGGATGAGGCCTGGCCCGCGAAGGCTATGGCGGCTGCGATTGCTAGGATGCTCATGTCCGTTCTCCCATTTCCATGCAGCCGGTGATGCACCCCGGGTGCGACGACTGCAACCAAACTGTCACATTGTCATCTTTCCGTCATTTCAAGCTGCCGGCGTTGTCCGCAACATTATCGTCTGGGAAAGCGTGGAAACTGTAAGATTAGTGTCACCGAGCACCCCGAACTGTCATCTGCCAGCTCTAGCGAGCGATTCGCGAACCTGATCTCGCGTCCATTTCCATCGGTTTTTTGAGGGGACCGTCGCTCGTGAAAAAATTCCAAAGCTCGCTCGTACTCGCCTGCTCCGCTCTGGCTCTCGCCAGCTGCGGTGGCGACGAAATCGTTTCGCCCGGCACTTCGGGCGACATCAACGTCGACATCACCAACCCGGCCCCGACGCCGACACCGACTCCGACCCCGACCTCCTCGCTGGTCACTCCGGCGGCGGGTTGCCCGACAATCAATTCGACCGGCGGGCTGACCGATGCCGGCACCATCACCGGGCCGACCGGAACCTATCGGGTCTGCTCGCTCCCCGCGCTCTTCGATGCCGACGACACGCTGCCCTTCATCGCCGGGCTGCTCTATTCGCTTCCCGGCCGCGTCGACATCGGCGCCGACCGGGGCTTCTCCAGCACCGGCTCGACCGTAGAGCTGACCATCCAGCCGGGCGTGACCGTGTTCGGCGGCACCGGGCGGTCCTTCCTGGTCGCCAATCGCGGCAACCAGCTGATCGCCAACGGCAGCGCCACGCGCCCGATCGTCTTCACCAGCCGCGACAACGTCCTCGGCCTCAGCAATGATTCCTCGATCGGCCAATGGGGCGGCGTCGTGCTTCTCGGCCGCGGCCGGGTCTCCGACTGCCGCGCCGGCGGGATCAACACCGATGCGGCACCCAATGCCAACCCGCAGTGCGAACAGGAACTGGAAGGTGCGACCACCACGACGCTGTTCGGCGGAGCCAACAACGCCGACAATTCCGGTTCGCTGCAATATGTCCAGATCCGTTATTCGGGCTTCAGCCTGGCGCCCGGCAACGAACTGCAGTCGCTGACCACCGGCGGCATCGGTTCGGGTACCACCATCCGCTATCTCCAGACGCACAATTCCTCCGACGACGGCATGGAGTTCTTCGGCGGAGCGGTGAACATCAAGAACGTCATCGCCACCGGCGCCGACGACGACAGCTTCGATGTCGACACCGGTGCCCAGGCGAACCTGCAGTACGTAATCGGCGTGCAGCGTACCGGCGGCGGCGACAGCCTGATCGAGCTCGACTCGGCCGATTCGGCCTCGCGTCCGGTCGCCTCGCGGCCGCAGACCGTGTTCAACGTCGCCAATTTCACCTTCGTCCAGCGCAGCTCCGCCTCCTCGCAGTCGGTGCGGGCCAACGGCGGTGCCAAGCTGAACCTGATCAACGGCGTCATCGACAGCGATGGCGATCCCTGCATCCGTATCGACGATGCGCCGACCTTCGCGGCGGACCCCGACTATTTCTCGGTGGTCGGCGATTGCAGTGCGACGCGGCCCAACCGCGGCGGCGATACGGCTCCGACCGATGCTCAGGTCCAGTCCGACTTCGTCGCGGATTCGTCCGCCAACAATTCGGGCTTCACCATCAGCCTGACCGGCGTGATCGTGAACGGCACGAACGAGACCGGCGTGACCGCGACCAACCCGACCACGATCTCCTCGTTCTTCGATGCCACCACCTATATCGGGGCGGTCCGGAACGCTCAGGACACCTGGTACCGCGACTGGACCTGCAACTCGGCGACCGTCGATTTCGGCAGCGCCGCCGGTCTGTGCACTCGCATCCCGGTCTACTCGTAAGGAACGGAAAACCCGGGGTTCCCGCAAGGGAGCCCCGGTCTTTCCATTCACCCAGAACATAAGTTTCGATACAAAACGAGGGACATAACGATGGCGACCGGCGCACGTCTCGCAGGGATCCTGCTGCTTGGAACGGCTTTGACTTCACCCGCCATGGTTGCGGCGCAGGACGCCCCGACCACTCCTCCCGGGGACGATCCGAGCACCCAGGAAGCGGAAGAAGAAGCGGCCTCCCAGGTCGATCCGGCCGAGGATCTCGATGCCGAGGCTGAGGTCGACGTCTCCGTCCCCGGCGGCGTGATCGTCGTTACCGGACGGCGCGTGCGCGACATCTCGCGCAGCTCCGGCCAGGTGCTGAGCGTTCTTACCGCCGAGGACATCGCCCGGACCGGCGAAGGCGACATCGCCGGTGCCCTGGGACGCGTCACCGGCCTTTCGGTCGTCGGCAACGGCCGGGTCTTCGTGCGCGGCCTCGGCGATCGGTATTCGCTTGCGCTTCTCAACGGCCTCCCGCTGCCGAGCCCCGAACCGCTCAGCCGCGTGGTCCCGCTCGACATTTTTCCCACCAGCCTCGTTGCCTCCTCGCTGGTGCAGAAGACCTATTCGGCGAACTTCCCCGGCGAATTCGGCGGCGGCGTGATCAACCTCACGACCCGCGCCGTGCCCGAGGAAAGCTTCCTCAAGCTCAGCGCCGGGATCGGCATCAATTCGATCACCAGTTTCGAGGACGGTCTGACCTATTACGGTTCCGATCTCGATCCCTTCGGCTTCGACAACGGCAACCGCGACCTGCCGTCCAACCTGCAGGCCTTCATAGCCAGCGGCGAGCGGATCGAGGACACTTCGATCGCCACGCAGGAAGGGATCGCGGGGCAGATCTTCCCGCTCAATCTGGTCACCCTGCAGAAGGACAACAGCCTGCCGCCGAACTTCTCCGGCACGGTGGCCGGCGGCACGTCCTTCGAGGTCGGCGACGATGCGTTTGTCGGCATCATCGCGTCGGCCGGCATCTCGAATTCCTGGCGCAACCGCAACGTTCGCTCGCAGCTCGCGAATTCCGATCTTTCGGTGATCAACGAGGATTTCACCACCTTCATCACCGACAACAACGTGCTGGTGAACGGCCTGCTCGGGATCGGCCTAGACATGGGCGAGAGCACGGTTCGCTTCACCAATGTCTATATCCGCGACACGTTGAAGACCGCGCGCCTGGGCGTCGGCACCCGCCCCCTGCTGGGCGCCAGCGGCTTCGATTTCATCGACCAGAACACCGCCTGGTTCGAGCGCCAGCTGATCACCTCGCAGCTGGTCGGCGAGTTCGAGTTCGACCGCCTGTCGGTCGATCTGCGCGGCGGCTATTCGCAGACCGATCGCGAGGCGCCGTTCAACACGACCTTCTCCTACACCAGGACCAATATCCCCGATGCGACTCCGGATGTCGCGGATTCGGTGGGCGAGCAGTTCGCGGTCTATCTCAACCGCGCGACCGATACCGGGCTCAGCCGCGTCTCCTTCGACGATCTGACCGAGAAGTTGCGCTTCGCGGGCGTCGACCTGAGCTACGAGGCTCTGGACAATCTGACCGTCACGGTGGGCGGTGCCTATACCGACACCGACCGGCGTTCCTCGCGGAGGGAATTCCTGCCGGGCGCGGAAATTTCGCCGATCACGCTCACGGACCCCGACAACGGGCAGAGCTTCGTCTTCACCCCCAATCCGCTGCTCATCCCGATCATCGGGCTGCGGCGTCCGGGCGACATCATCAACGGGGCTGCGCTGGCGCTGTTCGACATCACTCTCGACGAGGCGAGCCCGTTCCCGGTGTTCGACGCCGCGCTCGAGATCAAGGCCGGCTACGCCAAGTTCAACTACGTGCCCATCGACGCCCTGACCATCGAGGCCGGCGTGCGCTACGAGGACGCGGAGCAGACCGTCGCTCTCGACCAGTCGATCTTCAACACGCCGATCCCCGGCGCGACCTCCACCTTCCTGGCGAACGACTATTTCCTGCCGGGCGCCACGCTGACCTATCTGATCACCGACGATCTGCAGTTCCGCGCCGCGGCATCCCGCACGCTGGCCCGCCCGCAGTTCCGCGAGCTGGTCGAACAAACCTATTTCGATCCGGAGAGCAACCGCACCTTCCGCGGCAATCCGTTCCTCGTCGACAGCACGCTGATCAACGCCGAGGCACGGCTGGAATATTACCTCGGCGGACCCGACCGGATCAGCCTCGCCGGCTTCTACAAGAAGATCAACGATCCGATCGAGGCCTTCGTGGCGATCAACGCCGGCGGCGGGTTCATCACCAGCTATGCCAATGCTCCGGAAGCCCAGCTCTACGGCGCCGAGTTCGAGCTGCAATATTCTTTCGACCTGGTGAATTGGGGCGATTTCTTCGCCACACGCCAATTCGTGGTGCGCGGCAACTACACCTTCACCAATTCCGAGATCAAGGTCGCCCCCACGGACGTCACCTTCGTCCCGCCGGCGGGCTCGGACCTCGCCAACCGCTACTTCGACGATGGCGACCGGCTTACCGGCCAGTCCGACCATGTCGGCAATCTGCAGCTCAGCCTCGAAGACACCGAGGAGCTCTCGCAGTTCACGGTCCTGCTGAATTACGCCAGCGACCGCGTGACCAGTCGCGGCTTCCTGCAGCCCGACGTGATCGAGGACCCGGGCCTGACGGTCGACCTCGTGGCCCGTCAGGGCGTCCAGCTGATGGGCACACAGCTCGAACTGTCGCTGGAGGCGCGCAACATCTTCGGCCGCGACAATTTCGAATTCCAGGAATTCGGCGACAACCGCATCGAGATCAACACCTACCGCGTCGGGCGGATCTTCAGCGCGTCGATCTCCGCCGAGTTCTGACGCTTCACGGAACTGGGGTTACACCGAGGAGGGGGCTGCGCGAGCGGCCCCCTTTTTCATGAGCAGTGCCGGCTGTTCAGTCGCTGTCCCAGACATAGCCCATCGAGCGGACGGTGCGCAGCTTGTGCCCCGCGCCGACAGCCTTGAGCGCGCGCCGCAACCGCCCGATCCAGACATCCACCGTGCGCTCGTCGATCGGCGGGTCCTGCTTGCCGAGGCCGGCAATGAGCGCGAGCCGCGAAAGCACCCGGTCCGGGTTCTCGACCAGGAAGCGCAGCAGGCGGAACTCGTTGGGCTGCAGCGCCAGGGGCTTGCCCGCCCAGCGCGCCTGCAAGGCGCCGAGATCGATCCTCAGATCGCCCTCCTCGATCATCTGGGTGGCCCTGCGCTGGCCTGCGGGGGCATGGACCGCGAGCACCCGGTCGAGGACCTTGGTCCGGTCCAGCGGCGCGAGCATGTAATCGTCGGCCCCGGCTCGCAGCGCCCGCCGCCGCTCGTCCTCGGTCTCGCCTTCGAGCATCATCGTCACATGGGCATCGGCCAGGCGGCTGTCGGCCCGCAGCCGGCGGCACATCTCGAGGCCGGACATCTCGTCCATCACCCAGTCGACGAAGATCCACACCGGGCCGTCCGCAAGACGCGAAGGCCCGTCCGAAGCGAGGCGTTCGAAGACATAGCGGCGCCCGTCGTGGATGAAATCCTCGAAGGTCTCGACCTCTTCGCTGGTCAGAAAGATCGTGACAGTATCCACGACGAAACCCCCGTTGCCTCGACGGGGGATGGCGCGATTGCATGACGCCGATATGACGGCGAACCTGCGGCTGTCACAATCGGCGCGAAAACCTTCAGCCGCGCTTCGCGGTGAGCTGCCAATCCCCGCCGGACGTGGTCTCCACACCGACCGGCTGCTTGGGCAGATAGGGGCTCTCCAGCCGCGCGATCTCTTCCTCGCTCAGCGCCAGATCCATTGCCGCCACGGCGGCGGCGATATGTCCGTTCTTGGTCGCGCCGATGATCGGTGCGGTCACGCCCTTGGCGAAATGCCACGCCAGAGCGACGCTCGCCCGTTCGGCCCCGCGCGCCTCGGCGATCGCGCCGACCGCTTCGACGATCGCCCGGTCCGCCTCGATGTTCTGGCGATAGAGCGTCTTGCCGAAGCCGTCGGTCTCGCTACGGACCGTGCTCTCGTCCCAGCTCCGCGCCAGCTTCCCGCGCGCGAGCGGGCTCCACGGGATCAGCCCCACCCCCTGATCGCGGCACAGCGGGATCATCTCGCGCTCTTCCTCGCGGTAGAGGAGGTTGAGGTGATTCTGCATCGACACGAAGGGCGTCCAGCCGTTGCGGCGCGCGACCTCCTGCGCCTTGGCGAATTGCCAGGCATACATGGACGAAGCGCCGATGTAGCGAACCCGGCCGGACTTCACGATGTCGTGCAACGCCTCCATCGTTTCCTCGATCGGCGTGGTCTCGTCCCAACGGTGGATCTGGTAGAGATCGATGTAATCCATGCCGAGACGGGCAAGGCTATCGTCGACCGCCTGGAACAGGCTTTTCCGCGAAAGCCCGCCAGCGTTCGGCGCGCGGCGCCAGGGCAGGAAGGCCTTGGTCGCCACCACGATCTCGTCGCGGTGGGCGAATTCGGGCAGCAGCCTGCCGATCACCTCTTCCGAGGCGCCTTGCGAATACATGTTGGCGGTGTCGAAGAAATTGATCCCGGCCTCGACCGCTTCGCGGATGAAGGGGCGGGACTGCGCCTCGTCCAAGACCCAGTCGCCATGCCACCCGCGCGCTGTATCGCCGTAGCTCATGCAGCCGAGGCACAGCCGCGAGACCTTGAGGCCGGTGGGGCCGAGATTGACGTATTCCATGTCGCTATCCTGCCAGTGTCATGCCGCCGTCGACGGTGATCGTCTGTCCGGCGATGTAGTCCGCGAGCGGCGAGGCGAGGAACAGTGCCGCGCCCGCCATGTCCTCGGGCGTTCCGAGCCGCCCGCGCGGGATCCCCGCGATCGCATTCTTCTGGAAGTCTTCCTCGCCGAGGAAGCTGCGGTTGAGCTTGGTGAGAACGTAGCCCGGCGCGATGCCGTTCACCCGGATGCCTTCTTCCGCGAAGGCCGCAGCGAGCGATTTGACGAGGCTCACCGCCCCGGCCTTGCTCGCGCCGTAGGCTGGGTTGGCGCGAAGCCCGTAATAGGCGCTGACCGAGCTGATGACGATCAGCGAACCGCCGCTCTTCGCCAGCGCGCCGCGCGCCGCGTTGGCGCAGTCGAGCACCGAGGTGAGATTGACCTGAAGCACTTCATCCCAGCCCGCGCGCTCGAACTCCTCGCGACCGTATCGGACCGCGCCCTGGCACAGCACCACCACGTCGAGCGGATCGGGCCAGCCGAAGCGATCGATAGCGGTGCGGTCCGAGACGTCGAGGGTACGAAATTCGAGTCCCTCGAGATCGCTGCCCTCTTCGGCCGCGTAAGCGCTTGCCGATGCCCGGGTGCCGGTGGCGATCACGCGTGCGCCCGCCTCGCGGAAACCGTGCGCGATCCCGTTGCCGATGCCGCTGCTGCCGCCGACCACGAGCGCGGTCTTGCCCGAAAAGTCGAGTGGCGCGCTCATGCTGCCCGCAACCCGGCAAGCCGTTCCGCGATGATCGCGTCGGCCTCGGCCATGATCCGGTCGATCAATTCCTTGCAGGTCGGGATGTCGTCGATCAGCCCCGCGACCATGCCGCAGGACCACGCGCCCGCATCCATGTCGCCTTCGGTCATGATCCTGGGATAGACCCCGGCGACCTGTTCGATGATGTCCTCGAATGCGAGATCGGCGCCCTTTTCGCGTTCGATCTCGAGCAGTTCCTCGACCGCGGCGTTGGTCATCACCCTCTCGGTGTTGCGCAGCGGCCGCATGACGAGACGCGTGTCGAGTTCGCTGGCCGCGACGATCGCCTGCTTCACGTTTTCGTGCACCGGCGCTTCCATGGTGGCGATGAAGCGGGTGCCCATGTTCATGCCCTCCGCACCCATCGCCAGCGCGGCGACGAGGCTGCGCCCATCGGCCATGCCGCCGCTGGCGACGAAGGGAATTTCCAGCTCGTCGGCAGCACGCGGCAGCAGGATCATGTTGGGAATGTCGTCCTCCCCCGGATGACCGCCGCATTCGAACCCGTCGACGCTGACCGCGTCGCAACCGATCGACTGCGCCTTCAGGCTGTGCCGAACGCTGGTGCATTTGTGGATCACCTTGACCCCGGCGTCCTTGAAATAGGGCAGCACCTGCGCCGGATTGTTGCCTGCCGTTTCCACCACCTTCACCCCGCCCTCGATGATCACCCGCACCAGTCCGGGATAGTCGGGCGCGTTGACCGTCGGCAGGAAGGTCAGGTTAACCGCGAAGGGCTTGTCGGTCATGTCCCGGCATTTCGCGATTTCGTCCGCCAGCTTTTCCGGCGTGCCGAGCGTCAGCCCGGTGATCGTGCCGAGCCCGCCCGCATTGCTGACCGCCGCCGCCATCTCCGCGAAGCCGACGTAATGCATGCCGCCCTGGATGATCGGATGCTCGATGCCGAACATTTCGGTGATGCGGGTCTTCATGCCGGGCTCTCCACTTTGTGTTTCGTTTTGCAACGCGTATCGACCGGGCCGGTGGCAGGCAAGGGAGATCGGCCGATGGTGCAGGCAGACGAACGGACCCCGGTGATCGTCGGCGTGGGGCAGGTGAACGACCGCCCTGACGATCCCGCCGAAGGGCTCGATCCCGTGGGGTTGATGGCCGCGGCCCTGCGGCGCGCGGATCGGGATGCGGGCGGCGGAATGATTGGCGATTGCGACCATCTTTCGGTGGTGAGCCAGCTCGGCTGGCCGCAGCTCAACCCGGTCGACGGAAAGCTCGCCGACACGCTCGGCATTGCGCCCGCGCATCGCGAGCAGACCGCGATGCCCAATGGCGACAGCCCGATCCGTCTGCTCCATGATGCGGCGAACCGCATCGGTGCCGGAGAGGCGAGCATTTGCGCGGTGGTCGGCGGCGAGGCGCTGCGCACCGCCGGGCAGCTCGCGGTCGCCAAGATGCGCGAGGACGGCGAGAAGCCCAACCCCCTGCGCGACGCGAGCCACCGCGTTCGCCAAGGCTTCGCGCCGATGCACGGGCTGGTGGTGCCGGTGGATGTCTACCCGCTCTACGAGAACGCGCTGCGGGCCCAATACGGCCAGACGCTTGCCCAGGGTCAGGCCGAAAGCGGCACGCTGTGGTCGGGCATGAGCGAGGTCGCAGCGGCGAACGATCATGCCTGGATACGCGAACCCGTTGCGCCCGAGCAGATCGTCACCCCCACCGAGCGCAATCGTCCGATCGCCTTTCCCTACACCAAGTTGCAGGTCGCCAATTCCAGCGTGAACCAGGGCGCGGGCTTCATCGTTGCCAGCCTTGCCGAGGCACGCCGCCGCGGCGTGCAGGACGAACGGATCGTCCATATCGGCCACGGCGCGGCGGCGCACGAGGACGGCAATTTCCTCGCACGCGCCGATTATCGCGGTTCTCCGGGCCTCGAAGTGTCCATCCGCCGCACGTTGAGTCTGAACGCGGTGACATCCCCCGATCTCGATCTCGTCGAGCTCTATTCCTGCTTTCCCTGCGTTCCCAAGATGGCGCGGCGGGTTTTGGACTGGCCACTCGACAAGCCGATCACGGTCTTCGGCGGGCTCACCTTCGGCGGCGGCCCGATCGGCAATTACATGAGCCACGCGCTGGCCTGCATGGTGGAGAAATTGCGCGGCACGGACGGCAAGGGGCTGCTCTTCGCCAATGGCGGCTATGCGACCCACAACCACACGATCCTGCTCTCGGGCCGGCCGACCGGCGCGACATTTCCGCAGGACTACGACCACCAGGGGGAGGCCGATGCGTTGCGCGGGCCGGTGCCGGTGGTCGAAGAGACTTATGCCGGTCCGGCCACCATCGAGACCTATACCGTGCATTACGGCCGCGACGGTGCCCCGCGATCAGGCACCGTGGTGGCCAGCACGCCTGCGGGCGCGCGGACGCTCGCCGTCGTTCCAGCCGCGAACAAGACGGCGATCAAGCGGCTCGAAAGCGGTGATCGAGAAGCGATCGGCAGCCGCGGAACGATCGCGCGGGAACCGGGCGAGGCCGGAATCTGGAGCTTCGCCTAGGGTGCCAGGGGGCCTGTAAGCCGGGTTCTGTCCCGCAGCCGGTATCCGAAAAGGACCGGCGCTGCGGGGGCAGCCATTCATCTGGGCCGCGGATCGCTCCGCGGCTCGAGCAGCCAACCCGAGCGGTCGATGCAAAGCACACCTGCCGTAAAACGGCGCGCCGCCCCTATTCGGCCTTGCTCCGGGTGGGGTTTGCCATGCGGGCCGCGTTGCCGAGGCCCCGGTGCGCTCTTACCGCACCCTTTCACCCTTGCCTGTGAGGTTGCCCTCCATCGGCGGTATGCTCTCTGTGGCACTTTCCCTGGGATCGCTCCCGGCGGGCGTTACCCGCCACCCTTGCTTGGTGGAGCCCGGACTTTCCTCGGATCGAAACCCGCGGCTGCCCGGCCCCCTGGCGGCGAGGGATGTAGGGCCTCGCCACCGGGTTGCCAAGCCAGCCTATTCGCCGACGCGCGTCGGATAGGCCGGTGCCCAGTTGGGATCGCGCGGCGGATTGCTCTCCAGTTCGCGCAGGGTCCAGGCGATCGCCGTCTCGAGCTGCGTGTCGCGCCCCTGCTCCAGCGCCATCTGATCGAGCTCGACCGGGATGTCCGGCGAAACGCCCATGTTCTCGATGGTCCAGCGCCCTTCGTTATCGAAGAAGCGGAAATAGGGCACGGTGACATACCCGCCGTCGATCAGGCCCGGATTGGCGCTGATGCCGATCAGACCGCCCCAGGTCCGCGTGCCCATCAGCGGGCCGAGCTCGGCCTCGCGGAAGGCGTAGGGCATCCAGTCACCGCCCGAACCCGCATCCTGGTCGATCAGCATGACCTTGGGGCCATGGATCGCGCCGCCCGGGGTATCGAAGACCAGCCCTTCGCGATCCTTCCAGCCCGACAGATAGGGACGGCTGAGAACGTCGATGACATAGTTCGCCGCCTGGCCCCCGCCGTTGGAGCGCTCGTCGATAATCACGGCCTGCTTGTCCGACTGGGCGAAATACATGCGGTTGAAGAAGGTGTATCCGGCGTCGGCGGTGTTGGGGAGATAGACGTAACCCACCCGGCCGTTGGTCGCCTGATCGACCCGGCGCCGATTGTCCTCGACCCAGGTCCAGAGCCGCAAGCCGTTTTCGTTGGCGACCGGTTTGACGATCGAGGTCCGCCGGGTTCCCGACGGCGTGCTGGCGACGGTCAGGGCCACCTGCGTCCCGGCCGAACCCGACAACGCCTCGAAGATGTTGTCCGCAGCGCTCAGTTCACGACCGTTGACGGCGAGGATGTAATCCCCCTCCTTCACATCGACGCCCGGCGCGGCGAGCGGTGCTTCGATGAAGGGGTTCCACTGCTCGCCGTCGAAAATCCGCTCGATCCGGTAGCGTCCGCCCTCCAGGGCGATGTCGGCCCCCAGCAAGCCCGGACTTCCGGTGGAATCGTCGTAGACGTCGCCGCCACCGGTCCGGTTGTGCCCCACCTGCATCTCGCCGATCATCTCGACCAGCAGTTCGTTGAGATCTTCGCGTCGCCCGACATGGGCCAGCAGCGGCTCATACTTCTCGCGCACCGCCTCCCAATCGAGGCCCTGCATGTTCGGATCGTAGAAATAGGCCTTTTCCATCCGCCAGACGTCGTTGAAGATCTGCCGCCATTCGGCTGCCGGATCGACCTGCATCCTGAGCCCCGAAAGATCGACCGGCTTCGGGTCGAGCGTTTCCCCGGCCTTGCTCGTCACCATGCTCTGGTCGGCCTTCATCAGCAGCAGGTTCTCGCCGGCGGCGTCGGTCTGCACTGCGGTCACGCCGCGGGTCAGTTCCTTTTCCTCGCGCTTCTCGAAATCGAACCGCTTGAGCTGAGCGTCGGCCTGGGGGTTGCCGCTGCCCGGTGCCGCGTTCGAATCTCCGGGCTGGACGTAGCTCACGTAATACAAGGCTCCGTCCTTGCCGCTGGCGAGGCTGCCGTAGGATGCTTCGGGCACCGGAAGCGCGACGGTGCGTCGCATGAGGTTCGTCGGATCGACGACCGGCGCGCCGGCATCCTTCTCTTCCTCGTCGTCACCGGCGGCGGCTTCCGCACTTTCTTCGGCCAGTACGGGCGCGAGCGGGGATTCGCCGTCGGCTTCGAGGACAACCGCGTAGAGACCCGCCCGATAGGGCTGTTCCTGGCTGGTCATGTCGAGGCCGACGTGTTGCGGCCCGGCATTGGTCGATGCCGCGAAGAACAGCAGCTTGCCGTCCTTCGAGAAGGCCGGCGATCCGATGTCCGCGAATTCGCCGGTGACCGGATAGGAACGCCTCTGCGCCAGATCGTAGAGATGGAGCGAGGCGTTGAAGTTTGCTCCGCGGCGCGTGTAGGCGAGCCACCGGCCTTCGGGCGACAGGACTGCGGCATTGTCGCCGTTGCGGCGCGCGCTCTGGTCGATCTGCCAGCTCGATCCCGTGGCGACATCGAGCGCATGCAGCGCCAGACGGTTGCTCGAATAGATCAGGTGCTTCCCGTCACCGCCCCAGTCGAGCAGGCGATAGAAATCGCTGCCCAGCGGAATGCGGCGCACCGGCTCGATCCCGCTCTGATCCTCGATCACCAGCGTCTGCGTGCCCTCGTCGTCGGTGAGATAGGCAAGCTGAGTCCCGTCATGCGACCAGATTCCGGTGTAATTGCGCACCGCGGCGCTGCTCGAGATGTTACGGGTGCTGCCCTGGTCGGTGGGTACGGTGAACACCTCGCCGCGAGCGGTCACCGCCACACGCTTCGCCGAAGGCGAAAGCCGGACGTCCTCGATCTGGCCCTTGAGGTCCTTCCACTGCGGCTGGCGCATCGGCAGGTCGGGCGCCAGCGCGATCGGCAGGGCGCCGGCCTGACCGCTGGCGAGGTCGACGAACTTCAGCTCGCCGCCGGCTTCGTAGACGATCCGCCCGCGATTGACATCGAAGGCACGGACGTCCCATTCGGTCTCGTTGGTGATCTGCGTCGGCTCGCCGCCACTCGGATCGGCAGTGAAGACGTTGAAGACCTTGTCGTTGCGGTCGGACAGGAAATAGAGCCGTCCGTCCATCCACTCAGGATCGAATTCGGTGGTCGTTTCGCCCGGAATCTCGGTCAGTGTATCGGCCTCGAAATCGACGACTTCGATCGAGGGAACGGTTCCGCCGCGATAGCCGCGCCAGCCGGACGAGCCGCCCCACAGGCCGTTGTAACCGCTCATGCCGGGCACATTGGCGAACTGCCCGGTCGCGCGATCGTATGTGCCGCCGCGGCTCTTGATCTCGGAGATTTTCTCCGGGAAACCACCGGCCACCGGTACCCGGTAGAGCTCGGCCGATCGGCCGTTTCCGACCTCCCGTGCAGAATTGAATACGATATGCTGGCCGTCGAGAGAGAAGTCGGACGCATAGTCCGCGCCCGGGTGCCAGGTGAGGCGCTTCGGCGTTCCGCCGGCGGTGGGGACCACGAAGACATCGTAATTGCCGTCGTAATTGGCGCTGAAGGCGATCATCGAACCGTCGGGGGAGAACACCGGATCCCGCTCGTCGGCGGCATGGCTGGTCAGGCGGCGGGGGTTCGATCCGTCGGGGGCGGCCACATAGATATCTCCGGCGTAGGCGAAGGCCAGATGGCTGTCCGACAGGGCCGGGTCGCGCAGCAATTTGGTCTGCGCCATCGCGGGCGAGGCGAATACGGTGGTGGCGAGAAGGCCAGCGGCCAGCGTGCGGATCATCGTGAAGTCTCCCTGTTTTTACGCGGTGGAGCCTGCCTCCAAGCGCCAGGAAAGGGAAGGCCATTCGTCGACCGCGGCCCGCCTTTGGCAGATCAGCGGGTCCGGCCCTGATCGCGGTCGAGCAGCAGCTGGAACAGGATCGCGCGGATTTCGCCATCGATCTCGCCGTCGATCTTGCGCGGCCGCCAGCGGCGCTGGAACGCCTCGACCGCCTTGTACCCGTCGGTCACGTCGTAACCGAAGCGCTCGAGCGCGAGGTAGAAGGCTGCATCGTTGTCGAAGGGGTTGTCGGGCGACAGCTTGGTGGGTGTGGGCAGGCAGAGGCCGTATTCGGCCAGCCGCTCCCAGGGAAACAGTTCGCCCGGATCGATCTTGCGCGCCGGAGCGACATCCGAATGGCCCACGACATTAGCGCGGGGAATGTCGTAGCGCTTCACGATCCGGGCCACCAGCGGAACCAGGGCCTCGAATTGCGCCTCGTTGAAATCGCGATAGCCGTATTTGTGGCCCGGATGGTCGAGTTCGATTCCGACGCTGCAGGAATTCACATCCTTGTGGCCCCGCCAGTAGGAAACGCCCGCGTGCCACGCGCGTTTCTCCTCGGGGACCAGCCGGACGACTTCGCCCTGTTCGCCGATCAGGTAATGGGCGGAGACCTTGGCCTCGGGATCGCAGAGCCGCTCGATGGCGAAGCCCTTGTCCTCCATCTCGGTGTAATGAATCACCACCATGTCGATCGGCATGGTCCGCTCGTCGTGATTGGGCGAGAGCACCTCGCGATCGACCAGCTCGTCCTTGCTGGAGGGTAGCCCCTCGCCGAGCCGGCCAAAATCGCTCGCCCCCTTCCCGTCGCTCATCCGATCAGCCCCTCGGGCTCGGGCAGCACTGCGCCGAGGACCAGCGCGTCCTCGCCCAGCGCGTATTGCAACCCGCCGCCACACTCCCGGGCGAGCAGCTGGATCATGTGCGCCGCCGCGGTGCGGCTCGACAGCTCCTCGGCGGGCAGGCTGCCCTCAAGTGCCCGCCCGATGACTTCGTCGAAGGCGATCCGATCGCCGCCGGCGCGCACCACGATCTCGCAGGCGCCCTCGCGCAGTTCCGCGCCGATATCCAGACGCCCTCCGCGCACCAGCGCGTCGAGCGCGATCTGGGCGAAATTGAGCAGCACCTTGACCGCGGGCTTGGAGAGGTTCGCGCCCCCGAGCGCCCATTCGACCTCGATCCGCCCCTTGTCTCTGGCGAGCGCCTCGACCAGCGCCTTGGGCTCCTCGACCGGCACCCGTTCGCCGAACCCCCCGGCGGCGCCGAAGGCGAGGCGGAAGAACTTGAGCTTGTTGGTCGAGATCGTCGCGCTCTGCTCGAGCAATTCCATGCAGTTGCGGCGCATTTCCGGATCGGTCTCGCTGGCGAGCAGTTCGAGGCCGTTGGACATCGCGCCCACCGGCGAGAGCATGTCGTGGCACAGCCGCGAGCAGAGCATCGCGGCGAGATCGGTAGAAGACACCTCGTTCATAAAGTCAGACAATTTCCTGAAGGATGGACCATGTGTTACACTGTCCTAGACGCATTAACCGTGATCGCGCCAGTGGGCTCTGACGCCCTTGCACGACAGCGCGAGGGTTAGGCGGGGCCGACCGTGTAGGAAAGCGCAATGAAGCCACCCGGATCGTCGCGCCAGAAGGTGATCGCCCCCGCCGCCATGATCGCCCAGACCATCCCGTCCCCGGCGGCGAGAGCCCGGTCGGTCGCCGAAGGTTCGGCCACGCCGCTGGGATGCGAATGATAATATCCCGCCACCGCCGGCCCGCCCTGCCGCGCCTTCCGGTGGGCGTCGATCAGCAACTGCGGATCGATCTCGAAATGCCTTGCGGGGTCCGGGTGGACGTTTTCGGCGCGCGCGGCTCGATCTATCGCCCCGGCCGAACCGAACAACACGCCGCAGGCCTCATTCGGCAACGAGACCCGCGCGTGGTCGCGCATCGCCGCCAGCACGTCGCTTGTCACGAAAAGGTCCATCGCGCATGGTCGTAGCGATGTCCGCAGCGGAAATCATCTCAGGCACTCTCTCGACTGCCGGTCGACTGGACAAGGCGCTCGCAGAAGCCACCGGGTTTTCGCGCGAACGGATCAAGACGCTGATCGGGGATGAGGCGGTGCGGCTGGACGATGCGCCCGCGCGCAGTCCCTCGCTGAAGGTCATCGCCGGAACGCATTTCACTATCGCCCTCCCTGCCCCCGCGCCGCTCGATGTCGAGCCGCAGGACATCCCCCTGGCGGTGGTGTTCGAAGACGATCACCTGATCGTGGTCGACAAGCCCGCGGGGATGGTGGTGCACCCCGCGGCCGGCAATCGCGATGGCACGCTGGTCAACGCGCTGCTCCATCATTGCGGGGGGCGGCTGTCGGGAATCAATGGCGTGGCGCGGCCGGGGATCGTCCACCGGATCGACAAGGACACCTCCGGGCTGCTGGTCGTCGCCAAGACCGATGCCGCGCACGAGGGCCTGGCACGCCAGTTCGCCGATCATTCGATTCATCGGCGCTATCTGGCGGTCTGTGCGGGACATCCCAACCCGAGCGAAGGCACGATCGATGCGCGGCTTGGTCGGTCGGACCGGGATCGCAAGAAGATGGACGTGCTCCTTGCCGACGCCCGGCGCGGGAAGCGCGCGGTCACGCATTATCGTACCTTGCAGAGGCTCGACCACGCAGCGCTGCTGGAATGCCGGCTCGAGACCGGGCGCACACACCAGGTGCGCGTTCACTGTCTGTCAATCGGTCATCCGCTATTGGGAGACCCAGTCTATGGACGCACTCCCAAGGCACTCCGCCCGCTGCTTTCCGACCTCGGTTTCGCACGCCAGGCGCTTCATGCGGCAGAGCTCGGTTTCATTCATCCGGTCACCGGCGAAACGGTGCAATTCCGGGCCGAAATGCCCCCGGATATGCGGGAACTCATCGACGAAACCACTCGTTGAAATCGATGAAATCCGCTTCATTCGCGGCGTCCAGCGATTATATATGCAGGAAGCGGCCCACCGCCACGGATGCCCATCAGGGGTCCGGCGCATCGAGGCTGGCTAGAGAAAGGTCAGGGTAAAGTGAGCAATACCAAATCATTGAGCGTCCCGGCGCTCGGCGGCGAGCAGAGCCTCAACCGCTATCTCGCCGAGATCAAGAAATTCCCGGTGCTGACGGCGGAGCAGGAATACATGCTCGCCAAGCGCTACGAGGAGCACGAGGACAGCGAGGCCGCGGCCCAGCTCGTCACCTCGCACCTGCGGCTCGTGGCCAAAATCGCCATGGGCTATCGCGGCTACGGCCTGCCGGTCAGCGACCTCATTTCCGAAGGCAACGTCGGGCTGATGCAGGGCGTCAAGAAGTTCGAGGCCGATCGCGGCTTCCGCCTTGCGACCTATGCGATGTGGTGGATCAAGGCGAGCATCCAGGAATTCATCCTGCGCAGCTGGAGCCTCGTCAAGATGGGCACCACCGCGGCGCAGAAGAAGCTGTTCTTCAATCTGCGCCGGATGAAGAAGCAACTCGAGGCCTACGAGGACAGCGACCTCCATCCCGACGACGTGACCAAGATCGCCACCGATCTCGGCGTGCCCGAGCAGGAAGTGGTCAACATGAACCGCCGCATGATGATGGGGGGCGACGGGTCGCTCAACGTCAGCATGCGCAACGGCGAGGAGGGCTCGGGCGAATGGCTCGACTGGCTCACCGACGATCGCCCCTTGCAGGACGAGACCGTCGCCGATGCCGAGGAAGCCGAGGTGCGCCACGACATGCTGGTGGAAGCGATGGACAGCCTCAACGACCGCGAAAAGCACATCCTCACCGAGCGGCGCTTGACGGAAAATCCGCAGACGCTGGAGGAACTCAGCCAGGTCTATGACGTCAGCCGCGAACGCATCCGGCAGATCGAGGTGCGCGCCTTCGAAAAGCTGCAAAAGGCAATGAAGACCATTGCCGGCGACAGGTTGCTGCCCGGCGTCGCCTGAACGGTCAGGCATAGATCGACAACCAATGGTGTATGAGAGGGGGCGGAGTTAGCCGCCCCCTTTTCGTTGGCTCCGGGCCGTATCAGCCGGGTGGTGCGAGATCGAGCACAGCCGCCACCATCGCTTCCGTTCCCCGGGTCACGGATTCGCGCGGAGCGATCTTGAACAACGGCGAATGGTGCGATGGCACGGGCGGACCGCCCGCCTGCGCCGCGGCGAAGGCCTCGGGCGGGGTTCCCCCGACGCCGAAGTAATATCCCGGAACGCCGCTATCCTCGGTGACGAAGTAGGAGAAGTCCTCCGCCCCCATCGTGGTCTGCTCGTAGGGCAGGAACCCATCTTCGCCGAAAGTCTCCATCATCACCGCGTTGAGCCGGCGGGCCAGCGCCGGATCGTTGTTGGTGACCGGCGTCCCCTCGCTCACGGTCATGACCGGCAGCATGTCGTCGGCAAGGCCGTGCGCACGGCCGATGTTGACCGCAATTCGTTCGATGCTCTCGAGCAGCTGCGCGCGCGTCGCCTCGTCGTTGGCGCGCACGGTCAGTTGCAGGTCGGCGCGGTCGGAAATGATGTTATGCTTGGTGCCCGCGTGGAAAGATCCCACGGTAATGACCCCGGGTGAAAGAGGGGGCCGCTCGCGCGAGACGATCGACTGCAGCGCGGTGACGATCTGCGCGGCGATATAAACCGGATCGCGCCCCATGTGCGGTGCGGCACCGTGTGCGCCGACGCCGGGGACCATGATCTCCACCGAATCGGCGCTCGAATACATGATCCGCTCGCTGGCCGAGACCACGCCGGTCGGCAACAGGGTGGTGACGTGAAAGGCGAGCGCATAATCGGGCTTGCCGAACCGGTCGTAGAGCCCGTCCGCCATCATCGCTTTGGCCCCGCCGACCCGCTCCTCGGCGGGCTGGACGACGAACATCAGCGTGCCGCTCCAGGCATCGCGCATGGCGGCGAGCCGGCGCGCAGTGCCGACCATCGATGTAATGTGCACATCGTGCCCGCAGGCGTGCATCACCGGATAGACCGCCCCGTCCTGCCCCGTCTGCGTCGCTTCTGAAGCGTAGGGAAGGCCGGTCTTCTCCTCCACCGGCAGACCGTCCATATCGGCACGCAGCAGGATCAGTGGCCCCTCTCCGTTGCGCATCATGCCGACCACGCCGGTGCCGCCGACCCCCTCGGTCACCTCGAGGCCCGCGGCACGCAACTCGCTCGCCATGCGCGCGGCGGTTTCGGTCTCGAGGAAGGAGAGTTCGGGATTCTCGTGGAAATGAACGAACAGGTCTTCGAGATGAGCATCGTAATCGGCCGCCACCGCCTCGCCGACAGTGGCTTCCTGCGCCCCCGCCACCTGCGTCCACGCCAGAGCGGCCGCGGACAGGCCCAGCATCATCGTCTTCCGCATCGTCAAAGTCCCCCTTCGGCTGCCTGGGGAATAGAGAGCATGCGCGCCCGCCCGGCAAGCACGATAATTGCGCTTGCCGCATCCCCCCGGTAGACGGCCCGCATGCGCTGGGTGCTCCGCTTTCTTTTCAAGCTGATCGGCGGGCTGATCGTGCTCGCCCTGGGTCTCGTCCTCCTCTACAAATTCGTCCCGGTTCCGGTCACCGCGACGATGCTGATGGACGATCGCGGCATCACCAAGGACTGGGAGCCGCTTGCGAATATCGACCGCAACCTGGTGCGCGCGGTGATCGCGGCGGAGGACGGCAAGTTCTGTTCGCACGACGGCTTCGACCGCGAGGCGATCGAAAACGCCATGCGCCGCAACGCGCAGGGCGGCCGCATTCGCGGCGGGTCCACGATCAGCCAGCAGACCGCGAAGAACGTCTTCCTGTGGCAGGGCGGCGGCTATTTCCGCAAGGGACTGGAGGCCGGGTTCACCTTTCTGATCGAGCAGATCTGGGGCAAGCGGCGGATCATGGAAGTCTATCTCAACGTCGCAGAGACCGGGATCGGAACCTATGGCGCGGAGGCCGGGTCACAGCGCTATTTCGGCAAATCCGCCGCCTCTCTCTCGCAGATCGAGGCGGCACGGATGGCCGCTGCCCTCCCGCTGCCCAAGGAGCGTTCGGTGGTGAACCCGCGCGGCTGGCTGCGCGGCTATGGCAACACGATTTCCGCGCGGATCGGGGTGGTCGGGCGTGACGGGCTCGACGCGTGCGTCTACGAATAGCGCGCATGGGCGCAGGGCACTCGCACGATCATTCGCATGATGGCGGCCACGGGCACGGCCATGCCCATGCTCATGCGCACGCACCGAAGAGCTTCGACCGCGCCTTCCTGATCGGCATCGTCCTCAATACCGGCTTCGTGATCATCGAGGCGGGGTACGGCTGGATATCCGGATCGATGGCGCTGATCGCCGATGCCGGGCACAATCTGTCCGACGTGATGGCGCTGATGCTGGCCTGGGGGGCGAGCGTCGCCGCCAAACGCCCGGCGAACGAACGCTTCACCTACGGCTACAAGAGTTCGACCATCCTCGCGGCGCTGGCCAACGCCGGCCTGCTGCTGGTGGCGATCGGGGCGATCCTGTTCGAGACCTTGCGCCGGGTGGCAGAACCGGCACCGGTGGAGGGCCAGACCATGGCGATCGTCGCCGGCATCGGCATCCTGATCAACGGCGGCACCGCGGCGCTGTTCATGCGCGGCCAGCACGACATCAACATCCGCGGCGCATTCCTGCACATGGCGGCGGATGCGCTGGTCAGCCTGGGAGTAGTGGTGGCCGGACTGGCGATCCTGTGGACCAGGGCGCTGTGGATCGATCCGGCGGTGAGTCTGGTTATCGTCGCGGTGATCGCCTGGGGAACCTGGAGTCTGCTGAAGGACAGCGTGGCGATGAGCATGCTGGCGGTGCCCAAGGGCATCTCGAAGAGCGAGGTACGCTCCTATCTCGTCGCTCTGCCCGGGGTCGAGGCGGTGCACGACCTGCACATCTGGCCCATGAGCACCACCGAGACCGCGCTGACCGTCCATCTGGTCATGCCGGCGGGGCATCCGGACGACGACTTCCTGCACGAGATCGCCGAGGCACTGCGGCACCGGCATCGGATCGGCCATGCGACGGTGCAGATCGAGCGGACGCGCGATTGCGCGGCGGGTTGCTAGGCGGAACCCGACGACACGCGCCGAAGAGCTGTCATGCGCACGGCCGATCGACGGCCTTCTTGCCCTATTCCGTACGGCCGGGCCTCATGCTAGTCCTCTACTCCGCGGTCGCTTTCTCCCGGATTCGTTCCGTGTTCGGAGGAGGTATTGATGAGACCCGGCCTTCTGTTCGCTGCCCTGTTTTCCATCGTGCCTGCGCTGATGATGGCCAGTCCGGCCGTCGCGGCACTTGCCGCGCAGGAGAGCTCGGTCGACCCCGGCCAGACCGCGTCGCCGCCCGCCCTGCCCCGCACGCTGGAAGCGCAGATCATGCAGGCTGCCGGCTTCACCCGGCGCGGCAGCGAGTGGGTGAATTGCGAGGGCGACGGGACCGGATCGATCGAGCAGTTCCGCGACCTGAACGCCGATGGGAGCGAGGAGGCGATGGTGATGTCCTACGGGACGGGATGCCACGGGATGACCGGCCAGGGCTTCGTGCTGCTGGCAAGGCAAGGCGCGGGTTGGAAGGTCGTCGCCGAATCCACGGGAATTCCCGCGCTCTACCCCCGTTCCGGGATCGCCTGGCCCGATATCGAGATCGGCGGTCCGGGTTTCGATTGTTTTCGGTTTCTGCGCTGGGACGGCCGTGCCTATGTCGATGGCGGCACCTCTCTGGAGGGCCGCTTCTGCTCGATCGCGGCACGTTTCGAGCCCTCCGTGAAGCGAGCCAGCGCACTGTCTCTCGGTTCGCCGGAGTTCGGGTTCATGGGCCGCATACCCATGCGATTGGGATATTACGGTTTGCAAGACGTCCCTTGCGCCCGCGCCGGCTCTTTCATCAAGTTCGAACGCGACGGCTATTGGGAAATCTTCGGGCCGGGGCGCGACGATGCCTACCACACCGCGGTCGGCGACATCATCGAAGCCGAAGAGGGCTATTTCAGCCTGGTGCCGGATGAATCGACTTCGGGCGAGCCGCTCGAGGAAGGAGAGCCGGAAAGCGGGTTGATCCTGAAGCCCGTCTATCCGGGCGCCATCGAGGTGGTCATCCAGGATACGGCCGACATGACCTTCTGCCCCGCAGATCAGGTCCCGCAGCGCATGCGCCGATAACGGGCGCAGGCTCACCTGCGCCCGATCCGGGTACTACGCCGCCGCTTCTTTCTTCTCGTCCTTCTTGCCGCCATGGACCTGGATCGGCTCCTTGCGGCCGTCGACGACATCCTTGTCGATGACGATCTCGGTCACCCCGTCCATGTCGGGCAGGTCGAACATCGTGTCGAGCAGGATGCCCTCGACGATCGAGCGCAGCCCGCGGGCGCCGGTTTTGCGCTTGATCGCCTTCTCGGCGATCTCGCGCAACGCGTCGTCGTTGAAGGTCAGCTCGACATCCTCGAGCTCGAACAGCTTGGCATACTGCTTGACGAGCGCGTTCTTCGGCTCGGTGAGAATGGTCACCAAAGCTTCGATGTCGAGATCGCGCAGGGTCGCGATCACCGGCAGGCGACCGACGAACTCGGGAATCAGGCCGAACTTCAACAGATCTTCGGGCTCGCTCTTCTCGAGCAGCTCGCCCACCCGGCGCTTGTCCGGATCGGCGACATGCGCACCGAAGCCGATGCTGCGCTTCTGCAGCCGGTCGGCGATGATCTTTTCGAGACCCGCAAACGCGCCGCCGCAGATGAAGAGGATGTTCGTCGTATCGACCTGCAGGAATTCCTGCTGCGGATGCTTGCGCCCGCCCTGCGGCGGCACGGAGGCGGTGGTGCCTTCCATCAGCTTGAGCAGCGCTTGCTGCACGCCCTCGCCCGACACGTCGCGGGTGATGGAGGGATTTTCCGCCTTGCGCGTGATCTTGTCGATCTCGTCGATGTAGACGATGCCGTGCTGCGCTTTCTCGACATTGTAGTCGGAGGCCTGGAGCAGCTTGAGGATGATGTTCTCGACGTCCTCGCCGACATAGCCCGCTTCGGTCAGCGTGGTCGCATCGGCCATGGTGAAGGGCACGTCGAAGGTGCGGGCCAACGTCTGGGCGAGCAGGGTCTTGCCGCAGCCGGTGGGGCCGACCAGCAGGATGTTCGACTTCGCCAGTTCGACGTCGCCCGCCTTGCCGCCGTGCTTTAGCCGCTTGTAGTGATTGTGCACCGCGACCGAGAGCACCCGCTTGGCGCGATCCTGGCCGATCACGTAATCGTTGAGCGTCTCGAAGATCTCGGCCGGCGTCGGGACGTCGCCTTCCTTCTTGCCGGTCAGACCGGCCTTCGTTTCCTCGCGGATGATGTCGTTGCACAGCTCGACGCATTCGTCGCAGATGAACACCGTGGGTCCGGCGATGAGTTTGCGCACCTCGTGCTGGGACTTGCCGCAGAAGCTGCAATAAAGTGTCGATTTGCTGTCGGTACCGCTCAACTTGGTCATGTCCTGCCTACGCCCCGTGATTCCCGGCCGAGATCGACCTGGATAGAGCATCCTTGGTTAATTTGCACCGTAGCGCAACCGCCTTGCCGCAAGCTGAAGCGGCAAGGTTGCCGAAATGCTACGATCGCTTCGCGCGCTGCCCCGAACGGGTCGGCCGCGCGATGCTTATTCCGGGGCGCCGCCACTGCCTTCGGCGTCACCCGGCTCCTCATTTTCGGGGCGGGTTTCGAAGACCTTGTCGACGATGCCGAATTTCATCGCCTCGTCGGCTTCGAGGAAGGTGTCGCGATCCATCGCCTTCTCGATCGCATCGAGGCTCTGGCCGGTGTATTTGACGTAGAGATCGTTCATCCGCTTGCGGATGCGAAGGATCTCGCGCGCCTGGATTTCGATGTCCGAAGCCATGCCGCGCGCCCCGCCCGATGGCTGGTGGACCATGATCCGCGCATTCGGCAAGGCGATCCGCATCCCCGGCTCGCCCGCCGCGAGAAGGAAGCTGCCCATGCTCGCGGCCTGCCCGATGCAGACGGTCGAGACCCGCGGCTTGATGTATTGCATGGTGTCGTGGATCGCCATTCCGGCGGTGACCACGCCGCCCGGCGAATTGATGTACATGCTGATCGGCTTGGAAGGGTTTTCGCTCTCGAGGAACAGCAACTGCGCCGTCGCCAGGCTGGCCATGCCGTCTTCCACCTGACCGGTGATGAAGATGATCCGTTCGCGCAGAAGACGGCTGAAGATGTCGAAGCTGCGTTCGCCACGGCTGGTCTGCTCGACCACCACGGGCACCAGTGCGCCGGTCACCGGGTCTTGGGTGAACTGCCCCTGGGTGGCGTGGCCTTCGCCGTTGAACAGATCGATCATTCTTGTCCCTCTCGTCGCGTGATGAGCGCCCTATGTCGCCCTTCCCCCGATCAATTCAAGAGCCTTGCGGCCAGATGTCCCGAGACGTGGTAAACCGCACGCGAAAAGGTTGCGAAACGATACTTGCGTAACCATTCGTCGGGGCGAAATTCGCTTCGGTCGAGCAGGGCTTAAAGGCCCGCTGATCGGCGGACATGGCCACGCCACACACCGAACCGGAGTACGAATGCCGCAATCCCGCGCTGCGACCCTGCTGGTCGGTACCTGTCTTGTCCTGTCCGTTGCTCCCGTTCGAGCGCAAGGGGCAGAGGAGCAGTCCGGCACAAGCCCCGTCACGCCCGCCGGAGCGGCCGAGGCGGTGCCTGCCGGACGCGGGCAATCCTACGCTCCGGCCTATTTCGCGCAGTACAGTCCGCGCACAGCGCTCGACATGGTCGAACGTCTCCCCGGCTTCACGATTTCCGACGGCAATACCAGCCAGCGCGGGCTGGGGCAGGTGAGCCGCAACGTGTTGGTGAACGGCGAGCGATTCTCGAGCAAATCCGACAGCGTGCGCGACCTGCTACGCCGGATTTCGGCAGGCGACGTTATCCGTATCGATGTGGTCGACGGCACCACGCTCGACATCCCCGGTCTCACCGGACAGGTCGCGAACGTCATCGTCGAGGGTAGCGGAGGCGGTTCCGGCCAGTTCACCTATCGTGCCGGCTTCCGGGCGCACAATACCGATCCACAGCTCTACGGGGGCGAGATTTCGTGGTCCGACAGCCTCGGCGAGCTGGACTACACCGTCTCGCTCAAGAACAACAACGATCGCTTCGGAGCGGACGGCCCGATCCGGATCACCGACGGCGCCGGCGAACTGATCGAGATCCAGGATACGGTCTTCTCCGGCGGGTTCGACAATCCCATTCTCAGCGCCAACCTGACCTATCGCCCATCTTCTTCGACCGTCGCCAATCTCAATCTCCGGTTCGGCGAAGATTACTATTACACCGATGATCCGGAGACCGGATTTCCGGTGGTGGGCCCGGTCCGTACCCGCCTCGCCACCGTCCGCGAGGATGGCCCGGAATACGAGATCGGCGGCGATGTCGAATTCCTCCTCGGGCCCGGCAAGCTCAAACTGATCGGGCTCGAACGATTCGAACGGGACAATTTCGAAAGCATCGTCGTCGACAGCTTCGACAATGGCATGGCGGACCGGGGCAGCCGCTTCAATCAGGTCAACGAGATCGGCGAGCGCATCGGCCGGTTCGAATACGGATGGCGGATGCTGGCTGCCGACTGGCAGTTCGCGGGCGAAGCGGCCTTCAACCGGCTCGACCGCATTTCCGGCCTTTTCGAGCTGGATCCGCGAGGGGATTTCATGGCCGTGCCCTTCCCCGCCGGAACCGGCGGCGTGAGCGAGGATCGCTACGAGGGGATTCTGTCGGTCGGGAAGCAATTGACCGACACGCTCTCGTTCCAGGCCACCGGAGGCGCCGAGTATTCGAAGATCGAACAGACGGGATCGGCGGCCAATTCTCGGACCTTCCAGCGGCCCAAGGGCTCGGCCTCGCTGGCCTGGAAGCCCGCCGCCGATTTCGACGCCTCGGCAAAGCTCAGCCGCGAGGTCGGTCAGCTTTCCTTCGGCAATTTCCTCGCCAGCGTCGCACTCAACGACAACAATCAGAATGCGGGCAACAACACGCTGCAACCGGTTCAGAGCTGGAAACTGGTGGCCGAAGCCAACAAGCGACTGGGCGCCTGGGGATCGGTCACATTCGAATTCGAGCGGTCCTGGTTCGAGGATTTCGTCGACTTCTTTCCTCTGCCTGGCGGTGGAGAAGCGCGGGGCAATATCGGCGACGCCGACGCCACCGTGCTGCGGAGCAACGCGACGATCAAGCTGGATCCCGTCGGGTGGACAGGCGCCCAGTTCGATGCGCGCGCGGCGCTGGTCGATGCCAGCGTCGTGGATCCCTTCACCGGCCTGCCACGGTTCATCTCGGGCAACACGCGCGACCTGCTGGAACTGGATTTCCGCCAGGATATCCCCGCCAGCGACTGGGCTTACGGCGGTGGTTATTCGACCTATCAAAATGCCTTCTATTTCCGTCGTTTCGAGATCGGCCGTGATCAGGAGGGGCCTGGGTTCCTCGACGTCTTCGTCGAACACAAAGATGTCTTCGGCCTGACCGTCAACGCCACCGCCGCCAATCTGCTGGGCGCAACGCAGAACTTCGAACGCACGGTCTTTTCCGGCGACCGTGCCGCGGCTCCGATCGCGTTTCGCGAGACCTACCGGCGCAGGATAGGGCCCATCTTCCGGTTCAGCGTAAGCGGAAACTTCTGATCGGGCTTTGAATTCGCCGCAAGCGGTGGCATCGGGGCAGGCATGATCGAACGCGCCCTTTCCCTCGCCGCCCTCGCTCTCGCCTTTGCCGCCGCACCGGCCTCGGCGCAGACTGCATCGCCTTCTGCCGCGCAGGCCGAACCGGGTACGCTCGCCCTGCCGCCCGGCTTCGAACCGGCGCTCAGCCCCGCCGAAGCGACCGCGATCGGTCAGGTGGTCAAGATTCGGCGCTACGACGACGGGCCCGACGGCCTCAACGCCGTCATCGCACTTGCTCCCGACGTGCAGGCGCAAGTCCGCGCCGCAGAGGCGGCCGGCCTCCCTCTCGCTGGACGCACGGTGCTGGTGAAGGACAATATCGAGACACGCGAGCTGCCGACCACTGCGGGCAGCCTGGCGCTTGCGAACAACCGCACCGGCCGCGATGCGCCGCTGATTGCCAATCTTCGCGCAGCCGGCGGCGTGGTCATGGGCAAGGCGAACCTGTCCGAGTGGGCCAATATCCGCGACGACAATTCAACCAGCGGCTGGAGCGCGGTCGGCGGCCTGACCCGCAATCCCCATGCGATCGACCGCAACACCTGCGGTTCCTCCTCGGGCAGCGGGGCGGCGGTGGCGGCGGGCTTCGCCTGGGCCGCTATCGGCACCGAAACCAACGGCTCGATCACCTGCCCCGCCAGCATGAACGGCGTCGTCGGCTTCAAACCCAGCGTTGGCCTCGTCAGCCGCACCCATGTGGTGCCGATCTCCAGCACGCAGGATACCGCCGGGCCGATGGCGCGCAGCGTCCAAGACGCGGCGCTCCTGCTCGGCGCGATCGCAGGCGAAGATAGCGCCGATCAAGCGACCCTCGGCATTCCCAATCGCGTGCGGGATTATACGCAGGGACTTGAGAACTATTCGCTCGAGGGTGTGCGTATCGGCGTGATGCGCGACCAGATCGGCGATCGCGAGGATCTCGAGACCGTTTTCGAAAATGCCCTCACCGATCTCGAAAATGCAGGCGCCGTGCTGGTCGACATCGAATTCGAACCGAACGAAGAGATGTACGGCAGCAGCTTCGCCGTGCTGATGTACGAACTGCGCGAGGAGATGGGCAGATATCTCGCCAGTCTACCGCCGTTCGAAGGGCAGGAAACACCCCGCAGCCTCGCCGATCTGATCGCCTTCAACGAGGCGAATGCCGATGCCGAACTGCGCTGGTTCGGCCAGGACCTTTTCAAACAGGCGGAAAAGGCCACCGATCGTACCGCCTATGAGGAGGCCCGGGCGAAGGCGATCCGCATCGCCGGCGAAGAGACCCTGGATGTTCTCTTGGCCGATAACGACGTTCAATTCCTGGTCGCCCCTACCCGAGGGCCCGCGTGGATGAGCGATCTGGTCAATGGCGACAATTTCAACGGCAGCGTCGGCTTCGGCAGTCCCTCGGCGATTGCCGGCTATCCGCACCTTACCGTGCCGATGGGCGCGATCGAGGGCCTGCCGGTGGGCCTCAGCATTCTCGGCGCGAAGTGGGACGATCACGCCGTGCTCAAGGCCGGAGCCGCCTACGAGCGGGCGCGCAGCGCCGAACTGCCCGATCCGCAGTTCCATCGCTGGGTACCGCAGGGTGGGGGCGGTCCCGATGGCAACTGATCCGCGTCGCACCGAGCGGACCCGCATTGCCTGAATTCCTGGACGCCGATCCGCGCATTCTCGCCCTGACCGTTTTCGGGCTGGGCCTCATGCTGGCCGTCAGCCTGGAGAAATTCCTCGCGCGGTTCTGGCTTTCGCTGCCGATCCTCTACGTCGCGATCGGTTATGCTCTCGCCTCGCTGCCGCTGGGGTTTCCCAATCTCAACCCGAGCTGGGACGGGTTCGACGCGGCGACGCTTGAATATGTTACCGAATTCATCGTGATCGCCTCGCTGATGGCGGCGGGGATCGCCATCGATCGGCCGGTGAGCTGGATCAACTGGAGCCAGATTTGGCCGCTGCTGGCGGTGGCGATGCCGCTGACGATCGCGGCCGTGGCGTTCCTCGGCTGGTGGGCGATGGGCCTCGCCCCCGCAAGCGCGATCCTGCTCGGTGCGGCGCTCGCCCCGACGGACCCCGTACTCGCACGCAGCGTGCAGGTCGGCCCGCCCGGCGAAAACAAGCGCCACGACGTGCGCTTCAGCCTGACGGTGGAAGCCGGGCTCAACGATGGGCTGGCCTTCCCCTTCACCTATCTCGCGATCGCCGCCGTCGGCATGACATCGCTCGGCGCCTGGACCTTCGAATGGGCGGCCTTCGATCTCGTCTTCCGGATCGCGGTCGGCTGCGCGGTCGGCTGGGGCGTGGGCCGGATCGGCGCCTGGTACGTCTTCGAGCGGGAAGCCGACGCGCCGCGCGAGGAGATCGAGCAGGAGGCCGAAAGCGCCGACACCCCGAAATATTCGACCAGCGAAGGTCTTATCGTCCTCGGCACGCTGCTTACCGCATATGGGCTTGCGGAAGTTTTTCAGGGCTACGGCTTCCTGGCGGTGTTCGTCGGCGCGGTGACGGCTCGCCAGCGCGAGAACCGCAGCCGCTACCACAAGATCAGCCATCATTTCATCGACCAGATCGAACAGATCGTGCTGGTGGCGGTGCTGCTCGGCTTCGGGGCGATGCTGGCGAGCGGCGTGCTCGACGCGCTGACCTGGCCTGCGGCGCTGGTGGGTCTGGCGCTGATCTTCGTCATCCGGCCGATCGCGGGATTCATTGCCGAATTCCGCTCCGCCCTGCCGCTTGCGGGCACGATCGCCATCGCCTTCCTCGGCGTGCGCGGCATGGGCTCGATCTACTACCTCGCCTACGGGCAGAACAATGCCGAATTCGCCCAGCTCCAGCTGCTCTGGGCAACCGTGAGCTTCACCATCCTGGTCTCGATCCTGGTCCACGGCGTGGTGTCCGGGCCGGCCTTGTCCTTCGTCGAACGCCGGCGCGGGCACATTCATGCCGGACACGACGAGACTATGATGGCTCTGACGCCCGAGGGACGCCGGGTGGAGGTCGAGGATACCGGGGTTCGGGAATAGCTCGGCAGACAAAGAAAAGGGGCGGCAGGATTTGCCCCGCCGCCCCTTTTTCTTTTTCGAAGCCGTCGCTTCCGAAGCAAAGGCCGGATCAGGCCTTTTTCGCGGGCGTCTTCTTGGCAGCAGGCTTCTTCGCCGATGCCTTTTCGGCCGGGGCCTTCTTGGCCGGAGCTTTCTTGGCCGCGGGCTTGGCATCAGCTTTTGCAGCGTCGGCCTTCTTCGCAGGAGCCTTCTTGGCCGCCGGCTTCTTTGCCGGAGCCTTCGTGTCGGCCTCGGACTTGGCATCCGGCTTGGCGGCGGGCTTCTTCGCGGCCGGCTTCTTGTCGCCGTCCTTCTTCGCCGCAGCCTTGGCCGGAGCCTTCTTCTTCGCCGGCGCCTTCTTGGCCGCCTCGATCTCCTGCTCCTCGTCGGCCTCGATCGCCGCTTCGAGTTCCTCGCGGGTCACTTCGCGGTCGCTGATCTCCGCCTTGTCGAACAGGAAGTCGACCACCTTGTCCTCGTAGAGCGGGGCGCGCAGCTGGGCGGCGGCCATGGGCTCGGACTGGATGTACTGGACGAATCGCTCGCGATCCTCGGCCCGGTACTGCTGCGCGGCCTGCTGAACCAGCATCTGCATTTCCTGGTTCGAGACCTGGACGTCGTTCGCCTGACCGATTTCGGAGAGCAACAGGCCGAGGCGCACGCGGCGTTCGGCGATGCGGCGATAATCCTCGCGCTCGCTCTCGATTTCCTTCATCTCGGCTTCGGGATCATCGGCCCGCGCCGCTTCCTGCTGAAGCTGCTGCCAGATCTGCGCGAACTCCGCATCGACCATACCCTCGGGCACGTCGAAATCGTGGCCTGCCGCCAGCTTGTCGAGCAGTTGGCGCTTCATCTGCGTGCGGGTGAGGCCGGAGGTCTCCTGCTCAAGCTGACCCCGAAGCAGTTCCTTGAGCTTGTCGAGGCTCTCGAGGCCGAGGTTCTTGGCGAATTCGTCATCGGGTTTGCTCTCGGTCTCGATCTTGACCTGCTTCACCACAATGTCGAACTCGGCTTCCTTGCCCGCCAGATGCGCGGCCTGGTAATCTTCGGGGAAGGTGACCTTGATGGTCTTTTCCTCGCCGGTCTTGACCCCGGTCAGCTGATCCTCGAACCCGGGGATGAAGGTGCCGGAGCCCAGCACCAGGGGCGCATCCTCGGCCTTGCCGCCTTCGAATTCCTCGCCGCCGAGCTTGCCGGTGAAGTCGATGATCAGCTGGTCGCCCTCGGCCGCCTTGCGGCTCTTGGGCGCATCCTTGTAGCTCTTGTTCTGTCCGGCAATGCGCTCCAGCGCCTCGTCGACTTGCGCGTCGGTCACCGGGACCGTCATCCGCTCCAGCTTGAGGCCATCGGTCTTGGGCGTATCGATCTGCGGCAGGATCTCGAGCTCGACGGAGACCTCGGCGTCCTTACCTTCCTCGTATCCCTCGTCCAGCTCGACCTTCGGCTGCATCGCGGGGCGCAGCTCCCTGTCCTTCATCAGGCGGTCGACCGATTCGCGAATCGTGTCGTTGATCGCCTGGGCATGGATCTGTTCGCCATGCATCTTGCGGACGAGGTTCGCAGGTACCTTGCCGGGGCGAAAGCCGGGCATCCGCACCTGGGGGGCGATCTTCTTGACCTCTCCGCTCACCCGGGCGTCGATCTCGCTCGCCGGAATTGTAACGGTATAGGCGCGCTTGAGACCCTTGTTGGTCTTTTCCTTGATGTCCATGGACTTGGCTGACTTCCGCTGTTCTTGCAATGACACTGCCTGAGGGGACCGGGGGGCGTTCCTGGTGCGGGCGAAGGGACTCGAACCCCCACATCTTTCGATACTGGTACCTAAAACCAGCGCGTCTACCAGTTCCGCCACGCCCGCTACCCGAACGAAGCCGCGCGGCGACCGGGGCCGCCGCGCGTCAGGTGCGACGAGCCTCTAAGGCCAAGCGCTGGAAAGGGCAAGCACGGCGGCGAATGGCGGAACGCGCGGGCGGGTCCGGGGGTTGACGATGCGAAAGGCATTTCCCCCATGACCGATTACGAACAGCCCAAGACACCCCCGGCCACTCCGCCTACCATCGATCCCGAGGTAAAGCCCAAGACCGCCGCCGAAATGGAGGCGGAAGGCGAAACCGAAGGCGAAGTACTGGGGCATCGCAGCGAACCCGACGAGATCGACACCGAACGCTCGGACGATCTGGTGAAACGCGACAAGCAAGATGGTGCCGGCGAAATGGCGCTCAACCTGCCCCCCGATTGAGGAGACAAGTCATGGCTACGCAACCCGATCCTTCCCCGGACACTATCGATCCTGGCGCCCCCGACGAGATGCCGCCCGATAGCCTCCCCGGTTCGCCGGACGAGGCGCCAATGCAGGAGCCTCCCGGTTTCGACCCGCCCCAGCCGGACGTCGACAACCCGGGAGGAAACCCCTTGGAGACGCCCCCGCCACCGGATTGATCTTGCGACCCGCCTGGCCGCCAACTACAGGCCCGGCGCATGAGCGACGATACGAAACCCGACCTCCCTCCGCATCGCCTTTCGGTAAACCCGCGCAGCGAGTATTTCGAGGCCGAAGTGCTGCAGCGCGGCGTGGGCATTCGTTTCAAGGGCAAACAGCGCACCGATATCGAGGAATATTCGATCGATGAGGGCTGGGTGCGGGTTCAGGCGGGAAAGACGGTGGATCGCAAGGGCAATCCGCTCACTCTCAAGCTGAACGGCCCGGTCGAAGCGTGGTACGAGGATCTGGGCGAAGACCCACCCGTGGCCAAGGCGGATTAATTCGTCAGATCGGAAAAGGCGGTGAGGAACGCGCGCGAGGTCTCCTTGCGCGCCGGTGCCATGGTCCTGCGCGGAGCCTGCACCGAGGTTCTGTCGGGGTAAATAAAGCCATGAACTGGCCACGCCGTCCGGCCGAGAGCCTGCAGCGGATCGTACCACACCCGAACCGCGCTCCAGTCGTTGGCGGGCGAGACGTCGATCGCTTTCGCCTCGCGCTCGATCTGACCTCGTCGGCCGTCGATCGGCGACCAGTTGGCGTGGTCGAGCAGCACCGTACGGCTGTCGAGCACCCGTGCTACCGTGGCGACATGGCCCAATTCCATGCCCCGATACGGCGCAAAGGCCATGACCGCTCCGACGCGGGGTGCCGATCCGCGGGCAAAGCGGCCTTCGGCCTGGTCCCACCAACTGTGGGCATCGCCGTAGATGGGAATGCCCGAAACCTGGCGCGCATAGGGAACGCATTGGAGATAGGGTGGGAGTTCCTGAGCGGCGTCGGCGGTCGCGTGCCGGTGAGCGGCAGTTTGCGAAAACGTCGCATGGAAACCGGGCGTCGCTTCCTCGGCGGCGGAGGGCGCGGCGAACAGACAGGCGGCGAGAGCGATGGGCAGGAAGCGTTTCATCGCCGCCCCTGATGCGCCGCCCATGGTTTCCGGCGGCTCTCCGCTTGTGGTTAACGCGAATTCATCTTCGCGGGACCAAGCGCAGCTTGCCAAACCGGCTGCCACGGGCCACCTGCGCCCTGCGAAAGTTCTGCCATGAAACCGACCGTCATCATCATCGGCCGCCCCAATGTCGGCAAATCCACGCTGTTCAATCGGCTGGTGGGCAAGAAGCTCGCCCTCGTCGACGACCAGCCCGGCGTCACGCGCGATCGCCGTATGGGGGATGCGAGCGTCGCCGGGCTGGAATTCTCCGTCGTCGATACGGCAGGCTGGGAAGACGAGGATCCGGAGACCCTCCCCGGCCGCATGCGGGCGCAGACCGAGGTCTCGCTCGAAGGTGCCGATGCGGCGATGTTCGTGATCGACGCGCGCGCCGGCCTGACCCCGCTCGACGAAGAGATCGGCCGCTGGCTGCGCGGGCAGGACGTGCCGGTGGTTCTGGTCGCCAACAAGGCCGAGGGCTCCGCAGGCGAAAGCGGCGTGTTCGAAAGCTATGCGCTGGGCCTCGGCGAACCGGTGGCGATCTCGGCCGAGCATGGCGAGGGCATCGCCGACCTGTTCCAGGGTCTGTGGCCCCTGATCGGAGAGAAGGCGGAAGCCGCCGAAGTGGCAATCGCGGCAGAGGACGAGGAGGACGAGGATGCGCCCCTCGGCCCGCTCAAGCTTGCCATCGTCGGTCGGCCCAATGCCGGCAAGTCGACGCTGATCAACCGGCTGCTCGGCGAGAATCGGCTGCTGACCGGCCCCGAGGCCGGCATTACCCGCGATTCGATCGCCGTGGACTGGCAGTGGACCGCGCCGGGCGGCGAGGTGCGGGACATCCGCCTTATCGATACCGCCGGGATGCGTAAGAGAGCCAAGGTCACCGACAAGCTGGAGAAGCTTTCGGTCGCCGATGCGCGCCGGGCGGTCGATTTCGCCGAGGTCGTGGTGCTGCTGCTCGACGCCACCAAGGGCCTCGAACACCAGGATCTCAAGATCGCCGACCATGTGCTTCAGGAAGGCCGCGCTCTGATGGTGGCGATCAACAAATGGGATGTCGCGGAGGATGCGAGCGTCCTGTTCAACGGCATCCGCGGCGCGCTCGACGAGGGGCTGTCGCAGGTCCGCGGGCTGCCCCTGCTCGCGGTCAGCGCCAAGACCGGCAAGGGCCTCGACACGATGCTCAAGGCCGCCTTCGAGATTCGCGAGAGCTGGTCGAAGCGCGTGCCCACCGCGGCGCTCAACCGCTGGTTCGACGATGCGCTGGAGGCCAACCCGCCACCGGCACCCGGTGGCCGCCGGATCAAGCTGCGCTACATCACGCAGGCCGGGACGCGCCCGCCGCGCTTCGTCGTCTTCGGCACGCGGCTCGACGACTTGCCCAAGAGCTACGAGCGCTATCTGGTCAACGGCATCCGCGCCAAGCTGGGCTTCGACGCCGTTCCGGTGCGCGTGGTGCTCAAGAGCCCGAAGAACCCCTACAACGCCAACAAGGGCGGTGGCGGCAATTACAGCGGGGAACGATGACACTTCTCGACCTCGTGGCGTCAACGCCGGCGCAGCCCTTCGCGTTCGAGATTCTCGAGCGCACCGCGAGCACGCCGCGCGTCCAGCAGATCGTCCAGCTCAGCCTCGCCCCCGCCTTTCTGCTCGGCGGCATCGGAGCGATCATGAACGTGATGATGAGCCGACTGATCTGGGTCGCCGAGCGGATCGAACGCATCCAGCGGCGGATCGAGGACGAAGTCGCCGGAAGCGAAGTCGACGAACTGCCGTGGCTCGGACAGCGCCGCCGCTATTCGCAATGGGCGCTGGTCTTCAGCACCGCCTCGGCCGTCACCATCAGCATCGTCATCGCGCTGCTCTTTGTCAGCGCCTATATCGAGGCACGCATCGGCACCACCATCGCCCTCGCCTGGGTGTTGACCATGACACTGCTGATCACCGGGCTCGGATTCTTTCTGCTGGAAACCCGGCTCGCCGCGCGCGGGGCAAGACGGACAGGCCGGCGCGGATGACGCACGGCCCGCGCCGGAGAGGTGCCGTCGCGCGACGCATGGTCGCGCGCGGTCTACCGGGGTTCATTCTCCGGGTGTAGTTCGGGCGGCGCGAAAGGAGCCCGATCCATGCCGAGAACCAGAGTGACCGTACGCATTCACGATGATCCGGACCTCGTTCCGATCGAGTTCGAAACGCACGATGTGGCCACTGCCTTGACCGTGGCCGACATCAACACCATGCATGGCCGCGCCGATATCAGCGCCGGCGGTCGGATCGTCGCCCGGCTGGCCAAGCGCGGCAAGGCGCGGGCGAGTTTCTGGGAGGTATTCTAGGCTTCGCCAGATTCGCCCTCGCCCGCGGGCCGGCTGTTGAGCTGGGTGTAGTTCTCGATCCCCATGCGCACGATCATGTCGAACTGTTTCTCGAGGAAATCGACATGCTCTTCCTCGTTGCGGAGGATATCCTCGAAAAGCTGACCCGAGGTGAAATCGCGGACTTCCTGGCAATATTCCGCTGCCTCGCGCAGTTGCGGAATGGCCTCCATTTCCAGAGCCAGATCGGCTTCGAGTATTTCCTTGACCGATTCCCCGACCTTGAGCTTGTGGATCGCCTGGAAATTGGGAAGTCCGTCGAGAAAGAGGATGCGGTCGGCCAGACGGTCGGCGTGCTCCATCTCCTCGATCGATTCCTTGCGCTCGTAGGCCGCGAGTCGAGAAACACCCCAATTGTCGAGCACACGGTAGTGCAACCAGTACTGGTTGATCGCGGTCAGCTCGTTGGTGAGCGCCTGGTTGAGATATTCGATGACCTTCTCGTCGCCCTTCATCGCGCGCTCCTTCATGTTCCGAATTGGAGTGGATTATGCGGCGTGATGCCGTCCCTGACAAGGGACTTGGACCGAAAAAATGGCGGAATTCCGCCATTGCGAGCGATTGTCAGTAGCGCAGATCAGGCGGCGGCGTGGGCCGGAACGAATGCCAGATCACGTTCCTCGGCGATCACATCCTCGGCATCGCAGAGGCAGGTTCCGCAATTGGGACGCTTGCCGAGCGCGGCGTAGCAGGCTTCCGCATCGCCCGGGCAGTGGCGCGCGACGCGGCGCAGCTCGCTTTCCCTGATTGCGTTGCAGATGCAGACGTACACGCGTCACCCACTCCCTGCGATTGATTCGCAAGTGCTCTTCTAGTGAGAGTGGTTCGCAGTAGCAAGCCTTATCGTCTCAGCTGAAAGCGGCGTCTGTAGGTCAGACAGCGCCAGAGCCATTCGAGCGGGCCGTAGCGAAAACGATTCAGCCAAGGCTTGGACCAGGCGAGCATCACCACCCAAGCCGCCACGGTGACGAGATAGAGCTGCCCTCGGGTCAGTTCGCCGAACAGCCCGAGCGCCCAGCCATGGAAGACGAACATCATCACCACCGACGTCCCGAGGTAGTTGGTAAAGGCCGTCCGCCCTGCCGCTGTGATCCGCTCCGCCAACCATCCCCGCGCCTGCATGCCCCACACCGCCAACAGCGCCGCGAGTCCCAGAACCATCGCCAGTCGGGGAAAATGCGACCAGCCGGTGAAGGCCGACAGCGTGCCGTAATAGGTGAAGCCATCGTCCGCGACCCGCAGGGCGATCCACACGCTGGCCGCCCCGCCCGATACGCACCCTACCGTGCCCCACAGCAGAAGCTTGCTGCGGGACAGCCCGCCATCGAACATGCCCATGCGATAGAGCGCCATTCCGATCAGCATCAGTGGCAGGGTCTCGAACCAGAACATCAGCAACATGAACCCGAGACTGCCGACATGTTCGGCGAACCGGTGCGCGACCAGCCCCGTGTAATCGCCGGACTGGATCAGCTCGGCGTCGACGAGCGATTCCGCCAGCTGCTCCTGCTTGCCGGCCACCATCTCGTCGCGCATTTCTTGCGCTTCCCCCGGACTGTCCGCTAACGCGCCGTCCACCGCGCCTTCCATCGAGAAGGCCAAACCCATGTAGAGCAGTCCGCCGAGGACATAGCCGAGAATGCCGAGCACCATCTGGTTGATCGGTCCCAGCCGCACGAACAGCAAGGCGACCAGGCCCGACACCGCGTAGAGAAACAGGATGTCGCCTTCCCAGATGAAAAAATAATGCACGAGGCCGAAGAGGCCCAGAAACAGTAGGCGCCTGACCTGAAGACGGCGTGACGCGCCCCGCGCCCAGGCTTTTTCCATGAACAAATAGAGGCCGGCACCGAACAGCAGGCTGAAGAGCCCGCGCATCTTGCCGTCGACCAGCACGAATTGGGCGATCCACATCCTCTCCTCCGCCGCACCATGGGGCGTCAGGAAGGCGTCGGGATACATGTAGGCGCTGAAGGGCTGGCCGAAAGCGACGATGTTGGCCGCAAGGATACCCATCACTGCCAGACCGCGGATGAAGTCCAGGCTCGCGATCCGGACCGTCGATCCAGTGGGACACGGCTGGTCCGGCGTCCCGGGCGGCACGGCGCTTAAGTTCATCGGATCGGTCATCGCTGCCGGCGCGCGATAGACGCCGGCAGGCGATCTATCAAAGCGCTATCTCGTGACGAGACACTCCTGGCCGCCGGCCTTGAGCGCGGCGCAGGCGCGCCGGGCGTCGGCCTCGCTGGCGAAGCCGCCGGCGAGCAGCTTGGTCAGCCGTCCGGCGGGCTCCTTGATCTTGGCCGCACCGACAAGAGCGGTGTTGCCCGCCAGCCGGTCCCACAACCGGTCGGCGCTTCCGGCGACCCCGAAGGCGCCGAGTTGGACTTTCCAGGCGCCGGTCATCCGAGCCGCGGGTGTGGCTGCGGACGCTGCGGGCGGCGCCACGGGCGCAGGTTGCGCAGAGGCCTGGCGCGGTTCGCTCGGGTTGGCGGCGGCGGGTGCGGGGGCCGCCGGAAGCGTGTAGTCCGCTCCCGGTGCGTCGGATGCGGCGTTTCGCGCAACCACCACCGGCGCCGGTGCGGGCTTGGGTGCGGGCTTCGGCGCGGGAGGCGACGGCGCAGCCTCGTCGACCCGACCGGCGACCCGGGGTTGCACCTCGCGCGCGGGCACGCCCCCGGTCGCGAGATCGACCGCCGCAAGGTCGCTCGCCCGCGTGGCCTGGGCATCGGTTGCAAGGGTTCGGGCGAGAACCTGCGCCTCCTGGCGTTGCTCCATCGGGATGAATTCGTCCATCTGCGCCATCGCGGCGCGGGCCTGGGGCAGCCCGGCCGAATTGGCCAGCGTCGCCAGTGCATAGGCGCGGACCCAGTCCTTCTCGACCAGGTCGCCGTTGAAATGGGCGACGCCCAAAAGATACTGGCCGCGCGGGTCGCCGCGCTCCGCCGCTGCCTGCACGTAGGGCAAGGCTGCCTCGCGCCGCCCGTCTTGGAACAGCAACAGGCCGTAATTGTCCGCCGCCTTCACGTGTCCCTGGTTCGCCGCGAGCAGATAGAGCGCCTCGGCCTGTTTCGGGTCGGCTTCGACCCCCCGCCCCAGGCGATAGGCCTGGGCGAGATTGAACTGGGCATCGGGGTCGCCCTGGGCCGCCGGTTCCGCCCATTCGCGCACGGCGGTGGCGTAATCGCCGGCGCTCCAGGCATCGACCCCCGCCTTGACGTCCGCCATCGCCGGCGTGGCCAGCATCCCGAGTGCGATTGCACCCGCCATCGTCGCCATCGCGGCCCTGGTCAATCCTCGGCTCATCTCGCAATCCTTTCCGCAATTTCGCGCCGCAGCGCAGCGTCTTCGGGCAAGCCTATAGTAAACCACCTCTTAGCAAAAGATTGCTGCGCGCCGGACACGCAAACCGACAGTACAAATGCCGCCCGGTTAACCCAAAATTAGGGGTAGTCTGCGAATTCCCTGCCAAGACCGCTCCATGCCGGGGCGATCGGACACGAACTTCAGGGCGTTTCAGCAGGGGGACCAGGCCGTGCGAGTACTGGCTTTGGCATCGCAAAAAGGCGGATCGGGCAAGACCACCCTTTCCGGACATCTCGCCGTCCAGGCACAGCGCGCCGGGGCGGGGCCGGTCGTGCTGATCGACATCGATCCGCAGGGCTCGCTCGCCGATTGGTGGAACGAGCGCGAGGCCGAATATCCCGCCTTCGCCCAGACAACCGTGGCGCGGCTCGCCAGCGATCTCCAGGTTCTGCGCCAGCAGGGCTTCAAGCTCGCCGTCATCGACACGCCACCCGCGATCACCATGGCGATCCAGTCGGTCATCGGCGTCGCCGAGCTCATCGTCGTCCCCACTCGCCCCAGCCCGCACGACCTGCGGGCCGTGGGCGCCACTGTCGATCTGTGCGAGCGCGCCGGCAAGCCGCTGGTCTTCGTGGTCAACGCCGCCACCCCCAAGGCCAAGATCACCTCCGAAGCCGCGGTGGCGCTCAGCCAGCACGGCACGGTCGCGCCGATCACGCTTCACCACCGCACCGATTTCGCCGCCTCGATGATCGACGGCCGCACTGTGATGGAAGTCGATCCCGAGAGCCGCAGCGCCGCCGAAGTAGCCGCGCTGTGGAAATACATGTCCGACCGACTGGAGAAAAACTTCCGCCGTACCGTTTTCGCCAACCCCAATTCGCAATCGCTGATGCAGGGCGTGCACCGGCCCGCCGGGGGCTTCGGCCGCCGGGTGGCGCAGTAAACCGAAGGGAGCCCGACGGAGTTACGGACATGAGCGAGACCAGCTTCGCCTCTCTTTCCTCCACGCTTCTCGCGCGCAAGGGCGGCGCCAAGCCCGCCATGCGTCCGCAGAGCACTTCCCCCAGTCTCGACGGCAAGCAGGCCGCCGCCGGCCTCGAGGATCTTGGCTGGAACGACATGGGCGACACGGATGGCGACGACACCCCCGCTCGGGTCGTCACCCTCAAGCGCGACACCGAGCCCTCCTCCGACGTCGCCAGCCCGGTGCGCGAGACGATCGAGCGGATCGCCGAGCGCCTCGAAGCGCCCCGGGCGCGTTCCGCCACCAGTCCATCAACCCATGCGAAAACGCAGGGTACGAAGCGTGCCGCCTTCACGTTGCGGCTCGACCAGCGCCGGCATCTCAAGCTGCGCCTCGCCTGCACCGTGCATGGCAAGAGCGCACAGGCCCTGGTGACCGATGCGCTCGACGCGTTGCTCGCCGAAATGCCCGAAATCGACAACCTCGCCGCGCAGGTTTCGCGCGACTGACATGAACGACCAGCCCGCACCGAATGGAGAGGGACAGATGAGCAAGCCCGTTAAGAACAAGACAATGGTCCGCCTTGCCGTCGGCACCGCGCTGGCATCGCTGACGCTCGCCGGTTGCAGCGCCAAGGTGGCACCGCCCGCCAGCGCATCGGCTGCCGCGGCGGAAACCGCGCTCGCCAAGGGCAAGAGTTCGCAGGCCGTCGAATTCGCCGAAGCTGCGGTCTTGGCCGCACCGCGCGACGCCGCGGGACGCGCACTGCTCGGCGCCGCCTATGTCGAGGCAGGGCGCTTCGTTTCCGCCGCCACGACGCTCGGCGAAGCGATCGAGCTCGGCGACACCTCGCGCCGCACGATCATCACCTATGCGCTGGCTCAGATCGCTGCCGGCAATCCGAACGAGGCGCTTGTCACGCTCGACCGCTTCGAAGCCGCGCTCGATCCCGCCGACTTCGGCCTCGCCGTGGCGCTCGCCGGGCGACCGCAGCAGGGCGTGCACGTCCTCGCCAACGCCCTTCGCGATGGGCGCAACACCGCCAAGGTGCGCCAGAACCTCGCCTACGCCTACGCATTGACGGGCGACTGGCAGTCGGCCCGTCTGATGGCCGCACAGGACGTCCCCGCCGACCAGGTTGGCGAACGGCTCGGTCACTGGGCGCAGATGGCCCTGCCCGAGATGTTCCAGCACCGGGTCGCCGACCTGCTCGGGACCGGCATCGCGACCGACCCCGGCCAGCCGACGCAGCTCGCGCTCGCCAACCATCCCAGCCACGCAATGATGGTCGCCGAAGCAGCGGCGGTCGCTCCGGTCGAGGAAACGATCGCCGTGGCCCCGAGCGAGGAATTGCCGGCCGTCGCCCAGGCGACACCGGTCGCATTTCCGGCCTTCCCCGAAGGACCGGTCGCTCCAACTGCCGAGGAGACCGAACGCACGAACGGACCCGCCGCAGTGCGCTTCGTCGCGCGCGAGATGGTACAGGGTCTTCCCGGTGCGCAAGCCGGACCCGTCCGCCAGAATGTGGTGCCGCGCATCGCCGGTCAGGCGGCGGCTCAAGCGACTACTGCCGCTCCAGTCCCGCAGGCCAATGCAAGCCGGGTGGCGAAAGCCGAAGCGCCGACCCCGCGTCAGCGCGCCGGGAAGAGTTTCGTCATGAAACCCGGTGACTACCGCGTCCAGCTCGGCTCCTATTTCTCGATGTCGGACGCCCAGGCCGCGTGGAAGCTCTTCATGAAGCGCCATCCCGAGCTCGAAGGCGCCCAGAAGGTCATCTCCAAGGCCAACGTCAAAGGCAAGATCTACTACCGCGTCGCGGCCGGCGGGTTCGCTCGTCAGTCGGCAAAGGATATGTGCGGTCTGGTCAGCAAGGGTGGCGGCGGCTGTCTGGCCTATGCCGCCAACAACCCGCTTCCGGGCACGATCGACAACGATGTGAGAGTCGCACGCCGCTGACACCAGCCGGGCTTGCCCCGTGACATGGCTCTTCCCCCCATTCGCTGGGACGGGCCTTTTCCCGCGCCTAGCCTTCGATCGCGACACCGCCCTTGTAGAGCGCGGTTACCCGGCCCTGAGTCGGCTGGCCGTCGAATGGCGTGTTGCCGGCGGTCGCCGCCATCATCCGGCTGTCGATGACCCAGGGCTTCTCCTGGTCGATCAGAGCGATATCCGCCTCGCTGCCCGGCGCGAGCCGTCCCGCCTCCACCGCGAGCAGGCGCGCAGGGTTCGCGGCCAGCAGTTCGAAGGCACGAAAGAGGTCGATCACCCCGTCGCGCACCAGCGTCAGCGTCATCGCAAGCAAGGATTCCGCGCCTGCCATTCCCGGCGCGGCGTCGGCGAAGGGCAGCCGCTTGTCTTCGGGACCGCGCGGATCGTGGCCGGAGGCGATGACGTCGATCGTGCCGTCGCCGATCGCCGCGATCACCGCCTGACGGTCGTCTTCGCAGCGCAGCGGCGGCGACAGGCGCATGAAGCTGCGGAATTCCGCCGTCGCGAGGTCGGAGAGCATAAAATGAGCCGGCGTGACGCCTGCCGTCACCCGCAGCCCCTTCGCCTTGGCCGCGCGGACCAGTTCGAGACCGGCCCGGGTCGTCACCTGGCGGAAATGGATGGCTCCGCCCGCCAGCTCGGCCAGAGCCAGATCACGGGCGATCGCCAGCGCCTCGGCCTCGGCCGGCGCTCCGGCCAGGCCGAGCCGCGTCGCCATCTCGCCCGACGTGGCGACCGCCCCGGCCGCCAGACCGGCATCCTCGCCGTGGGCGATCACCACCATGTCCAGCATTGCCGAATATTGCAGCAGGCGCAGCATCGTGCCGCTGTCGCCGATCCACCGGCGCCCGGTGGCGACCGCACGGGCCCCCGCCGCGCGCATCAGGGCGATCTCGGCCAGGCTCTCGCCAGCCAACCCGCGCGTCGCGGCGGCGAGCGGATGGACCCACAGGTCGGGCTTGCCGCTCTTGGCGATATGGGCGACGCGGCTCGGCAAATCCACCGGCGGCGACTGGTCCGGCATCAGCGCCGCGCGGGTGATCCCGCCGAAGCGAAACGCCGGCTTGTCGATCGCGAAGACGCCGAAGTCGACGAGGCCGGGCGCCACCAGCCGCCCCCGCGCATCGACGACCTCGTCGCCGTCGCGTGCAGCTTCCTCGACACCGGCAATCCGCCCGTCGACGAGCCTCAGCGTGCCCTCGCGCACGCCGTCGGGCAGCACGAGACGCCCCCCGGTGATCGCGATCGGTCGGGCCTGCTTCATTCGGTCCAGCCTGCGATGCCCCGGGCCCCGCGCGTGAGGACATCGAGGCAGGCCATGCGGATCGCCACCCCCATCTCCACCTGGCGGGTGATGATCGAGCGGTCGAGCATGTCGGCAACCTCGCTGTCGATCTCGACCCCGCGGTTCATCGGCCCGGGATGCATCACCAGCGCTTCGGGCGCGGCATTTTCGAGCCGATCTTTCGTCAGCCCGTAGAGATGGTGATATTCGCGCGCGGACGGGATGAACTGACCCTCCATCCGCTCGGTCTGGAGGCGCAGCATCATCACCACGTCTGCTCCGTCCAGCGCAGCATCGAAATCGTGGAAGGGCTCGCCACCCATCGCCTCGATCCCCGCCGGCATCAGCGCCGGCGGTGCACACAAACGCACCGATGCCCCCAGTGCCTGCAAACACAAGAGGTTGGAGCGGGCGACGCGGCTGTGGAGGATGTCGCCGCAGATCGTCACCCTCAATCCGGTGAAATCCTCGCTGGGATCGCCGCGTTCGGCGAGCGCCTCGCGCAGCGTAAGCGCATCGAGCAGCGCCTGCGTCGGATGTTCGTGGCTGCCATCGCCGGCGTTGAGGACGGGGCAATCGACCTTGTCGGCGATCAGCTGGGTGGCCCCGCTCGAGCCGTGACGGATGACGATCGCATCGGCGCGCATCGCGTTGAGGGTGATCGCCGTGTCGATCAAAGTCTCGCCCTTCTTCACGCTCGACTGCGCGGCATGCATGTTTACCACGTCCGCGCCCAGCCGCTTGCCGGCGATTTCGAAGCTCAGCAGCGTGCGGGTGGAATTCTCGAAGAAGGCGTTGATGATAGTCAGTCCGGCCAGCGCATCGTGATGCTTTTGGCGGCGGCGATTGAGCTCGATCCACTGCTCCGCTTCGTCCAGCAGGAACAGGATCTCGTGCCGCTCGAGCTGGCCGATCCCGGTCAGGTCGCGATGCGGGAAGGCCCGCCGACCCGCGGGATAGCGGCCGGAGGCGGTCGAGGCGCTCGGCGATATCATTAAGAGCAGAGCCCTAGTCGAGCCCTGTGGCACGCTCAAGCATATTTGCGTGGCCCTCGGACGCCCGGCCCCCTAGACGGGTGGCAGACGAAACGACGGAGTGATTGAATGCGGTTTGCACGCGGAGTGTGGCGGTTGCTGGTGGGCATCAAGGACGGGCTGGTGCTCCTCTTCATGCTGCTGTTCTTCGCCGCGCTGTTCGCCGTCCTCACCGCCCGCCCGTCCCCCGCGCAGGTCCGCGAGGGGGCCCTGCTGCTCGAACTCGACGGCACGGTGGTCGAGGAGCGCTCGCGCATCGATCCGTTCCAAGCGCTTATCGCCGCCGAGGCCCCCGTACGCGAATTCGAGGCTCGCGACCTCGTCCGCGCGATCGATGCCGCGGCGACCGACGAGCGGGTGACCGCCGTGGTGCTCGACCTCGATCGGTTCCTCGGCGGTGGACAGGTCCATCTCCAATCCATCGGCGAAGCGCTCGACCGGGTGCGCGCCGCGGACAAGCCGGTGCTCGCCTTCGCCACCGCCTATTACGACGATTCCATCCTCCTCGCTTCGCATGCCAGCGAAATCTGGATGGACCCGCTGGGCGGTGCGGCCATCGCGGGCCCGGGCGGCCACCAGCCGTATTTCGGCGGACTGCTCGACCGGCTGAACATCAACGCCCGCGTCTATCGGGTGGGTACCTACAAGAGCGCGGTGGAGCCCTTCACCCGCAGCTCCATGTCGGAAGAGTCGCGCGAGAACTACACCGCGCTCTACGGCGCGCTGTGGGAGGAATGGCAGGCACATGTGAAGAAGGCCCGCCCGGCGCTCCAGCTCGACACCGCGACCCGCGATCCGGTCGCCTGGGTTCGGGCGGCGAACGGCGATTTCGGCACCGCGGCGAAGGCTGCGGGTCTCGTCGACACGCTCGGCAGCCGCGCCGAATTCGATGCCCGCGTCGTCGAACTTGTCGGCGAGGATGCGTGGAGCAACGAGCCCGACGCCTATCCCTCGACCGGCTACGATGCCTGGCTCGCCGATCTCGGCGAGGACACCGCCGGCGGGGCGATCGGCGTGGTCACCGTCGCCGGCGAGATCGTCGATGGCGATGCCGGTCCGGGCACGGCGGGCGGCACCCGCATCGCCGACCTGCTCGACGAAGCGCTCGACCACGATCTGAAGGCGCTGGTGGTGCGCGTCGATTCCCCCGGGGGATCGGTGCTGGCGAGCGAGGAGATCCGCCGCGCGATCCTGCGGCACAAGGCCAGGGGCATTCCAGTCGCCGTGTCGATGGCCAATGTCGCGGCATCGGGCGGCTATTGGGTCGCGACGCCGGGTGACCGCATCTTTGCAGAACCCGAGACCATTACCGGCTCGATCGGCATCTTCGCCGTGCTGCCGACCTTCGAGAATCTGGCGAGCGAATGGGGCGTCGGCTTCGACGGCGTCCGGACCACGCCGCTGTCGGGCCAGCCCGATATCATCGGCGGGCTGACGCCGGAGGTCGATGCAATCCTCCAGGCCTCGATCGAGGACGGCTACCGCGATTTCCTCGCCCGCGTCGCCCGCTCGCGCGGCCTTACCCCGGCCGAGGTGGATCGGATCGGCCAGGGCCGCGTATGGGACGGCGGCGCCGCGCGCCAGATCGGCCTGGTCGATCAGTACGGCGGGCTCGACGATGCCATGGCCTGGGCCGCCGACCAGGCCGGGCTCGCGGACGATGCCTGGCACCCGGTCTATCTCGGCGCCGACGACGAGGGGACTTACGATACCTTGCTGCGCCAGTGGCTGCTCGAAGACGATACCGAGGCCCGCCCCGATGTCGCTGCCCTGTTCGCCCGGCGGGAGCGGGACGCCGCGGCGTCGCTGGCAGCCGATATCGAGCGGCTGCTCACCGTCCGGGGGATGCAGGCGCTGTGCCTCGAATGCCCTTCCGCAAAACGTCCCGCCAGAGTGCCGAGCGAAGGCTGGCTGACACGCCTCGCGCGTTTCCTGGGCACCTGAAAGGCAGCGCGCTCACCATTGCTATGTTGCGATTCGCATCGTAAAGGCGCGCCCCTGCCCCGGTGGCGGCCAAGGGCCCCTCGGAGAGCGGGCGCGTAGCTCAGTGGTAGAGCACACCCTTCACACGGGTGGGGTCGCAAGTTCAATCCTTGCCGCGCCCACCATCTTTTCAAAGACTTAGAAGAGATGGCCCGCGTTGCCATGAAAAAAACATGAAAAACTTGCGTGGACATCCGCGAACACTGGCGGGGATTTCGGCGCGATAAGGTTTCGAGCTTTCACCAACTCTATCGGCCAGCATTTCCGTAGCGATCCAGAAGGTTACCGCTTTTTTCACGATTGGCTGACACACACGGCTATTCAAAATCGAGAGAAAGCATGCCGGCCCATCAACCGATCCTTCCAGCCAAAGCCGTCGAACTCGTTAAAACCAGGAATCTCGACAGGGCTGATGCTCTCCTCGCTGACTTCGCGGCCGCGGGCTTGGTTAAGACTTATGCTCTTGTGCGGGAGATAAGGCCCGCTGCGGGGCCAACCGAAATTGTTCGCGATGCCCAAGTTCCGCCTGAGGATTGGAAGCGGATCGTAGCATCAGAAAACATCCAAGTGGCACTGAACGGCGGAACCGTCCGGCTCGAAGGATCACCTCTCAAGGGAGGAATACCGTCAGTGCTGATAACCGGTATAAGTTTCTCGGAAGCGTCGCTAACCAAAATACTAGATCGCTATTGCTCGGATCCATCCGTTCGCGCGTCAGGTCCCCTGCCTAAGCGAGGCCCCACAACTCAAGAGAGTGCTTCTAAACCATCGCATCAAAGTCAGAAACGGACTCAGAAGGGAGTGCCTCCAATCAAAGCCGGGGACCTAACGGCGTCAGTTGCACAAACCATGCAAGCCACAGGGTTGGGTCGCACTAAGGTTGATCAACTGATGCAGAAAGGTGACTTGGTTAGAACCAAAGTTGGCAATCGCGCTCTAATTACGGTCGAGAGCATTGAACGCCTCGTCGGAGCGAAAGTGGCCAGATAAGAAGGTTCCGATTGGCGGTCGGAAGCACTTTATCGGCAGTTGCAACAACAGTCGATCACTACGTCGGCTTTGCGCTCTTATTCTGTTGAAGAAGTTGGCTCTGGGGACGATCGGCACGCGCTGCGTATAGCGGACGAGCAGGTCCGCCTCCGTTATCGGGCTGCTGCGAGCCTCTGCAGCGGGATCATCTTGGCCATTTTGCGAAGGTTCTGGGCTGCGGCGGCGAGGTGGAACTCGTCTTTCGCTCCGTTGGGACCGCGCAAGCGCAAGCGGTCCAGCTTCAGGATGCGTTTGAGGTGAGCGAAGAGCATCTCGACTTTCTTTCTCTGGCGGCGTGAGACCACGTAGGCATCGGTCGCGGAGATATCGCGGGCCATGTCGCGCGCACCTTCGTGAACCGAGCGCATGATCTTGCGAGCTGGCATTTTGGGCGTGCAGCGCTGCTTTAGATCGCAGGCCGAACAGTCCTGCTGGCGGGCACGATAGCGGATGAAGCCATCGGCATTGGCGAGCGGGCGCGGCGTCTTGAAGTTACGGTTGGATGGACGGAGCCGTTTGCCGCCAGGACAGATATAGCTGTCGTCCTCGTGGTCGAAGGTGAAGGCGGACCGCTCGAAGGTGTCGTCGCTCCGGGCGGACTTGTCGAACACAGGGATATGCGGCTCGATGCCTTTGTCCTCGACCAGCCATCCCAGGTTCGGCGCGGAACCATAGGCCGCATCGGCAACAAGCCGCTCGGGCCAGAGGCCGAAGCGCTCCTGCGTTCGCTCGATCATCCGGCGCTGGGCGATCACTTCCGCCTGCCGCACTGAAGTCGTGGCCTCGACATCGACGATTACCGCATGATCGAGGTCGATCAGGTAGTTGGTGCTGTAGGAATAGAAGGCGGCCTCGCGCGTTGCCGCCGTCCAACGCGCCGCAGGATCGGTGAGGTTGATCCGCTTGGGCGTGACCGGCGTCGCGCCGCCGAACGCCGCATCGTCGAGCACCTCGAGATACTCAGCGACCGCACGGCCGGCGGCCTCGGGCGGCAGACCTTCCTCGCCAGGCACCGAACGCTGCCGGTGGACAGCTGTTCGAACTCGGGGTCATCATCCTCCAGATCGTCGATCGACGGAGCGTCAATGCTATCGTCATGAGCATCAATACGACCAATCAGCTCTTCCACCGCGGCTAGCTGCCGCTCGATCGTCAAAGCGAAGGCATGGACCGAACTTTCCATGCGCTTGAGCAGATTCACACGCATGAGGGCGACCAGGCTTTCTTCGCGGTCTAGCTGTCGGAATACGCTAGCACCGGAGCCCGTCTGCTGACTGTAGCGCCGGTCGTAGGCCTCACGCCGATCCTCCATCACGTAGCGCAGCGGCGCGAAGGCAGCGAGCTTGAGGCGGCGGATTTCGGTGTTGACCTCACCTATGGGCGGGAAGCCTTCCGACAGGTCCACATCGGAATAGATGTTCTTCGGCGGGAGGCGTGCGGGGAAGGTGCCGGTCTCCTCGGTGCCATAATATTTCTCGATGTGTTTGCGGCTGCGCGCGATCGTCAGCAGGTCGAGCAGCCGAAAATAGTCGAAGCCGAGCATCTCCAACAGGCGCGCAGGCGAGCGCCTGGCGTCGGGCAGGTCCTGCCACCGGTTGAACTGGCCCTGCGCGATGCGCACTGTGCCCGCGATGCTCGGCACACCGTGCCCGGCCAGCGCACGATCGTCGCCTTCAGTCGCGAAGGCGATCTGGTTCTTGAGATCGTTGAGGCGGTTGTTCACCGGAGTTGCCGACAGCATCAGCACCTTGGTGTCGACGCCGGCTTTGACCACCGCGTTGAGCAGCTTGTCGTACCGGCTCTCCCGCTCGCCCTTGCCAGCCGGACGGTTCCGGAAATTGTGGCTCTCGTCGATCACCACCAGGTTGTAATTGCCCCAGTTGATATGGCTCAGATCGATCTCGCCGGATTGCCCTTGTTCGCGTGAGAGGTCGGTGTGATTGAGCACATCGAACGCGAACCGATCAGAAGCGAGCATGTTGCGCATGTCGTTCTGGGTCCAAAGGGTCCAGTTGTCCCGCAGACGCTTGGGCGCCAGCACGAGCACCCGGGCGTTCCGCAACTCGAAGTACTTGATGACCGCGAGGGCTTCGAACGTCTTACCGAGCCCGACGCTGTCCGCGAGTATGCAGCCCCCGAAACGCTGCAGCTTGTCAATCGCCCCGATAACACCGTCCTTCTGGAACCGGTAAAGCTTCGACCAGACGGTGGTTTCGCGGATGCCAGTGGCGGAATCCACGATTCTATGCTCGTCGGTCGCTTCTTCCATTTCGGCAAACAGGTGGAAGAGCCCCTGAAAATAGACACTCTGTGCGGGGTGCTCTCCTGCGCCATCCCCTGCGGCGCGCAGCAACGCCTGGACTGCATCACCACCGGGGTCGGCGTGAAGCCATTGGGTTCTGAACCATTGGCGCAAATGCTCTAGTTCCTCGGCCGATTGGGTTTCCTGTACGAATCCGAGGGAAGCCTGCGGGGCGATGCCCAACCCCGCAGTCGTCAGATCGCAGTTTCCCAGAAGGGCCGACGACGGCCCCAGCACAACGGATTGCGCCGGTGGCAATCCAGCTTGCCGAACCTGCGCTCCATGCAGGAGCATAGAGAGCTGGCGACATAGCGCACGTGTTTCGAGTGCATTTCGGCGCTTACGGTCGTTGTGACCTCCCGACAGCTCCTGCTGCAAGCCGCCAGCACCTAGGAGCAGGCGCTGCAACTGATTGCCCGTCGTCCTGCCGAAGGCTTCAGAGGCGCCGAATACGGTGATGCCGCTAGTGAGGACGTCTATATCGCCGCCCGACTGACGAAGCCGGTCGATCACCCGCTCGCCCCCAGCATTCGAAATGATCCGCAACTTAGCCCCCAAATAAGTGTTGTGTCGGTGCTAGCCTCGCCGAGCCCGCGCGACAACGCAGCGAGTTAATTCGACGCGGGAAGCCGGACAGCAGCGGTGCCTTGCGCCTTATGAGGCGCCATCAAAGGTGCCGGCGCTGGGAGCCGCTGTGGAGAAGCCAGAAACGGGCACTCGACAATACACACAAGCCCTGCACAACGGGCGGGCAATACTGCAGAACCAGCGGAAATCTGCGGTTACGGTGGAGAGCTATTCTGGGTTCGAATCCTCTCCCCCTGACCATGTTATGAATGATGTCGGCGATCTGATCGCCCAATCTTAATCTAGAGGGTTAAAGTCGCCAGCGCGTCTTCGGCATCGTCGCGCACAAGATGGCCATAGTGCTTCTCGATCATGGCGACACTTGTCCCGGATAGCTGCGCAACTGTCAGAATAGGCAAGCGCACGCGTATAAGGTCCGTAATGACGCTATGGCGTAAGGTGTAGGCGGACACAGCTTCCGGCAAGTTCGCCCCCCTCACAGCGTCCTTGATCGGGTGTTTCCAGGTATCCTTGTTCCAGGCGTCGCCCGAGTGCCGAGCAAAGACCGGCGCGGTCGGCAGTTTGCCCTTCACCTGAGCAGCAAGGAAATCGGCAATGACTTGGGGTAAGGAAATCTGCCGCGGGATGCCGTTCTTGTCCTTGCCGATTGTGAGTGTTCGGGTGCGCTTGTCAAAATCTCGCGCGGTTAGGCTTGCAAGCGAGCCGGGACGCAGAGGCAGGAGACATAGCGCCCTTAGGAACGGCCGCGCTTCCTCGCAGGCGGTATCGATCAATTTCTTCCGCTCGCCCTTGTCCAGATACAGTTCTCGGGGTTTGTCCGCACCCTTGAAGGGCTTGAGCGCCTCCTGCCATGCGGCATCGGTATTGGGGGAACCGGGCGTAAGGACACGCCCCAGCGCCGCGCGCAACGGCACCATGTCGCGGTTCACCGTCGACTTCGCTCGCTCCTTCCAGCGCTTCCCGCCCTCCTTAGTCCGGGTCAACAAGGCGGGCGCATGTTCCAGGCGCTTGCGCCAGCTTCGCAAATGGTGCCGCCGAAGCTTGTCGAGCTTCACCTTGGCAATGGGATCGTCATAGACGTGTCTCCGGAACACGCCTTCGGCGATCGAATTGGGCTTTTCCTCTAGGTAAGCGACGCAGGCATCCCTCACCGTCACCATGTCGCGGGCGAGTTCGCCGCCGGACTCCACAGTTAAAGCCCAGGCCTCTGCATCGGCCTTGGCCTGCTTGAAGACGTCATGACCGGTAACCGTGCCATAATCGCCGAGCCGCTTGCGCTTGTTGCGATTGGTGTCCGCGTCGTAAAATCTAGCGAACCATGTGCCCCTGTCGCTCTTCTTCGATGGCCGATAACCAAGGTAGATGCCTTGGCGTAGGCGGTGCCAGTGCGGCTCATCACCCGATTTCGGCTTCAGCTTTTCACGATCCCCGATGCGACTCAAATCTGGCATCCGGAATCGCTATCCTAAAATCCATGAAAAAAACATGAAAAACTTGGGTGGACAGCGGCGAACACCGGCGAGCATCAGACATTGTTTTCAACGGATTTTCTTCTTCTAGAAAGCCGCAGATTTCCGTTATTCCCATCCTTCACACGGGTGGGGTCGCAAGTTCAATCCTTGCCGCGCCCACCAGTTTTTCAAAGCTGCCCAAGGTTGGAAGCCGCCATCCTGGCGCGCATCGAGCCGCATTGCGCGTCAATGCAGGCGAGCTACCGCCTCGGTTGCTCACACGATGCAATCGACCGAAGTGTACCGCACGAAAACAGGCCGCATTGCCCGATTCTCGTTCGTTCAGGACGGAAAGGCTGCCGACTACCTGCCCGAACACCCGAGCGTCGGCGGTTCGTAACCGGCTACGGATTGAAGGAAAACAGACGCTTCCCGCGCGACCAGACTTCGAACTGGCTATTGATCGCCATCGCTCGGGCCGTCTCCACGCAAGCCGGATAAGACGCGACGAACTCGCGAACGTCGGACACGCCGCTGCGCCGATCGAACAGGCGCAAGGTAAAATCCTCCATCGCGCATGGCTGGACTCTCAGGGCCGTCTGCATTTCCATCAGTCTGTCTCCCAGAATCTTGCCGAGCCGAGCTGGCGCAGACCGATCGGCTCGATCAATTGTACCCCCGCCCAGCCATCGTCGGACCAGCGGACCGTTCCCCGACGCTCGATTCCGGAGACGGTGCGGATGCGCACATGCATGCCCGGCTTGAAATTCGAACGGGTCTTCAACGCGGCGCCCGCCTGCGACACGTTCTGAATGCGAGCCGCGACCATGCCGGCTTCGGAATCGACCATGGCCAGAGCATTCGTCGGAAGGCGCAGGGCGCGCGCCTTTCCCGTGGCGGCCTCTTCGACGAGCTGGCCGAGGATCGCGCGGCAGTCCACGGCCTGATCGAATTCCACCCCGCACATGTCCTGTTGCGACCAGACGACTTCGCCCTGAACCTCTACGGAATCGGACAGTTGCACGCGAAGGTGTTCACCGGGATCCATCGTCCGGGAAATCGAGAGCGAGACACCCTTGTCGGAGATATTCCGCAGCAGTGCCAAAGCCTGATCGTCCTGCATCAGGACACGGGCGACCCGGTATATCGTCATGACACGCTGATGTTCGCGGCGGTCGACCGCGTAGCCGCCGTCCGTTTCGTAAAGCCCGCGCGTGTCATGCGGCGCGGTCGCCGTTGCAACAAGGCTCATCTCATGGTCCTTTCGCTGGGTGTTGGCGAGCAGGGCGTTCATGCCGCGACCTCGATCCCACGACCGGCGAAAATCGCCAGTTCGTGAATGGACAGGGGCGGCGCGAGCAACATGCCCTGCACGTTCATGCAGCCGTTCTTCTTCAGGAATTGCAGCTGCGCATCGGTCTCGACGCCCTCGGCGACGACTTCCAGATCGAGATCGCGACCGAGCTGCATGATCGCCCGAACGATGGCACTGCCTTTCGTCGTCCGCCCGAGCGACTGCACGAAGGTGCGGTCGATCTTGATCGTGTCGACCGGATAGCTTTCCAGATGTGCGAGCGAAGCGAAGCCGGTTCCGAAGTCGTCGAGTGCGATGCGCACGCCGTGGTCGCGCAAACCCTCGACGATCGATCTGATCCGGTGCCCGGTGCGCCCGATCATCACGTCTTCCGTGATTTCGATTTCCACCTTCTCGGGCGGCAGGCCGAGCTGTTCGAAAATCTGCGGCAGATCGGGATCGACGATTTCCGAAGTCGAGATGTTGATCGCGACCCGGTCGAGCACAATGCCGTTCGAGGCGAGCCATTCCATGTCCCGGCGAACCCTGTTCATCGTGGCGCTGCGCAGCACCCGCGACAGGTCGGAGCGCTGGAACGCGCTCCTGTAGGCGCAGGGCATCAGCAGATTGCCATTGCCGTCCTCGATCCTGGAGAGGACTTCCACGCCGATCAGATTGCCGGTCCGGGGGTCGATCTGCGGCTGGTAGTGGGGAACGATGCGGTCGTGGCGGATCGCGTCTTCGATGATTGCCTTTGTGTCGCTTTCGGAATCGATTTCGGCGCGCGCATCCGCGTCGAATACTCTGACCCCGCCGCCGCCCATCTGCTTTGCAAGGCGCAAGGTTACGTCGGCATGGCGATAGAGTTCCTTGAGCGTACGTCCGTCGGCCGGGAACAGGCAGCCGCCGGCGCTGATGTTGCAGGTGATTTCCCGGCCGTCCCATGCGAACGGCTTGGCTGCGGCCACGCAGAGCGACCCGATCCGCTTCCTCAGCGCGCCGTGATCGACGATGCCGGGAATCAGCATCGCGAACTCGTCTCCACCCAGGCGGGCGATCACATGGGGCGCGCGCGTCCCCTGATGCAATGCCTGGGCGACGTGTCGCAGTATCGCGTCCCCGACATCGTGCCCGTAACTGTCGTTGAGATATTTGAAATCGTCGAGATCGAGGAGCACGAGTGCGCAGGGCTCGCCGCGTTCGATGTAGCCATCCAGTTCCGCGCGAAGCCCCGCCCGGTTGCACAGTCCGGTCAGGAAATCGTGCTTCAGGGCGTCTTCCAGCCTGGCTGTCAGCGCGACCTGCTGCTGCAATTGCGTTCCGGCTTGCGACACTTCGCGCCGCAGGTGCATGAGACGTCCGGCGACCTTCCCCAGAAGAGCCAGCGCCGTCTTCGCGCGTGCGTCGAGAAGGGCATCGGAGCGCCGCCGGCACAGCATCGCGACAAATTCGTCGGCGGCGATTTCGTGGCACACGACACCGACGATTTCGCCATGGCTGAAGAATTGGCCGTCGGACCAGGCATCGCGAAGCATCGCAAGAGGTACGAATTCTTCAACCGCGATCCCGGATGAGGGGAATGGTCCGTGACGCAAGAGCACCGCGTTTTCCTCGGGCCCGGAGCGCACCAGCGCAGCGGTCTCTCCCTCGCAATATTGCGCAAGAAGCGCAAGGATGTGGGGAATTGCACCGGTTTCGAAAAGCCCGGGGAAAAGCGAAAGTCCACCGACGAGCGTTTCGCTTACCGGGGGGCCTGGATTGAATTCTTCATGGTAAGCCATCGACACCTCCCAAGTCTCCCGCAGCATTTGCCTTGGGTTGGCCTGTGCCTTAAATTGCCGCGAGAGCAGACGTCTGACAATCTCGGGATTATTCGATAACGTCGGGGCCCGGGACTACAGTAGTTGGCTACGAATTGTTAATTCTTGGCCTGTGCAGCAGCCTGAGCCACCAGGAGTGCCGACACGAAGTTGGGCACTTCGAGTTTTCGCACGATGTTGGACCTGTGCATCTCGACCGTACGGACGCTCAACTTCAGATCGTGCGCCATCTGTTTGCTGGCACCGCCACCGGATGAGGCGTCGAGGACATCCCGCTCGCGGGGCGTCAGCTCCTTGAAACGCTCGATTTGTTCCATCTCGCGAGGTGTTTGTGGCGAAGGCGAAATCTTCGCGCGCGTCCGATCGACCGCTTCGAACAATTCGGCCCGGCGAAACGGCTTGCGCAGGAAATCGACCGCGCCCGCGCGCATCGCGTTGACGGCATCCGGAATATCGCCGAACCCCGTGAGAAGAACGACGCGATGTCGGCTCCCGGCTTCCACAAGAGCTTGCTGCAACTCCAACCCGTCCATGTCCGGTAGACACAAGTCGAGAAGGACGCAGCCTGGTGCAAGATCGTTTGAAACCGAAAGAAACGCCCGACCGTTTGCAAATGACTGCACACGATCTTCTTCCCGTTCGAGAAGGTTACCAAGCGTCTCGCGCAGATTTTCGTCGTCGTCTACGACGTATATGTTCATATAACCCCATACAGACCGCCTTTGTGTTATAAATTGACTAGGCTTTCCGTGTGGGTGCGATTTAACGCACGTGAGAGTGAGCGTCAATTAACCTATGCTACTCAAGCGGTTCAACGGTTGGATTTTCCACCGATTTTCGCTCTGGTCCGGTTCAGAGCCTTTGCCAGCGCCGTCCTGCGAAACGGTTTGCGCAGCACTTCGGTGGTCTCCTTCATCATGGGATCGAGCGGAATGGCTTCATCGTCCTGGGGCTGCCCCGTGACGAATAGCACCGGCAAATCCGGATACAGCGCGCGCGCTTCGATCGCCAAGGCGATGCCGTTGGATCCCGGCATGTTGATGTCCGTCATCAGGATATCGGGGCGTGTTTTCCGGAGCAGTTGCAGCGCCGCCCGGGCGGTGTCCGCCAGTTCCGGACCCATGCCCAGGCGGTGGACCTGATTGGCGAGCGCTTCGGCAACGCTGGCGTCGTCTTCCACGATAAGAACATGGTCTTCCGCGCCTTTTTCGAAGACATCGTGGTGAGCGTCGTCGGCCGTGATCGAGGCAGGAGGCGCGATCGGCAGTATCAGTCTTATCGCCGCCCCCGTCCGTGTGGAATCTTCTACCTCGATGTGGCCGCCGGTCTGCTTCATGAAACCATAGGCGGTGGACAGGCCGAGGCCGTGACCCTGTCCGGCACCCTTGGTCGTGAAAAAGGGGTCGAACACGCGCTCGCGAATCTTTTCCTCGATGCCTGGCCCGTTGTCCCTGACGACCAGTTCCACGTAATCTCCGGGCGGGATGCCTCTCTTCCGTGCAATCCAGTCCGTCAGTTTCGCAGGCGCCGCGGTCATCACGATCTCGCCGGCCTGCTGATCCTGCAGGGCGTCGCACGCATTCATCACGAGATTGACCAGGACGCTTTCCAATCGGGCCCGATCGGCGAGGACCCAGGGCAGATCGGTCGCGACCTGCGAACGGTAGGAAATGTGACTTGGCAGAACGCGCTCGATCAGATTTCCGAACCCCCCGAGGACGTCCGCGATGTCGAACGGCTTCGGATCGAGTGCCTGACGCCGGGCGAAGGACAGCAGTTGATTGCTGAGAGTGACTGCCTGATCCGTCGCGGAAAACATCGCGTTGATGCCGCGCCGATGCTCGTCGGACAATTCGGCATCCTCGAGGCGTTCGAGATTTGCGACCAGGATCGCAAGGATGTTGTTAATGTCGTGCGCGACACCGCCGGTCAGTTGGCCGAGCGCGCTCAATCGCTCCATGGCCGCCAGTTTGCGGTTGGCAATGGCGCGCCGGTGGTCCGCGTAGAGGTAACGCAGGGTGCCGCCCAATCGCTCCAGGGCGCGCTTCTCCGCGACCGACCAACTGCGCGAACAGGCGCGGTGTTCTTCCTGCCAGAGTTCGAAGGACTTGCGCGGCGAAAGGCGGGTGCGGCCGTTCTCCGTCACGACCTCGACCTTGTCGCGCTCGCCGGCCCAATCGATGGTTTTCAGGGCCTCTTCGCGTCCGAAGAAGATATAGGCTCCATCATCGTCGAGCGGAACGAGCGCACCGCCTACGATCTCCTCGGACACGCCGAGATCGCGCTGCGGGCCGGGATCGAACCGATCGGAGACGATCGGGGGCCCGTGATAAGGCATCGCCGACCCTGTTCCCGCCCTGGCACCCCAGCGTACCGTATCTTCGGGCGTTCGGACGATCAGCGCCGCACATTCCCAGTTCTCGGCAAGAGGCGCGAATGCCGCGGCCATCCGTGCTGCGAACGTCTCGTTCTCATTGCCATCTTCATCCTCGCCCTCGCCCGACCCCATGGATTCGCGCATCGCAATGGCACAATCGTTCACGAGGGCCACCATGGCCTGCTCGTGAGCGCGTTCGATGGTCTTGATCCGCGTACCGACGAGATAGCATGCTGTCTGTATGGCGCTCCGAATCTTGGGCAATGGCTTTCGCGGCCCGGCATAATGATGGCAGACCAGCAGGCCCCACAAGGCGTCGTCGATGACGATCGACACCGTCAGGCTCGCGGTCACTCCCATGTTCTGCAGGTATTTGATATGGATTGGCGATACGGCCCGGATATCGCAAAAGCTGAGATCCACGGGTGCGGTATCGTCGGGATCGATTGCCTCGAGGGGGACGGGCTGACCTTCGACGTCGTCGATGCAACGCGTCAACTGACGCCGGTACAGTTCGCGCGCCTGGTGCGGGATGTCGGTGGAGGGGAAATGCAGGCCCAGATAGGACGATACAAGCTCGCCTTGCGCTTCGGCGATCACCTCTCCGTTCCAATCGCTGTCGAACCGGTAGGCCATCACCCGATCGTATCCGCTCAGGTCTCGGACGCGTTTGCACACGGAATGCAGCAGGGCGCGAACATCCCGCGCCTGCAGATCCTCGCCCAATATTTGGTTAAGCCATCTGGCCGTCTCGGGCTCAACTGTCGCAGCTTCGATCGGCTCGATCTCGACCAGTTGTCGCCCGGCGAATTGGTGAGCGCTCGCCACCGCCAGCGAGAGGCCAAGCTTCGGTATCGACACCGCGACGCCGTGTTGGAAGAAATGCGAGGCTCGCGGATGGATCCTCTCCACCCTGACCGCATCCTCGGCCTCTTCGCCGAGCATGTCGCGCAAGGTGCGCGTGGACCCGTCCCAGCGCTCCCGGGCGCGAGCACAGAGATGGGTCAGGCAACCGGCTTCGTCGGCGACGAGAAGCATGCCGCGCGACTGCACGCGGCCGGGAATGTGGATCGGCTCGTCGGCGCAGTTATCCAATGTGACTGAAGGATGTGCCATCGTTCAAAACAGATGCGTTCGGACAGTCCGCCTCCCCGCTTCCCGTTCTAACCGTGCGCAGCGACATTTCACATGGCAGCGCGAACATATCCCCAAGAGCGCGATGTCGCGGGAGAAACGGAACGGAGTGATCCGGCCATACCGGTCGACATGCGCGCAGGATAGCGAATTCGGGCCGGGTCGGCCCCGCTCGAATCAGCCGACCAAAAGGGCCAACGTCGCTATTCCCGAAAGCCACAACAGGGCGCTGACCGAGGCGATGATCGAGAGGCGGGTAGGACCCGCCAGGTCCGATCCTTCGGATTTCGATGCGTCGGCAGCCCGCGGAGACATCGGATCGCTCTTGAGGATCGCCGCACTCAGACTGGCTTTCGGCAGGGGTGTCAGTAGCGTGCGGCCGACAAACCAGAGTTGGCGGTACCAATCGTCATTTCAGTGATTTGTTAACTATAACAGCCCATGTATCTATGCGCACATGGAACTTGACCCGGCCCTTCGCGATTTCGATGCAAGGTGGCAACCATCGCGAGAGCGCGCGATGCGAGCTGGGGATGTAGTTGGTGCGAGTGGCATCGAACTTTCGGTCATCGTCCCGACCTTCAACGAACGGGACAACGTGCGGGCCATAACCCAAGCGATAGAAGAGACGCTGTCAGGCATCCGCTTCGAAATCGTCTTCGTCGACGACGATTCGACTGACGGCACCCGCGATATCCTCGCCGAGCTGGCGATGCGGAAAGGGCACGTGCGCGTCCTCCATAGGATCGGTCGGCGGGGACTCTCGACCGCAGTGACCGAAGGCATGTTGAGCACGGTCTCGCCCTATATCGCAGTGATCGACGCCGATCTTCAGCATGACGAGCGTGTCCTCCCGGAGATGCTCGCGCTTTTGCGAAAGGAGGAAGCCGATGTGGTGATCGGGTCGCGATACGTGGATGGAGGCAGCACCGGCGAATGGGAAAAGAGCCGGGTACGTGTAAGCTCGACGGCGACCAGGCTCGCCAAACTGATCGCCTCGACCGAAATCAGCGATCCGATGAGCGGATTCTTCGCGATAACCCGGCCAGCGCTCTACAGCGCGGTCCGCGATCTTTCGGGTCAAGGCTACAAGGTCCTGCTCGACCTGATCGCTTCCGCCCCGCGTCCGCTGCGGATCAAGGAAGTGCCATACACCTTCCGGTCACGCACCGCAGGCGAAAGCAAGCTCGATGCGATGATCGTCTGGGAATATCTGCTGCTGCTGGTCGACAAGCTCGTCGGCCATGTCGTCCCGGCGCGCTTCCTTTCCTTCATGTTCATCGGCGGCCTCGGCGTCTTCGTCCACATGGCGGTGCTCGGGGTCATGGTGGCGCTGGGCCATCCCCGTTTCCTATGGGCCCAGGCGGTCGCGACCGGCGTAGCCATGGTGTTCAATTTCTTCGTCAACAACACGCTCACTTATCGGGACCGGCGGCTCAAGGGTTTGATCCCGGTTGCGCGGGGGCTGCTGACCTTCATGCTGGTTTGCTCGGTCGGCGCGATCGCCAACGTCGGGATCGCCGGGTATCTGTACAAATCGTTCGAGTATGTCTGGTGGGCGGCTGCGCTTGCCGGCATTCTCATGGGCGTGGTCTGGAACTACGCAGCGACTTCCGTTTTCACCTGGCGCACACGCTAAACTGTTGAGACGGAAGATTTTGTTTTAATTAAACTCTGCACCTCAGATCTCTTACCTGGAGGAAGTCAGATAACAACCGTGAGTAGGCCAACCAGCGCCAGCACGAACAAAACTGGTCCGGCACCACGCGAAATAAGAGACAGTGTTCTATCGACCTTATTGACAGTAAAATTTTCGGCCTCGGCTCTACTAAATTGCGACCAAAGTAAATCGGTCAGGTCATCCGAATCATTGATATCTCGAGATGAAAACTCACCCGCCTCGACTTCCTCCGCGAATTTTTCAGCTTCCGCTTTTACGGTCGTGAATACTTCATGCTCGGACATCCCACCAAAAGAGCCGAGATTTTTCTGGTGATACCGACAAGCACGCTTGTCATAGACACGAACAAACCATGATCCATTTCCATTGTGCTCTGGCGGGAGATAGCCAAAATACCGCCCTGCCTGAATTCGTTGCCCCACGAGGCTCATATCGCCATTCGCGATCGGCTCGTTACGCTCATCAGCCTTACCGAGGTCACACATTGAAAGATTGCCTTCGGCAAAATTCGGATAGAGGGACTAATAGACGATAGCACTTCATCAACGCAACGTCAGGTCAAGTCGCCGTTCTTTTCTAAATCCGTTCAGTTAAATGACAACGAAGTCCGTGGATCAAATCATCGCAAGTTGCTGACGAGCGAGCTCCGGCAGGTTTGGAGCGGGTGAAGGGAATCGAACCCTCGTCGTCAGCTTGGGAAGCTGCTGCTCTACCATTGAGCTACACCCGCTTTTCAACGACTTAGCCGAACAAGAAAACGCCTTTTTGCATTGTCTTATACATGCAAGACGGTGGACGAGCCATTTGCAACCGCGACAAACTCACGTCAACCAGTTTCGAAGCGGATTGAATACACCTTCCTAGACACAGATGTCATATTTGGCATCGTTGGGCTCAGGGGGGCTATCGTTCAGTCCTAAAGCACGTCGAATGTTAACAGCATCAGGTCAATATTCTGCGATCATAGATGAGTTTTTGAGTGAGGCAAACACCGCAGATACACGAACTAGACCTAATTCTGAAAATCATCTATGTCGCATATCATCTAAACTAACGGTAACACCTTTCACAGGAAGCAAATCAAGCTTGCTGATTACTGGTTAGGTAGCCTTATTTACTCCCTCCTAACACTCTTGGGCTGGCGAAAGTTAAGGACGCGGTAAGGCTGACTGGCGTCTGAATCTTAAGATTGCGCCTATAACGATAGCGAAATGGGATCAACCAAGAGGCTATCCGATGGGCAGATACCTTTCACATCTGGCTTCCACCTTCGCGGTCGGAATCTCGCTTACTTGCGCTGCTTGGCCGTCCGCAAGTGAAGCTCGCTCGGGGGCAGGAACATTTAATCTTCGTGCCCGCGTGCCCGTCGCCTGCTGGATCCAGCCTGCCGGAGAGGTACAGGCACAAACCGACATTGGCGGTTCGGTGATCGAAGCCTGCAACAATCCCGGTGGCTTCATCGTCGCTGCCATTTATCGCCCGCTGGTGATGAACGAAGCGGCTCAGCTCGTATATGACGGAACGAGGCTGAACCTCGCACCGTCGGGGAACCAGTTGCTGCGTTCTTCCAGCACCGCGACCATTCGAACGGTAGACTATCGGTTCGAAGAAGTGCGGCTCGAATCGCCGTTGATCCTGTCGCTAACGATCCAACCGGTCTGAACCAGCCGGCTAAGCCCGATCCTAAGCGTTACATTGCCGCAACCGTGAAGACGATCGTGTCGGAATAAGCTCCGGCCCGCCGGCCGGCCACATCGCCGATCACCACGTCCAGATCATAGTCGTCCGCACGAGCCGACTGCGAAGGTTGTGCCAGAACGGAAGCTGCGGACAGATCATATTGTTCGTTATCCAGACCGAGCGAATAATCGACATACCAGTCGCTCTGCCCCAGCCTCAATCGGCCGGCATTTTGCGAACTCATCGTTACCCGATACCCCGAGGTGCTGAGGACGTAGAGCGAGGTACCCAGAGACTTCTGACCAGGCGTCAATTCGCCGAGATCGATGGATGCGGCCCCGCCGCTGCGTTGAAACCTGCCCTTCAGGCCGATCAGCGCGGTAGGAACGACATCGAAGGATAAGACGATCGGTCGTTGTCCTATCGCTGCGCCGAATGCGTCCTCCACCGCGAGGAGGATGTTCTGCACGTAATTGCCGGCAGACATGTTCGAGAATGTATCCGGCATGAAGGAAAAACGGATCAATAACCGTTCTCCCGGAGCGATGCTCACGGGGCGATCCTGGGGCCGCCGCATTCCGCTTCCCGCCAAGGGAGTAATGTCGGTGCCGTTCCGCTCGTCGGTGAGGGCATAGGCGATCCGCTCCCCGCCTCCGATCTTGGACAGACCGTATTGCTCGCCCTGGAGGTCCGCACTGACCGTGCCCTCGCAGGGCGTATCGCCGCCGTTGTAGAACGCTACATCGAACTGGCGAATAGCCACGTCCTGGGCGTAGGGATCGTAGCGGACTGCCCAATCATCCTGCGCGGGTTCGATGGTCAACCGGCACTCGGCGAAAGCCGGCGTGGGGACGCCGAAACTTGCGATCGCGACCGCCAGAGGGAGAAACGAGGGGCGCAGGCTCATGGGCACTATCCTTTGCTTCATTCGGCGGAGATGTCGAGGGGAACGGAAACCGTCTCGAGGTCGAGCAATCCGGTGTTGTCGGCAGGTACGGTGAACTCGAACTCGGTGGGCGGACTGGAGAACAACTCGACTCGGTAAGTCTTCCCAGGCTCGAGCGATTGGATGGCAAACCGGCCTACCGTATTGGTAAAAAACAGCTGTGGCTCGGCTGCACCTTCGGTGGTGACGCGCCCGGAAACGAGCGCCACGGGGCGATCGCCACTGCCAACCAACCGTCCGAGCGCGCTCACGAAAGCGGCGCTCCCCACCTCGATGGCGTAACCGCTGCGATAGGTCGGGCGCACCCGCACCACCCCTTCGCCAATGTCGTATCCGACCGGGACGTCGACCACGTCATAGCGAATTTGCTGATTGACGTAGGATGTCAGGAAGCCGGTCATCGCCGGCCCCAGGGCGCCGCTGGCGGCGCTGTAATCGCCATTCTCGAAATCTTCCCCGACGATGACCTGTCTATCGCCCAGCGATTCATGCGGGTAGAGGATCGCGAAGCTGTCGTAGATCGGGCGCCCAATCGCGACCTTGCCGCCGGAGGTGGCAATCGCGGTGCCGATCCGCAGCGTGGTGAGCTGCTCGTCGGTGATGTCGCCGAAGTTCCGGCCGAAGCTGGTGTGCGCCACGCTCGCATCGAAACGGTTGGCGATATAGTCCGCCTGCCCCGATATCGTAGCAGGTCCGTCGTTATAGGTCGAGGAAATGCCGTAACCGAGCGATCCCACGCGGCCGTCGCTAGACTGGCGATAGCTGACCGAACCCGAATTTCGTGCCGAGGAATAGCGGGCATCCGCGCGACGGTCGTAACGTGGCTGCCAGACCAATCCGACGAGGAAACCTGCTCCATCGCGTCGGTTGGAAATCCGGCTTCCGGTATCGATATATTCCACTCCGAATTGCACCGACCATTCCGGAGAGAAACGATAGTTCGCAGTGGTGTTAAGGCTGTACGAGTCGGAAAACAGCTCGGCCCGACTGATTTGATAGGATGCGGACGCGGTGATGCTGAAACGGGGCGAGAAAATTCGCGCGTAATTGGCGGAAAAGTTCCAGGAGATTTGGTTCTGCGGGAAGAAGTTGCCGAGCGTCGCATAGTCCTCCGACGTGTAATCCGCCACGAATGAGAACGCATCGCTCACGGCGCCGCGATTGATGAGCTGGTTGTAGCCGGCAGCAAAGGCGAACCCGGCGCCCGCATCGGAGTTGCTGACTGCGCCGTCCAGCTGCAACTGACCGCCGCTGCCGAGAATGAACTGGGTCTGGCCGAAGACCGATTGAACCGTTTCGGACAGCTGCAAGCCGACGCCGATCGCAGGGCGATCAAAGAAGGCCTTTCGCCAAAAGCCGGTGAAGGCCAGCTCGCCATCGCTGTAATCGGGGCTACCGAAAGCGCCGCGGCTGGTAACGCCCAAATAGGCCCCGTACTCATAATCGCCGGGATCGAGATCGATGGGATCGAGATAAGCCGTGTAGGACACCCGTTCCAGGCGCCCCGCCTGATCCTGAATCTCGAGTTCGACGTTGTTGCTGCCTATCGAGAGCGGCAATTGGCTCAGATCGTACTGCCCCGCATCGAGCAGAAATTCCTCGAACAAAATGCCGTTACGATAGACGCGGACCGTGGAATCGCGCTGCAGGACGATCTGCCTCGCATTAGAGAGCACGCTGTTGCGAAACGCATCGAAGCGGCTGCGGCGTCTGTCGACCCCGATCCCCCCGAGATTGACGAACCCCTGGCGTCCCCGGATTTCCGGTTCGATGTCACCCAGGTACCAGCGGCGAAAATCCTCGGGCTGATCATAGACCAGCCGGACGTAGCGACGGTCGAAATCATAGGAATTGTCGAAAAAATCTTCGCGACCTTGGAAATCCGCTTCGAGGACGAAGGTCTTGTACCGAGCCGCACCGTTGAGCAACAGACCGGGTTTGCTGATTCCACCGATGCTCCGCCGCTCAAGCAGCAAGTTGGTGCTGAGGTAAGCGCTGAAATCCTTGGGCGGTATACCGTCTGGCTCGCGCTGGCCGGCAGTGAAGAGGGATTCGACGGCACGACGAGAGGGATCGATCCGGATGACCAGGACGGCCAGCTGTTCCGGATCATAGTTCAAGGTGATCCCGGCCGCATTGAGCTGCTCGGAAGGAAAGCTATCCACGCCTTCCAGACGAGCGGCCAGTTCGGCTTGTCCGTCCGGTGTCAGAAGCGGCCCGATCAGGGCGAGGAAGGCTGGCGCATCGACGAGAAACCGGTCATCGGCGGTCAGCACCACCGGCAATTCGCCGAGCGGCCGTCGATTGAAAATGAGCGGAACGGTCAAGACGACATCGCGGTCGTAGGGATTGATATTGGGACGCGAGAGGGGGGTTTGCTGGGCCGCCAACGCCTCGTCGCCGGGGATTACGATCGATGTACGAGTCGCGGTCTCGATGGGGGTACTCTGCACGGCCAGATCGCCCTGCGCTTCCGGTTGCACGGGAGCCTGCTGAAAGAGATTCAACGCGTAGTGGAGTTGCGGCCACTCTTCATCGATGGCCATGCCGGCGGGAAAGCGCGCGCTCGCTGGCAGCCGCGGCAAAACAACACCGCTCGCAACGGCCGCCGCCTCCGGCAGCCCGATCGCGAGTGCCACCAAGGCAGTTTTTGCCAGCCTCCGTGTCATCTTGCCCCCCCCGGGTGTCATGGTGCCCCCCTTAGACCCTCATCGCGCGAAGCGGACTTTCACCGGTCTTGCCGGATCGAAAGGCGTCGTCGCGGGAATTTCGAAGGTTCGCGTTCCATCCGGCGCCAGATAGCCTACCCCGACGGAAGCGGCGACATCGCCGCTGGTCAGTGTCTGGGTCAGCGGCTGCCCGTCGAGCCCGGTACCTTCGATGATCCAGGTTGCGCCGCTCATCAGTGCATAGCGGTTCCCGTCGTTGCGGACGATCACTTCAACGCCCGGGGTAGGAACTACCGGGACCGGAGCTGCTGCCTCTTCCGCGGCAAGATCGGGATCGATCTCCGGTTCCGGCGCAGCGATCTCCACCACCCGGGCGGAAACGACCTGAACGTCGGGCCGCGCGCCTTCGGGCGCAACGACGATCAGCGCCTTCATCGTGTAAAGCACCTGCACCGACACGCTTGCAGTGCCCTCTTCGGCGGGACCTTCGACATTGGTCGAGACCGGAAGCTGTCGAACCCAAAGATAGTAGGCCTTCGACGTGTCGATTTGCCCTTCGCCCACCCACTGCACGCGAACGACCTGACGGCCATTGACTGGCACGACCCCCTGAGGCGGAAAGATCAGGAAATTGTCATCGGCCGGGGTCTCGACGAATTCGCCGTCGGGGCCGACGCTCAGCTCGGTGATCCGAGTTTCGAATGGCAGAGGTGCGCTGCCGATATTGCCGACCTCGATACGCGCCGCAGAACCCACGCCGGTAGTGGAAAGCTCCGCAACCATCGGGGAAACGCGCATGGCGTCTGCCGGCACGGGAGCGAGACCGAAGACGGCGAGCCATAGCACGATGTGAAACCAGATGGATTTCTGTGTCATAACGGCAATCGGGCTCCAGCGCTCACGAAAGGGAAGAGGTTCTTCGCCTCTTACGCCTGTACGGATTAACGAAGGCATTCACGAAAATGGGGCGGCTCCGCAGAACCGCCCCACTTATCGTCTGATCAACGTGATCCTTAGATCGCGGTGAGAGTCAACTCGACGGTGTCGGTGTATTCACCGGCGACCAGCGCTTTTTCGGCGACCGGAATGCGGAAGTTGATCGTCATTTCCGACTTGAACGCACCCTGCTGCTTGGCATCCTGACCCTGGCCCTGAGCGACAAACGAACGACGCTCCGAACCCGGGCCCTGCGTGGTCGTGTCGGAGGTCGCCTGATAAAGCGCCTCGACCGAATAGGGCAGGTTGTTCTGGAAGGTGTTGGTGTCGAAGCCCGAGGTATTGTCGGTGCTCATTCCCTGAGCATTGCCACCCTTATCAATCTCGAGACGGTTGGCGGTGTTGCAGCCAGCGACGCTGGTTACGATGGTGACGAGAGCCGGACCGGTCATCTCGAAAGCATTGTCGAGGCCCTGGGTCGAGGTGTTGTAGATGCCCAGCGTGCCAAAGTCGACATTGACATCGCCGCCACCGGTGTAGAAGCTGCAATCCTCGGCGACGGTGGCCGAAAGATTGAACGTCGCACCGGCGCTGTCGCCGGCGGTGCCCTGCGAAGCGGTCCCGGTCGTCTGGCTAGTCAGCGTGGAGCCGGCACCCGAGTTAGAGACGATCGTCTGCGCGCTGGCAGCGGTGGCGGAAAGAGCAACGGCAGCAACGCCGGCAAGAGCATAAGCAAGCTTCATAGTAGTCCTCCAATAAATGACCGAAAAATAGCGCCGGCCCAAACGCAATATCGAAACCAATTTTCTCGGCTAAGAACGCCGATCCTAATCGAAACGCAAATCGGAAAAAATCACAACCTCATTCAGCGTCTTTTATCACACCGTACTCTTATGGTACGGAATTCCTTTTGCCTACAGTCGCGCCGCAACTGTAATCGACAATGAATCGCTATACTCGCCTGCAAGCAGCCCGGCCCCCCTTGGTTCTTGAGTTCGCAGCACGAATTCGCCCCCGCCCGCGGCGATCGCGTCGCCACTGCTGATGGTCCGTCGTCCGAACAGCTCGCCGCTGTTGAACTCCGCGCGCAGGACACCGCTGAGATTGGCCGAGTTCATGACCGGAACGATCATGTCGATATCGTAAGCCAGCGTACCCGCATAAGGTCCCTGCCCATCCGGCATCGTGAGATGCGCCAGCCCACCTCGGCTCGACGACACGGTGAGATCGAACGGGGTATTGCAGACCAGGCCGAACGATCCGGGAACCGTAATGCCACCCTGCAGGTCACTGCCAAGATCGATCGAACGCCCGCCGGTAACCTCGCAGCTTTCGCTGATATGGCCATTGAGCGTGAGTTCGACGCTACGGCCGATCGTGTAGCGCTCGCTCTTCGCCGAATTGGCGGCAGCGGGCGCGGCGGTCGAGGCAAGAGCGAACAGGACGAGGGACAGCTGGAAACCGCCGCGCAAACTGTCCCTCCGCATATTGGATAAGTGCATCACATACCCCCTCTGACCTCGAACCGATCGGTTCTTGGTCTGTTGCCGCCGTCTGTCTCAGTGTTCGGCACCTTCGGTCCGAGATTCCTTCTGTCGCTGAAAGACGAGGAATTTTGGACCTTACGATCGCCGGTTCTCGGGGCTCATCCGATGCGGGATGCATTCGGGAGCCCTCTGGTTAACAGCCTATTAGGATTTTCGATTGACCGAGTCCACAGGGAAGTTCAGCGAAATGGTCCTTCCCGACAGCTTGTCCTTAATCGGGACGAGCCTTATGCAAAAATTAACCAGCATCTTTTCGGATACATTGGATAGCATCTGAGGGCATAAGCGAACTTGGGCGCTGAGGGTTTGGGCCCTGATCGGCGAGAGGGGTCAATATCCATTATCCGTGAGGCCGAAGTTTCGCGACCCGCGCATTGATTTCGGACCTCTCGCTTGCCAAGGCCGTTGGCGAGAGAAGAGAGGACTTTCCCATGCGCCAAGTCGACCATTTCATCTCCGGCGGAGCCGGCGGCTCCGGTTCGGGCCGCAGCCACAAGATCTGGAACCCGTCCACGGGCGAGGTCCAGGCCGAGGTGCCGCTGGGCGATGCCGCGCTGCTCGCGCGCGCGGTGGAGACCGCCAAACAGGTCCAGCCCGAATGGGCGGCGACCAATCCCCAGCGCCGCGCACGGGTGATGTTCGAGTTCAAGCGGCTGGTCGAGGCGAACAAGCAGGAATTGGCCGAACTGCTCTCCAGCGAACACGGCAAGGTGGTCGACGACGCGCATGGCGACGTGCAGCGCGGACTCGAGGTGATCGAATATGCCTGTGGCATCCCGCAGGCTCTGAAGGGCGAATACACGCAGGGCGCGGGCCCGGGCATCGACGTCTACTCGATGCGCCAGCCGCTGGGTATCGGGGCTGGCATCACGCCGTTCAACTTCCCGGCGATGATCCCGATGTGGATGTTCGGCATGGCGGTCGCTGCGGGCAACGCCTTCATTCTCAAGCCCTCCGAGCGCGACCCGAGCGTGCCGGTGCGGCTCGCCGAGCTGTTCCTGGAAGCCGGTGCGCCCGAGGGACTGCTGCAGGTGGTCCACGGCGATAAGGAGATGGTCGATGCGATCATCGACCATGCCGACATCGCCGCGATCAGCTTCGTCGGATCGTCCGACATCGCGCAGTATATCTATTCGCGCGGCACCGCGAACGGCAAGCGGGTGCAGGCCTTCGGCGGGGCCAAGAACCACGGGATCGTCATGCCCGACGCCGATCTCGACCAAGTGGTGGGTGACCTCGCTGGCGCCGCATTCGGCTCGGCCGGCGAGCGTTGCATGGCGCTGCCGGTGGTCGTGCCGGTGGGCGAGGACACCGGCGACCGGCTGCGCGAGAAGCTGATCCCGGCGATCAACGCCCTGCGGGTCGGCGTCTCCAACGATCCGGATGCGCATTACGGTCCGGTGGTGACCCCCGAGCACAAGGCGCGGATCGAACAGTGGATCGACACCGCCGAGAAGGAAGGCGCCGAAGTCGTGATCGACGGGCGCGGCTTCACGCTCCAGGGCCACGAGAACGGCTTCTTCGTCGGACCGACCCTGCTCGACCGGGTGACGACCAAGATGGAAAGCTACCAGGAGGAGATCTTCGGCCCCGTGCTCCAGATCGTGCGCGCCAAGGATTTCGAGGAGGCGGTGCGGCTGCCGAGCGAACACCAGTACGGCAACGGCGTCGCCATCTTCACCCGCAACGGCCATGCCGCGCGCGAGTTCGCGCACCGGGTGAATGTCGGCATGGTCGGGATCAACGTGCCGATCCCGGTGCCGGTCAGCTATCACAGCTTCGGTGGCTGGAAGCGGTCCGGCTTCGGCGACATCGACCAGTACGGGCAGGAAGGCCTAAGGTTCTGGACCAAGACCAAGAAGGTGACGCAGCGCTGGCCCGATGGGGGAGGCGACGGATCGAACGCCTTCGTCATCCCGACCATGGGGTAGGGCGGATTGCGGGAAATATTCGCTGCACCCGTGCGTTGAGGCGAAGATGACCGCCATACCACGCCTCGCCCCTGCGATCGCTTTCGCCATGCTGCTCGCCGCCTGTTCGGGCGCGGACGACGCTCCGGCAGCGGAGGATAATTCGCCTTCGCCCGCAACCGCCACCCCTCCCCCGACGTCGAGGCCGGTCAAGCCCGACGGCGGGATCGGAGACGGCGCCGGTCCACCGCGTGCCGCTACGACCATCCCTGCCGACTTCCGCGGCGTCTGGGACAACGCGGACGGAAACTGCAACCCCGCCTCCGACCTGCGCATGGACATCCGCGCCGGGGAGATCGAATTCTACGAATCGCTCGGGACCGTGACCGATGTCGAAATCGAGAGCGCCGACAGCATCGTCGTCTCGCTGGCCATGGAGGGCGAGGGAGAGAGCTGGGAAGTTACCAACCGCTATACGCTCAGCGAGGGCGGACGCCTTCTGACACCGCTCGAAACCCGCGACGATCCACGCTATCAGCCCATCCCGCGAAAGAGGTGTACGTGATGCCCAGACCCGCCCTGCCGTTTCTCGCCGTTGCCGCCGCCCTCGCGGGTTGCGCCACCGTACCCGCCGAGGGCCCGATCGATGACCGCGAGGCGGGCATGGGCAACGGTGCCTGCAACGCTCAGCCGGCCCAGCGCTTCATCGGTCGGACTGCCGACCAGCAGACCGGTGCCGCGATCATGCGCGAAAGCGGCGCACGAAGCCTTCGCTGGGGCCCGCCGGGCGCGGTGTTCACCATGGATTTCCGCCAGGACAGGGTGAACGTCATGTACGACGAGAGCTCGACCATCACCGAGATCCGCTGCGGCTGACATGGTCGAGCGCGGTTTTTCCGGCTCGCCCTTCGAACGACAGTTCGGTTTCGCGCGCGCCTTGCGCACCGGTAATCGCATTCTCGTAGCGGGCACCGGCCCGGTGGAGGACGATGGCTCCTCGACCCCCGGCGATGTCGCGGTGCAGGCCGAGCGATGCTTCACCCTGGCGTTGAAGGCGATCGAGCGGCTCGGTGGCAGCGCGTCCGACATCGTGAGAACCCGCATGTTTCTGACCGATCCCGCAGATCAGGATGCGGTCGGCGCGGTCCATGCCCGCTTCTTCGCCGACAACCCGCCGGTGGCGACGATGGTCGGGGTCGCCTGGCTCTGCCGTCCCGAATGGAAGGTCGAGATCGAGGCGGAGGCGGTCCTCCCCGCCTAGGTCCGCGCAGCGGCCCACCGCACCCCTTCCCACCGCGTCGCCCCGACGCTAGGGCACGGCGCATGACCGGACAGTTCCAGCTTACCGACGACCAGCTTGCCATTCAGGAAATGGCGCAGCGCTTCACTGCCGACAACATCACGCCCCATGCCGCCGAATGGGACGAGAAGGCCCATTTCCCGCGGGACGTGATCAAACAGACCGCCGAGCTCGGCTTCGGCGCGATCTACGTCAGCGAGGAAAGCGGCGGCATCGGGCTGGGCCGGTTGGAGGCGGCGCTGATCATGGAGGCCATGGCCTATGGCTGCCCCGCCACCAGCGCCTATATCTCGATCCACAACATGGCCACCTGGATGGTCGACCGCTTCGGCGGCGAGGCGGTCAAGGCGAAATACATGTCCGACCTCGTCACCATGGAGAAGATCGCCAGCTATGCGCTGACCGAACCCGGCAGCGGATCGGATGCGGCGGGACTCAAGACCACCGCCCGGCGCGCCAACGATGGCGGGGGCGACCATTACATCCTCAACGGGACCAAGCAGTTCATCTCCGGCGGCGGCTTCAACGACGTCTATGTCACCATGGTCCGCACCGGGGAGGACAAGACCAAGGGCATCACCTGCCTCGTCGTGGACAAGGACACGCCGGGCCTGACCTTCGGCAAGCCCGAAAAGAAGCTTGGCTGGAATGCCAGCCCGACCGCGCAGGTGATTTTCGAGGATGCCAGGGTACCTGCCGAAAACCTCGTGGGAGCGGAGGGCGACGGGTTTCGCTTCGCGATGATGGGGCTCGACGGCGGACGGCTCAACATCGGCGCCTGCTCGCTTGGCGGGGCGCAGCGCTGCCTCGACGAGGCGGTGGCCTACACCAAGGAACGCCAGCAGTTCGGCCAGCCCATCGCCGACTTCCAGAACACCCAGTTCATGCTCGCCGACATGGCGACCGATCTCGAGGCGGCGCGCGCCCTCCTCTACCTCGCCGCCGCCAAGGTAACCGACAACGCGCCCGACAAGAGCCGCTTTTCGGCCATGGCCAAGCGGCTGGCGACCGACAGCGGCAGCCAGATCGTCAACGATGCGCTGCAATTGTTCGGCGGCTACGGCTATCTCAGGGAATACCCGATCGAGCGCTTCTGGCGCGATCTGCGGGTGCATTCCATTCTCGAAGGCACCAATCAGGTGATGCGAATGATCGTCGGAAGGGATTTGCTGCGGCAATGACGGAGAAGCTCGGGACCGACGAGGTCCATATCCATATTCACGAACGTGCGGGCCATATCTCCCTGAACCGGCCCAAGGCGCTGCATGCGCTGACGCTCGACATGTGCCACGCGATGAGCGCGGCGCTGCGCCGCTGGGCGGAGGACGACGAGGTTCAGGCGGTGATCCTCGACCATGCCGAGGGCCGCGGCTTCTGCGCCGGCGGCGACATCAACCTTCTGCGGCATTCGGCGCTCAACGACGGGGGGACGAGCGGCCGCCGGTTCTTTCACGACGAGTATCGGCTCAACCACCAGCTGTTCGAATATGAGAAACCGGTCGTCGCCTTCATGGACGGGATCACCATGGGCGGCGGTGTCGGCATCGCCCTGCCCTGCAAATACCGCGTCGCGACCGAGAACACACGTTTCGCCATGCCGGAGACAGGCATCGGACTGTTTCCGGATGTGGGCGGCGGGTGGCACCTGTCGCGGCTGGGCGGACGATTGGGACAGTTCCTGGCCCTGACCGGCGCGCGTCTCGACGGAGCGGAATGCCACTTCGCGGGGCTGGCGACGCATTACCTGCCGACCGACAAGCTGGCCGAAGCCAAGGCGCGAATCGCCGAGAAGCCCGACCGGATCGCCGGCATCCTCTCCGAACTCTCGGTATCGCCGCCGCCCGCGCGGATCGAGGAGAACAGCGACCGCATCAACCGCCACTTCGCCTCCGACCGCTTTGAGGACATCCTCGCCAGTCTCGAGGCCGACGACAGCGAATGGGCGGCAAAGGAACTCGCCACGCTGAGCACCAAGAGCCCGCAGACCTGCAAGGTCGCGCTTCGCCAGCTCGCGAAGAGCGAGAAACTGGCCAGCTTCGCCGACAACATGCGCATGGAATACCGCATCGCCAGCCGTGTCCTGACCCGCCCCGATTTCGCCGAGGGCGTGCGCGCGGTGATCGTCGACAAGACGAACGATCCGCAATGGGACCCGGCAACCCCCGAGGGCGTGAGCGAGGAACTGCTCGACAGCATCTTCGCCCCGCTCCCCGCCGACGAGGAATGGAAACCCCTATGAGCTACGAAGCCATCACCGTCGAACCCAATGCGAACGGGAGCGATGCGGTCACGCTGATCACGCTCAACCGCCCCAAGGCGCTGAACGCGCTCAACAGCACGATTCTGGAAGAACTGATTGACGCCTTCGGCGCCTATCAGGCCGATGGCAGCCAGCTTTGTGCGGTCCTCACCGGCTCGGGCGAGAAGGCCTTCGCCGCCGGCGCGGACATCAAGGAAATGAGCGAGAAGGAAGCGGCAGATTTCTACCTTGAGGACTTCTTCGCGCCCTGGACCAGCGAGATCGTCAAGAAGACCCGCAAGCCGTGGATCGCCGCGGTCAACGGCTTCGCGCTGGGCGGCGGATGCGAGCTCGCGATGATGGCCGATTTCATCATCGCCAGCGAGAACGCCAAATTCGGCCAGCCCGAGATCAAGCTCGGCGTTGCGCCGGGCATGGGCGGATCGCAGCGGCTGACCAGAGCGGTCGGCAAGTCCAAGGCGATGGAAATGTGCCTGACCGGCCGGATGATGGGTGCCGAGGAGGCCGAGCGCAGCAATCTGGTCGCCCGCGTGGTGTCGCATGACAGCCTGCTCGACGAAGCGATGAAGACCGCCGCGACGATTGCCGGAATGCCTCCGATGGCCGCGATCGCGAACAAGGAAATGGTCAACGCCGCCTTCGAGACTGGACTTGATCAGGGCCTCATCGTCGAACGCCGCATCTTCCAGATCCTCACCGCGAGCGAGGACAAGCAGGAAGGCATGGCCGCCTTCGTCGAGAAGCGCGAGGGCAAGTGGAAGGGGCGTTGAGCACGTCATCCCAGCGAAAGCTGGGATCTCGTGCCGCTAGGTACGATCGGGATGCGAAAGATCCCAGCTTTTGCTGGGATAACGGAGAGTAGTATGAAAATCGCTTTTATCGGCCTCGGAAACATGGGCGGCGGGATGGCCGCGAACCTGGTCAAGGCGGGGCACGAGGTGAATGCCTTCGACCTAAGCGAAGATGCGCTGGCTGTGGCCAAAGGCAGCGGCTGCGAAACTTTCTCAGATGCGCGCGACGCCGTGCAGGGCGTCGATGCGGTGGTGACCATGCTGCCCAATGGGGGGATCGTGAAGTCGGTCTATACCGACAACGTGATCGGTCATGCGCCGGAGGGCGCGGTGCTGCTCGACTGTTCGACCATCGACGTCACCACCGCCAAGGAGGTAACCGCGGCGGCGGAAAGTGCGGGTTACGACATGGTCGACGCGCCGGTTTCGGGCGGGATCGCAGCGGCGAACGGGGGCACGCTGACCTTCATGGTCGGCGGCACCGACAAGGCGTTCAATCGCGCCGAGGAGGTGCTGAACCCGATGGGCAAGGCGGTGATCCACGCCGGCGATGCGGGCGCGGGCCAGACCGCCAAGATCTGCAACAACATGCTGCTCGCCATCCACATGATCGGCACGGCCGAGGCGATGAAGATGGCCGAGAAGCTCGGCCTCGACCCGCAGAAGTTCTACGAGATTTCCTCGCAGTCCTCGGGCTACAACTGGTCGCTCAACGATTACACCCCGATGCCTGGCGTGGGCAAGCAGAGCCCGGCGGACAATGATTACAAGGGCGGGTTCGCCACCGCGCTGATGCTCAAGGATCTGCGCCTCGCGATGGAGGCCGCCGAGACTGCCGACGCCGCCGTGCCGCTGGGTGCGCGCGCCGCCTCGCTCTACGAGGATTTCGCCGGGGCCGGAAACGGCGGGCTCGATTTCTCGGCGATCATCAAGACCTATTGATCTCGGCGAGTACCGTGTCGAGCCATGCGCGCGGAGATTTCCGCCGGCCCACATCCGCGACGAATTCCTGACCGCGCGCGACGCTGCGCAGACGCTTGCCGGAAAGCCAGCGGTCGGGCCGGTCGTGATAGCTGAGCCCGCCGGGCCGCAGCCAAGCCGGCCGCCGCCACACGCTCGGCGGGCCGCCGGGCACCGTCAGCCGCAGCGCCTCTCTCGCCCGACGCGCCTGCCGCCCTTCCCCGCGATAGACCGTGTCGTTGGTGGCGGACATCGCCAGCGCGTGCGGATGGCCGATGTCGACCAGTTCGGCCGGAATGGCCTCTGCAAGCGAAACCACTTCCTCGATCCGCAAATAGCCGAAGATCCGGTGGTGCGGCTCTGCGCTGACCTCTTCGCGGAACAGGCCGAAGAACAGGAACACGTCGCCCACGCCGACTCCGCGATTGGCGAGGTGGGTCTGCGCCGCGCCGCACTGGCCGAACAGGCAGGTGCCGTCCTCGCGGAACATCGGGTCGTGGTGGCATGGGTCGTCCGCCCCCAGCCTCCCCCGGCTAGCGCGCGCGGCATGCTCGCCGAGCCCGAGATCGCCATAACGCGTGCGCGATCCGCCTGTCGTCGGTATCGGCAGGCTGACGGGGCGGCCGTCGACGATCGGCGACGGACCGCCGCCCGACGCGCTGTCGAACCCTTTGCGGCTGAAGACGATACGCATGGGTGGGGGCGCTGTCGCAACCACGCCGTGTTGGCAAGCCTGCGACCGCAAGAGCTTTGATTATCCCGGCATAGGGCCTAGGGCGCGCGGGCTATGGAGAAAGTCACCGCACTCGTGATGGCCGGCAAGCGCTCCGGCACGCTCGATCCTCTCGCCGAACGCGCGGGCGTCAGCCAGAAGAGCGTCGTGCCGGTCTACGGCAAGCCGATGATCGAGCATGTCACCGAGGCGCTGGCCGCCTGCCACCGGGTCGGCGAAATCCGCGTGGTGGCGCACGAGCCGGACGAAATCGCCGCGATCCCCTCGATAGCGAAGCTGCAGGCCGAGGGCCGTCTGACTTTCCGCCCCGGTGCCTTCAACCTCGTCGACAGCGTGTTCTCGGGGGCCGAAGGTGCGGCGTTTCCGTTGCTGATCACCACCTCGGACAATTGCCTGGTGACCGCCGCGGGCTATGCCGAATTCGTCGAAAAGTGCCTGGCCGCCGATGCGGGCGCCGCGGCTGCCTTGGCCCGCAAGGAAGACGTGATCGCCGCCGATCCGGAGGGGCAGAAGAAGTTCTACGAGTTCACCGACGGCGGCTATTCGAACTGCAACACCTACTGGATCGGCAGCCGCGAGACGCTTTCGGCGGCGGAAATCCTCCGCAGCGGTGGGCAGTTCGTCAAATATCCCGGGCGCATCGCCAAGGCCTTCGGGCTGATGAACCTGATTCGCTTCTATTTCGGCTGGGGCGACAAGGAGAAGCTGTTCGCGCAGATTTCGCGCCGGTTCGGTTACCGGCTGGTGCCGGTGGTCCTGTCCAACGGCGAATTCGCCATCGACGTCGACGAACCGCGGAGCTTCGCGATCACCGAGAAGCTGCTCGCCCGGCGCGAGGTCGGCTGAGGCGCGCATGAAGCGCCTGTTCGGCAACATCGGCTGGCTGCTCGGCGGGCGCGGCTTCAACGCCGTGCTCAGTCTGGTCTACCTCGCGCTCGCGACGCGGACGCTGGGGCTTGCCGGCTTCGGCCATTTCGCGCTGATCGTCGCGCTGGGCCAGACGGTGACCGGGCTCGCCAATTTCCAGACCTGGCAATTCGTCGTGCGCTGGGGTGCGGAGGACACCGGGCCGCAGCGCGCTGTCGGCTTCGCCATGGCGCTCGACCTGCTCTCCATCGGCCTCGGCACCGTGCTCGCCGCCGGACTGGTCTGGAGCGCGCAGTTCTGGTTGCCGCTGCCGACCGAACTCTTGCCGCTGGCCTTCGGTTTCTGCGTGATCTCGCTGCTGTCGATCCGCACCACGCCGGTGGGGATCATGCGGCTGCATTTCGTCTACGGGCGCGAGACCGCCGCGGATGCGGTGCAGCCCGCGATCAGGGCGATGGGAGCGATCCTGGCAGCGCTCTACATGCCGAGTGTGGCCGGCTTCATCCTGGCCTGGGCCGCGGCCGAGGTCGCCGTGGCGGCAGCCATGTGGTTCGCCGCCTCGCGCGTCGAGCGGATCGATCCGCGGCAAATCAGCCTGACCAAACTGCCACGCGAAAATCCCGGTGCCTGGCGGTTCGTCTGGGCGACCAATTTCAGCGGCAGTCTCAACGTCGGCGGCAAACAGGTCATGCTGCTGCTGGTCGGGGCCATCGGCGGTGACACGCTCGCCGGCGGCTTCCGGGTCGCCGCCCAGCTCGGCCAGGCGCTGGTGCAACTGGCGCAGACCGTTTCCAAGGCGATCTATCCAGAGCTCGTTCATGCCCGCGAGACCGCGCACGCGATCGCCCGGCGCATGGCGAACATCGCGCTGATCGCCGGGTTCATCGCGGTGCTGGTGGCGATCATGGTCGGTCGCCCGGCGCTGGCGCTGATCGCCGGTCCGGAGTTTCGGGTCTACTGGCCGATGGTCATCCTGGCGATCGCCGGGGCGTTCGAACTGGTCGGCGCGAGCCTCGAATCGCTGCTGGTCAGCGCCGGCAAGGCGCATGTCGCCTTCTTCTGCCGCGCGGTCCCGACCCTGCTCGCCTTCCTGCTCCTGGAAACCTCGATCGGGTGGATGGGGCTTAAGGGCGCGGGCTTTGCGGTGCTGGGATCGAGCGCGCTTTCGGTGGTGGGCTTCTGGGTGGCGATCATCTCGCTCTCCCAGATCCGCATCACCGTGGAAGAGCCGCCTGCCCGGCCGCGCTAAGTCACGCCGAGCAGCCGCGCCTCTGCATCGAGCCGCTCGCGTGCCGCGGGATTGGCGGACTTCGCCTTGGCAAGCGCCTCGCGCGCCTTCTGCCCATCGCCCAGCGTCACGTAGCTGCGCATCAACAGCACCCAGCCGTCGACATCGCGCGGATTGGCGCGCTGTTTCGCTTCGCGGCTGGCGACCATGCCGCGGACCATCTCCTGCTGCTGGTCGGGCGACATCTGGCTGGCGGCCTGCATCTGCTCGGCGGTCGGACCGGGGATCGCCTGGCCCGCGGTCAGGCCGCCCATCCCGCCTGCCACACCGGGACTGAGCGGCGGCACACCCGCCATGCCCGAGACCGGCGCGGCGGCGGCGAAGGTTTTGCTGCGCGCCTCTTCGGCTGCGGCGATCCGGCTTTCGGTGGCGATGTCGTTGATCTTGCCGACCTGCTCGATCGTCCGCACCAGATCGCCTTCCCACGGCGCGCCGGGCGGAGTGTCCTCGAGCAGTGCCAGCCAGTCGGCGATCGCGCCCGGCGAATCGCCCTGCAAATCCTTGCGCACCGCCATGAAATAGCGCGCCCTTGGGTCAGTATCGTCGAGCGCCAGCGCCTTTTCGAAAGCCTCCACCGCGGCGCGCGGCATCGGGTCGCGCTCGCTGGCCATCACCCGCGCCTCGCCCAGCGAGGACCACATGACCGCGTTTTCGGGATCGAGAGCCACGGCGCGCTCGTAAGCGGCGGCCGCTTCGGCGAATTCGTTGCGCTGGAAGCGGGCGAAAGCGAGTTCCTGCCAGACGCCGGGATCGTCTGGCGAGGCCTCAGCCCGGCGCTGCAGCTCCTCGATCGAGAGCGGCGCCTCGGGATCGGCCTCGGCCACCCGATCGGCCTCGTCCCCGCCCAGGCTCCGCCAGCCGACCGCGGTCACGGCCACCGCCGCGGCCACGCCCAGGGCCAGAAGCCCCGCCTTGCCGCCGAAGCCGCGCGATTTGGTCTCGTCCATAAACGATGCGCTAGCAAGTCGGCGAGCCGCGAGCAATTCGCTCTGGTCTATTCCGCCTCATAGGGTATTGTGGAGGCCGCAAAGACGGCCGCGACAGAATGGCCGGGGTTTCCAGGGGTCGCACCAACCGGGGGGCGTGCGGGAAGTGTCGGACAAGGTGCGTGTCGCGATTGTGGGATCGGGACCTGCGGGCATGAGCGCCGCCGGCCGTGCCGCGCAATTGGGCATGACCCACGTGCTGCTGGAGAAGACCGACCACCTCTCCGACACGATCTACAAATACCAGAAGGGCAAGCACGTCATGGCGACGCCCAGCAATCTGGTGCTGCGGTCGGACTTCGATTTCGACGCCGGGAAGCGCGAATTCATCCTCGACACCTGGAACCGCCAGACGGAGGAGAACAAGGTCAACGTCATGCTCGATGCCGAGGTGGTGGAGATCACCGGCGAGACGGGCGCGTTCCAGATCAAGCTCAAGAACGGCAAGACCGTCGAGGCGGAGGCGGTCGTGCTGGCGATCGGCACGCAGGGCAATCCCAACAAGCTGCGCTGCCCCGGCGCGGACCTTCCGCTGATCCAGTATCAGCTCGACGATCCCGGCGAATATTTCGACGAGCACATCACCGTGATCGGATCGGGCGATGCGGGGATCGAGAACGCGCTCGGCCTCGCCGCCGATTCGGCGCAGGCCAACGTCGTCCACATCCTCAACCGCAGCGCCGATTTCGCCCGCGCCAAGAAGGCCAACGTGGCGTTGCTCGAGGAAGCCGAGCGCGACGGCAAGGTCATCGTCATGCGCGAGACCACGCCGGCCGAGGTGCGCCACGGCGAGAACGGGGGCGAGCTGGTGCTCGACACACGCGACGGGCAGCAGACGATCCGTTGCGACCGGATCATCGCGCGCACCGGATCGCAGCCGCCGCGCGGTTTCGTCGAGGCGATGGGGGTGCAGTTCACCAGCGAGGACCATGCCGCCTTCCCCCAGCTCTCGCCCAGCTTCGAGACGACCAAGAACGGCATCCACGTCATCGGCGCGCTGGCGGGCTATCCGTTGATCAAGCACTGCATGAACCAGGGCTACGACGTCATCGAGTTCCTGAACGGCAATGCCGACCTCAAGCCCGCCGACGAGCCGATCCTGGCGGAGAAGTTCGCCGTGCTCCCAGGCCGGCGCTCGGTCGAGGAATGGCTCGAGACTTTTCGCAAACAGATCGTCATCCTCGAGGAGCTCTCGCCCCTGCAGATGCGCGAGCTGATGCTCGACAGCGAGGTTCATGGCTACCGCGCGGGCGAGGTGATCTTCACCCGCAACGATCCCGGATCCTCGATGTTCGCCATCGCCGAGGGCTCGGTGGTGGTCGAGGTCGACCCCAACGACCCCTCCGTCACCGTGCCGATCGAGCAGGGGACGATCTTCGGCGAGGTCGGCCTGATTTCCGGCCGCCGCCGCGGCGCGACGATCCGCGCGGCGGAGGATACCGTGTGCATGGAGCTGTCGCGCAACGCCGCGCTCAAGCTGCTCGCCACCGCGCCTTCGGCCAACCGCGCGGTCAACCGTATCACGATCGAGCGCCAGCTGCTGCAGATTTTCGGCTCGGGCCTGTCCAAGGAAGACGTCGTCGAGCTGGTCGAACAAGCCGAGCTGGTCGATGTCCGCGCCGGCTCCAAGGTGATCGAGGAGGGCGCGGAGGACAAGGATCTCTACATCATCCAGCGCGGCTCGATGATCGTCGAGAAGGAGATCGGCGGGCACCCGGTGTTCCTCTCATACCTCCCCGCCGGGTCCTTCTTCGGCGAGATGGCGGTGATCGACGGATCGCGGCGTACCGCCACGGTCAAGGCGGCGATCAAGAGCTCGGTGGTCAAGTTTCCCGGCGAGGCCTTCTCCGCTCTGCTCGAGCGCAAGCCCCAGCTGCGCGAGCGCGCGCTCGACGTCATGGCCGGGCGGCGCGAAGTCACCGCCTTCATCGAAAACCAGAAGGCAAGCTTCGGCAGCGCGGTCGACATGTATTCGCAGACCGCCCGGTTTCTGATCGACAACGGCCTCGGCGAAGCGACCGACGTGCTGCTGATCGACGAGAAGCTGTGCGTCGGCTGCGACAATTGCGAAAAGGCCTGCGCCGACAGCCACGAGGGATTGAGCCGGCTCGACCGCGAGGCGGGGACGACCTACGCCCACCTCCACGTGCCGACATCCTGCCGTCACTGCGAACATCCGCACTGCATGGCCGATTGCCCGCCCAATGCGATCAAGCGCGGACCGGACGGCGAGGTGTTCATCGACGACACCTGCATCGGCTGCGGCAATTGCCAGCGCAACTGCCCCTACGGCGTGATCCGGCTCGACGCCAAGCCGCCGCCCAAGCCCGGCCTGCTGCAATGGCTGCTGTTCGGCCGCGGCCCGGGCCCGGGCGAGGCGAGCTACGCCTGGCGCAAGAAGAAGATCGAGCAGTCCGGCAAGGAAGTGCCCAAGACCGCGATTAAGTGCGACATGTGCTCGGGCATCGAGGGCGGCCCGGCATGCGTACGCGCCTGCCCCACCGGTGCCGCCATCCGCGTCAGCCCGGAGAAATTCCTGACCTTCACCAAGCTCGAGGAGGTCGAGTGATGGCCACCAGGGCGGCTGGTGGCGCGGCCGGTGCGGGGACGGCCAAGTTCAATCGCGACGAACGCCGGCGCGACGCCGACCACGAAAGCTTCCTCGCGCACAAGCGATTCCGCTATCTCTGGGTCGCCCTCGCTCTCGTGGCCGCCTGCTTCGCCAGCTACGCGCTGGTCGATGTGAGCCCGCGCCACAACGGCGGCAGCTGGTACGGCTACACGCTCGGCACCATCGGGGCGCTGCTGATCGTCTGGTTGACGCTGCTGGGCGTGCGCAAGCGGCGGATGACACCGGGCCGGTGGAGCCTCAAGGCCTGGACCAGCGCGCATGTCTATCTGGGCCTCAGCCTCGTCGTGATCGGCACGCTCCACACCGGCTTCCAGCTCGGCTGGAACGTGCATACGCTCGCCTGGGCGCTGATGATGCTGGTGATCGCCTCGGGCATCTGGGGCATCATCGCCTATGCCAACCTTCCGCAAAAACTCTCCGCCAACCGCGGCGAGATGACACGCGAGGCGATGGTGGAATCGCTGGCCGCGATCGACCGCCAGCTGGATGCCGCCGCCCAGCCGCTGAGCCGGGGAGACACCGACCTGGTGATCGCTGCGCTGGAGAAGGATATCTTCAAGGCGGGAGTGGTCTCGCGCCTTACCGGTCGGCTCCCGCGTGATCCGACGAAGCGCGCGCTGGAGCGTCTGTCGGTCGGGCGCGAACGGTCCGAAGTCGAGGCGCTGGAAAAGGTCCGCGCGCTGCTGGGCCGGCGGCAAGCCCAGGTGCTGCAGATCCGCCGGCAGATGCGCACCAAGGCGCTGCTCGAGGTGTGGCTGTTCGTCCACATCCCCCTGACCATCGCGCTGCTGGCCGCGCTGACCGCGCATATCGTCAGCGTTTTCTACTATTGGTGAGCCGGGCGCGATGAGCTTCCTGATCCGCACCATCGACCAGACGGCCACCGGCCGCGAGATCGTCCGCGAACGTCCGGTCGACAAGGACACGCTGACCATCGGTCGGGCGACGACCAACGACATCGTCCTGGCCGACCTGTCGGTCGAACAGCATCACGCCAGTCTGGAACCGGGCGACGGCGACCGGCTGCGCATGCGCGCGACCGACAAGCGCGGCTTCCAGTTCGAGGGGCGCAAGAGCAGCGACACGGTGTTCGACCCCGGCCAGGGCGGAGAATTCGTCTTCGGCACCTTCCGCCTGGTTTTCGCCCGCGAAGGCACGGCCGAAGACGGCGCACGGGTCATCATCGTCGTCCAGCAGGAAGAGCGGATACAGGGTTCGCGGGATGCGGTGCGCGGCTTCGACCTCGCCAGCGCGATGCCGAGCAAGCGGGCGATGGCTTGGGCGGGGCTCGCCGCGGTGCTGGTCGCCTTCCTGGCGATCCCCGTCTGGTCGCATCTCCACCGCGCCGACAAGTCCCCGGGCGCCGACGAATTCAACCAGGTCGCCATGGACGCTTCCTGGAATCCCGGCGCGCTCAGCAGCGCGCACCATGGGCTCGAGAACAGCTGCGAGGCGTGCCACGTCGAACCTTTCCAGTCGGTGCGCGACTCCACCTGCCTTTCTTGCCACGAGGACATCGCCGACCACGCCGACAAGCCGCGCATGATCACCAGCCGCGGGCCGCTGTCGGCGTGGGACGGGTTCCAATGGGCGGTCGCCGACACCTTCGGCAAAGAGGGGCGCGAAAGCTGCACCACCTGCCACACCGAGCACGAGGGCGAGGGCCGGATGGAGCCCGCCGCGCAGCAGTTCTGCGCCGACTGCCACACCGGAATGGACATGCGCCTGACCGACACGGTGCTGGCGAACGCCGGCGATTTCGGCACCGATCACCCGCAATTGCAGGCGGTGGTCTGGACGCAGCCGGGTCAGGGGCGGATCGAACGCATCTCGCTCGCCGGATCGCCCAAGCACAACGACGGACTGCGCTTCCCCCACGCGATGCACATGGCGGCGAACGGCGGCGTCGCCCGCATGGCGGCATCGCTGCGCAAATATGGCGGCGAGTTGGTCTGCGCCGATTGTCATGTCCCGGATTCGGACGGCCGCAATTTCCGCGATGTCGAGATGGAAGAGAATTGCGAGAGCTGTCACAGCCTAGTCTATGACCGCGTCGGTGACACCTTCCGCACCCTGCGCCATGGCGACGTCGATCAGCTGCGGGCCGATCTGGCGGCGCTCGACCGCGGTGTCAGGCGCCCGATCGTCACCGGCCGCAGCCGCCCCGGCGAATTCGCGCAAGGCCGCCGCTACTACCAGGATTTCGGCCGGCCGCAGCGCAATTACATCGGGGTCAACGTTGCCCTGTCGCGCAATGGCGTGTGTGGCGAATGCCATATCGCCACCACCACCAACGGGCGCCCCGACGTGGTCCCGGTCAAATTCCGCAAGGCCTTCTTCCTCAACGGCAAGTTCGATCACAAAGATCACGAGCAGGAAGAATGCTCGACCTGCCACAAGGCGGAAAGCAGCGACAGCGCGCGCGACCTGCTGCTTCCCGATCTCGCTACCTGCCGCACCTGCCATCTCGGCGAGAATGCCCGCCAGGCCGAAGTCCCGTCGAGCTGCGCCATGTGCCACTCCTATCATTTGCCTTCGGGTCGCAAGCCGGAGGACCACCCTGACTTCACACCAGACCAGATGGCCGCGATCGCGCGCAGAAAAAGCGGCTAGATCGGCATGAGGGGGTACGCGCCATGCTGATCGCACAGATGACCGACATCCACATCGGGTTCGATCCCGATGCGCGGCCGGAAGAGCTGAACCGGGTGCGCTTTCGGGCAACGCTGGACCGCATACTGGCATCCCCGAACCGCCCCGACGTGATGGTGCTGTCCGGCGATCTCACCGACCACGGCGACCGCGAGAGCTTCGAGAAGACCGCAGCGCTGCTCGAACGCTGCGATTTCCCGCTGCTGCCGATGGTCGGCAACCACGACACGCGCGAGGAATTGCTCCACGCTTTCCCCGATTGCCCGAGCGAAGGCGGCTTCGTGCACTATGTTGTCGAGCGCGAGGGTCTCAGGATCATCATGCTCGACACGCTCGAGCCCGGTCGCCACGGCGGCGCCTTTTGTGCGAAGCGGCGCGACTGGTTGCGTGCGCAGCTCAATGCCGCGCCGCAGGCTCCGACTCTCATCTTCATGCACCACCCGCCGGCGGTGGCGGGGATCGGCTGGATGGACCCGGGCGAAGACGAAAGCTGGATCGCCAATTTCGGCGAGGCCGTGGCGGGGCACGAGGACCACATACTGGCGATCCATTGCGGCCATCTGCATCGCCCGCTGAGCACGATGTTCCGGGGCATTCCGCTCAACGTCACGCCTTCGGTCGCACCACTGGTGGCGATGGACCTCAGGCCCATCGACCCCGACCGGCCCGACAACCGCGACCTCATCACCACCGAACCGCCGAGCTATGCGCTGCACCGATGGGACGGCCGGAACGTCGTCACCCATTACGAGACGGTCAGCGACTGGGACGTGCTGGCACATTACGGCGAGCACCTGAAACCGATGATCCGCGAGATGTTCGCCGAGCGGGAATAGGTTCCGTATGATCCGACCACGTCGTCCCGGCAGGAGCCGGGATGACGCTGCGCGCTTTACCGCGCCGCCGCCAGTTCCTCGTCGCGCCGCCAGGGGCCGCCGACCCAGGCATTCATGTCAGGCTCGTCGCTGACCTTCCACGGCACGCCCGACCCGGTCATGAACATCCGCTCCATCTCCTCGCGCAGGAAAGGGCGTGAGCCGAGCCGGCCGAACACCGCCATCTGCCCGCCGGTCTCGTCCACCGCGCGGTCGCGGTCGAGACCCTTGGAGAGCGCGATCGCAGGCGCTTTCGTCCGAGCCCAGCCCACCAGTTCGGGCTTGGGCGCGGGGCTGAAGCCGTAGAAATTGGGCTGGCTCGACGGGCTGGTGAGCTGGAGGACCTTCAAGCCGTTACGCCCGTCGGCGACATAGGCGAAAAGGCTGGCGTTGGTCGATCCGACGATCACGTCCTCGACATCGTTCATCGTTCCGCCCAGCGTCTCCTTGGCATAAATCTGCGGGGCGAGTGGACGGGTCACGTCCACGATCACCAGCCCCTCGCCCTTGGCTGCCACGTAGGCGTAGGTGCGGGCGATGTAGAGCCGTTGCGCGTTGGCCACCGGGATGGTGCCCATCGGCTCCGCGATCGGGTTGCGCATGTCGGTGACGTCGAACAGCTTCACGCCCTCGGCATCGGTGACCCAGAGATAGCGGAACTGGATCGCGCTCGCCCGGGCATCGCGCAGCTCGCGCACGGCGGCGAGCTGCGGGTTGAGCGGGTCGGTCAAATCGACCACCACCAGTCCGCGATCGGCGGTGATGTAGGCGATGTCTCCGGCGAGGTGAATGTGCCGCGCCCCGGTCAACACCCCGCCCTCGTTCCACGCGGTCGCGCCGTTCGCGAGCCGCGCGCGTTCGAGGTCGTTGTTGCGGAACTCGCCGTCGGCCATGGTGTCGACATCGACGAGGATTAGCCCCTCGACCGCGTCGGTGATCACCGCATAGCTGTAGATCGGCCGCATGATCTGCTCCTGGTTGACCTGGAGCAGCGACATCGGGGTACCGTCGGGATTGATCACGTCCTGCCCATTGGCATCCTTGACCACCGTTTCCGCCATCGCCCGGTTGCGATCGGGGCGAACGGGCTGGGTGGTCGCCAGCGCCATGCAGGTGGCGTTAGTGGTCGCCACGTGGCTGTCGTGGCCCATCGCGCTGAAGGGCGCGGTGATGATCCGTTCCGACACGCCCTTGTTGGCGATCGAGGCGACGTCATAGACGCGGAAGCCGCCCTTCCCTTCGGCTACGAACATGTATTCGCCGCGCAGCTGGAGGCAGCCGACCCGGTCGCGGGTGCCCTCGCGGACATTGGCGAACTGTTCGAACGGCTTGGTCTCACCGCCCAGATCCTCGTCGAAGGTCTGGCCGCGGATCCAGTCCTTCAACTCGCGGCCGTTGTCCTCGACATGCATGCGCCAGTAATCGGGATAGGCGTAGCGGTGGAGGTAGGAGCCGAGGACTGCCTGCGGCTCGTCCCATTCGGTCACGCGGATCGCCTCGAACCCGTCCTGCTGGCCGACCCAGGCGTTGAGCCCGACGAAGTTCACGAAATTGGTGCCGAGCAGTAGCAGCTGGCTCATGATCGCATTGTTGTCGTCGTTCTCCGAGAGGTGGCAGTCCGAACACTGCTTGGTCTCGTTGAGGCGGACCGTATGCGGGAAATGCGGCGCGAAGGCCTGGCTCGAATAGCCCGCGGCCGAAATCGGCGGCTGCTGGATGTAGATGCGCTCGCGATTGATGTTGGTGGAGGACAGCACCAGTGCGCTGGTCGAGCGGACCGGGGCGATCTGGTTGCCCTTGGTGGTCTGGTGACGGCCGAGTTGGAACATCTCGTCGCGCGCGACCTGTGGGTTGTAGGTGGCGAAATTGCGCGTTTCCTCGCCGTCGTAGCGGTGGCTCTTGGTCTTCCAGTTCGCCTCGATCGGCAGATGGCAGCCGCCGCAGCTGGTGGTCCAGGAGAGATGGCAGGTGAAGCAGGCCATTTCCTCGTCGCGGTGCGCGCGCTCGTCGGGCGCGAAGCCGGTGCCGAATTCGTAACGCCCGGTCTCCGCGCCGGTACGGCTCATCAGCTTGGCGCGCGCCGATTTGGCGTTGAAATGCGGGCTCTGCGGATCGACGCTGTCCTTGACCAGGCTGACCCGCCATTCGAGATCGGGATCGACGATCGAGCGCTGGATCAGCTGGCGCCGGCCCATGGAGTCGTAGGTCCATTCGAAACGGCGCTCGCCATCGGGGTTGCGCAGCAGCGAGAGGTCGTGCCCCTTGGGTGGCGCTGCGGGACCGCTGGTGCGCAGCGTCGGATAGGCATCCGCCGTGCCGTGGCAGTCCTTGCAGCCGATCTCGATGGCGTTGGCGACCTCTCCGTAGATCAACCCGTTGCCGTGGCTGTCCTGCCCGTAATGGCAGTCCGCGCATTGCATGCCCTTTTCGGCATGGATGCTCATCATGTGCACGGTCTTGCCGGGATTGGTGCCGGGCTGAACGAACTTCTCCTCGCCCTCGCGCCGCCATTTCTCCGGATCGTCAGGACCGATGATGTTGGCGGTGTCCGTGCCGTAGGTCGCCATGTTGCCCTCGGCGGTCAGCAGATTGCCGCTGCGGTCGCGCTTGAAGATGCCGCGAAAGTTCCAGCCGTGGCCATGGTAGTCGGCGAACTGGGTGTCCTTGGCCTTGTCGTTGAGATCGTAGACGTTGCGCAGGAAATCGAGATCGCCCCATTTGCCCTTGGGCGCGGCGGCCTCAGGGTTGCGGTCTAGGATCGCGCGGACTTCCGCCGCATCGGGATATTTCTGTTCCTCCGGCCACATCAGCGGAGCGTCGCTCTCGTAGTCCCACATCGTGTAGCCGAGGTACGAATTGAGGAAGATGTTCGGCTGGTGCATGTGGCAGTTCATGCACTGCGCGGTCGGGATCGACCGCGTGAAGACATGGCGCAGCGGATGGCCTTTCTCCTTCATCGGCCCCTCTTCGCCGCCATGCCCGGAGGGCGCATCCTCGTCGTGATGCGCATCGCCATCGCCCGGCTGCTTGACCGATCCGTGCCCGCCGCCGTGCCCGTCATCGTGCGCCGGTTCGAGCTTGCCCGCGATGGTCGGGTCGACCGTCTGGGTCTGCCCGTCGCGGCCGTATTGCGCATAGGTCAGCGAGTGCCGCGGCTCGCGGTCGTTGGCATAGACCACGTGGCAGGCGGCGCAGCCCGAATGGCGATAATCGCCCGGCTGGTCGTTGGTGCCCATGAACCACATGAAAGGATCGTTGAGCCGGGTCTTGTGGATGTTGAGCACGGGGATGGCCACCCGCAGCCCGGTGCCGGGGCCGCGGTTCGACTGCTTGAGATCGGGTCGACCGGGCTCTTCCAGCCGCTGGATACTGCCGCTCGGGCTCGGCAGGCCGATCTCGGGGAATTGCGAGTTGATCGTCCGCCCGCCGCGCTCGAACACGCGGAACACGTCGGCCGGCGGGATCACGTGCCAGGTCGGCAGCGGGTAGAGTTCGGCGAGCGCGCCGCGCGCCGCCTGGTTGTCGGTGACGGTGCCCGGGGGCGCGCCGGGGCTGCGGATCTTCGCGGGCTCACCCTCGCGGGTATAGGCCTCGCCGACGATGTAGTTCTTGAACGGCAGAATCCCGTTGTTGTACGCCGCCCCTCCCCACAGCATCGCGCCGGTGGCCATGATCGAGCGTTCGCCCGCCTCGATCGTCTCCATGTGGCAGGCGCCGCAGCTTTCGCGCGCGACGCGGTAGTCGGACGGATTGACGAAGCGGATGAAGACCGGGTCTTCCCTGTTGAGCAGGGCATAGGATTGCTTGGGATTGGCGCTGCTCGGCCAGTGCCAGCTGTCCGGATAGGTCGGGAGGACATGCGCCCGGTCGCGAGCGGCGACATAGGCGGGATCGTCGTGCTCCAGCTCGGAATTGCCAATCACGCTGGCATCGCCGCCGTGGCAGTCGACGCAGCCGAGCCGCACCGCCGGGGTCTCGTGCATGGTCGGGGCATCGGTGCGGACGTGGCAGGAATAGCACCCGTCCGACTTCATCGCCATCTGCTCAAGCGTCTGCTGCGCCGGCGCGGGCGCGGCGGTGACGCGGGTGTAGTCGCGCTCGACCGCCTTCTCTTTCTCGGCCGCGCGGCTCTGGGTGATCGCCAGGCTGCCTGCGAAGACCAGCACGGCCAGCAGCAGGAAGAGGGAGCGGAGCGTGCGCATCAGTAGGTCAGGATCACATTGGCGAGAACGGAAACGTAGGCATCCGTATCTCGGGTCGTGGTGAAGAGATCGCGGAACCCGTCTCCGGCTACGAGCGCGGCGGCGGAAAGGCGGAAGACGATATTCTGATTCGCCTTGGGCCGCCAGATGGCAGCGGCGGACAGGTCGAACCCGATATCCTTGGGAATGCTGCCCTCGCTGCGCAGCACCTGGAGGGTGGTCGTGTCCTCGAACCACAGGTGATTGGCGTTGGCCGAGAGGCGGAATTCGGGTGTCAGATCGAAATCGGCCCCGACCCCGGCCAGGATCAGGCCGGGATTGTTGAAATTCGACTGCCCCTGCTCCTTCGAGGAGCGCAGCGAATTGAGCAATCCGTTGCGGCCGTTGAGGAACACCTGCCGCCCACCGCCGGCGAAGGGGATCGTCTGGCGTATCCAGTAGCTGGTATCGGCGCCGGCGAAGACCGGGTTCTCGAAGATCGCGTCGAAGCCGGTCTCGGTATCGTCGTACGGATCACCATCGCCGCTGGCATAGGCGCCCGACAGGCGGAAGCGCGCCCAATCCCGGTCGTAGCTCAACTCGGCCGCGCCGAAAAAGGCGCGGATCGCGGCGGACCGTCCGGTGAAGAAACTGTTCCGATCCTCCCCGAACGCCCCATAGAGGCTGGCCGTCATGTTGATGCGGCCGACGCGGCCGTCGGCGTTGTATCCGAGGTAGACGACATCGTATTCCCGGGGGCGCAGATTGCCGAGCAGCGCCGGACGGATCGGGAAGCCGTTGTCGTCGATCTTGATGTCGTCCCCGCCCTCGCGGTTCATGTTGTAGGCGACGGTCACCTGGCTGGTCAGCGCTGGGATGAGAAAATCCTGGCGATAGACGTTGGCGACGAACAGCCAGTCGTCTCGGGGAATCTCGACCACCGAATTGAGGCCGGAATTGGTGTCCTTCTCCAGGCGCCAGAAGGCCGCGAAATTGTACTGGAATCGATTGTTGTCGCGCGTCCCGAAAAGCCGCACGCCCAATTGCTGATCGTTGAACAGAAAGCCGCGAAAATCCGCCTGGAACGGCTGGATGCCGATCCGGATCGAATCGAAATCGTACCGGTCCGAAACGTTGCGGAAGTGATAGTCGAAGAACAGTTCCTGCACGCCGACGAAATGGTCGAGCCGGTCCGTGCCCTTGCTCGGCTCGACGAACAGCACCCGCCGCTCGGGCACCGTAACGTAGTTGATGTTGGTGGCCAGGGTCAGGCGGTACTCGACGTCGGGCGGCTTGTAGGCGGTGCTGCCCTTGATCAGCGCCAAGCCGGTGATGAAGGTCTGCGAGAAGACCTGGCTGAACGGTCGCCCGAACACATCGAGGCTGTTGGGCCGCGCGGTGGTCTGAACCCCCACCGGAATCGGAAAGGTGCGCGGCTCGTAGACCGAATCGCTGATGACATTGGCGACGAAGAACCAATCGTCGCCCTTGATCGGCAACCACGGCACCTTCGCGGGATCGATCGGCCGGTCGCCCTTGTACGTGTTCTGATGGTAAGGATCGAGGAACCGTTCCTTGACCAACCCGAGGCTCTCGATCAGCCGCCAGCGGTCAGGGATCGGGACCTGGTCGGTCGGAAAGGCCTCCGGCGGCGGTGCACGGACCGCGCCGATATTGGTCTGGTCGATCCGCTCAGGCAACTCGTCGGTGTTGTCCGGACGGCGGCGGCCATCGATAATCTCGGAATCGACCGGCGGGGGTTCGGGCTGTTCGGTCGCCGGGAGTGGCGGAGACGGCGAAGATTCGGCCGTCTGGCCGGCATCCGCTGCCGGCCAGACGACCGGAACGCCCGGAGGCTGATCGGCCTGGACGCTCAGCGCCAGTGCGGACAGCAATGTCAGCGCCGATGCCATCGTCCCGTTTTCGTCCCCCTAAGTCGAGAATTGCAAAAGTTCCGTCTCAAATGCAATTGCGAACTTGCACAATGGCGAGAATCGGAACAAAATTGCGGCGCTCTCCGGGCGCTATTGCGGAGAGCTTGAGGGGGCGCCATGAGGGTATCGACGGAAACGTTGCGGAATCTGGCCACCGGACTGCTCGCAGTCGCCGGTTCGCTGCTGGTTACGGGCGCCCCGAACCTCGCGGCAGACCATCTCGATCCGCCCACGCGAACGGATCCGACGGTCGATCCGACCCCCGACCTTGCCGCCGATATCGCCGATGTCTTCGCCTGGCATGGCCCCGGAACGGTACGACTCGCCGTGACCTTCGGAGGCCCCAATGCCCCGAATGCTCCGGCGTTCTACGACCGCGACGTGCTCTACAAATTGTTCATTTCGACCGCCCCGCCCGACGACACGCCCGAAATCACGATAAGGGTGCAATTCGGCCAGGGACCGGTCGAGGGGCAGCACGGGGTTCGGTTCGAAGGTGTTCCTGGGGTTACCGGCACCATCGAAGGGCCGGTCGAAACCGTTCTCGTCAAGGACGGGGTCAGGGCCAGAGCGGGCCTGCACGACGATCCCTTCTTCTTCGATTCGCGGGGGCTGCGGGAATCGCGCACCACGGGACAGGTACGCTTCAACAACACGCGCGATTTCTTCGCCGCCCAGAACGACACGGCTTTCGTGCTCGAGGTTCCGCGCGAACGTTTCGCGGGAGGCAATGGGGTCATCAAGGTTTGGTCCACAACCGCGCGGTTCGGGGGACAGATCCAATGAGCAAGCTCCGCCCGGTCGGTGCTATCGCCGCCGTCACGCTTCTCGCGGCCTGCGGAGGCGGTGACAGCCCCACTCCGACCCAGACACCCTCGCCGGCCGCGACCGCTCCACCGGGGTCCCCGCCGCAATCCTTCACCTACAATGTCGAGCCCTGCTTCAGCCAGGTGGTGCCGGGCACCGGCGGCCGCACCATGCGCGATCTGATCGTGCCCGATGCCCTGACCTTCGACCTGTCGCGAGCGGCGGATTTCCCGAACGGGCGCGATCTCGACGACCAGACGGTGGACATCACGCTCGCCTTCCTGTTCCTCGACCTGTCGGAATCGGGCCAGAGCCTGCGGACCTTCGCCAATCTGCCGCTCAACCCACCCGCCAGCGACCGTGCTCCGATCGAGACATTCCCCTATCTCGCACCGCCGCAGGGCAATCCACCCCTGGCGCTGACCAGCGGAAGCAGCTTCAACTTTCGCACCGACCCGGATTCGGCGTTCGTATCCGTCGATCGCATGGGTATGCCGGCGATCGCACCCGCCATCATCGGCGGGCCGCAACGCATCCCCTACAATGACGCGCCCCAAACCGCGGACCTCCAGGGTGCATTCCGGGCCGAGCAGACGCTCCAGCTCACCAACCTGTTCAACGCGATCGGCGACGATCTCGTCAATCTAGGGCTCGAGATTTGCGCAACGCGGAGCTGACCGCGCGCGCCGATGCGGTGCCTCTTGTCGGGCGAGGAACGCTCGGGCTCCTGGCCGCTGCCTTCGTTGCAGTGGTGGGGGTCGCGGCGCTCGATTACTACGGTTCGCAATCTGCCGACGTCGCCGTTCTCCCGCCGCTCGACCCGGCGGAACTGTCTCCGGGGTTCGGACCGGAATCCTTCGACGCGGCAATGGCGGCGGTGAACCAGGATCTCGAAGGCAGGCGCTACCTGCTCGCCCGCGAGCCGGACGATTGGGTTCGCATGGAGGGCGTCGCGCGCGCCCTGCTCACGCGCGCGCGCCTGACCGCCAGCGCCGAGGACTTCCACGAGGCGGGGCGCTTGCTCGCAGCCGGGATCGAGGCGGCTCCCTATCCGTCCGGCCCGGTCATGTCCCGCGCGGGCGCGGCGCTTGCCATTCACGATCTGCCGGTGGTCGAGCGCGCGCTGGAGCGGCTCGACGCCTCGGTTACACCGCCCAACGACGGCGAAGCGATCCAAGCCCGCGCGATGCGCTGCGAGATCGCTTACGAGCGCGGCGATCTGAAGGGAGCGAAGGCTCTGTGTGCCGGTGGCGGCGGCGACGATATCGGACTGTTGCTGCGCTCGGCCAACATGGAGCTCGCAAGCGGCAACACCGCCGCCGCGGCGCGCCATGTGGAAGAGGCACTGCGGACTCCTCGGCAGACACCCTTTCAGCTGGCCCGCCTCATGCTCCAGCGCTCCGCGATCGCCCTCGCCACCGGCGATTGGGAGGCGGCGGGCGAATGGGCGCGCGCCGCGGATCGCATTTTCCCAGGATACTGGCTGGCGCAAGCTTTCGTCGCCCAATCGCTTGCGCTGGATGGCGACGTCGCGGGGGCGGAAGCTGCCTATCGCGCAATCGCCGAACGGACCGACAACCCCGACGTGTGGGGAGCCCTTGTGGGCATCGCGAGCGAGCGCGGGGACGAAGCGGCGCGGCGCGCCTACCTCGCCAGGGCGGGTGCTGCGTGGGAACGGCGCGTGGCGCTGCTCCCCGACACCTATGCCGGGCATTACGCGGAATATCTGGCGCAGACCGGGGCGATCGATCGTGCGCTTGCAATTTCGGGCGGCGACTATGCCGAGCGCCCGTTCCTGCCGGTGATCACGGGATGGGCGATCGTGCTCGACGCGGCCGGTCGTCAGCGCGAGGTTCTGACCGTGGTCGAACGCGCCGAAGCGGCGGGATTTCGCTCGCCCACGCTGTTGATGTTCAAATCCGGTGCTCTGGCCGCGCTTGGCCGCAATGGCGAGGCGGAAGAGGCGCGCGAAGCCGCGCTGGCGATGAACCCCAAGATAGAGCACCCGCTCCAGTCCTACGTGCATTTCCGGCAGGACTAGGTCCGCGGCGAACCGTCAAAGCCCTTGGCAGACGTTCTGGACCGGGTCGTCGAGAAACGGGGCGAAGGGACAATTGACGTAACGCGGACGAACCCCGGCACCGACCGGGATCACGATCTGATCGGCCCTGATCGATACCGGCGCATTGCCGATCGAGCCGACCCGCGCTCCGCCAATGTGTGCCCCCAGAAACGAGATCATGTCGTCCTGATCGATGCCGTCGCCGGACACGCCGATGGCGCCGACCAGCTGGCTGCCGCGATAGATCGGCACGCCGCCGGAGAAGATCTGTATGCCGTTGGCGAGCCGCCGCTGCCCCGTGGGCGCCGGCGGCGACAGGGTGCATTGCTGGGCAGTGTCACTGAACGGCGCGCCTTGCGTGAACAGCACATGCTGCACCACATTGGACTTGATCAGCGCCGCCTGGAGCCCGGTGGCGAAGGGATTGAAGTCCTCGATCGGGTGCGAGAATGGACCGGGGGACCGCCCAGCTTCGCCATCGGGATAATGCGGGCGCGAAAGATTGCCGACCGACCGCGCGGCGAAGGCGAATTTTCCGGTCAAAGCGGCCGGATCGCCGAAGAAATCGCGTGCGCGCGTGACATAATCGGCCACGCCGCCATCGGGATTGGCCTGAAGTTGCTGCGCGGCGGCCGGATTGGAGAAGAACGCGACGGTGCGCGCCTTCTGCAGCGAGACATCGGTGCCGAAGATCGGCGCATCGGGCGAGCGGACGAGACCGAGCACCGCGCCATAGGTGTCGACCATGCTGATCGTTACCTGAGCCGGACTGTCGAGCGGCCGGCGAATCTGCCCGCGCGCCCGGCTGAGCACCTTGTAGGCTTCCTCGAGCACCGCGCGCACTTCGGCGGACGAAAGCGGGGTGCCGACGGCACCCGCATCGGTCGCGTCGCGAATGGGATAGCGGTTGGCACCCGACCCGTTGGATAGCACGAAGGCGTCGGCGAAGGCGAAGTCGGCGGACGTCGCGCGGCGATACCCGCTGGCTTCGCTGCCATAGGGCGTACCCGGGATGATCGCCCCGGCGGTGTAGCCGGTCACCGCGACCAACAGGCCGCGCGTGCCGTTGATCGCGGCGAAATCGGTCTGCAGCGGGGACAGGTCCTGCACGCGCATGTCGGAAAAGATCAGATTGGTGCCGTCGACGGTGATGCGCTCCGCGCGGATCGCGTCGGGCGGGGCGAAGCCTTGCATGCCCGCCAGCGCGATCGCCTCCTCGCTGTCGACCTGAAGGTCGATGACATTGCTGTCGAAGGCATAGTCGCCGTCGGCCATGACACCGATCCCGCCGACCAGGACGCCGTTCTTGTAGAGCGGGAAGCCACCGGGGTCCGCGGAAAGGCCCAGCGGGGAACGCTTCGGGCCGATGAGCGCGCCCGGCCCGCCCGCCGGCTGGAATCGCGTATTGAGGTCGGAACATGGCAGCTGACTGAATTGCACACCGTAGAGAGGGCCGCTTTCCAGCCCCACCGTATTGGGTGCCGGCGGAAAGTTCGCCTGGACAATCTGGCTGGCCGTGCGGGACGAAAAGGCGTTGCCCGCGCTCGAGAGATACGCGCCGGTAATGGCTTTGGCGATAGCCGCTATGACTGAATCGATTTCCACGCCCTGGAAATCGACATCGACGTCGTTGAGCTGGCCGGTGGCGGTCACCCTGCTGATCAGCGAGCGGTTGCGCGCGCCATTCATATTGTAAACGGCAAGGACGTTGCCCACGCGGTCGACCACCGCGATCACCGCGGGCAAGCTGCGCGCATCGGCCTCGCCTGCGGCCTGCGCGATGATCCGCTGTACCTCGGCGACGGTAAGCGCTTCCTGCGCCGGGGCGGTGTAGACCGATCCGAATGGAGTGCCCGAGGTCGGGGTGGGCGTCGGCGCCGCGCCGGTGTTGCCACCGGTCGAGCTGTCGCCGCCTCCGCACGCGGTGACGAGCAGCATGGCGATGGTGGCCGCGGCGACCCCGCGCGATGTCCTCATCGCAAGGATCCGATAGCACCGGCCGCCTGGCCGAGCGCGCTGCGGAAGGCTTCCGGACGATAGGAATTGGGGGTGTCGACCGCGGCATAGGCGCGGTTGATGCTGGCGCGGATGCCCGCCGCCGCCCCGACCGTCACCTGGCCTTCGCGCACCAGCGCGTTGAGCAGCGTGTCGACGGCCATCACCGCCTGGACCGATCCGGCGTAGTCGGTGAAGCGCGGCCGCGTCGCTTCCCCGGCGATCGCGGCGACGATCGCGAATGTGTCGCTTTCGGAGTATGCCCGTGCAGCGAGCGCGTTCGACAGCGCCTCGGCGCGTTCGCGCAGCGCCACCGCCGCTTCCTGCGAGGCGGCGCGGCTCTGGCCCATGGCGCGGTGGAAACCCTTGCTCGCCTCGTCGAAGGCGGCACCTTGCTGGGGTGCGAGCGTACGCGAGACCGCCGAGAGCAGGATCATGTTCTCGTCGTTGAAGGGCGGGTTGCCGAACGGGATCGGGCGGGCCGGATTGCTCTCGAAGGTCAGCTTGCGCTGCGGCCCGTCGGTGATGGTCCGGTGGCAGCTGTGGCAGTCGAGGAAGTAGAATTCGGGGAAGGCGCCCTGCATGCCGAGATCGGGCCGGGCATAGAGGTCGGTCTGGCGACGCACCGCTTCCGCCTGGCCTACCGCCCACAGCCGCGCGCTGTCGGTGCCGCCCTTGCGGGCGCGATAATCGGCATCGATGTCGTGATGCTGCTGCAGCGCGCTGAACAGGTCGAGCTCGAAGGATACCCGCGGATGGCCCGCCGCCATCATCTCGTGGCTGACGAACTGCCCGGTCTTGGCGCTGCCGTAATGGCAGTCGAGGCACACCTGCGCCCGGACCTGCGGCTGCGTCAGCGGCGTGAGGCCCGCGCGGACATTGCTCGCATGGGTCGCGGGGCGTGCGTAATGCACCGCCAGCCAGTTCTCCGCCGGACCGTGGCAACTCTCGCAGCCCACACCGTCGGCGGTGATGAACCGCGCGCCACGCTGGCTCTCGGGCACGTAGGTCGCGTGGCAGCCGAGACAGGCCGGCGCGCTTGTCGCCGCGCCGAGGCCGAGGCTGGCTGCGATCTGCCGGCCGCGGGGGGAGCCGAGGACGGCATAGGCACGGCTGTGCGCGCCGCTGGGCGAGGAGGGCTCCTGCCAGGTCGCGATCTCGTCCTGCCGGACAACCGCGCCGTTGCCTTCGGCCCTTCCGTGACAGGTCGATCCGGCACAGGTCGCCACGCCGACGTATTGCGCGCCGCCCTGCGCTTCGGCCCGGGTACCGAAACCGATCCAGGCGGCCGCAAGCGCCAGGACCAGGCACGCGAACGCCAGCCCCGTGCGGCGAAATCCCGCATGGCGCAACGATCTCAGGCCCGGAAGGAAGACGGACCTTTCCCCCATGCTAACGTAGCGCATCTGCGCTCCCCCAAATGCGGCCCGCCCCCGTGTTCGGAGTGCAGCCCGCCTGCCGGTGCGCCGCGGGCGGCGGCGCGATTCGGCGACCCCGAAAGCTAGATCATTCCACCATCATCATTCTATCCGCGAGAAGGTCAAGCTGCGACTGGCATCCGTTGGATGCGAGCGCGGCAGCCATGCCTTCGACATCCGCGGGGGCTTCGTCGAGGACGACGAATTCCACCGTGCTGCCGGTTCCGCCATCCGGCCCGGTCAGGGTGAAGGCCTGTCCATCCGCAACCGGGAGCTTGTCCCCGTCGAGCGAGGCCTGGGACACGCCGGCACTGAAGGTCACGGGCACGTTGAAGTCGCTGCCGGACCGGCCGAACATGTAGGTCGCTTCCTCCGTCGTGTCGGCGCGCCACATGTTGATCGCACCGGTATCGACCACGCACATCCGCCCGCCTTGGGACACGTCGAGGTTCCACAGATTGGGGTTGGACGCGGCCACTGCGCTGGTGCCCGAACGCACCGCCCCGGTGCGCACCCGCGCGCCGGAGCGCTGGCGGGTGAGGACCGCGAAGGTGGAGCGCTTGCTCGCGCCGCCCGCACCCACGCGGTGCGTGCCCGCACCGCTGATCACCCGCGTGCCGCCGTCGGTGAGGACAGTAACCGAATCGCCCGCCCTAAGCGTGATCGACGATGCATCGTCGAGCTTCTTGCCCACCGGATATTGCCCGGCGGACGGACCGCTCGACTTGACCACGACGCCCGCAACCGCCGGCGCGGCAAGCGCGATACCGGCGCTCGCCAGCATAAGCACGGCCGTCCGCGCCAAGGTTCTATCCCAAGACATACATGCCTCCTTCGTCCGTATCCTGTGTTTCTTTAGCAGATTTCGTAAGGTCCTGTCATCTGGCCACGACAGCGTGAAATGATGTTTCGGCGGCGCGGGTGCGCGAAGGCTCCGGCCGCTATTTCGATCCGAGAACATGCGCGCCCCTCTCGTCGAGATCGGCGCTGCGCCGCGCCAGCGCCTGAAGCGCGGCATCGTCCGGATGGCGCGCCGCCAGCGCCTCGACCGCCGCCAGCCCTGCCGCGCGGTCGCGATCGAGCAGGTCGAGCGCGTCCCGAAGCGCCTGGCGTTCGCCCTCGGGAAAATCGGGTGCGGGCTCGAACAGTTCGACGGGGCTGGAGCGGCCCGACAGCACCACCCGCCCCATCGGCCGCCACCAGTCCATGCTGGTGCGGCGAGCGAAGTCGCCGGTCGCCATGATCGAGGAGCCGAACGCCTTGTTGCCCGATTCCATCCGTGCCGCGGTGTTCATCGAATCGCCGAGCGCAGTGTACTGGATGCGGTTCTCGCCGCCGAAATTGCCGACGACGGCCTCGCCGAAATGGAGGCCCACACGGGTCTTGCCGATCTTCGGCAGGTTCGGGTCCATCGCCGCTACCTCGTCGCGGAAGGCCTCGCCCGCCTGCCAGATGGCAAAGCCCGCTCGCGCGGCGCGGTCGGCATCGTCGGGCCGGGCGATCGGCGCGCCCCAGAAGGCCACCACCGCATCGCCGATGAACTTGTCGAGAATGCCGCCGTGTTCGAGGACCACGTCGGAGAGGATCGCCAGATAGCGGTTGAGCAGCTTGGCGACCATCTCCGGCTCGATCGCGTGGCTCATCTTGGTGAACCCCTCGAGGTCCGAGAAGAGCACGTAGATCTGCTTCTTCTCGCCGTGGAGCGAGAGCAGTTCGGGATGCTCGATGATCTCGTCGGCCATTTCCTTGGGAAGATATTTGCCGAGCGCGCCTTGCGCGAAATTGCGTTGCACGGCGCCGGAGGCGCGCGCGGCCGAGGTGACCGCGGTAAAGGCGAGGAGCCAGCCCAGCACCAGCCCGACCGCGGGAAAGTTGTAGGTGTCGACACCGTTCAGCGCCATAATGATCGGCACCGCGATGATGATCGCGAACTGGGCACCGAACAGGGCGTAGACCCGCCAGCTGCCCCATTCGAGCAGACCCGAAAGCACCGCCATGGCGATGACCAGCACCGCGAGCAGCCAGATCGTCCCCGGGACCGGTCGCGGCAGCGCCGCACCGTCGAGCATCTGCGAGATGCTGGTGGCGTGGAATTCGATCCCCGGTGGCTCGGGCGTGCCCATCGCGTTGGATAGCGGGGTCGCCAGCCGGTCGATATCGACGATGTCCCCGCCGATGAGGACGTAGCGGCCGGCGATCTGCTGACGAAGGCCCTCGGCCAGTTCGGGAATGGCCATCAGTTCGGGATCGGCGAAGGCATCGATCGGGAGGTAGGAATAGACGGGCACCCCCGCGTCCTTCGGCAGGCGGTAACGGACCGCCCCGTCGTAACCGGGCAGGGTACGGCCCGATTCGCCTGCAGCGTCCAGCATCACTCGCCCGAGCAGCGGCGGCTGACCCTCGACGATGTTTGGCCAGGTTCGCGTGGTGCCGAAGGAATCGCTCAGCCGGACGCTTCCCGGCTCGGCCCGGGTCCCAGCCAGCGCCGCCTGGAACTCGCGCAGGTACTGTTCCTGTTCGAAGATGATGTTCTCTTCGTTCTCGTCCGTATCGGCATAGGCGACGGCGACCGGCGTCTTCATGCTCCGCAAGGTCTCGACCAGCAGCTCGTCCTCGTCCTGTGGCTGGTCAAAGAGGATATCGATGCCGATCGCCTTTGCACCCATGCCGTCGATGGTCTGCAGGGCTCGCGCCAGGATACCGCGATCGAGCGGGGAGCGCTTGCGCGCGGCGATCAGGGTCTGGTCGTTGTAGACCACCATGACCACCCGGTCGTCCTGCGGCACGTCGTTCCGGTCGGCCTCGAGGTAGGTACGGAAATCGTAGAACTCGCGTTCGGCCTCGGCGACGCCGGGGACCGACCAGCCGAAGCGGGCGAGCAGCAATGCAAGGACCACGAGGACAGCCGTCAGCGCGAGCCGCCGGGGCCCGGCCTCGCGCACGTTGCGCCATCCTCTTCTGAGGAAATTTTCCCTCTTCGCGTCGCTCAAGCCGCCCTCCCGTGCGGAGTGATGCGATCCCGATGTTGTCTTTATGCTGCGCCGTCATAGGCGCAGGGTTGCGCGCCGCAAGCCCGAAGATCGGCTTCTAGGTCAGGTTCGGATCGTTCCACGCGAGCACGGGCTTGCGCGCCGCCAGGGTCTCGTCGAGCCGGCGACGCGGGGCGTAGTGCGGTGCACTGGCCAGGCTTTCGTCGCCTGCCTTGGCGCGTTCCGCGACGCTGCGCAGCGCACCGATGAACTGGTCGAGCGCGGCCTTGCTTTCGGTCTCGGTCGGCTCGACCAGCATCGCGCCGTGGACCACCAGCGGGAAATACATCGTCATCGGGTGATAGCCCTCGTCGATCAGTCCCTTGGCCAGATCGAGCGTCGAGAGCCCTTCGGCGAAGCCTTTGTCGCCGAACAGCGCCTCGTGCATGCAGGGTCCGCTATGGCCGAAAGGCGCGTGGAGCACATCCTCCAGGCTGCGCAGGATGTAGTTCGCGTTGAGCACGGCGTCTTCGGCCACTTGCCGCAACCCGTCCGCGCCGTGACTGAGGATATAGGTCAGCGCGCGAGTGAACATGCCCATCTGGCCGTGAAAGGCGGTCATCCGGCCGAAGCTCTGCAGCGGCCCGCCGAAATGCTCGCGCGCGAAGCTGTCGGCCTGCTCCTCCTCGACCAGATGAACGACGCCGTCCTTCGTCCGCGCGGTGTAGGGCAGCGGGGCGAAGGGGCTGAGCGCCTCGGACAGCACGACCGGGCCGGAGCCGGGGCCGCCTCCCCCATGCGGCGTGGAGAAGGTCTTGTGGAGGTTGATGTGCATCGCATCGATGCCGAGGTCGCCAGGGCGCACCTTGCCGACGATGGCGTTGAAGTTCGCGCCGTCGCAATAGACGAAGCCGCCCGCCGCGTGGACCGCGTCGGAGATTGCCTTCATGTCGCGCTCGAACAGACCGCAGGTGTTGGGGTTGGTGATCATCACTCCCGCCACGTCGGGGCCGAGCCTGGCCTTGAGCGCCTCCAGATCGACCCGGCCGTCCGCGTTCGCCGGAATGTCCTCGACCCGGTACCCCGCGAAGGCGGCGGTCGCCGGATTGGTGCCGTGCGCGCTCTCGGGGACCAGGATCACTTCTCGCGCGTCGCCCCGCGCCTCGAGCGCGGCGCGGATGCACAGGATACCGCACAGCTCGCCATGCGCACCCGCCTTGGGGCTCATCGCGACGCCGTGCATGCCGGTCAACTCGATCAGCCAGAAGGCGAGTTCGTTGATCACCTCCAGCGCGCCGCGCACGGTGTCCACCGGCTGTAGGGGATGGACGTCGGCGAAGCCCGGCATCCGCGCCACCTTCTCGTTGAGGCGCGGATTGTGCTTCATCGTGCAGGAGCCGAGCGGAAACAGCCCCAGGTCGATGGCGTAGTTCTGGCGGCTGAGCCGGGTGTAGTGGCGCACGGTTTCCGGTTCGGTCAGACCGGGCAGGCCGAAGGGCTCGCTCCGCTCGAGGTCTCCGAGGCGCGATCTCGTCGCTTCGGCGGAGGTCGGCTTTTCCGGTTGCTCCACGCCCGCCAGGTCGAGACGCGCGGCGAAACCGAAATCGACGCCGGTGGTCTCGGTGCTGCCGATCTCGAAGATGAGCGGCTCCTCGAGCATCAGCGCCCGGTTGCCGGTGTGGGTCGGCGGACCGGCCGGCTCCTCCTCTCCGGAAACAGGCGTGCCGGGCTTCCAGCCCGATGCGTTGGGAGCATTCATGCCAGCACTCCTTTCAGCGCGGCGGCCAGGGTTTCGATATCCTCTTCCGTGGTGGTTTCGGTGACCGCGACCAGCAGACCGTCGGCGAGATCGGCATCGTCGGGGAACAGCCGCCCGAGCGAGACGCCCGCGAGGATGTGATCGTCCGTCAGCTTACGCACGACCTCGCGCGCATCCGTGCCCAGCCGCAGGGTGAACTCGTTGAAGAAGCTTTCGTTGAGCACGGTGACGCCGGGCACGCTGGCCAGCCGGTTGGCGGCGAGGCAGGCGAGGCGGTGGTTCTCCGCCGCCAGAGCGCGCAGGCCCTTTTCGCCGAGCAAGGTCATGTGGACGCTGAAGGCCAGCGCGCACAGCCCGCTGTTGGTGCAGATATTGCTGGTCGCCTTCTCGCGGCGGATATGCTGTTCGCGCGTGGAAAGCGTCAGCACGAAGCCGCGCTTGCCCTCCGCATCCTGCGTCTCGCCGCACAGACGCCCGGGCATCTGGCGCACATGCTTGGGATCGCGCACCGCGAAGAGGCCGAGATAGGGCCCGCCGAACTGCAGGCCGACGCCGATTGCCTGGCCCTCGCCGACGACGATGTCCGCGCCCTGTTCGCCCGGCGATTTTACCGCGCCCAGCGCAACCGGCTCGGTGTTGACCACGATCAGCAACGCGCCCTTCGCATGCGCCGCGTCGGCGACTTTCCGGAGGTCGGTCAGCCGCCCGAGGATGTCGGGATATTGCACCACCACGCTCGAGGTGCTCTCGTCGATCCGCGCAATCAGCCCATCGACGTCGGGCGCCGGGGTGAGCGAGGGCTGCGCCCCGGCGATCTCGTCTTCGGTGAACCTGGCCATGGTCTTCACGACCTCGGCGTAATGCGGGTGCAGCGCGCCCGAGAGGACCACGCGCTTCTTCTTCGTAACCCGCCCGGCCATCGCCACCGCTTCCCAGCACGCGGTCGAGCCGTCGTACATCGAGGCGTTCGCCACCGCGCAGCCATAAAGGCGCGCAACCTGGCTCTGGAACTCGAACAGCATCTGCAGCGTGCCCTGCGCGATCTCGGGCTGGTAGGGCGTGTAGGCGGTTAGGAACTCGCCGCGCTGGATGATGTGATCGACGGAAGCGGGCACATGATGGCGATAGGCCCCCGCCCCGCAGAAGAACGCCGCGTCCGCCGCCGCGAGGTTCTTCTTGGAGAGCCGCCGCATGTGTTTCTCGACCGCCATTTCGGAGGCGTGCATCGGCAACCCGTGGATCGGTCCGTCGAGCCGGGCTTCCTCGGGCACATCGACGAAAAGGTCGTCGATCGAGGACGCGCCGATCGCCGCCAGCATGTCGCCGCGGTCGGCATCGGTCAGGGGAAGGTAGCGCATGTCAGTCTCCAGCCCCTCCGTTCAAGAGGAGGGGAAGCGTACGGTCAAAGCCCGTCGCAGAAGCTCTTGTAGGCCTTGGCGTCCATCAGCCCGTCGAGCTCGCTCTTGTCGCCGATGGTGAGCTTGAAGAACCAGCCCCCTTCCTCGGGCGAGGAATTGACCAGCGCCGGATCCTCGTCGAGCGCATCGTTGGTCTCGGTGACCTCGCCGCTGATCGGGGCGTAGACGTCGCTCGCGGCCTTGACGCTCTCGACCACGGCGGCATCCTTGCCCTTGTCGATCATCGCCCCGACGTCGGGCAGTTCGACGAAGACGATGTCGCCCAGTTGCTCCTGCGCGAAATCGGTGATGCCGACGGTGGCGGTGTCGCCCTCGACATCGATCCATTCGTGTTCTTCGGTGAAGTAACGCGCCATCGGTCAGTTTCCTCGATAGTAGTTGTGCGGGACGAAGGGCATGGCGGCGACCTTCGCGGGCAGTCGCTTGTTACGAACCATGACCTCGAGTTCGGTTCCGGGATCGGCATGCGCCTTGTCGACATAGGCCATCGCGATCGGATGGCCGAGCGTGGGCGAAAAGCCGCCGCTGGTGACGGTTCCGACCTTGTCCTCGCCGGAGAAAACATCCGCCCCTTCGCGTGCGGGCAGGCGGCCTTCTAGCGTCAGGCCGACGCGGAAACTTTGCGGGCCGTCCTTGAGCGCGGCGGCGATCCGCGCATGGCCGTGATAGCCCCCGGTCTCGCGCCGCGGCTTGCTGAGCGCAAAGGTCAGGTCGGCGCTGACCGGATCGATCTCGGCGGTGAGATCGTGGCCGTAAAGCGGCAGGCCGGCCTCGAGCCGCAGACTGTCGCGCGCGCCGAGCCCGGCGGGGCGCACCTCGATCTCGGCGCAGAGCCTGTCCGCCAGAGATTCGGCGAATTCGGCGGGGATCGAGATTTCGAACCCGTCTTCCCCGGTGTATCCCGCGCGAGTGATCCGTAGCGGCCATTCGCCGAAATCGTAGAGTGTGGATTGCATGAATACGAGCCCGTCGGGCACGCCGCGCATCACCCGGCCGAGCGCGTTTGCCGCCTTGGGGCCCTGGAGCGCAATCAGCGCGTGGTCTTCCATGTGGTTGAGCGTGACATCGTCCGACAGATGCTCGCGCAGGAAGGCGATGTCGTCATGCTTGGTCGCGCCGTTGACGACCATGTAATAGGCCGGCTCGCCCCAGCGGCCCGGCTCGATTTCCTCGCCCTCGTCGCCCAGCACCGGCTCGATCCAGGGCGTGGCGTTGGTGACCATCAGATCGTCGAGGATGCCGCCGTCCTCGTCGAGCAGCAGTGAATAGCGCACCCGCCCGGGCTTGAGCGAGGCGATGGCGCCGGGCAGCAGCTTCTCGAGCTCCGCCGCCGCAGTCTCGCCGGTCAGCATCAGCTGGCCCATATGGCTGACATCGAACAGGCTCGCCTGGCTCCGCGTCCATTCATGCTCGGCGACGATCCCGCCGCCCTGTTCCTTGTTGTACTGGATCGGCATGTGATAGCCGGCGAAGCCGACCATGCGCGCGCCCTTCGCGCGGTGCCATCCATCGAGCGGCAGGGTCTTCAGGTCTTCGGAATCGTCGCTCACAATCGTTTCCCGCACACATGGCGGTGCCCCGCGGGCACCGTTCCAACCCATGCCCCCTCTGTCGGGAAACCTGAGAGCTTAGCCCGGTCAATGCGACGGGCCTTCCCCTTCGGTGGCCGTGCGAAAACCTCGCGCGGCGCTTTCCAGAGTGTCGATGGGTCGCGCGCGGTCCGTTGGCCTGAGAGTTTCCGGGGCGGTTGCTCCTTCGGCGCCGCCTGGCCGGAGCCCAGCGATCTCTCCCGTGCGCGCCCGCCGCAGAATCGCTCTCGCGGCCGACGCCAGTTCCCTGCGCGACTCTGTCCGCCCGGTCAATCGAGATTGGGGCGCAGCCAGCGCGTCGCGGTGTCGATATCCACACCGCGCCGCGCGGCATAGTCCTCCAGCTGGTCGCGCCCGATGCGCGCGACGCCGAAATACTCCGCTTCGGGATGACCGAAGTAGAAGCCGCTCACCGCCGCCGTGGGCATCATCGCAAAATTTTCGGTCAGCGTGAGCCCCGCGGTCTCGCCCGCATCGAGCAGGTCGAACAGGATCGGCTTGAGGCTGTGATCGGGACAGGCGGGATAGCCCGGGGCCGGGCGGATACCGCGATATTCTTCCTTGATCAGCGCCTGGTTGGTGAGCTGTTCGGCAGGCGCATAGCCCCACAGATCGGTCCGCACGTGCTGGTGCAGCCGTTCGGCGAAGGCTTCGGCGAAACGGTCCGCGAGCGCCTTCAGCAGGATGTCGGAATAATCGTCCTTGTCGGCGAGGAAGCGCTTGGAATGGGGCTCGATCCCGTGGATGCCGACCGCGAAACCGCCGATCCAGTCGCCGGCCGGATCGATGAAATCGGCCAGGCACATGTTCGCCCGGTCGCGCGATTTCTTCACTTGCTGGCGCAGAAACGGAAGGACCGTGTGGGTCTCGCCCTCGGTGTCGTGAAGCGTGACATCGTCGCCGTCCCGCGCGCAGGGCCAGAATGCGGCGACTCCCCTCGCCGTCAGCCATTTCTCGCCTATGATCTTCTCGAGCATGGCGTCGGCATCGCGCTTGAGATCGCGCGCGGTCTCGCCGACCACTTCGTCGTCGAGGATCGCGGGGTAATTGCCGGCCAGTTCCCAGGCGCGAAAGAACGGCGTCCAGTCGATATAGTCGCGCAGGTCCGTTAGGTCCCAGTCGTCGAAAACGTGGCGACCCTTCTGCAGCGGCGGGGCCGGCTTGTCGGAGAGGAAGGCGTCGTAATAATTCGCCCGCGCTTCCTCCAGGCTCAGCAGCACGCTCTGCGACTTGCCCTCGCGCGCTTCGCGCACCTTGACGTATTCGGCGGCGGTGGTGTCGACGAATTCGTCGCGCTGGGTGTCCGACAGCAAGCGGCTGGCGACGCCGACCGCCCGGCTCGCGTCGAGCACGTGGATCACCGGGCCGGGATAGGCCGGGTCGATCCGCAGCGCGGTGTGGACCTTGCTGGTGGTCGCCCCGCCGATCAGCAGCGGCATCGACATCTCCGCCGCCTTCATCTCTTCGGCCACGGTGACCATCTCGTCGAGCGAGGGCGTGATGAGGCCCGAAAGCCCGATCATGTCCGCGCCGCTGTCGTTCGCCGCCTCGAGAATCTTCGACCACGGCACCATCACGCCGAGGTCGACCACGTCGTAGCCGTTGCACTGGAGCACCACGCCGACGATGTTCTTGCCGATGTCGTGGACGTCGCCCTTGACCGTCGCCATCACGATCTTGCCCTTGGCCTTGCGCTGGCTTTCGGGGAGCAGGTCCTTTTCCGCTTCGATGAAGGGGATGAGGTGGGCGACCGCCTTCTTCATCACGCGGGCAGACTTGACCACCTGGGGCAGGAACATCTTGCCGCTGCCGAACAGGTCGCCGACGACGTTCATCCCGTCCATCAACGGGCCTTCGATCACCTCGATCGGGCGGCCACCGGTGGCGGCAGTCAATTCGCGTGCTTCCTCCGTGTCCGCCACGACATGCGCATCGATCCCCTTGACCAGCGCGTGTTCGAGGCGGCGCTTCACGTCCCAGCCGCGCCATTCCTCTTCGGCCTTCTCGTCGGCCGCGCTCTTGCCCTTGTAGCTTTCGGCGAGGTCGATCAGGCGTTCGGTCGCGCTTTTGCCCCCTTCCCCGCCCCCGCGCCGCATCAGGATCACGTCCTCGCAGGCCTCGCGCAAGGTGGGATCGATCTGGTCGTAGACGTCGAGCTGGCCGGCATTGACGATCGCCATGTCGAGCCCGGCGGGGATCGCGTGATAGAGGAACACCGAATGCATCGCGCGGCGCACGGTCTCGTTGCCGCGGAAGCTGAAGCTGAGGTTGGAGAGCCCGCCGCTGGTCTTGGCATGCGGGCAGCGCTGCTTGATCTCGGCCACCGCCTCGAGGAAATCGAGCCCGTAGCGGTCGTGTTCCTCGATCCCCGTCGCCACCGCGAAGATGTTGGGATCGAAGATGATGTCCTGCGGCGGAAAGCCGATCCCGGTGAGCAGGTCGTAGGCGCGAGCGCAGATTTCGACCTTGCGGTCCCTCGTGTCGGCCTGCCCCACCTCGTCGAACGCCATGACGACCGCGGCCGCGCCGTAGTCCATGCATTTCCGCGCATGGTCAAGGAAGGCCTCCTCGCCCTCCTTCATGCTGATCGAATTGACGATCGGCTTGCCGCTGACGCATTTGAGCCCGGCCTCGATCACCTCCCATTTGGAGCTGTCGATCATCACCGGCACCCGGGCGATGTCCGGTTCGGCGGCGATCAGCTTCAAGAAGGTGGTCATCGCCTTCTCGGCGTCGAGCAGGCCCTCGTCCATATTGACGTCGATCACCTGCGCGCCGTTCTCCACCTGGTCGCGCGCGACCTCGACGGCAGCCTCGTAATCGTCGGCCATGATCAGCTTCTTGAAGCGCGCCGATCCGGTGACGTTGGTGCGCTCGCCGATATTGACGAAGCGGGCGGTGGTGAGATCGGACATCAAGCGGCGATCGTGAAGGGTTCGAGGCCGGCGAGACGCATTTCGGCGTTCGCTTTCGGCAGTGTGCGCGGGGCGATGCCCTCGACCGCCTGCGCCATTGCGGCGATATGCGCGGGCGTCGACCCGCAGCACCCGCCGAGCGCATTGACCCGGCCGTTGTCGGCCCAGACCTTGACCAGCCGTGCGGTGGTCTCGGGCAGCTCGTCGTATTCGCCCAAATCGTTGGGCAGGCCGGCGTTGGGATAGGCCATCAGCCAGGTGTCGGCGATGTCGGAGAGGACCTGCACATGCGGGCGCAGCTGGTCGGCGCCGAAGCTGCAGTTGAGCCCGATGGTGAGGGGCTTGGCGTGCTGCACCGTGTACCAGAACGCCTCGACCGTATGCCCCGACAGATTGCGGCCCGATAAATCGGTCAGCGTCAGCGAGATCATCAGCGGAATGTCCCGATCAAGTTCGCGTTCAAGTTGCTTGACCGCCATGATCGCGGCCTTGCAGTTGAGCGTATCGAACACCGTCTCGATCAGGATGAAATCGGCCCCGCCCTCGACCAGCGCGGCGCATTGCTCGCGATAGACGTCGACGATGGTGTCGAAATCGACCTCGCGGAAGCCCGGGTCCTCTACGTCCGGCGAAAGCGAGAGGGTCTTGTTGGTCGGCCCCACAGCCCCCGCGACGAAGCGCGGCACGCCATCGTCCCGCGCATCCACAGCCTCGCGAATGATCCGTGCGGCTGCGACGTTGATTTCGTGGACCAGCCCTTGCGCCCCGTAATCCGCCTGGCTGATGCGGTTGGCGTTGAAGGTATTGGTGGCGAGGATATGCGCCCCGGCGTCGATATAGCTGTCGCAGATCGCGCGGATGACCTGCGGCTGGGTCAGGTTGACGAGATCGTTGTTGCCCTTCTGCTCGTCCGCCAGCCCGGTGGCGCCGGCATAGTCCTCCGGCGCCAGCTTCGCATTCTGGATGGCGGTGCCATAGGGCCCGTCCTTGATCAGGATGCGCGCCCTGGCGGCGGCTTCGAATTCTTCGCGCTTGGACATGATCATGCTTTCGGTCGCAGGCCGAGCATGTGGCAGATGGCGTAGCTCAGCTCGGCGCGGTTGAGAGTGTAGAAGTGGAACTGCCGCACCCCGCCAGCATAGAGGCGGCGGCACAGCTCGGCGGCGATGGTGGCGCTGACCAGCTGGCGCGCCTCGGGCCGATCGTCGAGCCCTTCGAACAGGCCTTCCATCCAGTGCGGTATCGCGGTGCCGCATAGGCCCGACATGCGCTGGACCGCGGCGAAGCTCATCACCGGCATGATCCCCGGCACGATCTCGCCCGCGATCCCGGCGGCCGCAGCCCTGTCGCGGAAGTCGAAGAAGCATTCCGGCTCGAAGAAGAACTGCGTGATCGCCCGCGTGGCGCCGGCGTCGAACTTAGCCTTGAGGTTGTCGAGATCGGCCTGGCGATCGGCGCTGTCGGGATGAACCTCGGGATAGGCGGCGACCGAAATCTCGAAATCGCCGATCTTCCTGAGCCCCTCGATCAGGTCGACCGCATTCTCGTATCCGCCCGGATGCGGCCTATAGGCGCTGTCGCCGTCCGGCGCATCGCCGCGCAGGGCGACGATGTGGCGGATGCCTTCTTCCCAGTAATGCCGCGCCACCGCATCGACCTCCTCGCGCGTCGCGGCGACGCAGGTGAGATGCGCGGCGGCGGGGATGCCCGCCTCGTTCTGGATGCGGACGACCTGTTCATGGGTGCGCTCGCGAGTCGATCCGCCCGCGCCGTAGGTTACCGAGACGAAACGCGGACCCAGGGGGGCGAGCGTTGCCACGCTTTCCCACAGCGTCTCGCCCATCTTCTCGGTCTTGGGCGGGAAGAACTCGAAGCTGACCTCGATGTCTCCGGGCAGGCCCGAGAACAGCGGCGTCTCGAGCGCGCGCTGGGCCTCGCGCATCTGGTCCAGGGTCGGGCTCAAGATGCGATCCTTTCGGCCTCTGCGCCGACGCGCTCGGCGACCCAGATGGTCACGACCAACTCGCCATCGTCGAGCGCAGCGGGCTCCGCGGCGCGAAACCCGGCGCCTTCCAGCAATTCGCGCATCTGGTCTTCGGCGAAGCCCAGCCGGGCATGTGCGTGTTTCTCGCGCAGATCCTCGCGTGCATGGACGTCGAAATCGACGATCGCCACCCGCCCGCCGGGGCGGAGGACCCGCGCAGCCTCCGCCAGCACGGCGGCCGGCGCCTGCGCGAAATGGAGAACCTGGTGGAACAGCACGGTGTCGAAGCTGGCTTGCCCGAACGGCAGGTCGGTGAAATCCCCCTGCACCAGCTCGATCCGCTCGGTGGGCAGGTGCTGGAGCTTGGCGCGAGCGACCCGCAGCATGGCGAGGCTCTTGTCGAGCGCGACGATGTGATCGGCGCGTTCGGCGAAGAGTTCCGCCATCCGCCCGGTCCCGGTGCCGATGTCGAGCAGGCGTCCGAGCCGCTGCGATCCGAGCGCCTGCGCAAGCGCTGCCTCGACCTGATCGTCGGAACTGTGAAGCCGCCGCAATTCGTCCCAGTCCTGGGCGTTGGCGGCGAAATAATCCTGCGCCTGCGCCTCGCGCATGGCGCGGATTTCGACGAGCCGGCGGCGATCCTGTTCGCAGGTCAGCGCCAGCTCCTCGTCGACGGCGACCGCCCGGTCGATCAGCGCGAACAGTGCCGGTAGGGTCTCGGCATGGATGCCCTCGGCCCGGGCGACGCGCAGGAACACCCAGCTGCCCTCCTTGCGCCGTTCGGCGAGACCGCTTTCGCAAAGGATCGCGATGTGGCGCGACACCCGCGGCTGGCTCTGCCCGAGCACCTGCGCGAGCTCGCCGACCGCGAGCTCCATCGATTCCAGCAGCCGCAGGATGCGCAGCCTGGTGCTGTCGGCCAGTGCCCGGAAGATCGCCTCGGTCCGCATTGCGTCGAGGATATAAAGATATTTTTATATGTGTAAATGCTCCGCGCGGTGCGATCACGGCGCAAGCCACGTGCGGATGAGCCAGGCCACCGCGCCCAGCGACGCGACGCTGGCCAGCCAGATGCCGGCCATCCAGGCCAGACGCCGCCACAGCGGTCGGTCGTCGGCCTCGTCCATCAGTGGTAGCCTTCGTGGCCCACCTTGCCGCGGAACACCCAATAGGCCCAGGCGGTGTAGCCGATGATCAGCGGCATGGTGATGGCAACACCCACCAGCATGAAGACCTGGCTGCGCTCGGGCGCGGCGGCATCCCAGATGGTCAGCCCGGGAGGCACGACATAGGGCCAGATCGTCACCCCCAGGCCCGCCATTCCGAAGAAGAAGAGCGACAGGCTGAGCCAGAAGGGCTTGGAATGCCGTTCCACCGACAGCGCGCGAAGCAGGGCGATCGCGACGAGCCCGGTCAGCACCGGGACCGGCGCGGCCAGATAGATTTCCGGCGCGGTCAGCCACCGCTCGGCATATTCGGGATTGAGGAAAACATTGTAGAGGCTCACCGCCCCCATCAGCACCAGCGTCGCCCAGGCGGCGCGCTTGCCGAGCTTGCGGGCATGGTGCTGGCTCTCCCCGTCCAGCTTCCACACCAGCCAGGTCGCACCCAGCAGCGCATAGCCCGCCACCGTGCCCAGCCCGGTCAGCAGCGTGTAGGGCGTCAGCCAGTCCCACCAGCTCCCCGAATAGGCGCGACCCGTCACCTCGATCCCCTGGAGCAGCGCGCCCAGAATCATCCCCTGCGCCATCGCCGCGATCAGGCTGCCGCCGGTGAAGGCCACGTCCCACAGGGCGCGATGGTCGGGATCGCGCCAGCGGTATTCGAAGGCGACGCCTCTGAAGACTAGCCCCAGCAGCATGGCGATGATCAGCGGGTAGGTCGCGGGCAGGATTACGGCATAGGCCAGCGGAAAAGCGGCGAAGAGCCCGCCCCCGCCCAGCACTAGCCAGGTCTCGTTCCCGTCCCAGACAGGTGCGATCGAATTCATCGCCCGGTCCCTCTCCGGCCCTACCTCGAATGTGGGGAACAGGATGCCGATGCCGAGATCGAACCCGTCCATCACCACGTAGGCGAACACGGCGAAGGCGATGATGAAAGCCCAGACGGTCGTCAGGTCGATGGTCATGGCCGTTCTTCCGGCTCGTGTTTGGACCCCGACAGGTCGCGGCGGCTTTCGTCGGTCGGGTCCTGCGTCGGCCCCGGCGTGATCCCGGCGGTACGGATCGGGCCCTTGTCGCCGCGCTTGACCCCGTACTCGCCCGCATGCGGCGGCTTGTGCATCAGGTGCAGGATGTACCAGACGCCCGCGCCGAAGACGAAGAAATAGACCACCACGAATGCGAGCAGCGAGGCCCCGACCGCGGGCGCATCGAGCGGACTGGCCGCATCGGCAGTGCGCAGGAGGTTGTAGACGACATAGGGCTGGCGGCCGACCTCGGTGGTGATCCACCCGGCGAGCACGGCCACGAAGCCGCTCGGCGCCATGACCAGCGCGGCGCGGTGCAGCCCGCGCCAATCGTAGAGCCTGCCGCGCCAGCGGGCGATCAGGCTCCACAGCCCCACGCCCAGCATGGCGAAGCCCAGCCCGACCATGATCCGGAAGCTCCAGAACACGATACCGACCGGCGGCTGCTCGTCGTCGGGAATCGTGTCGAGCCCGGCGAGCGGCGCATCGAGATCGTGCTTGAGGATCAGACTGGAGAGCTTGGGTATGCCGACGGCGTAGTCCAGCCGCTGCTCCCTGTCGTTGGGAATGCCGAGCAGATAGAGCGGCGCGCCGTCGGGGTGGCTTTCGTAATGCCCTTCCATCGCCATGACCTTCTGCGGCTGGTGCTCCATGGTGTTGAGCCCGTGGAGGTCGCCGGCGAAAATCTGCACCGGCACCACGAGCGCCGCCATCCACATCGCCATCGAGAACATCTTGCGGGCATGGAGATTGCCGCGATCCTTCAGCAGGTGCCACGCGCCGACCCCGCCGACGACGAAGGCAGTGGTGATGAAGGCTGCGAGAACGGTATGGACCAGGCGATAGGGAAAGCTGGGATTGAAGACGATGGTCCACCAGCTGGGTCCGGGCAGGAACTGGCCGTTGGCGCCCATCTCGAATCCCGCCGGCGTGTGCATCCAGCTGTTGACGCTCAGGATCCAGAAGGCGGAGATGCAGGTGCCCACCGCCACCATCAGCGTCGCGGCGAAATGCAGCTTCCTGCCCACCCGCTCCATGCCGAACAGCATCACCCCGAGAAAACCGGCTTCCAGGAAGAAAGCGGTCAGCACCTCGTACGCCATCAGGGGTCCGATCACCGGCCCCGCGAGATCGGAGAACACCGACCAGTTGGTGCCGAACTGGTAGGACATGACGATCCCCGAGACGACGCCCATGGCGAAGGCGATCGCGAAGATCTTCAGCCAGTATTTGAACAGGTCGAGATAGAGCGGCTTGCCGGTCTTCAGCCACAGCCCCTCGAGCACCGCGAGATAGCTCGCCAACCCGATCGAGAAGGCCGGGAAGATGAAATGGAAGCTCACCGTGAAGGCGAACTGTATCCGGGCGAGAAGCAGGGCGTCCAAGCCGTCCATGGGGCAACCTAATCCAACGTCGCGCGCAAGGATAGGGCCGCTGTCTCGCTCTCTCCAGCGCTATCGTCGGAATGGCTGTTGCACGAAGCGCAAGCCCTGGAAGGTGCGCTTCCGATTGACCGGCACTGGATTGGCTGGATGCCCCGCGAGGATTCGAACCTCGATTGACGGAGTCAGAGTCCGTAGTCTTACCTTTAGACGACGGGGCAATCGCGGCCGCACGTGAATCCTGCATGGCAGGATCGCGAGGAGGCGGCCATCTAGTTCGGGCCTTCGTCAAGGTCAAGACCGCGTCCACCCCCGGGCCTTGCCGCGCGGGGCTTTCGCGATTAGCATCCGTCTCAGGTCCCCGTGCGCCGATGCGCGGCGCGCGGGAGGATAACAGAGAGTTTGGATATCATGGCGGATCGCCCTCCGCCGGACTTGACCAGAGGAGCTGGTACACAGAGGGGCAAACCGTCCGGCAAGGTAGCCGATTTCCGCTACAAGCGTCCCTCCCAGCCCGACCACAACGATACGGCCTCGGCCGCATCCCCTTCGGCGCGCGCCCGCGCCGCTCACCCGCATCGGATCCACGCCGGCAACGGCCGCACCCGGCGTCAGGCCTATGCCGCCCTCGATCTCGGTACCAACAACTGCCGTTTGCTGATCGCCCGCCCTTCCGGCGAGAACTTCACGGTGATCGACGCCTTCAGCCGGGTGGTCCGGCTCGGCGAGGATCTCGCGGCGACCGGACGGCTCTCCGACGAGGCGATGGAACGAGCGCTTGCCGCGCTCCACATCTGTGCCGAGAAACTGCGCCGTCGCAATGTCCATCTCGCCCGCTCGGTCGCCACCGAGGCCTGCCGCCGGGCGTCCAACGGGGCCGACTTCATCGCCCGTGTGCGCGAGGAGACGGGCATCGTGCTCGACATCATCTCCGCCCAGGAAGAAGCACGGCTGGCGGTGCTCGGCTGCCACATCCTGCTCGAAAGCGGGATCGGCCCGGCCGTGATCTTCGATATCGGTGGTGGCTCCACCGAGCTCGTGCTGATCGAGCCCGGCGGGCCGGTGCCCCGCATCCTCGACTGGCTGAGCGTGCCCTGGGGCGTCGTCTCCCTGACCGACAGCGTTCCCCCGCCCGACGGCACCCAGCAGGGCCGTGAACGCCGCTATGCCGAGATGCGGCGGCTGGTGGACGAGAGCTTCGCCCCCTTCGCCGAGCGGGTCCGCCCGGCGATGGAAGAAGCAGACACCATCCGGCTGCTCGGCACCAGCGGCACCGTGACGACGCTCGCCAGCCTCCATCTCGAGCTGCCGCAATACGACAGGCAGGCGGTCGACGGCTTGATCGTGCCGTCCGATTCCATGCGCGGCATCTGCCGCCGGCTATCGACGATCAGCGAAGCCGAACGCCGCACGGTCCCCTGCATCGGCGACGACCGCGCCAATCTGGTGGTCGCTGGCTGCGCGATCCTCGAATCGATCATGGACCTGTGGCCCGCGCCGCAGCTAGGCGTCGCCGACCGCGGCATTCGCGAAGGCATCCTGCGCAGCCTCATCGCCGCCGATGCGCAGGGCGAGGAAGGCCGCGCCATGCTCGCCCGGCAGCGCGAGCAGAGCCTCTGATGACCCGTTCCGGGCGCAATCCCGACAAGCGGGTCAGGACGGCGAAGAAGCGCACCGCCTCCTCCACCCGCTGGCTCGAGCGCCAGCTCAACGATCCCTATGTTCGCCAGGCCAAGGCCGAGGGCTATCGCAGCCGCGCCGCCTACAAGCTCATCGAGCTCGACGAGAAGTTCCACCTGCTGCAGGGCGTCGAGCGGGTCGTCGACCTCGGCATCGCGCCGGGCGGGTGGAGCCAGGTCGTGCGCAAGCTGCGTCCCCGCGCCGCGATCGTGGGGATAGACCTGCTCCCGACCGAACCGATCGAGGGCGTCACCATCTTCGAGATGGACTTCATGGCCGACGAGGCCCCCGCACGGCTCGAAGCCGCGCTAGACGGCCCACCCGACCTGGTGCTGAGCGACATGGCCGCCAATACCGTCGGACACAAGCAGACCGATCACCTGCGCACGATGGGGCTGGTCGAGGCCGCTGCCTGGTTCGCCACCGACACGCTCGCCAAGGGCGGAACCTTCGTCGCCAAGGTCCTCGCCGGGGGCACCGACACCGAACTGCTCAAGCTGCTGAAATCGCATTTTGCCAGCGTCAAGCACGCCAAGCCGCCGGCGAGCCGCAAGGGCTCGTCCGAATGGTACGTGATCGCGAAAGGCTTCAAGGGGCGCGGCTGACGGCGCCGCAAGAACCGCCCTAGTTGACGGTCGCCGGATTGTCGGAAGGCACTGGTTGCTCGTCGCCCATGGCTCCCGCCGCAACCGCGGCGTCGGCCTCTTCGCCTTCGGTGACACCCGGCCCCTCGCCCGCACCATCGACCGCCTCGCCCTCCGCAGCCGCTTCCGGCGCGGCCGGAGCGGGCTTGGCGGGAGCCCCGCCGTTGGCGGCGAGATATTCCATCACGTTGGCCCGATCCTCGGGGCTGGAAAGCCCGGCGAAGCTCATCTTGGTGCCGCTGGCGAAGGCACGCGGGCTCTTGAGCCATGCGTCCATGTTTTCCCAGGTCCACTGCCCGCCGTGTTCGGAAAGCGCACTGGAATAGGCGAAACCGGCCGCGTGCGCACCGATGGCGGTGCCGAACACGCCGTAGAGATTCGGACCGATGCCGTTGGCTCCGCCCTGATTGATCGTGTGACAGGCGGTGCATTTGGCGAAGACCGCCTCGCCCGCCGTCGCATCGGCGCTGGCGAGCAGCGTGCCGAGGTCGGGCCCGGCCTCTTCCGCACCCTCTTCGGGGGCATCGATGAAGTAGCCCGGCTGCTCCGGCGATTCCGGATTGTCGGCATGGAACACCATGCCCGACACGATCGATGATCCGAGAGCGATGATCCCGGCGAAAAGCACCCATCCGGCGGCGGTGTTGAATTTGTCGTCCATGCTCGATGAGATCCGCGAAAATTGGTCGAGGGTTCGGTTGCGCGCCGCTCTAGTGGCGCGGCGTCCGGCACGCAAGTGCACACGGCAGCACCATGCGGGTCTCCTTGCAAACGGCCTTGCCGATCGCCTCGCCCGCCGATAGCCCACGCCGCCGATGCGCAAGTTTCCACAACCCGCCCTCGCCATGGTCGATTCGATGCGCGCCGCCGCGGCGCAGGACCCGGCGCGGGCGATCTCCTTCGGCGGGGCGCCAGGCTCGAACTCGCATCAGGCGACCATGCAGTTCGCGCCCGAGTCACTGCCGCTGCCGTGCTACAATTTCGAGGACGCGCTCGATGCGGTGAAGACCGGCGCGGCGGGTGCGGCGATGATCCCGATCGAGAACAGCCAGCACGGGCGGGTGGCGGACATCCACTTCATGCTGCCCGAGAGCGGCCTTGCCATGGTCGCCGAGCATTTCATGCCGATCACCCACGCGCTGATGGCGCTGAGCGACGGCCCCTTCGAAGCCGCCTACAGCCACCCGCAGGCGCTCGGGCAATCGCGCGAATATCTGCTGGCGCGCGGCATCGTTCCCATGGCCTATGCCGACACCGCCGGGGCCGCGGCCCATGTCGCCGAGCGCGGCCAGCCCGATATCGCCGCGCTTGCCCCGCCGATGGCGGCCGAACTCTACGGCTTGAAAATCATCGAGGACGCAGTCGAGGACGCGCACGACAACACCACGCGTTTCGTGCTGCTGGCGCGCGAGCCTCGCGACCCGGCGGCGATCGACCAAGGCGAGGCGATGACCACCTTCGTCTTCGAGGTGAAGAACCAGCCCGCGGCGCTCTACAAGGCACTCGGCTGCTTCGCCACCAACGGCGTCAACATGACCAAGCTCGAAAGCTACCAGAAGGGCGCGAGCTTCGCGGCGACGATGTTCTACGCCGATATCGAAGGCGCACCGGGCGATGCGCGGGTCGACCGCGCGCTGGAGGAGCTGGAATTCCACTGCAACAGCGTGAAGCTTCTCGGCAGCTACGCCCAGGCGAGGAAACGCGGATGAACCGGGTGTCCGGCGGGCGGCTGAGCCGGCGCGAACTGGTCGCCGCGACCGGCAGCCTCGCGATGATGGCATGCACGCCGGTGCGGACCACGGGCAGAACCGCTGCCGCATCTGACTGGGCGACCGATCTGAACGAAAGGCTGGCGCGATTGGCGGGCGAGTCGCCCGGCACGATGGGTGCCTGCATCTTCGATCCCGCAAGCGGCGCATCGGCGTCGTGGAACGGTGATCGGCGCTTTCCCCATTGCTCCAGCTTCAAGGCATCGCTGGCCGCGATGGTGGTCGATCTCGCCGCCCGCGAAGAGATCGACGGCGATCGGGTGCTACGCTGGACACAGGACGAGCTGATGTGGGTTTCGCCTTTCACCACGCGCCGGCTGGGCGAAGGGGCGAGTTTCCTCGAACTGGCGGAAGCGACCCAGATCACCAGCGACAATGCCGCGGCGAACGTCCTGCTGCGCGAGCTGGGCGGTCCTGCGGCGCTGACCGCCTGGTGGCGCGCAGCGGGCGATCCCGTCAGCAGGCTGGACCGGACCGAGCCGGCGCTCAACAACGTCCCTCCGGGCGAGGTCCGCGATACGACCACGCCCGATGCCATGGCGCGGACGGTGGCGGCCATCCTCTACGGCGACGTGCTGAGCCCGGCCGGCGCGTACCGTCTGCATGGATGGATGGCGCAAACGCAAACCGGGGCGCGGCGGGTTCGCGCGGGCCTGCCCGAAGGCTGGCGATCAGGCGACAAGACGGGCACCGCGATGAGCGAAGGCATGGGCAGCGCTTATGTCGATATCGGCTATGCCGTGCCGCCGGGCAGGAGTCCGCTGACCTTCGCCGCCTATTACCTGGCGAAGGAGGTCCATGAAGATATGGACCCGCAGTCCGAAGGCGTTCTTGCCGCTATCGGAACCGCCCTCGCCGCGGCCGTCACGCCTCCGCCCGCGGGATAGCGCGGCGGCCTCAATCCCCGCGGAAGATCGCGACTTCGCTCACGCCCTCGCTGGTCGCGCGGCCGCGGTACATGCCGCTGGTGTTGAAGCTGAACACCGCCACGCCCGAGGGGGCGAGGACGATCACCCCGCCGTCGCCGCCGAGTTCGGCGACCTCGGCCATCACATCGTCGGCGACGCTCTGGACCAGGCCTTCGGTCAGCGCGACATTCTCGACGCCCCCGGCGCTGCCGACCTCGTCGTCGGCGCTCGCCGCTTCGGCGAATTCGTCGAGCGCGAGCCTGCCGCTCAGCCGCAGCCGGGTGCAGATTTCCTGCGCCACGCCGACGCGGATGAAATATTCGCCCCAGCCTGTGGCCGAGACCGCGCAGCTGCGGTTGTCGGCATAAGTGCCCGCGCCGATCACCGGCGCATCGCCGATCCGGCCCCAGCGCTTGCCGGTCATCCCGCCGGTCGAGGTGCCCGCGGCGAGATTGCCCGCCTGGTCGAGCGCCACCGCCCCGACCGTGCCGAACTTGAGATCGACGTCGAGAGCGGAGACCTGCTCGGCCTTCATCCGCTCGAGCGCCTCGCGCCGGGCGTCGGTCTCGAAATAGGCGGGATCGACCGCGGTGATCCCCTTGTCGCGGGCGAATTCCTCCGCGCCCGCTCCGGACAGAAAGACATGCCGCCCGTCCGTCATCACCGCGCGTGCCAGCAGGATGGGGTTCCTCACCCGCGTCACCCCGGTCACCGCCCCGGCGGAACGGTCGCGCCCGTCCATCACCGCCGCGTCCAGCTCGTTTCGCCCCTCCCAGGTGTAGACCGCGCCCTTGCCGGCGTTGAACTTGGGGTCGTCCTCCATCAGCAGGATCGCCGCCTCGACCGCGTCCATCGCGCTGCCCCCTTCGCGCAGCACCGCCGCGCCGGCGTCGAGCGCGGCCTGCAGCGCCGCCTCGTATTCCGCCCGCCGCTCGGGCGTCATCGCCTCGCGGCTCATCGTCCCGGCGCCGCCGTGGATGGCGAAGGACCATTTGGGTGCTTCCTGAGCCGCAAGGGGCGCGGCGATCAGGATGGCAAAAGCGGCGCACAGCGCGGCGAAACGGGAGGAAAGTGCTGTCATCGCTTCGGGATAGCACGGGAACCTTTGCACTCAATCCCCCATTGATGACCCGGGAAGGCCGCGCGGTCCGAATGCGCGCGGCCGGGCAAGAACCGAAGGGGAGAGGTTTCATGCGCATAGGAAATTACCGCTACGATCAGGATCTCGCGATGCAGGTCCTGGAGAAGGCCGGACTGGCCATACTGGTCCTGCTCGTCACCTGGGCCGCGGCGCGGGCGGCCAAATGGGCTTTTGCGCAGCTGGTCGACAAGGTCTCCTTCTTTCGCCGGCACACCGGCGGCGGCACGACGTTGGGCGAATCGCTGGGCAAGATCGTTTCGCTGCTGATCTGGCTGTTCGGGCTGCTGGTCCTCCTCACCGTTCTCGGCCTTGGCAGCGTCGCCGGCCCGGTCGACAGCCTGCTCGAGAATGTGGTCGAATACATCCCGCGTATCGTCGCCGCCGGCATCATCTTCTTCATCGGCATGATGGTCGCGCGGATCCTGCGCGACATCGTCCAGACCACGCTGCAGACGATCGACTTCGACAAATGGGCCAATCGCGGCGGGGTCGACAACGTCACCGGCAACACCACGATCAGCCGCACGATCGCGACGATCGTCTATGCGGTGGTGGTGATCTTCGTCGCCATCATGGCGCTCGACGTGCTCGCCATCGACAGCATTTCCGGCCCGGCGTCCGACATGCTTCGCCGCATCTTCGCGGCGATCCCGAACATCATCGGCGCGGCGATCCTGCTCGGCATCGGCTATGTCGTCAGCCGCTTCGTGGTCCAGGTGCTGAAAGAAGTGCTGCCGGGCCTCGGCGTCGACCGGGCGCTGGCGGAAACGGGAATGGTCGGCGAGACCACCACCGCCTCGGCCATCATCGCGCGGGTGGTGCAGGTGGCAATCCTGCTGTTCTTCGCCATCGCCGCCACCCGGCTGCTCGGTTTCCCCGAGTTGACCGCGATCCTCGACCAGCTGCTCGAACTGGGCGGCCGCGTCATCTTCGGCGCGGTGGTCATCGCCTTCGGCTTCTTCATCGCCAATCTGCTCGCCCGGCTGATCGGCGGCGAGACCGGCGAGAGCAGCGCGGCGATGATCGTCAAGTGGGCCACCATCGTGCTGTTCGTCTTCATGGGCCTGCAGTTCACCGGCATCGGCGGCATGATCCCCGGCACGGCGCTCACCATCATCGTCGCCGGTCTCTCGGTGGCTTTCGCTCTCGCCTTCGGGCTCGGTGGCCGTGACTGGGCGGCGCGCAAGCTCGAGCAGATGGACGACAGCATGAGCGGCGGTTCCATGCCGACCGGAACCACGACCACGAGGGCGCGTACTCCGGCGAGCCGTCGCAAGCCCGCCGCTTCGACCGACGAGGATCCGCTTCCTCCCGGCGCGTGACGGACCAGCGCGGGGCCGCTAACAGGGCGCGGGGACTCGACAGGAGTTCCCGCGCCCTTCGTTCGTCGAGGAGAGACAGGTGAGCAATTTCGGTTTCGAGACCACTGCCGACGAGGTTCTCGCGGACCAGGACCTTTCGGGGCGCACCGTCTTCATCACCGGCGCCTATTCCGGCCTCGGCCGGGAGACCGCGCGGGCCATGGGAGCAAAGGGCGCGCATCTGATCCTCTCCGGCCGCGATGCAACCAAGCTCTCCGCCGCGGCGGACGAAATCGCCGAGCAGACCGGAGCCAGGATCGACACGCTGGTCTGCGATCTCGCCAGCCTCGACAGCGTCCGCAAGGCCGCGAAGGAGGCCAAGGCCCGCTTCCCCAAGATCGACGTTTTGATCGCCAATGCCGGGGTGATGGCTCCGCCGCTGGGCCATACGGAAGACGGGTTCGAGACCCAGTTCGGCACCAACCATCTGGGCCATTTCCTGCTGACCAATCTGCTGATGCCGCTGGTCGAGAAGGGCGAGCGGCCGCGCATCGTCAACCTCTCGAGCCGCGGGCACCATTTCGCGCCGGTCGATCTCGACGATCCCAATTACGAGAAGCGCGACTACGAGAAATGGGCCGCCTACGGCCAGTCCAAGACCGCCAATATCCTCTTCGCGGTCGGGCTGGAGAAGCGGCTCGCGGACAAGGGGATCCACGCCTACGCGCTGCATCCAGGCGGCATCATGACCAACCTCGGCCGCCACATGACCGAGGAGGACATGGCCTGGATGATGGACCGCATCCGCAAGAGTGCCGAAGAGAGCGGCGAGGAGCCGAGCGGCTTCAAGACCGTGCCGCAGGGCGCGGCGACGACCTGCTGGGTCGCCACCGCCGAGGAGCTGGAGGGACGCGGGGGCCTCTATGCCGAAGACTGCCATGTGGCGGAGGTGGACGACGCGAGCACCAGCGGCGGCGTGCGCAGCTATGCTCTGGACCCCGACGCCGCCGACCGGCTGTGGGCGTTGTCCGAAAAGCTGGTCGGCGAGCGGTTCGCCTACTGATCCGCGCCTATTCCGCCGCCATCCGCAGCAACTCGACCTCCTGCCGCAGCCGCGCGATCTCCAGTTCGTAGAGCCGGCTGCAGTCGATCCGCTCCGGCCGCCGGCCCAGCGGGATCGTCATCCGCACATAGGCCAGCGCCTCGCGGTCGCGGTCCTGCGGATAGGTGAAGAAGGTAGAGCCTTCCGGCGGCTCGGGCAGTTCGGACCCGCTGCGCCCGGTAACGCCGACATCGAGATAGGGCCCGCTCGAATTGATCGACTGCCGGCAGCGCGTGCCTTCGGCGGTCTCTATCGAATCCTCTCCGCCGGAGCCCTGCGGCGCGGGCGGCAGGAACACTCCGTCGTTCGCCTGCGCGGGCGCGCTAATCGCGAACAGCGACACGGCGAGCAAGCAGCCTGGAACATACGCGCGCATGGATCATCCCCTCTTGCCTGGCGAGTTCGGCGCAGATGCGCGTCTCGCGAATTTCGCCGGGGTCCAGATCGCGCAGGATCACCGTGACCCGGCGCTGCCCTTCGCCCTTGATGGTCGGATTGGCGGGCAGGATGTCGAGCGGAGCGCCGCCGCCTTCCCCCTCGGCGTAGAGCCGGAACTCGCGCGGCTGCGGATAGGGGTTGATGACGGTCAGGTAGAACGCCTTCGCCGGCCCCGCCGTCAGCCCCTCCTTGGCCAGCGGCGACAGCCCGACGGCAAGCGCCGGGGCGGCAATCAGCCCCGCCAGCACTCCGATCGATCCGAGGCGGCCGGGCACGCTCATTGCCCGCAGGTGACCTGCACCGTCTCGGTGTAGGTGCCTTCCGGAAAGCCGGTGGCGCTGGTGATCAGCCCGTCGATGGCGACGACGTCGATCAGCCGCGTGGTCGCCGTCGCGCTGGCAGTGCCGAAGGCGCGCGACTGGCCGGTGCCGTTCACCCGGTAGGCATATTGCACGCTGTCGGCCGTGAATCCGGACGGGGCGGCCAGCGTCGGCGTTGCGAAGGTTATCGTGGGGGATACGCCGAGCGCGGTCACCGCGAGCGTGGCGGACCGGGCGCCGGTGCCGGTGTCCGAACGCATCGTGGTGCCGCTGGCGTCCGCAACCATCTGCCCGCCCAGCGAGACGCTGAGCACGCAGCTGTTGAGCGAGATGCCGGTCAGCGTCACCGAGGTCTGCGCCGAGGCCGGCGCGGCCGCGGCGAGACCGATCGTGGCAAGAAGCAGTGTGTTGTGTCGCATGTCGTGACCCTTGTTCCGATGCGGCACCGGAATAGGGGAAAGACATGGTGAACCGGCCTAATCCGGGGCTGCGGAAAAGCCCCTAGGCATCTGCCCTCATAGCCAGCGCAACTTCTTGAAAAGCAGCATCAATCCGACCAGCACGCCCATGCACAGGATCACGACGATCCAGAAAGCGCGCGGATCGTCCACCCCCGGCATGCCGCCGACATTGATACCCAACAGCCCGGTGAGGAAGCCCAATGGCAGGAAGATGCCGGCGACGATGGTCAGCATGTAGGTCGCGTGTTCGCTGCTGGCGAGGCTGCGGGCGCGCAACTCGTCCTGAAGCACCAGCGCGCTTTCCTTGCTGATGTCGATATCGTCGAGATAGCGGCGCAGCCGGGCGATGCTCTCGGCCATCTCGCGCCGGTCGTGGTCTTCGAACCAGGCCGGCGCATCGCGGGCGATCTGTTCCAGCGCCTCGTGCTGGGGCGCCATGTGGCGTTTGAGCGCCAGGCAGTTGCGGCGGATGCCCGAAATACGCGAGAGCATGCCCTCCGGATCGTCGTCGGGGTCCTCGTCCTCGAGATCGTCGAGCACCTGGTTCATGTCGACGATCGCCTGGCTCATCCTGGTGATCAGCAGTTCGGCGAGCAGCGTCACCGTCGCTCCGGCATCGAGCGGCCCCTGTCCGCGGTCGATCAGCGCCAGCACCTCGCGCGGGGTCTGGAGCGGGAAGCGGCGCAGCGTGACGAGCCGGCTGCCGTCGGACCACAGCTGCATCGAGATCATGTCCTCGGGCTCGGCTCCGGGATTGAAGTTGATCCCCCTCAGTGTCGCCACAAGCGTGGTGCCCTCGCGAAAGGCACGCGGGCGGGTCTCGTCGCTGGTCAGCAATTCGGCGGTGGGCTCGGGGACACCGAGCTCCACCTCCAGCCATTGCTGCACTCCGGGGCGGTCGCGGCAAAGATGCACCCACAGCACCTCGCCCGGCGCGGCGGGCCGCCAGTCTTGCGCCTGGCGCCAGTCGATCGGCCGGCCCCCGCCCTGGCCATCGAGCACGCGCCCGAACAACATGGGGCCATCGAGTTCGGCATCGTCGCGTGTCTGGTTCATGATGCTATCAATGCCGCAATCGGCACCGGTTTCCTACCGGCTGCAAGCGGTGCTAAAGGCCAAACCATGTTCGAGGTCGCAAAACCGCAGCACGGGGGCCATATGCGGGCCGGTGCCGGCGCTGTCGGCCCATCGGTTTTTCTTTTTCAGGACCGTGTAACACCCGGTCCATGTCCTACACGCAGGCGATCAGGCACATGAACGCAATCCGCCCCTGGCGCAGCATCGAGCGCCGCCCATCGCGACAGATCATGGTCGGCAAGGTGCCGGTCGGCGGCGATGCGCCGATCAGCGTCCAGACCATGACCAACACCCCGACGGAGGATGTCGCCGCGACGATCGACCAGATCCGCCGCTGCGAGGATGCGGGCGCGGACATCATCCGCGTCTCGTGCCCGACCGAGGAATCGACCGCGCGCTTCGACGAGATCACCCGCGCCGCGAACGTCCCGATCGTCGCCGACATCCACTTCCACTACAAGCGCGCGCTGGAAGCCGCCGACAAGGGCGCGGCCTGCCTGCGCATCAACCCCGGCAACATCGGATCGTCCGAGCGGGTGGCCGAAGTGGTGCGCGCCGCCAAGGCCAATGGCTGCGCGATCCGCATCGGCGTCAACGCGGGCAGCCTCGAGCGCGACCTGCTCGAGAAATACGGCGAGCCCTGCCCGGAGGCGCTGGTCGAAAGCGCGCTCGACCATATCAAGCTGTTGCAGGACCACGATTTCCACGAATTCAAGGTGGCGGTGAAAGCCAGCGACGTGTTCCTCGCGGTCGCCGCCTATCACGCGCTGGCGGAAACGGTCGATTGCCCGCTGCATCTCGGCATCACCGAAGCGGGCGGACTGATCGGCGGCACGGTCAAGAGCTCGATCGGTATCGGCAGCCTGCTGTGGGCCGGGATCGGCGACACCATCCGCGTCAGCCTCTCCGCCGAGCCCGAGCGCGAGGTGAAGGTGGGGTTCGAGATGCTCAAGGCGCTGGGCTTGCGCACCCGCGGCGTGCGCGTGGTCTCCTGCCCCAGCTGCAGCCGCCAGGGCTTCGACGTCATCCGCACGGTCGAGGCGCTGGAAGAACGGCTCGAACACATCAAGACGCCGATGAGCCTCTCGGTCCTCGGCTGCGTGGTCAACGGCCCGGGCGAGGCGCGCGAGACCGATATCGGCATCACCGGCGGCGGCAAGGGCAAGCACATGGTCTACCTCTCCGGCGTGACCGACCACCATGTGCAGGACGGCGACATGCTCGACCACATCGTCCGGCTGGTGGAGCAGAAGGCCGCCGCGATCGAGGCCGGCGAGGCCGAGGCGTTCGATCCGCACAGGGTGGCGGCGGAGTAGCTTGCTCCACGTGGTCCACCACGCCGACTACATGGCTCCCGCGCCGACTCGCGGGAGCTTCCGCTTCGACAAGTACATGGCGGTCATGGTGGCGCTGCGCGAGAGCGGCTATCCGATCACCGAACATGCGCCCGAGCCTTGCCCGCGCCAATGGCTCGAGGCGGTGCACGACCCGGCCTATGTCGACGAGGTGCTGCGCGCCGCGGTTCCGCGCGAGAAGGAGCGGCGGATCGGCTTTCCGGTTACTCCCCACATCGCCCAGCGGGTGCGGCACACCAACGGCGGCACATGGCTCGCCGCCCGGTTGGCGATGGAACACGGCTATGCCGCCAACAGCGCCGCGGGCAGCCATCACGCATTGCACGATACCGGGGCGGGTTACTGCGTGTTCAACGACCTCGCCGTCACCGCCAACCGGCTGATCGCCGAGGGCGATGCGGCCAAAGCAATCAGGCGCATCCTGATCGTCGATTGCGACGTCCATCAGGGCGACGGCACCGCCGCGCTCACCGCGGGGCGCGAGGACGTGTTCACCCTCTCGCTCCATGCGGAGAAGAACTTCCCCGTTCGCAAGGCCCGCTCGAGCCTCGACGTGCCCCTTCCGGACGGCACCGACGATGAGGGCTACATGGCGGCGCTGGAACGCCACCTTCCGGGCGTGCTCGACGATTTCGCACCGGACATGGTGCTCTACCAGGCGGGGGTCGATCCGCATGTCGATGATCGTCTCGGGCGCCTGGCGCTGAGCGACGAGGGGCTCGCGGCGCGCGACCGCTACGTCGTCGGCGAGGCACGGCGGCGGGGGCTGCCCATCGCCAGCGCGCTGGGCGGCGGTTACGGCAGCGATCCGCGCGTGGTCGGCGAACGCCACGCCCGCTCGATGATCGCGATGGCCGAGACGAACGCCCGCTTCGCGCGTTCACCTTCGATCCACGCTGATATGGTAGGCTGACAGCATGAAGAGACGCGAGCTTCTCAAATCGGGCGTGGCCGCCGCGGCGACGATGGCGCTGGCCCCGCGCGCACTGGCGCAGGCCGATCCGCTCGCCGCGCGAGATGCCCGGCTGCTGGCGCTGGCCCGCGACGAGATCGACCGGATCGCCGCCGCCGGCCACACCATCTGGCGCAAGGATATCGTCGGGGTGGCGGATTTCGGGCTCCACTCCGCGCAGCGGCGCTTCCATTTCGTCGACCTGACGAACGGCAAGGTCGCGAGCTACCACGTCAGCCACGGCGACGGATCGGATCCCGAGCACGACGGCTGGCTCAACCGCTATTCGAACGAGGAAGGCAGCCACTGCACCAGTTCGGGCGCCTACATGACGCGCAGCTGGTATGTCGGCAAATTCGGCACCTCGATCCGGCTCGACGGGCTCGACCCGACCAATTCGAACGCGCTGCCCCGCGCCATCGTGATGCATCAGGCCGACTACGCGACGCCCGAGCATGTCGCGCGGTGGGGGCGGTTGGGCCGCTCGAACGGCTGTTTCGCGATGGGGCCGGAGCAGTTCGACCGCGCGCTGATCGACCTATCGGGCGGGCGGCTGCTGATCGCCGGCAGCTACGGCTTCGCCGAGGACGGTTCGGTGGTCAGCCCGCCCGCCGCGCCGACGACCACCGACCTCCAGCCGCTGATCCGCCAGCGGCCCGACGGCACTTTCGAACGCGTCAATCCGAGCGTGTATTGAGCCTCACGCCTCGCTCGTCGCGCGAGGATCGTCGACCACTTCGATCACCTCTTCGCTCGTCTCGCGCGCGCGTTCGCGCACACGGGGCGCATCGAGCGCGGCCAGCACCGGCGCGTCGCGATCGTAGATGTCGCTGAAGGTCGCGAGCTTGCCGTCGGTGTCGGAGGCGATGGTGAAATAGGTGATGTACACCGGCCACTGGTTCTGCAGCGGATAGCGGGTGTACTCCCCGCTCCCGGTGATCGCGCTCACCTCTTCCTGGATCGCGGGAATGTCGTCCTTGCTTGTGGCATTGCCGAGCATCGCCATGGTCATGGCCAGCTCTCGCGCGCCCTCCACGCGCACGCAGCCGTGGCTGAGCGCGCGATTGTCCTGCGCGAACAGGTTGCGGGCGGGTGTATCGTGGAGGAAGATCGCATGCTCGTTGGGCATGTCGAGCTTCATCAGCCCCAGCGAATTGCTCGGGCCCGGCTGCTGGACGACCGTCACCCAGCCGTTCTGGCCCTTGGTCGCGGTGTATCCCGCGGCCCGCGCCCAGCCCGGATTGCCCAGCACCTTGGCGCCCAGCCCCTCGCCCTTCACGATGCTCTGCGGCACCGTCCAGGTCGGGTTGAAGATCACGCCCTCGACCATCTCCGCGAGCTGCGGCGTGGCGGTGCGGCCGGGCTTTCCGACGATCGTGCGATAGCTCTTGATGATCCGGTCGTTGACCGTGAGGCGCACCTTGTATTCGGGCACGTTGGTGAGGAGGTAGCGCTTGCCGAGGTCCTGCCCCAGCCAGCGCCAGCGATCCATGTTGGCGCGTATCAGCTTGCGGCGCTTGGTATCGGTCTTGGGCGTCGCGGCCAGCGCGTCGCGCAGCTTGGCATAGTCGGGATGGACCGGGTTGAGATCGGTCAGCGTACCCGCGACATCGCCGCTTTCCAGGGCGCGCTGGAGCATGGTGGCGCTTGGCAGCACATCGGGATCGGGATCGACAACGAACCATTGCCGGCGCGCATCCATCGGCGTGCGCCCGTCGCGCAGATCCTCGACCAGCCAGACGAAGATCTCGCTCGCCACACGGTTGAGCGCGGGCCCTTCGCCGGCGTCGATCGCCGCGCGAAGCTCGTCGGCGTGGTAATCCGCGGGCACCAGTCCCTCGGCAGCGACCGTGGGAATGAAGGCGAGCAGCTTCTGCGCATTCGCGACACTCCATTCGCCTTCGAGCGAAGGAACCTCCTGCACCGCTTCCGAAGGCTTGAAGACCACTCCGTCGAAACTTTGCTCGACCGTCGGGCGCTGGGCATCGCGAGGCGTGACAGGACGAGGCGTGGCAGGGCGAGGCTGATCGGCCCGCATCTGGGTGTAGTCGGGCAGTTCCTCGCGAACCTTGGGCGGCTCTTCCGGAAGCAGGTTGGCCGGCTGCGCCACGGCAGCGCCTGCAGCCATCAAGGCTGCTGTCGCCGCGGTCGTGAGGTAAAGCGTCTTCATCATATCCACCGTTCGCAAGTGCGAGGACAATCTACAGGTTGTGGGGTTCATATTCCAGTGCAACGCATTAGCCCTCGCTGAATTGATGACGGGGCCGCGGTCTTTGGCTACGGGGCGCCGATGAGCCAGACCGCCTCGCCGCTCGGCCCCGTGCTTCGACCGGTCCTGGCGACGGCCGTGGGCATCGCCCTGCTCTCGCTCATGGACGCTTACATGAAAAACGCTTCGCTCGCGGTGGGGGCCTATATGGCCGCGCTGCTGCGGGCCGCCCTGGCCTTCGCCATCATCGCCCCGATATGGCTCGCCGGCAGGCCGAAATGGCCCGGGCCCGCCGCTCTCAAGGTGCACATGAAGCGCGGCGCGGTCGGATCGCTGATGGCGTTGACCTTCTTCCTCGCGCTGACCAAGCTGCCGCTCGCCGAGACGATCGCCATCTCCTTCATCGCGCCGATCATCTCGCTCTACCTTGCAAGCCTGCTGCTGGGCGAGGCGGTCCGGCCGCGCGCAGTCTGGGGTGCGATCCTAGGTCTCGGCGGCGTAGTCGTGATCGTCGGCGGCAAGTTCGGCCGCGGCAATCTCAACGAGGACACGGCGATCGGGCTCGCCGCGATCATCGTCTCCGCCCTGCTCTACGCCTGGAACCTGGTGCTGCAGAAGCAGCAGGCGATGATCGCCCGGCCGGTGGAAGTCGCCACCTTCTACATGGGCATCGCCAGCCTGGTCTATCTCCTCGCCGCACCGTTTCTGTTCGTGGTTCCGGATTCCGCCGTGTTCGGCGACGTTGCCGCGGCCGCGGTCCTCACGGTCGGCGGAGCACTGATGCTCGCCTGGGCCTATGCGCGGGCCGAGGCGCAGGTGCTGGTGCCGCTCGAATATTCGGGATTCCTGTGGGCCTCGCTATTCGGCTGGCTGCTGCTGGACGAGACCGTTACGCCCACCGCGGGAGCGGGTGCCTTCCTGATCGTGATCGGATGCCTGATCGCCACCACCCGCCGCCGTACCGAACAGAGCGCGATCTGACCCGGGAGCGGGTGCGCCATCCCGATTCGCACCCTTGCAATTTTCCGCTCCAACGCGCAGGTGCGCTGCACATTCGCCGCACCTGCGAAGACAAGCAATGCGGCTTCATTTTCGAAAGGACGAGAAGCACGCATGACCCAGGTCGGCCAGGACACGCTCGGAACCCGCTCCACCCTCAGCGTCGGTGGCAAGGATTACGCCTATTACTCCTTCGCCAAGGCGGAAGAAAAGATCGGCGACGTGTCGAGGCTGCCCTTCAGCCTCAAGGTCCTGCTGGAGAACATGCTGCGCTTCGAGGATGGCGGATTCACCGTCGGCGAGGAGCACATCCGTGCGATCGCCGACTGGCAGAAGAACCCCGCCACCGGCCAGGAAATTCAGTATCGCCCGGCGCGCGTGCTGTTGCAGGATTTCACCGGCGTGCCTTGCGTGGTCGATCTTGCCGCGATGCGCGATGCGATCGCCAAGCTCGGCGGCGACACCGCCAAGATCAATCCGCAGGTGCCGGTCAATCTCGTCATCGACCACTCGGTGATGGTCGACGAGTTCGGCCACCCCAAGGCTTTCGAGAAGAACGTCGAGCTCGAATACGCTCGCAACGCGGAGCGGTACGACTTCCTCAAGTGGGGGTCCAAGAGCTTCAAGAACTTCTCCGCCGTGCCCCCGGGCACCGGCATCTGCCACCAGGTGAACCTCGAATACATCGGCAAGGGCGTGTGGTCGTCGGAAGATCCGGACGGCAATCCGGTGGCCTATCCGGACACATGCGTCGGCACCGACAGCCACACGACGATGATCAACGGGCTCGGCGTGCTCGGCTGGGGCGTCGGCGGGATCGAGGCCGAGGCGGCGATGCTCGGCCAGCCGATCTCCATGCTGATCCCCGAAGTCGTCGGCTTCAAGCTGACCGGCGCGCTGGCCGAAGGGGTGACCGCAACCGATCTGGTGCTGACCTGCGTGCAGATGCTGCGCAAGGTCGGCGTGGTCGGCCGCTTCGTCGAGTTCTACGGGCCGGGCGTCTCCAATCTCAGCCTTGCCGACCGCGCGACGATCGCCAACATGGCGCCCGAATACGGTGCCACTTGCGGCTTCTTCGGCATCGACGAGAAGACCATCGACTACATGCGCCTGACGGGCCGCGACGAACATACGCTCGAACTGGTCGAAGCCTATGCCCGCGAGCAGGGCATGTGGTTCGAACCGGATAACGAACCGGTGTTCACCAAGACGCTCGAGCTCGACATGGACAGCGTCGTCCCCAGCCTCGCCGGACCCAAGCGCCCGCAGGACAAGGTAGCGCTGCCGGAGGTGGACGAGCTGTTCAATTCCGACCTCAAGACGGTGTACGGCAAGGACAAGCCGCACCGTGTGGCGGTCGACGACGCCCACCACGACATCGGCGACGGCGACGTCGTCATCGCCGCCATCACCAGTTGTACCAACACCTCCAATCCCGACGTGCTGATCGCCGCCGGACTCGTTGCCAAGAAGGCGCGGGAAAAGGGGCTGAAGCCCAAGCCCTGGGTCAAGACCAGCCTCGCTCCGGGTTCGCAGGTGGTGACCGACTATCTGGTGAAGAGCGGACTGCAGGACGATCTCGACGCCATGGGCTTCGACCTCGTCGGCTATGGCTGCACCACCTGCATCGGCAATTCGGGCCCGCTCGCCCCGCCGATCAGCAAGGCGATCAATTCCAACGACATCGTCGCCGCCAGCGTGCTGTCCGGCAACCGCAACTTCGAAGGCCGCGTGTCGCCCGACGTGCGCGCCAACTTCCTCGCCAGCCCGCCGCTGGTGGTCGCCTATTCGATCCTCGGCACTGTCACCGAAGACATCACCGACAGCCCGATCGGCCAGGACCAGCAGGGCAACGACGTGATGCTTGCCGATGTCTGGCCGAGCAATCAGGAGATCGCCGACCATCGCGCGGCCAATATCGACCGGCAGATGTTCGAGAGCCGCTATGCCAACGTCTACGACGGCGACGAGCATTGGCGCGCGATCAATGTCGAGGCGTCGGACACCTATCGTTGGCAGCCTGGCAGCACCTACATCGCCAGCCCGCCTTATTTCGAGGGCATGGAGATGACCCCGGCGCCCGTCGCGGACATCGTCGATGCGAAGCCGCTGGCGATCCTGGGCGATTCGACCACCACCGACCACATCAGCCCGGCCGGATCGATCAAGGAAGACAGCCCGGCCGGCGAATACCTCAAGAGCCACCAGGTCGCGAAGGCGGACTTCAATTCCTACGGCAGCCGCCGCGGCAATCACGAGGTGATGATGCGCGGCACCTTCGCCAACATCCGCATCCGGAACGAGATGGTGCCCGGCGTAGAGGGCGGCGTGACGACCTATCAGGGCAAGCAGATGCCGATCTACGATGCGGCGATGAAGCACAAGGAAGACGGCACTCCGCTGGTGGTGATCGCCGGCAAGGAATACGGAACCGGCTCAAGCCGCGACTGGGCGGCGAAGGGCACGATCCTGCTCGGCGTGCGTGCCGTGATCGTGGAGAGTTACGAGCGAATCCACCGTTCCAACCTGATCGGCATGGGCGTGCTCCCACTGCAGTTCAAGGATGGCGAAACTCGCCAGTCGCTCGGCCTCGGCGCCGACGACACCTTCACCATCCACGGACTGGCCGATCTGACGCCGGGCCAGGATGTCGAGGTCGAGGTCACCCACGGCGACGGCCGCAAGGCCAGCTTCACCGCGCAGTGCCGGATCGATACCGCCAACGAGATGGAATACTACAAGCACGGCGGCATCCTGCACTACGTGCTGCGCAATCTCGCGGCCTGACCGGCGCGGGAATTTCGTTCCGCAGATAGCAGAAGGGCGGCGCTCCGTTCGGGAGCGCCGCCCTTTCTTGTAGGTCGTACCGGAACCGCCCGGTGCGGGTCAGGCGTTGGCGGGCCGGCGTCGCCGGCGCAGCAGCGCGAAGGCGGCGAGCCCGAACAGCGCCATCATCGGCGGCTCGGGAACCTCTGTGCCGCTGGTGGTGCTGGTCGACGAATTGGTCGAGGAGCCCGTGCAGTTCTTGTACCCGTTGCAGCCGCTGGTCGACGAACTCGTCGATGAGCTTGTCGAGGACGAGGTCGAGGAGCTGGTCGATGACGAGCTCGAGGTGCTGGTCGAGGAGCTCGTGCTCGAGGTGATGTTGCCCGAGGTCGACGTGGTGGTCGACTGGTTCTGCTCCTGGCTCTGGCCCTGGTTCTGCTCCTGACTGATGTCGCCCGAGCTGGTCACGTTGCCCGTGCTCGTCGAGGTCGAGGAGGAGCTGGTCACGGTTCCGGTCGAGGTCGAGACCTGGCCGGTGGACGTGGAAACCTGGCCGGTGGAGGTCGAGACCTGCCCGGTCGATGTGGAGGTCGACGAACCCCCGCTCGAATTCTCGATATCGATGTCGATGTCGCCGTCGAAACCGCTGGTCGTCGTCGTCGTGGTCGTGGTGGTCGAGCCTGGCTGGCCGCTGGTCGTCTGCCCCTGGCCCTGGTCCTGCCCCTGGCCCTGTTCCTGCGAGAGATTGTTGGTGGTGTTCACAACCACGCTGCCGCCGCTCGATCCGCCCCCGAAGAAGCCGCCGAAGAAGCCGCCGCCGAAGCCGCCCCCGAAACCGCCGCCGTACCCGACGTTCGGGATCGAGCGCACCGCGCCGCCCCCGCCGGAGATCGGCGCTGCGGCGGGCAGCGGCGGGACCGGCACGGGCGCCAGCGCGGTGCGGTACACCGGCGGGCAGATATTGTCGGGCTGGTTCGCAGCCTCGGGCGAGGTCGCGGGAACGCAGACCGCCTGGCGCGGGATCACCCGGGCCGCCGGGCGGCTGGGAACCTTGCGCGGAGCCTGCTTGGCCTGCTTGACGTAGCGCGGCTTGACGGTCTTGGCGCCCTTCGCCGATTTGTAAGACGGCGCGTCGGTGATGGGCTTTTCCGCCACATGGACAGCACCGCCAGCAAGTAGCGCGCCCCCCGCTGCGGTGGCCGACAATTTGGCGAGTGCTGCTTTGACCGACATTGCTGATCCACCTTCACGAATGCGACCGACGTCATCTGCCGGCTACTTTTTGAAACCCCTGCCAGCGAATCCCCGGATGGGTTCCACTCGCGTTTACCTTTGCGTTCTTGTGCCAAAAAGTAAATTTTTCGCAGGTTTGCGAGCCCTTCGCCGGCGCTGTCCCGTTGCGGGACCACCTCTGCGGCAATCCTTACCCGGGTCTCAACCCTCTTCGTCGAACAAACCCTCCTGGCGATTGCCCCCTGGCGGAACGAGGCCGAGATGCCGCCAGCCGCCCTCGTTGAGACAACGGCCCCGCGCGGTACGGGCGATCAGGCCGAGCTGGATCAGATAGGGCTCGATCACCTCCTCGACCGTGTCGCGCGGCTCGCTGAGACCTGCGGCCAGCGTCTCCACCCCCACCGGTCCGCCCTTGTAGGTGGTCGCGATCATGGTGAGATAGCGCCGGTCCATCGCATCGAGCCCGAGCGAATCGACCTCGAGCCGGGTCAGCGCATCGTCGGCGACTTTGGCGGTGACCCTGCCATCGCCCGCCACGCTGGCGAAATCGCGCACCCGGCGCATCAACCGCCCGGCGACGCGCGGCGTGCCGCGGCTGCGCCGGGCGATCTCGCGCGCCCCGCCCTCGTCGATCGCCATGCCGAGCAGCCCCGCTCCGCGCGTCACCACGCGCAGCAGCTCGTCCTCCGAGTAGAAGGTCAGCCGCACCGGAATGCCGAAGCGGTCCCGCAAGGGCGTAGTCAGCAGCCCCTGCCGGGTGGTTGCGCCGACCAGGGTGAAGGGCGGCAGGTCGATCCGCACCGAACGCGCCGACGGCCCCTCGCCGATGATGAGGTCGAGCGCGCGGTCCTCCATCGCCGGATAGAGCACTTCCTCGACCACCGGATTGAGGCGGTGGATCTCGTCGATGAAGAGAACGTCGTTCGCCTCGAGATTGGTCAGCAGCGCGGCGAGGTCGCCCGCCTTTGCGATCACCGGGCCGCTGGTGGCGCGAAAGCCGACGCCGAGCTCGCGCGCGACGATTTGCGCCAGCGTGGTCTTGCCCAGCCCCGGCGGGCCGAAGAACAGCACATGGTCCAACGCCTCGCCGCGGCGCTTCGCGGCTTCGACGAACACCCGCAGGTTCTCCCGCGCGGCCCTCTGCCCGACGAACTCGGCGAGCGACTTGGGCCGCAGCGCCGCGTCCGGGTCCTCGGGCTGGCGGGCGGGGGCGTGGAGGGGAACGGGGTCGGTCATCCCGCCGCCCTCTTGAGCGCCACGCGGATCAGTTCGCCCTCGTTCGCGCCTTCGCCCAGCTCGCCCTGCGCTGCGGCGACGGCGCGGGCGGCGACGGCGGGCTTGAAGCCGAGGTTCTCGAGCGCGCTGACCGCGTCGGCGCTGGCCCCGGAAACAGGTGCCGCGCTTGTCCCGGTCATGCCACCCCCCGGCAGCGCACCGGCCTTGTCCTTCAGTTCGTTGACGATACGCCCGGCAAGCTTGGGCCCGACGCCGTTCGCCCGCGCCACCATCGCGGCGTCGCCGTTCGCGCAAGCCTGCTGCACCTCGCCGGTCGAGAGCGCCGAGAGGATCGCCAGCGCCACCTTGCTGCCGACACCCTGCACCTGGGTCAGCAGCCGGAACCAGTCGCGCTCGGCCGCCTCGGCGAAGCCCAGCAGGCGCATATCGTTCTCGCTCACCTGCAGATCGGTGAAGACCGTGCAGGCTTCTCCGACCTCGCCCAGCGCGGCGAGCGTCTTGCTCGAACAGTGGACGAGATAGCCGACCCCGGCGACGTCGATCACCGCCCAGTCGGCACCGGTTTCGTCGAGCAGGCCCTTGAGTTTGGCAATCATGCTTTGTTCCTGCCCGAGCGGCAGCCGTTTGACCAGCGCGGCGTTGCGTTCATTCCCGGCTGTGCCAGCCTGAACGGTGTTACAGGTGTTACACGGTCCTGAAGAGGAAAAGCTGCCGGGAGATACACATCTCCCTTCGGGACCAATGCCGGAATGCGTGTGCGCGAGAAAGCCATTCACCGAAATCGTATGGCAGGCTGGCCGCGAGTAGGAAAACCAATCGCGCGCTCCGCCTCGACAGGCGACGGTCCGGCGCTATGAAACGTCCGATGAGCTGGAACACTTTCGGACGCGTCTTGCGCTTCACCACCTGGGGCGAAAGCCACGGCCCCGCCATCGGCGCGGTGGTGGACGGCTGCCCGCCTGGGCTGGCGTTGAGCGAGGCCGACATCCAGCCGTTCCTCGATGCGAGGAAGCCGGGACAGAGCCGCTTCACCACCCAACGCAAAGAGGCGGACGCGGTTCGCATCCTCTCCGGTGTCTTCGAGGGCCGCACCACTGGCACGCCGATTTCACTGCTGATCGAGAACACCGACCAGCGATCCAAAGACTATTCCGAGATCGCCAACACCTACCGCCCCGGCCACGCCGATTATGCCTACGACGCGAAATACGGCTTTCGCGACTATCGCGGCGGCGGGCGGTCCTCCGCGCGCGAGACGGCCAGCCGCGTGGCGGCGGGCGCGGTGGCGCGGCTGGTGGTGCCGGAGGTGCGCATCATGGCCTATGTCGCGGAGATCGGCGGCGATAGCATCGACCCGGCGAATTTCGACGCAGACGCGATCGTCCGCAATCCCTTCTGGTGCCCCGACGCGGCGGCGGCGCAGCGCTGGGAGGGGCTGGTCGACCAAGCCCGCAAGGCCGGATCGAGCCTCGGCGCGGTGGTCGAATGCGTCGCCAGGGGCGTGCCCGCCGGATGGGGCGCACCGATCTATGCCAAGCTCGACGCGGACCTCGCGAGTGCGATGATGGGGATCAACGCCGTCAAGGGCGTCGAGATCGGCGACGGCTTCGGCGCGGCGCGGCTGACCGGCGAAGAGAATGCCGACGCGATGTCGCCGGGCAAAGACGGCCCGCAGTTCGCCGCCAATCACGCGGGCGGGATCGCGGGAGGGATCAGCACCGGGCAACCGGTCGTGGTGCGCGTGGCCTTCAAGCCGACCAGTTCGATCCTCACCCCCGTCGCCAGCATCGACCGGGACGGCAACGCGGCCGAGGTGCGAACCAAGGGCCGCCACGACCCATGCGTCGGCATCCGCGGCACCCCCGTGGTCGAGGCGATGATGGCACTGGTGCTGGCTGACCACAAGCTGCTGCACCGGGCGCAGTGTGGGTGAACGGAATGTCCGCAAACGACCCCGTTGCAGACGTTTCGGATAGGCGCTAGGTGCAGCCCCGTTGGGGAGTAGCTTCCGACCTTAGTCGGCTCTGCGTCAACACACTTGCGTCGTGGCGCATGGTGCAGAGAGCGGCTTCTGCCGCCTAGCGAGACCAGCGCATCCGAGACCTTCCGGGCGTCTCGGAGCGTGCTGTCTTGTGCCCGGCGGAGCCCTTTGATGTCGCCGCTATCGATTACCGTTCTCGCATTCAGCATGTCTGCCGACGCCTGTGCCGCCGCGATGGCTCGTGGCGCGAGCACTAAACCGTCGCTGCTACAGGCGGCCAAGGGTGGTCTGGTGTTCGGTGTGATCGAAACGGTCACCCCCCTGCTTGGATGGGCGCTCGGCCTTGCCGCGAGCGCCTATATCACGGCCGTCGACCATTGGATCGCTTTCGGCCTTCTCGGTCTTGTAGGTGGTAAAATGGCTGTGGAAGCGGGGCGGCAGCTTACAGCGCACAACCTCCCCGACAACACTGAGGTCCCTCCGAAACAGAGAGGAATGCTCGCACTCATTCTCACTGCCTTTGCGACGAGTATCGATGCTGCGGCGGTTGGTGTTACTCTGGCATTCGTCGATGTGAATATCGTCTCGGTCGCGCTTGCCATTGGGTTGACGACCTTCGTTCTAGCGACAGCCGGACTGATGCTTGGACGGCTCGTCGGCGTGAAATTCGGACCTGTGGTCGAGTTTATCGGTGGGTTGGGCCTGGTGGCGATCGGAACCGGTATCCTGCTCGAACACACTGGTATTCTCGCTTAGCACAGAACGACCGCTTCCCACCCCAATTCCAGACGCTAAAACGCCGCGATCCGACGCGCAGGCCTCATCGATTCCCTCAATCAATCCGCTCTGATTGATTTATTCGCTTAGCCCAATCGGACTATCGCGTTTCGTGCTCGCGCCGCCGTTTGCTACGCGGAAAATGCAGGCGAAGCGCCTATCTGGCGAGTCGCAGACATTCAACAAACGAGGAGACAGAGATCATGGACGCCAAGACAGGTTCAATCGACGGCGGCTGCCCCTTCACCGGCGGTGCCGACATGCGCGCATTGTTCGGCCGCACCAACCGCGACTGGTGGCCCGACAGCCTCGACCTCGGCCCGCTCACCCAGCATGGCCAGACCGTCGACCCGATGGGCGACGACTACGATTATTGCGAGGCGTTCAACGCGCTCGACTACAATGCGCTGAAGAAAGACCTCACCGCGCTGATGACCGACAGCCAGGAATGGTGGCCGGCTGACTACGGTCATTACGGCCCGTTCTTCATCCGGATGGCGTGGCACGCGGCGGGCACCTATCGCACCGGCGACGGGCGCGGCGGTGCCTCCAGCGGGCAGCAGCGCTTCGCCCCGCTCAATAGCTGGCCGGACAACGGCAATCTCGACAAGGCGCGGCGCCTGCTGTGGCCGATCAAGAAGAAGTACGGCAAGCATATCAGCTGGGCGGACCTCTTCGTGCTGACCGGCAATGTCGCGATCGAGAGCATGGGCGGCCCGGTGTTCGGCTTCGGCGGCGGCCGCAAGGACGTGTTCGAACCCGAGACCGTCTATTGGGGCACCGAGGAAGAGTGGGTCGACGAGGGCGTCGAAACCCGCATCATTCCCGAGGAAGGCAAGGCGCTCGAGAACCCGCTCGCGGCGATCCAGATGGGCCTCATCTACGTCAACCCCGAAGGTCCGGGCGGCAATCCGCACGATGCCGAGGGCATGGCGCGCGACATGCGCGAGACCTTCGCCCGCATGGCGATGAACGACGAGGAAACGGTGGCGCTCACCGCCGGCGGCCACGCATTCGGCAAGTGCCACGGCGCCAAGCCCGCCGACACCTTCGGCAAGGCGCCCGAGGGCGAGAACCTCCACACCATGGGCTTCGGTTGGCTGACCGACCCCGAGGAAATCGGCAAGGGCCACATCACCACCTCGGGCATCGAGGGCGCGTGGACTCCCAACCCGACCCAGTGGGGCAACGACTATTTCCGGCTGCTGTTCAAATACGAATACGAGCTGACGGAAAGCCCCGCCGGTGCCAAGCAGTGGACCCCGGTGAACCCGGAAGAAGCCGACATGGCGCCCGACGCGCGGGACCCGAACAAGAAGGTCCCGACCATCATGACCACCGCCGACATGGCGCTGAAGCGCGATCCGGAATACCGCAAGATTTCCGAGCGTTTCCTCAACGACCAGGCGGCGCTCGACGATGCCTTCGCCCGCGCGTGGTTCAAGCTGACCCACCGCGACATGGGGCCCAAGGTCCGTTATCTCGGCCCCGACGTGCCGAGCGAGGAGCTGATCTGGCAGGACCCGATCCCCGCCGGCAAGGAAGCTTCGGACAGCACGGTTGCGGACTTCAAGGCCAAGGTGCTCGACAGCGGCCTCTCGGTGCGCGAGCTGGTCAAGGCGGCCTGGGCCTCGGCCTCGACCTATCGCAAGTCCGACCATCGCGGCGGCGCCAACGGTGCGCACATCCGCTTCGATGCGATCAGGAACTGGGCGGTCAACGATCCGGAAGAGCTGGGCAAGGTGCTGAGCAAGCTCGATGAGCTGCGCGGCGATCTGTCGATGGCCGACGCGATCGTGCTGGCCGGCGCTGCGGCGGTCGAGAAGGCGGCCAAGGACGGCGGCTTCGACATCGAGGTGCCGGTTTCGACCGGGCGCGGCGATGCCACCGAAAACCAGTTCGATGCCGAGAGCTGGGAGCCGCTCGAGCCCTTCGCCGACGGTTTCCGCAACTACCTCAAGACCAAGGCGCACGTGAAGACCGAGGACATGCTGATCGACCGGGCCGACCTGCTCGGCCTGTCGGTGCCCGAGATGACCGCCCTGCTCGGCGGCATGCGGGCGCTGGGTGCGGTCAGCGACCACGCCGAGCACGGCCATCGGATCGGCGTGCTGACCGACAATCCGGGCGTCCTGTCGAACGACTTCTTCGTCAACCTGCTCCACATGGGCACGGCCTGGGAGGTGGTCGACGAGAGCGGCGACGAGGAATTCATCGGCCGCTGCCGCTTGAAGGGCCACGAGAAATGGCGCGCCACGCGCACCGATCTCGTCTTCGGCTCCAACAGCCAGCTGCGCGCCGTGGCCGAGGTCTATGCCGAGGACGGCAACGAAGAGAAGTTCGCGCGCGACTTCGTCAAGGCCTGGACCAAGGTCATGGAAGCCGACCGCTTCGACCTCGCATACGCCAAATACGCCAAGTAGGACCGCAACGAGTCCTTCGGGTACGCGAAGCCCCCGGCAGCCACGGTTGCCGGGGGCTTTTTTCATGATCGCCAAAAGCGATCTTGGGCGCTTGTTAATTCGCAGGAACGGGGAACCGGGCGCGGCGTAGGTTCAGCAAGCCCCCAGCGCGAAGGATCGTCTCCATGGCCGACAAGAAAATCCCCTACACCACCACCGATGCCGGTATCCGCGTCCAGAGCGACGAACATTCGCTGACCGTCGGCCGCGACGGGCCGATCGTGCTCAACGATCACTACCTGATCGAGCAGATGGCGAACTTCAATCGCGAGCGCATTCCCGAGCGCCAGCCGCATGCCAAGGGCTCGGGCGCCTTCGGCCATTACGAGACCACTGCCGACGTCAGCGAATATACCAAGGCGAAGATCTTCCAGCCCGGCGCCAAGGCGGAAGCCGCGGTTCGCTTCAGCACCGTCGCCGGCGAGCGCGGCAGCCCCGACACCTGGCGCGACCCGCGCGGCTTCTCGGTCAAGATCTACACCGAAGACGGCAATTTCGACATGGTCGGCAACAACACGCCGATCTTCTTCATCCGCGATCCGCTCAAATTCCAGCACTTCATCCGCAGCCAAAAACGCCGCGCCGATAATGGCCTCCGCGATCACGACATGCAGTGGGATTTCTGGACGCTGAGCCCCGAAAGCGCGCACCAGGTCACCTATCTGATGGGCGACCGCGGCATCCCCAAGAACTGGCGCGAGATGAACGGCTATTCCAGCCACACCTACATGCTGGTGAACGCGGACGGCGAGAAGTTCTGGGTCAAGTTCCACTGGCACAGCGATCAGGGCGACGGCAATGCGCATCTGACACAGGACGAAGCCGACACAATGGCCGGGCAGGACGGCGATTATCACCGCCGCGACCTGTTCGATGCGATTGCGAAGGGCGACCATCCGAGCTGGACGCTTAAATGGCAGGTGATGCCGTTCGAGGACGCCAAGACCTACCGCATCAACCCGTTCGACCTGACCAAGGTCTGGCCGCATGACGACTATCCGCTGATGGAAGTCGGCAAGCTCACGTTGACCGAAAACCCGGTCGATTGGGACACGCAGATCGAGCAGCTCGCCTTCGAGCCCAACAACATGGTGCCCGGCATCGGCCTCAGCCCGGACAAGATGCTGCTCGCCCGCGGCTTCTCCTATGCCGACGCGCACCGCGCCCGGCTGGGGGTCAATTACAAGCAGATCCCGGTCAATTCGGCGAAGAACGCCGACGTGCATTCCTATTCCCGCGCGGGCAAGGGCCGCACGGTCAACGCGGTCGATCCGGTGTACGCGCCCAATTCCTATGGCGGCGCTGGCGCCGAGCCACAGGTCGGCGGCGAAGCCACCTGGATGAGCGACGGCGACATGGTCCGTGCCGCCTACACGCTGCGCGAGGACGACGACGACTGGAGCCAGGCGGGCGCGCTGGTGCGCGAGGTGATGGACGACGCGCAGCGCGACCGTTTCGTCGACAACGTCGCCGGGCATCTGGCCGACGGCGTCAGCGAAGCGATCCTCGTCCGCGCCTTCGATTACTGGCGCAACGTCGACAAAGCCATCGGCGACCGCATCGAGAAGGCCACGCGCGACCTCGTCGGCGGCAAATCCGACGCGCCCGGCATGGCCAGCGCCGTATCGATCAAGGGCTATACGGGCGTTCCGGCGACCTCTTCGCTCGCGAAGGGCGAAGGCGAGAGGAACGCGAAAGAGGACCTCCGCGAACCCGCGCCCGCCAAATAGTCAGCGCTCGCGCCGCAGCACGATGTAGAGCGCGCCCTCGCCGCCGTGGCGGATATGCGCGCGGCGGACCGCGGCGATCGCGCCATGATGCTCGCTGGCCGCCAGCCAGTCGAGCACCTTGGCGCGGATTGCCCCGCGCTTCGTGCCCCGGTCTGCCGGATCGACGGGACGCGGCTTGCCGGTGATCAGCAATATCGTCCGTGCGCCTATCGCACGCGCCTGCGCGACACCGCCCATCAGACGATCGTAGGCGGCATCGAGGCCATGCCCGTGCAGATCGAGCGTGAAATCGGGCGCCAGCGCGCCGGATTTGAGTTTGCGATCCCACTGCGAATCGAGCGTGCCTTCCGTCTGTACCGGGCGCTGCGGACGGGCCACGGGTGCCCTCGATGGCATGCGCCCCTTGCTCGCGGGCTGCGGCAAGGTCGGTGCTTGTCGAGCCGTTGCGGGGTCCGGCGGGTGCGACTGGTCACGCGGGCCGGTCCCGGCTCGTCGCGGCGCGATGGGTCGGACCGTCGCCGCAACCTTGTCCCAGGCCGCCTTTTCCGTTTCGCTGAGCCCGCGCGGCGCGGTCATCGCAGGTCGCGACGCGCGAGCGTTCCCTTGGGGACCAGCACCAGCGCGTCCCCGCGCCCAAGCATGCCACCGGCGATTTGGCTGGCATCGGGCCCGTTGCCCCAGAAGGTGTCGAAGCGATTGGCGCCCTTGATCGCCCCGCCGGTATCCTGTGCGATCCACAGCCCGTCGGCCACATCGCGGTCGAGATCGAGCCACACCGGCGCGCCATAGGGCACGTAGGTCGGGTCGACCGCCACGCTGCTGCCGCGCCGGACCGGCACGCCGATCGAACCGAGGGGACCGCCCAGCCCATCGGGATCGGGCAGTTCGCGGAAGAAGATCCAGCTCCTGTTCTCGCGCATGATCGCCCGCCCCTCGGCGGGATGATCGCGCAGATAGCGCACGATCCCCTGCATCGAGGTCTCGTAGCCCGTGTCACCACCGATCAGTCCGCGTTCGCGCATCAGCGCACCGATGCCGACATATTCGCGGCCGTTCTGCCCCGCATAGCCGATCCGCATCAGCGAGCCGTCGGGCAGGCGCAGCAGACCGGACCCCTGGATCTGGAGGAAGAACATCTCGATCGGATCGGCCGCCCAGGCGATTTCGAGCCCGCGGTTGGCGAGCGCGCCATCCTCGATCTCCGACCGTTCGTAGAACGGCACGAAACGGCCGCTCGCATCGCGGCGACCGAGCGGCGCGCGGCCGGTCCGCTCGCTCTGCGGAATGTCGTCGTGCCAGTCGCGAACGAGTTCGGGCGGCACGCTGTAGACCGGCACCTCGTAGCCCGGGATGCGGGTGCGGCTACCGCGGATTTCGGGCTCGAAATAGCCGGTCGCGAAGGCCCGGCCGTCCCCGATCCGGGCGGTCTCGAAATGCGTGTCGAAGAAGCGTGCGGCGTCCACGGCCGGCCAGCGCGGAGCATCGGCGCAGGCGGGCTGCCAATCCTCGCGCCGGGTCAGACCGGTCTGATCGGTGCGCCGGAGAAGTTCGGGGCAGGATTCGACGAAGGATGCGAGCGCGGTGCGCGCATCGTCGGGAGCGATCCGCAGCAAGCCGACCCCTGGCCCCGGCGATGCGGCGGCCAGACCCGCCGTTTGACCGGCACCCGGAGCGACCACCGGCGGCATGGCGGTACCGGGCGGCTGTGCGTCCGGAACGATCCGCCCGCAGGCGGCGAGGAGCAGCGCGGCGAGGAGAGCCAGTGATCTGTGCATCCGCCCTCCCCGGCCGGCCAGGAAGGCCTCAGCCCTCGTCGGTCTCGTCGAGTTTCCAGTCCGGCCCGGCGGCATCGACGTTGCGCATGAATGTCCAGGCGTCCCGGCTCTCGATGGCATCGTCGAGCGACCCGGCGACGAGATTTCCGTCCTTGTCGCGCGTGACCGAAGCGATGTCGGAGACGAACAGCACGGTGACGCGCGCCGTGCGTCCTTCGAGGTCGGCGGACTTGACGATCGCATCCTCGATCCGGATCAGCCGGTTCTCCAGCGTCTCGCCGGCCGCTTCGCGCGCGTCGATCGCACCGGCGAAGCTGGCGTAGACATCGTCGTCGCACAATTCGCGCAGCGTGTCCTTGTCGCCTTCCCAGAAGGCTTCGAGCACCATGGCGTAGGCCCCCTTGGCACCTTCGACGAACGCGATGAGGTCGAAACCGGGATCGGCCGCCGCGATCGCCCGTACGCCCTGCTCCACCCCGGCAGGCACATCGCCGATACGCATCGGCATTTGCGTGCGCGGCTGCGGCGCGGGTTGCGCCTCGTCATCGGCGCCGTGCTCGCGTTCGAACCGGTGCGGAATGGGCTCTTCCTCGTGCTCCGCCCTGCGACCGAGCACCGAATAGAGCCGCAGGCCCAGGAAGGCAGCGACCATGGCGAGGATGACGATTTCGACTATCACGTTAGAGCACCTGCAAGATTGCGTTCCGGGTGCCGCGGCCCCGGACATTCTTTCCTGCCCGAGATAGGCGCGAATATCAAACGAACAAGCATCCCGAGCGTGGCGTTTCGATCCCTTGCGGCGCGCCATTGCCCCGCCCTGTCGCAGGTGCTAGGCGCGCCCCCCTGACGGGCAGTGCCGACATGGACCGGTCCGGCCCGACATCCCTGATACGCAAAACACGGAAACGACATGGCCGACGAAGGCGACATCCTGACCGATCTCAATGCCAATCCCGCCGCCGGCGCCAACGGCGCCGACAACCAGCCTGCCGCCGGGATCATCTCGCAATACATCAAGGACATGTCGGTCGAGAACCCCAACGCCCCGGCCTGCTATCAATGGACCGATCAGCCGCAGGTCGACATCCAGTTCAACATCGGCGCGACGCAGGTCAACGACGAGGTCCACGAGGTCGAGCTGAAGATCACCGCGACCGCGAAGTGCGAGAAGGGCAATCTCTATCTCATCGACCTCAGCTATTGCGGGCTCGCGGGACTGCGCAACCTGCCCGACGAGCATGCCCACGCCTTCCTCTATGCCGAGGCACCGCGCGTGATCTTCCCCTTCGCGCGCCGGGTGCTGGCCGATGCGACGCGCGATGCGGGATTTCCGCCGCTGATGCTCGACCCGATGGATTTCGGCGCGCTCTACCAGCAGCAGTTGCAGGCACGCGCGCAGCAGGGTCAGGACGCGGGCACCACTCCGCCCGCGGGCGAGGCCTGAGCGCTCTCACGGTTCGGCTCGCACGATGAGCCTGCTCAAACACGTCGGGACCATCGGCGGACTGACCGCGGTCAGCCGCGTGTTCGGCTTCGTGCGGGACATGCTGGTCGCGCGGGTGCTCGGGGCGACACCGATGGGCGATGCCTGGCAGCTCGCCTTCATGCTGCCCAACATCTTCCGTCGCCTGTTCGCCGAAGGGGCCTTCGCCAGCGCCTTCGTTCCGCTGTTCAACCGCCGGATGAACGAGGGCGCGAGCGAGGCGGAACGCTTCGCCACCAGCGTTCTTTCTCTTTTGCTCCCGATCCTGATCGTGTTCGGCGCGCTGGCGATGATCGCGATGCCCTGGGTGGTCGGCTATTTCGCGCCCGAGGGGCTGGAGCGCGATCCCGAGGCACTGCCCATCGCCATCACGATGGCGCGGATCGCCTTTCCCTATCTGATCTTCATGAGTCTCGCGACGCTGGTTGCGGCGGTGCTCAACTCGCTCTCGCGCTTCGCCGCGGCCGCCGCGGCACCGATCTTCCTCAACCTGTGCCTGATCGTCGCGCTCGTCTACGGCGCGAGCCTGGGCGACGGGGTGCTGGCCCGGCGGGAAAGCGCGATGTGGCAATCGGTGGCGCTGAGCGTGTCGGGTCTGGTCCAGCTCGTCTGGCTGTGGTTCTTCATGCGCCGCGCCGGCTTCCGGCTCCACCTGGTCGCGCCTAGGGTGACCGAGGGGGTCAAGGACCTCGGCATCCTCATCATCCCGGCCGTGTTCGGGGCCGGGGTCTACCAGATCAGCCGCTTCGTCGACCTGTTCTTCCTCTCCACCTTGCCGGTCGGCAGCTACACCTATCTGGCCATGGCCGACCGCTGGAACCAGCTGCCGCTGGGCATCATCGGCATCGCGCTCGGCACCGCGATCCTGCCGGCGCTGTCGCGCCATCTGGGCAAGGACGAACACGGCGAGGCAGGAAGACTGCAGTCCAACGCGATCGAGCTTGCGATGCTGCTGACGGTGCCCTGCGCCGTCGCGCTGTTCGTCACCGGCAGCGCCTTCACCCGGGTCTTCTTCTCCGGCGGCGCCTTCACGGTCGAGGACGCGCTGGTCACCGGCACCGTGGTCTCCGGCCTCGTCATCGGGCTGCCCGCCTATGTGCTGGTCAAGGTGCTGACCCCCAATTTCTTCGCCCGCAAGGACACCCGCACCCCGGTCTACACCGCCGCCGCCAGCCTGGTGGTGACGGTGGGGCTCAACATCGTGCTGGTGCCGCGCATCGGCGTTCTGGGTCTGGCGATCGCCGGATCGGCGGGGGCCTGGGTCAACGTCCTGCTGCTCTACGCCATCCTCGCGCGGCGCGGTTTCTTCGTCCTCCCGGCGCGGATCTTCTGGCGGATCGCGCGGATCACGCTTGCCGCCCTGGTCATGGGCGCGGCGCTGTGGTTCGCCATGCCCTATGGCGAGGGCTGGTTCACCGGCGAGGTGCTGGAGCGCGCGCTGGCTGTGGGGGGGATCATGCTGGTCGGGCTCCTCACCTTCGCGCTCGCCGCCTACGTCCTGCGCGTCCTCGACAAGGACACGGTGACCCGCCTAATGCGCCGCCAGGCCTGATTTTTCCCCTATCCAAGGACAGCTATGCGCGTCGTCTCCGGCATCCAGCCCACCGGCACCCCCCATCTGGGCAATTATCTCGGCGCGATCGTCAATTACGTGCGGCTGCAGGACGAGGCCGAGGTGGCAGGCGGCGACTGCCTGATCTTCCTCGCCGACCTCCATGCGATCTCCATGCCGCACGATCCGGCGCGGCTCCACGCGGCGACGCTGGAGATGGTCGCCACGCTGGTCGCCTGCGGGGTCGATCCCAGGAAGACCGTGCTGTTCAACCAGGCCCAGGTGCACCAGCACGCGGAGCTGCAATGGTTGCTCAGCGGCACCGCGCGGATGGGCTGGCTCAATCGCATGACGCAATGGAAGGACAAGGCCGGCAAGAACCGCGAAGGCCAGTCGGTCGCGCTGTTCAGCTACCCCGTGCTCCAGGCCGCGGACGTGCTGCTCTATCAGGCGACGCATGTCCCCGTGGGCGAAGACCAGAAACAGCATCTGGAACTCGCCCGCGACATCGCACAGAAATTCAACAACGACTTCGCTTCCGAGGAGGCACCGGTCTTCACCCTGCCCGAACCTATCATCCCGCCGGGCGCAGCGCGGATCATGAGCCTGCGCGACGGATCGGCGAAGATGAGCAAGTCGGCGGATTCGGACATGAGCCGGATCAACCTGTCCGACGATCCGGACACCATCGCCAGGAAGATCAAGAAGGCCAAGACCGATGCCGAGCCGCTCCCCTCCGAGGCCAAGGGGCTGGAGGCGCGGCCGGAGGCGCTGAACCTGGTGACGATCTACGCCGCGCTTGCCGGGAGCAGCGTGGAGGCGGTGCTCGGCGAATACGGCGGCCAGGGTTTCGGCAGTTTCAAGCCGGCGCTCGCCGAGCTTACCGTCGCCAGTCTCTCGCCCATCGTCGAACGCTTCACCGCGCTGCGGGACGACCGCGAATCGCTCGACGCGATTCTGGCGCGCGGGGCAGCGCAGGCGCGCGAACTGGCGATACCGACGCTGGCGGCGGCATATCGCGCGCTGGGGCTGGTACGCGCTTGAATTGATTCACCTTTCCCAGTCACGCCGTTCAAAGCGTGTTCATGGCTCGTTCCTTACATGGGGCAAGCACGCTGCGATGGGATCGCGGAAACCATCCCGCCCTCGCGCGTTTCGAATTTGGAAAGGACCCCGCGATGACCGATTCTGCGAAGGGGTGGGGGCGCACCGCAAGGCTGGCCTCCGTCCCGCTCATACTGGCAGGCCTCGCGGCCTGCGCTACTCCGTTCCGCGCCGATGTGCAGCGCTTCCAGACGCAATTGCCGGCGCCCACGGGCGAAAGCTTCGCCGTCGTCGCCGACGATCCGTCGCTCGCCGGCGGGCTCGAGTTCGCGCAATATGCCGATCTGGTGGAGGCCAACATGGCCCGGCTCGGCTATGCGCAGGCCGCGCCCGAAAGCGCGACCCTGCTGGTCCGCTTCGATTACAACGTCGACAACGGCCGGGAGCGCATCCGCACCACGGGCTTCCGCGATCCGTTTTACGATCCGTGGTTCGGCTACAGTGCGTTCCGTTCGCCCTACTACCGCTCGCGCTTCGGATATTCGCCCTTCCGCTCGCGCTATTACGGCAGCAGCTGGGGCTACGGTTTCTACGATCCCTGGTTCGGCGGGCCCGAAGTGCGCAGTTACACGGTCTACAATAGCGAGATCGATATGAAGATCGACCGCGCCGCTACCGGGGAGAGGCTGTTCGAGGGCAAGGCCGAGGCGTTGTCGACATCCGACCGGCTGCAATATCTGGTCCCCAATCTGGTCGAGGCGATGTTCACCGACTTCCCGGGCAATTCGGGCGAGACCGTGCGCATTTCGATCAAGCCGGAAGAAACCACGGTGCGCAGGATCGATTGATTCATCGCATCGAAAAGATCACTGAGGGGGGCGGCGCGCGAGTGCCGCCCTCTTTATTTTTGCCGGAGGTTGGCGTGCAATAGGGCGGCGGCGACACAAGCGGTGAAGGCGGCGCCTTCGAGCACGCTCGTAGCCAGCTGGGTGAACATGTAGAAGCCGTCTTCGCCGAAGGCCCTGCCGACCCGATCGAGGGCCAAATCGGACCCGGGGAATTGTGCCTCCAGCAGCATCAAACTGCGTCCCAGGAGCGACCCGCCCGACAGCGCGATGATGGCACCTGCCGCTCCGCCCGCGATGGCGGAAAGACCCATGACGGATCGCTCTCGCCAACCGGCGGTGAGCGCCAGCGCCCCAATCATTCCCACGGCCAGACCGAGCACCAATCCCTCGAACAGCCCGGTGATCTCGACAACCCGCGCGCCCGTCAGCGCCGCGATCCCGTCACGCCCCAGTGGCTGTCCAAATGCTCCGACCAGCGCTCCGCCGAGCGCCGCTCCCGAAATCAGTGCGAGCGGCTTCGCGCCTCGCAGCATCGCTGCCACCCCCATTCCGATGCCGACGCCCGCACCGCCGAGCACCCCAAGCGCGGCGACCAGCGCCGCCATCACCAGCACTCCCGTGCCTCCCCCGCTCGTGCCCAGAAGACCGTAGAACAGGCCGCCGAGCGTCCCGGCGATCCCGCCACCGATAGTGGCCGCCCCTGCAATGCGACCGCCTGCCGAACCCCCGACGGCCGACGCTGCCCTGGAAGGCCCGCTTCCGTCGCGCCTCGAGCGCTCGACCTCGGCGAGGAAGCGATAGCCGTGCTTGGGCACGGTGGCGACGAAGCGAGGATCGCCTGCCTCGTCGCCCAGGGCGCGCCGCAGCGTGCGGATGCACTGGGTGAGTGCCTCGTCGGTCACCGGAATGCCCCGCCAGACCTCGTCCATGAAGCGATTCTTGGTAACCAATTCGCCAGGGTGGGCGGCGAGCAGCACCAGCGCATCGAAATAGCGGCTGCCGAGCGGGATAGGGTGACCTTCGCGGCGCAGTTCGCGGTTGGCTCGGTCGATTTCGAAGGCGTCGAAGCGCCAGACCAGCGCCCCTTCCCGCTCGCGATCTGCCTCTGCCGCATCCATCGGGAAACCATAAGCGAGCGCGCGCAGGCGAGGGAAGCTTTTCAGCCATTGCTCACGAATTGCTCATGCTGCTCAGGCCGCTCGCGCGCTAGCTCTGGGGCATCACGAAGGAAGGACCCACAGCATGACCGACGATATCTACGCTATCCGGGATGGCTCGCTCAAGGGCTGGCGAATCGCCGGGTGGGGCGCACTGCTCGCTCTGCTCGCTTTGCCGACCGTGGCCTATCTGTTCGATCCGGGCTTCGGCTGGAGCGGCGGCGATTTCCTTTTTGCGATCGTCATGCTCGGCGCTTTGGGAATCGCAGGAGAGGTGGCCCTGCGCGTCGGAAAAGGCTGGATACACAGACTGGCGCTTCTCGGCGCGGCCGGGGCCGGCTTCGCGACGGTGTGGATCAATGCGGCGGTGGGCATTATTGGCGAGGGAGCGATCAACATCGCCTACGATCTCATCGTGCTCGCCGCGCTGATTGGCAGCGTCGCCGTCAGGTTCCGTGCCTGGGACATGGCCCGCGTAACGGCGTTGGTCATTGTCGCGGAACTGATCACGGCCATAGTTGCCCAACTCAACGGCCAAGCCGATTGGGGCCCGGCTCTGTTCGCGATCGCTCTCTGGCTCGCGCCGCTGCTGCTGTTCCGCAAGGCAGCGAGCGACGCCGCAGGGTAATCAGACCAGCTTCGCGTGGCCGCCGGTGGAACCGAAACCACCGGCTCCGCGCAGGGTCTCGTCGAGCGCGGCGACCTCTTCCCAGCGCGCTTGCACGACCGGGGCGAGGACGATCTGGGCGATCCGGTCACCCCGCGCGATGGAGAAATCCTCGGTCCCGTGGTTGATCAGGATGATCTTCAATTCGCCGCGATAGTCCGAATCGATCGTCCCGGGCGTGTTCGGCACGGTGATCGCATGCTTCAGGGCGAGGCCCGAGCGCGGACGCACCTGGATCTCGAACCCCGGCGGGATGGCCAAGGCGAGCCCGGTGGCGACCGCGCGCGGCACGCCACGCTTCAGCGTCGCATCCTCGGCCGAAACCACGTCCATGCCCACCGCGCCGTCCGTCGCATAGGCGGGCAGATCGAGACCCTTGCCATGCGCCATGCGCTTCACCTGCACCGGGACCGGATCAATCATCCGCATCGTCCTTGGGATCGACCAGCGCCTCGGCCGCGCGGCGGACCAGTTCGCGAGCAACGTCCTCCTTGGGCATGTCCTCCAGGTGCTCGACCCCGCGCGCGGTGACGATCGCCACCCGGTTGCGGTCACCCCCCATCACGCCGCCGCCCGAGGAGCCGACGTCGTTGGCGACGATCCAGTCCGCCCCCTTGCGCTTGCGCTTGGCCTTGGCGTTTTCGACCAGATCCTCGGTCTCGGCGGCGAAGCCGATCAGCAGATGCGGGCGCTTGCGGCCGGCCGCGACATTGGCGAGGATGTCCGGATTTTCGGTCAGCATCAGCGCCGGCGGAGCGCTGCCGCGCTTCTTCATCTTCTCCTGGGCGACGGTGCGGCTCTTCCAGTCGGCCACGGCGGCGACCATGAAGGCGGCATCGGCGGGGAGCGCCCGGCGCACCTTTTCCGCCATCTCGTCGGCGCTCTCGACGTCGATCCGGTCGACCCCGAGCGGAGTCGGCAGATGCACCGGCCCGGCCACCAGCGTCACCCGCGCACCTGCCGCCGCGGCCATCGCGGCGATCGCGAAACCCTGCTTCCCGCTCGAGCGGTTGGCGATGTAGCGGACCGGATCGATCGGCTCCCAGGTGGGCCCGGCGGTGACCAGCACATGCTTGCCGAACAGCGGGCGGTGATCGGGATCGGGATCGAATTCGGGCTGGCCGGCCAGCGGGTCGGTCTCCGAACCGGACTGCCTCACGGCCTCGTCCGGGATCGGCTGCGGCATGGCGGCAGGGTTACGGCGCGCGACTTCGTGGTTGATCGCTTCCGGATCGGTCGGTGGCGCTGCCGTGGCGCGGCCCTTGGTCGCCAACACCGGCCCGCCCTGAATTTCGCCCTGCGCGGGCGGAGCGTCGTTGTCCTGCGGCACGCCGCGGATCAGTTCCTCGGCATCGAGGGCATCGATCTGCGGCATCGCGTCGAGCTCGGCCTCGAGCTCCTCGTGGCTGCGCCGCGCCGTGCTGCGCGGAATGATAGCCGAGAGCAGCCCGCCGAGCATGCCCTTCGACTGCACCTCGGGTTCGGGCTCCAGGGCCTCGCGGGCGATATCCTCCTCCGGCGCGGACGCAGGCGTGGGCTGCTGCGGCGCCGGAAGCCCAGGGACGTCCATATCCACGTCGAGTTTGTCGGCGATGGCGGAGAGGATCACCACCGGCTCGGGGAGGCGTCCGGGTCCGTATTCGCCGCAGGCCATCTCGCCCTCGTCGGGCTCCATCACCTCGACACCCGCCTCGCGCAGCCAGGCGGTGTTGCGCTGCGTGGTCGCATGCTCCCACATTCGCACGTTCATCGCCGGCACGGTCAGCACCGGCTTGTCGGTCGCGAGGATCAGCGTGGTGGCGAGATCGTCGGCGATCCCCGCCGCCATCTTGGCGAGAAGGTCGGCAGTCGCCGGGCAGACGACGACGAGATCGGCGGCGCGCGAGAGCTGGATGTGCCCCATCTCGACCTCGTCCTTGAGATCGAAGAGCGAGGTGTAGACCTTGTTGCCGCTGAGCGCGGCAAGCGCCATCGGGGTGACGAACTGCTGCCCGCCCTCGGTCACCACGCAGGTCACCTCGGCTCCGGCCTTTCGGATCAGCCGCACGAGCTCACAGGATTTGTAGGCCGCGATGCCGCCGCCGATCACCAGCAGGATACGCGGCACGCTCATCCGGCGGTCCACCCGCACGGAGCCGCGCCGCACGTCGATCGCATCGTGCATTCCCGCTGTCTCATCGTTGCGCGTGCTAGCGCCCTCCGACCGCCAATGCCAGCACCCATCAACAGCGCGATTGCCCCGCTGGCTGCCGCGCTCTAGGCCTGGTCGATAACGGAGGAGGCGCAGCCATGCGGATGATCCTGAGCGCAATCATAGTTCTGATGGCGATAATCGACATGGTTATCGGGATCGGGTTCTTCCTCGATCCGGCCAGATCCGCGGTGAATTTCGGCCTCGCGCCCGACGGGGCGATGGGCCGGTCGGCGTTGCGGGCGGACTTCACCGCCTTCTTCACCGTCGCGGCCGGCTTCATGGCCTGGGGCGCATGGCGGCGGCGCGGCGATCTGCTGGCGGCGCCGCTGGCGCTGTTCGCGGTGGCCTTCACCGGACGGCTGGTGAACCTCCTCGTCGTCGGCACCTACGACGGATGGTGGCAGCCGATGGCGGTCGAGATGGCGCATGTGCTGGTGCTGGTCCTCGCCATCAGGCGCTGGCCGTGGCGGGGCGCCGGAATCTGAACACGTCCGCGATCGCGCGCGGCACGAAGGCGAGACCGATCCCGTAGGCCGGTACGAACAGCGCCATCCAGTAGAAATTCTCCTGCCGTGCGAACAGCGCGGCGAAGAGCATGAAGCCGGCGAACCAGCCCAGCGCGAAGGTCCCCGTCCGCCCGCCGAGGGCAAGCCAGCCGAGCAGCGGCAGCACGCCGAGCGGGCCGGCGATCCAGAGCGGCAGGGTCTGGAGCAGGGTCGTCACGTGGATGCCATAGAGCGGCAAGCTCGGCCCGATCAGGCCCGCCCAGCCCGGCGATACCGCATCTCCCGGCAGGCGCATCGCCTCGACGGCCTGCGCGTGAAGCGCGAAGCCGGCAAGGAGAAGTGCGATCGCTGCCCCCACCGCCAGCGCTTCGCGCCGCCGCCTGCCGGAGCCGGCCAGCGCCAGCCAGAGCAGCAGGAAGGGAAGCGCCAGTTCGCGCAGAGCGACGGCAGATGCTGCGAGCGCCAGCGCCGCCGGCCAGGACCGGTCCTTCACCGCCAGCGCCAGCGACAGCATCAGCCCGGCGAGCGCCTCGTGGCTGTAGGCGACGTCGGGAATGAAGGCGATCGCGCCGAAAAGCGCGGCCAGAGTGGCTGTCGCCCCCCTTTCGGCGACACTCGCCCGCCCTGCGAAAACGCTCCACCAGGCCAGGATGTTCGCCGCCCAAAGCACCACTGCGATCACCCGCCAGCCCTGCGCGCCCCAGACCGCGCTGGTCCAGGCGAGCACCGGGGTGCGCACGGCAACGGCCGGACTGGTCGGAAAACCGAAGCGGCGATGCTCCTCGGCGACGGCGGCGTAGTAATTCTCGCCCTTCGCAACCCGGGCTTCGAGCGCACGGTACATGTCCATGTCGACCCGGTCGCCGCGATCGAGCCGCTGCGCGATGTCGGCTCCATGCGCGGTATCACGGGACTGCAGCGCACCGGCGTTCCAGATACCCGCCAGCGCGAAAGCCAGCAGCAGCGCCAATCCCACGAGCCGGGGACAATGGCGCAGCGGGCGTTCGGGCAGCGTCATCGGCCCCGCGCCGCACGGATCAGCGAGGTGGCCGCCACGGGAACGAAGGCCAGCCCCACGAACATCAGCGGCGCGACCACCGCACCCCAGTAGAAATTGTTCGCCCGGCCGGCGAGCATGAAGGCCAGCGCGTAGCCGAGGAGCAGCAGTGTCGCGGTGCTGCCCGCGGGGGACCGCCAACCGCTCCAGCCGAACACCATCAGCACGGCGAGCGGACCGGCGAGCCAATGTGGCAGGAACCGCAGATTGCTCGACAGCACGACCTTGGACAGCCAGCCGCGCATCCCGTCGAGCACCAGCCAGGGCGGCCCTTGCGGATCGGTCGGCAGGACAAGCGCCGCCACGGCCTCGAGATGGAACCGCAGCGCCAGCGCGAAGATGCCCGTCAGCGTCAGCCAGGCCAGCCCCTCGCGCCAGTGCCGACGCCACAGCGCCATCGCGGCCATCAGCAGGACGAAGGGCAGGGTATGTTCGCGCAGCGCCAGCGCCAGCGCCGCCACCGCCAGCGCCGGCCAATAGCGCCCGGGCCGGTGCAGCCCCAGCGAGAGCGCGATCAGCATTCCGGTCCAGAATTCGTGGAGGACGAAATAATAGCGGTTGAGGATCGTCGACCCGCCGAGGACTATCAGCGCCGCGGCGAAGTTGCGGTAACGCGCCCCGCCCGGCTCGGCGCCGAGCCGCCGCCACCAGGCCCAAGCCGTCGCCGCGAGCAGGAGAAAGGCGATTGCCTGCAACCCGCCCTCGCCCAGCCGCGCATGAAGGATGGCCAGCGTCGGCAACCGCACTGCGAGACCCGGGCGGACCGGATAATCGCCCGCGCGCTGTTCCTCGACTGCGGCGGCATAATAATCTTCCCCGTCCGCGACCCGGGCGATGATCCGGTCGTAGAGCGCCAGGTCGTCGTCGCGCTCCGTATTGGCTGGAGCATCGTCCGATGACGGGGAAAGCGCCGGGACTGCCGCCGCCTCGCCGTCCATCGATGCGGTAGGCGGGATGCTCGCCGTCAACAGCACCAGTACCGCCAGAACGGCGAGCAGCAGGACCGCCGGTCCGCGTCGCCAGCGGGCGTAGCGGTTCCAGCGGGCGCCCCCGCCGATTTTCAGCCGACCCAGCCTTGCACCGCCGCCAGCCACATCGCTCCCCCGCCCACGATCGCCGCGGCGATATAGCCCAGAAGTCCGCGACCGCGCTCCTTGCGTTCGCGCCTTTCCCACATCAATTCGACATCCGGCACCGGGGGCGGTTCGGGCGCGCCGCCGCGCGGCGGATATTGTTCTTCCAGCCGGCGGACCAGCGCGGGGATGCGCAGGAGGGTCTCGGTGTCGGTGCGAATGCGGTCCGCGAGCGCGGCTTCGGGCCCCAGCTCGTCGCGGATCCAGGCGCGCACGAAGGGGGCGGACACGTCCCACATGTTGATCTGCGGGTTGAGCTGGGTGGCGATGCCTTCGACCATCACCATGGTCTTCTGCAGCAGCAGCAGGTGGGGCTGGGTCTGCATGTCGAAATCGCGAGTGATGGCGAAAAGCCCGTCCAGCATCTGGCCGACCGATAGTTCGCTCACCGGCTTGCCGCGCATCGGTTCGCCGACGGCACGCAAGGCGGTGGCGAATTCGTCGACCGAATGATGGCTGGGGACGTATTGCGCTTCGAAATGGATTTCGGCGACGCGCCTGTAATTGCCGGTGGTGAGGCCGTAGAGGATTTCCGCCAGCCATTGCCGCGCGCGCCGGTCGATCCGACCCATGATCCCGAAATCGATCGCCACGATGGTCCCGTCCGCCTGCACGAACAGGTTCCCCTGGTGCATGTCGGCATGGAAGAACCCCGCGCTGATCGCCTGCTTGAGGAAGGCGAGCACCAGCCGTTCGGCAAGGTCGGGAAGGTCGTGACCGGCGACAACTAGCGCCTCGACATTGGAAATCTTGATGCCGTCGACCCATTCGACCGTCATCACCCGGCCGTTGGTCCGGTCCCAGTCGATCGCCGGGATGCGGTATTTCTGGGTGCCGACCATGTGTTCGGCGAGCTCGGAAGCGCTCGCCGCCTCGCGCCTCAAGTCCAGTTCCCGGTTGGTCCAGCGCTTGAAATTGGCGATCACGAGCTGCGGGCGCAGCCGCCGCGCCTCGTCGCTGCCCAGCGCCTCGAGATGCGCTGCCGCCCATTCGTAGGTCGCGATGTCGCGCGCGAAGCGTTCGCGGATCCCCGGTCGCAGCACCTTGATCGCGACTTCGCGCCCCTCGGTGGTGACGCCCTTGTGCACCTGCGCGATCGAGGCCGCGCCCACCGGAACCGGGTCGATGCTCGCGAACAGCGTTTCGAGCGGCGCTTCGAAAGCGGCTTCCATGCTCGCCCGTATCTGCGCGAACGGCACGGGAGGAAGATCGTCCTGCAGCGATAGGAGATTGCGCGCGGCCTCTTCACCGACGATGTCGGGCCGGGTGGCGAGCGTCTGGCCGAGCTTGATCGCCGCGGGGCCGATCGCACGGAACGCACCGGCATAGTCGGGCTCACGCGGCTGGACCGTCCCGATGCGGGCGATCCGGCACAGGCGCTTGACCGGAGCCGGCATGTTGGGATCGTTCTCGATTCCGCGCAGCGCACCGTGCCGGGCGAGCGTGCGGCCCCATCCGAGCAACCTGCGGATATGCGTGGACGGACGGGTCACGCGCTCAGATTTTCCATCCCGAATGGATCGCCACGAGCCCGCCCATGATCGGCTCGACCCTGGTCTGCGCAAAACCCGCCTCGCGGATCATCGCCTCGAATTGGGGCATCGCAGGGAAACGGCGGATCGATTCGATCAGATAGCGATAGCTGTCCTCGTCGCCGGCGATGGCCTTGCCGATCTGCGGCACCAGCTTGTGCGAATAGAGATCGTAGGCTTCCCTGAACCCCGGCCATTCGGTGGTCGAGAACTCGAGGCAGAAGAAGCGCCCGCCGTGCCGCAACACCCGGTGCGCCTCCGCCAGCGCCCGATCGATCCGCGTCACGTTCCTTATCCCGAAGGCGATCGTGTAGGCATCGAATGTGCGCGAGGGATAGGACAGCACCTCGGCATTCTGGCACGACCAGGCGAGCCCGGTGATTCCCTTCTCCAATGCCCGTTCGATGCCGACGTCGAGCATGTCCTGGTTGATGTCGGCGACGGTCACCTCGGCCCCGCGCGCCGCCATGCGGAAGGCGATGTCGCCGGTGCCGCCCGCCATGTCGAGCACCGCCTCGCCCGGCTGCGGCTTCACCCGCCGCACGAAGCGGTCCTTCCACAATCGGTGCATGCCCCCCGACATGGCATCGTTCATCACGTCGTATTTCGCCGCGACGTTGGAGAAGACCGCGCCGACGCGGCGGGTCTTTTCCTCGGGGGCGACCTCTTCGTAACCGAAGGAAACGCTCTCGCTCATGGCATGGCTCTCATGCGGGCGGCCTTACGGACAATTGCAGGCGCGGCAAAGGGTGTTAGGAGCGGCCCCGCCATGCCCGAACTGCCCGAAGTCGAAACCACCGTGCGCGGTCTGGCACGCCATCTGGAAGGGGCGATGATCACCGCGGTGCGGGTCAATCGCCCCGACATGCGCCGTCCCTTCCCGCCCGACCTCGTCCAGGCGCTGACCGGGGCGCGGATCACCGCGCTTTCCCGCCGCGCGAAATACGGGTTGATCCACACCGATCGCGACCGCGTGCTGGTGTTCCACCTCGGCATGAGCGGGCGCTGGCGGATCGATCCCGAGCGCCGGGAGAAACACGACCATCTGGAGATCGAGACCGCGGACCATCGCTTCGCGCTCAACGATCCGCGGCGCTTCGGTTCGGTGGATCTGATCGATGCCGATGGCCTCGAAAGCTGGCAGGCCTTCGCCGCGATGGGGCCCGAGCCGCTGGGCATTGGGCTGACTGCCGAGCACCTTCGCGCGGCGACGAAGGGCCGCAGCCAGGCGATCAAGACCCTGCTGCTCGATCAGCGCGTGGTCGCCGGGCTCGGCAACATCTATGTCTGCGAAGCGCTGTGGCGGGCCGGAATCCATCCGCGCAAAGCCGGCGGCAAGGTCACCATGCCCCAGCTGCGCCGGCTGGTGCCCGCGGTGCGCGAGGTACTCGAGCAATCGATCAGCGACGGCGGATCGAGCCTGCGCGATTTCGCCCGGCCCGATGGCGAGCTCGGCTATTTCGCCACCCGCTTCGATGTCTACGGGCGCGAGGGGCAGCCGTGTCACCGGGCAGACGGTGGAACGATCCGGCGCGCGGTGCAGGGCGGGCGCAGCAGCTGGTTCTGCCCGCGCTGCCAGCGATGAGGCGCCTGCGCAGCCGGTAGCGCGCGAATTTCTTGACGATTCGGCTGCGCGCCCCTATGAGGCCCGCTTTCCGGCGGTCATACGCCGACTTTCGACAGAACGAATTACGATCCGGTCGCTTCGCCGCGGCCCCGACGATAACGCGACAGACCAAGGACGAACATGGCCAATACGCCGCAAGCCAAGAAGCGCATCCGCCGCAACGAGAAGCGCGCCGACGTTAACACCGCGCGCATGAGCCGCATCCGCACCTACCTGAAGCAGGTCGATGCCGCCGTCGAAGCCGGCGACAAGGACAAAGCCGCCGAGGCGCTGAAGGCGGCGCAGCCCGAGCTCGCCCGCGGCGTCGCTCGTGGCGTGTTCCACAAGAACACCGCGGCGCGCAAGATGAGCCGGCTTTCCAAGCGAGTCGCCGCGCTCTGATTCGCTGCCCGCCGGGTCTGCCGGCGGCTCTCATTTCGTGATCGCAATCGGGGTCGGTGCCAACAGGTACCGGCCCTGTCGCTTTTCGGTATCCGGATCGCAACCGACCTGTCACCTCGCGCAGGGGCGATTGGCGGAAAACCCGCGATTCGCTTTGCCGGCCGTGCTGAAAACCAGCAAAAACAGGCACATCAACGCACGCCTGCGGGGTCGCAACCTGTCAATTAATTTATTTCAGGTTTTTTACGTTCCCCACACTTGCGACTCGTTCGAAACGCGACTTAGAAGATGGCTCTGCCCGGGGCGGGACAGCCCGGGCTTCACAATCTGAACCGACCAAGGGGGCTCTCCGAAATCGGACGATTCCGGAGAGGGCGGAGCCATGTCTGGTGCTCCCCGGCAAGCGCAATTCGGTTCGCCAGCACGGGCGAACCGGTCGAGACGGGTGACAGCGGAAGATGAGCACGTTCGGACATTCGCACAGGCCGCAAAAGACAAAGACAGGCGAGGAATCGATGGAAGATCTTGAAGCGGTGAACCTGGCGGCGGATTGGGCGGACATCAGCCAGGGCCTGCGCAAGGATCTCGGACACCAGCTCCACAGCCAGTGGATCAAGCCGATCCAGGTCGGCGGGCTCGACAAGGAGACCGGCACGCTCGCGCTCTACCTGCCGACGCAGTTTTCCGCCGACTGGGTGAAGGATCGCTTCGCCGACCGGCTGGGCCTGGCGTGGAAAATCGCCTGCAGCGAAGTGCGGCGGGTCGAGATCGCGGTTCATCCGGGTCGCCGCCAGGTCGCCGACCTGCGCTTCCACACCGATGGCCGCCGCCCGGCGAACGACGGGGCGGACAGTTCGATGATGGCGATCGCCGCCGACACCATCGGCGATGCCGGTTTCACCACCAGCGTCGGCCTCGACCCCTCGCTGACCTTCGCCGCCTTCGTCACCGGCGAGGCGAACGTGCTCGCCTGCAACGCCGCCCAACGCATGGCGGCGGCGGAGAAGCCCCAGTTCAGCCCGCTCTACCTCAAGGGCGCGACCGGGCAGGGCAAGACCCATCTGCTCCACGCCATCGGCCACAATTTCCTCGCCAGCCATCCGCGCAGCCGCATCTTCTACTGCAGCGCCGAGCGGTTCATGGTCGAATTCGTCCAGGCGCTGAAATCGAACCAGATGCTCGAGTTCAAGGCCCGGCTGCGCAGTTTCGACCTGCTGCTGGTCGACGACATCCAGTTCATCATCGGCAAGGCGAGCGCGCAGGAAGAACTGCTCTACACGATCGACGCGCTGCTGGCCGAAGGCAAGCGGCTGGTGTTCGCCGCCGACCGCGCGCCGCAGGCTCTCGACGGAGTCGAACCGCGGCTGCTCAGCCGGCTGTCGATGGGCCTCGTCGCCGACATCCAGGGCGCCGACATCGAGCTGCGCAAGAAGATCCTGCATTCCAAGCTGACCAAATTCGCGCCGCTCGAAGTGCCAGAGGACGTGCTCGGCTTCCTAGCCCGCACGATCACGCGCAACATTCGCGAGCTGGTCGGCGGGCTCAACAAGCTGATCGCCTATGCCCAGCTGACCGGGCAGGAAGTCTCGCTGCAGCTGGCCGAGGAGCAGCTGACCGACATCCTCTCGGCCAACCGCCGCAGGATCACCATCGACGAGATCCAGCGCACGGTGTGCCAGTTCTACCGCATCGACCGCTCCGAGATGAGCTCGAAGCGCCGCGCGCGCGCCGTGGTCCGGCCGCGGCAGGTGGCGATGTACCTCTCCAAGGTGCTCACCCCGCGGTCCTATCCCGAGATCGGGCGCAAATTCGGCGGGCGCGATCATTCGACGGTTATCCACGCCGTCCGGCTGATCGAGGATCTGCGCCAGCGCGACGCCGATATGGACGGCGATGTGCGCAGCCTGCTGCGCCAGCTCGAGAGCTGATCCCTCCCCATCTCCTGCACCGCTGATCGACAGGGCTGTCCACGGTCCTGTCGACAGGCGGTGCACAGCCTGCCAACGGGTTTTCCATGGCTTTCTCGCCCGAGCGCCTCGACCGGTTCGCCCGGCATATCGTCATCCCCGAGATCGGCGGGGCCGGGCAATTCGCGCTGGCCGAGGGGCATGTCGCGCTGGTCGGGCTCGGCGGCATCGGCTCGCCCGCGCTCCAATACCTCGCCGGGGCCGGGATCGGGCAGCTGACCCTGATCGACGATGGCGATGTCGAGCTCACCAACCTCCAGCGTCAGACCATCTACACCGAACGCGACATCGGCCACGGCAAGGCGGTCGCCGCGCGCCAGTGGTGCGCCGATTTCGACCGGCAACTGAACGTGACCATCAGCGACGCGCGGATCGCGACTGAGAACGCCGGCGCGCTCATCGGCGAGGCCGATCTGGTTCTCGACGGGACCGACAATTTCGCCACGCGGCTCGCTGTCTCCGATGCCTGCGTCGCCGAGGCAGTGCCGCTGCTCTCGGCCGCGGTCGGCCGCTTCCAGGGGCAGGTCGGCGCCTTCGCCGGGCACCTTCCCGACCAGGCGTGCTACCGCTGCTTCGTGGGCGATGCCTTCGATGCGGACGATTGCGACAGCTGCGCCGAAGACGGCATGCTCGGCGCAATGGCCGGCTGGGTCGGCAGCTTTGCGGCGATGCAGGCGGTGCGCGTGCTTCTCGATGGCGTCGCCAGCCTGGGCGATCCGCAATGGGGCCGCGTCCATCTGCTCGACGGGCTCGCGCCCGCCATGCGCAGCTTCGCCATCCCGAAGGATCCCGCCTGCAAGGCCTGCGGCGGCTCAGCCGGCTAGCACCTCGTCCACCCATGCGGGCACCAGCGCGCCCGCCGGACCGTGGCGGTGTTCGTCGAACCAGCGCGAGCCTTCGCTCGGATCGAGATTGAGCTCGAGCGTCCTCGCACCATGCGCGGCAGCCTCCTGCACGAAGCCGGCAGCGGGGTAGACCGCGCCCGAGGTGCCGATGCTCACGAAGAGATCGGCGTTTGCGAGCGCGGAATAGATACGCTCCATCTGGTAAGGCATCTCGCCGAACCAGACGACATCGGGGCGCAGCGCAGCCACACCGCAAGCGCTGCAATTCGGCCTATCGAGCATGGTCCCCGCGAACCGTTCCCGTGCGGCGCAGTTCGCGCACAATGCGCTCAGCAATTCGCCGTGCATGTGCAGCACCCGCTTCGCCCCGGCGCGCTCGTGCAGATCGTCGACGTTCTGGGTGACGATCAGCAGGTCGCCCCGATCGCCCTGCGCAAACGTCGCATCCAGCCGCGCCAGCGCGCGGTGCGCGGCGTTGGGCTCGACCTTCGTCAGCGCGGCGCGGCGCATGTCGTAGAAGCGCAGCACCAGATCGGGATCGCGGGCGAAACCTTCCGGCGTCGCCACATCCTCGACCCGGTGCTGCTCCCACAGGCCGCCGGCATCCCGAAAGGTGTCGATCCCGCTTTCCGCGCTGATCCCGGCTCCGGTGAGGACCACGATGTTGCGAATATCGCCCATGGAGGCCATGAAGCACGAGCGAGCAGGGAGAAGCAATGGCGCGCATCGGCATCATCGGCGGCGAAGGCCGCATGGGGCAGGCGATCGCGGCCCTGCTCGGCGAGACGGATCACGAATGGGCCGGCGGCGTCGACCGCGGCGAGGATGTCGCGCGGCTGGCGGACGGCAGCGACGTGCTGATCGACTTTTCCTCGCCCGGCGCCCTCGCGGCCACGCTCCACGCGGCCATCGGCGCGGGCATCCCGGCGGTGATCGGCACCACCGGGCTGAGCGAAGAGAACCATCAGGCGATCGACGAGGCGGCGCGCGCGGTGCCGATCCTGCAGACCGGCAACACCTCGCTCGGCGTCACGTTGCTGGCGCATCTGGTCGAGGAGGCGGCGCGGCGGCTGGGGCCGGACTGGGATATCGAGATCACCGAGATGCACCACCGGATGAAGGTCGATGCGCCGAGCGGCACGGCGTTGCTGCTGGGCGAGGCGGCGGCGCGCGGGCGCGGAATCGACCTCGCGGAGAATTCCGAACGCGGGCGAGACGGGCAGACCGGTGCCCGCGAGCGCGGCACCATCGGATTCGCGGCGCTGCGCGGCGGCACGGTCGCCGGCGAACACAGCGTCATCCTCGCCGGGGAGCAGGAGCGGATCGCGCTGACGCATCATGCCGAGGACCGGGATATCTTCGCCCGCGGAGCCCTGCGGGCCGCCGAATGGCTGATCGGCCGCGAACCGGGCCGCTACACGATGAACGACGTGCTGGCGCTGTAGGCCTGCCGGTGACCCTGCGCGCCCAACTCCACCGGCAACTGGCGATCGGATCGTGGCCCGACGGCAAGCTGACCGGGCTCAACATCTTCCTGATCTGGACCATCCTCGGCGCGCTCGGCATCGCCGTGATTGCGACCGAGCCGGCGATCCACGAGCCGTGGCGTTCCGAAATCCTGATAGCGGAAATGGTCTTCGGCGCGGTCTTCCTGCTCGAATACCTCGGACGGGTCTACGCCGCCCCCGAACGCGAGGGACCGGGCTCGGCCTGGGGCAAGCGGCTGCGCTTCATGCTCTCGCCCATCGGCCTGATCGACCTTGCGGTGGTGATCGTCAGCCTCGCCCCGATGTTCGTCGCCAATGCCGCGGTACTGCGCCTCGTGCGCCTGCTGCGGATCGTCTCGATCCTGAAGTTCGGGCGCTTCTCCGCGGCGATGCGCGAGATCGGCGGGGCGCTGAGGGAGCGCAGCTACGATCTGCTGGTTTGCGCCACGCTGGCCTTCGTGCTGATGCTGATCGGCGCGACCGGGCTCTATTGGGTCGAGGGGCGCATCCAGCCCGATTCCTTCGGCAGCATCCCGCGCGCGCTGTGGTGGGCGGTGATCACGCTGACCACGGTGGGCTATGGCGACGCCTATCCGATCACCACCGCCGGGCGCTTCATCGGGGCCTTCGTCGCGGTCGGCGGGGTGCTGCTTGTGGCGCTGCCGACCGGCATCTTCGCTGCCGCCTTTTCCGACGCCATGCAGCGCCGGCGCGAGGCACTGGCCAGGGCGGTCGAAGAGATGCAGGGGACGCCGGACCAGATTTCCCGGCCCTGAGAGACGATGACCAAGGACCAGATCTTCGAATTCTTCCGCCGGCTGGCGGAGGACAACCCGGCACCCGAGACCGAGCTCGAATACGGCAATGCCTACCAGCTGGTGGTGGCGGTGGCGCTATCCGCGCAGGCGACCGATGTCGGAGTGAACAAGGCTACGCGGACGCTGTTCGCCGAAGTCGAGACGCCGCAGCAGATGCTCGCGCTGGGCGAGGAGGGTCTGAAGGACCACATCAAGACCATCGGCTTGTTCAATTCCAAGGCCAAGAACGTCATCGCGCTCTCGCACTTGCTGGTGGACGAATACGGCGGAGAGGTGCCGGCCACCCGCGAGGACCTCGTCCGCCTGCCCGGCGTGGGCCGCAAGACCGCCAACGTCGTGCTCAATTGCTGGTTCGGGCAGGAGACCTTCGCGGTCGACACCCACATATTGCGCGTCGCCAATCGCACCGGCCTTGCCAAGGGCAAGACGCCGGAAGCTGTCGAAGCCAAGCTGGAAAAGCGCGTCCCCCAGCCCTTCCGCCTCCACGCGCATCACTGGCTGATCCTGCACGGCCGCTACGTCTGCAAGGCCCGCACTCCCGAATGCTGGCGCTGCCCGGTGGTCAACCTATGCAGCTACCGGAAGAAGGTGCTGGAGAGGCCGAGGGGGCGGTAATCCGTGCCCACTTGCGAGACGGATGACGGACTTCGCAAGTATCGACGGGACGACCTCTAGGTCGCCTGGGAGATGACCAGTCGCAGCGGCCCATTGAAAAAGGGCTGCGAACGCAGATGGCCAAATTTCCGATCCCAGCGACCGCTTTCCAGATCGTCCGACAAATGCCGGACGAAACGCTCGACCGCGGCTTCGGGCACAAGGCTCCAACTCGAACATGCCAATCGCGCGTCCGCATCCAGAAACGCTTCGGGTCGGCCGTAATAGGCCTCATTGAAGCCGTCCTTGCAATCCAGGGGAACCGGTACGGGGTCGACCGTGACCGACCCGCCCAGCGCCGCCGTGATGCGCTCGATCGGGGGGAAGCGCTTCGCCTCCATTTCCCTTACCTCGGGGATGTAGTCGCTGAGCCAGTAGTCCATCATCGACGCCGGATCGCAGACAAGCAGAACGACGGGACCGCGCGTAACCCTTCGCATCTCGGCCAGCCCTCTCTCGAGGTCCGACCACTGATGAACCGTGACCGATGCCATTGAGGCGTCAAAACTGTCGTCTTCGAAAGGCAGATCCTCGGCTACCGCGTCGATCGCGACAGCGAGATGAGGCGGACGTTGGGCCCGCATGGAGGCCGATGGTTCCACTGCCGTAACATCCCGGTCCGCCGGTTCGTAGGACCCTGCTCCCGCACCGACGTTCAACACGGCTCTCGCATTGCCCAAGGCGCGGTTGATCTGCGCCGCGATGGCGGGATCGGGCTGACGGAAGCGGCTGTAGGTGCCACCGATCTTGGCGTAGTCGACATCCCCCGCGCTGCCATCGGCGCGCCGTGTTTGGTTCACGGTTCGTCCCTCCGCGCCGACATCGCCTCCCCCTCCTCCGCCATTTCCGGCGACAGCGTCGAGATCGTCTGCGCCGCCACCAAGTCGCCGACCACGTTGAGCGTCGTGCGGCACATGTCGAGGAAGCGGTCGACGCCGAGGATCAGGCCGATGCCTGCCGGATCGACACCCACGCCCACCAGGATCAGCGCGATCACCGGGAGCGAGCCGCCGGGGACGCCTGCGGTGCCGATGCCGGCGAGGATGCAGATCAGCATCACGAAGGCTTGGTCCATCAGCGACAGCTCGATGCCGAAGAACTGGGCGAGGAACAGCACCGTCACCCCTTCGAACATGGCGGTGCCGTTCTGGTTGGCGGTCGCGCCGATGGTGAGGACGAAGCGGGCGATGCGGCGGGGCAGGCCGAGTTCGTTGTCGGCAACTCGCAGCGCGGTGGGCAAGGTGGCGTTGGAGCTGGCGGTGGAGAACGCCATCACGCTCGCCTCGCGCGTCTGGCGGAAGAAGGCGAGCGGGCTCTTCTTCGCGACGAATTTCAGGATCATCGGGAAGACGCCGAACATCTGGATGCCGAGCGCCAGCAGCACCACGCCGACGAAGGCCGCGAGCTTGAAGAGCAAGTCCCAGCCGAACTGCGCGGTGAGATTGAACATGAAGCAGAAGATCGCGATCGGGGCGAGCTGGATGACGAAGCCGATCAGCTTCATCGCCACTTCGAACACGCCCTCGATCGCATCCTTGAGCACGCCGCTCTTGGGGGTCTTCACCAGCAGCAGGCCGATCCCGAAGAACAGCGCGAAGAACATCACCGCGAGGATGTCGTTCGAAGACATCGCCTCGACGATGTTGTTCGGCACGATCGCCACGACCTGGTTGACCCCGGCCTCGCTCTCGGCGCTCGCCGCGACGATGCTCGAAGCGCCTTCCGCGCCCTGTTCGAGCAGTTCCTGCGCGGCGGCAGGATCGATGCCGTCGCCGGGGCGGATGAGGTTCACCAGCGCCAGCGAGATCACCACGGCGATCGACGAGACGACAACGGTGTAACCCAGCGTCTTGAGACCCACCCGGCCCAGCGAGCGCGCCTCGCCCATTTCGGCGATGCCGACCACCAGCGCGCTGAAGAGGAGCGGGATCACCAGCATGAACAGCAGGCGCAGGAAGATCTGCCCGATCGGGTTGGTAACGTAGGCCACCACGCTCTCGACCCAGGCGGCATCGCGGGCGAAGGTGTAGACCAGCAGGCCCGATGCGAGGCCGAGCACGAAGCCCAGCAGGATGCGCCACTGGAGCTTGCCGTAGTCGGCGGAGCTACCTTCTGCGGCGATTTCCGCGGTGTCCTGGCTGGTCATTGGTGTTCCCGTCCCCCCTTTCTGTGCGCCTAGACTTGCGCCAATGCCGCCCGGGCGACGTGTGCGTAGATGCGGCTTAGCGCATAAAGGTCAGCCACCGCCACCGCCTCGTCGGTCTTGTGCATGGTGGCGTTGACCAGGCCGAATTCGATCACCGGGCACAGGCTGCGCAGGAAGCGCGCGTCCGACGTGCCGCCGGTGGTCGAGGGTTCGGGATCGATCCCGGTCTCGGCCTTGACCGCCTCGGCGATGATGGCGCTGAAGGTGCCCGGCGGGGTCAGGAAGGGTTCGCCACTGACGATCGGCAGCGCCGTGCCGCCGTGCTTTTCGGCGATGGCGACGACCCTCTCGGACAGCGAGGCACCGGAATGCGTGTCGTTGAAGCGGATCGAGATGCGCGCCCGGGCGGTGGCGGGAATGACGTTGTGCGCGCGGTTTGGAATGTCGATCTCGGTCATCTCGAGATTGCTCGGCTGGAACCAGTCCGTGCCCCGGTCCAGCTCCAGCGCGTCGAGTTCGGCGAGGATGCGCACCAGCGCGGGGATCGGATTGTCGGCGAGGTGCGGATAGGCGACGTGGCCCTGCGTCCCCTGCACTTCCAGCCAGATGTTGACCGAACCGCGCCGGCCGATCTTCATCATGTCGCCCAGCCGGTTCACCGACGTGGGCTCGCCCACCAGGCACAGGTCGGGTCTCTCGCCGTGCTCGCGCATCCAGTCGATCAAGGCGCGGGTGCCGTGGAGCGCGGGGCCTTCCTCGTCGCCGGTGATGATGAGGCTCACCGTTCCGGCCTCGGCCGGCACTTCGGCAACGGCAGCGACCATGCAAGCGATCGCCCCCTTCATGTCGACCGCGCCGCGGCCGTAGAGCAGATCGCCCCCGGGACTCGCGCGCACTTCGGGATCGAACGCCTCGCTGCTCCAACCGGCACCCGGCGGCACCACGTCGAGATGGCCGGCGAAGGCGAAGTGCCGCGATCCTGGCGGGCCGCTGCGGATGGCGAAGAGGTTCTCGACCGGCTCCTCGTCGCTGCCCTCCTCGCCGTCACCGCGGGTGAAGCGAGTCACTTCGAAGCCGAGCGGGGCCAGCATCGCCTCCATCGCATCGAACACCGCACCCCTGGCCGGAGTGACGCTGGGCGCGGCGATCAGTCGCTTGGCGAGGTCGAGAACGTCGGTCATACAGCGCGCGCTAGCAGGAGAGTTCGCCGATGCCCAAGCTCGATCTCGATGCCATTCCGCAGACCAACGCCACCGGCTATCCCCCGCCCTACGACGCGGACGTTCAGGGGCGCTGGTATCGCCGCCTCGCGCCGGTCGCCGGATTGACGAAGCTCGGCGCGAGCCACGTCACGCTGGAGCCCGGAGCCTATTCCTCGCAGCGTCACTGGCACCGCGAGGAGGACGAGCTGGTGGTGATGATCGCCGGCGAGGCGGTGCTGATCGAGGATGCCGGCGAGACCGCGGTGCGCCCCGGCGACGTCCTCGCCTGGCCCGCGGGGGTTCGGAACGGCCACCGGCTGCACAACCGCTCGGACGCGCCCTGCGTCTTCGTGGCCATCGGCGCGGGGGACCGCGCTGCCGATTCGGGCGAGTATCCCGACATCGACCTCACCTTCGATGCGCAAGGGTATGCCCGCAAGGACGGCGCGCGGTACGACACGACGCGGCCCGCCTAGTCTTCCCCGGGCAGCGGCCCCGGCGCGAAGGCGGCGTCGAGCCCCTCGGCGATGCGCAGCCCCGCCTGGGTCACGCGCCGCTCCGCCACCGGAATCGCCACGACGATGTCCTCCTGCGTCAACGCGGTCTCCTCCGGCACCTCGAGGCAGGGGCGGCAGTCGAAGGCGTTGGGATAGACGAAGTCGCGCGCGGTCTCCCAGCTCTCGCGGCCCCAGTCCGCCGGGCCACCGCCGCCCAGAGCGGCGCGTTCGGCCGCCGTGTAGACCCGCACCAGACCCGGCCGCGCCGCGCTGATCGCGCGTTCGGCGAGCGGACCGTCCCAGATCCAGTGGAGGTTGAGCCCCGGCGCGATCCCGTAGGCCACCGTCCGGTCGTTGCCGCCGCGATCCTCGAGGTCGCCCGAATGGAGCGGCATGTGGATGTCGCCGGCGAAGTGGACGAAGAAGGCCAGCGCCTGCAGCCGCACCGGATCAGGCAGGCTCTCGTCGGCTAGGATGCGCAGGTTGCGGGTCACCTGCGCGCTGACGCAATTGCCGCCCGAGCAGTTCTTGCGATCGGAGTATTCCTCGGTGATCGGCTCGGTCTGGTAGTGCCAGGCGGCGGTGTAGCCCCAGCGCCAGCCCTCGCCGCGGATGCAATCGGGCCAGACCGCGGCATCCTGGATGGTCGCGAGCGGGCAGTCCGGCGTGCCCAGCAGCGGCGCGGCGCGCAGCAGCCGGGCGATCCCGGCGCGCGTTTGCGGGCGCACATTGGCCTCGGCGATGTCCGCCGTGACCGTATGCGCGTAGAAGCCCCAGGCCGACGCCGGGAGCGGCACCGCCAGTGCGAGGAGCGCCAGGGCGGCGGCGATCAGACCGCCGGCGCGCTTTCGTATTGTTCGATGACCCACTCTTCGTTCTCCGAGGCCGCGATCCAGCCCTGCATCCATTCGTGTTCCCACACCGCCTGCATGTAGGCGGCGGCAAAGCCGGGGACGGCGATCTGATAGCTGATGAAACGGCTGACGACGGGGGCGTAGAACACGTCCGCCGCGCCAAAGGTGCCGAACAGGAACGGCCCGCCGCCGCCGAACCGGCTGCGCGCCTCCGCCCACAGGCCGAGGATGCGCAGGATGTCCGCGCGGCAGGGATCGGAAGGCGCGAACCCGTCGAACTTGCGGCGCACGTTCATCGGGCATTCCGAGCGCAGCGCGACGAAGCTCGAGTGCATTTCCGCGGCCAGCGCGCGGGCCATGCCCCGGGCGATCTCGTCCTTGGGCCAGAAGCGCTCGCGCCCGACCTTGTCGGCGAGGTATTCGAGGATCGCCAGGCTGTCCCACACCACCGCCTCGCCGTCCCACAGGATCGGCACCTTGCCATGCGAAGGCTGGGTCCCGCCGCCCGCGGCATCGAGATTGCCGGCCGCAAGCTCGTCCCACGCCTCGCCGCCCATCGGCACGACGATCTCCTCGAATGCGAGGCCCGACTGCTTGGCCGCGAGCCAGGCGCGCAGGCTCCAGCTCGAGTAGTTCTTGTTGCCGATGATCAGCTTCATGGCGCTGCCCCCGTGGTTCGAACCGCGCCCTAGGCGTTCATCCCGGCGCTGTCGACGCTGAACGGTGTTACAGGTGTTACACGGTCCAGGGATCGAATACGCAGCTTCCAGTTCCTGCAGGAGCCGCTCGAATTCACGGCGCGCATCGGAGGGCGTCGGGATAGTCATGGCACCGGTCTGCCACGCGCGATGGCCTGTAGGAAAACGCTCCGGCGCGAGCTATCGCGGCACCATGAGCCTGCGCCCCTTCCATCTCGCCTTCCCCGTCGACGATCTTGCCGCCGCGCGGCGCTTCTATGGCGAGGCGATGGGCTGCGCCGAGGGCCGCTCGTCCGAGGAATGGGTCGATTTCGACTTCTACGGCCACCAGATCGTCGCGCATCTGGCCCCGGGGCAGGCGGGGGACCGGGCCAGCAACCATGTCGACGGCCACGGCGTGCCGGTGCCGCATTTCGGCGTGGTGCTGACGATGCCGGACTGGGAGGCGCTAGCGGACCGCCTCCGCGCCGCCGGCACCGACTTCGCGATCCCGCCGACGATCCGCTTCGCGGGCCAGCCCGGCGAACAGGCGACGATGTTCTTCCGCGACCCCGCCGGCAACGCGCTGGAGATCAAGGCCTTCGCCGACGATTCGATGCTGTTCGCGCGGTAGCGGGCCGAACCTGACGTGTTTCTTCAGAGTCCGAAGGATTGACAGGAACACGACAATTCCATAATTCGATACTTATCGAATCATCGGAGTAATTCATGCAATCCGATCGCGTGATCCGCGCCCTTTCGGCTTTGGCCCAGGAGCATCGCCTCGCGGCGTTCCGCATGCTGGTGCAGGCCGGCGAGCAGGGCCTGGCTGCGGGCATGCTTGCGGAGAAACTGGACGTTCCGCCATCCTCGCTGAGCTTTCATCTGGCCCAGCTCGCCAACGCCGGTCTGGTCACCCAGCGGCGCGAAAGCAGGTCGATCATCTATTCGGCGGATTATGCCGCGATGAACGATCTGATGAGCTATCTCAGCGAAAACTGCTGCGGCGGAATTTCCTGCGAGAGCGCGACCTATGCTTCGCCGCAGGCCCTCGCCAAGACGTCCGGTTGCTGAGGCATCCCATGGCAGATCGGCCGCTCAACGCTTTGTTCCTTTGCACAGGCAATTCCGCTCGCTCGATACTCGGCGAAGCAATCCTCAATCACGATGGTGGCGGACGGTTCCGGGCCTACAGCGCGGGAAGCCAGCCAACCGGCACGGTCAATCCCTGGGCGATCCATACGCTGAAGACGTTGGGGTACCCGGTACAGGGTTACCGGTCGAAAAGCTGGACCGCGTTTGCCGAGGGACCGGAATTCGACCTGATCTTCACCGTCTGCGACAGCGCGGCAGCCGAAAGCTGTCCGGTGTGGCCGGGTCGCCCGACCTCGGCGCACTGGGGGATTCCCGATCCGGCAGCCGTCGAGGGCAGCAATGCAGAAAAGGCGGCCGCTTTCCTCGATGCATTCCGGATGCTGAAACGACGCATCGACCTGATGCTGGCACTGCCCATGACCAGTCTTGGTCAGATCGCTCTTGGCAAACGGCTCGAGACCATCGGCCACGAGGCGGACCGGGAATGAGCGCCGCTGCTGTCGACATCGACGCCCGCGCCGCGGGGTTGGGCCTGTTCGAGAAATGGCTATCGGTATGGGTGGCCGCGGCCATCCTGGCGGGGATCGCGCTTGGAAATCTGGCACCGGGGATGCTCGCATCGCTCGCGGCCGTCGAATTCGCCTCCGTCAATCTGATCGTCGCGGTCCTGATCTGGGCGATGATCTTTCCGATGATGGTGGCCGTCGATTTCGGGGCCATCCGGCGCGTTGGCGGCAAGCCCAAAGGTCTCGTCATCACGCTGGTCGTGAACTGGCTCGTCAAGCCCTTCACCATGGCCGCGCTGGGCGTGCTGTTCTTCGAAATCGTCTTCGCCGACCTCATCGCGCCTGCCGATGCCCAGCAATATATCGCCGGCCTGATCCTGCTGGGCGCAGCCCCCTGTACCGCCATGGTCTTCGTATGGTCGCAGCTCACGAAAGGCGATCCGGCCTATACGCTGGTGCAGGTCGCGGCGAACGACCTCATCATGATCGTCGCTTTCGCGCCTCTTGTCGCGCTGTTGCTCGGCGTGACCGACATCGCCGTGCCATGGGAAACGCTGCTGCTGTCGATAGCGCTCTATGTCGTCTTGCCCCTCGCCGCCGGAGCCATCGTGCGTCATCGGCTGTTGGCGACACATGGCGGCGACGAAGCGGCGGTTTCCGCTTTCACGGGACGCATCAAGCCGCTCTCTATCATCGGCTTGCTCCTGACCGTCCTTCTGCTGTTCGGCTTTCAGGCGGAGGCGATCGTCGCGCGTCCTCTGTTGATCGCACTGATCGCGGTCCCAATCGTCATCCAGAGCTACGGAATATTTCTGATTGCATACGGATGGGCCAAGGCCTGGAAAGTGCCCCACGCGGTCGCCGCACCCTGCGCGCTCATCGGCACGTCGAATTTCTTCGAACTCGCCGTGGCGGTGGCGATCGGTCTGTTCGGACTGGGCAGCGGCGCCGCTCTGGCGACGGTGGTCGGGGTCCTCGTCGAGGTCCCGGTCATGCTTTCGCTCGTCGCGATTGCCAATCGGACGAAGAGCGGCTTTCCGGCAGGCTGATCGGGCGGCGCAAGCTTCGATTTAGGCACTTTTCACTGCCGTCGTGCCGGGGCATATCCGGACGGGGGGACGGGGCTTTCGATTGCGCCTCGCTTTTCCGTTTCGTGATCGATTGCGGGATTGGGGGCCGATCGAAGTGAAGCTGCGGAAGCCGAAGCCTGTGTCATGCGCGGTATCCCTCGCCTTGCTGGGTACGCCGGGTCTGAGCGTCGCACAGGAAGCCGCCGACCTGGCGCAAGACCTGCCGACGGTACGGAACGCCTCCGACGAGGGCGAACAGGAAATTATCGTCTACGGCCGTGCGCTCGATCAGATCGGGATCGCGCAGACCGGATCGCAGGGCACGGTCGGATACGCCGATTTCGACAACCTGCCGATCTCCCGGACCGGCGAGCTGGTCGAGAACGTGCCCGGCGTCATCGCCACCCAGCATTCGGGCAGTGGCAAGGCGAACCAGTATTTCCTGCGCGGGTTCAATCTCGATCACGGAACGGACTTCGCCGGTTTCGTCGATGGCGTGCCGATCAACATGCCGACCCACGGGCAGGGCCAAGGCTATCTCGACTTCAATTTCCTGATCCCCGAAACGATCGAGCGGATCGATTTCCGCAAGGGCCCCTATTTCGCCGACGTCGGCGACTTCTCGTCCGCCGGTACAATTGCCTTCACCACGGTCGACGTGCTCGCGCCCTTTGCCGAAGTGGAAATCGGCGAGTTCGGTTTCCTGAGAGGGGTCGCGGGCGGGAGCGCGAAGGCCGGAAGCGGCGACATACTGATCGCCGCGGAAGCTCAGTCCTATGACGGCCCGTGGGTGCTGGAAGAGGATCTCGAGCGCTTCGTCGGATTGGTTAAATATTCGGGAGAGAGCGGCGCGGCGCGCTATTCGGTGCAATTCAACGCCTACGATGCGCGCTGGACATCGACCGATCAGGTGCCCGAACGCGCGGTCGCAAGCGGGCTGATCGACCGTTTCGGGTTTATTGACGACGATCTGGGCGGACGCATGACGCGCTTCGGCGCCGTGGCGAATGCGACGATCGGCGACACCGCCGTCGACCTGTACCTGACCCATCACGATTTCCGCCTCGTCTCGAACTTCACCTATTTCCTCGAGGACCCTGTCGAGGGCGACGAATTCGTCCAGGTCGACGAACGGACCACCATGGGGGGATCGGTGTCACATACTTTCGATCTCGATCGTGTGGATCTGACGATCGGTGGCGATCTTCGCCACGACGACATCTCCCGGACCGGCCTGTTCCGGAGCGTGGATGCCGTCGCCACCGACGCCGTGCGCCTCGATGCGGTCGATGAAACGCTGGTCGCCGGCTATGTTTCGGCGCAAGCCGCTCTCCTTCCGGGACTGCGCGCCTTCGCGGGGCTGCGCTACGATCACATCTTCTACGACGTGAGCTCGGACCTCGCCGCGAATTCGGGAGACGGGGACGATGGCCTGCTGGCGCCCAACGGCGGCCTCGCCTGGGCCGTGCTGGACAGCCTCGAGCTCTACGCGAGCTACGGGCAATCCTTCCATTCCAACGACGTGCGCGGCGCGACCATCACGCTCGACCCGGTTTCCCTGGCACCCGCGGACCGCGTGCCGGTCTTCGCCCGGTCCGATGGGGCGGAACTGGGCGCGCGCATCGAGCGCGGACGTTTCAACGCATCGCTCGTCGGGTTCTGGCTGGAACTCGATTCCGAACTGGTCTTCGTCGGCGACGGCGGGGCGACCGAGCCCAACGACGGGTCGCAGCGATACGGTGTCGAAGCCACGCTGTTCTGGCAACCGACACCCTGGCTGGTGATCGATGCCGTCTATGCCCGCACCGATGCGAGGTTCATCGGCCCGCCCAGGGGACAGCGCGAGATTCCAGGTGCCGTGCCCGAGGTCGTGTCCGGCGGCATGACGGTGAATGCCAGCGATGCACTGACCTTCACCGCGCAATTGCGGCATTTCGGAAGCGCGCCCCTGATCGAGGATGGATCCGTCACCTCGGATCCGACGACGCTGGTCAATCTCGGCGGATACTGGAAGACCGGCCCGCTGGTCTTGGGCGCCGAAATCTTCAACCTCTTCGACGCGCGGGACGCGGATATCACCTATTTCTACGAATCGCGGCTGGCCTCGGAAACGGCCGGCGTCGAAGATCGCCACTTCCATCCGGTCGAGCCGCTTCAGGTCCGCGCAAGCGTCCGCTACCGGTTCTGACCTTTCGGATTGCGTGACCGCCGGCGACCGGTTCCTTCATACCCCCGTATCGGCCAGCACGGCAGCGCGCAGACCGGCGATGCCCATGCCCTTCTCGCTGCTGGTGACGTGTATCTGAGGATAGGCCGCGACGTGCTTCTTGGCCTCGGCCTCGGTGCGCTCGACCGTCTTGGCCAGATCGCTCGCCTTCAATTTGTCGGCCTTGGTGAGGACCACACGATAGGTGACCGCCGCCTCGTCGAGCATTTTCATCATCTCGCGATCGACATCCTTGAGGCCGTGGCGGGCATCGACCAGCACCAGCGTGCGTTCGAGCACCGCGCGACCGCGCAGATAGGTCTTCACCAGCGCCTTCCACCGCTCGACCACCTTGATCGGGGCCTTGGCGAAGCCGTAGCCGGGCATGTCGACCAGCCGGAACAGCGTCGGCTCCCCGACCTCGAAGAAGTTAAGCTCCTGCGTGCGGCCCGGTGTCACCGAAGCGCGGGCGATCGCCTTTCTGCCGGTGATGGCGTTGAGCAGCGAGGACTTGCCGACGTTGGACCGCCCGCAGAAGGCGATCTCGGGCACAGTCGGTTCGGGCAGGAACTTGAGCTGCGGAGCGGAAAGCAGGAATTCCACCCGACCCGAGAACAGCCGGGCGGCGCGCGCTTCCAGTTCCGCGCGGACCTCGTCCTCGTTCACCCCTTGGCCGCCTCGGCCTTGGCCTTCTCGTGCGCGCGCGCCTTTTCCTCGCGTTCCTTCTCGATCATCGCGCGCATGCCCGGATGCTTGGAGTAGAGGTATTTCTGCTGCGCCAGCGTCAGGATGTTGCTGGTGTTCCAGTAGAGCAGCAGGCCGGCGGCGAAGGGCGCCATCACGAACATCAGCACCCAGGGCATGATGTTGAAGATCTGCTGCTGGATCGGGTCCATCGCGCTCGGGTTGAGCTTGAAGGTCAGCCACATGGTGAAACCGAGCATCACCGCGAGCACGCCGATCGAGAGGAAGCCCGGCGGATCGAAGGGCAACAGGCCGAAGAGGTTGAGGATGGTCGCCGGATCGGGGGCCGACAGGTCCTTGATGTAGAGGAATTCGCGGTGGCGCATCTCCACCGCCAGGATCAGCACCTTGTAGAGCGCGAAGAAGATCGGGATCTGCAGCAGCATCGGCAGACAGCCCGCGAGCGGATTGACCCCCTGATCCTTGAACAGCTTCTGGATCTCCTGCTGCGCCTTGACCTTGTCGTCCTTGTAGCGCTCCTGGATCTTCTTCATGTCGGGCTGGATCGCCTTCATCGCCGCCATCGAGGCGAAGCCGCGCTGGGCGATGGGGAAGACGAAGGCGCGCACGATCACCGTCAACAGGATGATCGCGACGCCGAAATTGCCCACCAATTCGAACAGATTGCGCAACAGCCACAGCAGCGGCTTCTCGATGAACCAGAACCAGCCCCAGGATATCGCCAGACCGAACTGGCTGATCCCGGCGTCCTGATACTGGTCGAGGACCACGCTCTCCTTGGCGCCGACGAACAGACGCGTCTCGCGCTCCAGCGCGCGGCCGCCGGCGAGCGTGGTCGGATCGTAGATGACGTCGGCGCGGAAATCGTCGTTGCCGAGCGAGCGAAAGGCGGTGTCGGCCGCCCCGCCGCCGGGAACGAGGGCGGAGAGCCAGTAGCTGTCGGTGAAGCCGAGCCAGGCCGCGCGGCCCTCAGGCGTGACCGTGCCTTCCTCGGCGACGTCGTCGTAATCCCAGTCGTAGCTGGCGGCATCGTCGAAGACGCCGACCGGGCCGGAATGGGCGATCCAGGTGGAGGGCGTGGCGGTGCGGCTGGTGCGGTTGATCAGCGCGAAGGGCTGGACCACCGCGGCGCCTTCGCCCGTGTTGTCCACTCGCTGCTCGGCGGTGATCATGTATTCGTCGTCGATCGACAGGCGCACGGTATAGACCAGCCCGTTCTCGCCGCGCTTGCGCAGGGTGACGGGTGTCTCGGGGCTCAGCACCGCGCCGTCTGCCTGCCAGGCGCCGCCCTCCGCCCGCTCGCCATTGGCGAGGAAGCCGAACTGGGCGAAGTTCTGTCCCGGCGTGCCTTCCGGCGAGAACAGGCGGACGAAATCGGAATCCTCGGCGGTGCTTTCGCGGTAATCCTTGAGCACGATGTCGTCGACGGTGCCGGTGGCGAGATCGATCGAGCCGGCGACCCGGGGCGCGTCGATCCGCACGCGGTTGCCGCCGGCCAGCGCGGTTTCGACATCGACCGGGGCGACCACGCCGGTGCCCGGCTCCAGCGCTCCGCTGTCGGCCCCCGTGACCGCGGCCATCTCGCCGGGCGTGTCCGCCAATCCTTCGACGGCCGCGCTTTCGGGCGGAGCGGGATAGAGATAGCCGACCGCCGCGTCCCAGCCGAGCAGGAGCAGGGCGGACAGCACCACGGCGAGCAGGAGATTGCGCTGGTTGTTCAAGACGGGTTCCGTCGTTCTTGTCGTGTCGGCCTATGTGGGGCGGTGTGTTGGAATAGCAAGACAGTGCGCCGTCACGGCACCGGATCCCAGCCATGCCCGCCCCAGGGGTGGCAGCGCCCTATACGTTTCAGCGCCAGCCATCCACCCTTGATTGCACCGTGCTTCTCGAGCGCCTCGATCGCGTATTGGGAACAGGACGGGGCATAGCGGCAGGTCGGGGGAAGAACCGCGCTTGGCCCCCATTGCCAGGCTTTGGCGATCCAGATCAGCGGGCGCTTCATGTGCGTTTCGGGCTCCCGCGTCGGCCGCGGCCCCGGCGCGGATCGCCCCGCCCCTCGCCCGCTCGCGCAAGTGCGCGGTCGAGTTCCTCGGCCAGCCGGGCGAAGTCGCGCTCGATCCCGCCGTCGCGGCCGATCAGGACGTGATCGGTATCGGCAAGACCGCGCGCGGGAAGTGCAGCGCGCAGCAATTCGCGGAAGCGCCGCTTCATGCGGTTGCGGACGACGGCGTTGCCGATCTTCCTGGTGACGGTGATGCCGTAGCGGACGCCCTGGCCGCCATTGGGATGGGTCAGCAGCACGAAACCGGGCCCTGCGTTGCGCAGACCCCGGTTGGCGGCGAGAAAATCGGCGCGGCGGGTGAGCACCGCGGGTCTGGTGGGTTCAGCCGTTGCGCTTACGCACAAAGGTTCTTGCGACCGCGCTTGCGGCGGGCGCGGAGGACCTTGCGGCCACCCGGGGTCGCCTTGCGCGCGAAGAAGCCGTGGCGACGGGCGCGCACGAGGTTCGAAGGCTGGAAAGTCCGCTTCATCGGATCGTCCTCAAGTCTAATCTGTTGCCGGGCGGCACCGAATGATCACGGCGCCGCGCCAAATAAAAAGGGCCGCCTGGAAGGCAGGCGACCGTTTGCAGACGCGCCCTTACGCCAGAGCCAGGTTCAGGTCAAGCTGGCGTAGGCGATCCGCGGCGGGGTCGCGGAAACGGGGTTCGGTGCCGCTGCATCCCGCGTCCGTGCCCCGGGGGCGATCCACGGACGCATGTCTTGCGCATCGAGCCACAGGGCCCGGTGATGCGGCACCGAATTGGTGAAATCGTAGAAGGCGCGCGCCTGGTGGGGCGTCATACCCATCTCGGCATAATAGTCGAGATAGGCGCGGTTTTCCGGTGCGTCCGCTGCATAGTCGCCCGCCTCGCGGCCATAGGCGTCGCGCCACGAATGAACGGCGAACTCGGCACCGTCGGCGATCGAGCGGCGGGTTCCGGCAAGGAAGAGCTCGACCGCGCCCGAGCGGACCGATCCCCGGGCCGGGACATGGGTGGCGAGCCCCGCGGCGCGAATCATCCGGCCGAGCCGCATGTTCGCCCGGTCGTCGAGCGTTCCGGGGCATTCGATCATCTCGATCCGGGCAAGCCCGGGATGATCGCGCAGCAACGCCCCGAACCAGCGCGGGCTGTCGGCATCGGTCTCTCCCACCAGCGCCGCACGACTGCCGTCGATCACCTGGAACGGCCCGTAGCGCACCGCGCCGTAGGACACCGGAGGTCGGTGGGCGGTGACGAAGCGGGTCGTGTCGCTGGTCGGCGCGCGCCATTTCGGCAGGTCGGTGGGCACGGCGGCGAAGGTGGGGGCGATGGTGAGGGCCGCCGGAACATAGACCGCGCCAGCCCTGTCCGCCGGGGCGCCCGCACGACCGCGATGGACCTGCTGCACCACCGGCTTGTGAACGTAGACCACCGGCATGGAGACCAGCGCGAAGCTTTGGGCGGCGGCGGGCGCGGCGAGAAGGGACGCCAGCGCAGCGAGGATGAGAGTGGCGAATCGGAGCATGGATACGATGCTGGCGCCGACCCGGTTTCCCGATTGCCAACTGCCGTGCCTAACGGCGCGCTAACCCTGCTACCTTCCCCGGTCCTGTCGAACGGCAAGCGCCTCTCGACACTGACGAAACCAGCGGCCACAAGGCTGGCTCCAAGGGGCGGAAAACAGAGCGGGGGACAGCATGGTCGCGCTGGTGAGAACGGTGGCCTATCTCGGGCTCGAGGCGCGCGCCGTGGAGGTGCAGTGCTCGATCGCGCCCGGCCTCCCCAAGTTCAACATCGTCGGGCTTGCCGACAAGGCGGTGGGCGAGAGCAAGGAGCGGGTGCGCGCCGCGCTTTCCGCCATGGGCCTGGCGCTGCCGCCCAAGCGGATCACCATCAACCTTTCGCCCGCCGACCTGCCCAAGGAGGGCTCGCATTACGATCTGCCGGTGGCGCTCGCGCTGCTCGCCAGCATGGGCGTGACCGATGCCGAGCAACTCACCGACTGGATCGCGGTGGGCGAGCTGGCGCTCGACGGCCGGGTGGTGCCGAGCCCCGGGGTGCTGCTCGCCGCGCTGCATGCGAGCGAGATGGAGGCGGGGCTAATCTGTCCGCGCGCGCAGGGTTCGGAAGCGAAATGGGCGAGCGACGTGCCGGTGATCGCGGCCCCGGACCTGGTGGCGCTGCTCAACCATCTCAAGGGTAGCGCGCAGCTGCCGCCGCCCGAATCGGGAGAAATCGAAACCGCCGCGCCTGGCCCCGACCTCAAGCAGGTGAAGGGTCAGGAGACCGCCAAGCGCGCGCTGGAGATCGCCGCCGCAGGCGGGCACAACCTGCTCTTGATCGCGTCGCCGTCGATTGCGCCGTGCGCAACGGCGCCTTCGCGCCCTAATTTCGGCCGTTCCATTCCTTGCCTGATACGCCCAAGAGGGGACGTCCATTTGGCCTTCACGCTACGGCATGGCGCCCCAGGCTCCCGATGATGTGGCATTCGCCGATCTTGTCCGCCTGGCAGGATCGCAACATTTGTCCGAGCTCATCGCGGAGCGCGGAGAGATCGGCAATCTTGCGCTCGACTTCGACCAGTTGCTGCCGAACCAGCTGGTCGACATCTTGGCATGGCTTTTCGTCGTGATCGGACAGGGCTAGCAATTCACGAACCTGCGCCATGCTAAACCCGAGCTCGCGCGCCCGACGCACGAAGGTGAGCGTCGCCAAATGTTCGTCAGAATAGTCGCGATAATTGCTATCGGTCCGGTCGGCCGCTGGCAGGATGCCCTCGCGCTCGTAATAGCGGATCGTCTCCGCCTTGGTGCCGGTGGCCCTTGCCAGTTCGCCTATACGCATCGCTTGACCTTGTAGTTGCTACAAGGTGCATATGTCTCTGCGACTCGAACGTTGCAAGGAGAGCGACATGGGCAAGTCGTGCTGCCAGACGCCCGAATCCGATGACAATGCGCACAATAATCCGCGCTGGCGCCTTATCCTCTGGATCGCGCTGATCGCGAATGCGACAATGTTCGTGGTTGAGATCATCGCCGGGGTCGCAGCCGATTCCCGTGCGCTCCAGGCTGACGCGCTGGATTTCTTCGGCGATGCGACCAACTACGCAATCAGTCTTGGCGTTGCGGGCCTCGCGCTTTCCTGGCGGGCTAAGGCCGCGCTCGTGAAGGCCGCGACCATGCTCGTTTTCGGCCTTTGGGTGATCGGCTACGCTGTCTACGGCTTCGTCGCCGGATCGAACCCGGAGCCCCAGACCATGGGCGTGATCGGCACACTGGCGCTGGTGGTCAATGTGACCGTCGCGTTGATGCTGTTCGGTTACCGCGAGGGCGATGCCAACATGCGATCCGTGTGGATCTGCTCGCGTAACGATGCGATCGGCAACATCGCGGTGCTGGGCGCAGCGCTAGGGGTGTTCGGCACCGGCCAGGCATGGCCCGATCTGCTGGTGGCAGCGATCATGGCGGGGCTGGCGATCTGGGGCAGCGTCGAAGTGTTTGGGCAAGCCCGAAAGGAGCTGGCCCATGGCTGACGTGAGTCCGCACCGCCTCGCGGTCCTTCTCGCAGAGGAATATCGCGCAGCCGACGAGGCAGAACGTGCGGGACGGATCGCCATGGCATGGCACCATCTGGAACGCGCGCACATCCTCGCCCAGACGCGGTTCTGGCCGCATCTTGAGACGCATAGCAAGATGCTGCGCTTGGCTTTGCGCCGTCGCGACTGGCGAGAGGTGGTTGGCCAGCTGTTCCGGCTCGCACTCGCACCGCTCGGCAACCTCACTGGTCGGCTTCCGCTGGGCAATACCGGCCGGTCAAATGTCAGCGTGTTTGCGCCGATGGAACTGCCGCCCGACCTTCATGCCATTCTTGATCCGCACGCGGATTGAGCGGCGACCTTAATCGACCACCTACTTCAGAAAGACCGACTGATTGTGAAGAACGGTATGTATGCAAGCCTGCTCCTTAGCACGACCTCGTCGCTGGCTTTGACTATCCCTGCATTTGCCCAGGATACCGATCAGCAGGCAACTGCCCCTGAGGAAGAGGCGCACGAGGATGACCAGGGCGAGAACGTCATCATCGTCCAGGGCACCAGGCTCGGGCGGCGCCTACAGGACGAGCCAATCCGGGTCGAGGTGATCGCGGGCGAGGAGATCGAGGAAAAGGCCATCATGCGTCCCGGCAACATCGCCATGCTGGTCAACGAGACCGGCGGCGTGCGCGTGCAGGTGACCTCGCCGGCGCTGGGGGCTGCAAACATCCGCATCCAGGGCCTTGAGGGCCGCTACACGCAGCTGCTGGCCGACAACGTTCCGCTTTACGGCGGGCAGGCCGCATCGCTCGGCCTGTTGCAGATCCCGCCGACAGATCTGGCGCAGATCGAGGTCATCAAGGGATCGGCCTCGGCGCTCTATGGCGCGTCGGCATTGGGCGGCGTGATCAATCTCATCTCCAAACGCCCTGGCGACGAGTTCGAAGCCGAGGTGCTCGCCAATGCGACCACCCGCGACGGGTAGGACCTGACCGTATATGCCGCCGGGCCGATCGCCTCGAACGCAGGCCTGTCCCTGACCGCTGGGGCATACCGACAGAGCGGACAGGATCTCGATGACGACGGCTGGTTCGACATTGGGGCCTACGAGCGCGTGACCGCCCGGCTACGCTTCCAGTGGGAGGGAGCCGACGGATCGTCGATTTACCTCACGCTCGGCGCGATGGCCGAGGACCGGTTGGGAGGCACCTTGCCGGGTCGCACCGTGCCGGATGGCACCTCCTACGTGCAGGCACAGGACACGCAGCGGCTCGATGCGGGCATCGTCGCCCAGACGCCGATTTCCGACGCCGCCGAGCTCAGCCTGCGCGCCTCCGCGATGCAGCAGGACCATCTGCACCGATACGGAGGTGTGATCGAGGACGACCGGCACACCAGTCTGTTCGGCGAGGCTTCGATCGCGGGCAGCAGCGGCGCCACTTCATGGGTCGGCGGGATTGCTTTCCAGCACGACGGCTTCCGGTCGAATACCTTCCAGGCATTTGACTACACCTACGATGTGCCCGCCATCTTCGCCCAGATCGAGCAGGAGGCTTCGCTCGACCTGACCTTGGCGGCAAGCGCGCGCGTCGATTTCCATAGCGAGTTCGGCACGCAATTCAGTCCCCGCCTGTCCGCGCTCTATCGCCCGGGCAACTGGACCATTCGCGGCTCCTTCGGCGGCGGCTTCTTTGCTCCCACGCCGTTCGTGGACGAGATCGAGGCGGCGGGACTTTCGCGGCTGGAGCCGTTGGGCAATCTGGAAGCCGAAACCGCGCGCACCGCTTCGCTCGATGTGGGATATTCCGACGGCCCATGGGAAGCCAATGTCACCCTGTTCGGCGCGAATATCGAGAACGCCACGCGGCTGACGGAAATCGCGCCCGACAGGGTCGCACTCGTAAATATCGAAGGGATGACGCGGGTGCGCGGGAGCGAGCTTCTGCTGCGCTTCAAGCAGAACGGTTTTACCGTGACCGGAAGCTACGTCTTCGTCGATTCAAGCGAACCCGATCAGTCCGGCATCGGAAGGCGCGAGGTCTCACTCACGCCTAAGCACACCGCGGGCCTGGTCGGCATGTGGGAGGAGCACGGTAAGGGGCGTATCGGGGTGGAAGCCTACTACACCGGCACCCAGGCCCTCGACGACAACCCCTACCGAACCCGATCGCGGCCCTATTTGCATCTCGGAATTCTTGGAGAGATCACCCTCGGGAGTGTAAGCCTGTTCGTCAACGCGGAGAACCTTCTAGATGTGCGTCAGACGAAATACGATCCGCTGCTACTGCCGCGACGCGCCGCAAGCGGGCAGTGGACCGTCGATGCCTGGGCACCTCTCGAAGGATTTATCCTGAACGGCGGCATAAGGCTACGCTTCGGCGGACACTGATTTGCTCTACTCCTCTGGCTTTGCGAGCTTAGATACCCTCCGAACTTCGAGCGTGCAGTGGCCGAGCTGCAAAGCTAGGCTGCCCGGTCCGTCCTTTCCGGCTGTCGCACTTCGACGATCCGCAGGCAGCGTTCCTTACCAGAACGGTCGGGCCAGTTGATCGCAGAACCGGCTTGCATTCCGATAAGACCGGCGCCCACCAGGGTCAGCACGGAGAGACGGTTCTGGTCCAGGTTCGCATCGCGCGGCCATACCAGTTGAACCTTGCGCCGGTCACCCGATCGCTCGTCGACGAATTCGACCTCGGATTGCATGGTCACAACGTCATGAGGCAGGTCTTCGGCTGCCACGACATTAGCGCGATCCAGTTCCTCGCACAGTTTTCCAGCTACATCCGGACTGCGCTCCTCGATGGACATCGCCAGTTCGTAGAGCGCGTCCGCTTCGGTATCGATAACATGAATGATCGGCTTTTGGCCGTTTTGGGAAGTGGTCATTTTTCGTAACTCGCTAGAGAGCCGCAAGAGAATCTCGGCTGGGCTGAAGATCGTCCGGGAGCCTCGTCCCGGACCGGATCACGGCCGTCGAGACGAGGCGTGCGCCCGTGCGGGCAGCTGACCTGCGTGCGCGAAATGTCGGTCGATGTGTTGCGAAAAGACCATGAGCCACATGTGGGCGCGATCTTCGGTTTAGTCAAATGGCATAAGACCAATCGCCTCATCGACTATTTCGAGACTTTCATGTCCGGAAGGCCTATCTGAAGGAAATGATGAACTTTCCTTCTTTCGGCTCCAGGCGCGGACCAGATCTCGCCATCGATCTCGGCACTGCCAACATGCGTATCATGGTGCGAAGCGAAGGCGTGGTCTTCGACGAACCATCCCTGTGCTATTACGAGAAGACGGCCGGTCAGATGAAACTGATTGCAGCTGGCCGGGACGTTCTGGCGATGGTCGATCGGGTTCCCGGAACCCATGTGGTCCGCCGTCCCCTTGCCCGCGGTGTTTTGCAGGATATGGACGCAGCTTCCGCACTGCTTGCTCATGGTCTCTCGTCGGTCGTTGGCAGGAAGCGTAGAGGACGCCCCCCAGCCATGATCGGTATTCCGGCGGACGCCACTAAGGCAGAGGCGAATGCATTGCTCGCTGCCGCGGACGATGCCGGCTTCGGAAGGATCGAACTGGTGCGCGAGCCTTTTGCAGCGGCTATTGGGGCAGACCTGCCCGTCCGCGAAGCTCGCGCGTCCATGGTCGTCGAATGCGGCGCCGGAACGACCGAGGTTGCGGTCTTCTCGATCGACGGACAATGTCGTTCGCGCTCCGTGCGTTTGGGCGGTCTCGGCCTCGACGAGGCGATTACCGAACATCTTCATCTCCGGCATCACTTCCTCATAGGCAAAATCACCGCCGAGACGCTGAAGAAGCATCTCGCCCAAGAAGGTGCCGAGGACGCGGAAGTGGAAATCAGAGGTCGATCACTGCACAATGGTCTTCCAGGAACGTTGACCTTGCCAGTTTCCGAGTTTCACCCCGTGCTGCAGCGACACTTCGGTCGTTTTGCAGATGCCGCCAGGCTTGTGGTCGGCGAAATATCTCCCGATCTTGCCGCCGACCTGTTGAGCGAGCGCGTTGTCGCCACGGGCGGTGGAATCTGCGCCAGATTCCTGGCTGAGGCGATCACCGCGGAATGCGGTGTTCCCGTGACCATCGCCAACGATCCCTCCGGTTGCGTTTCGCGCGGCCTGATGCGGTTGATGGAGGAGCGCGCTGCCTAACTCTCGACGGCAGCGTTTCGTCCGGGTCGAACATGCAAAACAAGTCCCGCTTCTTTGCAAGCCTGTGGTCGCGCGCTTACGTGCTCCTTACGTTCACCGCCCTGTTTTGGGCCGGTAATGCAATCGTTGCGCGCGCGGCGCGTGAGCTGGTCCCTCCCGTCGCCTTGGCGTTCTGGAGATGGACGATTGCCCTGGCCATCATCCTGCCATTTGCATGGCGCCACTTGCGGCGGAATGCTCCCGTCATCCGCAGGAACTGGAGGATGCTGCTGGTGCTTGGCGCACTCGGCATCGGCGCCTTCAACACCCTGCTCTACAGCGGATTGCAACAGACCACAGCGCTCAACGCCATGTTGCTGCAGTCGGGCCAACCCGCCCTAATTCTGTTTCTTGGCGCGATTTTCATGGGCGACAGCACGGCACTGCGCCAGATCGTCGGTGCCGCCATCGCGCTGGCTGGTGTGCTCTGGATCATCGCTCGCGGGAACTTTGGTGTTCTCGGCACCCTGAATTTCAACGAAGGCAACCTCATCATCGGCCTCGCCGTGTGTCTGTGGGCGGTCTATGCGGTAATGCTCAGGCGCCGCCCTGCGATCCATCCCCTAAGCCTGTTTGCAGTGACCTTGATCGTCGGCATAATCGTGATCGCGCCGTTCTATGCGCTGGAGCTCAATTCGGGGCGCTATATCGTTTTACAGGAGAAAAGCCTGCTGGCGATCGGATATGTTTCGGTTTTTCCTTCCATCCTCGCCTACCTCTTCTTCAACAGGGGCGTAGAACTCATCGGGTCTGCAGGAACCGGGATGTATATGAACGTCATGCCAGTTATGGGCGCGGGGCTTGCGATTATCTTTCTAGGCGAACATCTGCGAGGCTTTCATGCGATCGGAATGGCGCTGATACTTGGCGGCATTCTTCTCGCTGGCCGAGGTAGCAAGCCTCTGGCGGGAGCTGTCGTTTCTTCGAAGACAGACAATATCGAACGACGAAATGAAAGTGAGTGACCGTTTCCCGACACACGCGAAGGATCCCGCATTGGGGCCGACGATCTGGGTTACACGCACGTCGCCGGATAACGAAAAGACTGCGGGCGCCTTGCGGCGGTTAGGGTTCGATGCGCTGGCTGTGCCCGTTCTGCGAGTGGAAGGCCTCCCTGAGAAAGCTTTGGACGAGCCGCCCGATGCGATCGTGTTCACGTCGGTAAATGGCGTGCGCCATCATTCTATCTGCCCGGCACTTCTCGATATTCCAGCGTTCGCGGTGGGCGACAGGACAGCGGCGAGTGCCGCCCACGCTGGATATACCCATGTTGTTTCGGCGGCTGGGGATGTTCTCGATCTGGAGCGCCTGATCGTTCAGTCCCTCCCGCGAGGGAGTCGGCTTCTGCACTTTTCCGTCCACCGGCCGGCTGGAGACCTGACCGGCAACCTTCGCCGCAAGGGTTATCTCGCCACGAGAAAGCCGGTGTATGAGACCCGCGATGTCGCTGTCGCGAAGCTATTGGCATCCCTTCCAGCACCGCACGAGATAAACGGAATTCTGATCCACTCGCCGCGCTGGTCATGTGGTGAAGCGCTGCCTGGAACGGACATCCCGGCCTTTCAGAGGCATCGTCTATTGCATCTCCGATGCAGCCGCGGCTCCTTTCGAGGGGAAGCAAGGAATGGATATTCGTGTCGCCGCACGGCCCGACGAAGCCTCGATGCTGGCGCTCATCGCGAACCCTTAACGGAACACAGGAGCAGCCGCGTCCGTTAGCGTGACGGATAGATAATAATGGAGATCAACATGAACAAGTTCGCCCCCCTGCTTCTCGGATCCGCTCTCCTCCTCTCCGCCTGCAATGATCAGGAAGCCCAGATCGAAGACCGTATTGAAGAACGAGCCGAGCAGAGCGCGCAGGAGTCCGGCGACACCCCGGTGGCACTCGGTCTGACCGAACGCCAGTTGCTCGATGCTGAAATCCTGGCCGCCGACGGAACCGAATTGGGTGACGTGGAAGCCGTGACGAAAGATGCCTACGGCAATGCGACCGAACTTCTTATAGAAGTCGAGGACAGCGATCCTGATCGTTACGTCGAGATACCGATTGACGGTCTGACCGTGACGACCCGCGGCAATGACACCGATCTTTCGTCGGAGATGACGATGGAAGATATCGGTTCGCTTCCGGATGCGCAGATTCTGTGACGATCGAGCGAAGCAAGCCAGCAAGTCAGCTTCCGACTGCTTCAACGCCCGGCGAAGCCGATGTAATTGAAGAAACAATGTCCAATATGTCCTGCCGCGGCAATGCGGACAGGCCGGTCGAAGTCATCCAGTATCGCCACATCGCCATTTCGAAATCTGAGCGCGGCGAGCGTCGCCGTGTGGGCGCCATCGGTTGGCGAACTTCCGATGATGAGCCTGTCCGACAGATCGACAGAGATCTTTACCAGATCGTCTCGTCGGAGGAGCTGCTCGAGCGGGTAGACTGATCCGCGTGACGGGCACGAAGTTCGTTCTCGCGGGTCGCGAGCCTTTCGTATCGGCATAATGGAATATGCTCGTTCGGCTCCTCACGGTATTCCGAACTTGGATAGACGACTCCGGTTGATCCGCTGACAACGGCTCCATCCGTCAACTTTGCCCGTTCCTGACGATCGGGAGCCATCAAATGGATAACTTCATGACCGCGAGCCATGAGATGATCGGCGATGATACGCCTATGGCATCGCCACCAGACCGCCTCGGAACACATCAACGCCACGCGACAATTATCCGCTAGGTTAACGAGGTCCTTGATCGCCGACTGGAAGTCGCCGCTCAACGCATAGTCGGCGTAGTTATGGAAGCTCTGGACGCGCCAGTATCCGTTCAGCGCCGGATCCACATCATCTTGTCGTTTCCTTCTGCCGCCGAGTTTATCGAAGTGTCCGTAGGCGATGTCGTGCTCATCGAGCAGATCGGGGAAGGAATCGATGTTGAATGCGGGATTGGCGCGGGAGCGGGGGAAAGCCCGAACATCGGCCAGCATGTCCACTCCTGCTGTTTTCAGCATGGCAATGACAGTGTCCGCATCCCGATTGGAATGGCCGATCGTGAAAACGGTTGGCATCAGCTTTTCAGCTTTGTCAGCGCATCTTCCTTGTGGGCTGCCACATGATCGGTCTTGTCGCTTTCGATCTCGTATTGAGGCTCGTCCTTCGAGGCACGCCGCGTATGACCCCTGTAGTCGAAATCCGATTCGTGAACCTTGGAGATTGTTCCGCTGACTCTTCCTGCCTCGGAATTCCAGCTGACATGATCTCCGACCGCGTATTTCGCCATGATGCGCTCCTGCGTTGGGACGATGTCGTTCTTCCTATCAAACGGGGCATAGACAGGAACGTTTCGCAAGGGGCTGCAATGGCTTGTTAGCTGGCAGGATCTGGCGACGGGGTATGAGCCCGGAACGAAGGGATTCTCGCTTCGGGCCCTTCCACATATCAACTACCCAGATCACCGATACCGCCGATGATGGCGCACATCGCCGACCAGAACAGCAGCATGAAGACGATATCGGGCATCGCGAACCGATCGAGTTCGTCGCGCTTCAACAATGCATATTGCTGCGACACCTCGTCATCCATCGAAATCAATCCGACATCGAGCGCGCTTGCCTCCTTGCGGAACCATCGCAGAAGATCGTCGAGCTGATCAATCGGCAGGTCGGGGTATCGGGCCAACAAGGCCTTGGCGTATGCACGCCGTTCGTCGCGGATCGCACCGCGTTGCATTTCGGTTTCCATTGAATGTCCTGACTGTTGGATGCGGACGAAAGTCCGCTAAAAAGGTCCAGAATGTCAGGAAAATGGAGGGCCGGTCGGAGGGGGAAGCGACCATTCCGCAGGTGCGTCGGCCATCCGGTGGTAGGATTGCCGGACCTCCTCATTGCGTTCCCATGCGTGCGCCTGACGAACCAAGGCCAGCACTCCGCACGGTCCGGCGGGTCCATCGGCGGAAGCGCCCAGTTCGGCATCTGCCGAGAGTTCGGCACCACGCCCAGGACCGGTATCGTAACAGGCGGTAGCTTGCGATATGTTCCATGCGGTCGAATCCCGCGCGGTGCCACCTTGATCCGCTGCGGCACCCTGCGAGTGAAGAAGGGCTGCAAGAACAGCCGTCAGAATATGGAAAATCAGTTTCACGCTGCCAGCTCGAACCGGTCGGCGCGTGCGAGTTTCCAGGCGGCGCTGTAGAAATCCCGGTCATGCGTTCCTGAAAGCAGCTCGCCATCCTCGAGGAAAATATGAAGCTGGGAGAAGACCCGGATTTCGGTCAGAGAGACACGTCTTACCAGATGGTGCGGTCCAAGCTCGGATGGGTGCGAGAGACCGGCAGCAGCAGTCATTTCCGCGAGCGCTCGCAACGTATTGCGATGAAAGCGCCGGACCCGCTCTGCCTTGTCAGGCACGACCAGGGCCCGCTGGCGCAAGGGGTCCTGCGTGGCAACGCCGACCGGACAGCGGTTCGTATGGCAGGAAAGCGATTGGATGCATCCGAGCGCGAACATGAAGCCGCGCCCCGCATTGGTCCAGTCGGCACCCAGCCCTAGGACCGCAGCGATGTCGAACGCACTGACGATTTTGCCGGCCGCGCCGATTTTTATCCGGTCACGAACCCCGGCACCTACGAGTGTATTGTGGACGAACAGGAGGCTCTCGCGCATCGGCATGCCGAGGTTGTCGGCGAACTCGACCGGGGCCGCCCCGGTTCCGCCTTCTGCGCCATCGACGACGATGAAGTCTGGAAAGATCCCCGTTTCGCGCATCGCCTTGACCATTCCCATGAACTCCCATGGGTGTCCGACGCACAGCTTGAAACCGACTGGCTTGCCTTTCGATGAGGTTCGGAGCTGAGCGAGAAACTGCATCATCTCAAGCGGTGTGGAAAATGCCGAGTGCTCGGCAGGGGAAATGCAATCGACGCCTACCGGAATACCGCGTGTAGCAGCGATCTCAGGGCTGACTTTCTCGTCGGGAAGGATGCCGCCGTGACCGGGCTTGGCACCCTGGCTCAGCTTCAGTTCGATCATCTTGACCTGCGGGTCGGCAGCATTGTCAGCGAAGCGCACCGGGTCAAAGCGTCCCTTTTCGGTTCGACAACCGAAATAGCCGCTGCCAATTTCCCAGATAAGGTCGCCGCCATTCTCACGGTGGTAGGGGCTGATCCCTCCCTCGCCAGTGTCATGCGCAAAATCGCCGAGTTTGGCTCCCTTGTTGAGCGCCCGGATAGCGTTGGCGCTCAGGGAGCCGAAGCTCATCGCGGAGATGTTGAAGATCGAGGCCATGTAGGGGTCGCGCGCGTCGCTTCCCCCGATCGGCACTCTGAAGCTGTCGGGATCTGCCAACGGCTTGGGCTTTGTGGAATGCGAAATGAATTCGTAGCCGTTCTTGTAGACGTCAGAGAGCGTTCCGAACGGACGGTCGCTAACCTCGTCCTTTGCGCGAGCATAGACCAAGGAGCGCTGCGCCCTCGAGAAGGGCGTCTGATCGTCATCGCCTTCGATCAGGTATTGACGAATTTCTGGTCTTATCTTCTCGAAAGCCCATCGCAGGCGTCCGATGATCGGATAGTTCCGGCGCACCGCATGCCGCGTTTGGATAAGGTCGATGACGCCCAAGAGACATAGACACGAGAAAATTGCGAGAACTGGCAATGCCCATGCGTCGCTAAGCCTCGTGAGAGCAAACAGGAGGCCAGCCAGACAGAGGCCGAGCGCGGTAAAGCGGGAGAAGAACACTGTTGGCTCCGGTCTCGCAAATGAAGCGAGCATGCCTCGGGCTCGTTGTCGCCTTGGGCTTGGAAAACATCGATGCTGGAAGTTGCAGCGTGGCGCACATCCCTAGAACGCCCGAAGCGCTCTAGGGATACAGGCGCGCGGTGCTGCTGCCTGCCGGAACCATCACCCCGAGCCCATGATCGACCAGTGTCATAAAAAGGTAGTGCGATTTCGACATGGTAATTTCAAGTGGCGCGACTTCGGAATTTCTTCAACATCGGATAATCCTTAGTTGAGGACTGCGACAAGGCGCTGGCCATTGCCGGAGAGGACGAGAAAACCCCCAGCTTCGAGCGATGCGCTCTCGATCAGAGAAAGGGCATCGAGGAAACGGCGCTCTTGCTGCACCAATCCGGCTTCACAGGCGCGCTTCGTCGCAGCGACATTGCCAACCTCGAGCGAGTTGCCATCGAGGCCATATGAACTGCTGAAGCGGTTGCAGCTGGTGGAACCATACAAGCGACCATCGGCCGTGAAGGTCATCGTGGGAGCGGAGATCTGCGCCACGACATCGCCGCCGATCTGGTTACACGCCATTCGCCGTCCTGCAGGTCAGGAATACCGGCAAGGCCGGGATCGTCTGGCGATGTCATCGATACCCTTATGTCGCCGATATCGACGGTGTCGCTGCGAAGATCGAGCAGGAAAGGTTCACTGGTGCGGAACAGGATTGTGCCATCGGGCTCGCGGATGAAGGCTCGCAGGCCGTAGAGCGGGCCGTCGCTCAAATTCAGCTTCGACACGTCAATCGAGAACGGGATCGGCGGCGATGCCTGTCCGATCGTGTTCATCGTGCGCGAGAGGATGAGCTCCTGATTGCGACCGAGGGTGATGTCGGACACAACGATTTCCACCTGCGCTTCGGGGGGCAGCGCGATGCGCTCGCGATAGGACAGTGCGCCGGTAATTCTTTCTACCAGGACGACCTCACTGCTTTCTGCAGCGGGCTGAATGGTGGCACAGGCACTCAGGCTCATGGCGAGGGCAGCCGATGCTAACAGCAAGTTACATTTCACCGCCATTCTCCTTGTTACCCTCCTGATTTGGGCGGGCGGTTGAGATCGGCGCCGAGCGGCCGTTGGCCGAGCCGTAAGCGTCGATGTGAAGCGTGCGAGTGGGGAAGGCGATTTCCACGTCGAGTTCTTTCAGTTTCCGCATCAGCGCGAGGAGCAGAACCTCCTGCATCTCGAGTGACTCCGCGAACGATGCAGTCCGAAAATATGCGAAGATCTCGATGTTGAGTGCGCTTTCGCCGAAACCTATGAAGCGTGCGCGAGCATCTTCTTCGAGGACATGATCGTTTTCCGCCAGGATTGTCCGGAACGCGGCCAGAACCTCGCTCATCTTCTCGGCATCCGTGTCGTAGCTGACTCCGACCACGTGTTTGAAGAGGAACTGGTCGCGAGCGGAAAAATTCTCGATCTTCTCGCCGGCAAGAAATCCGTTGGGGATCGTTACCAGCGTCCGGTTGATCGTGCGCACACGGGTCGAGCGCATGCCGACATCCTCGACCGTGCCGAACGTATCGCCGATCTGGGCAGCGTCGCCTACCTGCACCGGATGATCTCCGATGATCGTGACAGACCCGACCAGATTCTCGATCGTTTTCTGCGCGCCGAGCGCCAAGGCGAGCCCGCCGATGCCTAGAGCAGCGATACCGGTGGTTACGTCGACACCGAACGTGTCGAGCACACCGATGAAGATCATGACCAGCAATGTGAGCTTGGCGATCCGCCGCAACAGCGTGATGACCGATGCGGCCTGGCGCCGCTCCGCGCGGTTCATCCGTTCGCTCGCCATCCGCGCGACAGCATCGATCAGCCTGAACAAAAACCAGCCAAGGGAAAGCCAGGCCGCGATACCTGCGCCGCGCAGCAGCTGCTGGCGAGCGATGATCGAGGCCTCCATGGTGCCTGCAACATAGAAGAAGGCGATTGTCGCCACGTAGAGCGCGAGCGGTGGGAGAGCGGCGTGGATCAAACGAAAGACGGTGCTGCTGCTGTGTTCGGGAATGAGTCGCCGCAGGACCGAGATAATTGCAGCAGCGAGCAGGCGTAGCGCTGCGAAAAGCGCGACCGCTACGCCGACCAACAAAAGCCAGTCGAGGACTGGCGCGCCGGCGACTTCGATCGCCTTTTCCTCGTTTTGTTCCGCGACCTCAGGCGAAGGTGTCCAATCTTCGAGAGCCGACACTGTTTCCGGCGAAATTCGCCATTGCAGTAAGTCCCGTTCCCCTACGGCGACGCGCTGCAGGATAATGGGCTGCTCGGAATCTTCGAGCTGGAACGTGCCGACTTGCTCCAGGAGAGGATCTAGTCCGTCTTCCAAGTCGCCATCGGGAGCGTTGGAAAGCACGGCAAAGGGTCGAAGCATCCCCCCGCTGTCGAGCGCGAGTTTCAATTTTCGAGCGAGATCTGCACCTTGAGCCAGTCCTTCCGACGCGTCGGTCGCTTGCGAGCCTTCATTGTCTAGGGGCAGCGTGGCCGGATCGGGAGTGCCGGCAAAGTAGCGCGCGGCCCGTTCGTAGTCCTCGGCGGCAAGCGCATTCAGCAGCGCTGTTACGCTGGAGCGCGGAGTTTGCCTTTCGAATGTGTCTACGGGAGCTTCGGTTTGCGCTGTTTCGGAAGGCTCAGGCGTCGGAAGCTGGGCTTGCGCGACTGTCGCCCCGACAAGAAGAGCCATGACCGCGACTGCGTGAACAAGGAAACGCCGCAAGATCGAACAAATTGGGTTGGATTTCATGGTCGTCTCTTGTGGGATTGCGCCAAAACCCATGGCTGGTTGCCGTCCTGCAACACGAGGGCACCCGTCGGGTCGAAGCGGTAGCTATCGATCGACTCAATGGCTCCTAGGAAGACCCGTTCCTGATACATCAGCGCTTCAGGACAGACTTTACGCGTCGTCATTGCGACGTCGATCGTCATGGCCGAGCCATCGACGCGGTATCGGCCGAGAAGGAGATTGCATCCTGTCGAGCCAGAAAGCTGCTCGTCATATTCCAGGACCAGTTCGATACGCGAATAATCGATGATCCCGCGCCCGGCGATGTCTTCGACGATCAAGGCTCCGACGAGCGGCTCCGTTGACCTCGGGACGCCCGCGCACCCCGAGACATAAAACATCGCTGTGATGCCGACCATTCTCACAGACGAGATCATGGCGAGGTTTCCGTCATGGGCCGATCGGCCAATCGAACAGGCGTCCTGACCGGTCTGCGCATAAGAAGCCTGTCCACCAGCCGTGGCAATGAAGCGATGATCACGCCGGCCAGGATAACGAGCGCACCGACCACGTCGGACAGGCCGAAGATTTCGCCCGCCGCATAGCCAAACAGCCCACCGAAGACTGGTTCGAGCGCGTAGATAATTGCGGCACGCGAGGAATCGACCCGGGCCTGGGCCCAGCTCATCGCGAACTGGATGTAGGCGGTAGCGATACCATAGCCCACGACCACCCAGAACAGTGTCGGCGAAGCAACCGGCATTGGCTCCCCTGTGGCGAGCGCGAAGGCAGCACACAGCAGCGTGGTGGTGACCATCATCACGAACGCGATCCGCAGAGGATCGGCCCGGCGCACGTAATATCCAAGGATGACAACCTCTACCGCGATTGCAACGGCGCCACCGATCGAAAGTGTATCGCCGTAGCTAAGGGTGATGTCGGCTGGCGACAGGCCCGACATGATGGCTACACCGAGACAGGCAAGGACAACTCCGATCCAGATCCCGGCAGCTGCGCGTTGGCGAAAAAACAGCAGCTGAAGCACAGGAACAAGTGGCACGTAGAGTGCAGAAAGAAATGCTACGCGCCCAGTGTCCGTGGTTTGCAGCGCATAGGCCTGTGCGCCATATGCGATGCACGCAGTGGCAGCGACGACGATACCGGCAACCATTTCGGTGGCACCAATTCCGCGGGTCGCACGCGGCAGGACCAGCGCAAAGGCAACGGTTGCCATCAGATAGCGTAGGGCGACAAAGCCGAGCGGCCCTGTAAATTCCATGCCGATCTTGGTCGCGAGAAAGCTCGCGCCCCAAAGCACCGATGCAGCAAGCAGAGCGAGCTCGGGAACGATACGACGGGGGATGTGCAGTCGCTGCATGCCGACTTCCTGTCTCGCTAGCCAAAAAAACGAGCGCCGCAGATCTTGCGGCGCTTCGACTGCAGATATAGAGGCTGGAAAGCCGTATTTCCCTTCGAAGTTTTTCCCCTGCACAATAGAATCTGCGGAAAGGAGACGAGCGTGCCGCAGAAACCCTCGCTTGACCGAATCGACCGCAAAATCCTCGATATCCTTCAGCGCGATGGCCGGATTTCCAATCAGCGTCTTTCCGAGGCGGTGGCTCTTTCACCGAGTGCTTGTCTCGCGCGTCTTCGCAGGCTGGAGAAAGAAGAAGTCATCACGGGCTACAAGGCCCAGGTCGATGCAGCCAAGCTGGGTCCTAATCTTACCGTGTTCGCAGAGATTGTTGCTTCGGCACACGATCCTGCAAGCACGCGAAGGATCGAACAGGCGCTTGCCGACATCCCCGAAGCAATCGAGGCTTATCAGGTGAGCGGGAGCTACGATTTTCTTGTTCGTTTCTTGGTTCCGGACATGGAGTTCTGGACCAATCTGGCAGACGAGTTGGCCGATGGAGAACTCAAGATCGAGACCGTAAGAACCGTGGCCGTAATGCGCCGGATAAAAGGATGGGTGGGGGTTCCTCTAGGAGCGACCTGATCCTCGCGTCTGAAACCAGTGCAGGCTCCGAAATGAATGGCACCGCCAGTTCAACCATGTTCCGTTGGTCCCGGAGCCCGAGAGGCACGCCCTGGCGCTTAGAACATATTTCCTTGCGTATGATCGTGGCGCGGAACCTCTTCGCTGATTTTGATTAAGTTCCTAAAATGCTGCGGAGTTTGGGATGTTTGAACAGTTTCTGGGGCCTGACCATTTCGACATCATGCCTCACCTGGTCGCGATTGGCCTGGCCTATCTTCTGGCATTCCCGATCGGCTGGAACAGGGAAAAATCGGAAAGGAGTGCGGGGCTTCGGACCTTCCCGCTCGTCGCTGTTGCCAGTTGCGGGTTTATCCAGGCATCGGAATCCATGACTGCAGATACTCCGGAGGCGATGGCCCGCATTGTCGAAGGTCTGATAACCGGCATGGGGTTTATCGGTGGGGGGGCCATTCTGCGCCTCAAGGATTCGGTCAAGGGCACCGCCACGGCCGCCAGCCTCTGGATTACCGGTGCTATCGGCGCGGCGGTTGGTCTTGGCAGCCTTGATGTTGCGATCATGCTTTCTGTCATAACCGTCGCGACGCTGTGGATCATGGCGCCGCTGAAGCATTTCGGTCATCTTGAACAGGAGGATGGCAGCGACGAAGTTTGCAAGGAGAAGTAACAGCAGGCAGTGGTTTTTTGCGATGCGTCGGCTGATATTCCTACATTACGACCGCACTGATGACGCTGATACCTATCCCGAAAAAGGCGACGGCTGCCGGAACTATGAGCACTTGGCCATAAACTTCCTTGCGCGCCAGCGGTCCGTAGGCAGTTTGCAGGACAGTGCCCGGACGATCGAGAACGCTGCGCGGTTGCGACGATGCTTGCCGTAGCATCACACGCGCGGTTCCGAAGAACATGGTGACGTAGATCGCCGAGATTGCGATCGCGAACGCGGCGTGAGCGCCGCCGGTCGCACCAAGTAGGGCAATCAGGAAGATCGCGTAGCAGGCAATCATCGCCCGCCATACCGATGCGGGCAGTTCGAACATTCGGGATTCGGGCTGCTGTGCTTGCCTCGGCGCTTCGTTGTCGTTGGCCTCGAGCGCGGGAATCGGAACCAGCACATCGGGCAGTGCATCGAGAGACTCCGGCAGTGGCGCCGCGGATTGCGTGCGAAGAACGGTATCAGGCATGGGGTAGGTCCTTTCCTGCGCGCCCTCCGGCAAGTCCATTTCGGCGCATTTCTGTGGCAGTCAGCAAGCTGTCGGCGATCATCCTCGCCCTTGCGCCGACGAGATCGGTCGCGGCAGGATTACCTTCTGCTTCCCGAAGCGTTTCGTAGAAGAGGTCGAGCCAACGCGAGAAATGCCGGAGTTCGAGGCCCGGAATAGCAAGGTGCTTGAACATGGGATTGCCCGAGAACTCGCCGCTATTGTGGAGCACCGAGCGCCAGAAACCCTTCATTCTGGCTAGGTGCGGCGACCAATCCGCAATGCGTTCGGCGAAGATCGGGCCGAGAAGGTCATCCTCACGGATTTTAGCGTAGAATGCTTCGACCAGGCGATCGATAAACGCCGCGTCAATCCCAATTTCCTCGGCCGCTGCGCGCTTTTCAGCGCGTTTTTGCTGCGCGAAGGAACGGGTGTCGGGATCGGCCGGATGCGAACGGATGTTAGCGCTGGTCATGAGCGTCTCCCTCGTCTTTGTCGGCGAAAGGTGTTGCGTCTGCAACGCGCAGGAACTGCACATGAAACCGCACCGCTCCGACCGGCTCGACACGGTGAAGGATTGTCGGTTCGACTACGCCGGGTTCGCATTCGGGCGTGAGCAGCACTTCGGTCGAGGCGCGGCGCGGATCGGTGACGACGTATCGCAACTTGCCTTCCTCGATTCGGATGAGACCCCAGACGCCGTCCTTGGTGGAATGCTCAGCCAGCAGACCTGCCGGCACGGTGTCTTCGCTGAAAGTTGCCGTGCGCTTGTATGGCTTGATGCCGTCGGGAAGATCGGTGGTCACGTCAGGCCGCCTTTCGTGTTTCGAAGATGGCGCGGATCGCACTGCTCAGCTCGTCGCCCAGAAGCGGCTTTTCGATCAGCTCGGCGTTTGCGGCGGCGACACGGGCTCGCAGCTTGACAGTAGGATTGGTCGCAAGGATTATTGCGGGCGCGCAGCAGCCCTGTCTCTTCAACCCATCGAGAGCGACAAGACCGTTTCCGGCGTAGCATTCGTCGATGACCAGTGCGGCCGCCGTGGAAAGGTCGCCCTCCTTCGCAATCCCCTCGGCGATTTCGAACCCTTCGACCGAGAGCGAGAAACGCAGCGCGGAAAGGACGGAGATATCTTCGACCAGCAACAGGATCTTGGCTTGATCGACCATCTTCCGTCCTCCTCGCCAGCAGCCTGGATCAGGCGGCCTTCTTCCAGTTGGGTTCAAGCGTCACGTGCGGCGGGCATTCGGCGACTTGGCCGACCGGCAGACCCGCAAGCTCGTTGGCGAAACCGTGGTTGACGTCGCGATGGTGGGCCTCGTCGGCGCGCACCACCAGCACGACGTCGCGCAGCGTGGCATCCTCAGGGAGACCCCAGTAGCGCTTGGCGATTTCGGGCGCGGGCACGTTCGGGCTGCGACCCTCATCGATCTCGGCCAGATAGTGCGTGTAGCTGATCACCGCCTCTTCCTCGAAGTAGCCCACGACACGGTGCGCGGTCTTCGAGCTGATCAGATAGAGCGCGAAGAAGAACAGGTAGAACACCCATTGCACGCCGATGATCACCGCGCGTTCGAACCAGGTGGGCTGCGAGACCTCGATGAAGGTCATCAGGTGCATGCGCTCGTTTTCGGCTTCGTCCATGAGCGTCTTTATCCAGCCCTTGTCGTCGCACATGCGGCGCAGGCAGGCGAGATGGTTGATCGTCGCCCCGACCATGCCCGGCACAGCCGCAACCGTTTCCAGCACGACGGCACGGTGACCATAACGCTCCGCAAAGAAGGTATCGGCGCACCAGCGCAGCGCCTTGGTGAAACCGAAGGCAATCCGGTCCGAAATTCCGCGGGGGTTGTGGTGAACGCCCAGATCGATGAAGGGTGCAGTCATTGAAATTTCTCCGCTTGCGGCAGATGTTGTTGGAGCGCCGCTGATGACCTCCTTCTATGCCGATGCACGGAACCGCGAAATTTGGATGATCACCCTACGCCAAGCACCCTAAGGGCCTTACCGGAGGCAGGGCGCACCAATTTTGTCAGCCGCTTCCTGCCGCGCCTGTCGTTTTCGACCGCGCTGTTACTGGCACTGCTCGCTTTAGCAGCGGGTGTGACGGTCCGTCTGCTCGCCGCAGAGGAACTCGGTCAGCGCGCCACTTTCATTTTCTTTGTTCCCGGGGTGGTTGTTGCCAGCGCACTCTCCGGGATCCGGGCAGGTAGCCTTGCGGCCGTGACGGGCGCGGCCGCCGGTCTCTGGTGCGACGCGCTGAGCGGTCCGATCGAGAGCGGAAGCCTGATTGCCGCCGCGGCCTTCGTGCTCATCGGCCTGGCCGTCGCCATCGGCGGCGAATGGTTTCAACGCGCGCGGATCGAAACAGAAACCGCTGCCGTCGCTCTCGCGCGGCGTGAAGCCCATCTGCAATCGATCCTCGACACCGTGCCAGATGCGATGATCGTCATCGACGAAGCCGGCGTGATCCGCGATTTCAGTCCTGCGGCCGAACGGATGTTCGGATGGCATGCGGCAGAGGTGGCCGGAGAGAACGTCAAGGTGTTGATGCCCGATCCCTACCGCAGCGCGCATGACGGCTATCTCGAGCGCTACTATCGCACCGGCGAGAGGAGGATCATTGGCAAGGGTCGCGTGGTCGTCGGCGAGCGCAAGGACGGTTCGACCTTCCCGCTCGAACTCGCGGTGGGCGAGATGCAGGCGGAAGGGCAGCGCTTCTTCACCGGGTTCATCCGGGACCTGACCGAGCGCCAGCAGGCCGAGGCAAGATTGCAGGAATTACAAAGCGAGCTGGTGCACGTCTCGCGGCTTACCGCTTTGGGTGAAATGGCGTCTGCGCTCGCGCACGAGATCAACCAGCCGCTCTCGGCGATCGCTAATTACCTCAAGGGTAGCCGGTTGCTGCTCATGCGAGAGGAGGTCCAGCACGAGCGCGTAGCGGAAGCCGTTGAGCGGGCCGCCGCGGAAGCGCTCAGGGCGGGCGACATCATCCGCCGGCTGCGGGATTTCGTAGCCCGCGGCGAAACCGAACGCACGATCGAGAGCCTGCCGAAGCTCGTCGAGGAGGCCAGCGCTCTCGCGCTCGTGGGTGCCAAGGAGCATGGCATCCGGGTGCAGTATGAGTTCAGCCCTGCAATCGATCTGGTGCTGGTCGACAAGGTTCAGATCCAGCAGGTCGTGCTCAACCTCGTGCGAAATGCTGTCGATGCGATGGCGGAATCAGAGTTTTCGAAACGTAATCTGACGATTGTGATCGAACAAGCCGACGACGAGGACATGGCACAGGTATCGGTGACCGACACCGGTCCCGGCATCGATCCCGAAGTCGCCGACCGGCTTTTTCAGCCCTTCATCTCCACCAAGCGCACGGGTATGGGCGTCGGACTGTCGATTTCGCGCACGATCGTCGAGGCGCATGGCGGGCGTATTTGGGTCCGGCCAGCTCCCGGCAGCGGGGCGGAGTTCGGCTTTACGGTCCAGCGTGTCGCAAGCGAGGAACTATACGATGGCGAGTAGAGGTGCGAGTGATCCGATCGTCTACGTAATCGACGACGACGAGAGCGCACGGCACTCGTTGGAGTTTCTTCTCGACGTCGCCGAAATCCGAGTTCGCTCGTTCGCCTCGGCCGATGCTTTCCTGAAATCCGCACCTCCGCTTTCCGGCGCCTGCGTGGTGACCGACGTGCGCATGCCCGGCACGAACGGTGTCGAACTGGCCGGTAAGCTGAAGGAGCGCGATGATACTGTGCCGGTGATCGTCATTACCGGTCACGCCGACGTGCCGTTGGCGATCCAGGCGATGAAGGCAGGCGCTGCGGACTTTATCGAGAAGCCGTTCGACGACGAGGCCATACTAGCGGCAATCCGCAAGGCGCTGAACGAGAGCACCGACGATGAGCAGAAACAGAACGAACGTCGCGAAGTGCTCGACCGTCTCGCTCTGCTCTCCGCGCGGGAGCGCCAGGTGGTCGATGGCCTTGTGGACGGGAAAGCCAACAAGGTGATCGCCTTCGATCTCGACATCAGCCCCCGAACTGTCGAAGTCTACCGCGCGAATGCGATGATGAAGATGCAGGCGAAGACCCTCTCCGATCTCGTGCGCATGGTGACGATTGCCCGGCTGGGCTAGCTGGTTCGTCTGCTTTCACCGAATTTTAGATGAAAGCGGAGGATCCGTAACCGGCCAAGTTTCTGCCGTTCCCGCATCTTTCCACAACGAGTATAGGGCAAGTGTAGCCGGACACAACCTGCTCAACAATGTGCCGCCGCCAATTGCAATTCGCGCAAGAGCAGGTTTGCGCCCTAATTCCGGACGATCGAGCGCCGTGTGGCAAACGCTGAAAGAGGCCGTTCTGGCCACTCAACGTTAAGGATAGGTCCGTCGCCGATGCCGAATGTGATCCGCGTCTAGAGGGGACTGGCTTCGGAGAGATGGCTGCACAGCAGAGAACTGGTCATCAGGCGCGCGCAATTGCCGCGCTAATGGTGTTCGCCGCCCTCGTGCAATTGAGCACGCCGCTGATGGGCTCAGGCTTAGGATCGCTCGTCACCAGCACCTTCTGCGTCGGCCTGCTAGGCGCGGCGATCTTGTTCCGGAACACAGAGCAAGAGAATGGCGAAGCTTAACGGCCTGTTACCTATCAAGTTCAGGCGTTGACCCGGGGGCCAACCGAGCGGACCGGCGGCTATTTACCCGTCGGCGGTGCGGCCGACCAGCGCGTATTCCCTCTGGTTGCTGCGTCGTGCGAATTGCGGCGCATCGTCCCTGCCGCCCTGATGGCGGCGCGAGAGGGCTGCACCGAAGGCCGCAACCCCCAGCGCGACCCCTGCGGCCGCGACATTTCCAGCAATGCCGATTTGTCGGGTCTGTTTCATAGTCGCGTCCTTTCCCATCAGTCCTGCTTCACGCTTTCGCGATCCCAGAAACGCAGCTTGCCGCACTTTTCGATGAAGTCGCTCGCGGCATCCTTGCCCGTGGAAACGTCGATAAAGCCGTTGTCCATCCAGTTCCACACGCCCGCCGTTTCGAAGAGCGGCTGCACCGCGGGGACGTAAGCGACGAATTTCGCATGGGCGAAAGCGTCATTGACGAAGTCGATGCTCGGCTTGTCGGTGTTGTAGCGCTTTGCGGAAGCCTCGCTCATCACCACCGCGATGGCATCATAGGTGACGGACGGACCGCCATCGATCTTTTCGTCGGCTTCCATCATCGTGCCGTCTGAGAGCTTGGCTCCGCTGACATGCGGCGCGACGATCTCGACCATGCCGCCCGCAGCTTCTGCCGCGCCCTTGAGCGCCTTCACCACGCTCGCATCGCCGCCTTCGGCGATGTAGATGCCCAGCTTTCGGCCCTTGAAGCTGTCGGGCCCGTTCTTGACGATCGAGAGCGCCGGGCTTTCCGGCAGGTCGGTGATCGGTTCGCGCGCGGTGGGGACCTTTTCGGGCAGTTCGGTGAGCCCGAGACCATCCGCAACCTCCTGTGCCAGGCCATCGTCGATATGCCGCAGGTGGCCGACCATCCGCTTGCGGATGCTCATGCGTTCCACCTTGGAAAGCTCGAAAGTCAGCGCGTTGGCCATGTGCGTCTGCTCGACCGGGGTCTGGCTGATGTAAAACTGGCGCGCCTGGCTGTAGTGATCGGCGAAGGTTTCGCTGCGGGTGCGGACCTTGGGGCCGGACACTTCGGCCGGGTAGCTTTCGAACCCTCGCATCGGGCAGGCGCGCGGACCGCGATCCTCTTCCTTCCCGTCGCCATCACCCCAGCTGTTGGGCTCGTAATTCACCCGGCCCTTGGGATTGCTCATGGCCATGTGCCCGTCCTGTTGGAAGTGGCGTACGGGGCACTTTGGCGCATTGATCGGCAGATGCGTGAAGTTCGGACCGCCCAGCCGCTTCAGCTGCGTGTCGAGATAGCTGAAATTACGACCTTGCAGCAGCGGATCGTCCGAGTGGTCGATCCCCGGCACGATGTTCTGCGTGCAGAAGGCAACCTGCTCGGTCTCGGCGAAGAAATTGTCGACATTGGCGTCGAGCGTCAGTGTGCCGATGATCTCGACTGGGATTTGTTCCTCGGGAATGATCTTGGTCGCGTCGAGCACATCGAACTCGAACTCCTCCGCGAAATCCTCGTCGAACACCTGGATGCCCAGATCCCACTGCGGGAAGTCGCCCGCGTCGATCGCATCCCACATGTCGCGGCGATGGAAGTCGGGATCCATCCCGTTGACCTTCAGCGCTTCGTTCCAGACCACCGACTGGAGGCCCAGCTTCGGCTTCCAGTGGAACTTGACGAAGTGGCTCTCGCCCTTGTCGTTCACCAGCCGGAAGGTATGGACGCCAAAGCCTTCCATGAATCGGAACGAGCGCGGGATCGTGCGATCGGACATGATCCACATGACCATGTTCATCGCTTCGGGGCTGAGCGAGATGAAGTCCCAGAAATTGTCGTGCGCGGTCTGTGCCTGGGGGAAGCCGCGATCGGGCGCGGGCTTGGCGGCGTGGATGAGGTCGGGGAACTTGATGGCGTCCTGGATGAAAAACACAGGGATATTGTTGCCCACGAGGTCCCAGTTGCCTTCTTGTGTGTAGAACTTGGTCGCAAATCCCCGCACGTCGCGCGCCAGATCGGGCGAACCCTTGTTGCCCGCCACGGTCGAGAAGCGTGTGAAGGTGGGCACCTTGACGCCCTCTTCATTAAAAATCCGCGCCCGCGAATATTGCGGGATCGCCTTCTTCAGCTTGAAATGACCGTGCACGCCATATCCGCGTGCGTGAACCACGCGCTCGGGAATGCGCTCGTGGTCGAAGTGGAAGATTTTCTCGCGCGCAATGTGGTCTTCGAGCAGTTGCGGCCCGCGTGGACCGGCAGTGAGCCAATTCTGATCATCAGCGACCGGATGCCCTTGCGCGGTGGTCATCAGATCATCGTCGCCTTTGGGCTTCTGATGGTTTACGCCCTCATCGGACAATTCGAATTGGTCGGCCATTCACAGCTCCTCGTAATCCTGGTGATGTCGCCTTCAACGGAGGAGGAGCTATATCGTTGCACCGATATCCTAAAAAAAACACTCAGGGTGGGACGAATTCTAACTTATGTTACTTACAGGCATCTCCTTTTAAACTATCAAATGACAATAACCATCATTTGTGTGTAGCGTTCGGTTTCTTTGGAACTGGTTTTTCCTTTCTTTATTTAACGGAGACAGCCGTCCAATGTGCCGATACGGGAATCGAACCAAGGAGCCTTCACAATGACTGCCCCCAAAAACTTGAAAGATTGCTACGTGGAGGAGCTGGCCGATCTGTGGTCCGCGAACGACCAGATGGAGAAGGTCGTGCGCGACCTTGCGCACAAGGCAGGCGACGACGCGCTGGCGCAGCGCTTACGTAGGTCGGCCGATGGTATTGCCGAACATACCGACAGTTTAAGGTCATTGCTCGACGAATGTGGCGAGCAAGAAAAGGAACACTGTAAAGGCATGGAAGGCCTCGTAAAGGAGGCGCGCAAGCATGTGATTGATGCCGAGTTAGAGGATGCGGACGTTCGCGATGTGCTAATCGTCGCGCAGTATCAACGGATGTGCCACTACGGCATTGCCGGCTTCGGGACCGCCAAGGCTTTTGCCGAGGCACTGGGTATGGGCGATCATGCCAAGACGCTCGATACGATCACCGAAGACATATACGACGCCGATGAGAACATGAGCGATCTGGCCGAGCGTAGCGTTAACCTGGCGGCGAAGTGACCGTACGCGTCGGGGCCGGGCACCATGATGACCGGCCCCCGCTCCCCTTACACAGCCTGTCCTCGAACGGAACCGGCCATAGGGGTCCTCGATCGCAAGCTAGAACCGATCTGGCGGCGATCTTGGTACGCCCTCCCTTCGTTGGGCTGACAAAAATATGTCGGTGCCGGGATGCGCTCGACCGCGGTGGCGACTTCGCGGTGGCGGTCCCGGTCCGCGACGAGGAACGCCGGCTGTCTTCCACACTCGATGGGATTTCCGCCGCCATGAATTGCGTTTCCGCCAAAGGCTGCGCGGTCTTTGTCGTAAATGACACCAGCGATGCTTCGGCCGAGACGATCGAACGATGGGCAATGCGCGCGGGTATATCTTTCCTCGCGCTTGAGGTGTCCTTCGACCGAACGATTCGTAACGCTCCGCATGCCCGCCGGCTTGCGCTAGATATTGCGGCGCGCGCGGTGCCGGGCGGCGCCCTGTTTACTACCGATGCCGACACGATCGTGGGCAGGAGCTGGATCGACACGGGACTCCGCACCCTTTCGGACGGTTACGACCTCGTCTGTGAGGATGTTCTCCTCGACGAGGAAGAGCTTTCGGCCCTGCCGGTGCAGGTTCGTCAGGTGGGCGATGCCGAGCGTGCCTATCTGGACCTGTGCGATCGCTTGTGGCGGCACTGGACCGGCGGACGAGGGGGGACCTTGAGCTTTCGCCCCTCCGGTGCCAGCCTTGCCATCAAGGGTTCGAGCTACCTCGCGCTCAGTGGCTTGCCGACGCCTCCGTTCGGGGAGGACCGCGCCTTATGCGACGCGATGCTCGGCGCGGGATATGCTGTGAAGGCCATGAAGAATTTCGGCACACGCACCTCGGCTCGCCTCACCGGACGAGCAGCAGGCGGATGCGGTGATGCCCTGGCCGAAAGGGCCGCTTCCGCCGATCCGCAATGCGATTCCCGCCTCAAGCCGGTCTGGCTGCTCTACGATGAAGCATTGCTGTGGATGGAGATAACCGGCGGACGGAACCGTAATTTTCATGCCATCCTGAAGACCGGCGAACCGTTGACCTTCAGCGCGGTGCAGCGCGAGCTGGAGATCGCGCGCAAGCTCGCCGCTGCCTACGGTCTGGACGATGGCTGAACTGGCTGAACCGGAAAAGATCGAAGCGATCCTTCGTGAGTTGGCTCCCGCATCGGATTGTCAAGGTGGTTCGCTTACCCAAGAGGCCGCGCTGCTGTGCGAACGAGGCTGGCTGCGCGCCTGTCTGCCCAAGCGTAGGGGCGGTGAGGGCTGGGGTTGCGAACCTGCCGGCACGCGTGATGCCTTCAATGCGCTGCGCACCCTTGGCCGCGCCAATCTATCCGTCGCACGATTATTCGAAGGCCATATGAACGCGGTCAAGCTGATCACCCTGTATGGGAACGAGGAAAGCGCGCGTGAAGTGGCGGACGCGATCAATGCGGGCATGCTTCTCGGCGTATGGGGGGCGGACGATCCTGCCGAACCTCTAGCATTTGTGCAGCGTGACGGGATGCTCAGGCTCGCCGGAGCCAAGTGTTTCGCGTCCGGTCTCGGGCTGGTGGGCCGGGCGGTAATCACCGCCACCACGCCGACAGGCCAGCAGTTGCTGTTCGTTTCAGCGGATGAACCGGAGCGCTGCGATTATTCGGCCTGGTCGATGGGGGGGATGCGCGCGACCCAGTCGGGCCGGTACGATTTCACCGGGGTCGAGGTAGGCGACGACGCGCTGATCGGCGCGTCGGGCGACTACCAGCGCGAGCCTTACTTCGAAGGCGGGATCTGGCGTTACTGCGCGGCGCATCTGGGTGCTGCAGAGGCGCTGTATCATGCCATGCTGGCGCAACTGACCGACCGCGGGCGTGCCGATGATCCGAACCAGCAACGCCGCATCGTCGCCAGCGCGATCGCTATCGAAAGCGCCCGGCTATGGCTGCTGCGCGCCGCCGACGAAGTCGAGGCGAGCGGAGCCGAAGCCGCTAAAGCCACGCTGTCCCTGCTCGCGCGCGAGGCAACGGAGGATGCGTGCCGACTGGTTATGGAGCATGCGGAGCGCGCGCTCGGCATGGCGGCACATGGAGAGAACTCGTTTGTACATCGCATGATTCGAGACCTGCGCCTGTTCCTATGCCAGGCTAAGCCCGACGCGAAGCGCGGCACAGCGGCCGCGACCCTGACGTCGATGGCCGCACGGCCCGAACAGCTGTGAGCGTTCCCACCGTTCCTGAAGGCTCGGTGCTGCGCGCCGCGCAGTTCGCCCGGCACATGTCGCTCGATGCGCTGGCAGCGCCGGGCCGGCTGCTGGTCGTAGCCCCCCACCCGGACGACGAGACGCTGGGTTGCGGTATGGCACTGGCAGCGGCCTCGGCCGGAGGACGTCAGGTTGCCATCCTGCTGCTGACCGATGGAGAGGGTTCGCACCCCAAATCCCGCGCCTTCGACACCGCACGGCGTGTGGCGATGCGAGCGCACGAGTTCGACACTGCACTGGCGACGCTCGTTCCGGAAAGACCCACCCCCGTGGTCCGCGCGCACCTACCCGACGGGCAGACCTCGGACAAAAGCGCCGCGCAGGTTTGCAATCGCCTATTAGAACACCGCTGCATCGCGCACGCGGACACGATTTGGACGACATGGGTCCACGATCCCCATTGCGATCATCGCACCGCCGCCATTCTGGCGCGCATGCTGTCCGATCGGTCGGGCGCCGCCCTGTGGAGCTTCGCGGTCTGGGGCCGCTTCGGAGATTGCCCGGTGCCCGAAAACATTGGCCTATTCTTCGACAGCCGGTTTTATCGCGCCAAGCGCGACGCGATGGACGCCTATGCCTCCCAGATGACCGACCTGATCGACGACGATCCGGCAGGGTTCACGATGCCGCCCGCATTGTTCGAGCACTTTGCAAGCCATCCCGAGGTGTTCTTCCATGAACGATGATACATCGGATCGGCAGCAAACGTTCGATGCACTGTTCGCGAGCGAACCCGACCCGTGGGGTTTGGAGACCACCGCCTACGAAGCGACCAAGCGGCGCGAGACGCTCGCGATGCTGTTTCCCGATCGGTTCGGGCGGGCGTTGGAAGTCGGATGCGCCATCGGCGTGTTGACGGTGGAGCTGGCGGACGTGTGCGATAGCGTTCTCGCCATCGATGTCTCGACCGAGGCCTTGCAGCTGGCAGCATCGCGCCTCGCCGATCTCGCAAACGTCTCGCTCGCGCAAGCTGAGGTCCCCCGCCATTGGCCGCAGGGAACCTTCGACCTTATCGTGTTCTCTGAAATCCTCTATTTCCTTTCGAGCGAGGAAATTGCGCAGGTCTCGCAACTCGCCTGGCGAAGCCTCGCCGACGGGGGCGTATGCCTCTTGGTCAATTGGATCGGCCCGAACGATTTGCCGGTGGACGGAGATAATGCCCGCACCATTTTTGCCGAGGAAATGCCTTGGCTGACCGCAGCAAGCGCGGCCCGGCCCATGTATTGCATCCATCGCCTACATAAGATCTTGCCCCAGAAGAATGCATCGTCGGACTGAGAAGCGATCATCGAATTGGCGCTTTTGTCCAGGGATGGCGACAGTCCGCAATAGGCCTAGTTACAATCAGGCAGCATGCGCCCCTATCCGAGTCATCAGTACCCAAACATTTCGCAAAAAAACCTGACTTCGGTTTCTTGTCCTCTCATGATCTGTCATTTTACGGGTTCGGAAAGGCGCTGCCTATATATACACTGCCGAAACCCCGGGAACGCCTTCTTGATAATCATAAAAAAAGAATTTGAAGTTTCGAACGTTCACGCGCCAATGGACAACTCGGGTGTGCATATGAATTTGGAAAACGTAGTGACTATCGACAATATGTGGTCGTCTGTCGAGAGATTAGCGGATGTTGTGTTGTCTGCTGTATTATTCTATATATTGATTGTCGCAATGGTCCGGATAAGTGGTAAGCGAACAACAGGCGAACTCAATAATTTCGATTGGATAATAACCGTGGCTGTCGGTAGCCTGGCGGCGAGTGGCATCCTATTGAGGGATGTCTCAACTCTCGATGCGAGTGCGGCGATCTTGGCACTCGGCGCATTGCAATATCTAACCACTCGCTGGGTTCGACAGAGCGACCTAGCCAGCCGAATTTTCAAGGCAGAACCAACATTGCTCACCCATCGCGGCGAGTTTCTCGAGGATGCTATGGCTCGCACTCGCATATCGCGAGAAGAGATCCTGGGTGCGCTCCGGGCGAACGGCTGCCTCAAACTCGACGATGCCAATTGGGTGGTACTGGAGACAAATGGCCAGCTGAGCGTGATTCCGAAATCCGATAGAACCTATGAGGAGGTCGATACGGTCAGTGATGTACCCGCACCTGACAAGGTTGAATAAAAAGCTTAACGTTGACGCTTTCTCTCCGATTTGGTCAGGCAAAGCCGATCGAAAGCCAAGAGCTTCCTGCCGCCCTCGGCATCAGCCTTCGGCCTCTAATGCCTCCCTATAATTTAGACTGAGCCGATCCGTTTTGAGGACTTGGACTTGGACGCGGCCCGCTCCCGGGGAAGATCAGATGTCGAGCATTTCGCCTCGACCAGGCGATATCCGGCTCGGCGAAGAGCCCGGAGAGCCACATCAGCCAAGTCAATTTCAAGTTGCGTCGGCTTCCGAAGGCGGCCTTCGCCGACAGGTCTACGGTCATTGTGAAAATCAGTGAATGCTTTCGCCATAACCTCTTGCAAACCCATAATTCCGCTCCCTACGGCCCTGAAAAACTCCTGTTTTTGCGGCGGGAAGCATCCCCGGGTTGGCGCTGTTCCTCGTCCGCGGCATATGTTTGACGCAGTCAGTGTACGGATGGTTCCCCGCACAGAATTTAACCCTCGAGACGACGCAGAACGTCGTTCACTTTTCCGATACTGTCTTCCGCTTCTTGATCCGTATTCCAATAGTAACGAGGCCTGCCTTCTGCACAGCGGGAAAACTATGTAATCAGATCTGCTTATTTAGGATTTTCGACGATCTTGGCCGGAGTAGGCACGAATCCGCTTGGCAAGGCTTTCACTAGCCCAAAGGGTCAGCCCAAAGACGGCAAAAACGATTATTGAAAGGACCATGTAGAGCATAGTGCCTCTCCTCGTGATGAGTCTGCGATCCAGCCGGTTGTCCCGGCCGTGTTAATACGTTAACACAGTTGCTCTGTTGGCCTCTACCCTTCGAGGCAGCTTACATTCGGGGATTGCTAATGAGAGCCAGCCGTCTGGGCGTAACAGCCCTTCTTCTCTTAAGCGCCAGCGGCGTGCAGGCGCAGCAAGAAGCGGAGCTTCGGGTAGGAACCCCGGTCTCCGCCAGGCTGGCTACGGATGGCACGCTCCGATATTTACTGGATCTGCCGGCCGGCCACTTCGTTGCTGGCCGCGTGGAACAGGACGGGGTCGATGCAGCCGTTACAATCACGGACCCGTCCGGCACGCAGATGCTCGAAGCGGGTCGTGTTGGGCGCGGCGGCCCAGAGACATTCGCGTTCGCAACAGAAACGGCGGGGCTATACCTAGTCGAAGTAAAGCCGGCAGCGGAAGGCGAGGGGGGCGCCGTACGCGTCCAGCTTACCCGTTCGGAGCCCGTCGCAACGACACCTGCTGGCAAGGTAGACCAGGCAGCATCCCAATTGTATTCGGATACGCCGGGTGCCGTCGTGGGAGTTATCGAGGGCGGTAAGCTGGTATTCGCAAAGGGCTATGGCGCCGCGAACCTGACCTACGGAATCCCGTTCACGCCCGAGACGCCCACTAACATCGGCTCCACTTCGAAGCAGTTTACCGGCTTTGCGATCGCCCTTCTGGCCTCGCGCGGCCAGCTTTCGATGGACGACGATGTGCGTAAGTACATTCCCGAACTCAAGGACTTCGGAAAAACGATAACTCTGCGCAACCTGGTGACCCACACCACCGGCTTCCGCGAGTACTTGAACACGCTTCTCATCGAAGGGCGCCAGGTACTCGAGGGCGACTACATCGCCCCTGGCGAGGTCATTGATGTAATCAATCGCCAGCCGAAGCTGCAGAACGAGCCCGGTGCCGAATTCAATTACAACAACAGCGCATTCTCTTTGGCCACGCTTGTCATCGAACGGGTCACCGGTCGTCCGTTCGCAGATTGGATGCGCGACGAGGTTTTTCTGCCTCTGGGCATGACGAACACCCGGGTACGCACGAACCCGGGGCAGATCATTCCCGGGCGAGCCGCCGGGTACATACCCGCAGAGGACGGTTTCCGCGAAGTTCGGGATCTCCATAGCTCGGCGGGTGCGGGCGGCATCTATACGACGCCGGGCGACGTGGCGAAATGGATGCACAATTTCAAAACCGGAGAGCTCGGCGGGAAGGCGGTCATAGACGAGGTGACGACTTCCTTCGTGCTCAATGACGGCGAAAAGACGGACTATGGTTACGGCCTATATGCCAGCACGTCCCGTGGCCTGCGACGCTGGCAACATGGCGGCAACGACATCGCGCACAGTTCCACCTTCGTGTATTATCCCGACTTGGACGCCGGCTACGTCGTGTTTAGTAACTATCGAGGCGTCCCTGGCGGTATTGCCGGTGTCACCGCGGATGCTTTCTTTGGCCAGCACATGACAGCGCCCGAGGATGAGACTGTAGCCTCTGGAGAGGCATTCGATGTCCCCACGATGACGTTACAGCGCTATGCCGGCAGATACGAGATGCCGACCCTCGCCGGCATGGTGGTAACGCTGGAACTGGACGACGACGCGCTCCTCCTCCAGATTCCGGGTCAGCCGACGCTGCCGCTGCAGCCCATGACCATGACCGACTTCGAAGTAGTCGGCGCGCCGGCGAGCATCACCTTCCTAACGGAGGACGATGGGCCTGCAGAAGAAATCACCTTCACTCAGGGCGGCGCAAAACACTCGGGCAAGCGCATTGCAGAGGAAGTGATTTCGCCAGACCTGGACGACTATGTGGGGCGCTATTTCAGTGAGGAACTGGAAACGTTCTACAATCTGAGCGTGGAGGATGGAGAGCTCGTCATCCGGCATCGCCGGTTCGGCCCGGCTGTTCTGACGCACACCAAGGGGGACACCTTTTCTGGAACGATGCCGGTCAGCCAGATCGTTTTCCGCCGCGATGGGCAAGGCCATGTGGTCGGATTCGACGCCGGCAATGGTCGCGCCCGCGACATCGGGTTCGAGAAGGTTGACACCTAGCGTGGATTGATGAGGCGTTTCGAGGGGCAATTTTCTGACGCTCTAGCGAGGCGCTCGATACTGTCGCCACAAGGTCAGCCTTTGCGAACCTTAGCGCAGAAGCCGTCTGTCAGAAACTGGCCCCGAAGACGAACTACGGATTGATGCCGGGATGCGGTCCGTGCCATCGCTTCTGGGTGATAGGAGAGAGATGGATGGCAGCGCTGACGGTGGACCTCGTTCGGCGAGGCGCGTGTAGATGGGGCGATAGGACAGCAGTCGAATACGGCGACACTTCGCTCAGCTTCACCGAAGTCGACCTGCTGTCGAACCGTTTGGCGCAGGCCATGATTGCCGCAGGGATCGTGCCGCAGGACAGGGTTGCCCTCCTGGTCGAAAACGGGCCGTTCTCCATCCCCCTCGACTTTGCTTGTCTGAAGGCGCGTGCGGTTCGTGTTCCTCTGAACGCGCGGCTTGCAGAAGCAGAACACACCGCGATGCTGGAGCAAGCTCGACCGAAGGCAATTATAGCCAGCGAAGTGCTCCGCGAACGCGCCGAATCCCTGGGGCACACTTTCGGAATGCACGCGCTGATCTTGCCGGAAGCCTTTGACGGCCAGGCGCAGTGGTTTTCGGGAGCCAGTGATACCGATCCCATGCTCGACACTCCGCCCGACGACATTGTGCTGGCGCTGTTTACCTCCGGCACCACCGGAACACTCAAAGCAGCTCAGCACACGCAAGCGAGCTACGCCGCCATCTGTACCAATATTCTGGCCAACCTTTGCTCCCCCGCGCGGGACGATGCGATGCTTCACGCGGCCAGCCTCATCCACGCGAGCGGAACCTTCGTCCTTCCATTCTGGATCAACGGTGGGAGATCGATTGTTCTGCCTGGTTTCGATCCGAGTACGTATTGGGACGAGGCGCGCAGACACGGTGCCACGCACGTCAATCTGGTGCCAACCATGCTGCAGATGCTGCTCGAGAATGGCAGTCACGCACCCGATTGTGTGCGGAGCGTCATCTATGGCGCCAGCCCCATGCCACGGCCGGTGATCACCGCAGCGATCGAGCGGATGGGCCCGATATTCACGCAGTATTACGGACAGACCGAAGCACCGCTCGCTCTCGCCGTGCTGAACGCGGAAGATCATTTGGGAAGCGATGCACCCCTGGGCTCGTGCGGGCAGGTGAGCGTCGATGTCGCAATCAAGCTGGTCGACGAACGCGGCGCGAGCGTGGCGACCGGCGACATCGGCGAAATCGCGGTAGCCGGGCCGATGCTGCATGCCGGATATCTTGGGGCTCCTGATCTTGATCGCGAAACCCGCCTACCGGATGGGTATATGCGTACGCGCGACCTGGGGCGGTTCGATGAGCACGCCTTTCTCCACCTGGTCGATCGAACCAGCGATATGATCGTAAGCGGCGGGTACAATATCTATCCCCGCGAGGTCGAAGATGCGCTCCTGTCTCATCCGAGTGTGATCGAGGCTGCGGTGGTAGGCATCCCCGACGACAAATGGGTCGAGGCCGTATGCGCGTGCATTGTCCTCAGAGAAGAGATTTCCGACGAAGCTCTCAAATCGCATCTGCGTGGACGACTGGCTTCATACAAGGTGCCCAAGCGCTTCGAGCGCACCGACACGCTTCCCAAGAGCCCTGTCGGCAAGATCCTCAGACGCGTTCTACGTGAGCGGTTCGTGGTTGCTTCATGAGCATCCTTGTCGAAAGGGATGGCCCGGTCACGATCGTCACGATCAACCGTCCCGAACGTCGCAATGCTGTCGATCGCGATACAGCCCAGGCGCTGGCTGAAGCCTTCCGCGCGATAGAACGAGATCCTGCGGTGCTGGTGGCGGTGCTGGCAGGTGCAGGCGGAACCTTCTGCTCAGGTGCCAATCTGGTCGCCTTTGCGGAAGGCAGGGGAAACCGGGTCGATCCTGAAGGGGATGGGCCGATGGGCCCAACCCGCATGGCTCTTTCGAAGCCAGTCATTGCGGCAGTGGACGGTCACGCGGTTGCCGGAGGTCTGGAACTCGCTTGCTGGTGCGACCTTCGGGTGATGGAAGAAAACGCTATCTTGGGGGTCTTCTGCCGGCGGTGGGGCGTGCCGCTTATCGATGGGGGAACGGTGCGCCTGCCGCGCATCGTGGGGCGCGGCGTAGCGCTTGATCTCATACTGACAGGACGTCCCGTCGACGCGCAAGAAGCCTTGCGCATCGGTCTGGCTAACCGCGTCGTTCCACCCGGTGGCGCGCGCACAGCGGCCATCGCACTTGCGAAGGAGATCGCTGCCTTTCCGCAGGCGACGATGCTCGTCGATCGCGCGTCCGTCTACCGCGGCGAGGATTTGGACATGGAGACTGCACTGCGGATGGAAACCCGGGACGGAATGGGGACCTTAAGCGAGGGGCGTGTCGGTGCTGCCCGCTTTGCTGACGGCAAAGGGCGAGGCGGTCGGTTCGACGATCACTCCGAGGGATCGTAGATCCAATCCTAATCTTACGTGCGGAAGGGTCGAGCGCGTCCGCATTGCTGACCGCCCAGGCATAAGCGATGGCGCAAGCTGCTCGCTGCTGGTTAGCTATTCAGGGTATCGCCGAACCTCAGTTCAGCGGTCCAGCGGGCGTAGACAGAAGCTCCTCGCTCTTCTTCATGATGGCTATGAAGGTCCGCCTGCCTGCAAGGTCCCCGCGATCCAGAAGTTCGTCTGCACGCATCGCGAGGCGGATCGGTGCATCCTCGCCGTGTCTGGCAACTTAGTGATGCGCGACCGCCCACTGCTCCCACGACGTTACCATCGGAAGAGCTCGACGATGACCCATACCAGGCCAATCACGAGGAAAAGCATCAGCCCTGCAAACTCGATACGGACGACCGCATGCTTACTGTGGGGCTCGTTCCGGTCGTGCATCTCGTTGGAGTAGCAATCGCGGCGATCGGCAAAAAGCATTTTCCTACTCGAAACATTTGCGGAACATAGAGCGCTCCCTCGAATCGGAGTGCTCTAGATGATCATCCTCGACCCTGCCGCCATTGCGGCAATGGCAGCCCTTGTCACGGCCGTCTCGGCCCTCGTCTGGTCCGTGCGGCGCAGGCCGTGAGCAACAAGCGGCTCGACGTTGTCGGCGACTTCATCCGACATGGATATACCCTGCGCGTTGACTGCCGCGGATGTGGCCGGTTGAGGGTGTTCGATCCGATCAGGATCGTGGAACTCTGCCAGCGCAACGGCTGGTCCCGTCAGACTGCATCGGTCGAGCAGCGGTTCGTCTGCGCAAAGTGCGGCTCAAAGGATGTCCGTCTCGGTCCCGGCTTTCAGGAAAAACCTGGCGGACCGTGAAAGGTGCAGGTTATCTTCTCTCAACCCTTGCAGCCTATGATCGGGGGCATGAAGAGATTTGTGTTCTCGATCCTGGCTCTTCTCGCTTCTCCGCAGGTTGCCTCAGCACAGGCCATCGAGGGGACTGCCAGGGTAATCGATGGCGATACGATCGACATGACCGGAATGCGGGTTCGGCTCCTGCATATCGATGCGCCCGAAGCGGCACAGAACTGCAGCCGGGGAGGCGAGCCGTGGGCATGCGGGACGGACGCGACCGCAGCGCTCACCTCGCTTCTGAACAGCCAGACCGTGTCGTGCATCGCCACCAGCCGCGACATGTATGATCGGTACCTAGCCATCTGCCGCACCCGGATCATGGACATTGGCGAGCAGATGGTCGCCCTGGGGCTGGCGGTCGCAGACGACGACGCACCTGAGGAGTACCAGACGGCCGCGCAGCGCGCGAAGGCCATGAAGCTGGGTCTGTGGAACTCCGACTTCCAAATGCCTCGGGAATGGAGAGCGGCCAATCTTCCTGCATACCAGCCCGTGCGGGCTCCACGATCATCAACCAGTACCCGGACCCCGTCCTCGCGCTCCTATCGCAACGAGGCAGGCTGCGCGATCAAGGGCAATCGCAGTCGGCGTGGGGAATGGATCTATCACCTACCCGGCCAGCAATACTACAATCAGACCCGGCCCGAGCAGCTGTTCTGTTCAGAAGCCGAAGCACAGGCAGCAGGATACCGGCGCTCGAAGGTTTGAAACGTTGATTATCCGCTCGGTTTACGCGTTCAACGGATTGCGAACCGTCGGTTCATGTTTGGGCAGTGGCAAAGCCAATCGGGGGTCAATCATTCATAACCGGCGGTATTTAATTACGCCAACCGTAAGCCTGCAAACGCACGTGTCGGTTTTTGAGCCGGAAGCGGAATGTCTGCTCTGATCGATGGCTTTGTCTAAACCGGACAGTCAGCAATCGGCCCAATTGCCGCCAGACCGCTACCAAGGACAGCTGCCGGTCAGCAAAGCGCCCCATTTTCGGCCGTTCGAATGGTCCAAGACGAATCCCGAAAGCTGCCGCTCGATCAGGTAGTGCCGATGGACGTTATGCGCCTTCAAATCTCGCAGATTCAACAGATCGCGGCGGTGCCTTCAAAGCCGCTATTCGTTCACGTGCCTGCATAACACTGTCGCTTCCATGCCGCACTCGACGTAGCAAAAAATTGAATGCCAAATCAGAACCTTGCGAATATGGAACCGCAAGGTTCTGCGCCGATTGAATAATGATGAACGTGGGCGGAATATCCATTGCCGTTTCGGCACCTTCCTGACCTCCCCTGCGAGACCAGATGATTGTTACAAGTTAGGATATCGGCCGATGGGCATAAACGACCAATTCCATGCCCGGCGCAAGCGGATGGTCCGTAAACAGATCGCGGCACGTGGTATTCGCGACGAGGCGATCCTGTCCGCCTTTGCCGAAGTCCCGCGCGAGATCTTCATCGACACCGGGATGGAAGAGTTTGCCTATGAGGATACCGCGCTGCCCATCCTCTCGGGCCAGACGATCAGCCAACCCTATATCGTCGCCTGCATGATGGAGGCGGGGGAAGTCGGGGCGGGCGACCGCGTGCTCGAGGTCGGGGCCGGATCGGGCTATGCCGCCGCCGTCCTCTCCCGCATTGCCGGACAGGTCCATGCGATCGAGCGACACGAGGTGCTTGCGCGGCAGGCGGCGGCGCGGATTGAGCAGATCGGCTACGACAATTGCGAGATCATCGCGGGTGACGGGCTGAAGGGCCTGCCGGAGGAGGCGCCGTTCGATGCAATCCTGGTTGCCGCGCGGTTCGATAGCGTGCCCGAGGCGCTCAAGCGACAGCTGAAGGTCGGCGGGCGGCTGGTCATTCCGGTGGGCGAGGAGGACTTCCAGCAGCTCACCGCGATCACGCGGACCGCCGAGGACGAATGGACCAGCCAGGATATCACTCCGGTGCGCTTCGTTCCGTTGCTCGAAGGCGTGGTGGCGGAGGACGAGTCGCGCTCGGCCAGCGATCATCGCAGCATGCGGACTCTGCCGCTGCCCGAGGCGATCGCGCAGGCCTGCGAGCCGCTCCCCGAAATCGACGACGAGGATTTCGCCGCCGCCTTCGATCGCTATGCGGACAGGCGCGTCGTTTTGCTGGGCGAATGCAGCCACGGTACGGATGAATTTTACGCGGCGCGCGCGGCGATCACGCAGCGGCTTGTCGAACGTCACGGTTTCACCATTGTTGCGGTCGAAGGCGACTGGCCCGATGCTGCCGCCTACCACCGTTTCATCCGTGGAGAGGAGCAAGCCGAGAGCGCGCAGCCGCCCTTCCGGCGCTTCCCGACCTGGATGTGGCGCAACACCGTCATGCCGCCATTCCTGCGCGACTTGCGCGCCATCAATGCCGAGCTGCCCGAGGTCCGGAAAGCCGGGTTTTACGGTCTGGACATTTACAACATGTCGGGATCGATCGAGGCGATCCTGGCCTTTCTCGATGAGAATGATCCGGAGGCAGCGCAGGTCGCGCGCGAGCGTTACGGCTGCCTCCATCCCTGGCAGTCCGAGCCGGCGGTCTATGGCCGGATGGCGCTGCGCGAGGGTTTCGCCGAATGCGAGGAGGCGGTGGTGCGGCAATGTCGCGACCTGCTCGACAAGGCCCTCGATAGCGACAGTTTCTCGGCGGCGATGAATGCGCGGCTGGTCGCCTCGGCGGAGCGCTATTACCGCGTCATGTATTACGGCGGGGCGGAAAGCTGGAATCTGCGCGACAGCCACATGACCAACACGCTGGAACACCTGCTCGAACAGTGCGGGCCCGGCAGCAAGGCGGTGGTATGGGCGCATAACAGCCATATCGGCGATGCGCGCGCCACCGATATGGGCGCGGTGCGCGGCGAGCACAATCTCGGCCAGCTGGCGCGCGAGCGCTGGGGCGAGGATGTCGCGCTGGTCGGTTTCGGTACGCATAGCGGCACCGTCAGCGCAGCGAGCGACTGGGGCGGCGAGCGCGAGGTGAAGGATGTCGTCCCTTCGCGCCGCGACAGTTACGAGCGATTGTGCCACGATAGCGGGGTGGAGCGCTTCCTGCTCGACCTCGCCGCCGATCCCGCGCTGTCGCAGGGGCTCGCCGAACCGCTTCTCGAACGCTTCATCGGCGTCATCTATCGCCCGGAGACCGAGCGCTGGAGCCATTACAGCGAAGCCGTTTTGCCGCGCCAGTTCGACGCCTATTGCTGGTTCGACGAGACCCGCGCGCTCGAACCGCTGGAAGACCATGAGGAGCATGAAGGCGCGGCGGATACCTTTCCCTTCGGCCTGTGAGCCGAACGCGATAAGGGTGCAGCCGAGGATGAAAGCCATGACGCAAACCCGCACAGAAACCGATTCCATGGGCGAAATCCGCGTCCCCGCCGACCGGCTGTGGGGCGCGCAGACGCAGCGATCGACAGAGAATTTCCGCATCGGCGAGGAGCGAATTCCGCGCGAACTGGTCCATGCCTTGGGCCGGGTAAAACGCGCTGCGGCGATCGCCAACCGCAAGCTGGGCGTTCTCGACAAGACGCTGGCCGATGCGATCAAACAGGCCGCCAGCAGGATCGCCGCGGGCGAGCTCGATCGGGAATTCCCGCTTTTGGTCTGGCAGACCGGATCGGGCACGCAGACGAACATGAACGCCAACGAGGTGATCGCCAATCTGGCCAACCGGGCGCTTGGCGGCGAGGTCGGGAGCAAGGATCCGGTCCATCCCAACGACCATGTCAACAAGAGCCAGTCGTCCAACGACACGATACCCACCGCGGTGCATGTCGCGGCAGTCGCGGCGCTGAAAACGTCGCTCGCGCCCTCCCTCGAGGCGATGCTTGCGGAACTGGAGGCGAAGGCGAGCGAATGGAGCGATATCGTCAAGATCGGGCGGACGCATACGCAGGACGCGGTGCCGCTTACACTTGGGCAGGAATTTTCCGGTTACGCCCGCCAGTTGCGCTCCGGAATCGAGCGGATCGAGCAGGTGCTACCCGGTCTCCTCGAACTTGCCCAGGGCGGCACGGCGGTGGGTACCGGTCTTAACGCGCCGGCGGAATTCGGGCGCATGGTGGCCGAGGAACTGGCGGAGGCAACCGGCTGGCCCTTCAGCTGCGCGCCCAACAGGTTCGAGGCGCTGGCGGGTCAGGACGCGCTGGTCTTCGCGCATGGCGCGCTGAACACGCTCGCGGTAAGCCTCTACAAGATCGCCAACGATATCCGCCTGCTCGGTTCGGGGCCGCTCGCCGGGCTGGGAGAACTCTCGCTGCCCGCGAACGAACCCGGCAGTTCGATCATGCCGGGCAAGGTCAACCCTACCCAGGTCGAGGCCCTGACTCAGGTCTGCGCGCAGGTTTTCGGCAACCATGCGACTATCGCTTTCGCGGGTAGCCAAGGGCAGTTCGAGCTGAACGCCTACCGTCCCGTGGTCGCCTACAATTTCCTCCAATCGGTGCGTCTGCTGGCCGATGCCTGCCTCAGTTTCACCGACAATCTCCTCAAGGGACTGGAGCCGCGCCGCGGGAATATCGTCAAGGGTGTCGAGAACTCGCTGATGCTGGTAACCGCGCTCGCGCCCGAAATCGGCTACGACAAGGCAGCCGAGATAGCCAAACGCGCCCACAATGAGGGCACGACGCTACGCGAAGCGGCGCTGGCAAGCGGCTGGGTGAGCGACGCGGATTACGACCGCATGGTGCGGCAGAAGGACATGGTCGGACCCGATCACTGATCGCGATCGGACGCGACCGGCCGTTCCCCCGACACCGAGCGATAGGCCACGCGCCAGACCGTATTCGCGACATCGTCCGCGACATAGAGGACGCTACGTTCGCTGTCCCAGGTCACGCCGACCGGGCGCCCGCGCGCATGGCCGTCGGCGATAAATCCGCTTAGGACGTCCATCGGATCGCCTGCCGGACGACCATTGCGGAACGGCACGAACACGACCTTGTACCCGGCTAGGTCGGAGCGGTTCCAGCTGCCATGCTGGCCGACGAAGGCGCCTTCAGTGAACGGCCCGACTCCGCCCCCGGACGCGAAGTCGAGCCCGAGCGGGGCTGTGTGCGAGCCGAGCGCGTAATCGGGCACGATCGCGCTGCGCACCAGGTCGGGGCGCTGCGGGCGGATGCGCGGATCGACCGTCTGACCCCAATAGCTGTAGGGCCAGCCGTAGAAACCGCCTTCGCGCACGGAAGTAAGGTAGTCCGGCACCAGTTCGGGGCCGAGCTCGTCGCGCTCGTTCACGACTGCCCATAGCTGGTCGGTCCAGGGGTTGAAGGCGAGATCGGTCGGATTGCGGATGCCGGATGCGAAAATGCGGCTTGCGCCCGTTTCCGGATCGATTTCCCAAACCACCGCGCGGTCCTCTTCGACATCCATGCCGCGCTCGCCGACATTGCTGTTCGATCCGATGCCGACATAGAGCCGCGACCCGTCCGGGCTGGCGGTCATCGCCTTGGTCCAGTGGTGGTTGATCTTAGCAGGGAGCTTGGTGACTTCCTCCCCTGATCCGGCGATCGACGTAGCACCCTCCGCATAGGCAAAGCGCACGAGATTGCCCTGGTTGGCGACGTAGAGATCGTTGCCGATCAGCGCGAGGCCGTAAGGTGCATCGAGATTATCGATGAATACGGTCTGCAAATCCGTCCGCCCGTCGCCATCGCTGTCGCGCAGCAGGGTGATGCGATCGCCACCTTCGACCGGGCTCTTGCCGCGCGACTTGATCAGGCCAGCGATCACGTCCTTGGGGCGAAGCTTGGGCGCATTGCCGCCCGATCCTTCCGCCACCAGCAGGTCGCCATTCGGCAAAACAAGCATCTGCCGCGGGATTTTCAGGTTCTCGGCGATGGCGGTGACAGCGAATCCCTCGGGCACGGTGGGAAGGTCGCCTTTCCAGCCCGCCGGCGTGGCGATATTCATCGCCGGGAACATGGCGTCCGCCTGTTCGGGGAGAACGGGGTCCTTGCCATACTGGTCCAGTCCCTCGCTCGACGGACTGCAGGCGGCGACGGCCGCCAGCAAGGCAGGGGCATAATATCGAAGCGTGGTCATACGTTTTTCTCCCGCAGGAAGAAGCGGGAGTGGGCGAGCAGGGCGATGACCAGCGCCAGCACCGTGCATAGCGTCGACAGGACCAGTCCGGGCGTTCCGACCGAATGCCAGCCATCCTTGGCGTGCTGGAATGCATTGACAAGTCCGAGCACGAACATGGTCCCGACGAGGGCGAGGTATAGCAGTCCGCGCCCGCGATGCGCACCGACGCGTCCGAAGGAGAAGCTGAACACCGCCCAGGAGAGCAGGATGCCGGCGAAGAAATCCGCCCCGGCGATCAGCCAGGACGAGAAATTCGACCACTGGATTTCGGCGGTGTTGAAATAGGTAATGTCGCTGAGCAGAGCCGAGGAATAGAGTGCCACGGGGAAGGCGAGAATAACGGCGTGGAGAGGACTGAGAGACGATCCGGCTACCGCGTTTCGATCTCTCATCGTCTATATCTCCTGCCCGATATCGCCGATTTGAAACGCCGCCGGGTGCTCAACGCACATGAGAGGCAACGTTTCCGCCCACGGTCAAGAAACTTAGTGAAGCGATATATGTTGGTTGGTCGAGGCGACCGAGGGGAGCAGGCTTGCCCGGACCGAATACCGACAGGAAACCGCTGGTTCTGGTCACCGGGGCGACGGGCAATATCGGCGGTTCGCTATGCGATGCGCTTGAGCGGGATTACCGCGTAGTCGGGCTAGACAAGAACGAGGAAGAGGGTGAGCGGGACGTCGTTACCTTCGATATCACCGACGAGTTTTCGGCGCGTGACGCGATCGGGCGGATCGCGGAAGACCATGGCCGCGAAGTGGCGGCCGTCGTCCGTCGGGTGGCATTTTTCGACTTTAGTGGTCAGCCGAACGCGCTCTACGAAAAGGTCAATGAACAAGGCACCCGCCACCTGTTGAAGGCGCTCGGGCAGATGAAGGTGGAGCGCTTCGTCTATGCCAGCACCATGCTGGTGCATGAGCCGACCGAACCGGGCGGGCGGATCAACGAAGAAACCCCGTTCGATCCGCGTTGGGAATATCCGGAATCGAAGAAGAAGGTCGAGGACACTATCCGCGCAGAAGCGGCGCGCAGGTGGTGACCGTGCTGGCGATTGCCGCCGCCGAAGTGCCACGCGCGGCGCGATTCCTGATGGTCCCGCTGGGCCTCGCCATAGCGGCGGTGTCATTCCTGTTCGGAGGAGATTCGCTCCATATCGCCGTCAGTCTTGTCGGGGACATCACCATCGCAGTCTTGGCCTTTCCGCGTGGACGCGTCACGCAGAACTACGGCTCGCTCGATGGCGTAGTACGCTGACGGCATGGGAGGATCCAGCCTTCTCCCGGTTCTCGGCCTTGCGCTGCTTCCTTCGCTGGGCAATCTTCTCGGCGTAGCGCTGGCCGAGTGGCGCAAGCCGCCCGAATGGCTGGTCGGCGGCGCGCTCCATGCCGCAGCGGGCATTGCCACCGCGGTTGCCGCGATCGAGCTCATCCCGCGCTCTCAGGAGCGGATCGAGACCTGGCTGCTGGTGGCGGCGCTGTTCGTCGGCGCGATCTGTTCGGCCGGCATCGCCAAGGCCACGCGCGCGATCCGCGACCGGATAGGCAGTGCTACGGGGCGGGCGACGACCTGGGGCGCCTATGCCGCGATTGGAGTCGACCTGTTCACCGACGGGCTGATGACCGGCGGGGGCGGTGCGGTCGCGCGCGAACTGGGCCTGCTGCTGGCACTGTCGCAGGTGGCAGGCAATCTGCCGGGCGGTTTCGCCATCGCCGCCGATTTCTGCTCAGCGAAGATACCACGCGGCAAGCGGTTGCGCGCGCTGGCGATCTATCCCCTCCTCCCCGTGATCGGCGCGCTGGTCGGTTATGTCGTGCTGGCAGGCGCGGGGCCATTGCTGACCGGTTTCGTGCTCGCCCTGTTTGCCGGCCTGCTGCTAATCGCGACGATCGAGGATATCGTGCCCGAAGCCGATCAGCCCAAGGCCAAGCGCCGCATTTCGAGTCCGTCCTTCGCGCTGGGCTTCGGCGCGCTTTTGCTGACCTCGGCCTATCTTGGAGAATGACATGACCGACACGCCGCAAGACGAAGCAGTCCACTCAGTCTGCAACATTCTCGGAAAACTGCGCGAGCTGGCGGATGCGCAGAACAAGGTTTCCATCGGCGACGTGCTCGATGCGATCGGCGACCGGTCTTATGGCCCTGCGCTCATGCTGCCGGCGCTGATCGAGATCAGCCCGATCGGGGGGATACCCGGCTTGCCGACCTTCCTTGCCGCCATCGTCGCGCTGGTCGCGGCGCAATTGCTGTTCGGCAAGAAGCATCTCTGGCTGCCGCGGGTCATCCAGAAGCGCGCCCTCTCGGGGGAAAAGCTGCACAAGGCCGCCGATAAGCTCGATGGCATCGCGGCACGGCTCGACCAATGGTTCCACGGGCGCATGCCGCATTTCATCCAAGGCGTCTGGCCGCGAATTGCCGCGGGCATTGTCATCCTGCTGTGCCTTACCGTACCGCCGCTCGAATTCGTGCCTTTCGCCAGCACTGCCCCGATGGCCGCGATCATCGCCTTTGGTCTCGCCCTGCTGGTGCGCGACGGATTGCTGATGCTGATCGCCATCGGTGCCGGAGTCCTTTCGATAGCGGTCGGTGCGGGCCTGATCGGGTCGAGCGGGCTCATGTCAAGGCAATGACGCTGCCATGAACTTGGCCGGGCTTTCCCTGGTTGCGCTCTTCCCGCTGTTCGTAGCCGGAGCCGCGCTGGTCTGGTTCGCGGGTGCGCGGCTGGCCGGCTATGCCGACACGATATCGCGGCGGAGCGGCATCGGGCAGGCGACCATCGGCGTCATCCTGTTGGGGGCAGTCACATCCCTGCCCGAGATAACCACCACCAGCGTCGCGGTGGTGTCCGACAATCCGCGCATGGCGGTCAACAATCTTATCGGCGGCGTCGCCTTCCAGGTGGTCGTGATCGCGCTGGCGGACCTGTTCGTGGGCGAGGACGCGCTGACCAGCATGGTGCCGGGGCCGCGCGTCATGCTGAATGCTGCGGTTAGCATCGTTCTGCTGGTGCTCGTGGCGCTGGGCGTCATGGTGGGCGACTGGGAATTGTGGGGCAGCGGGGTCGGCTTCTTTCCGGTACTCATTGCCGCGACCTACCTTCTGTGCCTGTGGCGGCTGGGGAGGAGCGTTTCTTCGAGCGGCTGGACCCCCGAAGTCTTGCCGGACGTGGATCGGCAGGAAGAGACGCCGTCCGAGCTATCCAGTGCGCGCCTTGCCGGAGTCACGCTGAGCGCCGCCGTGCTGATCTGTGTCGGCGGCACACTCGTGACATTGGCGGTAGAGGGGATGGCAGAGCAGACGGGCACCGATACCGGCGTGATGGGCCTAACCCTGCTCGCCTTCGCCACGTCCCTGCCCGAACTCAGCACGGCGATCGCGGCTGTTCGCATGCGCCGCGTGGAACTGGCCATCGGCGATATCCTGGGCGGCAACATGTTCGACGTCACGTTGATCCTGCTGATCGATGTGATGGCGGCAGGCCCGCTAGTGCTCGACCAGGTCGATCGCAGCGCGATGGTGGCGGCGCTTCTCGGCATATTGTTGACCGTGCTCGTCCTGGTCGGACTGCTCGAACGGCGCGACAAGGCCAAGTTTCGCATGGGTTACGATTCCATCGCCGTGCTCGTGGCCTATGGCGCGGGAATGGCGGCAATCCTTGCCAGCGTCTTCGATTAGCCGATAATTGCGGGGAGCAAGCTGAACACGATGCCGGTGGCCGAGATGACGATGCCGAGCCCGGGTATCGAGACCGGCGAGGACACGCTCCCTCGCCGCCATAACCACGACATCGCACCCAGAGCGGGCAGGGTCAGGATTGCGGCGATCCAGCGCGCCGCGGGCCGGTCAGGGAAAGCACTGCTCGCCGCCCAAAGGAGCGAGAAATGCGCGGCCCATACGCACAGTGCCAGAGTCGGGGTCAGCCAGTCCATATCGTTGCGATAGTCGCGCATCGCCTCACCCTCCGGGGAACAGCCGAACCACGAGTGCGGCGGCGAGGCCCTGCAGCGCTGTATAGCCGATGAACCGCACCACCACGTCGAGCGTGACATTGCTCGGACCGACGAGCAGGCCCCGACCGCTGCGATAGCCGAGGTAGAGTGCCATGATGCCCGCGATAACGACGGTGCAAGCCTGGAAGGCGAGCAGTGCGAAGACCGTTGCTCCCTGTCCGCTGGCGGTCGGATCGAGCCCCGCGCTGCGCCAGCCTGTCCAGTCCCACCATATCGCCGCGCCCAGCAGGCAGGTGCCGATTGCGGCCATCAGCCAGGGTCCCTGACCCGGGAATGCCCCCTTGGGCTTGGAGGCGAGAATGCGGCGCGACACCCATGCCGATCCCAGCGCCAGCACCAGCAGCGCGGCGATCCCGGCGGTCTGGGCGAGAGCGGGCGGGGCGCTCCACACCTCCGGATTGACGCCGTAGAGGTAGAGATAGCTGAAGATCGCCATGAAGACGATCATCCCCATCACCACCATCAGCGTATTGAGCGCCCACCATCCGTGGCTGGAAGGTCCGGTGATCGCAATCGGCACCATGATGCCTGCGCCGATATCCGCCGTTTCCTGCTGGATCGGGCGGTCGGTTTCCCATAGCCAGCGCAGGACGCAGGCAAGCGCGACCACTCCGCTGAAGATCGAGAAGGCATAAGCCTGCACGGTCAGCGCGAGAAAGAAACCCGCGGTGAAGACTGCGGCGCTGACCGGCCATGGCGAGGGGCCGGGCATCAGTTGCAGGTACTGCGGCTCCGCATTGATGGGGCTGGTTATGATCGTCTCGCGGAGGCCGGTGACGGTGTTGGGGAGGAAATAGCGGCCCTCGGCCACGTCGTTGCAGATGACCGGATCGTCCCATAGCGGCTCTCGGCTCTTCACCAGCGGGATCGAGCGCGTCGAATACATACCCGTGGGCAGCCATTCCAGCGTGCCCCCGCCATACACATTGCCGGCATCCTCGTTAGTGGTGAAACGGAACCGGCGCGCAAGGTCGAAAAGGAACAGCAGTACGCCCGCTGTGATCACGAAGGCGCCTATCGTCGAAACGAGGTTGAGCAGGTCGAGCCCGCGATCGGGCAGATAGGTATAAACCCGTCGGGGCATGCCCATGAAGCCGGTCAGATGCATCGGCAGGAAAGTGATGTGCAGCCCAGTGAACATCAGCCAGAATACCCATTTGCCCAGCCGTTCGGACAGCGCATTCTTCGATGTCATGCCGTTCCAGTAATAGAAGGCGGCGAACATCGGGAACACCATCCCACCCAGCAGTACGTAATGCAGGTGCGCGACGATGAAATAGGTGTCGTGGACCTGCCAGTCGAACGGCACCATGCCGACCATTACCCCGGTCAGCCCGCCTATGACGAAGATGCCGATACTGCCCACGACGAACATGGCAGGCGTCGACCATTTGATCTTGCCCGCAGCCAGCGTGGCGATCCAGCAGAAAACCTGGATGCCCGCAGGCAGGCTCACCGCCATGCTCGCCGCACTGAAATATCCGGTGGAGACGCGCGGCATGCCGGTGGCGAACATGTGGTGCGCCCAGACGCCGAAGCTGATGAAGCCGGTCGCCACCAGTGCCAGCACGTTGAGGCGATAGCCAACCAGCTCGGTGCGCGCCACGGTCGCCACCATCATGCTCATCAGGCCGGCGGCGGGCAGGAAGATGATGTAGACCTCCGGATGGCCGAAGAACCAGAACAGGTGCTGCCACAGCAGCGGATCGCCCCCCCGCGTCGGATCGAAGAACGGCCAGTTGAGCGCGCGCTCCAGCTCCAGCAGCAGAGTGCCGAGGATCACGCTGGGGAAAGCGATCACGATCATCACCGCGAAGACCAGCATGGCCCAGGCGAACATCGGCATCCGATCGAGCGTCATGCCGGGTGCGCGCGTGCGGAGCACGCCGACGATGATTTCGATCGCCCCGGCAATCGCGCTGATCTCGATGAAGCCTATGCCGAGCAGCCAGAAATCGGTGTTGATCCCCGGTGAATGGGCCATCGAAGTGAGCGGGGGGTACATGAACCAACCTCCGTCGGGCGCGAGGCCCACGAAAATGCTGGCAAAGAAGCACAGTCCCCCAACGCAATAGGCCCAGAAGGCGTAGGCGGAAAGGCGCGGAAAGGGCAGGTCGCGCGCGGCCAGCATCTGCGGCAGCAGCATGATCCCGATCGCTTCCACCATCGGCACTGCGAACAGGAACATCATCACCGTGCCATGCATGGTGAAGAATTGGTTGTAGGTGTCCGGTGGCAGAAAATCCTGCAGCGGCGCGGCAAGCTGCACGCGCATCCCCAGCGCAAGAATGCCCGCCAGCAGAAAGAACAGGAACGCCGTCGCGACGTAGAAGAAGCCGATGTAATTGTTGTTGACGACCGTCAGCAGCCCCCAGCCTTTGGGTGCTGCCCAGATCTTCTCGAGCTCCTCGACCTCGCCTTCGGATCGGGGGCGGCGAGTGGGAAAAAGCCGGTAGAGTTCGTGATCGAACCCCGTTTCGGACGCGCGCCCTTCCATCGCCTCGTGCGTCCTGTCCAGCGGACCTGCGCTCATCGCTGGCGCTCGAGCCAGATCGCGATCGCTTCCAGTTCCTCGGCGGAGAGCATGTCGTAACTCGGCATACGGTTGCCCGGCTTGATCGACTGGCTGTCGCCGATCCACCCGATCATCGTGCCTCGATTGTTGGGCAGAATGCCCGCGCCCAGCGTCAATCGACTGCCGACATGGGTGAGATCGGGACCCACCAGGCCGTTCGCCTGGGTTCCGGCGACACGGTGGCAGGCGCCGCATCCGCTATCGATGAACAGCGCGCGACCATCGAGGCTGTTGGCCGCGGTCCGCGTGATAGAGGAGGAGATCGCCGGAACTTCGCCCGGCACGTCCTGATCGGCAATCTCGGGGCGCGCCGTTACCCGCCCTGCGACCCAGGCATCCCATTGCGCGCGACTATGCGCCACGGCGACGAAGCCCATCAGCGCATGAGGACCACCGCAATATTCGGCGCAGACCCCGCCGTAACGGCCCGGCCGATCCGCCTGGATCACCAGCTCATTCGTCCGACCCGGGATCATGTCCTCTTTGCCCGAGAGGTTGGGCACCCAGAAACTGTGGATCACATCCTCGCTGGCGAGTTCGACCACCACGGGCTCGCCGACCGGCAGGTGCAGTTCGTTGGCATCGCGCAGGATCACATTGCCGTCGCGATCGAGATATTCGACGTCGAACCACCACATATATCCGGTGACGTGGACCCGCATCGCGTCTTCGGGGACCGGTTCGGTCAGCGATGCGGTCAGGGTCAGCCCCCAGATCAGCAAGCCGGTCAGCACCACCCCGGGAAACGCGATCCCGCCGAACCACACGGCCTTTTCACCGCCGAGCCTGGCCTTCCATCTCTCCGGACCCTTGATCGCCACATAGAGTGCGGCGACCACGATTGCGGTCACGGCGACTGCCATCCCGATCAGTGCCCAGGCCAGCACCACCACGCTGTCCGCATAGGGACCGGCCGGATCGAGCACGGGGGGCGGCCAGCCCCACCAGGCATCGAAAATGTCGATGGGTGCGCTACTCATCGTCTAGACCATAGAGATACGCCGCGACATCGCGAGCCTCTTCTTCGCTGAGCGGCATGGCGGGCATCGCGGATCCGGGCCTGGCCACGGGTGCGTTGCGGACGAAGGCGGCGAGGTTTTTGGGCGTGTTCGGCAAGGCACCGGCGATCGGGCCGATATCGTCGAAGCCCACCAGCGAAGGTCCGGTGCGGCCTTTCGGCCAAGCGATGCCCGGGATTTCGTGACAGGCCGCACAGCCCACGCGCTCGATCGCCTCGCGTCCGTTCCGGGCTGTTTCGGGATCGGCCACATAGCGCGATTGGGGAGGCTGCTTGCAAGCAGCCAGGCTCCCGCACAACGCGACGGACAGACCGATCGTCAGAGATTTGCCCAAGATGCTCCCCCCGTCCCACGGGGAACCGGCCCATCGTGCCGGAGGTTCCCCACGCGATGCGCAAATTGCCCCCGGTCTTCCTGAATCTTCTTTTGCCGGCGGTATTGGCTGCATGCAGCGAGGCCAAGCCGACCACCGGTCGATACGAGATTTCCGGAGAAGTCATCGCGCTGAGCGGCGGGGATGCTGGGGCCCGCGGGGCCTGCGTTACCTGCCATGGGCTGGAAGGACAGGGGGACGGCAATCTCGTCCCACGTCTCTCCGGGCTGGACCCGGGATACCAGCTCCGCCAGCTCGAATATTTCGCCGAAGGCCAGCGGCGGCATCCGCAGATGGTCTGGATCGCGGATCACCTCGATTGGCCGGCGCGAGAGAAGGTCTCGAATTATTATGCCCGCCTCCCCGTACCGGCGACAGCATACAGCGCGCCCGATGCTGGCGATTGCGCAGCGGCGGAAGTCTATCTGCGCGGCGATCCCGCCCGCGGCCTTGCCTCCTGCGCGAGTTGCCACGGCACGGACGGCGCGGGCGTCGGTGCAGGCAATCCGCCGCTCGCCGCGCAGCCCGCGCCCTATCTCGAGGCGCAGCTGAAAGCCTGGGCAAACGGCGAGCGCTATGGCGGCGACAACACCATGACCCGCATCAGCCAGCTTCTGACGGAGAGGGAGATGGCTCGTCTGGCCGACTATAGTTCGGCCCTCCCGGGTGCCGGTGGGTATCCGGGACCTCCGGAAACATGCCCTCGAACACGTCGTCCCGATCCCAATAATGGTGCTTGATCGCCGCAATGGCATGGGCCGGGATCAGCACGGCAAGCACCACGACGCAAATGACATGGACGTCTTCGGCGGCATCGAGGATCCAGAACTGCCATTCGGGCGACATATCCTGGAACGGCATGGCCGGAACCGGGACGAGACCCGCTAGGCGAAGCTCGCGCGCCGGCTGGATTGCCGACCACATCGCCCAGCCAGATAGCGGCAACAGCGTGAACAGTGCGTAAAATACGGCGTGTATCGTGTGGGCAACGGTCGTCCGCCAGCCCTGCCTATCAGCATCATTAATGGGTCCAGGTACGATCAGCCGCCAGAGCAGCCGCAGCGCGCCGAGTACCAGCAGCGTCAGCCCCACCTCCGAATGCACGGCATAGGCTTCCAGCTTGTCCGGCCCGACGAGATAGCGCTGCATCAGCCACCCGGTGACGAGTTGCCACATCACCACGGCCGCCATGATCCAGTGAAACGCGACGCCGACCGGCGTGTATTTCCCCCGGTCGCGATAGCCGACCGACCATTCGCGCCATTGCTGTACCCATGGCTTCATCGCGCGTAGGCCGGTTGCATCGATCGATAGAGAATGGCGAGCGCGATGAGCAGATAGACCGCCGATGCGGGCGCCCACATGATCAGCCCGGCGACTTGCTGGTCCTCCATCGGGGTCCAGCCCCAGGCCTGCGTGGTGGCGAAATGCGGGGCGTAGACGGGGCGCCCGGAAAAGGTGAGGAGCGCGCCGAGCGCCCCCATTTGCACCATGGTCGCAAGGGTCGCCGCCACTGCAGCCGGTGCCTGCGCTTTGCGCATCGACGCCCACCAGAGTGAAGCGGTCCCAGTTAGGCTCAACTGCATGATCCAGAAAACGGCACTGCTAGACAGCGCAACGGAATAAACTGCCGGCGCATGCCAGAACCAGAAAACGATTGCCTGGACGCCGGTCAGCAATCCCAGGGAAGACGGTCCGATGCGCTTCCCAAGATCGAGCGAACTAGCCAGAAGCGGAGCAAGGGCCAGCGTCAGCGCCACATGATGGATTGCGCGTATCGTAAAGAGGGCCGAACCCAGCGCACAAAGCGGGGTTATGAACAGGATGAGGGTGACTGCGGTTGCGGCGAGATGACTGCGCGTCGCTTGCGGTGCATATTTCAAACCGAATCCGAGACCTGCGGCAATAACCACGAGCAGAATCGGATCCCCATTCCAGCTGGCGAGCCAGTTCGAAGGGTTGGGAGCAACACCGCAATAAGGCGTCCAGGAATGGGAAGCTCCATGCATGATCGAATCTCTACCTCATTTGCGTTCTTCCTGTCACGAAGCGGAAGGTCGCACTTCTTGCTCTGTATTCATCACAGTTTTCGATAGACCGAATGAAAGAAGGACTCATCCCTCTTTCGACGGAATTGCGGTTTACCAATTCCAGCCTAATATGAGGGATTCAGCCCGGATGAGTACGATCAGTAGCATCGGCACTGCCGATCAAATGGCAGCTTCCCAATTGCTACGCGCCAAACCGGACAGTCGGCTACCGGCCCAATAGCGGCTAGACAGCATCGCGCCTTCACATCGGTCATCGAACATCGGTTAAGTTAGTCCCGAAAGCTGCCGTTCGGTCAGGATCAGTTGATGAGAGCATTGCGTCCTAAAAAGGATCATTCCGACGTCGATCAGTAATTCCACGATGACAAACGGATCACGGGCGGATGATTATACCATATCGTTCACGCTCGCTCACGAGCATGGTTCGCATGCAGGTCCAGAGGTGTCCGGACTTGTCAAACCAATTAAAGTGCGTCGCGCGATGATGACGGTGATGAGCTTTGAACCAGTTTGAGCAGTTCTGCGGCGTTCGTGCGTTTCGCAATGTGATAACCTTGCGCAAAATCACTGCGGATCCAGCGCAGGAATGTCAGGAAGTGCGCATCTTCGATTCCCTCCGCAACGATTGGAATTGAAAGTCCCGATCGGCATGTCGCACACGATGCCGGTCGGATCGGGTTGCACGGAGGCCGATCCTAGCAACACGTGTTCGCGCAGCTGCGAGATCGGAAGCGCGTCGAGCTGGCGCTGGTCCGCGGCGCTGGCCTGCTGGCCGAACGCCGGAAGCACGATATTTGCCGAAGCTTTCTCCAGCGACCGGCGAAGCGCGCGTCGTCCGTGGGGCTCGAGCGCGCGGAGAAATCGACATCGAATGCGATAGTGCGGGCGCCGGCGCGATCGAGACGATCCACCACCCTGGTATAATGGGTCCGATCCCTAGGCCACTGGCGGATCGGCCAAGCTCGCGGCATTCATTTAGACCACCGCAACCTGTCTAATCGCTTGGGTGGAGCGCATAGCGAAACTCAGGTCGTACAACTCGTGCTTGATCGGGCGCAGCGCTCCGACCGCGGCCGGAAAGCTGGCAGCGATGACGATTGCGGCGGCAACCATCACACGCAGGACCGAAGGCGCCGGATTGGTCGCGAAATCGAACCGGAAAGGTAAACGCGCGCTCACGATTTCACGCCTGCGCGACGCCGGCCTCAATCGTCATCGTCGTCATCTTCGTCATCGTCATCGTCATCGTCATCGTCATCGTCATCGTCGTCATCATCATCGTCGTCGTCGTCATCATCGTCGTCGTCGTCATCGTCATCGTCATCATCCCAATCGTCATCGGGATCAGGCTCAGGCTCTGGTTCTGGCTCCGGCTCAGGCTCTGGCTCTGGCTCCGGCTCCGGCTCTGGTTCGGGCTCCGGTTCGGGCTCGGGTTCGGGCTCGGGTTCGGGCTCGGGTTCGGGCTCGGGCTCCGGCTCGGACTCGGGCTCTGGCTCTGGCTCTGGCTCCGGTTCGGGCTCGGGCTCGGGCTCGGGCTCGGGCTCGGGCTCGGACTCTGGCTCGGACTCTGGCTCGGACTCTGGCTCGGGCTCGGGCTCGGGCTCGGGTTCAGGCTGTGGTTCTGGCTCGGGAGTCGGTTCGGGCTCCGGTTGGGGCTCGGGCTCTGGTTCCGGCTCCGGCTCGGGATCAGGCATCGGAACAGGATCCTCAGGTTCTCCAGGCTGCTCCGGCTCGTCCACGGGATCAGGGATGGTCTCGACAGGCTCCTGACCGCCGCGCCCGGCCAGCGCGGCAGCGTCGGCAACAATCTGCGCTGCGAAATCGAATGTTTCACCTTCGATCAAACCGTCGGACAGATCGGACAAATCCGCCGCGCCGCTTCCGAATGCTGCATCGATGAATTGTGCGGGCTGGGGCTCTGCACTGAGCGAACTCGAAACTGCCGCAGCCTGCGGCACTGATACCGGGGCGCCGGTTGGAGCAGGCGCCGCCGTCGGCGCCGAACCCTCTGCCGGACGGGCCGGAGAATCGAGCACCCGGCGCTCCGCACCTTCCACGACAAGCCGATAGCGATCGTCCGCCGCCACCATGGCCACCGCGCCCGGCATCACCAGGTCGCGCGCGCCGCCATCGTCGGTGGAAACCTCGACCGCGCCTTCCAGCACCTGCATCGAGGCACCCTCGGGCGCCACGGTCACGGTGAACACCGTCCCCTTCACCACGGCGGCGAGGTATTCGGTCTTCACGCCGAAATGCGGATCGGGCTGCTTGCCGATGTTGAACAGCGCGCTGCCGAAGTCCTGGACGATCTGTATGACTGAACGCTCGCGGGTGGGGGCGGGGATGCGAATCTCCGAATTGCGCCGGACGGTCACGAACTCGCGCCCGCGGACCAGCACTGCATTGCCGTCGTTGCCGGTCCGGACCACGGCACCGCTTGGAACGCGCGCACCCGGCCGCGCTGCCACGGTTCCCGCCTCGCCGCGGATGGTGACCTGCCCCTGCATCTCGCTGACCTGCCACGGTCCGGTCTGCGCCAGCGCGCTGGTGCTTCCCAGCAGCGCTGCGAGGGTCGAAAGCTTGACGATTGTGCGGTGCACGGCACTCTCCTTCGAGCGTGCCATAGGGGAAAATACCCACCCAAGTGGTTGAAGCGCAGGGTAAACACTTCCTGAAATTGACGGAAAATAAAGGACTTGCCGCCGATAAGGCCCGCGAACAGCGGGAAATTGTCTGTGCGGTCGATTTTGTTGAATGGAGTTGTGCTGGGGGCACTCGTCACCTCCGCGCCGGTTCTGGCGCAGGATACGCTCGACCGCACCGACCCGACCCAGGCCGAGGTTCCGGAGGACCTGCCGCGCGACATCGACGAAGAGGTGCGGGTCGAGACGGTTCGCATCGATGTCGACCCGACCATCTTCGATGATACTCGATACGATGTCGGCGCGATCGTCGTCGACAACCTCGTCGCACTCGATCCCGGCGATTTCACCGACATCGTCCAGGAATATTCGGCCCGCTCGCTCTCCGCGGGCGAACTCGGCGCGCTCAGCGGACGGATCGCGCAGCGCGCGCGCGATCGGGGCTATATCTTCGCCAGCGCCGCGATAGCACCGCAATCGCTGGCCTCCGGGGTCCTGAGGGTTCGCCTCGAGGAAGGCGTGATCGACGAGATCCGGGTGACCGGGGATGGCGACAGCGCCATCCGTTCGCAACTCGCGCCCCTCGTCGACGGTCGGCCGGTCACGCTGGCGAGGCTCGAGCGACATCTGCTCCTCGCCGACGACATCGCCGGCGTTCGCCTGCGCTCGCCGCGCTACGAACGCGAAGGCAATCGCGGCATCTTGATCGTCGACGCTTCGCGCAGCCGGTTCAGCGGCCGGGTCGGGCTCGAGAACGACGGGTCCAGGCCGATCGGTCCCTTGCGCGCGCGGATCGATTTCGATGCCAACGGTCTTATCTCGCCGTTCGACGAGGTCGACTTCACCTATTCGACCGTGCCAGACAGCCCCAGCGAATTGCAATACGTGCGCGGGCGTTATGGCGTGGTGTTCTCTCAGCAAGGATCGCAGTTCGCGGTCTCGGCCTCGTATTCCGCGACAAATCCGGGGGCCTATCTCGAAGATCGGGACATCTTCGGGGAGTCGATGAGCCTGGCCGCCCATCTTCGACACCCATTGCAGCGGTCACGGGCCTTCTCGCTATGGCTCGACGGCGAATTCGAGTTCCGCGATCTGCGCCAGGAACGCTTCGGAATTCTGGCGCGGCACGATCGCATCCCGGTGGTGCGTGTCGGGCTCTACGCGCGCTCGCTGATGTTCGACGGTTCCTTCCGCGGCCGCCTGACCCTGTCGCAAGGGCTCGATTTGCTGGATGCGACGCAGACCGGCGATCCGCTTGCCTCGCGCGACGATGCCTCGCCCGATTTCACGACCCTTTCCGCCTGGTTCGCCTGGGACCGCGCCCTTTCGCACTCCTTCAGCATGGCGCTTGCGGGGCGAGGTCAGGTGTCGACGACCCCATTGCTGATCACCGAGGATATCGGCCTCGGGGGCAACAGCTTCCTGCGCGGCTACAATTTCAGCGAGCGCTCCGGCGACAACGGCGTGGCCGGCTCGGCCGAGCTGCGATACGACTGGCCGAGCCCCTTCGGGCTGGTGCGCCGAATGCAGATCTACGCGTTCGCCGATGGCGGCGTGGTGGGCAATCTCGATGACGGTCGCGGCAGCGGTTCGCTCGCCTCTGGCGGCGGCGGGCTGCGTACCAACATCACTCGCGATCTCGATCTCGGGCTCGAACTCGCCCTGCCGCTCACCGGCCCGCGCTACGATACCGACGACAAGTCCCCGCGCTTCAATATGTCGATCAGCCAGTCGTTCTGATCTGACTTCGGAGGATCGAACCGTTAGCCGGCTGTAAAGCTATAGGCGAGTGGGTCGCCCAGTTTGCGCAATCTCCTCAGCCAGCGCCGCCAATCGTTCAGGCGATTGACGACTTAGCCTCACCTGATTTCGAGCTCGTCGATCGCTTGTTTGCTTTGCATCGGAAATGAGCGTGCAGATATGGTCAAAAACTGGTCCATAAATCGGCGCATGAAATTCCAGTCCTGTGTGATATTGATCGACCCAGCAAACCGTTGATTCGATCGGGCCAATCTCTCCTATCCTCACACTTACAATTGCGGCTCTTTTAAGCCAAGGCGAGCGTATCGTGCAGGCGCATCCGGTTTCCGATAGGTCCGTCACCTCTGCAAGGAGCGGTTTTCCAGATCCGGTTCGTATTTCCCCCATCACTGCTAGTTCGTAGCGAGGCTTTCGTCGCCGCCCAATCCTGTCTTCCACGACTCTCTCCAAACCGGCCCCCTCCCGGGATGCCCTAGGGCAAGGAAGTTAACATATTGGAGTGGCGGAGAAGAGGCGTAAACTAAACGCTGCCGGTACGCTCTAGAACAGCTAGTGAACGTCGATATCACAAGGTAATCGTGCGCCCCGACAGCAGCTGGGATGTAGCCAGATAATCGAGGAGCGCCGAGTTCGGGTCGGTACCGCTTTTATCGCTCCTTGACACTTGAACGTAACCCAGTTGCCGGGTGTGTCCGGTTTGGGCGGCAAAGCTTTCAGAAGCAGTCGTTCCGTCAACGGCCCCTTTTTTGTCGGTCTGAAACGCGCCCCACATGTCGTCGTTCACGGGTTGTGCGCTATTGCCCGAAAGCGGTCGCGCGCCAATCGGACTAGAACCAGGCACGCAGTCCAATAACGGCCTTTAGCCCATCGGGGTCTTCTCCATTCGCGCGGACAATATCGGCGGTCTCGCCGACCTTGGCCTCGTATTCGATGCCTATGTAAGGTGCGAACTCCGGCACGATCTCATAACGCAGGCGGAGACCTGGCTCGACCTTGCTGACACCTGCGCCGATTTCTCGCTCTGTAATGTCTTGGGCGGAGAATTCGGCCTCGATGCGGGGCTGGAGGATCAGGCGTTGGGTGATCTTCTGATCGTATTCGGCCTCGACTCGTGCCGTCAGGTCGCCCCGGTCGGACAGGAACAGCGCGCCGTCCACATGGAACATATACGGCGCGAGCCCTTGGACCCCGACGACGAGATGCGTTCGGCTATCGGGCTCGGGATCGAAACGCACCCCGGCCTGCAAATCGAAGAACGGTCCGATGGCGCGGCTGTAGAGTGCCTGTATTTCGGCGTCTTCTAGCGCACCGCCGAATGCGCCCTCGCCCTCGGTCTTGAGGACGAACCGGTTGATATCCCCGCCATACCAACCTTGTGCGTCCCACAGGTAGCCATCTTCGCCACCAACGGTTGCAATGCGCGCTTCGAGGCGCTCCACAAGGATCATGCCGGTGGTCATGCCGCCGTTCTCGCGGGCGAGCTGCTGGCGCGACGGCTCAATCGCACCACTCCCCCAGATGGCATCCGCGGCGTGGCGAGGCCCGTCAAACGCTCGCGCAGGGATGGCCTCTTCAGGTGCTGCACCGGGCACGGACTTGTCGGCCATCCCTCCGTACGAGCCATGATCCATGCCCGCCATGCCGCCGGCCGTGGGTTTGTCTTCCTCTTGGCGATCCTTCGGGCATTGCTCCGGCGGAAGGTGGCCCATCGCACAATGGTCCATTTCCGGTTCAGGCGCGGGTTGCGGCTCGTCCTTCGGCGGACATTTCTCGGGCGGCATATGGCCCATGGCGCAATGATCCATCTCCGGCTGCGCGGCAGACTTTTCGCCATGTGCCGAATGATCCTGCGCGGCGAGTGGACTGGCAGCCAGCATCGATCCGGCAAGCAAGGCGACGCGGATCATGCTGCGCCTCCCTCGGGGAAGGGGCGCACCGTCACCACCTGCATCATGCCTGCGTGCATGTGGTAAAGCAGGTGACAGTGGAAGGCCCAGTCGCCGGGCTCGTTCGCGTTGAGATCGAAGGTCGCAGTCCCGCCCGGCTGCACGATCACCGTATGTTTTAGCGGCTGGTGCATATGGTCCGCGCCATTGACCAGCTCGAAGAAATGGCCGTGCAAGTGGATCGGGTGCGCCATCATGGTCTGGTTGACCAGCTTGACGCGCACCCGCTCGTCATAACCGAAGCGGATTGGATCGTCGGTGACGGCATTGAATTTCTTGCCGTCGAAGCTCCACATATACCGTTCCATGTTGCCGGTGAGGTGGATTTCCATCTCGCGGTCGACCATCCGATGCGGGTTCACCCGCTTGGCCTTGAGGTCGGTGTAACGCAGCACGCGGTGGCCGACCTTGTCGAGGCCGAGACCCGGGAAGTCCATGCGGTCCATCGGCATCGGCGCGATCATGTCCACGCCGGGGCCGACCTCGACATCATCCGGCACGAGCGACTTGTCCCGCATCGAGTGGCCCATACCACCCATGCCTTCCATCCCCTCCATGCCCGAATGGTCCATCATGCCCATATCGACCATGCTCAGCGTCGGGAATTCGCGCAGCGGCGGAGGAGTGGCGATATGGCTTTGGTGGCTTGTCAGGCTCGCAACACCCATGCCGCTACGATCCATCGCTTCGGCCACGATGGCGTGGCTGCCATCGGGTGGGGTGACGATCACGTCGTAGGTCTCTGCGACGCCGATCTGGAATTCGTCGACCTGCACTTCCTCAACGTCCTGCCCGTCGGCCTGGATGACCGTCATCGGAACGCCGGGAATGCGCACGTTGAAGAAGGTCATCGCCGAACCGTTGATGACACGAAGACGCACACGCTCGCCCGCCGCAAATGCCAGTTGCAGGTCGTCCTGCGGTCCATGGCCATTGATGAGGAAAGTGTAGGTGCTGCCCGTCACATCGGAGATGTCGCGCGGGTTCATCCGCACCTTGCCCCACATGCGCCGCATCTCGCCCGACATTTCGCCCTCGGTCGCGGTCAGCATCTGGCGCTGGAAATAGTGCTCGCCGACTTTCAATTTCCGCATGATGTCGTGCGGATGCATCGGCGTGAACTCGCTCAGCAGCACCACGTAGTCGCGGTCGTAGCGCGGGTCCGGCTCGTCGCTCTCGATGATGATGGGGCCATAGTGCCCCGCCTGCTCCTGCAAGCCGGAGTGCGAATGCCACCAGTAGGTGCCGCTCTGGCGGATCGGGAACTCGTAGGTAAACCGCTCGCGCGGGCGGATGCCGGGGAAGCTGACGCCCGGCACGCCGTCGAACTGGAAAGGCACCAGCAGGCCATGCCAGTGGATCGAGCTGTCCTCGTCGAGATTGTTCGTGACGTGCAGGCGCGCGGTGTGGCCCTGGCGCAAGCGGACGAGCGGACCCGGCACGGTGCCGTTGACCGCCACCGCGTGCCCCGAGCGACCGCCGGTGGTGAAATGATGGTTGCCGATCGCAAGCTCGATGTCCTCCCCCGACACCTCGCCGAAGCCGTTCTTCGCATGCGTCAGCGACTGTCCCCTTGCCCATGCGGGCATCGGAAGTGCGCTGGCTGCTGCCAGTGCGGCAGTGCTGCGGATCAGGTTGCGACGAGAGATGGGGGCCATGGGGGCAAGCTTCCGATTGAACTTCTGCGCTAAGCCATATATACCCCTATAGGGTATTTCAATTCGGACTTTGGACCATGGCAGACGCGAAGACCGCGAAAATCAACCGGCTCAACCGGATCGAAGGGCAGGTGCGTGGTGTGGCGCAGATGATCGAGAATGATCGCTACTGCATCGACATCCTTCACCAGATCCAGGCGATCCGGTCGGCGCTCGGCAAGGTTGAGACGCAGGTATTGAAGGACCACGCAGCCTGTTGCGTCGCCGAAGCGATCGCCAGCGGCGATGAAGCCGAGCAGCGCGAAAAGTTCGAGGAGTTGGTCACGCTGTTCGAGAAGGCCAAGCGGTGATTGCTGCGATACGCGGCGCGGCGCTGCTCTTGTTGCTGGTGCTTGCCCAACCGGTCTGGGCTCACGGCGAAGAGCGGCATAGCGAGGCTCCCGCTGATACCACCCCGGTATCCGCTTCGAGCACCGAATCGACCGCCGTAGCGGAGGCGCGTGCGGCAGAAGAGGCACCTGTGCGGCTTGCCGCCGAACATGATGCCGGCCCCGGTTCGATCTGGACCAGCCTTCATCCAGCCACGGTGCATTTCCCGATTGCGCTTCTGCTTGCCGCTGCCCTGGTGGAGTTCGTTTCCATCTTCCGCCCATCGACGAGACTGACGAATGCGGTCTCCGTCATGGCTTCGGGTGGTGCCGCCGGCGCAGTCGTCGCGGCGCTGTTCGGGTGGATACATACCGGATTGTGGTTTGCAGGTGACACGACCATGCAATGGCATCGCTGGACGGGTACTAGCCTCGCCGTGGTCGCTCCGGTCGTGGCCATCCTTTCGATACGCGCTAATCGCTGGCCCTTCCGCATGCTCTTGCTCGCCACGACGCTTGCGCTGCTGGCTCAGGGTTACTGGGGCGGAGAACTCGCGCACGGACCCAATCATCTTGGTTTATGAAGGAGAATGCTCGTGATTTCCCATCTTCGCACGGCGATCGCTCGCCGCACTATGGCCGGAACGCTCGTTCTCGGCACGGCCCTGACGGCCTGCGCGGCGCAGGCCGCCAGCTTCACGATGTATCGCGATGCGAATTGCGGCTGCTGCCTGGCATGGGCACAGCATGTAGAAGGGAGCGACCAGCACGATGTGCAATCGGTCGATCATCCTGACATGGCGTCGGTGAAGGCTGAGAACGGTGTGCCCGGCGATCTGCAATCGTGCCACACCGCGATCGTCGAAGGCTACGTAATCGAAGGCCACGTGCCTGTCGCCGATGTCGAGCGCCTGCTCGCCGAGCGGCCTGCGGGCGTGAAGGGTCTCGCGGTTGCGGGGATGCCGATGGGCTCGCCGGGAATGGAGCACGGCAACCACCGGCAGGCGTTCCAGGTCATCGCCTTTGGGCCCGAAGGCCGCAGCGTCTGGGCCAGCTATCCCGCGAGCCACTGATGAGCACCAAGCAAGCTACCGTCTATCGGATGGTCATGCCCGACCATCTGTGTCCCTATGGTCTGAAGACTGTCGACCTGCTGAAGCGCGAAGGCTTCGCGATCGAGGATCATCATCTGACCACGCGCGAGGAGACCGACGCTTTCAAGGAAAAGCACGGCGTCGAAACCACGCCGCAGACCTTCATCGATGGCAAGCGCATCGGCGGCTACGACGATCTTCGCGAGCACTTCGGGAAATCGCGCAGCCAACCGAAGGAAGGCGAGACGAGCTACCAGCCGGTCATCGCCATTTTCGGAGTGGCCTTCCTGCTCGGTCTGGCGATCAGCTGGTATGTCTTCGATACGATCTTCACCGTTCAGGCTATCGAGTGGTTCGTCAGCCTCTCGATGGCCATGCTGGCGATCCAGAAATTGCAGGACGTGCGCAGTTTCTCGACTATGTTCCTGAACTACGACCTGCTGGCGCGTCGATGGGTCCCCTACGGTTTCGTCTATCCCTTCGGGGAGGCGCTCGCCGGGGTCCTGATGGTCGCGCACGCGCTGCCGATTATCTCGGTTCCTGTATCGCTGTTTATCGGCACCGTGGGCGCGGTCAGCGTGTTCAAGGCCGTCTACATCGACAAGCGCGAACTGAAATGCGCCTGCGTTGGCGGCAACAGCAACGTGCCGCTGGGTTTTGTCTCGCTGACCGAGAACCTGTTCATGATCGGCATGGGCCTGTGGATGGGAGCCAAGGCGCTCGGCTGGATCGCGATGTGATCAGCGCGAGGAGTCAAGCTCCTCACGCATCTCTGGCGTCACGACGCGGCCGATAGCGGCCTCTGCTTCGGCTTGGAGCCTGGGGTAAGAGCGGCCGTGCGTGGCGGCAGGGGCGTCCCGTCGCCCATCTCCCCGTTCGCTTCGATGTCTTCGAGCAACAGCTCCATTTGCGCGATTTCCTTTACCTGTGCCTCGATGATCGCATCGGCCAGCTCGCGCACACGCGGGTCGGTGATCTGCGCGCGTCGGCTAGTCAGCACCGCGATGGAGTGGTGCGGGATCATGGCCTTCATGTAGGCTTGGTCGTCCACCGTCGCCTGGCTGCGAGCGAGAAACAGGAACAACGCAAAGCCGATCACCGCGCCCACCATTACCACCACCTTGGTCATGAATGTGCGATACATGCCCCACATGAAGCCTAGCATGATGACGATCATCGCCATGCCCATCATCAGCGCCATCCACATGCGGGTCTGACTGAACCAGATGTGCCCGGTCTCGTAGACGTTCGAATATTTGAGCACGAACATCGTGACGATCGACGTCGCGATCATCGCCGCGAAGGTCGGCCATCTGCTTTGGTGAGCCTGTTCGGTTGAGGTCGAGTTTTGATTTGCCATTTGCGCCTCCTCTATTGGAACCTACACCCCCCGGGGGTATGCGGTTCCGATAAAGGCCGTCGCGCCACATCTAGGTCGTGTGCGCAATGTCCGGTTGTAAAGGATCCCCCGCACCAAACCGGACTGGCTGCTAACGGCCCCGTTTCCGCCCGGTAGGTAGGTGATAAATCGATTCCCCGCGCCGGCTGCGATTCGGCTGCTGCATATCGATGCTCCGGAAGCAGGACAGAGCTGCAGCCGGGGAGGCAAGCCGTGGGCATGCGGGACGGACGCGACCGCTGCACTCCCTCCGCTTCTGAATGGCCAGACTGCCACCCGGGTGTCGACCTCTGCCTCGCTATGATTGCGAAGAGCAACACCAACGGATTGATGGTTATCACAGTCCGGGTTTCCACACCCACCGGACGTATTGTCCTACAGATAATTCGAGTGCAAGCTTTCCCTACCGGGGGACGCTCCTCGTGATGCATTTGGGGTCGTCATGCTGGAACCCATGGAGAAGCCGAAGAGGCGCAACTGGCTCAAGGTGGGTGGTCTCGGCATCATCGCCATCGTTGCGTTGGCGAGCGGGGTGAACCTCTTATGGCAGACCGTTGACCGCGAGGGCTTCGAAGCCGCGCAGGACAAGATGGAAGCGAAACGGGAAGCCAAGCGCGTCGCCGAGAGTGCGTCTAGACATGCGAATGCGAAAGCCGCTGCAGAGGACCGCAAGGCAGGCTTTCATTGCCTTTCCGGATGGGACGGCTCCAACCGCGACTTCGTTCGGCAGGTTATAATTTCAATCCGCAACCCCGACAGCTTCGAGCACGTCGAAACCAGCATATATCCAAATGACGATGGCGAGCACGGGGCCTGGATGACATTCCGGGCGGAGAACGGGTTCGGCGGCATGAACGTCGAAAGGCTGTATGCACGAATTGATCATCAAACCTGTGAGGCACGCGTCATTCCGGGAGGTCCCGGTTCTGATCAATAAGTGATGTCGCACCGTTGTCGGAGAGCTATGCGTCAGCAGATGGGATAGAGGGGCGAGCAAGGCGATACGGTCCTGCATTCGTCCGGCGCAAAAGGGGATGGCTCGTTGGAAAACTCAATCGAGGCAAGAGACGCTGCCCTATATGAGGGCCCAGCAACCGCTAGGCTCGAAAACTTCGGCGCGGTAAGTCCCGACGACAAGCGAAGTCTTGCAGAGCTGGCTGGTCCGCCGACAGAGTTCAAACGCGGTGATATTATCCGCTCCGACCGCGATGCATCGACCTGCCTGCACCTGCTCCTCGATGGATGGGCCGCCAGCGCGATTACGATGGAGGATGGCTCCCGCCAGCTGACCTCAGTTAGTCTACCCGGCGACATCCTCGGGATGCCGACCTTGGCCGTGTCATATCCCTTGGACACGATCGTAGCCCTCGATTCGGTCCGGGCATGCGTGATACCGGCGAAACCATTCATGGAGCTCCTGATGGACCGCCCTCGATTGGCCGCAGTCCTGTTCTTGATCTCCCAAGAGGAGCGAATGTTCGCGATGGAACGTCTGGCTCTAATGGGTCGCGCTCCCGCCAGAGATCGTCTCGCCGCCCTATTCGTTCGCCTGAGGGAAAGGTGCTCGCAATTGAGTAACGTTTCGGCTGATCGGTTTCCCATGCCCTTAAGGCAGTCGGATATCGGCGATCTGATCGGTACAAGCACCGTTCACACAAATAGGATCCTCAAGAACTTTAGAGAGCTAAATCTGGCAGTCATCAAAAAGCGGGAACTCGAAATTCTCGATAACGATCGACTCTTGGCGAGAGCGGGAGTGTCCGCGTGGCATCGAGCGGAACCAAGTTGGCTGTGACGAGGCGAAGGTTCCCGGCCTTATAATGCGGTTGGATCATAGGTCGACGCAGTTGACTAGAATGTGGCTCCCGTCGCTATGCTTATGGCTTCGGTGCCACGATATGAAGTCGCAAACCAATGTCAGACAACCGATGTTTATGCGGGAACCCGGCCGTAGAATAGCGCGCTTCAAGCAAATGCCTCATTACTATTTCAACATCCACAATGGCGAAGTGACAATGGACCACGAGGGTCTTGAGCTTCCTGACGATGCATCCGCGATTGCCCGTGCTACCGAGGAAGTAAGATCGCTTGCGGCCGGCAATGTTTTGGACGGCCACTTCGTTGGATGGCACAGGGTAGAAATTCGGGACGCTGATGGTCGTCGAACGGGTACGGTTCGGTTCGACGAGGCGGTAAAGGTTCAATTGGAGAACGCTTAGTTCGTTGGAAAACTCCGGCCACCTTCGGGCAGGTCTGCAGTACTACCTGACCGGCTACCCATTTCTTGTGCGAAAAGAAAGCCCCGCCCGAACGGGAGTAAGGGCGGGGCTAGGTCAGGCACGATCGGAAGTGCCTTGGTCGCGCAGCAGTGAGGGTTGTCGAAACTTGGACCCACCCCCGGTGGTTAATGGGGGCTCAAATCCGACGGGATGGAAACTGCGCTACTGTATGAAGGCTAGCGCGAGAATCCTAATTCAAGGTTAGCGTTTCGGAGAAACTCTCGAAGGAGCGCCATGAAGGCGTGCCCGGAGTCCCACCCTCATTGCCTTCCGGGTGCGCCTTCGCTCTTCGGCTACTCGCTGACTGCGCCTCTTTGACCCGCACGCGCCCGCGACCCGTTCAACCGCACCGCCAGAAACGCGAGCTCGCGCAACCAAGCCGGGGTCCGTTCCACCTGCATGGCGATGAAGAAAACGCGTGGCCTTCGAGCTTTGAGTCCCGTCGCTTCACATCGAGGCGGCGGGGTTTTGCTATCGACGCCGGAGGTCGTGGCTGGCTCGTATGTGGTCGAGGACCGAGGGGTATAGGGGATTGACGAACTGGACGCCGACATGCGGATGCTTCCGCCATCGGACATTCGCTTGGATCGGACCAATCGGCCCAATCTTCACCGCGATATGGTCACCGAGGGCGAGACGGTTGGCGTCGTCGCGGAAGCAGCACCCCTTCTCCGAAAGATCGAAGATCGTCACTTCGCGACTGCCGCCCACCCCATAAACCTTGCCGAGCGTGGTCAAGCTGTGGCGTTCCTCGGAGCGAGTGAGCTGATCTCGAGGTTCCGGTCCCGGGAGCGAGCTTGGCCGTTCGGCAGCCTTTGACGCCGGTGGCTCGTCCTGCGCTCTGGTCTCGTCAGTGAATTGGCGGATCGCGGAATGAAACCCGTCCTCGGTTCCGAGCTTCACGGCTGGCTTCCCATTCAGCCAGCAGGCCCACACCTCGCCTTTGCGGCATAGAAAGTAGAGGTCATCATCCTCCATGGCAACTCATCTGGCGAGATAACCAAAAAGGGAAAGACCCGAGGCGAACTGTCTTTATCTGCCCTAGTCCATTCTTTTTGTCGCACTTAACCTACGTTAGAGTTTGGCAGATAGTCTTTGTCCCAAGGCATGTGGCCGCATTTCAGGGAAACCTTGCCATCGTCGGAAATTGTTCAGTTGGCCTCGCAACAGAGGCTCCCCCAAGAGAGGGCCCGAAAGATGGACAATCGGAACAACCAGAACCCTAATAATCAAGACCGGCAGCGCCAGGATAATCAGGGCGGGAAGACCGGTCAGCAGGATCAGCAAGGCGGTGCGCAGCGTCAACAGAACGACACCGATCGGAAGAACGATCGCGACAACGACCGCAACTGACCCCCCCCGCCCATTATGGGCGTCACGCAGGTATGCCGTCCATCTCTACTTTGGGCGGCATACTTGCTTCTGACTCATGGCTTTTCACGAGCCATCAAGTTGTTCCGCATTTCATCATTTGCGCGAAGGAGAGCATTTCAATGGCTAGCACGACCATCAAGACACTTACCGACACGACCTTCGATTCTGTAGAGGGTTATCGCAAGGCGATCGACAAGGCCGATAGTCCGCAGCTCAAGCAGGCGTTGCAACATCGGTTGCAGGCGCGCGAGAAGACGCTCCAGGCGCTCAATGCGGAAATCCAGCACCAGGGCGGCGAACTGGTGACGAAAGGCACGACCGCGGGCCAGCTCCACCGCATCTGGACCGACATCACCGAATTGTTCGAAAACGGCGACGAGGCTGCTGCCGAGCGCGTCGAGGAAGGCGAGGACTATCTCAAGGAGAAGTTCGAAAGCGCGCTGGAAGAGAACGACATGGACCCGCAGCAGCGGACCATTATCCAGCAATGCTATGCTGAAATCAGCGAAGGCGAACGTTTCGGCGACATGATTTCAAAACAATACGATTGAGCGGAGACGCTCCGCAACGATAAGGGCGCGGGGGCAGTCCCCGCGCTCCTTTTCTTCAACTCAGACAAAAGCCAAGTGGCGCGCCAAGATACCCGACGCCGCCGCGTTGCTGGCACTGCAGCGCACGCCGGAGCTACTTCTCGCTCTTTTGATCTTTCAATCTTTGGATGAGCCGCAACGCATTATCGTCCGCAGGCGCTGCGAGATGCTGAAGGGGACGGGTCTGTCCGCTCGGAGCGCAGCCGTTGCCATTCAGGTCCGCACGATTGGCGATAGCGTTAATCTGGACACTGCCTGCAATCTGATCCGGGAACACGACGACGATCTAATTTCCTGATCGCACCAACCAAACCTTGACCCCGTCGCTTCACAAGCGGGGGGCTCTTTCTCGTAATCGATAGTGGAAAACGAGGCCTAAGCTTCTAGCGAATATCGTTTAGCCCCAGCGAGTGGAACCATTCGATTTTGCTCGAATTAACAGATTTCCCGTATGACAGTCGGAAACGGGTTCGATGCCTTCAAGTTGATGGAAAAGATCGGCGCGGCCTCCGATGAAAGAAACTTCGTGACCCAAACTGTCTCAAGCTACTGAAATGTCATTAGCTCTCATCATCGAAGACGAACCGTTGCTCGCTTTCGCGTTGGAAGACGACCTGCGTGAATTGGGCTACACGTCGTTCAGGACGGCGACGAGTGAGAAACAAGCTATCGAGGCTGCGCGCGATAAATGCCCGGACCTGATCTTGGCAGATCATCGGATCATCGGCGGCACTGGCACCCACGCCGTTCTGGCAATTTGCGCGGATCGTGCAATCTCTGTCGTATTCGTAAGCGCCAGCGGTTGTGAGATCAGAGAGCGTATCCCAGAGGCGTTGGTGGTAAACAAGCCGTTCACTTTCTCTGAACTGCAGACGGCGGTGCAGGCCGCACAAAATCAGCCATTCCGTTATCGAGATGGACAAATCTAAACTTCATTCAGTCGATCGATCAGGTCGGCGATCCGCTCCATCGCTTCTCGCGTTTGCTTATCGTATCTCAAGGCATCGGCTCGAACGAAATCCGCAATCGAGGGCTGGGTAAGATAGAACACCGCTGCACCCCGATAGGCGATCATCGCCTCGTTAAGCGCTCGCATTTCATCTCTGCCCTCCGACGAAGCCAGAGCATCCCTAGCACATTGCGCCACGCGATCCGCGCACGTCGCGAGTTTAGCGAGGTGCTGCTCCATTTCGCTCCCCAAGCATCCAACGCGCTTTTACATTTACCGAGGATTTGGGGGAGTCAACTTGCGGGGGGATGAAGGCGCGCCCGACGGTGGGTCAGTGGGGTTTCTCCGAACGCGCCTTCGGAATGCTCGTAACAGAAACACGGCATACGCGCTAACCTCGTACTAGAAATTTTGCTATAGAAGCAACTCAATAGCGAAGTCGTCACCTGGTTGGACTTGAACCCCGTGGATCGCCAAGGGAGGGTTCGGACGACCACCCTCGCTATCGCGTATCCGGGCACGTTCTTGGTGTTCATCCTGAGCCCCGCCCCTCCATGTGTTCGGGTGGGGCTTTCTTTTCCTGCAAGCGATGAATTGCCCACAAGTTCGCCTAGGATAGGCGTTGCTTGATGTAATGGCCGAAGGTCAGCTTCGGCAAAGTTTGATGCTAAAACCCGACAGTCCGCGAGCGGCCCATTTCCAGCCATTCCGGGACCTTTCCACAGCTGATACCTATCCGAGTGTAGGCATATCCAACCTGTTGATGATCGGACCTCCGGGAGCGGGCAAGAGCCTGCTGGCGAGTTGCCTGCCCGGCATCCTCCCCGACCTCACCGCCGCCGAAGCGCTGGAGGTGAGCATGGTGCAGTCGGTCGCCGGCCTTCTCGAAGGCGGTCGGATCAGCCGCACCCGGCCGTTCCGCGCGCCGCACCATTCGGCGAGCATGGCCGCGCTCACCGGCGGGGGGCTGAAGGTGAAACCGGGCGAAGTCAGCCTCGCGCATCTCGGCGTTCTGTTCCTCGACGAACTGCCGGAGTTCCACGGTATGGCGGAGTTATTGCACCAAATCTGATTTAAGAGCTTGATTCTAATCGGAAGCTCCCTTCCGAATCATTCCGATCTGGAGCGGTTGGCGCGGAGATTCAATTCCCATCTCGAGGCTTCCTGGCCAACGCCTGTGCACCATGCTTACCGATCGCGAACGCACCGGGACCATCCGGTGCGCCCGGCAACTGAATCCAGTCCACACCGATCGCCGTCATGCACTGTAGAAAGAATACGGCGCTGAACCTGCCGCGGCTCATCTTGCTCTTGATGGCACCCTCGGTGTCCTCGACGCCGATCCCGGCCAGAGCGTCCCTGAGCGCGGCATAGGACATCCCGCGCGTCATCAACTGGCCACGAACCAGATTACGCGCCAGCTGCTCCCATTTGTCATCACATGCCTGTGTCATGAACCGATTATAGAATCTGGACGCGAATTCGGCAACTCAGGTGTCGCATACAGCACTTTGCGATTGAATAACCGTGTTAGGTGTCGTATATGGCACCTCAATGGCCACTCGTGCAACCAAACCATTCAACCGAAAGAAGCAGGGCCTCCATTGGTTGAAAAATCCTGCGAGCCGCACGCTGAGCATCCACGACGTCTTCAAGATGGGCGAAGATGGTTGCCGGGAGTTCTTTCTTCGCGCGCGATGGCCTGATGGAAACCCAACCTGCCCAGAATGCGGTTCCCAGCGGATCTACAACATCAAGTCGCAGAAGCGATACAAATGCGCCAACCCGGAGTGTCACAAGTTCTTCTCGATCACGAGCGGGACGATGTTCGCCCACAAGCGCATCACCTACCTCGAGTTGATGCTCATCGTTCGTGCCATGGCAGTTCACGCCAAGGGCGCTGCGTCAATCTGGCTCTCCCACGACTACGATCACGACTATAAGACTGTCTGGGTGCTGACCGACAAGCTGCGCGAGGTGATGTTCCTCGATCAGGAGGACGTCCATCTGGTCGGAGATGTCGAGATCGACGGGGCCTATTTCGGCGGCTACCTCAAGCAGGCCAACAAGAAGGACGAGCGGATCGACCGTCGCCGCATTCCGGTCAACGGGCGCAAGCGCCAATGCGTGGTGCTACTGCGCGAACGCGGTGGTCAGGGGCGCTTGCTGACGCGTACGTTCAAGAGCGAGAGGCAAGCCGTGTCCTGGATCACCGAGAGCGTAGATCGTAGCGCTCTAATCTTCGCCGACGAGGGTTCGGGCTGGGAGCCGCTCTACGCCAGCCACAGCCTGCAGCGAGTCAACCACAGGGAAGAATACTGCACGGACGAGGGCGTCCACACCAACGGCGCCGAGAGCGCGTTCTCGCGGATGCGTAGGGCCGAGATCGGCGTCCATCATCACATCGCTGGAGACTACCTCGATTTCTACGCCGCTGATGGTGCCTGGCGGGAAGAAAATAGGCGGCTGGACGACCGCTCCAAGGTACAGAAGCTGATCCGCGCCGCGATGGGCCTGCCGCCCTCGCGAACCTTCGCAGGCTATTGGCAGGCATCGGGGCCACGTCGCGAGAACGATCGCAATCACGATGTGCTGAGAGCTCTCGGCATCAACGACAACGACGACTGAAAGCCCACAAGGGCCAAATTTCTGGATCCTCACGGTGGGCAACCACCGAAAGGAGAAAGAGATATGGAAAAGTTACTTGTCGCTCTGCTGCTTACATTGACGCCCGCTATCCCGGCAAACGCATCAATCGATCTGGACCCATTTTCCGGAAGATTGCCGAAAGCGCTCTCGGCGCTCGATGGCTTCGCCGGACCCGTCATTGTATCGCAGAACGACCTGCAGTTCCCCGTTCGTGGCGGCTATCGCCGAGTGAGTAATCTGGAATTCCTCACCAGCCTGCAGGACGCGGCGACGCAAGGGCAGTTCCGCATTCCCAACCTTGACGAAAGCTCCGGTTGCAACTCCCGTGCCGGCGTTGATCAGCTTCATCTTACCGACACCGGAAATACCACCAGGACGCACAGTAAGGAATGGAACCATTCCCTCCTTCATCAACTTAACGGCCTTGCTCGCATCTCGGGCGGCCAGAGCCGCGATAGCCACGGCCAGCACGGTAGCGATGAGCGCCAAGCCGCTGACGATCGCGGCGAAGGAGGATACACGGTAGTTCTCGGCTCCGATCCTATTTCCATATCGAGTGGCGGAGACACTAGCCCACTGCGCGCAGAGATCGGAATATTCCGCATCCAGTGGAGCGTCCTGACAAGTGCGGCCTTCATATTCGGACTGACGATAGGCCCATTCCTGTTCGGATGGGCTACTCTCGGTCGCGAGGCGCTCTTCACGCGACGGTGGCAGTACGACGCGATCCTGGGAGGCATCATAACGAACGTAGGCCTCGCGGCGTTCTTTGATCTGGCGTTCGGCGTCGTCAGCTTCCAGAACCCGTGACGGCTCATCCAAGGCGGTATGCCTGGAAGCCGCCATCCTATTGTATGCTTGATCGGTCGCAGAAGTCGCACCCCAGAAAAGCCATGCGGATAGGATGAGGAACAAGATGATGAGTCCCGTGACCAGGGGGTGATCACGCATCCATTTCATATCTTCGCTGAGCATCTTCGGCATTCGTCATGCCTTGAGCCAACATAGCTAACATCGTGTTAACCGCTCATGTCGAATACAAATGGTCAGACACGGCTCGGGCTCCAGATCGTCCACTGGGCTTCATCGGGTGAGAACGACGCACCTGCGATAACCTAAACCTGCACCCTTGGAAGCAGGCACGATCGGCTCTGACGATAGCAGCCGTCAACATGTTAATCATAATCGGAGAATCTAATGTCGGAGAAAGCCTCCGGACGCCGCCAGCGCGGCGCCGAAAGCCACGCTTGGCTGTCACGCACAACGCATCCTATAAGCTCCCCAAATCAGGGAAAGACTTCGATGCACAACAACAAGGTCCGCGAACTCGCGAACTTCATCTGGGGCACCGCGGACACGCTCAGGGGCAAGTTCAAAGCGCATGATTATGGCAAGGTCATCCTGCCGTTTCTGGTGCTCCGTCGGCTCGATTGCCTACTCGCCAAGACGCAGAGCGCGACGATCGCCATGGCGGAAACGCTGCCCGAGGGGATCGACGAAGACACGCGCGATTTACTCCTGTTCGACGTTGCCAAGGCTGGCAAGGTCTACAATCTGTCACCCCTCACCTTCACCTCGATCAAGGGGCAGAACCCCGCGCAGCTGCACGATAATCTCGTCGCATATATCACCGGGTTCTCGGTCAACATGCGCGACATCTTCATCGACAAGTTCAAGTTCCTCGAGCAGCTGAAGGAACTGAAGGACCACGATATCTTGTGGGATGTTTTCGAACAGTTCACCACTGTCGATCTGTCACCAGCCACGGTATCCAACCTTGAGATGGGTTACGCATTCGAGGAGTTGATCCGTCGCTTCTCAGAGCAATCGAACGAGACGGCAGGCGAACACTTCACTCCGCGCGAGGTCGTCCATCTCATCGTCGACCTGCTCATCGCCAACGACAAGGCCCTGACCGGAAGAGGGCTCATCCGCACCGTCTACGATCCCGCGTGCGGAACGGGCGGCATCCTCTCGATCGCGGAAGCCGAAATCAAGGCAATCAACGAGGGCGTGCGCGTCGAGCTCTACGGTCAGGAGCTGAACAAGGAATCCTACGCGATCTGTCGGTCCGACATGCTGATCACCGGCCATGACCCTGAGCAGATCGCCTTCGGAGATACGCTGGCAGCCGACCAGCACCGCGGCCAGCGCTTCCACTGGATGATGTCGAACCCGCCCTATGGGGTCGACTGGAAGGCGTCCGCCAATGCCGTGAAAGCCGAAGCGAAGGAGCTGGGCGAAGACGGTCGCTTCGGTGCCGGCTTGCCGCGCATCTCGGACGGGCAACTCCTGTTTCTCCAGCACATGGTCGCCAAGATGCGCGACGATGTGCAGGGTTCGCAAATCGGTATCGTCATGAACGGCTCACCCATGTTCACCGGCGCGGCCGGCTCGGGCGAAAGCGATATCCGGCGCTGGCTGCTCGAGAATGACCTCGTCACCGCAATCGTCGCGCTGCCGACCGACCTATTCTACAACACCGGTATCCAGACCTTCGTCTGGATCCTCACCAACCGGAAGGAGGAGAAGCGGCGCGGCCACGTTCAGTTGATCGATGGCTCATCCTTTTGGCGGAAGATGCGCAAGTCACTCGGCATGAAGCGGCGCGAAATGTCGGAGGCGGACCGCGAGACTCTCGTCGGCTTGTTCTACGACGGCCGCCCCATGGACGTCGTGAGGTTCTCGGACGAGAGGGGCGACGGCTTGGGATACGGTCTCTTCCCGCCCGAGGAGACCGATGTGCCGATGCCGGAAGGGGCAAAGGTTCGTCGCGCGCCAGTGTCGCTCGTCGTGCCGAACAAGGCGTTTGGCTATCGCACCATTACCGTCGAACGCCCGCAGCGCGACGAGGAAGGCAAGCCGATGCGTGTCGCGCGCGGCAAGAACAAGGGTGCGCTGCTGCCCGATCCGGCCCTCCGCGACACCGAGACCGTGCCGCTTCTCGAAGACGTGCAGGAATTTTTCGAGCGAAAGGTCCTACCGCACGCGCCCGATGCCTGGATCGACGAGAGCAAGACGCGGATCGGCTACGAGATCCCGTTCAACCGCTTCTTCTACGTGTTCGAGGAACCTCGGCCGCTCGAAGAGATCGACGCCGATCTCGCGGCGGTTACGGCTGAGATCCAGGCAATGCTTACGGAGATGGCGGCGTGAGCATCGTTTCGTATCCAGACTATCGTGAAAGCGCCCTCGAATTCCTTCCATCAATCCCATCCGGATGGACTGTCGGCCGCTTGAAGGACTGGTTCGAACTACGTTCCAGCAACGTGGACAAGCATTCGATCGAGGACGAGCAAGAAGTCCGCCTCTGCAACTACACCGACGTCTACTACAACGACGTCATCATGTCTTCGGCCGATATGATGATCGCGACCGCGCGAGCGGACCAGATCGACCGGTTCCAACTACGCGCCGGGGACGTGCTGATCACAAAGGATTCGGAAACCGCCGACGACATCGCCGTCCCCGCCTTAGTTACGGTCAACCTTCCCGGAGTCTTGTGTGGCTATCACCTCGCCATCCTCCGGTCACGCGGTCCCGCCAGCGGGCCGTTCCTTCGGTATTGGTTTCTCTCCGACTATGCGAAGAGCCTATTCGAAGTCCGTGCTAACGGCCTTACGCGGGTTGGACTTCCCCAATCCGCCATCAACGATGCGCCCATAGCCATACCAAGCGTCGGTGAGCAGCGCGCTATCGCAGTCTTCCTCGACCGCGAAACCAAAAAGATCGACGCGACCATTACAACGCAAGAGCGCCTGATCGAATTTCTTACCGAGAAGCAGGCCACCGCAATTTGCAGTGCGATTACCGGTCGTTCGGTCGTGACGAAGCCTACGAAACACAGCGGCGTGCAATGGCTTGGAGCAATACCAACTCATTGGCAGGTCCATCGATTAGCGAACCTTTTTCAAGAAGTGAACCTGCCGTCCGACGAGACACGCCCAATCCTCAGCATCTCGATTCATCACGGTGCTTCCAACGATGAGCTGTCCGAGGGTGAAAGCGGCCGAAAGGTCACTCGTAGCGAGGACCGGTCAACCTATAAGGCCGTCGAACCCGGTGACCTCGTCTACAACATGATGCGTGCCTGGCAGGGCGGGTTTGGCGCGGTGAAGGTCATGGGCGCCGTCTCGCCGGCCTACGTCGTAGCCCGGCCATCCTCGCCCCACTTATCCGAATACGTCGAACTCGTTCTCAGGACGCCAAACGCGATTGCCGAGATGAAGCGATACTCACGCGGAATCACCGATTTCCGCATGCGGCTCTACTGGGATCGCTTCAAGGATATCGAGATAGCGCTCCCGCCGGAAGACGAGATGATCGAAATCCTGGAGCACGTAAGACAGCTGAAGGCCGAGACGTCTCGCGTCGTCGACGCCGCCAACCGCATGAACGCCATGCTGCGCGAACGCCGTGCTGCCCTGATAACCGCCGCCGTCACAGGGAAGATTGACGTGCGCGATCAAAACCACGTGAGTAAGGAAGAGGCCGCATGAGCAAGCCACGCAAGGCCTCCAGCATCCACCTGGAGGAAGTGATCGAACAGCACATGGTCGACGAGCTCGTCGAGCACCAGGGCTACCGCCTGCGCAGCGATTCAGACTACGATCGCGATCTGGCGCTGGATACGCGCCTGACCATCGAATTCGTGAAGACAACGCAGCCCGAAGAATGGGAAAAGCTGGAAAGCCATTACGGCAGTTCGGCCGAGAAGGAATTCCTGAACCAGGTCGCCGCCAATCTCAAGCGTTCTGGCACCCTGCCGGTACTGCGGCAGGGCATTAAGATCGTGCCGGGAATCAAGTTCGTCCTGTGCGCCTTCCAGCCGGCCTCGAACGTCAATCCGGCTCTCCGGGCTCGCTACGAGGCCAACGTCCTCTCCGTCATCCGTCAGGTCCATTACAGTCGGCGCAACGAGAACGCGATCGACGTCGTGATCTTCGTCAACGGCATCCCGGTCGCGACCTTCGAGCTCAAGAACGAGCTGACCGGTTCGACTTTCCGGCACGCCGAGAAGCAGTATCGCAAGGACCGCTCGCCTGCCAACGAACCGTTACTGACCTTCAAGCGCGGTTCGCTCGTCCACTTCGCCATGGACACATCCAACGTCTCGATGACGACAAGGCTCATGAACGGGAAGACTCGCTTCCTCCCGTTCAACCGCGGCCGCCACAAGGGCGCCGGCAACCCCGACATCACGGGGGAACACCGAACCGCATACATGTGGGCCGACCAGCCCGAAGGGCGTGCCGTCCTCTCGCGCGAGGTCCTCCTCGACGTCATCGGCAATCTTCTGCATCTCGAGACCGAGGAGGTGTTTCTGCCGGACGGATCGCTGGACAAACGCGAGACTATGATCTTCCCGCGCTTCCAGCAGCTCGATGCCGTCCGGCGCATGATCGCCGACGCCCGTCAGCACGGCACGGGCCGCAACTATCTAGTTCAGCACTCAGCTGGCTCGGGCAAGACGAACACGATCGCCTGGACGGCACATCGCGTCATCACACTTCACGACGAGAACGACGCGCCCTTGTTCGACACGGCCATCATCGTGAGCGACCGTCTCGTCCTCGATCGCCAACTCCAGAACACCGTCCAGAAGCTCGCCCAGACACCGGGTGTGGTGAAGATCATCGACGGCACCTCCAAGCAGCTCAAGGCCGCTCTCGACAGTGGCGCGCGCATCATTGTAACGACCATTCAGAAGTTCTCGACCGAGCACCTCAGCACCATCTCGGGCCAAGCCGGTCGCAAATTCGCCGTCATCATCGACGAGGCGCACGGCAGCCAGTCGGGCAAGAGCGCCCAGGCGATGTCGGAGGCGCTATCGCGAGACCACGAGGGCACCGCGGAGACGTTCGAGGACGTCGTCGCGGCCTATCAGGAAGCGCGCGGCCCCCAGCCCAACATCAGCTACTTCGCCTTCACCGCGACTCCACGCACGGCCACGCTAGAGCGCTTCGGCCGCAAGGGCGAGAACGGCACGCCCGAACCCTTCCACCTCTACTCCATGCGGCAGGCGATCGAGGAGGGCTTCATCCTCGACGTGCTGCAGAATTACATGACTTACAAGGCCTACTACCAGCTCGAGAAGGCGATCGAGGATGACCCTGACCTCGACACCAAGCGCAGTCGTCGGCGCATCGCCAGGTTCGCATCGTTGCACCCCGCGGCCATCGACCAGAAGGTCGAGGTCATCGTCGAGCATTTCCGTCGTCACGTCGCCCATGAATTGGACGGCCAGGGAAAGGCCATGATCGTCACGCAGAGTCGCGAACACGCCTTCAACTACTATCGGCGCCTGCAAGGGTACATCGAAGCCAACGGTTACGACGGCCTCAAAGCTCTCGTCGCCTTCTCGGGGCCTTTGCGCGTCGATGGCGAGACCTACACCGAGGCGGAACTTAATGGATTCGCCGAGACAGAGCTGCCCAAACGCTTCGACGGTGATCAGTATCAAGTACTCATCGTCGCCGAGAAATATCAGACCGGATTCGACCAGCCCAAGCTCGTGGCGATGTATGTCGACCGCAAGCTCGCCGGACTACAGGCGGTGCAGACCCTCTCGCGCCTCAATCGCATCTATCCGGACAAGCGGCACACTTACGTGCTCGACTTCCAGAACACGATCGAGGACATCCAGGCCGCGTTCGAACCCTTCTATGGCGAAACCAGCCTGGAGGCGAACTCCGATCCCAACCAGATCTACACGCTCGAGCGCAGATTGCACGAGTTCGGCATCATTCATGGTGCAGAAGTCGAACGCTTCGCCGAGACCTACTACAGGTCCGAACTCGGTGGCCACGACCGGGCGAAACTCGAAGGCATCGTTCGCGAGGCCGTCATGCGGTTCGAAAACGAGGATGAGGAGGAACAGGAGGAGTTCCGGCAGGTGGTGAAGAGCTACCTGCGCTTCTACAGCTTTCTCAGCCAAATCATGGCCCTCGGCGACACCGATCTGGAGAAGCTCTACTCTTACGGCACATGGCTGAATCGGTTGCTGCCGGATCGAGAAATCCCAGGGGACATCGAGATCACCGACGACATGGTGCGACTACAGGCCGTGACCCTGAAGGAGAAGGAAAAGGGCTCCGCTTCGCTCGCTCCAGACGCAGGGACGAAACTCAGCCCGATCAGCGAGTTCGGGGCCAAGCCCTACACCGAGGAGGAGCAGCGCTCTCTGTCAGAGATCGTATCCTCATTCAACGATCGGCATGGGACCGAGTTCACCGACGCCGACTTCGTGCGATACGAGGCTGTCAATGAGGAGATAATGACCGACGAGCTCGTCGAGATGCTCCGCAACAATCCCGATGATGTCGTCTATAAGGCCTTCGCCGAGATGTTTTTCCGCGGCTCCGTCCGCTCGTTCCAGCGAGACAACGAGATGAAAAGCGCGATGCTTACCGATCCCAAGGTGCGCGAGCAGATCACCCGTCATTTCTTCCGCCGTGCGCGTCGGCTGGCGAACGAGGAAAGGGACGCCGCCTAGACTTCCACAGCAGAACATTAATGGAACGATTGCTTGAGCGAGAGCTGGCGGGTAAGATCAGAGCATGAACGATAAGCCCAGCAATCGCGATTATTTCGACATCGGCCTTGTGGTGCCACTCGAGGACGAGTTGCTCCAACTGATCAATCGCTTCCCGCCCACCGAGAACAGGGGAACCGATACCGTCTGGTGCCATGTCGTCGACAGTGGCCATGCGGACGTGCGCATGATCGTTATTCAGCAGTCTTCGATGGGCAACCGTCATGCCACGAACGCCACGCAATATCTGCACGAGCACTTCGATATCGGACTTACGGTATGCCTCGGGATCGCTGGCGGGATCAGCAATGATCTCGATCTCGCCGACGTTTGCTACAGCGGACACATTGCCGACGTACTCGACAACAACAAGGTGGTGGACATCGACGACGGCAAAGCTCTCGATATCGAATTCTCGCCCACCCACTATTCGACGCCGACGCGCTTCACGCGGGCGTTTAATTTCATGCGAACGCAACCGCAGCTCATTCCCGTGTATGACGCATGGCAGCAGGAGCGCGAGGCGATCGCAACGAAGGACATACCCGATGAGGTGCCTAGCCGCGGCGAGACCCTTGAACGAATTGGGAGGACGACCACCAAGGACGGCACGATCGTTTGTGGAATGGTCGACAAGAGCGCGCTCTACAACAAGAAGCTGAAGGGTGTCGAACGTGCGCTTCTTGCGATCGAGACCGAGTCAGGCGGTGTGTTCTCACAAGCGAAATTCCGTGACGACAAACCCGCGATGACGATCCGTGGTATCTCCGACTACGCGGACGGCAATAAGACCAAGCTGGAAGATGCAACCAAGGGCACAGTAAGGAAATTGGCGGCAGCCAATGCAGCGAGCTTCCTGCACCTCAACATCACGGCCAACCCTTACTTCCAACGCGCCCTTCTCGAGCTGCGCGGATCCGGAGACGACCTTCTCGATCTGGGGGTCGAGGATGAAACGGACGTTCCTCTGAAGCAGGTCATGCAGACGATCGAGGCGGAGATCGATGAGACTCTCAGACGTCTGTCTCCCGAATACAAGCTGCAGGAGAAGGGGTATCGCCTACCTGTCCCGCGTATTCGGAAGACGCCTCAATCGGGCGATCCAGTCGACGCCCAGCAGGAGGCGATCGATGTGCGCGAGGTGCTCAAGACGCGCGAACGCACACTGATCAACATTCCACGTTCCTATCCCGACCAGAGCCTGCCCTGGGTGATCGCGGCCGACCTCCTCACCTGCGAGATCGACGGTCTCCAGGCCGTCCCGATCGTCATCGATGGCGATGCCATTCGCGGCAAACAGGATACATTCGTGAGCGCGGCGGCGGTCGACCTCGACAAGCTGAAGCAGACGGATGGCGTCAAGATGGTTTTCGTCGTCGAGAACATGCCCTTTTCGTCAAAGCACAGGATCGACACAATTCTCGAGCAGTGCGACGCGTATCCCGATGCCCGGTTCCTATTTGTAAGCCGCGGCGATGACGCTCTGATCGGTGAGACGTCGTTCATGAACCGATCCGCTGCGGCCCCATACGACGCCGGGAAGGTCTCTTTCCTGGAGATAGCGTTCTTCCTCGAGAAGAACTTCCAGATGGGTTGCCAGGAATCCGAAGTGATCGCGAACAGGCTCTACAAGACCTTCGACAACTTCCGTCTGGACGCCCATCCCACCTACTTCGCCGGGATACCGAAGGAGACCCTAACGGCATTGCTCAACGCCAATCGTCGGTCCGAACTGATCCAGCTGGCCGTGGTGGGTTTCCTGACCTTCCTCGTCGCTGGTGATCAAGCTGACATAAATCTCGGCCGCACCACGCGCGAGAGGTTTCTGCGCAAGCTCGTCGTGGAAATGCGCTTGGAGAAGCGTAATTTCGATGAAGCCGAACTGGTCGCGTTCGCCAAGGAATTTGCCGACAGGCACGACTTTCAGATCAAGCCATTGCAGTTCGTCAACGATTTCGTCGACAATGGTATCATGCACTTCGAACAGGGGCGCGCGCAGATATCGCTGCCTTTCATCGAATCATACCTTCTCGCTCAAGAACTGCATGATCATCCCAGATTGGCATCGCGCTACTTCCAGATGGTCGAACCATTCGACTATCCGGCCTTCGAACTCTACGCGGAGATCGGAGCATCCGACGAGATAGTGCAGGCCGTCATCGAAACGCTGAAGGCCGCCACGGACGACCTGAAGAAGCTAAATCCCGGCGACAACATCATGCTGTCCGAAGAGATCTCGCCCATCGCGATCCGGCGCACCGAGGCCACCGACAGGATGCGGGAACGGCTCAAGAACGCCGCGAAGGCGGTACGCGAAGGGTCGCGCAACGCCGAACAGAAACAGCAAATGCTGGACGTTTCCGAACAGGTCCGCGAAGAGGCCGGCAAACAGTTCGCCGACGATGACGACGAGGCCGTCAGTAAGCGCTTCGAGCATCTGGACCGACTCGGTGCTGCGTGGACCAGAGCTGTTGTCCTTCTGGGGCAGGGAGCCGAGCATCTCGAGGCGAAGGAGAAGCGCGACCTCAGCGCCAAGGTGGTCGATGGCGCGGCGGTTGCGCTGGACGAGTGGAGCCGCATCAACCTCGAAATCGATTTCGGCAAGATGAAAGAGGATCTGACCACCGACGAGGCCTTGAACGCTACGGACTTCCCGGATGAAATCGAAGATCGGCGTAGATTCGTCGGAAGCATCATCGACGTGATGGAATACGCGATCCTGGCGCAGCCAATTCGGCAGATATTCGGATATCTTGCGGAACAGGCCCGGCACCCGGCCCTCTACATGAGCGTCGACAAGTCGGAGGTCGAAGGCAAGCTGGAGACGCTGATAAAGGCATCTTGGATGGTCGACCTGATGCCCAAGAGCGGCAGGAAGTACCTCAAGGAAAGCATGAAGGCTCTACCGCGCGCGAGCTTCCTGCGCTACACGATCGCAAGTCACTATCTCTCGCGACTGTTCTGGGCACACTGGGACAAGGAAAACCGCACCGTCATGCTCGAGGCGGCACAGGATGTGGTAAAGCCACTCGGCGTGAACATCGACAAGCCGAAGCTGGAAAAGCTGATCAAGACAAAGGATTGATCGTTCAGGATCGGGTCGTGGAGAAGAGCCTCCCCCGTAGAAGCGCTATACTGGACCCAGACATTCTACGAGCTCCAGCGCCTTGGTGCGAACAATGCTCCTCATCTTCATAAGTCTGACCGCCGCAGAGTGTTCGTTGCGATCCGCCAGTGCGAGGACGGCCTCAGTCACCGCGTCCGAGTGACGCATGAGGACGACGAGCGCCGTGCCACTGGGGCCATTGCGAGCCAACAGCCAGTTATGGACCGTCCGTTCATTGGTTCCTGTCAGACGCGCCAGATGCTTCACATGAGACGGTATGGTGCCGAAGTCCGCCTTCAGGGCCTCTGCCACCACCTCCGCCAGCAATGCGCCCGTTTCCGCAGCGGGATCGATCGGAAACCGATTTCCGTTTCCACCGCGAAGTTTTCGGTCATCCGTAGAAAAAGACATTCCACCATACTCCCCTTATGCCGAACGGGTTCATCGGGAGAGATGCCCGACTCGCTAGACCCGGTGCCAGGCATGATGGAAGCGGAAGGGAAAAATACGAAGACAAAGGCGGCGCAATACGTACGCATGTCTACCGATCATCAGCGCTATTCGACCGAGAACCAAGCCGAGATCATCGAAGCCTACGCCGCACGACGGAACTTCGAGATCGTCAGGACCTATGCCGACGAAGGGCGCAGCGGCCTCAGCATCGCAGGACGGGATTCGCTTAAGCGCCTCATCGATGATGTCCAACAAGGGCATGCCGACTACGAGGCTATCCTCGTCTACGACATCAGCCGGTGGGGCCGTTTCCAGGATGCCGACGAGAGCGCCTACTACGAATTCATCTGCCGCGAGCGCGGGATAAACATCCATTACTGCGCAGAGCAGTTCGACAACGACGGCAGCCTGCCGTCAACCGTCATGAAGAACATAAAGCGGGCGATGGCCGGGGAATACAGCCGCGAACTCTCGGCCAAGGTTTTCACGGGACAATGCCGCTTGATCCGACTCGGTTATCGTCAGGGAGGCCCTGCAGGTTATGGGCTGCGTCGCCACCTCGTGAACGAGCGGGACGAACCGAAAGCGCCTCTGGCGCGCGGCGAGCACAAGAGTCTTCAAACGGACCGGGTAATCCTCGTGCCGGGACCAGAGGAAGAGGTGCGGACGGTCGAAAGGATCTACCGCCTGTTCGTCCTGCAACGCCGCTCCGAACGCGAAATCGCCGAGATACTCAACTTGGACGGCATCACAACCGACCTCGAACGTCCATGGACCAGAGGAACTGTCAGGCAGATCCTCAACAACGAGAAATACATCGGCAACAATGTGTACAACCGCATCTCCAATAAGCTGAAGCGCAAACGCGTCGTCAACGAGCCGGAGATGTGGGTGCGAGGGGACGGTGCGTTCGCGGCAATCATCGATCGTGAACTGTTCAACGCGGCACAGGCGATCCTCGCTGCACGGACACGGCGCTTCAGCGACGACGAACTGCTCGGTATGCTGTCGAACCTCCTGTTATCGAGGGGTGCGCTATCGGGACTGCTGATCGACGAAGACGACGAGATGCCTTCGACTGCCGCGTATCGGCATAGGTTCGGCAGTCTCGTGCGCGCATACCAGCTGATCGGCTATACCCCCGATCGCGATTATCGCTATCTCGAGACCAACCGCGTGCTGCGGCTTCTCCAGCGTGACGCGTTCGAGCATACGGTCGAGCGCATCCGCGAAATGGCCTTAGGCATTGAGGTCGATCCCCAGACCGATATCATCGTGGCCAACGGTGAGGTATCGATCTCGCTCGCCATGATCCGGTGCACCGAAACCGGTGCCGGCTCGCTTCGATGGAAGCTGCGCTTCGATAGCAGGCACCGTCCCGACATCACCCTCGCGGTCAGGATGAACCCGGACAACCAAAGCGTCCGCGACTATTACCTACTGCCATGGCTTGACCTTGGGCGACTGGTAACGATGCAAATGGGCGAGGAGAACGGTATCGCCCTGGACGCCTATCGCACCGACGATCTCGAACCTTTGTATCACATGCTCAGGCGCTATCCGATCGGAAGGGCGGCATGAACGGCGAGATCATCAGCATTCCTATCGAAGCGATCGAAGTCCTCAATCCCAGGGCACGCAACAAGCGCATCTTCGAAGAGCTCGTCGAAAGCATAGCGAAGGTCGGACTTAAACGTCCGATCACGGTTCGCAGAGCGGAAGCCGGCGACGGCTACGAGCTCGTCTGTGGGCAGGGGCGGAAAGAAGCCTTCCAGAAGCTCGGTCAATCCACGATCCCGGCAATGGTCGTCGATGCGACTCGCGAAGAATGCTTCGTCATGAGCCTGGTCGAGAACCTCGCCCGCCGCAATCTTTCACCGCTCGAACTCATCCGGGAAGTCGGGCGTCTGCGAGAGCAGGGCTACACGCATTCCGCGATCGGAGAGAAGATCGGGTTCAGCGCAGAATATGTGTATTCGATTGCTGGTCTGCTCGAACGGGGTGAGGAGCGCCTGCTCGATGCTGTCGAGCGCGGCATCATTCCGCATACGATCGCCGCCGAGATATCCAAGGCCAACGACGAGGACGTGCAGCGAGCGCTGACCGAGGCCTACGAGAACGGAAGCCTTCCGGGTGATCAGATCCTGGCCATCCGCCGTATCGTCGATGATCGCAACCTGATTGGGAAGGGCATCAAGAGCATCCGGACCGGCAAGCCACGGACGGCCGCCCCTACCTCTGCGGCGCTGGTGCGCGCCTATCAGAAGGAAGTCGATCGGCAGCGCCAGTTGCTCAAGAAAGCAGGACTGGCACAAGGGCGCCTTGCGTTCATCACTTCGGCGATGGGACGCCTGTTGGCCGAGGACCATTTCGTCGCGCTCCTGCGGGCCGAAGGAATGACCACTCTGCCCCAGCCGATCGCTGAACGGCTTGGCCTCGCGGAAGCGTGATATGAGCGAAGCAATACGAATATCGTTCGAACAGAAGGTGCTCGATCTTCCTCTGGACAGGCTGCTGCCGTTGCGGCCCATGACGGCGCGTATCACCGGCTCGAGGAAATATGCGAGAATCGCGACCTCCATAAAAGAGATCGGCGTGATCGAGCCTCTCGCTGTGACAAAAGCGGATTCCTCGGGTCGCCATATGCTGCTGGACGGTCACCTCCGGCTCCATGCCATCAGGGAAGAGGGAAAAGCGAACGCTCCCTGCATCGTCGCCGATGACGACGAGGCTTTCACCTATAACAAGCGGGTAAACCGACTCGCTACCGTCCAAGAACACTACATGATCCAGCGGGCGCTCGATCGCGGCGTTCCGGCCAGCATGATCGCCGCCGCGCTCGGGATCGATGCTAAGCTGGTCCAACGCCGGAGCAAGCTGCTGGACGGCATCGCTCCGGAAGCGGTCGATATCCTGAAGGATCGTCCAGTCAATCCGCAGGTCTTCGATACCTTGCGCAGGATGAAGCCGGAGCGGCAGTTCGCCACCGCTGAGCTGATGGCATCTATGAACAATTTCACCGCCACCTATGCGAAGGCCATCCTCGCAGCGACCAGGCAGGAAGAGCTCGCCAGGCCTGAACGGCCGAAGAAGGTAAAGGGCGTGACGCCCGAACAAATGGCGCGGATGGAACGGGAGCTCGAATCCCTAAACAAGGATTTCCGGGCAGTCGAAGCCACGTTCGGCGACGATGTCCTCCATCTCGTCCTGGCATCGCGCTATATTGAACGCCTTATCGCGAACGATGCAATTTTCGCCTATGTCGAGGACAAGCATCCTGAGATCCTTGCCGAGTTCCATAACATCATCGCCGCCGGCACGCTGGACGCTGTAACGTAGATCAATCAGCATTCGTTGCTTTCAAAGACCACAGCAGCAGACCCTTCTCGCCTTGACGTGAAACCAGCAGTTCTCGATCACGCAAATTCCTCAGGGCCGCGCCTACCCTCTTCTGTATCGTCTTCAGCAATCTGGCATCGGCCGCATTGAGCTCGCGCTCGGCCATCAGGCGAAGTGTTATGGCCTTGCTATCCAGCGCGTCGCCCGTTGTCCGAAGCATATGCAGGATGGAGCGCGTAACCTGCCCCTTGAAAGCAACATGGCGCGGAGGCAATGGCTTGGCCTTCACTTCCGTAAGATCAGCCTCGGGATCGAAAAGCAAGATCGTCTGGTCGATGTGATCGAGGTTGATCAGCGCTTCTCGCAACCGGTCCTGCAGACCCTCGACGAGGCCTGCTATCTCGCTTCGCTTCGTCAGCAGGCCTGATAGGACATTCGGGCGGTCAGTAGAAGGAAGTTCCGGTATCTGATCAGCGGTCGTCATGGACTCGATTGTTAACGGAAAATATGTTATTCTTCAGCAGGATATTTTGGTGCAATAACTCCACCATACCGGAGTTCCAGCGCGCGGTGCTCGATTCGCTGCGCCAGCCGCTCGAGACCGGCAAGGTCGACGTCGCCCGCGCCAACGCGCATGTCACCTTCCCGGCTCAGGTCCAGCTGATCGCGGCGATGAACCCGTGCCGTTGCGGCCATCTCGGCGATCCCGCGCTCGCCTGCAGCCGCGCGCCGCGCTGCGCGGCCGATTACCAGAGCAAGGTTTCGGGCCCGCTGCTCGACCGCATCGATCTCCACGTCGAGGTCGATCCGGTCAGCGCCGCCGATCTCGCGCTGCCGCCGCCGGCGGAAGGCAGCGCGGAGGTCGCGGCACGGGTCGCGACGGCAAGGCAGGTTCAGACCGCCCGGCGCGAGGAGACCGGAGTGCGGACCAATGCCCAACTCGACGGCGATGCGCTCGAACGATACGCGACGCCCGACGAGGCGGGTCGCAAGCTCCTGTTGCAGGCGGCCGAAGCGATGCGTCTCACCGCAAGGGGATACACGCGGATCCTGCGCGTTGCCCGCACGATCGCAGACCTCGCGGGGGCCGTACAGACCGGCCGCATTCATGTTGCCGAGGCGTTGAGCTACCGGCGGCAGCCGCCCCGAGCCTGAGACGCAGCGTCAGGCGGTCGGACCGGCCAGTTCGACCCGGTTGCGGCCCTCTCCCTTGGCCCGGTACAGCGCCTCGTCCGCGGCGCGCAGCGCGGCGCGCTGGTCCGGATAGGCGAAGACATCGGCGAGACCGCCCGAAAAGGTGATCGCCCCGATGGGCTTGTCGGTGGCGCGATTGACGAAGGACCGGTCCGCCAGCCGTTCGCGCACCCGTTCGAGCTTGGCATGCGCTTCGGCGAGGGTCAGTCCGCGGAACAAGAGGACGAATTCGTCGCCCCCCTGCCGCGCCACGTGGCAATTGTCGTTGGAAGCCTGGGCCAGCGTCTGGGCGATCATCTGGATGACCCGGTCGCCGGTCTCGTGACCGTGGGTGTCGTTGACCGGCTTGAAATGGTCGATGTCGCAAAAGGCGACGCAGAGCGGTTCGACCTGGCTGCGGGCCTCGCGGTAGTGGTGTTCGAGCAGCCCTTCGAAAGCGCGCCGGTTCGGCAGGCCGGTCAGGTGGTCGAGATCGGCGGCGCGCTGTGCTTTCTCGAGATTGGCGCGAAGGGTCGCGGCCTCGCGCTCGCTGCGCTTCATCTCGCTTTCCGCCTGCCGTGTCCGTTCGAGCAGCGCCTTTGTCAGATCGGCGAGGCTGGCGAGCAATTGCCCCGTGGTATCGGTCGAATCGATGGTGCGGGCATGTTCGCTGAGCGCGATCTTGTAATCGGTTGCGGCGCTGCGCGCGGTGCGGGCGGTGCGCGAAAAGGATTCGATCGAGTGGTCGAGGTTCGAGCGCAGGAGATCGAACTCCGAAGTGTCGGCCGGCGCTTCCTCGTCACGGCCGACGAGCGAATCGAGCCACAACTGGGTGATCCCCAGCCCTTCCCGCTCCCGTTCGTCGATCTTGCGGGCGAGATGGAGGTCTTCGCCCGACAGCGCGGCGTGGGCGCGGACGAGATTGGCGCGGGTCGTCTCCAGTTCGTGAAACCGCAGGAAGCCGGCGATGCGATCGAGCAGATCGCCCTGTTCGGTGCCCTCGTCGCGGACATTCCTGCTGCCTACCAGGTTGAGGAGGCGCTTCACCGTCCCCGACAAATTTTGGCTGGCAATGCCTGCCTCGTTCATTGCAATAGCCCCATTCTGCAAATGCGGCATCGCGACCTGATGCGGCTGATCGGACAACCGATAGCGCAAGGTGGTTAACGCTCGCCTTACTTGGCCGCTCGCAGCCCTACCAGCTCGCGCAGGGCGGATTTGACGAGCGTCTCAGACCGTTTCGCTGCGCGGATCGAGGTCGAGGTTGATCTCGGTCGGCCGATGATCTTCATTGCCTTCGAACTTGCGGAGGAAATCCTCGATGGGGACCGCCTGGCTGCGGTTAACCAGCGGATTGGCCGTGTCGCTGTCGAGCGCGCGCATCTCGTCCGGCGTCAGGCGGACATGAAGATAGGGGACCCAGACGTCCCCGTATTCCGCCTTCTGGTACCACACGTCGATGACGTCGTAGCTGGCCCAGTCGCCATCGGGCTCCATCAGGCGGATGCCCTCGCCGATGCGGGGAACGCAGACCAGCTTGAGGGTGAAGGTGGTCTGGTGCGTTTCGTTCTGGACTTCGGCTTCGATCACGCGCGGCCACTTCTGCTGACGATCCGGGACGGTGGCCGTCCTGCCGACAAAGCGTTGAGATGGCTTTAACGATGACGTCATGCCCGCGGTGACGTCAGTCGGGCTCCGCGTCCTCGGCATAGGGCGTGTTGTCGATCATATGCCGGTTGTAGTCCGGGGCCCCGTCGGTCCACCATACGGGCCCGCGTTCGCCCAGAGCCAGCTTGGCGGCATGGACGCGGGCGCGGGCAGCCTTTTCCGCCTTCCGGTCCTTCGCTTTCAATGCAGACCCGACGTCGCGACGGGCATCCATCAGCCGGTCGATCAACGCCCGACGCTCGGCATCGGGAAGATCGGGATTTGCGGTGCGCCAGAGCCTTCCCCTGACGATGATGTAGCGCCCGTCGGGCGTGGTATCGGGCCCCTCGCTCAGGCCGATGCCTGCAGTTTGGCCCCGTCGCGATCGCCGCGTGTCTCACCGGCGACCGCCTGGCTGCCATCGGCGCGGCGGCCGAGCCCCGCGCGATCGACGAAGCGCAGATCCTGGTGCTGGAGGATCCGCCCGTCATGGCTGAGGATCGAGACCGGCCCGATCGGAAGCCGGTCGATCGCATCGACCAGAATCGGGTTCTCGACCACCTCGGCTCCGTATTTCTGCCCCCACTGGCGCAGTGCGATCATCGCCGGGAGCAGGTCGAAGCCCTTCTCGGTCAGGCGGTATTCGATTTTCCGGCGATCCTCGGCCATGGGCTGGCGCGCGAGGATGCCGTGTTCGACCAGCTTGGCAAGGCGGTTGGAAAGGATGTTGCGGGCGATGCCAAGCTCGCTCAGGAACTCCTCGAAATGGTGGAGCCCGTTGAAGCAGGCGCGCAGGATCATGAAGCTCCAGCGCTCTCCCATAACCTCCAGCGCCTGCGGCAAGCCGCATTCGGTCAGTTCGCGCAGCGGCTCTCTGATATCACCCATGGCATTCCTTTCCCGCCGTGCTTCTAGACCCAAAACCCGGCCCTGCACAAATCGTTCGATTTTTGAGTTGCAATCTGCAACCTAATCACTTAGGTAGCGATTCGCAACCAGTTGCAAATCGAAACTTGGTTGCATCGACGGCAAGCGGTGTTGCGTTTGCCGCACATTCGAAAAGGACGATACCGATGACCCTCTCCCTTCCCCGCAAAGCCAATATCGGTGCGATCAGCCTGGCCCTCTCCTGGACAGCGCTGAGCTTCGGTGCCGCGATCACTCCGGCGCCCGCGCAAGCCGCCGATGGCCCTCACTATCTGGTCGAACTGACCGCACCCGCCAAGGATACCCGCGCCATCGCCGGCGGTGTCGCCTGGAAATGCGAAGGCAGGACATGTGTCGCCGGCAAGAGCACCAGCCGCCCGCTGCGGGTTTGCCGCGAATTGCAGCGCGAGGTCGGCACCATCGCCACCTTCACTGCCAAGGGCGAAGCGCTGGCGGCAGAAGACCTTGCGCGCTGCAACGGCTGACCGAACGGCCATCTTCCCCCTCCGCCCGTCTTCTCTCCATCCGGGCGGAAGTCCCTGAAGCCCCGGCGCAACCCGCCGGGGCTTTCTTTGTAGCTTGCTTGCTGCTGCGATGAACCACCAACGCAAACGGCCCGGCTCCCCATGAGGGGCCGGGCCGTCTCGCTGGCGAGGCGAAGCCCTTGGGCCCCGCTCTCGAACGTCGATGGATCAGCCCTGGCGGGCCTTGAACCGGCGATTGGTCTTGTTGATCACATAGGTGCGCCCACGACGGCGAATGACGCGGCAGTCGCGGTGGCGGTTCTTCAGCGACTTGAGGCTGTTGCGGACTTTCATTGCGATCTCGTCTGTCTGGGCCGTTTGTTATTGGGCCTGAAAACCAAGGGGCGTGGAAAACAAATGCGCGCCGGAGATGGTCCTCCGACGCGACGAATTCAAGGCGCGCCGTTAGCCGCGCCCGGTCCGCCGGTCAAGCGTTTCGACGTATCCCCGCAAGCTTCTCCTCCCACGCGAGGGCATGGGCCACGATGGTATCGAGATCGTCGTAGCGCGGAGTCCACGGCAGGGTCGCCCGTATGCGCGACGGGTCGGACACCAGGGACGGGGGGTCGCCGGGGCGGCGCGGCTCGTAACGGCGTTCGATTGTGGCTTGCGCCACCCGGTCGACCGCATCGAGCACTTCCTTGACCGAGAAACCCCGTCCGTAACCGCAATTCATCGTCAGAGAACGGGTCGGTTCGTCGATCAGCGCGTCGAGCGCCAGAACGTGGGCCGCGGCAAGATCGCTGACGTGGATGTAGTCGCGCACGCCGGTGCCGTCGGGAGTCGGGTAATCCGTGCCGAACACGCCGACGTGGCCTCGCTCGCCCGTCGCCGCCTCGCAGGCGACCTTGATCAGATGGGTTGCCCCGGCGGTCGACTGCCCGCTGCGCCCGTGCGGGTCGGCACCGGCGACGTTGAAATATCGAAGCGCGCAGAAATTGAAGCCATGTGCCGTGGCGGCATCCGCCAGCATCCGCTCGGTCATCAGCTTAGACCAGCCATAGGGGTTGATCGGCGCCTTGGGATCGTCCTCGCGCACCGGCGAGTTTTCGGGGATGCCATAGGTCGCCGCTGTCGAGCTGAAGATGATATGCGGCACGCCGGCGCGCACGGCCGCTCCGATCAGCGCGCGACTGCGGCCGGTGTTGTTGTCGTAGTATTTGAGCGGGTTCTCGACCGATTCGGGGACCACCACCGATCCCGCGAAATGCATGATCGCGCCGCGGCCATTCCCCATCCCCTGTTCGGCGAACACCTTTTCGGCCAGAGCCGCATCGGCGATGTCGCCGCGGTAGAGCGGCACGCCGTCGGGCACCGCGAAGGCGAAGCCGGTCGACAGATCGTCCAGAACCGCCACCGGTCGGCCCGCATCGCGCAAGGCGAGAACTGCATGGCTGCCGATGTAGCCGGCCCCGCCGGTCACCAGCACCGGCATCGTTTGCGAAGTGTCCATGGCGCGCGCCGCTAGCATGTACGGGCCGGCACGGTCACCGGTTTTCCGTTCTTTCGGCACCGGGCGGGCCTCTCGTTCGTTGCCCTGTCGCAAGCCAGCTTCATGGAGCCGACAATGAACCTCCGCATCGCCACCGCCGTTCTCTGCGCCCTGCCCCTCGCCGCGTGTGCCACCACCGCGCCGCCCAGCCCGGTCGAAGTCACGCGATTCGTCGCCCCCGAAAGTGCCGCACGGCTGGCGACGGGGGCCGTCTTCGTTAGCGCCGAGGGCGGGCTGGAAAGCGCGCCATACGCCGCCGCCGTTGCGCGCGAACTCGAACGGCTGGGCTATCGCGAGGCGGCGCGGGCCGATGCCCACCAGGTCGCCGACGTCCGGGTCGAGCGTTTCGTCATCGGCTCCGGGGGACGGCGCTCGCCGGTGAGCGTCGGCGTGGGCGGTTCGACCGGGAGTTACGGCAGCGGAGCGGGTGTCGGCATCGGCATCAATCTGGGCGGCGGATCGCGCGAACGGATCGGCACCGAACTCGCCGTGACGATCCGTGACAAGGCCAGTGGACAGGCGGTGTGGGAAGGCCGCGCCGAGTTCGACGTCGATCGGGAATCCCCCCTTGCGGATCGCGATGCGAACGCCCAGAGGCTGGCCGCCGCGCTGTTCGACGGGTTCCCCGGAAACAACGGCGAGACCGTGGAAGTGAGGATTACCGAGTGAACGACATCCGCATCGATTCAGCCTTCGACAGCGGCAATATCGAGGTCCTTTCCGCCGACGGTGCCAGCGCCCGGCTGGCGATCCCCAGGGACCACATGAGCGAATTCAAGCAGTGGTTCCATTTTCGCGTATCCGGCGCGGCGGGGCGCGAACTCGAACTCGCCATCACCGGCCTCAACGACAGCGCCTATCCCGGCGGATGGCCCGGATACGACGCCTGCGTGTCCGAAGACCGCGAATATTGGGGCCGCGCCCGCAGCAGTTTCGACAAGGATGCCGACGGCGGGACGCTGACCATCCGCTACACCCCGGCGAGCGATATCGCCTGGTTCGCCTATTTCGCGCCCTATTCGATGGAGCGCCACCACGATCTCGTCGCCGAGGCGGCGGCTGCCGAAGGCGTCGACTACCTCCGCCTGGGCGAAACGCTCGACGGCCAACCAATCGACTGCCTCGAATTGGGCCAGGGCGAGAAGCAGGTGTGGCTCTATGCCCGCCAGCATCCGGGCGAAACGATGGCCGAATGGTGGATGGAAGGCGCACTGGAAGTGCTGACCGATCCCGCCGACCCGGTCGCCATGGTGCTGCGCCACAAGTGCCGGTTCCACATCGTTCCCAATTGCAACCCCGACGGTTCGCGTCGGGGGCATTTGCGGACCAATGCGGTCGGGACCAATCTCAACCGCGAATGGGCCGAACCCAGCGCCGAGAAATCGCCCGAGGTGCTCGCCATCCGCAACCGGATGGATGAGACCGGAATCGACTTCGCGATGGACGTCCACGGAGACGAGGCGATTCCCGCGGTGTTCCTCGCCGGGTTCGAAGGCATTCCGTCCTGGACCGACGAGCAGGGCGAAGGCTTTTACCGCTTTCAGCGCATCCTCGACCGCCGGACGCCCGATTTCCAGACGAAGCTGGGCTATCCGAAATCGCGGCCGGGCGAGGCGAATTTGAAGATCTCGACCAACCAGGTCGCCGAACGCTTCGGCTGCACCGCGATGACGCTGGAGATGCCGTACAAGGACCTCGCGGACCTGCCCGACCCGGCGCAGGGCTGGAGCCCGGAACGCTGCAAGCTGCTGGCGCGCGACTGCCTTGCCGCGCTGGTCGAATGGCTGGAGCCCGACGCGGGCTGAATCAGCCCTCGAGGATTTTCTGCGCGACTTCCTCGATCGTGCCGGTGACGAGCAGCGGCTGTCCGCCGACCATTCCGACGCTGGTCTGGCCGTTCTCGGCATTGCGCAGCCACGCGATGTTGGAGGCGACCACGAGATAATTGCCCCCGCGCGAATCGAGTTTGACGAATTTCACCGCTTGTTGCTCCGCTTTCGTGATTGCCCGGCGCGACGACTAGCGAGGAATGGTTAAGGCCGCCTCTTCAATCGAGGCTGGCGGGGCCGAAGGCATCGGGCAGCAAGGTGCTCAGCCGCGTGCGGCGCACCTCGCCGGGGCCGACGCAGAGGATCTCGGGATCGGTCCCGCCCAATTGGGCAAGTTCGTTGAGTACCTGGCGGCAGCGACCGCAGGGCGTGATCGGCTGGTCCCCTCCCTTGCCTCGGGGTCCCGTCACCGCCACCGCCTCCAGACCGCCGCGCCGCCCCTCTGCCATCGCCTTGGCCACGGCCACCGTCTCGGCGCACAGCGCCAGGCCGTAACTGGCATTCTCGATATTGGTGCCGGTCACCACCGTTCCGTCGGCAAAACGCAAGGCCGCGCCGACGGGAAACCGCGAATAGGGTGAATAGGACTGGCTGGCGGCCTGGCGCGCGGCGGCGATCAGGTCTTCGTCATTTGTCGCGTCGGTCATGGCGCTCGCCTAGGGCCTCACCACGACCCAGCGCAACGGTTCGGGTGCGGCTTCGGTGCCGAGCGCGGTGTTGGCGGTCCACATGATCCACGGCCGGCCGCCATAGACCGGCTCCACGCGGTTGCGCGTCAGCCACAGGTTGCGGTCGATCCGCGCGGCGACGCCATAGGCTTCCTCGAATTCCTCCGACGGGGCGAGGATCGCGGGCTTGCCGGCATGCGCCTCGATCTGGTTGACCAGCGTCAGCAACTCGCTCTGAATCGCCGCGCGGGTGACGCGCTCGGGGCATTCCTCCGCCGTGCGGTCGAGCATGATGGCAGGGGGCAGCAGGTCGGTATCGCGCGGAACCACGGTAACGAAATTGGCCGATTGCCCGTCCGCCGGCACGCAGGGGTCGAAGGCATGGACCATGCCAACCTGCAGCCCCGCCTCGCGCGCCGCGGCGAGATTGTCGGCCAGCGCCGTGTCCTGCGCCCGCGCGCCCTTGCTCGCTTCGAGATAGACGAATTTCGCGCCGAGCCCCGCGAGCGTGTCGAAGCGAACCGGCCCGTCCTCGGCCCCGACCAGCGCCCCCTGGTCGGGCCAGACCGTCTCGTCGGGCCGGAAGCTGCGCTGCTGCCACCACAGCCAGGCACCGCCGAGGATGGCGGCGAGGAGGATGGCACCGAGCAGGCGCGCGACCCAGCCGCCTCGCGTGCTCCTGCTGCCCTTCCGCCGGCTTGTGCTGCGTGCCATCGCCTGCGTCAGACCTTGATGTGGAGCACGCAGATCAGAGTGAACAGCCGCCGGGCGGTGGCGAAATCGGTTTCCACCTTGCCTTCCAGGCGTTCGAGCAGCAGCTCGGTCGCGCGGTTGTGAATGCCCCGGCGGGCCATGTCGATGGTCTCGATCTCGGAGGGGGTCGCCTTGCGGATGGCCTGATAATAGCTGTCGCAGATGGCGAAATATTCGCGGATCGGGCGGCGGAAGCGCGCCAGACCCAGGATAAGTTCCTCCAGCATCGCCTCGTCCGTGTCGGCGATCGACATCTTGAGCCGCCCGTCGATCACCGCCAGCGTCAGCCGGTAGGGCCCCTTCGCGCCCTTCTCCGCCGCGCGCAGCGGCTTGAAGCTGTTCTCCTCGATCAGGTCGAAGATCGCCACCCGCCGTTCCTGCTCGACATCGGCGCTGCGCCACAGGATGGTCGCCTCGTCGAGCTCGATATGGGCGATGCGGTGATCGCCCGCGGAAGATGCGGATTCGCTCATCGGGGTCCCCGCCTTCGCAGATGCGGCAGGGGGGCGGCAAGTGCGCGATGCGGTTTCCCGATAAGATCGCGCCATCCACAGACCTGTCCGCGAAGCTGATCGCGCAGGCGGGTGACAGCCAACCCGGCTTGCCGCATGGTGGGGGAATGGCCGCCACCGAACTGCTCGACCGCCCCGACACCGCCGCCGCACAGGACACCGACAGGACGCGCGCCCTGCCCGCCAATGTCGAGGCCGAGGCGGCTTTCCTCGGCGCGGTGCTGATCGACAACAAGGTGATCGAGGAGCTTTCGACCCAGCTGCGTCCCGAGCATTTCCACGAGCCCGTGCACCAGCGCATCTACGAGCGGATCGGCAAGCTCCTCGAACGCAACGCCGTCGCCTCCCCGGTGACGCTCAAGCCCTATTTCGAGGGCGACGAGGCGCTGAGGCAGCTCGGCGGGACGACCTATCTCGCGCAATTGACGCAGGACGGGCAGGGCCTCCTGGCGACCCGCGAGCTGGCCGAGCAGATCTACGATCTGGCGCTGCTGCGCGAACTCGTGAGCGTCGGGCGCAACCTCGTCGAGGGCGCGCTCGATACCTCCGAGGACGTCGCGCCGATGCAGCAGATCGCTCAGGCTGAGGCGAACCTGTTCCGCGTTGCCGAGGGGGCGACCGCAACCTCGCAGGCGAGCGATTTCCGTTCCGCCGCGCTCGCTGCGCTGAAGATGGCCGAGGCGGCGATGAATTCGGGGGGCGGGCTGTCGGGCAAGACCACCGGGCTCGAGGTCATCGACGAGAAGACTGCGGGCCTCCACAATTCCGATCTCATCATCCTCGCCGGCCGGCCGGGCATGGGCAAGAGCTCGCTGGCGATGAACATCGCCTACAATTGCGCCGAGGAGCATCTGAACTACCAGCGCGACGGTGGGCAATTCAATTACGGCGCCCCCGCCGCCTTCTTCAGTCTTGAAATGAGCGCCGACCAGCTCGCCACCCGTATCCTTGCCGAACAGGCGGAAATCTCCAGCGAAAACCTGCGCTCGGGCAAGATCACCCGCGACGAGTTCCAGAAGCTGTCCTTCGCCAGCCAGCGGCTCGCCGACCTGCCGCTCTACATCGACGACACCCCCGCGCTGACCATTTCCGCGCTGCGCACCCGCGCCCGGCGGCTGAAACGGCGGCACGACATCGGGCTGATCGTGGTCGACTATCTCCAGTTGCTGCAGGGATCGGGACGCGCCAACGACAACCGGGTCAACGAGATCTCCGAGATCAGCCGGGGTCTGAAGACGCTGGCCAAGGAGCTCGACGTGCCGGTGATCGCGCTGTCGCAGCTCTCCCGCGCGGTCGAACAGCGCGAAGACAAGCGCCCGATGCTTTCGGACCTGCGCGAATCGGGCTCGATCGAGCAGGACGCGGACATGGTCTGGTTCATTTACCGAGCCGACTATTACCACGAAGCGGTACGGCCCGATTTTCCGACCGCGGAAAGTTCGCCCGAGGTGCAGGAGAAATATCGGATCTGGGAAGAGCGCTATCTCGAGCTCAAGAACAAGGCGACGCTGATGGTCGCCAAGCAGCGCCACGGTTCGACCGGCAACGTGCCGCTGCACTTCCAGCCCGAAATCACCAAGTTCACCAGTCCCAACAAGCGCGATTATTCGAGCTGGGGCGAGGGGTGAGCTAGAGCCCGAGGTTCAGCTTGCGGCTGATCGTGTAGTCGATCACCGAGACCAGCATCCAGCCGAGGTTCCAGCGGATGCGGTTCCATAGCGTCGCGCGTCGGCGGTGCTTCTCGGGCGTGATGTGTTCGCTGGCGGCAATCTGGCGCGATATGAATTCCCGCATCCGGTCCGCCAAAGCGGCATCCTCGATGCGCAGCACGATCTCCAGGTTGAGATAAAGGCTGCGCATGTCGAAATTGGCGCTGCCCATGTAGACCGCATCGTCGAGCACGATCAGCTTGGTGTGCAGCTTGCACGGGCTGAATTCGTAGATCTCGGCCTTCTGCCCCAGCAGGTAGTGATAGAGAGAACGGGTCGCGCCGATCGTCGCCCCATTGTCGGACTTGGCGGCCATCAGCAGCCGCGTCCCGCCCTTGCTCGCGATCCTCCCGATCGCTCGCAACAGTTTCTTGGGTGGCGAGAAATAGGCCATGAACATGTCGAGCCGCCGGCCCTGCTCGAGATCCTTGCCGACGCAGCGTGCCCAGCTCGAAAGGCCCCTGGTCGGCCCTCCGACCAGCCAGCGGCACCCTTCGCCCTGTGACCATTCCCATTGGCGCACCGTGCGGCGGATGGCCTTGAAATGCGCGCGATCGTCGTCGGTCCAGTCCTTGAGCCGTGCGAACCAGTCGACCGGCCCCGCGACCGCCGGTCCCTCGATGACGATGCCGAGATCGTTCCAGCCGTTCCGTGCCGGCGGCGCGAAGTAATCGTCCTCGATGTTGAACCCGCCGAACATCGCCTTGGCATCGTCGGCGACGACCATCTTCTGATGGTTGCGGATCAGATAGCGCTGGGTCCAGCGGGGGCTGAAGCAACAGAAATCGATTCCGGCGTTCCGCATCGGCGCAATGAAATCGTCCGACAGATCCGCACCGAAACTGTCGACTATCAGATCGACATCGACCCCGCGCTGCGCCGCCGCCACCAGCGCATCGCGGAACTGGGTGCCGACATGGTCCTCGACGAAAATGTAGAAGCAAACCTTGAGTGAAATTCGGGCTTCCGCGACCAGAGCCATCAGCGCCTCGCGGCGGTCGGCGCCGGCGGGCAGGAAGGTCAGCTGCTGCCCCTGCGAGCAAATCCCAAAGGGCTCGGGATCGGTATAGGCGCTCCCGTCCGCGCAAAGGCCGTGCTGCTGGGTTTCCGCCATCGCAGGAAGCCTTAGGGGCCCGCGGTCCCCCGTGCAAATCCTTGACTCGCGCGCCCCGCGCTCCTAACTGGCGCGCTTCCCCGGATTGCCCGAATTCAAGCATCGGAGTGCCCCATGGCGCGCGTTACCGTCGAAGATTGCGTAGACAAGATCCCCAACCGTTTCGATCTCGTGCTGCTGGCCGCCCAGCGCGCGCGCGAGATTTCCGGCGGGGCGGAACTGACCGTCGACCGCGACCGCGACAAGAACCCGGTGGTGGCGCTGCGCGAAATCGCCGAGACGACGATCAAGCCCAAGGAACTGCAGGAAGCCGCCGTGCTCAACCTGCAGAAGATCCTGCCCGACGACGACGACGATATCGACGAGATCGCATCGCTCAGCCAGTCGGCCGAAGCGCTGCGGATCACCGCGGCGGCCCCTGCCCGTTCGACATCGATCGGCGCCGACTACGAGGGCTGACATACAGCCCGTCGAGAAGAAGAAGGCCGCCCCGACCGGGCGGCCTTTTTCGTTGGTGTTGCCGACGCTCTACTGCCCGCGTCCGGTCTCTTCCTGCAATTCGTCGATCATCCTGGACGCGTCGGCCTTGCTGAGGCCCGTATCGTAGCGTTCGGGGCATCCCGCTTCCTCGCACAGGGTTTTGAGATAGCTGGCCTGCGCGCCGGTCATGCGCTCGTCTCCGGTGGTCCAGTCGTCCGGGTCCTTTTCGGCATTGGAGACCGGTTCGGATTTGGGATGTTCGTGGGGCTGGGTAGCGGACATCGCATTTCTCCTTTTGCCTTACGAACCTACCTTCGCGGAATTCGTTCCGCAAATGTTCCGGTCGACGGATGGTTCTGCCAGGGCCTATGACGGAATTGAAGCGGAGGGCGCATGAGCGATTTCGGCGAAGGGCTTGGCACCGCGGTGGAGGGCGGATTGTTCGCGCGAGCGATCGACCGGCATGGCGGCGATCGAAACCAACCGAGCGCCGCCCCGCTGTCCGAGGGTCACTTCGCCGAAGACATCTGTCTCAACTGCCAGACGGCGCTGATCGGCTCACATTGCCATCAATGCGGGCAGAAGGCGCATTTCCATCGCACAATGGGTGCTTTCCTTCACGACCTGCTTCATGGCGCACTGCATTTCGAGGGCAAGACGTGGAAGACACTGCCTCTGCTGGCCACCAAACCCGGCGCCCTGACGCGCCGTTACATTGAGGGCGAACGCGCCAGGTTCGTCTCGCCGATGGCGATGTTCCTGTTCTCCATCTTCCTGATGTTCGCGATCTTCCAGGCGGTCGGGCTGACCATGCCGACGGATATCGATGTGCCGGGCAACACGCGCGAGGGTCTGGCGATCGCAGAACGCGGCGCTGTGGCCGAGCTTGCCGCAACCGAGAGGGCGCTCGAGGCAGCGCCCGCGGACGATCCGTCCCGCGGCGAGTTGGAGGGACGGGTCACCGAAGCCGAGGCGGACCTGCGCGAATTGCGAAGGGGCGAACAGTTCCTGTTGGAGGACGAGAACTCGCCGATGCAATTCGATGTCGGCACCACCGGAATCGGCTTTATCGATTCGGGGCTGAAGAAGTGGCAGACCAATCCCGGGCTGATGCTCTACAAGCTTCAGGCGAACGGCTACAAGTTCAGCTGGCTGCTGATCCCGATCTCGATCCCCTTCCTGTGGCTGCTGTTTGTCTGGAAACGGCGGTTCCGGGCCTACGATCATGCGATCTTCGTGACCTACTCGATCGCTTTCATGTCGCTATTTTTCATCGTCCTTTCGATCATGGTGAAGATCGGGGCGCCGGCCTGGCTGTGGGGACTGATGCTTGCCCTCGTTCCGCCGATCCACATCTACAAACAGCTGCGCGGTGCCTATGGCCTGTCGCGCTTCTCGGCCACATGGCGGCTCGCCGTGCTGCTGGTCTTCATCAATGTTGTGGTGCTGCTGTTCGTGCAGTTGCTCTTGCTGCTCGGGGCCTTCTAGACCGGGTTCTCAGTCCCGCGGCGGCTCCTCGCCGGTGACGGGGGCGGGGCCCGGCTCTTCCGTGTCGCCGCGCTCCAACTCTTCCTGCAAGCGGGCGGCACCCTCGCTGACTTCACCCGCAGCCTCGATCGCGCCTTCCTCGATCACCTCTCCGGCAACCTCGAGATTGGCTGCAGCGTCGTCCTCCGCCAGATCGATCGTGCGCGCGGCATCTTCCTGGGTCTGCTGCGAACAGGCCGCCAGGCAAAGCGACAGGGGAACGAACAGGCTGACGGCGTAACGCATGGCGGACCTTTCCGAATGGCGCGGCGCTTGCAAGGACCGCGCCAGTTCAACCCGCCAGGGGCGATGTGGTTTCCGCGGGCCTAAGCCCCCTGCGGCCGCGCATCGCCCGTGCCGCCGAAGCGCTTGCCGGCCTTGGGTATCGCCGACCCGCCGCCCTTCGCAATCTGAACCGGACCGCGCGGCTCGTCCGGCCGGTCGAGCTTGCCGTTCTTGAGCAGCTGGTCGATCTCCTCGCCGGTCAGCGTCTCGTATTCGAGCATGGCCTGCGCGAGCAGGTGAAGCTTGTCCTCCTGCGTGCTTAGCACCTCCTTGGCGCGCGTGAGCCCTTCCTCGACCAAGCGCTTGATCTCGGCGTCGATCAGCTTGTTGGTCTCCTCGCCCGACATCGTCCGCGCGGTCTGGCCCATGCCGAGATAGCCTTCCTGGCTCTGCTCGTACTGCAACGGGCCAAGCGCATCGGACATGCCCCATTTGGTGACCATGTTGCGGGCGAGATCGGTGGCGTACTGGATGTCGCCGCTGGCACCGGACGAGACCTTGTCGTGTCCGAAGATGATTTCCTCGGCCACGCGCCCGCCCATCGCGACCGCGAGGTTCGCGTGCATCTTGTCGCGGTGGTAGGAGTAATTGTCCCGTTCCGGCAGGCGCATGACCATGCCCAGTGCGCGGCCGCGGGGGATGATCGTCGCCTTGTGGATGGGATCGGAGGCCGGCTCGTTCAGCGAGACGAGCGCATGGCCCGCCTCGTGATAGGCGGTCATCTTTTTCTCGTCCTCGGTCATGACCATGGAGCGGCGTTCCGCGCCCATCATGACCTTGTCCTTGGCATCCTCGAATTCCTGCATCGCGACGAGGCGCTTGTTGCGGCGTGCCGCCAAGAGAGCAGCTTCGTTGACGAGGTTGGCGAGGTCCGCGCCGGAAAAGCCGGGCGTCCCGCGCGCGATGGTGCGCGGGTTCACGTCGGGAGCCAGCGGTACCTTCTTCATGTGGACGGCGAGGATCTTCTCGCGCCCGTCGATATCGGGGACGGGCACCACGACCTGACGGTCGAAGCGGCCCGGGCGCAGCAGCGCGGGATCGAGCACGTCGGGCCGGTTGGTGGCGGCGATGATGATGATGCCCTCGTTCGCCTCGAACCCGTCCATCTCGACGAGGAGCTGGTTGAGCGTCTGCTCGCGCTCGTCGTTCGAGTTGCCGAGGCCGTGGCCGCGGTGACGGCCGACCGCGTCGATCTCGTCGATGAAGACGATGCAGGGCGCGTTCTTCTTGGCCTGTTCGAACATGTCGCGCACGCGGCTGGCGCCGACGCCGACGAACATCTCGACGAAGTCCGAGCCCGAGATGGTGAAGAAGGGCACGCCCGCCTCGCCGGCGATGGCGCGGGCGAGCAGGGTCTTGCCGGTGCCGGGGCTGCCGACCAGCAGAGCGCCCTTGGGAATCTGACCGCCGAGCTTGGAGAAGCGCTGGGGATCGCGCAGGAACTCGACGATTTCCTCGAGCTCCTCGCGCGCCTCGTCGATGCCGGCGACATCCTCGAAAGTCACCTTGCCCTGGCGTTCGGTCAGCAGCTTGGCCTTGGACTTGCCGAAGCCCATCGCGCCGCCGGCACCGCCGCCCTTCTGTACCTGCCTGAGGGCGAAGAAGGCGATGCCGAGGATGAGGATGAAGGGCAGCGACTGGATCAGCACATAGGTGAGGACACCCATCTCCTCCTTCGCCGCGCCGGCGTAGGAGACGTCGTTCGCCTCGAGCAGTTCGGTCAGGCCGGTGTCGTTGGCGACCGGCGTGGTCTGGAACGCCTCGCCATTGGTCAGCGTGCCGGTGATCCGGTCTTCCGAAATCTGCACGTCGCGGACCGAACCTTCGGCGACGCGGTCGCGGAAATCGGAATAGCGGATCGATTCGCCGCTGGCCGAACCGTTGTTGCCGAAGACCGACACGACGATCAGCAGGGCGAGGAACACCCCACCCCAGATCATCAGGCTCTTGACCCACGGATTGGGGCCGCCGCCTTCGGGGCCCTGGGGGCCGCCTTGGGGGTCGTGCTGCTGGTTCCGGTCGCTCATGCGCGCAAATCCCTATCCATCTGGTCCGCCAATGTAAGCGCAACAGGGTGAATGACAAGTTGCCGAGAAAGCGGGAACGCGCTCAATTGCGATCAGGGTGGTCGACCCCATAGGCGCGGCAGAAGACCTCGACCGCGCCTTCGATGCGCTGGCGGTTGCGGGCGGGATCGTCGGGCGCGCCGAAGCGGCGTTCGAGATCGCCCATCCCCTTGCACATGCTGGCGAATTGTTCGGCCGCCAGCTCGGGGTCGGCGATCCGCACCTCGCCAGCGGCATTCATGGCGGTGAGGAAGGCGGTGAAGGCACCCTTCATCCGGTGCGGTCCGGCGGCGAGGAATGCCGCCCCGATCGCCGGCTCGTGCTCGGTCTCGGCCGCGATCCGCCGCTCGAACTGGACCATTTCGGGCCGCGAAAGGAAGGCAACCATCGCCTCGCCGATCACCGCCAGCCGCTCGCGGAGCGTCCCGGCGGGAACGGCCGGCACCGCGAAATTCGCGCGCATCCTTTCGCATTCGGACTCGATCGCCGCCGTAAAGAGACTCCGCTTGTCGCCGAAATGGCTGTAGACGGTGACCTTCGACACGCCGGCCTGCGCCGCCACCTGCTCGATCGATGTGGCGGCGAACCCCTGATCGAGAAAGCTCGCGATTGCCGCCTCGATGATGGCCGCCCGCTTGGTTTCGTCCGCGGGTCGCCCGGGGCGTCCATCGGCCGGCGTGTTAGGTTTCGATTTGCTACTTGACAAAATGAACGGCTCCGTTCACCTGAACGCTGTCGTTCAGCAATGGCCCTTCGGGGCGGGCTTGGCAAGGAGGCGGTGCGGCAGGGGGATGAACTGGATCGCCATCCGCATGCTGACCGGCGATGCCCAGAAATTCTACGGGCTGCTGTTCGGCATTGCCTTTTCCACCCTGCTGATCACCCAGCAGCTGACGATCTTCGTCAACCTGCTCGAGCGCGGGTCGAGCGGGGTCTACAACGTCTCCAGTGCCGATGTCTGGGTGATGGACCCGGTCAGCCGGACCACCGACGTCGCCTATCCCATGCCCTCGACCGCGCTCGACAAGGTCCGCGGCGTGCCCGGCGTCGCCTGGGCGGTGCCCCACATCCGCGCCAACGCCAACGTCCGCACCAGCGACGGCGATCTGGAAGGCGTCGCCGTGATCGGGGTCGACGATGCGACGCTGATCGGCCTGCCCCGGGGCATGGCCGAGGGGAGCGCCGAGGTCCTCTCGCAGCCCGATTCGGTGATCATCGACGATGTCGGCGTCACCCGCATGTTCCCGGATGGCGGCGCATTGGGCCAGCGGCTCGAATTGAACGATCAGCGCGCGGTGATCCGCGGCGTCGCCGATGCCATTCCCAGCTTCACCAGCACGGTGGTGCTCTACACGAAGTACAGCCAGGCGCTGAACTACGTGCCGGGCACCCGCAACCGCCTGTCGTTCGTGCTCGTCGGCAAGGCGGACGACATAACCGCGCAGCAGCTGGTCGACCGGATCGAGGCGCAGACCGGCCTCAAGGCCCGCACCCGCGACCAGTTCGCCAGCGACGGGGTGCAGTTCATCGTCGAGAACACCGGCATCCCGCTCAATTTCGGGATCACCGTGGCCTTGGGCTTCATCGTCGGCGTGGCCATCGTCGGGCTGACCTTCAGCCTGTTCATCCGCGACAACATCAAGCAGTTCGGCGCCCTGAAGGCGATCGGGGTGACCAACGGCAAGATCCGCCGGATGGTCGCGGTCCAGGCCGGGATGGTCGGCTTCATCGGTTACGGGCTCGGCGTGCTGGGCACGGTGCTGTTCATTCTCGCCTTCTCGGGCAATCCGACCTTCAAGGGCTTCTACATCCCCTGGCAGATCCCGCTGATCAGCCTCGTGGCGATCATCCTCATCATCGCGCTGACGGGTTGGCTGGCGCTGCGCAGCGTGATGAAGACCGAACCGGCGGCGGTGTTCCGCTGATGGCCGCGCCCGATCAGCAGGCGGCGATATCGGTGCGCGGCGTCAGCCGCGACTTCACCGCCGGCCAGCAGACCATCCGCGTGCTCCACGGAATCGATCTCGACGTCGCCCCGGGCGAGCTCACCTATCTCGTCGGCGAGAGCGGCTCGGGCAAGACGACGCTGATCTCGATCATGTGCGGCATCCTGTGGCCGACCGAGGGCAGCGTCGAGGTGTTCGGCACCGACATCTACGACCTCAAGGACGACGATCTCGTCCGCTTCCGCCTGCAGAACATCGGCTTCATCTTCCAGCAGTACAATCTGATCCCGGCGATCGATTCCGCGAGCAATGCCGCCGTCCCCCTGATCGCCGCTGGCATGGACCGCGAGGAAGCGCGGGGCCGCGCGGTGGCGATGATGCAGAAGCTCAATATCGGCGATCAGGTCGACAAGCTGCCCAACCAGCTTTCGGGCGGGCAGCAGCAGCGCGTCGCGATCGCCCGCGCGCTGGTCCACGAACCGCGCCTGGTGGTCTGCGACGAGCCGACCGCCGCGCTCGACGCCGGCTCGGGCCGCAGGGTGATGGACCTGCTGCGCGAAGTTGCGCTGGCGGAGGACCGCGCCTGCGTGATCGTCACCCACGACAACCGCGTCTTCGATCTCGCGGACCGCATCCTCGTGCTCGAAGACGGGCGCATCACCCATGACGGCGACAGCATGCCGCCGTCCGAACCTGGGGATCATTAGATGGCGATATTACCCCGCAACATCAGTTTTTCGCGGCAGGTGCTGCCGGTCGTCGTCGTGGTCGGCCTCGTCCTGGCGGTAATCTACATCGCCTTCGGCCTGCCCGATCGCGAACTCACCGAACCGACCGGAGACCCGCCGACCGCCCCCGCCACGCTGGCGAACGAGGCGCGCGTCGCGGGCGCGGGGGTCGTCGAGCCGTCCAGCGAAACGGTCCAGATCGGCACCGCGCTTCCCGGCCTCGTCACCGATCTGCGCGTCCAGCCGGGCGACTTCGTCGACAAGGGCCAGCCGCTCTTCTCGGTCGATACGCGGGCGATCGCGGCGCAGGCGCGCGAGGCCGAGGCCGCGGTCGCCGAAGCCCGCGCCGCCATCGCCGAAGCCAGCAGCGCCCGCGGCACCGCGGCGCGGCAATTGCAGCTCTACCGCAACGTCTCCGATCCCGCCGCGGTCAGCCGCGCCGAAGTCATTCGCGCCGAGGGCGAGGCTTCGGCCGCGCAGGAACGGCTCGATCTCGCCCGCGCCCGGCTCCAGGCGGCCGAGGCCCGCGCCGGGTCTGCGCGCACCGAACTCGGCCGCGCCACCGTCCGCGCGCCGATTTCCGGCGAGATCCTGGCGGTCAACATCCGCCCCGGCGAATACCTCTCGACCATGGGCGGCGGCGGCCAGCCCTTCATCGAGATGGGCGAGACCCGCCCGCTGCACGTGCGCATCGACATCGACGAAGAGCAGGCGGCGCGCGCCGAACTGGGCGCGCCGGCAACGATCAACCCGCGCGGCGCCTCCGGCACGCGGGTCCGCGCCAGCTTCGTGCGCGCCGAACCGCTGGTCGTCCCGAAGCGATCGCTGACAAACTCCGCCGCCGAGCGCGTCGACGTGCGGGTGCTGCAGGTGATCTACGCCCTCCCCGAAAGCGCGCGCGGCACCTTCCGCGTCGGCCAGCAGGTCGATGCGTGGATCCCGGCGAAGAGCGGATCGGGCCAATGAGACGGGCCGCACCGCTGCTGGCGGCGCTGTTGCTCGGTGCCTGCGTGGCAGGGCCGCCGCCCGAGATCGCCACCCCCGCGCCGGTGCTGCCGGAGAGCTATCTCTACGCGCCGCCGCCGTCCGAGGGCGCGTCGCTCGCAGCGCTCCTGCCGCGCGAGGACCCGGCCTTCGATGCGCTCTCGGCGCAGGCGCTCGCCGGCTCGCCCAGGCTCGGCGAGGCGCTGGCGCGGATCGATCAGGCCCGCGCCGGGGCCGACCGAGCAGGCGCCGAGCGCCTGCCGAACATCGGTGCGAACACCTCGATCACCGGACAGCGCACCAACCCGGCGCAGTTCGGCGGGAGCCTGGCGCCCGGCGTCCAGTTCGACACCGAACGGGTGAGCTATGCCGCCAATCTCACCGCGCGCTGGGATCCGGACATCTTCGGCGCCTTGCGCGCGCAGGAGCGGACGGCGCTGCTGCGGGTGGACGCGGCGGAGGCGGGTGCCGCTGCGGTGCGCTTGGCGTTGCTCTCGGAAATCGCCGCGAGCGTGATCGACTGGCGCACGCTCGCCGCCCGGCAGGCCGAGCTCGAAAGCGATCTCGCCGCGGCGCAGGATCTGGCGCGCCTGGCCGGGGTGCGCGAGGAGGCGGGGATCGCCCCCGGCTTCGACCGCGTGCGCGCCGAAACGCAGGCCGCCGCATCGCGCAGCCGGCTGGAGGCGCTGGCTTCGGAACGCGCGCGGCTGCTCGGGCGGCTGGCGACGCTGACCGCACAGGGCGGTGCCCAGGTGCGCGCGGCACTGGCGCGTCCCGGCGCGGCCGCCACGCTGGCGTCGCCGCCGGTGGCACTCCCCTCGGAACTGCTCGCCAATCGCCCCGACGTGCTGCGCGCCGCGGCCGAACTCGCGGCCACCGACGCCGATCTTTCCGCGACCGCGCGCCGCCGCTTTCCGCGCTTCGATCTCTCCGCCGCGATCGGCCTGCTCGCCTTCGGTATCGGCGATGTCTTCGACGAGGACAGCGTGGTCGGCTCGCTCGCCGCCTCTGTCGCCGCGCCTTTGCTCGACTTCGGACGGATCGCGGCCGAGATCGACGGTGCGGCGGCCGCGAAGCGCGCCGCCTTCGAGACCTATCGCGGGGCGGTCTTCACCGCGCTGGGCGATGCGGAAGCGGGATACGGGCTGGTCGCAGCCGCCGATGCCGAGGCAAGTGCCGCCATCGTAGAGCGCGAAAGCGCCCAGCGCGCGGCGCGGCTGGCCAACACCCGCTTCGAGGCGGGGCTGACCGATTTCCTCACGGTGATCGAGGCACGGCGGGCGGCGGATGCCAGCGGCGAACGCGCCGCCGCTGCGCTCGGCCGGGCGCGACGCGCGCGGGTACTGCTATGGCAGGCGCTCGGCGGCGATCCTCAGCCCACGATCCAGGGCGAGAGCACGCGCTCGACCAGCCAGTAGCTGCCGGTGATACCGATCCCGTAGGCGGCCACGCGGATCGCGCGCGGCTCGACTTGCGGAGCGCTGCGGGACAGCAGCCAGCGGATCGCCAGCACCGCGGCGATCACCACGAGTTGGCCCGCCTCGACGCCGAGATTGAAGCTGACCAGCGCCGCCGGCACCTCGCCTTCGGGAAGCCCGATCTCGCGCAGCGCTCCAGCGAAGCCGAAACCGTGCAGCAGGCCGAAGGAAAAGGCGACCAGCCACGGCAGCCGCCGGGTCAGCGTCTCGCGCCCGCCGCGGGCGAGTTCGACCGCGAGGAAGACGATGCTGAGCGCGATCAGCGCCTCCACCGGCCGCTGCGGCAGGCCGGCGAAGCCCAGCGTCACCGCCGCCAGCGTCAGCGAATGCGCGACGGTAAAAGCCGTCGCCGCGCCGACCACTGCCCAGCCGCGCGTCACCAGCAGCACCAGCGCGATCACGAACAGCAGATGGTCCCAGCCCATCAGGATATGCTCGACGCCGATCGCGAAATAGCTGCGCCAGACCTGCCAGGCATCGGGCTTGGCGGCGATCGTGGCGAAGGGTTCGGAGGCAGTCAGCCGGTAGGCCTGGACCGGACGGCCAAGCGGCGCGATCCGGACCAGCGCATCGCCGGTGACAACGAGATCCGGCGCACCGATCCGCTTGCCTGCGGGCGATCCGGCACAGCGCACCGCGGCAACCGCGACCATTGCCGCGACGGCGGCGCGCCCGCGCACCGGCTCCGCCCAGGTGCAACCATCGGGCAGCACCGGATAGGCGAGCGCCGCATCGCGGCTGGCGATCGGCTGCTTCCAGCCGAGCTGCCAGTCGTCTTCGCCAACCTGTTCGAAGGAAATGGAGGCGGGGCGCAGCTCGTCGGCAGCCGCCGGGGTCGCGCACAGCAGCAGGACCAGCGCAATCAGCCGCGCGATCATTCGGTGTCGACCCTATAGGCCTCGCGAAGAGTGGCATAGGCCTCGGCCCGGCGTGCGGCGATGGTGTCGCTGCGCCAGTCGGCCTCGACCCTCGCGCGAATTTCCTCGAACGGCGGCAGGGCGCCGACATCGACTGAACGCAACCGGACGAGGTGCCAGCCGAAGCCCGAGGGGACCGGACCGCGCCACTCGTCCCCGGCGTCCATCTCTTCCAGCGCGGCCGCGAAGGTGCGACCGTAGCGGCTTGCGACCTGTCCGGCGGGCTCGTCCTCGACGCTTGCCGGAAGCGAGATCGCGCCGCCGAGCGCCTGCCACTGCGCGCCCGCCTCGAGCCGCCGCAGCGCGTCCTGGGCCGCCCCCTCGCTCTCGAACCAGAGCTGGTCGAAACTGTAGGCGGGTTCGTCGACGAAGCGCTGGGGGTTCTCGCGCAGCCACGCGCGCAGCACCGCATCGCTCGGCTCTTCCACTTCTGCCTGAGCACCCGCGAGCGCGTCCATCTTGACCGCCAGCCGCCGCCGCACGACGGCATCGTCGCGATCGAGCCCGAGCCGCAGCGCCTCGCGATAGAGCACCTCGTCGCGCACCCAGCGCTCGACCAGCCCATCGAGCTCGGCATCGGTCGGCGGGCGCTGCATGGTGTTCGCGAAGTTGAGCGCGAGGCTCGCCTTGACCTCCTCGGTCACTTCGATCCGCCGGCTTTCGGGATCGACCTCACCATCGGCGGTGGCGAGGAGGGCGAACAGCGCCGCGCCGGCAAGGAGGAAATGAACGAGCGGTTCGCGCGCCCAGCCCGCGATCACGAGCGTGCCGCGATGCGGCGTCGCGCCTCGCGGTCGCGCGCGGGGCGCAGCCAGATCGGCGAGCTGTAGGCGCGCTCCTGCGCCACCCCCGCATCGATCACCGCCTGCGGCAGATCGAGCCCGAAGCGGACCATGTCGAACAGCACCCAGCGCGGCGTCGGGATTTCCAGGACACGGACGTAATAGAACGCGTTTTGGCCTGCCCGGTAATCGGGATCGGTCCAGGTCGTGCGCAGCTCGGCAGCGCCGATGGTGTTGGTGTAGGTCGCGCGCTTCCGGTCGACGGTGTCGCCGACGGCCGGAACCTTGGTGCCGCTCCGCGCACGCTCGTCCATGTCCGACCAGACGACGTCGTAAACCTGCTCCTCGGCCTCGCCATCCCCATTGGTCCAGCCCTTGACCACCTGCACCCGGTCGAGATTGGCTCCGTCGGGGTCCTTGAGCGCGGAAATGAGGAAGGTGGGCGCCCTGCCCCGGTCCGGCAGTTCCCCGCCCATCGGCACGCCGCGTGTATAGCCCGCGCGCACCCAGTCGCCCGCCCAGTCGTCATCGGTGAAGTCGAAGCCGCCGAAGAGGCGCACGGTCATGCGCGGGCCGGTGGTGGCATAGACCTCGCGCCGGGCGAAGGCGTCGAAGATTTCCGCGCGGGTGTTGCCGCGTGCCCAGGCAGCGGCATAACCGCCGGCGAGATAGTGCCAGCCGTACCGACCCTCGCTGGTCCCCAGGTTCTGCGGTTCCATCGCACGGTCGCGATCGGTGAATTCGTTGCCCGTGTGCTTGCCCCAGAAATTGTCCTCGTCGCCGCTCGCGAGCGCGGTGTGGCTGTCGGTCGAACCGATCAGGCCGAAGGCATAGGGATTGGCCCCGACCCGATCCTCGATCGTCAACCCGCGCTTCAGCGCCTCGCGGAAGTAATTGCCGGCCAGCATGTCGGGCGTCGTGCGGCGGGTGAGCGGCAGATTGCCGAGCTCCCAACCCGCCGTGCCGAAGCCTGCGAATTCGTCGTTGGGCGAGAGGAAGGAATGGGTTTCGCTGTCGCCCTTGATCTGCGTAGCCTCCACCACCGGCTCCCATTTCGCCCGCCGCCGCGCGTATTCCGCCGTCATCGGCCCGCCGCCCGGCATGGTCAGTTCGAACATCAGCCCGTTGGAGAGGTTGGAATTGTGCGGAATGGCGAGCGTGCGTCCGCCGGTCTCGCGCTCGTAGGCCTCCATATAGTCCCACAGGCCGGTGACTTCCCCGTCGAGCCCGGGATAGGGGACGACCCGCCCGGTGCGGTCGCTGCCGTCGCGAAACATCACCACGCGGTGGAGATTGTTGCCGTCGGGCATCAGCGTGTATTCGAAGCCGGCGAGCGCGGTGAACGTGCCGGGCCGGTTGTAGCGGTCGAGCATCTCCAGATGGTCCGACCAGATCGTCTCGGTCGCCTCGCGCTGGGTCTCGGGATCGCGCAGGCCCGCCGGCAATGCGTCGTTCGCTGCGGCGGTAATCAGTTCGGCCACCGCGCGCTGCGACTGCTCCGGGCTCTCGTGCATCATGTCGTGCCAGCGGCGCAGCGCCGGATCGCGGATCAGCAGGCGTGGCGCATCGTAGAGCCGCCGCGTCGCGCCGAGCCCGTCGGAATGATCGGCGATGACGAGGAAGTCGAGCGGGCGCTCGAGCTGCGCCTTGCCTCCCGTGGTCGCGGTCACCTCGTCTCCGCGGGCGAACTTCAGCGCCTCTTCCGGCCCCAGCCGGACGCCGAAGCCGAAGGCATCGATCGAATTGTCGGTGTGAAGATGCGTGTCGCCCCAATAGGGCCGATCGGGGAATTCGGCGAGTTCGATCGTCCCCTCGCCGGTGCCCCGCGCGGCTTCGTCCGGCTCGTCCGCCATGTTGCAGGCTGTGGTGTTGAAGGCTGCCACAGCCAGGACGGCAAGACCCGTAATCCCCTTGCGCATCGCCCCCTCCCAGATCGCGTTTCGCAGTGAAACCGAATTCCTGCGCCGCACCGCGAGGAAGGTCAAGTGCCGCGCGGATACGGCGGCATTCCGGGGTGGCTATCGGGCCTTCTTCAGCAGCGCCGATCTCTCGCAGCGGCAAACGACCTCGCCGCGCTGGTTGATCGCCTCGTGCCGGAAGGTCACGATCCCGGTGTCGGGGCGCGACTTGCTTTCCCTGAGGGAAACCACCTCGCTGGTGGCGTGGAGCGTATCGCCGATGAACACCGGCTTGGGCATCACCAGCTTGTCGTAACCGAGATTGGCCACGAGTGTGCCGAGCGTGGTGTCGCCGACGCTGAGGCCGACCATCAGCGCGAAGGTGAAGGTGCCGTTGACCAGGATCCGGCCAAACTCGCTTTCCTTCGCCGCCTCGACATCGAGATGCAGCGGCTGCGGGTTGTGGGTCATGGTGGTGAAGAGCAGATTGTCCGTCTCCGTCACCGTGCGGCGAATCTCGTGGGTCAGCCGGTCGCCGACCTGCCATTCGTCGAAATGCCGGCCCGCCATCAGCCGTGCCCCATCACCGCCTTGACCTCGAGGAAATCCTCGAAGCCGAAGCGGCCCCATTCGCGGCCGTTTCCGCTCTTCTTGTAGCCCCCGAAGGCGGCGTGCATGTCGTAGCCGCCGTTGATGGCCACCCGGCCGGCCCGAATGCGCTTCGCGAGACTGCGGGCGAGTTCGATATCCTCGCCGGTGATGGCGCTGGCGAGCCCGTATTCGGTGTCGTTGGCGATGCGGATGGCATCGTCGTAATCCTCGTAGCCGATGATGGTGAGGACCGGGCCGAAGATTTCCTCGCGGGCGATGGTCATGTCGTTGGTCACGTCGGCGAAGACGGTCGGCCTGACGTAGTGGCCGGTTTCCAGCCCCTCCGGCTTGCCGGGGCCGCCAGCGACCAGTGTCGCGCCTTCCTCCACGCCCTTCTCGATCAGCGCCTGGATCTTGTCCCACTGCGCCTTGCTGACGACCGGGCCGATGGTGGCATTGCCCTTGGGATCGCCGGGGATGACGCCCTCGGCCGCTTCCTTCGCGGCGGCCTTGGCCTCTTCCATGCGTCTGTGCGGCACCAGCATCCGGCTGGGCGCGGTGCAGGTCTGGCCCGAATTGCCCATCATGCCGGTGGTCCCCCGGGCGACGCTCTTGGCGAAGGCGCCGTCGTCGAGCACGATGTTCGGGCTCTTGCCGCCCAGCTCCTGCGCCACGCGCTTGACCGTGGGCGCGGCGTTCTGCGCGATGGCGATGCCCGCGCGGGTCGACCCGGTGAAGCTGACCATGTCGATGTCTGGATGCCCGCTGATCGCCTCGCCCACGCCCGGCCCGTCGCCGTTGACGAGATTGAAGACGCCGGGCGGGGTACCGGCCGCGTCCATGATCTCGGCGAAGATGCAGGCGTTGAACGGCGCGATCTCGCTCGGCTTGAGCACCATGGTGCAGCCGGTCGCAAGGGCGGGGAAGACCTTGCAGGCGATCTGGTTGAGCGGCCAGTTCCACGGCGTGATCATGCCGACCACGCCGATCGGCTCCCAGACATGGAGCGTCTGGCCATCGAGCCGCTCGAATGCGAAGTCCTCGAGGATCTCGATCGCGGTGGCGCAATGGCCTGCCAGCAGACCGACATGCGGGCCGTTGGCGAGGCTCATCGGCGCGCCCATCTCGTCGCTGACGGCCTGGGCGAGGTCCTCGCGGCGCTTCTCGATCTCCGCCTGGATGGCGCGCAGCAGCGTCAGCCGTTCCTCGCGGGTCGAGAATTGCCAGGTTTCGAACGCTTCGCGCGCGGCGGCCACCGCACGGTCGACATCTGCCCTGCCGCCAAAGCTGATGTGTCCGAGCGTCTCCTCGGTGGCGGGGTTTTCGACCGCCTGGCGGTTCGGATCGACCGGATCGACCCATTCGCCGCCGATGTAGAACTTGGTGCAATCGCGCATCTTCGTCTCCTTGCGCCAGCGGCCTAGCGAGCTTGCGTCCAGCGCGCCACCACCTCGGCACCGTCTTCCGCGCTGTCGCGAATGGTAGCCGGCGTCCGGTCGAAACGCGGAGCGGGCGCAGTGTGCCAGCGGCCGTCCTTTTCGACATAGGCCTGCCGTGCCTTCATGTGCGGATGCTCGCGCGCCTCGTCGAGCGGGATCACGGGGGCGAAGCAGGCGTCGGTGCCCTCGAGCAAGTCGCACCATTCGGCCTGCGTCTTGGTGGCGAACAGCGCCGCGAGCTTGCCCGCGTAATCGTCCCAATTCGCCGGATCGAGCTGACCGTCGCGCAATACCTCGGGCGCTTCGGCGCGAGTGAGCAGCTCGGCATAGAATTGCGGCTCGATCGCGCCGACGCTGATCTCCTTGCCGTCCTTGCAGGCATAGCAGCGGTAGAAATGCGCCGCCCCGCCAAGCAGCCCCTCGCCCCGCTTCGTGGTCCGCATCGCCGAGGGCGGCTGGCCGAAGAAGAAGCTCATCAAGCTGGTGACCCCGTCGACCATCGCGGCATCGACCACCTGCCCCCTGCCCGATCGGTCGCGCTCGTAGAGTGCGGCAAGGATCCCCATGGCGCAATACATCGACCCGCCCCCGAAATCGCCGACCAGGTTCTGCGGCGGGATCGGCAGTTCGCCCCTGTTGCCGATCGCATCGAGCGCGCCGGTGATGGCGATGTAGTTGAGATCGTGCCCGGCGGCCTCGGCCAGCGGCCCCTCTTGCCCCCAGCCGGTGATCCGGGCGTAGACCAAGCGGGGATTGGCGCGCAGCATCTCGTCTGGCCCGAGGCCCAGCCGCTCCATCACACCGGGGCGGAAGCCTTCCAGCAGAACGTCGGCATTGGCCAGCGCCTCCTTCACCGCGGCGATACCCTCCGCGCTCTTGAGATCGGCCGCCATCCGGTGCCGCGCGCGCTCCACCACCGGGTTCATCGGCCGGTGCCCCTCGCGCTCCACCCGCACAACCTCGGCGCCCATGTCGGCGAGCATCATGCCGACATGCGGGCCCGGCCCGATCCCCTGGAACTCCACCACTCGCAGCCCGGTCAGCGGGCCCTTGCTCTCGTCGGCCATAGGTTCTCCTCTTGCGCCCCCATGACCCGCCCGGACGGTGGCTGGCAAGAGGTGGACGCGAAAACCGCTTGCGCTATGCTCGCCCGGCCCCAACCGGAGATTACCTTCCATGAGCCAATTGGTCCGCCGCCCAAAAGCCGACAGCGAAACGCGCTGCACCGCGGAGCAGTACGAGGAGATGTATCGCCGTTCGGTCGAGGAACCGGACGCGTTCTGGCGCGAACAGGCGGAGCGGATCGACTGGACCATAGCGCCGCGGCAGGGTGGGCGCTGGTCCTTCGATCCGGTCGACATCGCCTGGTTCGGCGACGGCGAGCTCAACATCTGCCACAACGCCGTCGACCGCCATGTCGAGGCCGGGCGGGGCGAGGACATCGCGATCATTTTCGAGCCGGACGATCCGGAAGGCGAAGTGAGGCGGATCACCTACGCCGAGCTTCGGCGCGATGTCGCGCGAATGGCCAACGCGCTGAAGAAACTCGGCGTGACCAAGGGCGACCGCGTCACGATCTACATGCCGATGGTCCCCGAGGGCGCGATGGCGATGCTCGCCTGCGCGCGCATCGGTGCGGTGCATTCGGTGATCTTCGGCGGCTTCAGTCCGGAGGCGATCGCGGGGCGGATCGAGGATTGCGCCAGCGACTGGGTGATCACCGCGGACGAGGGGCTGCGCGGCGGCAAGCCGATCCCGCTCAAGGACAATGTCGATGCGGCGCTGAAAAAGGTGTCGGTGAAGGGCGTGCTCGTCTTCCGCCACACCGGCGGCGAGGTCGCGATGCGCGAGGGCCGCGATCACTGGTATCACGAATTCGCCGCCGACCTTTCCGGCGAGTGCCCCTGCGAGCCGATGAGCGCGGAAGACCCGCTGTTCATCCTCTACACCTCGGGTTCGACCGGAAAGCCCAAGGGCGTGCTCCACACCACCGGCGGCTATGCCGTGTGGACCGAGACGACCTTTCGCTACGTCTTCGACTACCGGCCGGGCGAGGTCTACTGGTGCACCGCCGATATCGGCTGGGTCACCGGGCACAGCTACATCGTCTACGGTCCGCTGCTGAACGGAGCGACCGCGCTGATGTTCGAGGGCGTACCCAACTGGCCCGACGTCTCTCGCTTCTGGCAGGTGTGCGAGAAGCACCGGGTCAACATCTTCTACACCGCCCCCACCGCGATCCGCGCGCTGATGCGCGAGGGCAAGGGGCCGGTCGACAAGCACGATCTGTCCTCGCTCCGCCTGCTCGGCAGCGTCGGCGAGCCGATCAATCCGGAGGCCTGGCGCTGGTATCACGAGACCGTGGGCGGCGGGCGTATCCCCATCGTCGACACCTGGTGGCAGACCGAGACCGGCGGGGTGATGATCACCACCCTGCCCCACGCGCACGACATGAAGCCGGGCAGCGCCGGCAAACCCTTCTTCGGCATCCGGCCGGAGCTGGTCGACAACGAAGGCGCGGTTCTGGAAGGCGCGGCGGAGGGAAACCTGTGCATCACCCACAGCTGGCCCGGCCAGGCGCGGACCGTCCACGGCGACCACGACCGTTTCGTGCAGACCTATTTCAGCACCTATCCCGGCAAATACTTCACCGGCGACGGCTGCCGCCGCGACGACGACGGATATTACTGGATCACCGGCCGTGTGGACGACGTCATAAACGTCTCCGGCCACCGCATGGGCACCGCCGAGGTCGAGAGCGCGCTGGTGCTCCACGGCAAGGTCTCGGAGGCCGCGGTGGTCGGCTACCCGCACGACATCAAGGGCCAGGGCATCTATTGCTACGTCACCCTCAATTCGGGCGAGGAGCCGTCGGAGGAACTGGAGGCTGAACTGCGCCAATGGGTGCGCAAGGAGATCGGCCCGATCGCCACGCCCGACCATCTGCATTTCACCCCCGCCCTGCCCAAGACGCGGTCGGGAAAGATCATGCGGCGTATCCTGCGCAAGATCGCGGAGAACGATTTCGGCGCGCTCGGCGATACCTCGACTCTTGCCGATCCCGGCGTGGTCGAGGCGCTGATCGAAGGGCGGCGCAACCGCTGAAACCGCAAATGCCGTTGGCCGACGCCCCCTGCACCGAAGCGTTCGCGACGAGTTCGGACCGGACATCGCCCGGAGCCGACCTGCTGCGCTTCATCACTTGCGGCAGCGTCGACGATGGCAAGTCGACGCTGATCGGCAGGCTGCTGTGGGAAGCCGGGTCGGTGCCGCAGGATCAGATGGCTGCGGTGATCAGGGATGGCGAACCGGATTATTCCCTGCTGTTCGACGGGCTCGCCGCCGAGCGCGAACAAGGCATAACCATCGACGTCGCCTATCGCTATTTCGCGACCGCGAAGCGCACCTTCATCGTCGCCGATTGCCCGGGGCACGAGCAATACACCCGCAACATGGTCACCGGCGCGTCCATTGCCGATTGCGCGCTGATCCTCGTCGATGTGCGCAAGGGCCTGTCCCCGCAGACCCACCGTCATGCGTTCATCTGCCACCTGCTGGGCATTCGCCGCATCGTGCTTGCGGTGACCAAAATGGACCTGGTCGGCTACGAGAAAGCGGCGTTCGACCGCATCGCGGCGGATTTCGCTGCCTTCGCGGAGACGATCGGGCTCGCCGGCATCGTCGCGGTTCCGGTCTCCGGCAAGAGGGGCGACAATGTCGTGCACCCTTCGGACCGGATGGGCTGGCACGCCGGGCCGAGCCTGCTCGCCTGTCTCGAGACCGTCGAAATCGCATCCGAGGTGACCATCGACCGGCCGTTTCGCATGCCGGTCCAATGGGTCGCGCGGCGCGGAGACGATTTCCGCGGCTACGGCGGGCTGATCGCGAGCGGGACGATCGCGCCGGGCGAGCGGGTCTGCATCCTTCCCTCCGGGCGCACCACCACCGTCGAGCGTATCGTCGCTCCGGAGGGAGATCGGGACAGCGCTGCCGCCGGCGAGTCGACGCTGCTGACCTTTGCGGAGGAGCTGGACTGCGCGCGCGGCGACGTCGTCGCCTGTGCCGCGGATGCACCGCAGATCGCGGATCAGTTCAAGGCGACGCTGGTCTGGCTAGCTGAGGAACCGCTGAAGGTGGGGCGCCAGTATGCGCTCAAGCTGGCGACCCAGACCGTGACGGCCCGGGTGCAGCATCCCGACCACGTCATCGACACGGAAACAGGCGATCGCCTCGCCGCCAAGACCCTCGACCTGAATGCGATCGGCGTGGCCGAAGTCCTCACGGACAAGCCGCTGGTCTTCGAGCCCTACGAGACCAATCGGACGCTCGGCGGCTTCGTCCTGATCGACCGGCTGACCCAGGCCACGGTCGCCGCCGGCATGATCCGCTTCAGTCTGCGGCGCAGCCAGAACCTGCGCTGGCAGCCCATCGACGTGACGCGCGAACACCACGCGGCGATCAAGCACCAGACCCCGCGAGTGCTGTGGTTCACGGGCCTCAGCGGATCGGGCAAGTCGACCATCGCCAATGCGGTCGAGAAGCGACTGGCGGCGATGGAGCGGCACACCTTCCTGCTCGACGGTGACAATGTGCGCCACGGCCTCAACCGCGATCTCGGCTTCACCGAGGCCGACCGGATCGAGAACATCCGCCGCATCGGCGAGGTCGCCAAGCTGATGACCGATGCCGGCCTGATCGTGCTGACCGCCTTCATCAGCCCCTTCGCAGCGGAACGGCGGATGGTCCGCGCCATGTTCTCGGCAGAGGAATTCGTCGAGATTTTCGTCGACACGCCGCTGGAGGTGGCCGAGGCGCGCGACGTCAAGGGGCTCTACCGCAAGGCGCGGGCCGGCGAGATCAGGAACTTCACCGGCATCGGCAGCCCTTACGAAAGGCCCGAGCGAGCCGATATCGTCGTCGATACGGTCGGCATGAGCGCCGAGGAAGCCGCCGATCACATCGTCGCGCGGATATTCCCCAGCCTATGACCGATGCCGAGCTCGCCGCCCATGTCGCCGCCGAAGCCGGACGGCTGGCGCTCGACCTGCGGGCCTCGGGCGGGCTCGAGGGCCGCGCGCTCGGCGACGAGGGCGACCGCGCCGCCAACGTCCTGATCGTCGAGGCGCTGCGCCGGGCGCGCCCCGACGACGGCCTGCTGTCGGAGGAGAGCCGCGACGACGGCACGCGGCTCGGCCACGACCGGGTGTGGATCGTCGATCCGATCGACGGGACGCGGGAGTTCGGCGAGGGGCGCAGCGACTGGGCGGTGCATGTCGGGCTGGCGATCGGCGGAGAGGCTCGCGTGGGCGCGGTCGCCCTGCCCGACCTCGACCAGGTCCTGCGCACCGACAACCCGCTGATTCTCGGCCCGCTGCCGGCCCACCCGCGCATCGTCGTCAGCCGTTCGCGGGCACCGCGGATCGCCCGCCCCCTTGCGGACGCCATGGGCGGCGCAGTCGTGCCGATGGGAAGCGCGGGAGCCAAGGCGATGGCCGTGGTGCGCGGCGAGGCGGAGATCTATCTCCACGACGGCGGCCAGCACGAATGGGATAGCTGCGCTCCGGTGGCGGTCGCCCTGGCGCATGGCCTGCACTGCTCGCGGCTCGACGGGTCGCCGCTGGTCTACAACCGCCGCGATCCTTATTTGCCCGACCTGCTCGTCTGCCGTGCCGAACTCGCGGACGAGGTCCTCGAACGGATCGCCGGACTCGGGCGATAGGACCCGGCCGCGCCCGCCTCGTGGCGAACGGGCTTGAAGACCGCCGCGATCGGTGACAGCGATCCCTCGATACAAATTGCGCACAGGCATAGGGACAGACGATGAGCGACTACGAGACCATACGGATCGACACCGACGGAGGCGTCGCCACCCTCACGCTGAACCGACCCGAGCGGCTCAACGCCTGTCCGCCGCAGATGGCCGAGGAAATTTTCGCCGCCGTGCGCGACCTGGGCGATGCACGGGCGCTGGTGCTCCGCGGCGAAGGTCGCGCCTTCTGTTCCGGCGCCGATCTCGCGGGGAACGCCGAGGCTTCGATCAGCGGCGGCGACCGCGCCTTTACCTCGCTCAGCCGCAGCTACAATCCGATGATCCAGGCTATCGCCACCCTGCCGATCCCGGTGGTGGCGATGGTCCAGGGCCCGGCGGCGGGCGTGGGCTGCTCGCTGGCGCTGGCGGCGGATTTCGTGGTCGCGGGCAAGAGTGGCTATTTCCTCCAGGCATTCGTCAACATCGGTCTGGTGCCCGATGGCGGCGCCAGCTGGATGCTCCCGCGCCTCGTCGGCACGGCGCAGGCGACGCGGATGATGATGCTGGGCGAGAAGATCCATGCCGAGGAAGCCGAGCGGATCGGCCTCATCTACAAATGCGTCGCGGACGAAGCGCTCGCGGACGAGGTGACCGCCCTCGCCCGCAGGCTGGCCGTTGGTCCGACGGTGGCGCTCGGCCTGATGAAGCGCAATCTGCGTCAGGGGCTCCAGGCGGATTTCGCCTCCACTCTGGGAGCCGAGGCGGAAGCGCAGCGCATGGCCGGCAACACCGCCGATGCGGCCGAAGGGGCGATGGCCTTCCTCCAGAAGCGCAAACCCGCTTTCGCCGGACGCTGAGGCGGTGGCGGCCGTAACGCCTGCCCAGGTCGAGGAATGGCAGGGGGCAATCGGGCGAAGTCGGGAGGAGCGGGAGGTTCTGTGCGACACCGCTTTGCGGCGCTACGCCAGCGCGGTCGGGGTGCCCGGTGCACCGCCCCTGCCGCACTGGGCCTTTTTCCTCCCGTGCCCCGCCGACGATGCGATCGGCCCGGATGGCCATCCGCGACGCGGCGATTTCCTCCCGGACGTGACTTTGCCGCGCCGCATGTTCGCCGCCGCGAGCATGGAGTTCTACGATCCCCTGGACACCGGATCGGAGGCCGTTCTGACCAGCCGGATCACCGATGTCAGCCACAAGGCGGGGCGTTCGGGCGATCTGGTCTTCGTCGAGGTGGAACGCGAGATTGCGCAGGAAGGCCGTATGCGCGTTCGCGAGCGGCAGACCTTTGTCTACCGCGAAGAAGGCAGCAGCGTATCGTTGCCCGAGCCTGCCGCGGAACCGCCCGAGGGCGAGCTCTGGCAGCCAGGTGAAGTCAATCTCTTCCGCTTCTCGGCCGCGACCTTCAACGGACACCGGATCCATTACGACTTGCCTTACGCCAGGGATGTCGAGGGCTATCCGGCGCTGGTGGTCCATGGGCCTTTCACCGCCGCCCGGCTCGCCGCGCTCGCCATGCGGGAAGGCGCGCTGACCGGTTTCAGCTTCCGCGCGCTCGCCCCGCTGTTCCTCGGCCAGCCGATCATCCTGAGACGGACGGCGGACAATCGATTCGCCGCCATCCGCTGCGACGGCACGGTCGCGATGGAGGCGCGAACGGAACCGGGTTGAGGGAAGTGATTGCCTGACGATTCACTGCGGCATGCCCCCCCCCCGAACAGGCGCCGTCCGAGCTGGCGCGGCGGTGCCCTCAATATCGGAACGCCAGGGACACGAGTGCCTGACGTCCGTTCGCCGGCACCGCGAAATGGGGGTTGCGCAGCTTGGTGATATAGCGTTCGTCGGTGACGTTCTTGACGTTGAGGCGCACGCCGATCTTGTCGGTGAAGGCGTAGGCAGCAAAGGCGTCCAGCCGCACATACCCATCCGAGGAGATCAGATTTGCGGGGTCGGCGAACCTCTCGGACTGGGCATAGGCCCCGCCGCCGAAGCTGAAGCGTTCGTTCACGTTTACCGTCGCGGTCAGCGAGAGATTGTGCTTCGGCGTGTTCGGCAGAGCGTTGCCGGCGTTCGCGGTTCCATCGCGCAATTCGCTGTCGATGTAGGTGTAGCCACCGAAGAGCGAAACCGGTCCGGCAGTTCCCGTGGCGCCCACCTCGAAGCCGCGGATCCGCGCGGAATCGATGATCTCCGCGACGGATGCCAGGGGGTCGGTGTCGATGATGTTTGCACGATCGACCTGAAAAGCCGCGGCGGACAGTTGCATCGCGCCGCCGAACAGTTCGGCCTTGGCGCCGACTTCGTAGTTTTCCGTCTCCTGCGGTGCGAATGTGTCGTTGTTGATCGCGATATTGCTCGATCCCGCGCCGACATCGGTGCCCGGCGGGTTTTTCGCATTCGCGTAGGAGGCATAGATGCTGACCGAGGGGACGGGCTTGAACACGATACCCCCCTGATAGGTGACGAAATCGGTCTGCAGTTCGCCCCTGAACGGGCCGCCGCGCCCTGAACCTGACCCGCTCGCCCGATAATCGGTGTAGCGGATCCCGCCGGTTAGGATCACCTGGGGGATGACCGTGATCGAATCGAACAGATAGACGCTCAGGTCTTCAGCCTGGGCCAAGCCGGGGGCTGCCGCGGGAGTGATCGCGCCGTTCCACGGATCGCGCGGATCGGGATTCTGCAGATCGGTGCAGTTGAAGGCCGCGGGCGCCGCGGGGGGGCAGGTGCGGTCGCCGGTATCCACGTTGTAGGTGAGATTGTACGTGTCGGCCCAGGTATATTCCACGCCGGCAGAGAGGCTGTGACGCAACGATCCGGTAGCGAACTGACCCGAGATGTTGGCGTTGGCGGCCATCGTCTCGGTGTTGGAATTGCGGCTTTTCGTCGCACGCCACACCAGGCCGTTCTGCACATTTCCGGCGCTGTCGTCGGGATTGGTCACGATGTAGTTCATGTCCGAATCCGAATAGCGCAGCAGCGCCGAGGCGCTCCATCCGCTTCCCATGTCGTGATCGAACTGGAAAGTCGTCGCGTCCACGCGCGTTTCCTGGAAGTCGCGCGACAGCAAACCGTAGAAATTGTCGTAATCGACGTCCGCCGGCTGGCGGAGGTCGCCGGGCAGCTGCCCGCGCGAAGTCAATGGAATGCCGTAGTCGGGCAATTGATCGCTCTCGAAGTGATAGTGCGTCAGGCTGGCGACGGTGGCGCCGCCGATCCCGAACGCGATCGAGGGCGAGATACCCCAGCGATCGTCGTAGACCGCGTCGCGGCCCGGGGTCTGGGAATCGTGAAACAGGCCGACCAGTCGCACCGCAAGCTTGTCGCCAACCTGCTGGTTCACATCCGCGGTCATTCGATAGAGGTCGGACGTGCCGATCGTGGCCGTTGCGGAGACGAAATTGCCTTCGCGCGCAGTCTTGCTCACGATGTTGAGCCCGCCCGCGGCGGCCCCGCGGCCGCCGAATGCTCCGCTCGGCCCCTTGAATATCTCGATCCGCTCCACCGCAAAGGTCTCGCGCGTCTGCACGGCGATGTCGCGCGCGCCGTCGACGAAGACATTGCCGGTCGCATCGACGCCGCGGATCAGCGGAATGTCCGATGCCGACGTCCCGCCCTCGCCCGCGCCGAGCGTGATGCCCGGAACGGTGCGCAGGGCTTCCTCGAAGGAATAGGAGGCGGTTTGTTCCAGCGTCTCCTCGGTCACCACATTGACGATGCGCGGCGTGTCGAGGACGGGCACCGTGCTCTCGTCCAGCTCCAGTTCGTCAGCGCGCTTGCCGGTGACGATGATATCGGTCGGCTGAGCCGCAGCGGCTTCCGCTGCGGCCTCTGCCGCGAGCGCGGGAGCGCTGGCGATGAACCCGACACATCCGAGGGCGAGGTAGGAGGCTGGGCCGCACGCGGCATTGGATCTCTTGGTCATCGGTATGGTTCTTCCCTGTCCACTGTTTTGTGAGGCCATGGGAGGGAAGGGAAGCTCTGTCAATGCAAATGCTAACTATTCTCATTTGCATGTATGATTGTGCTTGGGTGGGATTCGTGATGCTAGGAATCGGCCCAAGCGCGCATCAGATTGTGATAGAGATTGGTCAGTTCGAGAACCGCGTCATCCTGCGGTCCCCTGTCCGCCGACAGAACGCGCACGGTCCGGTCCAGGCGGTAGAGCTGTTCGCGCCGCAGCGGGTCGCGAACCATGCTTTGCAGCCAGAAGAAACTGGCGGTCCGCGCCCCGCTCGTCACGGGCATTACCCTGTGCACGCTCGATGCAGGATAAAGCACCAGATCGCCCGCAGGCAGTTTCACGCGGTGTTCTCCGAAGAGATCTTTCACCACCAGCTCCCCGCCCTTGTAACTGTCCGGCTCGGAAAGGAAGAGCGTGGCGGAAAGATCGCTGCGCATCCGGAAATCGGTCCCGTCCAGACGGCGAATCGAATTGTCGACGTGATCGCCGAACGCTTCGCCTCCTTCGTAGCGATTGAAGAGCGGTGGAAAGACCTTGAGCGGCAGGGCGCCGGCTACGAATTCGGGCGCGTGCCCCAGTGCCTCGAGCACGATGCGGCCTGCCTTTTGAGCAGTCTCGCTGCCCTGGCGCAGCTGGCGGTTTCGCTTCGCCGTGCGCGATTGATGGCCCGACGTTTCGTTACCATCGACCCATTCGGCATCGTCGATCAGCGTATGCAACTCCCGCACCTTCTCCGCCGAGAGCACCTTTTCGATCCGCAGCATCATCCCTCGCCTCCTAGGCCTTCCATGCATGCCACGCGGCGCTTTCGGCGACCCGCTCCGGCCCCACGATCCGCGCCGGAAACCTGTGGCGGTCCGCAAGCGCGATACCGTCATCCACGCCCAACACGATCAGCGCCGTCGCCAGCGCATCGGCCTGCATGCATCCGGGATGGAGCACCGTGCAAGACAGCGCATCATGGGTCGGCGCTCCGCTGACGGGATCGAGCGTATGCGACCACGAGCGATCCTGCGCGTAACGCCGGCGCTCCCAATGACCCGAGCTCGCGACGGCCCATCCGGTCAGGCCGATCCGGGTTGGGCGAGCGGCCGAACCTGGCGGCACGGCAAGATCGACCCACCACGGCAAGCCATCCGCGCGCAGCCCGATCGCCTTCAGCTCGCCGCCGATGTCGAGCAATGCATGTGCGATACCGAGCCGCATCAGCGCTGCCATCGCCATGTCGACCGCGAATCCCTTGGCGATGCCCGACAGGTCGATCACGATTCCGCCCGGTTGCACAATCGTGCCGGGATCGTCGGTCAGTATCGACCCGCTGGCGATGCAGGGCAATCGCTCGCCCGCATCAGGGGGACGATCTATGGCGGAGGGGCCGAAGCCCCAGGCGCTGATCGCCTTTCCAAGCAAGGGATCGAATGCGCCGCGGCTCGCGCGCCCAACGGTGAAAGCGCATTCGAGCACTTGCCGGAACTGTGGCCCGACCGCGTGACGACTTCCCGGATCACCACTGTTGAAGCGGCTTAACTGCGAGTCCGGACGCCACTGGCTCATCTGAGCTATCACGCACTCGGAACACCGTTCCAGCGTGGTCTCCACCCGAACGTCCTCGATGCCTTGTGGCACCAGCGCCTCGAGCGACCAGCCGGTGCCCATCGTTTCACCCGAAAGGGCGATCGCGCGCACGCCGGCCGGTGCGGGCGCGCAGACGGGGTCCCCGGGCGGCAGCAGCAGATCGAAGGTCTCGTCCGCCGCTATCCCTGCAGGCGCTGCGATCAAAGCGGCATGAATTCGAGGACGGCGGTGTAGGACAGGCGCCGTTCGGGCCCATCTTCGTATTCGCCCCGACCCGCCGAGGCCTCCAGATAATAGAGACCCGGCTCGTCAGCGCTCAGCGATACCATGCCGTTGGCATCGGTGGTCAGAGTGCGGATTCCCGGTTCGTCGCGATAGCGGGTTCCGCCGGCCACGAATTCAAGCTCCAGCCCGACGGCGGGTTCGCCGTCCACGAGCAAGCGCATCTGCGCCTCCTCACCTGCGACGAGGTCGTTCGGATGCGTCACGGGTATCATTTCCAGGCCGCTGTTGGTCGGCGCCAGTGCCGTATCGTTGGGTGCGCCAAGCGTGACGAAGGTCTCGGTTCGCGCGACGTTCTCGCTGACCCGAACGTCCGTCGCGCCTTCGGGGATCGCGCTTTCCATTTCCGCGCGGCTGCCGCGCCAGCGCCGGCGCTCTCCATTCAGTTCGTACGATCCCATCATGCCGTCGCTGGCGATGGCGATGCGGTAGGTTCCCTGCCGCGCGAGCTTAAGGTCGAAGACGCTTCGATAGGCGCCGCTGCCGATAACGACGGGCTCCACCCTTTGCCCGTCGGGCCCGGTGATCACCAGGTCGTCGAGGCCGAGCGGGCGGTGTTCGAAGACGAACAACCCGTTCGACGCGGCGGCATCGACGGTGATGGTGCCCTCTTCGCCCGCCATTACCGTGGTCGAAGGCAATAGCCAGCGGCGATGGGCTTCGGCGCTCGATGCAAAGGTGGAGAGGCCGAGCGCGAGGCTTGCGGCAATCAGCGTTGGTTTGGCGAGCATGGCTTTGGTCTATCCTGTTGCGAAAAGGTCAGGGCTGGATCGAAAAGCGGACGGTGCCGAGTTCCTTCGAACCCGATTTCGTCCCGGTCATCGGTTTGGCGGGTGGCCATTGGAAGGGAATGCTCACGAGCTCGCGGCCGCCGACTTCGCGGGCCGCCTCGACCCGGAGGACGTAGGACCCCGCCGCCAGTTTCGGAAGCGGGCCACTGCCCTCGTTAAAGCGCAGCGTGTAGCGTCCGGGCGGCTGGGTGGGTCCGCTGATCCCGTTGGCGGGCATGTCGGTGGTCCGGCCGGCGCGTCGCCACCAGGTGCGCATGTCCGGCAACCACTTGCGCGGATCGTCTCCGCGCAGATCGACATCGTACCACACGTCGAGATTGGCGACGGTCTTTCCGGCGGCATTCTCGAGCCAGACGGCGACATAGGGGTTATGATACTCGGCCACGCGCAGGCGCGGGATTTCGAGTTGGACCTGCATCTCACCCCCGGACGCGGAAGTCGCCAACGCTGCGGCGGTGAGGGGCAAGACCATACGGGCGGCATTGGGCATCAACGGTCCTTGTTCGAGAATCAGTGCACGAGGAAAATGACGAGAAACAGAGGGATGGCGAACCCCGCGCCGACGATGGGCCAGGTCGACGGGCGTTTGCGCGCGTGGAGCTGCAGCAGCAGCAATCCGGTGACGCAAAAGACGACGCAGGCGCCCGCGAAGATATCGATGAACCACGACCATGCGAGGCCGGTGTCGCGCCCCTTGTGGAGATCGTTGAGGGTCGCGATCATCCCCCGATCGGTGTCCTCGAACATGGCTTCTCCGGTCTCCAGATCGACCGCGATCCACCCGTCCCCCCCGGCCCGTGGCAGGGGCACGTAGAGCTCGGCTTCTGTCCATTCGGGGAGGCGCCCGTCGAGTTCGATGTCGAATTCGCCCTCCAGCCATTCCTTCACCGCATCTTGCGGATGATCGCGTGGATCCGCTCGCAATTCGGATAACAGCTCCGGTGGGAGCGTAGCCTCGCTGGTTCGGGTCCGTGGATCGGCTTCGATCGAACCGGCATGGTTGAGCGTGATGCCGGTAACCGCGAAAAGGATCATGCCGACAAGGCAGATCGCGCTGCTCATCCAATGCCAGGTATGGAACTGCCGCCGCCAGAATGGCGACACCAGCGCCCGGCGCTTTCCATTCGATTGTCCGGGGCGGGAGACCACCTGATGCATGAGAGCTGCCGATCAAAAAATGATGGCGGCGCGATGCGGTAATTGCGAATGCATGTCAATAACAGCTTTAGGGTCGATATGTCCGCGCCGAGAAACCTGGCTCGCACTCAAGCGCGTGGTTGCACTCCCCAGCTGCGAAGAACGCCATCGAGGCACTCCTCACCAACCGTCTCTGTCGGCCGACGCAAGCTCGACCGGCTGAACCTGGGCGCCGGTCGGGGTTGAAACGACATCTCGTCGGACATCAGAGACCCCCGCACCGCGCCACCCCGCGCTACTTCCATCATCGTGAGAACCGGCGTGACACAGGCGTCGATCTCGGAAAAATGCTCTATCCATTCAGTCATCGTGCGCGAGGCGACGATGGGCATGACCAGGTCGGCCCTTTCGGCCCATTTGGAAGGATCGAGGTAATCCTCGAAACCATCTGGATCGAGGCCGAGACCCGTCATGAAGGCGTCGTGAAACGGCTTTTCCAGCGCGCCCACGGCGATATGGCGCCCATCTGCGGTTTCGTAGCAGCGATAGAAATAGGCACTGCCATCCAGCAGATTGCTACCGCGACCCTCGCTCCACTGGCCCATCTGCATCCATCCCGCCAGCTGTGTCAGCAAAACACTGATCCCGTCGATCATCGCAACGTCGAGAACCTGCCCCCTGCCCGACCGTACGCGCTCTTGCAGCGCAGCGAGTACGCCAATGGCAAGAAAGGTGCCGCCGCCCCCGAAATTGCCGACAAGATTAAGTGGCGGGACCGGCACCCCGTCGAACGGGCCGATCGGATAAAGACCGCCGCTCAGTGCGAGGTAATTGATGTCGTGTCCCGCCTTCTGGCTCAAGGGCCCACCCTGGCCCCACCCACTCATCCGAGCATAGATGAGCCGCTCGTTCGCGGCGCAGAGCACCTCGGGTCCAAGGCCGAGCCGTTCCATCGTTCCGGGTCGGTAGCCTTCGATGACCACATCCGCCCGCACAGCAAGGTCGCGCGCGAACTCCACGTCTTGGTGCGATTTGAGGTCCAGCGTCATGGCCGGCCGGCCCCGGAAAATGAAATCGAACCGCGCATCCCCCCCGAGTGGGTTGACCGCCCCGGTGCGGGCGATCCGGATCGTCTCGGCACCAAGATCGGTGAGGAGCATGGATCCGAAAGGAGTGGGGCCGAGACCTGAAAATTCGAGTACCCTCACCCCCGCCAGCGGCATGGCCCCATTGGTGTCGCGGTCACGCGCGTTGTCGGTCATTCCCACCCCCTTATATTCTCTCTAGTTCAAATTTCTACTAGCCAGTAGGCGGTGCGCGTGTCACTAGTCAAAGAGCGACCTGCCGGAAAGACAGGCAACCTGGGAAGAGAGGAGTCGAGATGGAAAGCTTAAGGGCCAGCGAACTGCGTTTCACGCGTACCGAACGAGTAACCATGGGGGTTCCAGCAGCCGATGCTCTCGCCGACCAGGCGCAGGCGATGGGATGTTCGAAGGTCTTTCTGATCGCTTCCTCGACGCTGCGCGAAAAGACCGAAGAGGTCGCGAAGATCGAGAGGGCACTTGGATCTCGCCATGGGGGCACCTTTAGCGGGATCGCACCCCACGCTCCGCGTGCCGACGTTCTTGCCGCGACCAACGCCGCGCGCGACGGCAAAGCGGACCTTATCGTCTCCATCGGCGGTGGTTCGGCCACCGATGCAGCCAAGATCGTCAGCCTCCTAATCAAGCACGACGTTCAAACCGTCGAGGACTTCGAACCGCTGCGCACCTACGTCACCGATGACGGTGACGTGGTAAATCCGGTCAAAATAGGTCCCGATGTCCCGGTGATCTGCGTGCCCACGACGCTTTCGGGCGGGGAGTTCAATGCGCTGTCCGGATCGACGGACGAACTGACCCAGCACAAGCAGGGTTACGAGCATCGCAATATGGCTCCAGTGATGGTCGTGCTCGACCCAGCCATCACGGTCCATACCCCCGAATGGCTTTGGCTTTCGACAGGCGTTCGGTCGGTCGATCACGCGGTCGAGACGCTTTCGTCCGACAAGTCCAACGACTTTGCCGACGGCCTTGCCGAAAGCGCGTTGAAGCTCTTGGTCGAGGGGCTGCCGCGGGTAAAAGCCGATGCCGACGATCTGGAAGGCAGGCTGAAATGCCAGGTCGGCGCATGGCAGTCGATGATCAGCATAATCGGCGGCGTGCCAATGGGGGCCAGCCACGCCATCGGCCACATTCTCGGCGGAACCTGCGATGTGCCGCACGGCTACTGCTCTTGCGTCATGGCGCCCTACGTCCTCCAATGGAATGCGGAATATGACGACAGCCGGCAGCAGCGCACGCTGGCGGTGCTCGGCAACAGCCATCCGACCGCGGCGGAGGCTCTCGACGCCTTCATTCGCGGACTCGGCATGCCGCGGACCTTGGGTGAAGTGGGCGTCGATGAATCGCGTTTCCAGCAGGTGTCCGAATACACACTGCTCGACATCTGGGGCCGCACCAATCCACGCCCGGTTAAGACCGCCGACGATGTGATGCAGATCCTGCGTCTGGCAGCCTGAAGGGTCGCGAAGAATGGCAGACAATCGGGACTTCGTCGATCCTCGCGTGCCGAACCGCGATCAGTGCGTGCTGCGCTACCTCCTCGACCGTTGGGCGGTTGAGCGCGCTGACAAAACCCATGTGATCTTCGCCGATGGCGAGGAATGGACTTTCGCCCAAATGCGCAAGATGGTGCGTGCAAAGGCGGCCGGACTGCGAGACCTGGGCATCCGGCAGGGCGAACACGTTGCGGTGTGGCTGCCCAACGGGCGCGATGCGCTTATCGCGTTTTACGCCATCAATTACATCGGCGCGGTCTTCGTGCCCTTCAACACCGCCTATCGCGGCAATCTCCTCCAGCACGTGATCGTCAATTCCGGGGCCAGGTTCCTGCTCGTCCATCCGGACTTGCTTCCCCGGCTTGGCGAGATCGACCTGGCTCGACTGGAGCGACTGGTGGTGACCACCGACGTTCAGCCGGAAGATACGCCGCTACCGGCCACATCCTACGACGGTCTGGTCGGCGATCCCGACGACCCGCTGGAGCTCGAGCGGCCGATAGAACCCTGGGACATCCAGTCGATTATCTACACCTCAGGCACCACCGGTCCTTCGAAGGGCGTTCTGTCGTCCTACCTGCACATGTTCTCCAATGCCGGACCCGAATCGTGGCCCATGGTGGACGAGAACGACCGCTACATGTGCGTGGCGCCCATCTTCCATATCGGTGGAATGGGTCCCCCATTCGTGATGCTGGCAAGGGGTGCTTCGGTCGCGATGATCGACAATTTTTCCACCGACGAATTCTGGGCGATGGCGAAGAAGACAAAGTCGACCATGGTTTTCCTGCTGGGCGTGATGGCGACCTTCCTGCTCAAGGCAGCGCCCGGCCCGGGCGACCGTGATCACACCGTCAAAAAGGCCTTCATGGTCCCGCTCACCGGGGATGCGCCAGATTTCACCGAGCGCTTTGGTATCGACATCTTCACGATCTTCAACATGACCGAGATTTCTTCACCCATCGTGTCGGAAGCAAACCCCACAAAGATCGGCACATGCGGCAAGGTTCGCGACGGGGTCGAGGTGCGGCTGGTCGACAGCAACGACTGCGAGGTTCCACTCGGCGAGATCGGGGAAATGCTGGTGCGAACCGATCGACCGTGGGCGATGAACAGCGGATACAACGCCAATCCCGAAGCAACCGCGCAGGCCTGGCGTAACGGCTGGTTCCACACCGGAGATGCCTTTCGCCGAGACGCGGACGGGTATTATTTCTTCGTCGATCGGGTGAAGGATGCGATCCGGCGGCGGGGCGAGAATATCTCGTCCTTCGAAGTCGAGGCTGATGTCTGCCGTCATCCGGCCGTACGCGAAGCGGCCGCGATAGCGGTGCCCAGCGAATATTCGGAGGACGAAGTCATGGTGGTGGTCGCGCCGGTTCCGGGGCAGACCATCGCGCATCACGATCTCGCCGAGTTCCTGATCGAGACCATGCCCTATTTCATGGTGCCGCGATATATTCGCGTTCTCGACGAGCTTCCCAAGACGCCGTCCGCCAAGGTGATGAAGGCCGATCTGCGCGCCGAGGGCATTACCGAAGACACCTGGGACCGCGAGGCCGCCGGGCTCAGGGTGAAGCGCGAAAGGTTCTCCGCATGAAGATCGCGCCAGTTCGATTCTCGAGACACCGCCGGTCATCAAGCCGCTGCAGGATATTCGACTAGATGAAAAACCCTTTCTCCCACCGGCCCATTCCCGCAACACAAGTCGATCGCGACCTGTTGGAAAGCGGCATTGCCGATGCTAATATTCCAGCCCTGTTGATGATTCTCTACCAGATGACGGGCGAGAATCGCTGGCTGGGCGAGCCCTACGCGCCGAAGCGCTCTCCGGGTCTCGACGACAACGACAGCGGCCAGCTGCCCGAAGATGTCCAGGCTCAGGTCCGCGACGCGGCCCATGTCGCGATCCTGCGGTGGCTCGACGGCGAACCGCTGGCATTGGCCCGGCCAAGCAATGCACGCCTCGCCGAAATGCTTTCGGTCGCGATGGCCGAACCCGTGCCCGAAGAATATGGCGACATCGTCGCGGCGGGAATGAATTACGACAAGGAAGCGGGCCCCACGGCATCCGTACCGGAAGGCAAGACCGCGATCATTATCGGCGGCGGGGTGTCGGGCATCTGCGCGGGCATCGAGCTCAGCAGGCTGGGTGTCCCATACACGCTATTCGAGAAGAACGATGATTTCGGCGGCACCTGGTTCGAAAATCGCTATCCCGGCTGCGGGGTCGACACGCCCTCTTTGACATACACATTCTCGATCCGACCCAACGACTGGTCGATGTATTTCCCCCTCCGCGACGAAATCGAAGCCTATCTGCTCGACACCGCGAAGTCGTTCGGGCTTTACGAAAACTCCCGCTTCGGCACCCGCGTCGAGGAAGCCCGCTGGAACGAGGGATCGGCAAAATGGGATGTCGCGGTGACGACGCCCGAGGGGAGTCGCGAAACCCACAGCGCGGATTACCTGTTCAGCGCAGTCGGCATCCTCAACACGCCGCAATACCCGAACATATACGGTCTCGACGACTTCACCGGAAAGATTTATCATACCAGCCGCTGGCCCGATAACGCGGACCTTGCCGGCAAGCGGGTTGCGGTCATCGGCAATGGCGCATCCGGGATGCAGGTAGCCCCTGCCATCGCGGACGAGGTTGAAAGCCTCACGATCTTCGCGCGATCCAAGCAGTGGGCAGCGCCTTTCCCGCAGTTCCGCAAGACGATTCCCGATGGCGTTCGCTATCTGATGCAAGTCGTCCCGCTCTATCGCGCCTGGCTGGAACAGCGGCTTTCCTGGACCTTCAACGACCGGGTGCACGGCACTCTCTTCCGCGATCCCGAATGGGAGTTTCCCGAGCGGGCCGTGAACGAGATCAATGACGGCCATCGGCGCGCCTTCACGCGCTACGTAAACGAACAGCTGGAAGAGCGCCCCGACCTGATCGAACACGTGCTGCCCGATTACCCCCCCTTCGCCAAACGGATGCTGCTCGACAACGGTTGGTACCGGACGATCAAGAAGGACCATGTCACCCTGATCCCCGAACATCTGGCGAAAATCGAGGGCAATACCCTGTATTCCTCCTCGGGACGCACCGTGAAGGCCGACGTCATTATCCTTGCGACGGGCTTCCAGACCACCAACGTCCTCGGGTCCTACGATATCATCGGGCGAGGCGGCGAGGAGTTGCACGACAAGTGGGGCGAGAACGACGCCGCCGCTTATCTGGGGACGCTTGTTCCCGGTTTTCCGAACTTCTTCATCCTTCTCGGCCCGAATGTCGGATCGGGACACGGAGGCAGCATGATCCGAAACATCGAGAACCAGATGCATTTCGCCGGCGAGGTCGTGTTGTCCGCCGCTGAGCGCGGGGCGCAGACGGTCGAGGTGCGGGACGGGGTGTATGAAGACTACCTCCGCCGCATCGACGAAGCGCACGAGAAGCTGGTGTGGACGCATCCGGGTACCGAGAACTGGTATCGCAACGAAAAAGGCCGGGTGGTTGCGATCACCCCGTGGCGCAATGATGCCTTCTGGAGAATGACCCGCAAGCCCGACGAAAGCGATCTTGCCTTCGACCAAGCGGGCGGTGCGTCGCACTCGGCCGCAAGGACCGGCTGACGCCTTAGATGCTCGCATTCATTGCAGACGAGCTGGGAAGCCTCGAAAATTTCAAGCTTCGCGGCACCGAACCAGACAGCCCCGCGCCCGGAGAAGTCTTGCTTCAGGTGGAAGCTACCGGGCTGGGCTTCGTGGACCAGCTGGTCATGCGCGGCCTTTATCAGGTGAAGCCGCCGGTGCCCTTCGTGCCCGGAGGAGAAATCGTGGGGCGGGTCCTGGCTTGCGGAGAAGGGGTCGAAGGATTTCGGAAGAGCCAGCGCGTGGCTTGCTGGCAGTATGGCGGCGGACTCGCCGAGCAGACGATCATTGCCGCCAAATACGCGGTCGCGGTCCCGGATGCCTTGGAGGCGGGCAATGCGGCGGCTCTGCTGCTCGACATGCTTACCGCCTATTATGCGCTGTTTGATCGCGGAGGGCTGAAAACGGGCCAGAGCCTTCTCGTCACCGGTGCATCGGGCGGTGTCGGTTCTGCCGCAGTCCAGTTGGGTGCAGCGAATGGTGCGCGGGTCGTCGCGCTTGCGTCGGGTGACGAGAAACGGGCGCTGGTCGGGCAGCTGGGCGCGGACAGTGTTGTCGATTATCAAGACGAGAACTGGCGCGCTGCCGTGAAGCGCGATTTTCCGGCCGGTGTCGACATGGTGTTCGATCCCGTCGGCGGCTCACTGCTGGAGCCATGCTTTCGTTCTCTGGCCAAGAAGGGGCGCCATCTCGTAATCGGCTTCGCATCCGGCGACGGCATCGCCAGCCTGCCTGCCAACCTGCCACTGCTGAAATCGGGCGAATTGGTGGGAGTTGACGCTCGCTATCTTTGGGAGAGCGACCCCGCCAGGATACGAGAAATCCTGTCCGTCGTCCTTGAAATGGCCGCTTCGAGCCGTATCGAAGCTGTTGTCGCGCGCCGCTTTCCGCTCGAGATGGCGGCCGAGGCCATCGCCTTCGTGACCAGCAAAGACCGGATCGGCAAGACGATCGTCGTGCCCTGACGGGCGCGCTGCGCCTACCAGATCGCGGGAAGTGAACTCAGCCCGCGAAACAGAAAGCCCTCGCGCCACTGCGGGTTCTTCACCTTGGCCTTCAGCGTCGGCATGCGCGCGGCCAGCTGTTCGAATGCGATTCGCCCCTCGAGCCGCGCAAGCTCCGCGCCCGCGCAGAAATGGATGCCGCCGCCGAAGCTGAGGTGCTTCTTCGCATCCCGGCCTATATCGAAGTCGTCGGGCCGATCGAAAACTCGGGGATCACGATTGCCGGCACCGATCAGGGTCAGCACCTTAGTTCCGGGCTCGATGGTTTCGCCGCGCAGGTGCGTCTCTTTCAGGGCGGTGCGATAGGTAGCGATCAGCGAGCTTTCGTAGCGCAGCGTTTCGTCCACCGCCCCCGCGGCCATACCCTGCGGATCGTCAACCAGACGCTGCCACTGCGCCGGTTCGCGCGCGAAGCTCAGCATGGCGTTGCCGATCATATGGGCGGTCGTCTCGAAACCCGCGCCGAAAAGCCCGATCGCCACCGTGACGAGTTCGTCATGCGAGAGCGAATCCTCCTGTCCGCCCGACTGCACCAGCGCGGTCGCGAGATCGTCGCACGGTTTGGCCATGCGCTGTTCGAACAATTCCTCGAAGAAGCGCTGAAGGATACCGATCTGTTCGTTCGCGGTTGCCAGCTCCACCACGCTGAGAGCCCGCGCCTCGAACACGATGAAGCTTTGCGCGATGGCGCCGATCACTGCGGGCATCCGGGGATCTTCCGGCTCGATGCCGAGCATGTCGCACATGACGCGCACCGGCAGCTGATAGGCGAAATCGTGGATGATGTCGGCCGATCCGCGGGCAAGCATCGCATCGATAAGGTCGTTTGCGATCTCGCGAATGCGCGGCTCCATGGCTCGCACCCGTCGCGCGTTCAGAGCTCCGGTCACCATGCCCCTTACCCGGGTGTGATGCGGCGGGTCCTGCATCAGGAAAACTTCCGATAGCCATTTGTACGATGGCTGACCCATCACGTCGAAATCCGGGCCGTAGAAAAGTCGGACATTGCCAACGAAATCGCCCTGACCGAACGCGTCGCGATCCATCAATACCCCGCGCACGTCTTCGTGCCGGCTTACCACCCAATAGCCAAGGTCCGAGCGATGCAGCGGATCCTCTTCCCGCAGTCGTGCGAAGGCCGGATAGGGGTCGAGATGCATTCCCGGTGCGTCCGGGGCGAAGGAGGGTACGGTGTGGTGCGTCATGCGGCCCTCCCCCTGCCATTTGCGCGGTAAAATGGGACGAAACCCGCTCCGTCACGTTCCACGAAAACCGAGTGGGGCGCGCCGAAATGTGCGGGGACGATACGCGCGCCCTCGTCTGCAGCGCGCTCGAGTATCGCGCGCCGGGTGGCCGCCGCCTGGATGCGGTCTTCGCAATAAACGCTGTTCCAGCCGGGTCGCACGATCTGCATCGGATGGTGTAGAATATCGCCGGTGAACAGTGCGATGTCCGCGCCGCTTCTAACTTCGAGCACCATATGGCCGGGCGTGTGGCCGGGGGCATTGCGGGCGATCATGCCTTCCGCAATTTCCGCGCCATCCTCGACCAGCCGGGCTAGGCCCGCTTCGATTACCGGTGCAACGCTGTCTTCGAACACGTTCGCGTTGACCGCCGCGCCGGCAAGCTGGGCGTAGGTTCCCTTGGCGGGATTCCATGCGTCTTCGTCGACAGATGGCAGGAAGTAGGTCGCGTTGGGAAAGGTCGGTACCCACTCCCCCTCCACCATCTGCGTGTTCCAACCGACATGATCGATATGCAGATGAGTGCAGAAGACTACATCGACATCCTCGGGACCGTACCCGGTCTCGGCCAGCTTCCCGACGAAGTCGCTCTCCAGATCGCCAAAGATCGGAATTCCGGGACGGCTCTTGTTATTCCCGGCTCCGGTGTCGACCAGGACGCGGCTTGTTCCGGTGTCGATCAGCCAGCTTTGCAGATAGCCGTAGATCAATCCATCACGGAGGAAATCGGGTTCGAACCCCGGGGCCTGCTCGGCAAATGCATCGCCCTCGTATTCCGCGAAGAGGGCTTCGGGCGGGCTGAACCCGCCCCGCCACTCCTCGATGCGATAGACCGTATGACGTCCAATGCGGAAACTGTCGGTCATGTCACCCCCTTCCCCGCGATCAGAAATCGAAACCCAGCGTCACTCCGTAGGTCTGGGGAGGCCGCAGCGAGCCCACCGAAACGAACCCGTAAAGCGGCGCGGTGATGATCGTGTTGGCCAGTACGTAATTGTCGAAGATGTTCTTGCCCCAGAACGAGAGCGAGTATCGTTCGTCCGGAGAGCGGTAAGTGATGCTGGCGTTGGCGATCGCGAAAGCCTCCTGCCGCGCATCGCGGTTATTGAACTCGGTGAAGAACACCTCGTCCTGGAAGTTCACATCCGCCGACAAATCGATCGAGCCGCTCGATCCCAACTCGATCGTGTGGTCGGCGAACACCGCGACGGTGAAATCGGGCGCGTTGGCAAGCTGGTTGCCCGACAGGTCAGACAAGGCAGGGTTTGTCGGACAAGCCGGAAACTGCCGCCGCGTCGGATCGCCGGCCCCGTAATATCCGTTGCAGAAATCGGTGTACTTGGCGTTCAGGTAAGTGCCGAAGATCCGGAAGGTGGTGTTCGGCACGGGCCGGATGGTTGCTTCCACTTCGAGACCGTAGTTGCGCGCAGACGCTGCGTTGATCGTCTCCACGATGCTGTTTGCGTTTACGAAGCCGACCTGCAGGTTCGTGTAATCGTAATAGAATGCCGCCGCATTGTAACCGAACTGGCCGTTGTCGGTCTCGCCGCGTACACCCAGTTCGTAAGCCCAGACGTCCTCGGGATCGATGACCGAATTGATGCTGCCGATGTTGACGACGCCCGATTTGAAGCCTTTCGTGACCTTTCCGTAGAGCAACGTGCCCCCGGGGGTTTCGTATTCGAGGACGAATTTCGGGGTGATAGCGTCCCAGCTGCCGGTCTTGTCGGTGGGGATGTCCAGCCCCTGCGCCTCGAAGCTGAAGCGACCCGATCCCGAACGCTCTTCCCAGTTGTAACGCGCGCCTGCGGTCAGGGAGAGATCGGGCGTTATCTCGTAGGTCCCCTCCAGATATATCCCGACGGCCTTGGTATCGACCGTGCCGCGCTGCAGGTAGAACCCATTGTCGAAGGCGTTGGGCGGAAGGTTGGTGCCGAGCGCGATATTGAAATATTGGGCCAGGTTGACGGTAGGCACGCGCACCTCGCCGAACAGCGATTCCTCGAAATACATCGCACCGCCAAGCAGCGAGAGGCTCCCCAGGTCGGCGGTGAACGAAAATTCCTGGCTGAAGGACTCGCTGTCCTCGGTGTAGTCGTTCCGACCGAACGCGTTGACGTCCGACACATCGAGATCGTCGCGGTTGAACCGCTCGAACTTGCGGTAGGCGGTGATCGAAGTCAGCGTGAAGTTACCCTTGTCCAGAGTGGCAATCCCCTGGAGGCTGGTGCCTTCGCGATCGTTGATCGCATCTTCGTCGGAGTAGATGTTGCGGTTGTTGGTGGGCTCACCCTGGGCAGCGTAGAAATCATTGATGGTACGCCCCCCGAGCAGCGGCCCGGGCAGCAGAGACTCGGGCAGCACGGTCGGTCCAAAATAATGGAACGCGTAATTGTAATCGTCCTCCCGGAAATGATCGGCCACGATCAACAGCTCGAGGTCGGGCGTGACGTTCGCCATCAGCGACGCGCGGACGGCGTAAGCGTCGCGATCGTCGACCGGGTTGCCGGTGAACAGGTTCTTTCCGTAGCCGTCGCGATTCTCGTACTTGCCCGCGACGCGGAACATCAACGAGTCGCCGGCGATCGGTCCGCCGACCGCTCCTTCAAGCGTGACGGCATCGTAATTGCCGTAGGTGGCGCGAGCATATCCCTCGAAGAAGGGAGTAGGCCGTGCGGTAACAATATTGATGACTCCACCGGTCGCTCCGCGACCGTAGGTGGTGCCTTGCGGTCCGCGCAGGACTTCGATCTGTGCAAGGTCGAAAAACCCGCTCAGCTGCGCGGCAGGACGGCTGTTGATCGCCCCGTTTTGGAGAAAGGCCACCGCGCCGTCTGCACCCAGATCGATACTGGTGAGACCGATGCCGCGAATGAAGGTGCGGTTGACGCCGAACTGATCGCCCACCGACACATTCGGAACCGCCAGTGCCAAATCTCCAGCATTCTCGATCGCACCGGCGCCAAGCTGGTCGGCGCCGATCACCGAGATTGCGGCTGCCGTGTCTTCCAACGTCTGGCCCGATTTCGTTGCCGTTACCACGATCAGCGCTCCGGGCTCTTCATCCGAACCGGGCCCAGCCGCAGGATCGATCTCGTCCTGCGCAAACACAGCCTGCGCGGGAAAAAGCGAGACGATGGCCGTGGCCGACAGCAACGCGCGTTTGGTATTACTCAACATTTTGCCTCTCCCAAAATACCGGTTCTCTGTTTTTCTACTGGCCAGTATCACTAGTCAAAAATTGGACGGATTCCGTTTCTAGAATTGCGATCAGGTTACTGGTTTTTCGGCCCCGGCCAGACGAAGCGCAGCCGCCACCAGCTGGTCGATCACTTCATCGGCCGAGCGTTGGCCGCCGCGCGAATACCAAGTGGGAATCCAACTGATCAGACCGCCAATCCACACCGCGACGAAGGAATCGGTATCCTCGCGAAATTCCCCGGCTTCCACTCCTTCGCGGATCAGTTCGGCGATCTGGTGATCGAAGGAATGGCGCAACCGGAGTATGCGGTCGTATTCGATCGCGCTGAGGTGTTTCATCTCTCGCTGGTAGACCACGACATATTCCTGCCGATCGATCACGATACGGCCGACCTTGCGCACCACCTGTTCCAGAAGATCGCGATGGTTCTGGTGCTCGCCTGCCAACGTCTCCTCGAGAACCGACAGCGCTTCGCTGATCCCAACGGCGCAGATCGCCGCGAGGATGGCTTCCTTGTTCTTGAAGTAGGAATACAAAAACGGTTTGGTCACGCCGAGCCTGTCCGCGACATTGTCCAGCGTGCAGCTTCCGTAACCGCGCTGGTAGAAAAGATGGCTTGCCACCTCCACGATCCGGTTGGTCTTGAACGCTACGAACTCGTTCTTGAGTGAAGCGCCGGCTCCGGGCGCGGTGTCGCGCGCCTTTTTCGCTACGGTTTGCATGACCGTGCTTTCGCCGATTCCGGACGTACAAGCAATTCCATCTCCCTGTCGGCGGATGCTGCGCCACCGTTGAGGACGAGATGCCATAAAACTGATCTACTAGCCAGTAGTTTTCGTAAAACGTGGAGAAGGCCTTTATAAGCAGTTGATTTCCGGTCCGAAAAATCAATCGTCCAACGCGGCTCCGCCATCTCTTCGCCCGCCAGCTGTAACCGCGGTATCTGCATCCCGAACTGTCCATACCAGCCGGGCCCTGTCTTTCAGCGGGTTCGGAATCTGCTGGTAGGGTTCACACCCTCACCACCTCTGTCGATACTCACGAGCGAGGCGGGCCCAGCGACTGATCCGTCAATTCAAAAGGGAAGTATTTTCACCGAATTGGCTCCCTCGAACGACACGGCGCCAGGAAGTGCGATCGGGTGGTTCTCCATGTTCCCGGAGATTGCTTGCGGTTCAGCCCGCATAATGCCGGGCTGTTGGATCAGTCCGGTCAGTCCAGCCGCCGCGCACCCTCCTCCCTTACTGCGGCGAGCGAGGGATATCCGTCGACGGCCATGAGCAGATCTGCCTCCGCCAGGATCGACCGCAGCACGTGCGCCGCACCTTTGGCACCGCCGATGGCCAGGCCATAGGCATAGGGTCTGCCTATCCCCACCATCGTGGCGCCAAGCGCGATCGCCTTTATGACGTCGCTACCGGACCTTACGCCGCTGTCGAACATCACCGGCACGGAACCCGCACCCTTCACCACTCCGGGAAGAAGATCTATCGCGGCAATCCCGCCGTTCGCCTGGCGTCCCCCATGGTTGGAACAATAGATCCCGTCGACACCCATGTCCGCGGCACGGCGCGCATCGTCCTCGTGGCAGATGCCCTTGAGTACGATGGGCATGTCGGTGATCTCGCGGAACCAGCCGATATCGTCCCACGTGAGCACCTTCCCGAAGGTCGCACCCCATGCGCTCACCGCTGCAGCAAGGTCCTCTTCGGGCGGTCGCGCCAACATCGCCCGAAAGACCGGATCGCTGAAATAATTCTCGAGAACCTTCCCGCGCAGTTGCGGAAAATTCGAGGTGTTGAGATCCCGCGGGCGCCAGCCCGTGACCCAGGTATCGAGCGTGATGACCAGCGCCTTGAAGCCCGCATTGCCGGCCCGGTGGATGAGGCTGGCGGCGAGCTCTTCGTTACGAGGCGTGTAAAGCTGGAAGAAGGCGGGCGTCTCGGCCGTCGCCCGTGAAACATCCTCCATGGGTGTGTTCGAGAGCGTCGAGGCACAAAACGGCACGTTGACAGCCGCCGAGGCTTGTGCGGCTGCGATATCGCCACACCTATCCTGGGTCATTTCTCCGTTGACCCCTATCGGAGCCATGAACACGGGCGACTGCAATTTCAGATCGAAGATATCGACCGAGAGATCCCGGCTGGTGCAATCGACCAGCATGCGCGGGACCATGCCCCATCGGTTGAACGCTTCCACGTTCGCATTCTGGGTTCCTTCGTTGCCACATCCGCCCTGCACGTAGTTGAGAATCGAAGGCGAGAGTGCCGCTTCCGCTCTTTTTTCCAGGGTGCGGAAATCGACTGGAAAGGAGGGAATCGTGCCGCTCAGGCCCGCTCCGTATATTTCGTTCTGGAAATCACCGAAATGCGCCAATTGCTGGTCTCCTGCGTCTAACCACAGATTGCCACCTCATCTCTCCGGTTGCTAGACATTGATCGACAGGCCGTCATTGCGGAATTCCTGGCGCTTCGCGCTTGGCCCAATTTTCGATCAGCGGCCATCGCGGCACGGCCGCAGCGCACCAGCGACCTCATCGCCATCCGGTGGGAATGGATTGCCATTCGGAACGGGAACTTTGCGCCAGCCGACGAGGATGATCGAACCCCCTCCTGAATTGGGTCGCCGCGCCTTGACGATCGTCACTTCGGAATCGAGGCGAAAGGTGCATGATCCCGCCAAAAGGCGAACCATCCCCAATCAGGAAAGCAATTTGATCGAGAAAAGGCGCGAGCAGATCCTGCCGGTCTTCTCGTTCGAGGAACTCGAACGTTCCAAGGCCTTTGGTACCGTCGTCCAGCTCAAGAAGAACGACCGGCTCACCACCACCGAACGATCGAGGTCCATCGCAAGCGAGCCATTCGGCGCATGGGCGTACGCGCGATGGCGTAGGCGATAAGCCTGCTGACGCTTGCGTCGCCATCCAGACCCTTGATGGACATCCGGCTCAGCGCGCCCGATGGCGCTCGGAGCGTTGACGCTTAGGCAGAGGAACATTCGGAGAGTTGCTGTTGGGCCTTTAACCGAAGGTCTGGTCATGGGTGGCAGACAGCTACGAAGCGGATAGCCAGACGGCGCAGTATACGTGCGCACTTTACCGAACATGCTGAAACGAGAGACCAGTGCTGAGGGTGGGTGGCGGAGACGGAGGGATTCGAACCCTCGATACCCCGATAGAGGTATGGCTCCTTAGCAGGGAGCTGGTTTCAGCCACTCACCCACGTCTCCGCGACGCATTCGTTTCCGGCTGCGAGCGCAGCGCTATAGGGGTGGGTTCGCAGCGCTTCAAGTGCCTTGGCCATGGCCGCTACGCATCGCAACCGGGGTTCGGTTCGTCGCGTTTCGGATTCGGTTCACCGCCCGCTCATTGCCGCCTGTCGAGAATAGGATTCTTTTGAGGCCACATCGGTTTGCCCGAAGGGAGGGACGATGCACATGACCACGCAACCATTCACGCTTCGCCGCGCCGGCTGGACGCTCGCGGCCGCGTTCGGCCTTCTTGCCGCGCCGCTGGCGACCCCGCTGGCCGCGCAGGTCGAGACGGTGGATCCCGACGCCGCCTACGACGCGCCGATCGATGGCGATCTCGAGGAGGCGCCCGGCGAGCCCTACGTCTATGCGCAGGAGGCTGCCGAGGACCCTGCGGTGACCTACACGCGCGAACCGGCTGCCGACGCCCCCTCTGTGGCAGAATGGGAACAAGCCGCGCCCTCCGATTCGACCGCCGCCTCTCCCGCCGAGACCGCCGCGAGCAATGCCGCCGCCGATCCTTCCACCACCTATCGCGAGGACGATCTGATCGGTGCCGCCGAGGGGGTCTTCGGCAAGGGTGCCGAAGGGGTCGCCAAGATGATCCAGGATCTGCTCGCCGAGCAGGGCGAGCCCAACGGCTACATCGTCGGTCGCGAGGCCGGAGGCGCCTTCATCGTCGGCGCACGCTACGGTTCGGGCACACTGTACCACAAGGTCGAGGGCCAGCGTCCGGTCTACTGGACCGGCCCCTCGATCGGCTTCGATGCCGGCGCCAACGCCGGCAGCACTTTCGTGCTCGTCTACAACCTCTACGACAGCGAAGAGCTCTACGAGCGCTATCCGGCCGGCGAGGGTCAGGCCTATGTCGTGGGCGGAATGACCGCGAGCTATCTGCGCAAGGGCGATGTCGTGCTGATCCCAATCCGGGTCGGCGCGGGCCTGCGCCTCGGGATCAACGCAGGCTACATGAAGTTCTCCAAGGAGCAGCGCTGGCTTCCCTTCTGATCGGGAAAAGGAGCCCTTCGGGTCGACAAGCGATAACAAGCGAAGGCTCCCGGGGTCCCGGCAGGATTTCCTGTTGCGGCCCTTTTCCTATCCGCGCATGGGAGCGACCATGCTCGAGAACCTTCAGCCCAAACCCGCCGACGCGCTGCTCGCGCTCATCAAGATGCATGCCGACGATCCGCGGACCGACAAGATCGATCTTGGCGTCGGCGTCTATCGCACCGGCGATGGCGCAACCCCCGTGTTCAAGGCCATCAAATCCGCCGAAGCACGGCTGGTGGAGGAACAGGACAGCAAGAGCTATCTGGGGCCGGAAGGCGACACGGGGTTCGTCAACGCGCTGATGCCCTATGTCTTCGGCCGCGATGCGACGATGGGCGGCCGTCTCGTCGGGATGCAGACCCCGGGCGGCACCGGGGCCGTGCGGCTGGCGCTGGCGCTGGCGAAGCAGGCGGGCGTGACCAGGGTTCACCTGGGCCTGCCGAGCTGGCCCAACCATGCGCAGATCATTGCCGATCTCGAACTCGAGACGGTTCCCTTCGACCATGCCAGTGCCGACGGAACCGCCGATCTCGATGCAGTGCTCGCGGCGATCCGCGGGGCGGGATCCGGCGAGGCGGTGCTGCTTCACGGTTGCTGCCACAACCCTACCGGGATCGATTACGACGCTGCGCAGTGGGAAGCGATCGCCGGTGCCTTCGCCAAGAGCGCGGCAATGCCCGTGCTCGACATCGCCTACCAGGGCCTGGGTCAGGGGATGGAAGAGGACGTCGCCGGCGTGCGACAGGTCCTGGCGGCGATACCCCAGGCGCTCGTCGCCTACAGCTGCGACAAGAATTTCGGCCTCTATCGCGACCGGGTGGGCGCATTCTACATGCTCGCCGACAGCGCCGAAACGCTCGAAAACGCGGTGTCCAACGCCAATGCGCTGGCGCGGGCGAACTGGTCGATGCCGCCCGATCATGGCGCGGCGGCGGTACGGATCGTGCTGCGCGACGATAACCTCACGAGCGAGTGGCTCGACGAACTCGACTCCATGCGCACCCGCATGCGCAGGGTCCGCGAACGGCTGGCTGCTGCGGACAACGAAGTACCCGGGCTCGATCTGGCGAGCCTTGCGGATCAGAACGGTCTCTTTGCCGTGCTTCCCTTGTCGAAAGCGCAGATCGTCCGGCTGCGCGAGGATCACGGCATCTACATGGCCGGATCGGGCCGCATCAACGTCGCCGGGCTGCACGAAGGCAACAGCGCTCAGTTCATCGCCGCGCTCAGGGAAGTGACGGCGGGCGATACGGCGGGCTGACGTTTCGCCATGACGGCGGACCCCGACTGGCAACCGCGGCTCGAATCCGAGCGGCTTATCGTCCGTCCGCTGGAGGAAAGCGACCGCGACGCGCTCTACGCCGTCGCCGCCGATCCGATGGTCTGGGAACAGCACCCGATGCACGATCGGTGGCGGCGAGAGGTGTTCGACAAGCTCTTCGACGAATGTCTGGCGAGCGGCGGTTCGCTCGCCGTGATCCGCAAGAGCGACGACTCCATGGTCGGCCATTCACGATACGATCGTTACGACCCAGAGAACGGCGGTTCGGTCGAAATCGGCTGGACGTTCCTCGCCACCGCCTGCTGGGGCAAGGGGCTGAACCGGGAGCTCAAACGGGCAATGCTAGGCCACGCATTTCGATATGTGGCACGGGTCGATTTCCGCGTCGGCGAAACCAACTATCGCTCGCGTCAGGCTCTGGACAATATCGGCGCGGCGCGCGATCCCGAGCGTTACGATCTCGACCGCTATCAGGGGCGGCGCGTGGTGCATCTCTATTACACGATCGACCGAGCAGGGTTCGTGGAAGGGCCGCTTTCGACCGACTGACACGATCGGCACCGGTTAACTTGCCCGAACGGAAGTCGCACGGCCGGTCTCAGTCCGCCCCTGCGATCAATCCGACCCGACTGCAGCGTGGAATGCGACGTGGGAATTCGCCAGCGCGGCTTCGCTATCGATGAGGTCCTGGCGGCTGGAAATCAGCTGGCGCTGGGCATCGAGCACGTCGAAGAGCGACGCCAAGCCTTCGCGGTAGAGCGCGTTGGATTGCGATAGCGCGGCCTCGCTCTGCTCGATGGCTTCGACGAGATCGGCGTTGCGCTGCTGATAGGCATCGATCGCCACCAGCGCGTTCTCTACCTCGCCCAGCGCCACGAGGAAGAACGATCGATATTCCGCGACCCGCGCCCGCGCTTCCGCCTCGGCCGCCTCGACTTCGGCCCGGCGCCGCCCGCCGTCGAACAGCGGCAGGTCGATCGCCGCGCCCAGGGTAAGCAGGAAGTCGCTAAAGATGCCGCCGAGCGATCCGTCTCCGATGCCGAGCGTACCGGGTATGGTCAGCGAGGGGCGCAGATCCGCCTGCTCGATCCCGATATCGGCCGCCGCCCGTGCCAGCCGTGCCTCGGCAGCGAGAATGTCGGTGCGCCGCCGCAACAGGTCGGCCGGCACGCCGGCGGGCGGCCCGAGGCTGTAATTCGGTATCTCGCCGGCTCCGGCCTCGGGCACGGCGAAAACTCCGGCGGGCTCGGCCAGCAGGATCGCCAATGCGTTTGCAGACTGTGCCCGGGCAATCAGAATCAGCCCGCGCCGCGCCCGCGTCTGCGCCAAATCGGCGGCGGCGCGGCGGACGTCGAGATTGGCGGCGAGCCCGGCCTCGAATCGCAAGGTGACGATACGAAGCGTCTGTTCCTGCAGTTCGGTCGATTGTTCGAGGAGTTCCAGCTGTGCTCCGCTTCGCCGGAACTCGATATACTGGCTGGCGATCGCCGCGGCGACGATCCGGCGCTGATCGGCGAGCAGAAAATCCTGTTCGGCATAGTCCGCAGCGGCGGCGCGGATTTCCGCCGCCAGCCGGCCGTTTATATCGGGATCGAACAGACCAAAGAGCCCGGCACTCGCGGTTATCGCGCTGTCGTTTGCCAGTGCCGCGCCAGCCTCCGCCGCGCCGTCGATGGTCGGGAGGCGGTCGGCCCGCTCGGCCCTGAGCAAAGCGGCCGCCGCGTCAAGACGATCGCGGGCCGCATCGATATCGAGGTTTGCTGCAAGCCCCTGCTCGACCAGCCGGTCGAGGACCGGATCGTCGAAGCCCAGCCACCATTCCCGGTCCAGGCCGGAAGGCGGCAATTGCGTCGCATAGACCGGCGGAGCGGCGACCCGCGGCTCGATGTCCGCAGGCGCGACACCGGCACAGGCAGGCAGGAGCAGCGCCCCGCTCACGGCAACCATCCGTCCGATCATGCCGGGGCGACGGTCATGTCTTCGTCGACGTTCTCGATCTCGGTGCGCAGCCGTTCGAGATCGATCGTGCGCGGCTTGCCGAAACGCGCCACGGCGAGATAGATCACCGGAGTCAGGAACAGCGTGAATACCCCGGCGATGCCGAGGCCGCCGAAGATGACCCAGCCGATCGACTGCCGCGCCTCGGAACCGGCACCGCTCGCCAGGATCAGCGGGAGAGCACCGAGCACGGTCGAGATCAGGGTCATGGCGATGGGTCGCAACCGGATCGCCGCCGCTTCCTCGACGGCCTGCCGCACGTCGCGGCCCTGATGGCGCAACTGATCGGCGAACTCGACGATCAGAATGCCGTTCTTGGCCATCAGCCCGATCAGCATGACCAGCCCGATCTGCGAATAGATGTTGAGCGACACGCCCGAGAGAAACAGCGCGAAGATCGCCGCGGCCAGCGCGAAGGGCACCGTGAACAGGACAACCAGCGCGCTCGTCAGACTCTCGAACTGGGCGACGAGGACGAGGAAGACGATGATCAGCGCGAAGGCATAGGTCAGCAGCAGATCGTTCGAGGTTTCCTCGAGGCTTTCGGCTTCCCCCTGAAGCAACATGTCGATGCCCGGACCGAGCGATTCTTCAGCCAGCCGCTCGATCTCGTCGACAGCTTCGCGCAAGGGCGTGCCGGGCGCGATATTGGCGTTCACCTCGATTGCGCGGCGTTGTTCGGTGCGATTGAGTTCGGCGGCGATGCCCTGTTCCTCGATTCTGGTGACGCTGGACATGGGAACCAGCGTATCCTCGCCGTTCACCGTGCCGCGGACATAGAGATTGCGCAGGTCGGATGGGTTGGTGACGGTCACCGCCTGCGCCGTCAGGAAGATCGGCACGGCCTGATCGCCGACGTTGAGATCGACCAGATCGTCCCCGCCCACCATCGCCCGCAGGGTCTGGGCGAGATCGTCGAGATCGACGCCGAGATCGGCGGCGCGCTGGCGGTCGATACGTATCGAGAGCTGCGGCTGGGTGGGCTGGTAGGATATCTCGGCGTTCGAGAGGATGTCCGACTGCGTGTCGATGGCCGTGGCCAGCGCGTCGGCGGATTCGAAGATCGTCTCGTACTCGGCGCCGGTCAGCGCCACCTCGATACCCTCGCCCCCGCCGCCGAAACTGAGCGTGCCGCGACCCCGCGCATCGGTCCGGGAGCCGGGAATTTCCTGCAGCGGCTCGTTCAGTTCCTCGACGATCTCGGTCTGGCTGCGGTCGCGTTCGCTCCAGTCCGAAAGCTGGCCGATCACCCGCACCCGATTGGGATCGTAGCGACCGACGATGGAAAAGGTACTCGCGATCACTCCGTCGTCGAGATAGGGCTGGAGCACCCGCTCGATCTCGTCGAGCTCGCCGTCCATGAAATCGATGCCGACGCCGTCGGGACCCGTCGCGTCGACCTCGATCACGCCGCGATCCTCGTCGGGGACGAGCTCGTTGTCGAGCTGCGGATAGAGCAGGCCGGCCGCCAGCGCCGCCACCACCGACACGATCCCGACCAGCTTCGGACGGTCGAGACAGCGCCGCAAGGCGCTCTCGTACCAGCCGTTGGCGCGGTGGCCCCATTCCGACAGTTTGCCGGGGGCATCGTCGCCACTGGTGAGGTCGAAACGTGCCGCGAGCGCCGGCACCAGCGAGAGGGCGACGAAGCTCGAGATGATCACGGCCACCGCCAGCACGAAGCCGAATTCGCGGAACAGGCGCCCGGCCTCGGAGGGCAGGAAGCTGATGGGAACGAACACGGACACCAGCACCGCCGTGGTGGCGACGACGGCGAAGAACACCTGACGCGTGCCCAGAACCGCCGCCGCTCTCCTCCCCAGCCCCTTGTTCTGCAGGCGCTGCGCATTTTCGAGCACCACGATCGCATCGTCGACGATCAGGCCGGTGGCGAGCACGAGCGCGAGCAGGGTCAGCAGATTGATCGAGAAGCCCATCATCCAGATGCCGGCGATCACCCCGACCAGCGCGACCGGAATGGTGGCGCTGGGCACCACCGTGGGCCTCCAGGCCCGGAAGAACAGCAGCATGGTCCCGACCACCACGGCGATGGTGAAAGCGAGGGTGATCAGGACCTCGCGCACCGAGATGCGGATGAATTCGGCATCGTCGGAGACGACCTCGACCGAAATCCCGTCGAAGCGTTCGTTGAGCCGGTCGACACCCTCGCGGATCGAATCGGAGATCTGGATCGTGTTCGAACTGGCCTGCCGCACCACGCCGAGCCCGATGATCGGCTGCCCGTCGAGGCGAACGAAGTTCGTGGCGTTGGCGGGGGCGAAATCGGCCTCCGCAATGTCGCCGATCCTCGTGTTGCCGGAAATGACGACGTTCTCGATCCGCGCCGGATCGGTGGCGCTGGCCTCGGCACGCACCACCAGTTCCTGCGCGTCCGAACGGAACGATCCGACCGGGACATCGTAGGGAGCGCCCTGCAGCGCCTCGGCGACGTCGGTGATGGTGAGGCCGAACCGGTTGAGCCGCGCCGGATCGACCGAGACGCGCATCTGGCGCGCCCGCGTGCCGAATTCCTCGATGCTGGCGACACCCTCCGCCGCGAGCAGTTCGGGCACGATGTCGTTCTCGACGATGCGGGTCAATTCGGCCTGGTCGTAGCGCGTCGAGAGCACCGCCAGGGTCATGATCGGCTGTGCGTCCTGGTCCGCCTTCACCACGGTAACCTGCTCGACCCGGTCGGGAAGCTCGCGAGTGACGCGGCTCACCGCCTCGCGCACATCCGAGGCCGCCGTGTCGAGATCGATGCCGGGATTGAACTCGACCCGGATGCGCGAATTGTTCTCCTCGCTCGAGGCGTTGATCTGGCGCACACCGGAAACGCGGGCGACGGCATCCTCGAGCAGGCTGGTAACCTCGGAATCCATCGTTTCCGGCGCCGCACCGGGGAGCGAGGCGGTGACCGATACCACGGGTCGGTCGACATTGGGCAGTTCGCGGACCTCGACCCCCATCAGCGCGGCGATGCCGGCGATGACGATCAGGAGGTTGAGCACGCCGATCAGCAGCGGCCGCTTGACCGCCAGCATGGGAAGATCGGATTTATTCTGCATCGGCCGAGGGCGACGTTCTCGCCTGCGGTTCGCGAACCTGGACCCGCTGTTCGGTTCCCGAGCCGTTGCGCACGAGGCGGATGACCTGCCCGTCGCGGACCTTCTGCACGCCTTCGACGATGACCCGATCGGTGCGCCTCAGCGCGCCGTCGACGAAGACCAGACCTTCGCGCCTGGCGGTGATCGTCACCGGAACGCGCACCGCCTTGCCGTCCCGCACCGCGAACAGGTGCGAGCCCTCCCCACCCCAGACGATCGCCTGTTCGGGCACGGCCGGCCGGGACTCGCCGGCGCGCGTGAACACCACGCGAAAGCTCATCCCCGGGCGCAGCCGGTCGTCGGAATTGGGAACGGCCGTGCGGACGATGAAGTCGCGGCTGTCCTGCGAGATCCGATTGTCGGTGGTGACCACCCGCGCGTTGATCGTGCGCGAGGGTTCGGAAAAGGGCGTGACCTGCACGATCTGGCCAGGCCGCAGGGCGTTGAACACCGCCTCTGGCGCGGGGAAATCGACGTAGAGCGTGCCCCGCTGGTCGATCTGGGTGATCGGTGTCGTCCCGTTGACCCGGTCGCCGGGGTCGATCTCGGTCAGGCCGACATGGCCGGCGAAAGGCGCACGCACCGTCCGATCGGCGAGCGCGGTCTGCGCCTGCTCGAGCGCGACGCGGGCAGAGGCGAGCGCGGTCTCGCCGGCTTCGATCTGGCTTTCCGAAAGCGCCCCGGTGTCCTCGATCCGCCGGTATCGGGCAAGCAGCTGATCGGCCTCGCGCACCTGGACCCGCGCGGCTTCGACCGCCAGGCGCTCCTGCCGCGCATCAAGAACCAGCAAGGGCTCTCCGCGACCGACGAAATCGCCGGCGGTGAACAGCACATTGGTTACTCGCCCCTCGGTCTCGGGGTAGATTTCAGCGGAGGTGGAGGCGCGGGCCGAGCCGATCGCCTCGACTTCCAGTTGTTCGGGAAGGATTCGGATATCCTGCGCCACCACGGGCACAGGTGCGCGTTCGGGCTCGCTCTCCGCCTCGCCGCAGGCGGCGAGAAGAAGAAGACAGGCGACGACGACGAATGCACGGAGCGAAACGAACGACACGGGCTTCCGCGTATCGGATTACTGCGCAATGATAAAGCGGACCGATGGGCTGGACCCGAATAAATCGGACGAACCGATCAGATCACCCAGGTCGAGGCGATATCCGCTGCGGAATCGATCGTCTGCACAGGCGCATCGCGTGGCGCTTCGGCCGCGGTGGCGACGACCACCGTCACCCTGGCACGCGCCGCCAAGCGGGCGACCGCCAGCGCGCGGCGTCCCCATTCCGGTCCGGTTTCCGCCAGATCGCTGCACAGATCGGCCCGCAGCGTGGCATCGTCGATGACGAGGACCCGGCTGCCGCTGACCGAAAGCGCGTCGACCACCCGCGTCAGTTCATCCGCTTTTCCATCCTCGCCCGAGCGGAACCAGACGATGTTGGCAGTCGACGACGCGCTGCGCGAAGTGTCCTGCGCGCGAAGATCGCGGATCATTCCGGCCGCAACCGTAGCCTGGGACTCGCGATCGGTGACGATGAAGGCGCCGAGCCCCCGTTCCTCCGCATAGGGCGCGGCTATGATCGGCCGGGCGGCGACGACTTCGCCGAGGACGATATCGTTGAGCGCGGGAGGCCGGCGGCTTTCGGGAAAACTCAGCTCCGCGGCCAACGACCGACTGGCGAGTTTGAGCTGATAGTCGCGGCGAGGATCGAATGCCTTCTCGTTCAGCCAGACGAGATCGGCGGAGAACCGCTGGGCACTCGCTGCCGACGCTTCCTGCGAGGAGATGACGTCGCCGCGCGCGCAGTCCACCTGGTCGGAGAAGACCAGCACGACCGCCTGCCCTGCCCCCGCCTCGTCGAGATCGCCATCGTAACTGGCGATCCGCGCAACGGTCGTCGTCCTTCCGCTTGGCTGCACCACGATCCCGTCACCCACCGCGACACGTCCCGAAGCGATGGTTCCGGCAAAGCCGCGAAAGCCCGCGTCCGGTCGCAGCGCGAGCTGCACCGGCATGCGGAACGGCGCGGCCTCTGCGGCCTGATTAGCCTCCACCGGCACGGTCTCGAGAAATTCGAGCAGCGGCGGGCCCTCGTACCACGGCATCGCCGAGGAGAGGGTGGTGATATTCGCACCGGTGAGCGCAGCGACGGGAATCACCTCGAAGGCGTCGAGGTCGGCCTCCTCGGCGAAGGCGGTGAAGTTCGCCACGACCTCGTCGAAGACTTCGCGCAGGAACCGCACCCGGTCCATCTTGTTCACCGCCAGCAGCATTCGCCGCACGCCGAGCATTTTCAGCAGCCGCGCGTGGCGCCGGGTCTGTTCGGTCAGCCCCTGCCGCGCATCGACCAGCAGCACCCCGACATCGGCATGCGAGGCGCCGGTCGCCATGTTGCGCGTGTACTCCTCGTGCCCCGGCGCATCGATGACAATGAACTTGCGCCGAGCGGTCGAGAAATAGCGATAGGCGACGTCGATGGTGATGCCTTGCTCGCGCTCGGCGGAAAGGCCGTCGACGAGCAGCGAAAGGTCGAGCGAATTACCCTGCGTGCCGAAACGGCGGCTCTCGGCAGCGAGCGTCTCCAGCTGGTCTGCCGGCACGCTCCCGGTCTCGTAGAGCAGCCGCCCGATCAGCGTCGATTTGCCGTCGTCCACCGAACCGCAGACGATGAACCTGAGCATGTCCTTGTCGTCGAGCGCATGACCGTTTGCGAGGCTTCCGCTCGCCGTGGTGGCGGAGCCGTGCATCAGAAATAGCCTTCCTGCTTCTTGCGCTCCATCGCATCGAAGCTGTCGCGGTCGATGGCGCGACCCTGGCGCTCCGACACGGTGGCGCTGAGCGTCTCGGCGACGACCTCTTCGAGAGTGGCGGCGCGGCTCTCCACGGCACCGGTCAGCGGGTAGCAGCCGAGCGTGCGGAAGCGGACCCAGCGCTCCTCCGGCTCCTCGCCCTCGCGCAGGGGGAAGCGGTCGTCGTCGACCATCAGCAGCATGCCGTCGCGTTCGACCACGGGGCGCGGTGCGGCGAGATAGAGCGGCACGATGGGAATGTCCTCGGCAGCGATGTACTGCCACACGTCGCGCTCGGTCCAGTTTGACAGGGGGAAGGCGCGGATCGTCTCGCCGGGTGCCTTGCGGGCGTTGTAGAGGTTCCACAATTCCGGGCGCTGGCGGCGCGGATCCCAGCGATGGCCGGGGCTGCGCACCGAGATGACGCGCTCCTTGGCGCGGCTCTTGTCCTCGTCGCGCCGCGCCCCGCCGAAGGCCGCATCGAAGCCATGCGCGTCGAGCGCCTGCTTCAACCCTTGCGTCTTCCACATGTCGGTATGCAGCGGGCCGTGATCGAAGGGATTGATCCCGCGTTCCTCGGCTTCCGGATTTCGGTGGACGATCAGCTCGACCCCGTAATCCTCGGCCACGTTGTCGCGGAATGCGTACATATCGCGGAATTTCCACATCGTATCGACATGAAGCAGCGGGAAAGGGATCGGGGCGGGGAAGAAGGCCTTGCGCGCGAGGTGGAGGAGCACGGCGGAATCCTTGCCCACCGAATAGAGCATCACCGGGTTTTCGGATTCCGCGACGACCTCGCGAAAGATGTGGATGCTCTCGGCCTCGAGCATCTGGAGATGGCTGAGCGGCGCGGTCATGCTACGTCTCCGAGTGCTGCGGCACCATTCTCGCGCGCGACTTGGCCGATCACGACCAGAACAGGAGCGCCTTCGGGCAGTTTCGCCGCCATCTGCGGCAGAGAGGCGAGCGAACAGCGGACGTCGGCCTGCTGCGGCAGGGTGGCCGAGGCCACCGCGAGTGCTGGAGTCAGCGGGTCGAGCCCGGCGGCGATGGCGCGGCTGGCGAATTCGGCGAGCGTGGCGCGCGGCATGTAGACCGCGGTGGTGGCGTGAGGATCGGCGATGGCCCGCCAGTCGAGGTCTTCGGGCAAGGTCCCGCTCATCCCGTGACCGGTGACGAACTGGACCCGGCGGGCGTGAACCCGCTCGGTCAGCGAGAAGCCGAGCGCCGCAGCGGCACCCTGCGTCGCGGTGATGCCGGGCACGATGGTCACCGGAACGCCGGCGGCGCGGCATGCGTCGAGTTCTTCGGTCGCGCGCCCGAAAACAAGCGGATCGCCGCCCTTGAGCCGCACGACCCGCTCGCCGGCACGCGCGAGCCTGACCAGCTCGGCATCGATCACATCCTGCCCGACCGAGGGGCCGCGCCCGCGCTTGCCGACGGACACTCGCCGCGCCTCCCGGCGAGCCAGTTCGAGCACTTCGGGCGCGACGAGATCGTCGTAGAGGATCACGCTCGCGGTCTGGAGCGCGCGAACGGCCTTGAGCGTCAACAGTTCGGGGTCGCCGGGTCCCGCCCCGACCATGGTGACGCTGCCGCCGGTCTCGCCTGTGTCGTTCAGGAGTTCGGAAAAATCGGACTCGACCGGAGCGTGCTCGGGCGCGTTCCAGGCAGCCGCGGTGAAGCGTTCCCAGAAGCGACGCCGCGCCTTGCCGTCCGGGACCTTGCGCTTGAGGCGTTCCCGCCAGCGGCTGGCCGCGGCCGCCCAGCCGGCGAGGCCCGGGGGCAGCACGGCCTCGATCCGGCTGCGAATCGACTGGCCGAGCATCGGTGCCGCCCCGTCCGTCGAAATGCCGATCACGACCGGTGATCGATTGACGATCGAACCGATCTGGAAATCGCACAGGGCCGGCTTGTCGACGACATTGACCGGCACATGCGCCGCGCGGGCAGCGGCGGCAAAGGCCTCACCCTCCGCAGGCTCGAGATCGGCGATGGCGAGCGCCAGGCCGTCGAAATCTTCGGTTGTCCAGTCTCGCGCTTCGAGCAGGACCGGGCCGTCGACCGGCGAGGCGGTCAGTCCCTCCCAGCGCTCGCGCTGCGGAGCCTCGCCCGCCAGCACCAGCACCTGCGCACCGGCGGCGCTGAGCAATTCCGCCTTCCAGCGCGCGCCATCGGTATCGCCAGCGACGAGGACGCGGCGATCGTGAAGGGCGTGAAACAGCGGCAGCTTGGCCAGCGGCGCGATGCGCGGCGGGGTCTGCAGTGGCTCGCGATTCATACCACCGCCTCCTTCGCGCGCACGAACTTGCCGTCGGCACCGACATGCAACCCGCATTCCTTCGCTGCGTCCTGTTCCCACCACCAGCGGCCCGCGCGTTCGGGTTCGCCCGGTGCGACCGCGCGGGTGCACGGCTGGCAGCCGATCGACAGATACCCTTCGGCATGAAGCGGGTTTACCGGCACATCGTGGGCCGCGCAGAATTCGGCTACGTCCTCGCGCGACCAGTCGAACAGCGGCGCCGTCTTGATGAGGCCATGCCCCTCGTCGTATTCGATGCCCATGATATCGCCGCGCGCCTGCGACTGGTCGGCGCGTAGCCCGGTAACCCAGGCCTGTGCCCCGGCAAGCGCCTGCTTCAGCGGCCCAACCTTGCGCACCCCGCAACAGGCGAGCCTCGCGTCCTTCGCGAGGTAGAAGCCGTTAGCGCCCCAGTCGTCGAGCAGCTGGGCCAGTTCGGCGGGATCGGGATGGAAGGAACGGATGCGCAGGCCGTAACGCGCCTCGGTCTCGGCCCACAGCGCATGGGTCTCACCGAACAGCCGTCCGGTATCGAGCGTGACGATGGCGATATCGTGGCCGCCTTCGCGGATCATATGCGTGAGCGCCTGATCCTCGAGCCCGAAGCTGGTGGTGAACACGATCCGGCCCGGAACCGCGCCGCGCAGCGAAGCCAGCCGCTCCTGCGGCGTATCACCCTCGATGACGGGAAGATTCACGCCGCGCTCCGCCTGGCGAAGATACCGTCCGACCCGACATAGGTCCGTGATATCGTGCCCGCGGAGGCGAGCCATTGGTCGAGCGGTTGGCGTGCCAATTGTTCGTCGGTGATTTCCACCTGATCGATGCCGCAGGCCAGCGCGAAGGCGAACTGATCGGGGATCAGCGGGCCCACGGCGCGGATGATTCCGTGATAGCCGCGCTCGCGCAAGGTCGCGGCCAGGCTGAACACGCGCCCGTCTCCGGTCCGCGGCACTTCGATCGCGATCGCGCCCGCACTGCCGGCACGCCGCGCCAGTTCCTCGCCATCGACGTCGCAGGGGACCCGAACGCCGAAGCGATCGCCAGGTCCCCGGTCCGCCTGTTCCTCCTCGAGCGCGTCGAGATCCACGAATTCGGTGGCGTCCGTGGCCAGCCCGCCCTTGTCAAGCAGTGGCATCGGCCGCCTCCTTCTTCGCTTCGAGCGCTGGCTTGAAGGGATCGTGCCCGACACGCGCGAGCGTCTGCAGGAACTGCTCTTCCGGGCCCTGGCGCAGTTGCAGATAAGTGTCGACGATCGCCTCGATCGCACCCGGAACGGCATCGGCATCGATGCCCGGGCCGAGCCGCTCGCCCAGCGCCGTCGCATTGCCGGGATCGCCGCCGAGCGTGATCTGGTAATTCTCGCGCCCCATCCGCTCGAGCCCGAGGATACCGATATTGCCGACGTGGTGATGTCCGCAGGCATTGATGCAGCCGGAAATCTTGATGCTGAGCTTGCCGATCTCGGCCTGGCGCGCAGGATCGGCGAAGACGCGCTGGATGTCTTCCGCGATCGGGATCGAGCGCGCGGTGGCGAGCGCGCAGTAATCCATGCCCGGGCAGGCGATGATATCGGTGATCAGCGCGGCATTGGGCTCGGCCAGCCCCGCCTCGAGCAGTCGTTCGTGGATCGCAGGCACATCGTCGAGTCGAACGTGCGGCAGGATCACGTTCTGCATGTGGGTGATCCGCATCTCGTCCTGCGAATACTGCTCCGCCAGATCGGCCAGGACCCGCATCTGCTCGGCGGTCGCATCCCCGGGTGGCTTGCCGATGGGCTTCACCGAGACGATCAGCGCGGTGTGGCCGCGGACCCTGTGCGGCACCAGATTGTGCCGCGCGAAGAGCTCCAGCGCCGGGTCGGCCGCGCGGGCCTCGGCCAGCGTATCGGACGGTTCGGCACGCTCTTCGAGCCTGGGCGGCGCGAAATATTGCGCGATACGTTCGAGTTCGGCCCGCGCGACCGCAATTCCGTCGCGTTCCAGCTGGCGGTATTCCTCCTCCACCTGCGCGGTGAATTCCGCCGCGCCCAGTTCGTGGACGAGGATCTTGATCCGCGCTTTGTACTTGTTGTCGCGGCGGCCGTGGCGGTTGTAGACCCGCATGATCGCCTGCAGGTAATCGAGCAGTTCGGCACGCGGCAGGAAATCGCGCACGGTCTTGCCGACCATCGGCGTCCGGCCGAGCCCGCCGCCGACCAGGATGCGATAGCCGACCTCGCCCTCGCCATTCGTCACGATGCGGATGCCGATGTCGTGGACCGAGATAGCCGCGCGGTCCTCCTCGGCGCCGGTCACCGCGATCTTGAACTTGCGGGGCAGGTATTCGAACTCGGGATGCAGCGTCGACCATTGCCGGATCAGCTCGGCGGTAGGGCGCGGGTCCTCGATCTCGTCAGCGGCGACGCCCGCGAAGTGATCGGCGGTGACGTTGCGGATGCAATTGCCCGAGGTCTGGATGGCATGCATCCCGACATCGGCAAGCAGGCCGAGGATATCGGGCACGTCGACCAGTTTCAGCCAGTTGTACTGGAGGTTCTGCCGGGTGGTGAAGTGGCCGTAGCCGCGATCGTAACGCTCGGCGATCAGCGCAAGCTGGCGCATCTGCGCGGAATTGAGCGTGCCGTAGGGAATGGCGACGCGCAGCATGTAGGCGTGCAGCTGGAGGTAGAGCCCGTTCATCAGCCGCAGCGGCTTGAACTCGTCTTCGGTCAGCGAGCCGTCCAGCCGGCGCTCGACCTGACCGCGAAACTGTTCGACCCGTTCGCGGACCAGCTGTTCGTCGAATTCGTCGTAGCGATACATCAGGCAGTCTCCCCGAAACCGATGGTTGGGCCGGCGGCGCGGATCGCCTCGCGGTAATGCGCCGGGGCGGGCCTGCCATCCTCTCCCTTCGCAGCGGTCACCAGATAGGGATCGACCACGATCCCTGCGCTGTCCGCAGCGATCGTCTCCAGATGACGCGCGGCGGGCTCGTCCTCGGCGAGGAAGGCGCTCGCAAGGTTCGCGCCCCAGCCCTCGCCATCGAAATAGACGACCTCGCCGCCACGCAGCAGATTGGCGGTCAGCACGACCGGCAATTTCGGAAGCTTGGAAGATTTTTCCATCACGGGCATATAGCGCAAGGAAGCCGCCTTCCCAATCCGGGCTTGGCAAAAACACGCGGGATGCTAATTTTCACGGCGATTGAGCATTTTCTTCCAATTTAACGGTAGCTGACGCATGGATGCCATCGATCGGGCCATTCTTCGCCTGTTGCAGGACGATGCCTCGCTGCCCGTCACCGAGATCGCCGACCGGGTGAACCTGTCGCAAACGCCGACCTGGCGCCGGATCCAGAAGCTCGAACAGGCGGGGGTGATCACCCGCCGCGTGGCGTTGCTCGACCCGGCGGCAATCGGTCGCGACATCACCGTCTTCGTCGATGTCGAGACCTCCGACCATTCGCCGCAATGGCTCGACAGTTTCGCCAGGGCGGTTTCGGACATGGCGCAGGTCATGGAAGTCTATCGCATGGCGGGCGAGATCGACTACACGCTGCGGATCTCGGTGGGTTCGATGGCCGATTTCGACGCCTTTTACCGCGACCTCATCGCGGCCGTCCCGCTCAAGAACGTCACCTCGCGCTTCGCCATGGAGCGGATAAAATATTCCACGGCCTTCGACATCTGATCCTTTTGCGTGCGGAGGCGGGTCGACGCAGCCTTCATGAGCCACAAACGTCGGTCTACTGCTTGTTGGGAGCCGTGAGCGTGTTCGCCGTGCCGTAGCGGTCGAGCCAGTCGGGGGGCGGAAGCGGAAGGGCGGCACTCTCTCTCGGCCGAGCGGGGGTGAATGCCCGTGCCGGATGCGGGTGCCGGATCTGTTCCAGCCAGATCACGCCGTCGAATGCGCCGCTGTTGCCCCGCGTGGTGACAAGGTCGGGATCGCCGTCCCCATCCATGTCGCGGGCGATGAAGGCATCGTACATGCCGCGCACCCGCCGCGAGATGTCGTGCCTGACCCAGCCCTCCCCTCCCGTGCCCGGATTGGCGAACCAGGCCAGGCGACCGACCGTGGAACTTGGCGTTACATTGGGGCTGTCGAAATCGCGGGCTGCATCGGAATAGCCGCCCTGGATAATGTTGAGGCCGGAGTAGCCCCCGGTGACGACATCCGGATCGCCGTCGCCGTCGAAATCCGCGATTGCGATCCCGATCGGAATGTCGGGCAGGATGTCGCCGATGCGGTGGTAGCGCCAGGGCATGTCCGGCGCGGTCGGCTGCCGCAGCCAGCCGAGCGCCGGAAGTCCGTTGGGTGCCCGCGGGTCGCCGCAATCTTCGATGACGCCGACGACCAGATCGAGCCGCCCGTTGCCGTCCATATCGGCAAAGTCCGACTGGAAAGCGGAAGTGACGACGGTGCAGGGGGAACTGCCGACATCGATCTCGATCGGGTGCGCTTCGATGCCGACCTTGCCGTTCGAACCGGTGCCGGTGTTCACCAGCAGGAACGCCTGCTGGGCCAGCCGCGCCGCCGCGAGGATGTCGATATCGCCGTCTCCGTCGATATCGACCGGCATGGCGGTATTGGGCAGGTCGCGCCTCAACAGCACTTGTTCCCGCCAGCTCGCATCGTCCAACGGGTCGCCCGCGATGGTGAAGAGCGACGTAGAGCGGTCCGCCCGCGGGGCGGCAGGATCGACGATGTCGCTCGCCCCCTTGTTGGCGCCGAGAACGTCGGACCGTCCGTCGCCGTCGACATCGGCGATGAAGGTGCGCAGCCATGATCCGCGTCCGCGCGTGATCTCCGGGATCAGAAAGGGCCAGCGACCGTCGCGGGCCCGTTTGCCCGGGTTCCTGAAGAACGCGAGGTGCGCCTCCTCGCTGGCGGTGACGAGATCGATCCACCCGTCCCCGTCGATATCGCCCGCCGCGACATCCTCGATCGCCCTCGCCACGTCGCCCTCGGCAACGCTCGCCAGGATCCAGCGGTCGGGATCGGATGTGCCGAAAGCGATGCGCAGGTGGTTCGAATCCTCGTGAACCGAGACGATGTCGAGACGGCCGTCGCGATCGATGTCGGCCTCGACCAGCCCGTCGCCGCCGCGGACCGGCACACCGCCGTTGACGCCCTCGTCGTCGATCCGGTGTTCGCGCCAGGAGATGTAACGGCCGTCCACCGCCAGCGCCCGGCTCGGCGTCTCCGCCACTGTCGCGCCGCTCGGCCGATCGACCGGGGCCAGCGGTGCGCAACCCGCCAGGATCGCCGCAAGGAAGCAGCCGATCCCGGACGCGCGCATCGTCATGCTAGGCCGACATCCCGTCGTTGGTCGGGCTGGCGTCGAGATCGGCGCGAACGGTGCGCGACGCCAGCACATAATGCAGCACGGCCCATAGCGACGCGAAGCAGCCGGTGATCAGCATCGCATGCGCCAGCGCATCGTCGTTCCCCCCGGCGGCGAAGCTGTCGCTGAGATAGCCGACGATCACTGGCCCCAGCCCGAGGCCGATCAGATTGATGAAGAAGAAGAAGATCGCCGAGGTCAGCGCGCGCATGCGCAGACCCACGAGGCCGTGCGACACCGCCAGCGCCGGCCCGAGATAGGAGGCGGAGAGAAAGTGGAACACGCCGGTCAGGATCAGCGCAACCAGCAGCGTCGGCGTGGTCAGGATCACCAGCAGGACCGGGGCGATCGCCAGCATCAGGATCGCCGGGCCCCAGACATACCAGCGGGCATCGCGCGCGCCGAGCCTGTCGGCCATCCAGCCGCCGAAGAAGGAACCCGCACCCCCGCCGAAGCCGGAGGTCAGGGCCATCCAGATGCCGAGTTCGGTCAAACCGATCTCGAAATTGCGCAGGAAGTAGGACGGCAGCCAATTGCCGATTCCGTAGATGACCAGCGCCTGGAGGCTACCGGCCAGCGCCAGATTGCGGAAGGTCCGCCGGGACCAGAGAAACCCGAGGACCTGGCGGAACGGCGGAGCGGGCGTGGTGTCCGCCTGCCGCCCTTCAGACCAGCCCCGCATCGGTTCCTTGACCGTGAACCGCAGGAAGACCGCGACCAGCACGCCAGGCAGCCCGACGACGAAGAATGCCGTCCGCCAGCCGAAGGTGTCGGCGACCCAGCCACCGAGCGCGAAGCCCAGCAGAATGCCGATGTAGATCCCGATCGAATAGATCGACAGCGCCGTCGCCCGCTCTTCCTTGCGGAAGATGTCGGAGATCATCGAATGCGCGGGCGGGCTGCCCCCGGCCTCGCCGACACCGACGCCGATGCGGGCCAGCAGCAGGTGCAGATAGTTCTGCGCAAGCCCGCTCGCCGCGGTCATCACGCTCCACACCGACAGCGCGAGCGCGATGATGCTCCGCCGGGTTCCCTGATCCGCCCAGCGAGCGATGGGAATGCCGCAGGAGACGTAGAACAGGGCGAAGGCGAAGCCGGACAGGAGACCGAGCTGGGTATCCGAGAGGAGCAACTCGGCCTTGATCTGCTCCTGCAGAATGACCAGCAGCTGCCGGTCGAGGAAATTGAGTGCGTAAACGAGAGTAAGCACCCCGAGCACGAAGTAGCGATAGGATTTGCGCGCATAGGGATTCGCCGAATCCGGCGGCACCGCTGCTTGGCTCGTGGTTTCGGTCATGTTCGCGCTCTCCACATGGATTCCGTCCCTAGTTCCCGTCATCGCGCGCCGGCATGGGTGCCGCGGCAAGGCCGATCAGCTGACCCCAGGAACGGCCTTCGCGCCGTTCGCGGTCGGCGAAATCCTCGTGCAGTTCGAACATGCCCGGCCGGGGATCGCGCCCCGCCACCGGGCTGTCGGCGAAAAGCATGAAATTCTGCTGCTCCCCGTAGGCGGGCCAGACGGGAAGCCTCGGCGCCAGCGGACGTCCGCTGGCCGCGAAGCTCGTCCAATAGGCGATCATGGCGTCGGATACCGCCCTGTCGTGGGTCCCGTCGGGCACCGGCCAGCGGGCGGGCAAATCCTCCGCTGCCATGTTGCCGAAGGTGAACGGCAGTTCGCTCGCATGAAATCCGCACAGGTCGCGCGCGGCGGCGGAAGGATAGCAATAGTCGAAAATGTAGAAATAGGATGGCAGGCCCAGTTCGCGCTGGCTGCGCGCGATCCGTTCGCCCGACCAGCCGAAGATCCCGTCGCCGGTCGCATCGAGCAGCGCGTCGACCCCTTCGCTTTCCGGATAGAGCCGCAGATATTCGGGGGCGAGATCGCCGTAAATGCTGGCGATCGCGGCCTCGTATGCCCCGGGAACGGACGGCATGCGCACGGCCGGCACGCCTTCGGGGCGATATTCGTGCGCGTTGTAGCCGACGATCACCGGCACATGCGCCTGTTCGCCGCTGTCGAACACGTCGATCAAGTGGCGTGGCAGGAAATGTCCGTCGATCGTGCCCTGAGGCGAAAAACCGGCCGCCGTCGCCCGGCTGGTCAGGTCCCGCGCGTCGAGTTCGCGGGCGGCGGCTATGTCGGGGACGCCCAGTTTTTCCAGGACATCGGCGCCGATCTGCTCGCCAGAAGGCATGGCGTTTCTGGCCTCGCGCAATTCCGGGAAGCTGCGCACATTGGTGCTCTGGATGATCGCCTTGTCGAACAGGCCCCGCGCCTGGGGAGCGACCATCAGATAGGTGACGCTGAGAGCGCCGGCGGATTCGCCCATGATCGTCACATTGCCCGGATCGCCGCCGAACGCGCCGATGTTGTCCCGCACCCATTCGAGCGCGGCGATCTGGTCGAGGAGTCCGTAATTGCCGGAGACGCCGAGCTCCGATTCCCGGCTCAATTCCTCATGGGCCAGCCAGCCGAGCGGGCCGAGCCGATAGTTCACCGAGACGAAGGCGACGCCCTTCTCGGCATAGCGCGTGCCGTCGTAGATCGGCAGGCTGTTCGCTCCGATGCGCAGCGAGCCGCCGTGCAGCCAGACGACGACCGGCACGTCCTGCGCGCCCTGCGGTGTCCAGACGTTGAGATTGAGGCAGTCCTCCGACATCGCCGCCGGCGGATCGTTGTAGATGCTGGCGGCCGGAACTTCGGGCTGGACGCAGGCGGGGCCGAAACTTTGGGCGTTCCGGACACCGTCCCAACCTGCCGGTTCGCTCGGCGGGCGCCAGCGCATCTCGCCCGCCGGCGCGGCGGCATAGGGAATACCGAGGAAGCGGTTTACTCCGCTCTCGCGCGAACCGCGGACATCGCCGTCCTGCGTGCGAACGATCGGCGCACCCGAAGATCCTGGTGCGGTCGGCGCGTGCATGCACCCTGCCAGCGTGGCGAGCCAGGCCAGCGAGGCGAGGCGCAGAAAACCGAGCGGATTCATTGCGTTCCGTACTCCGACCGGAGTTGCCGCTTGTCGATCTTGCCGGTCGTGGCGAGCGGCATCGACGCGACCCTGATGATGTCGTCGGGCAGCCACCATTTGGCGAAGCGGCTGCGCAGCGGATCGAGAAGCTCGGCATCGCTCATGCTGGCCCCGTCCGCCAGCTCGACGATCAGCACCGGCCGTTCCCCCCATTTGGGATGGCTGCGGGGGATGACGGCGACCTTGCGGATGCCGTCGAGCGAACCGACCACCGTTTCGAGCTCGACCGGATTGACCCACTCGCCCCCCGACTTGATCAGGTCCTTGCTGCGCCCGGTGATCTCGACGCTGCCGCTTCCGTCGATCACTGCCAGATCCCCGGTGTCGAACCAGCCGTCGGCCGTGGCCGGTGTCCGTTCGCCGAAATAGCATTCGACCACGGAGGGGCCCCTGACATGGAGCCGCCCTTCCTTGCCGCGCTGCTCGGATATCGGCACGCCCTCGTGGTCCATCAGGAGAAGATCGAGCCCGAGTGCCGGAGTCCCGGAGGCACGCGAAGCGCCATGCCCCGTTCCGGGTCGTATCGCGGTGCCGAGGGGCGACAGCTCGGTCATGCCCCAGGTCTGCTGCACCTCGATCCCGCGCGCAAGGATGCGCCGCGACAGGGCTTCGGGCATGGAGGCGCCCCCCACCATCAACCGCTTGAGCGAAGGCAGTTCGATGCCCTCGCGCTCGGCATGGTCGAACAGGTCGAGCCAGACGGTCGGCACGCCGACGGCGATGGTGACCCCGTGCCGGGCGATCAGCGCGGCGAGGCTGGCCCCGTCGGTCCTGCGGCCCGGCAGCACGAGGCTCGCCCCGACCGCCGGACAGGCGAAGGGAAGACCCCAGCCGTTGGCATGGAACATCGGCACCGCCGGGAGCACCACGTCGGCCTCGACGATGCCGGCGACGTCGGCCTGCAATTGCCGCAGGGTGTGCAGGAAAATCCCGCGGTGGGTGTAGGTCACGCCCTTGGGCGCCCCGGTCGTGCCCGAGGTGAAACAAAGCCCGCAAGGTGCATTCTCGTCGAAGCCCCCCCATTCGGCGGGGGCGACATCCGCATCGACGTCCAGCGAAAGAATCCGCACGCCGGGCTGCGGCGTCGACCATTCGGCCTTGCCGTCGATCACGAAGATGGTGTCGAGCGAGGGACAGCGCGCCGCGATCCCGGCCGCCAGTTGCTCCTGGTCCGCGCTCGCGATCAGGATGCGCGCCTGCGATTGAGCCACCATGTCCGCGAGGGTCTCGACCGGCAGCCTCGGATTGAGCGTATGACAGACCGCGCCGATCCCCATGATCGCATACCAGCATTCCATATGCGCCTGCGTGTTCCACGCCAGCGTCGCGACACATTCACCGGTCTTCGCGCCCTCGTGGCGAAGCCGGGTGGAGATGGCCCGTGCTCGATCGCGCAGAGTGTCGTACGGCAGGTAAGTGTTCTGACCATCCTCGCTCGCGGTCACAACGCCCTTGCCGGGGTGCCATTTGGCCGCGTGGTCGATGAATTTGTCGAGCGTCAGCGCATAGGGCTGGGAACTGCCAGGGATTATCGACACGATGGTATCGGAGCCGGATTGACGGGAGAGGCGATGCCCACGTTCCAATGCCACGGCGTGGCTCCCTGCGCGCTGCGCCGGCACACCACCTCGTCCTGCAGCGCGAAGGCCGGGCCGATCCCTCCCGAGCGAACATCGAACCCGTCCGCCAGCACCATCATCTTGCCTTCCGAACCATAGGCGGGCCACGCCGGCGCGCCGGGGGCCTGTGGCTGGCCGCCCCGGGCGAAGGACACCCAATAGGAAAACAGCGTGTCTGCGAATCGGCGTTCGGCAGGCGTGTCGGGAATGGCCGGCCAGTTCGGCGTCACCTTGTCGGTGTTGCCGAGGACGAAGGGAATTTCCGCCGCATGGAAGGCGTGCAGCCCAGCCGCATCGGTCGAAGGATAGCCGTGGTCGTAGAGGTAGAGCCAGGCATCCTTTCCAAGCGCATGCTGATCGCGCACCATCCGCTCCGCCGTCCAGCCGTAGAGCGCGTCCCGCGTGGTCGCGAGCATGCTCTCGTCGATATCGGTCGGCGGGTAGAGCGCCAGGAAGCGCGGAGCTAAATCGCCGTAGCTGGCCTCGATAGCGGTACGATAGGCCGCTGCATCGTCGGGAGGCGGCGGCAGCAGGCGGCGCAGCGTGCGGATTTCCCCGCTGTTGAAGCCGGCCAGAAGCGGCACCGGTGCCTGCTCGCCCCGGCGGAAGGATTCGTAGGTCTGCCGGGGGATCACCTTGCCGTCGATCGTGCCCCAGGTGAGGAACCCGGCCCCGAGCGCAGTATCGGTCAATTGCCGCGCGTCCATCGCGCGCAGGCCCGCCAGATCGGCCTTCCCGAGCTTCTCCTGCAGCCACAGCCCCTGGTTTTCGGCGGATAGATGGCCGTGGACCGTCTCGTCGAGAGCGGGGCTGGAGATCATGTAGCCGCTCTGCGAGATCGCCCGGTCGAACAGTCCGCGCGCCGCGGGCGAGGTCATCAGATACATCACGCTGAGCGCACCTGCGGATTCCCCCGCCACCGTGACCTGGTCGGGGTCGCCGCCGAACGCCGCGATATTGTTTTCCACCCAGCGCAACGCCGCGATCTGGTCGAGCAACCCGTAGTTCCCGGAGACACCGTCCGCCGATTCCGCCGAAAGCTCGGGATGCGCGAGATAGCCGAGCGGGCCGAGGCGATAGTTGACCGAAACGAAGACGATCCCCTGTTCCGCCATCCGGGCCCCGTCGTACATTCCGAACTTGCTGCTACCCGAAACCAGCGCGCCGCCGTGGATCCAGACGAACACCGGCGCATCCCGCGCGTCCTCCGGCGCCCAGACGTTGAGGAACAGGCAGTCCTCGCTGATCGGAGTGGGGTCGTCGGCATAGACCGAATTGGCGGCGGTGCTGACGACCGGCTGGACGCAGGACGCACCGAATTCCACAGCCTGCCGGGTTCCGCTCCAGCCCGGGTGGGGCCGTGGCGCCTGCCAGCGCAGTGGGCCGACAGGAGCTTGCGCGAAGGGAATGCCCTTGAAGCTGCGGACGCTGCCGTCGCGCGATCCCTGCAGGCCACCCTGGGATGTCCGGACGACGGGTGCATCGCTGCTTGCCGGTGCCAGGACGGGGTCGACGGGCGAATGCGCGCAAGCTGCCAGGCTGGCGGCGGCGAGAAATGCGGTGAGGTATCTGATCATGATTCTGCGCCCGTCTGCTGTTGAAACGCCGAAAGGCGGAAGGAGCACTTTGGAAGAGGAAAAAGTGCGCTCCTTCCGCCCGCTCGCCCTTCAGAAGGCGAAGCTCGTGCGCACGCCCCATGTGCGGGGCTGCAGCCGCGCATAGCGTCCGTCGAGAAAGGCCTCGGGATGCACATAGACGATCGCGTCGTTGTCGAAGACGTTCTCGACATAGGCCGTGACCGAGAGGTCGGGACTGATCTTCACGCCTGCGTAGAAATTGGCATAGGTGTAAGCGTCGGTGAAATCGTATTGCGGCGATCGGACCCCCGGCTGCCCCGGCACATTGGGGAAGAGACCGGGGAAGGACCCGACATAGGACAGGCTGCCGGTGACGAAGGCTTCCTCCGTATCGCCGACCGGAAAAGTATAAGTGGCCGAGGCGGAGCCCGAGAATTTGGGCGCTGCAAGCCGGACATCGTCGACCGCACCCGAAATCGCCGCTTCCTGCGCCGTCAGATCGTCGATTCGCGCGTCGATATAGGCCCCGCTCGCGGCCAGCCGCAGAGCATCCGTCGGCCGGGCGATGAGCTCGAATTCGAACCCCTTGCTGACCGCGCCGCCGATGTTCGTGGCGAACTGGACCGAATCGGAAACCCGGTTCGCCTGGACCTGGATGTTGTTCCAGTCGATGTAGAAAGCGGCGAGATTGGCGATCAGCCCGCCCCGGAAGAAATTGCCTTTCAGCCCGATCTCGTAATTGGTCAGCTTGTCCGAAGTCGCACCCGGCGGGATGATGATGTCGGCGGGATTGACCGTGCTGGCGAGGCCGGCGCGGTCGTTCACGACCGGCGGGCGGAAGCCCGTCGAGACGGTCGCGTAGGTCGTTACGCTCTCGCTGGGCTTGAAAGATGCGCTCGCCTTCCAACTGAGCCGGCTGTCGCTGGCTTCCAGTCCGACCGCCGCGGGAATGGGCGTGACCGTAAGGCGGGTGTTGCGCAGCCCGAGGATGGCGGCGAGCAGATAGTTGCTGTTGTAGCCCCCGGCGCGCGTCGTCGTCTGCACTTCGGTTCCGCCGTAGCGCAGGCCGCCGGTCACCCACAGCGCATCCGAAAAGCGGAAGGTCGCTTCGCCGAAAACCGCCTTTTCGTTGATGTCGGTATAATTGGCGAAGCGCTGGTAATATTCGTCCGGGAGACCGGTCAGGTTCCGGGCCGCGAGGAATTCCGGCGAACTGCGGTATTCGAAGGTCACGTCGCGCCGCTTGTCGAAATAGTACGTCCCGACGATCCAGTCGAGTGGGCCACCGTTGGGGTTGGACGCCAGCCGGGTTTCCTGCACGAAGATCGTGTCGTAACCGACCGCGTCGAGCGCGAAGGGAAAGGCCTGCGCGAAAGTGCCGGCAAGATCGACGATGAATTCGCCGTTGATGTCGGCGAAGGTGCTCGAGCTTGTCAGTTCGGCGAAGCCGATGTCCCAAACGACCGTCGCGTTGAGGTTGCTCAATTCGCTCTGGAAACGGTCGGGCCGATCGGTCCGGCGGATGTAGGTGCCCAGCGTCGGATTGGTCAGCCCGCTGTCCGCAGGCTTGCTGTGCTCGTAGTTGCCCGTGATGCGGACCGAGAAATTGGGACTCGGTTCGACGAGAAAGGATGCCCGGGCACCGTAATTGACCAGCGAATTGGCATTCTCGATACCGGTCCCGATATTGTCGACCCAGCCGTCCTCGTCCTTGTAGAAGCCGACCAGCCTGAAGGCGGCCTCGTTCTCCTTGACCGGAAGGTTGATCATCGCGTTGTAGCGCTGCCGCAGACCGCCACCCTCGGTGTAGCCCAGATCGACCAGCGCCGAGGCTTCGAAAGCGTTGGGATTGGGAGCGTTGGTGATGATCCGCATGGCCCCGGCGAGCGAACCCGAACCGAACAGCGTGCCCTGCGGTCCACGCAGGAATTCGACGCGCTGGACATCGTAGAGATTGGGGTCGAGGATCGTCGAATTGCCGTTCGCCGAGATCGGCAGCTCGTCGATGTAGATGGCGACAGGAGCCTGCAGTCCGGCGCTGTAGCCATTGGTGGAAATCCCGCGAGCGGTGAAATTGTTGAAGTTCTGGGTCGGCCGGTTGAGCACCACCCCCGGTGTCTCGCGCGCGAGCCTTTCGTAGCCCACGATGCCCTTTTCGGTCAGCTCTTCCTGCTGGAAGGCGGTGACGCTCAGCGGCACGTCCTGAAGCCTTTGCTCGCGCCGTGTGGCCGTGACGATGATCGTGCCGCGATCGGCATCCGCGGCCGGAGAGAGATCTTCCAGGGTTTCGGTTTCGGCCTCCTGCTCCTCCTCGCCGGTTTGTTGCGCCAGGGCGGGGGTGGTGACCAGGGCGATAGCCGCGAAGGACGCGGTCGCCGCGAGATGCGATCTCATATTCTCTCTCCCAATCCGACCGGAGTGTTCTCTCGGTTGAATCGGGAATTACCATCGTTCACGCGTGTGTCAACATTCACTCTCTTGCGCGTGAATGATGTTTTTCTAGCACGGTATTTCCATCCTTCGGTTATTCACACACTTGATAATCATTCCGACGCCGATTACCCAGCTTCATGGTGCGCCCGGCCGGTCGCATCGCCTCCATTCCAGCACAGGTGAGCAAATTGCCCGCTTCCACGAAACGAAAAGGAAAGGTGCAGACCAAGGCGGAGCGGCGCGCGGAGACCACCGAGCAATTGCTCGATGCCGCCGAGACGCTCTTTTCCCAGCGGGGATTCCACGGGGTCGCGCTGAAGGACGTCGCGAAACAGGTCGGCGTTCACCACACGCTCGTGAACTACTATTTCGACGACAAGCAGAAGCTGTTCGACGAGGTCTTCGCGCGGCGCGCGATCGAGGCGAACCGAGTCCGCCTGGAGGCGCTCGACCGTTACGAGGAGGAAGTCGGGGAGAACGTCACCGTCGAGGGCGCGCTGCGGGCCTTTCTCGACACCAATCTCGATCTCTATGGAGATGGCGGCCCGCAATGGCGGGACGCCGGGACGCTCGCGGCCCTGGTCGCCAGCACACCGGATTGGGGCGCGGAAATCTTCGACAAATGGTTCGACCCGGTGGTTCTCCGGCTCACCGGACTTCTCGAGAAAGCCATGCCCGAATGCGACCGGACGGAAATATTCTGGGGCTTCCACTTCGTCTCGGGCGCCCTGATGCTGACTCTCGCGCGGACGGGGCGCATCGACCAATTGTCCGGCGGCCTGTGCCATTCGGACGATTTCGACGCGGTAAAGCAGAGGATGGCCTCGTTCATGGCGGCAGGTTTCCGCCAGATCTGCTCGAAGACCCCGGCCTGACCGCGACGACGACCGATCGCCCGAATACGGTGAAATGCAAGAACAAATGGTGCCCAGAAGAGGCATCACATTCGAACTTCTTTTCCGTTTAATTTCTGATGTTTAGATATTTCGGTCAAGCTGAAAAGCCCGCAAAAGGCCCGCAAAATCCCTCTAATGTATTGGTTCGATGCCTTTTTTAGGACTCGGAATTTCAATTTCAAACTTGACCGCGGAGTAGGTCGTTATCCGCTTTGCGCTCCAATCTCCGCTATTTTACGGGCTGCGCGCTCTGCCCGGAAGCAGTCATCCGTTCGGTTTACTTTAAATCATCGATATTCGTTCCAGCTTCTCTTCTTTTTGGCCGATAGTCTGGGAGGGGAGGATTTGATGTAATTCCCTCAACCTGAATATCTTCGATTTTTTCACTGAGAGGAGCAAGTTCGCGACTAAGTTCGCGAAGGTCCGTTTCACCTTCAACCAAAGAATCTTCGACCGCCGGAATGCCACTCCTTATCTGGGAAAGTTTGTTTTCAGCGTTCTGCACCCCCTCCCTGAATTGGCGAAGGCGTAGTTGCGCGATAGCAGAAGCGCTCCGCCCTGAGATCCGCCGATCTGCATCTCGAAGATTATTTCCCCATCCACCAACCCTTTGCCCTAAGTCTAACAATCTTCCTTTTGTTGAGGCCAATCGTTCGTCCCAACCTTCGGCGTCCGATGCGAGTGCGGCCGTCGTGACTCGAAGCCGGACAAGATCGGAGGTGATCACCCGTTGCTTTTCTGGCTCCAGTCCTTCGTTCAGAGCGCGAATGCTATTTGCCACGGTCTCTACAGTGGCGGTCGCATCCCTCCCCAATAGTCCGGTTTCGTCCGCGGCGGGAATGATCTTTTTTCCTGACTTGTCGGTGTAAATGCCCTCACGACCCCGTCGGCCCTCGAGCACGAGCGCAGCCTCTCCAGTTATCAGATCCGTGCTGATTGTCGCTTCAAGGCCGTGGACTTTCGCCGCAGAAGGATCGAGAGTCAGAACAACGACCACGTTTTCCGGTTCATTTTCCGCCAGACGGACCGATGTTACCTGTCCCACAGGGACTCCCAATAGTGTTACAGTCGATCCCGACTGAAGGCCTTCCACGGAGCGATCAAACTTGATCTGATATGTTTCCTGATTTGGTCTGGGATCGATTAGCCACATCGCGAAAGCGATGGTCGTAAGCATCAGAATGCCAACGATCCACGCCACTAGGGAGAAGTTTGCGTTAGTTTCCATCTAGCACGCCGCCAGCGGTTTGTTCGTCCGGCAGAGGGCCGGTGCAATGAAAGTTCGCGTCCCGCATGCTCCATTCGGTTGTCCGCTATAGAACATGACCGAGGTTCGTCCCCTGGCGCAATCGCCACGAGCGGGGCATCCGGGCGCGTCGAATGTGTTTTGGTTTGAGATCGGCCTAGTCCCAACACGGGCGTGATGCCGCCCCGCCCGTGGCGACCGAATATTGCTATGACTTGCGCAAGCCGCGTCCGGTCACTCAAGCGCGAAGGCGTCATGTCTTCCAGGCCGCTGCTGGAGGATGTGATTTCAAGTCTCCTGGCGATGTCCGTCTGGTTCAGGGCAGGAGCTCTGATGAGCTGCGCCAACACACGCCACTGCGTACGATTGAGGCTCAGCGGCTGTGCTCGGTCATCGAATGCCTTGCGCGCGGCGCGGCTGATCTGGCCCATCATGAAGATCGCTCGATCATCGTGGGTGATGACATTGTCGAGTGCGAGAGTGCCCTCATCTTCTGGCATGAGACATTCCTATCGATCGGAGAAAAATAGTAAAGGACTTTCGCATTTTGTTTTGGCCGCTATATCGCTCGCGCAGCGGCTCAAACGATGGCGAGGAGCGAAATAATCATGGCGGACGAGACAGCAGGGGCTAGCGATGAAGGCGCACGTCCGACGGGGTTGTCCAGTCCGCGGGTCCGGCTGGGTCTGCTGATCGCCGGCATTCTGGTCCTGCTCGCCGGGAGCTACTGGTATTACAATCATCAGACGTACGGCAGATTCCAGCAGTCCACCGACAACGCTTATATTGCCGCCGACAGCGTCATCATCTCCCCCAAAATTGCGGGCTACGTCGAGCGCGTATTAGTGACGGAGAATCAAACGGTCGCGTCGGGCGATGCACTTGTCCAGCTGGACGTGCGAGATTATCGTGCCCAAACGAACCAGGTCGAAGCCCAGATCGCCGCGTCGCTCGCCGGAGCAGATACGGTACGCGCCCAGCAACAAGAGCAGGACGCGGCAATTGCCCAGGCCCGTGCACAGCTCGCAGCAGCATCTGCACAGGCTGGTCTCGCTGCTGAGCAGGTTGTCCGGTACCGCCCCCTTGCCGCTTCGGGAGCGGAGCCGCGCGAGAGGCTCGATCAGCTGGAGGCCCAGGCCAGAGAAGCGCAGGCTCAAGTCGCGGCAGCGCGCGCCGCGCTCACGGCGGCACAGCGCCGACAGAACACGCTTAGCGAGCAGATAGACCAGGCCAATTCGCAAGCCAACGCCGCTCGTGCGCAACTCGAGGCCGCCCGTCTGAACCTGTCATCGACCACGCTCCAGGCCAGTATTTCCGGGCGGGTGGGTGACCTCACGGTCCGACCTGGACAATTTGTCCAGCCTGGCCAACGCCTTATGAGCCTCGTACCGACCGACCGCCTCTACGTGACAGCAAATTTCAAGGAAACGCAGCTCGGACTTGTCCGCCCGGGGCAACCCGTCACCTTGGAAATCGACGCGCTGCCGGACCTCGAGCTATTAGGAAGAGTGGAAAGCATCGCCCCCGGGACCGGGGCAGAATTCTCAATCCTTCCGCCACAGAACGCGACGGGTAATTTCACCAAGATCGTTCAGCGCGTCCCGGTGCGCATATCCATTCAGGCTTCGCCCGAGATCCTGCGTCTGCTGGTGCCGGGCATGTCTGTTGTCGCGAGTGTCGATACGCGCGCCGCTAGAGACCAACTCGATTCGATCCGCAACGCGGCCGGAGACTGACCGATGGCAGGCGCCGCTGCAGCGGTTTCGCCGCCGGTCGAAAAGGCCGATGCTACGGCCTGGATCGCCGTAGCCGCCGGTGCGCTGGGGGCGATGCTGGCAACGCTTGACATCTCGATCGTCAATTCGGCGCTGCCGACGATCCAGGGGGAAATCGGCGCGACCGGAACCGAAGGCACCTGGATCGCGACAGCCTTCCTTGTTGCCGAGATCATCATCATCCCTCTGAGCGCGTGGCTGGAAAGACTGCTCGGCCTTCGCACGCTGCTCATCGTCGCGGTTTCTGCCTTCACGGCCTTTTCGGTGTTGTGCGGCATTGCCACCGATCTGACGACGATGATCATCGGTCGCACCGGTCAAGGGTTCATGGGCGGCGCGCTTATTCCAACCGCCATGACCATCGTCGCAAAGCGACTGCCTCCATCGCAACAGCCGATTGGCATGGCGCTCTTCGGAATGACCGTGGTTCTTGGGCCGGTAATGGGCCCGTTGGTGGGGGGCTGGCTTACCGAGAACCTGAGCTGGCACTACGCCTTCTTCGTCAACGTGCCCGTCTGCGCGTTGCTCCTTGCTTTACTATTCATCGGGTTACCCCATGAAAAGCCCGACTGGGTTTACCTGCGCGAGGCTGATTGGGCGGGAATAGCTGGTATGATCCTTGGGTTGGGTGGGCTGACCATCGTTCTGGAAGAAGGCCACCGTGAGGAGTGGTTCGATTCCACGCTGATCGTCCAGCTCACACTGATGACGGTCGTGGGTTTTGCACTTCTGACCTACGGACAGCTTTACGCGCGCAAACCCGTGCTCAAATTGCGCCTGATGCTCAGCAGGCAGTTTGCCAGCGTCGTGGTGATGGCACTGGCGCTTGGCATGGTCATGTATGGCTCGACCTACGTGATCCCGCAATTTCTCGCGATAATTTCCGATTATAATGCCTTGCAGACCGGACTTGTGATCTTCTGGATGGGCGTTCCGGCTTTCCTGTTGATGCCCGTTCTCCCGTTCATGATCCGCAGGATTCACATCCGCATTGCGGTCGGCGCGGGCATGTTCATCATGGCGCTAAGCTGTTTCGTCAGCATAAATCTGACAGCGGAATCGGGAGGTGGAGTGTTCACCGAAAGCCAGTTCCTGCGCGGCATCGGCATGATCCTCACGATGATGTTCCTCAACCAGGCGACGGTAGCTTCGGTTGCCAAGGAGGATGCCGGCGATGCTTCGGGCATCTTCAACGCGGCGCGAAACCTAGGGGGCTCTTTCGCGCTCGCCGGGCTTGCTTCGTTCCAGGACCAGCGCCTGTGGCATCATAGTCGGCGGATGGAAGAAACTCTCAACGCCAACAGCCCCCGGCTACAGGAATACCTGGACACCATGACGGCGTCGTTGGGCAATCCACAGGCCGCGCTGGAGATGCTTTCCGGCATCATTCAGCGCGATGCGTTCGTGATGACCTACAACGATGTCTTTTTCGCCATGGGCGCGATTACCCTGGTCACGGTGCCGCTGGTACTGTTCCTCAAGCCTCTCCCGAAGAACTTATCCCTTTCGATGCACTGAGAACTCTATGCGCAAGACCCTAACCCTCCTCGCTCCCATGGCGCTCCTCGCGGGTTGCATGTCCGGTCCCGACTATGCCGGCCCCCCGCAACTTGCGACCGACGCAGGCAATGCGTTCGTACGGGCCGGCCCCGAAATCGATCCGTTGGCGCCGATTGCCGGCGACTGGTGGACGCTGCTCGGCGATCCGGTTCTCAATGAACTTGAGGCGCGTGCGCTGGCCGGCAATCCGGGCGTGGCCGCAGCGCGCGCTCGCATCGAACAGGCAAGGGCTTCTGTCCGCCAGGAGCGCGCCAACCGGCTACCCGCCGTGGCTGCGCAGGCGACTGCGGTCCAGGCGAATATCCCAGGGCTAGATATCGGCAGCGGCCCGCCCCCGGGATCGCCCGGCGCTCCTGCAGACACCGAAGAGCAGGACAGCCTCAGCGTCTACAACCTCGGGCTCAACGCAAACTGGGAGATCGATTTCGCTGGGGGGCAGGCACGGCGTGTCGAGGCCATTAACGCTCAGGCTGCGGCCTCGGTGGCGAACGCCGAGGATGCGAAAGTCCAGCTCGCCGCCGAAATCGCGCGGGCGTATGTGAGCCTGCGAGAAGCGCAAGGGCGGCTCGAGCTTGTCCAGCGAGAGCGCGACTTGCAGCAGCAAATTCTCGAATTGACCTATCAGCGCTATACACAGGGCGCTCTCGCGCTGTTCCCGGTCGGTAACGCGAACGCCGAGCTCGAACTGCTCAAGTCGCAGATCGCGGAAGCTCAAGCGGACATCGATGTATTCAAAGACACGCTCGCGGTGCTGACGGGCGAAGCGCCCGGCGCACTCGACGGGCTCCTGGCGGCTCAGGCCGAAATTCCGCTTCCCCCCGAACGGGTCGCGGTGGGCGATCCCGCAGCGCTAATAGCGCGGCGGCCGGATGTTCGAGCCGCCGAACGCATGCTGGCCGCGGCGAATGCGCGGATTGGCGTGGCAGAGGCTGCTCGCTTCCCCAAGATTTCCTTCATGGGGATTCTCGGTTTGGGCGGATCGGAGCCCGACGACATCCTGGACCCGGGCAACTTATCGGCAATCGCTTTGCCGCGGCTACAGTGGAACCTGCTTGATTTCGGCCGCACGGCAGCATCGATCGATCAGGCCGAGAGTGCGCGCGACGAGGCCGAAGCGCGTTATGTTGAAGTGGTCCTTGGCGCACTGCGCGACGCCGAACAATCGCTTGCCCGGTTCGGGCAACAAAGAGCCAACGTAGCCGCGCTGGCGCAGATCAGTCGACAGGCCGACACGGCTGCGGAGCTTAACGAGCAACGCCGCGCCGCGGGGGTAATCTCGCAAGGCGAACTCAACACTTCGATCCGCAAGCGCGAACAGGCCAGAGCAAATCTCGATCGGGCGATCGCCGCCATGACAAATGGCTGGATCGCGATCCAGAAGTCGCTTGGGTTGGGATGGGTCGAATTGTCTCGCGACAATCGCACGTCGGTTGAGCCTGCTCCGGTCGATCGAAAATCAGTTATGAAACCTGAACAGAGTTAGGATAAGTTTTCTCAGAAGTCTGCCCCGCAGCCCCTTCCAACTTTTCCTAACGCGTCAGCACCTCGTGCACTTTGACCCAATCTTGGATCATAGGGGTCAGCATGTTTCCGCCTTTCGCAGAGTGCGTTTGCCAGTATCACCATCGGATATCCCGATTGCACTATTCGGTGACTCTTCATTGTCGTATCTATGTAAGGCCTTAAGCTTTCCGCGAGCATCTCGTAGCGACATCAACGAGCGATCGTAAAAGCATTTCGAGTGCAGCTCGCATTTGGCCGGTTCGATGACCGCCTTGTCGGTAGGCTTACGAGGCGGTCATCGAGCATTACGCCGCTCTGGAAAAGCTATAAAGTCATGGGTCGAAATACGAACTAGCTGGCACTGTCCGTTCGGGTCGTTGGGAGGACCACCAATCTCCCCGCCAACACGATCTGGACCTGTTAGAAACTGAACCCCAAAGCAACACCATATCTACGAGGATCCAAAGTGTAGATATTGGTAAAATTCCCCGAGGATGCGTCGGTCAAGTACAAGCCTGTCACCGAGCTGCTGTCGAAAATGTTCTGAACAAATCCGCGCACGAACCAACGCTCATCCGCACTGTTCAACTGCACGATCGCGTTGGCTTGCACGAATGGCTCGATCCGGTTGACCCTGCCGTTAAAGATATTGCCGTATTGCTCACCAGTCAGCGCTACGTCCACGCGAGGAACCAGAGTCATGCCATTGTCGAAAGTGGCGGTGTACTGCACACCCATCGAAACCTTCATTTCGGGGGCCTGCGGCAACTTGTTCCCTTTTAAGTTGACCTCTACGCCAGGGCTTAATACCGCAAGGCCGCTGCCCGCCGGAACGGCTCCGGCCAAGACATCGCAAATGCTGAATGCGCCGCTTGACGCAAGATTGCCGTCGTTAGGAAATTCTTCGGGACCACGAAGACCCAGAGCTGCGTTCACTCCGGCGACGAATGCGTCGGCCACGCCGGGGGCTGGCCCGGTTACGGCACAATTAGCACCGTTGCTGATATCCTTGATGATGACGGCATCAGGATCGCCGCCACCCGGGTCGCGCGGATTGGAGAAGAACTGGTCGCCGGCAACTTCCGCGTTGAGATAACTGAACGTCAAGTTGACAAGCCAATCGGGATCGGGCCGGATAACGGACTCTAGTTCCACACCCCAGATATCGGCATCGATAGTATCATTAACTGAGGTACGGGCGACGATGCGGCTAAGCTGCAACCCGCTATACTTATAGTAGAATGCAGTAGCGTTTAATTGCAGTGCGCCATTCGCAAAGGTATTTTTCGATCCGATTTCAAATGCGTCGATGGTTTCTGATCCGAAGCTTTCAGCCACATCGAAAACGGGCGAAAGGGGCGGGTTGATACCCCCGGATTTATAGCCCCTGGCATAAGATGCGTAAATCGAATTGTCAGGCGTAACTTCGTAGTCGAGCACCGCACGCCCGGTTATTTCATCGAAACCTACTTCTCTAAATTGCGTCAGCTGCTCACCTGGCGTACCAGGATCGGCATCAAAAAGACCAGAGGGACCGGTTAAGGGAGTGATCGGGCTGTCGAACGGCTCCCCGTCATTCGCGTAAGGATTGAGGAAGCTAATCAAGGTCGTGCGCGCAGTCACGTCTTTCTTGTCGTCGTTATACCGCAAACCTCCGGTGAAGGTCAGACGCTCGGTCAGGTCGACGTAGATCTCCCCGAACACACCGAAGCTCTCAAGATTAGCCTCGAGAGAATTGTTGCGGTACATGGATGTTGCGAAGTAGGATGGCGGTGCACCGCCTGCCAAAGTACCAAACGATCCCAGAATGGCACTGGCGTAGTCAAGCGCGAATGAGTTTACATAGTAACTGTTGTCGGTAGTCTTGGACTTTGCATAGATCCCTCCGAGCAGGAAATTGAATGCTCCGTCGAAATCACTGGAAAGGAGGATTTCGCCGCTCCAGGATTCGCGTTGCTCTGAAGACCTGTCGAAGGATAGCGGCGTTTCGCCGCACAATACATTACCTTCGAACGCGCCCCTGTTCCCATCATCGTTATCGGAGGTGCACAATACGCCCCCTGGGCCATTGGGGATGAGAGCCTCCACAATCGGGGTAAAATACGCCGACGAACCTGGCACGAACGCCGGTGCAGGTGCGGGGAGGCCGGTAGGCAAACCGTTGGCCGCGAAGCCGGACAACACGTTCAAGGCCGTAGCAAAGGCGGTACGATCCTGAATGCCCAGAAAGTAGTCCTGCCGGGAATCGACTTCGGTGTCCTGATAAAGACCGGTTGCAGTCAGTGTCATAGCTCCGATGCGCTGCTCGAGACGGGCCTGTAGCTGCACTTCATCGGCAAAATAGAATGGAGTATACGCCGTGTTTACCGTGCGCACATCGTCGGGCTTATCGAATCCTGCAAATGCATCGGGGCCGTACAGGCTTCCCAATCCCAGTACTGAGGGAATTCCCTGAATAGCGAAGAACTCTTGCGAACTGAGCGTTGCGCCGACTGTGGAATTGGCATTGGTGATGTCAAAGTCGCGGCGATTGTTCAGACAACCCAGCACGCCGAGCGGGTCACGCTGGCAGGCCTGCTTTTGATTACGTAAACGGGTGTCATCTTCCCTGAAATAATATGCCATGAAGTCGAGAGTGGTATCGGCACCGGGTTCAAAACGAAGAGAACCACGAACAGCGTACATGTCTCGGTCGTCGACATCCGAATTGTCGAAAAGGTTTGTGGTGTAACCGTCGCGATTCAGAAAGAATCCGGCTACCCGAACGCCGATAGAATCGCCGATCGGGACATTGACCACCCCCTCGGCCTTGATGCTGTTGTAATTCCCATACTCGAACTCTCCGGCCGCGCCGAAAGAACCGAGGTCAGGCTTGGCTGTCACAAGGTTGACAACACCCGAGGTAGCGTTGCGGCCGAAGAGGGTGCCCTGCGGCCCCCGTAGGACCTCAATTCGCTCAAGGTCAAAATATTCTGTTTCGAACAGCCGGGTACCAAAAAGAGGGGAACCATTGATATGGATAGCCGTCGCTGCGTCACACGTCACACCAACACAAAGATCGCCGATACCACGGATGGTGAAGGACGACCCGGTGAAGTTGCCCTTCGAAAATGAGACGTTCGGGAGCGTCAATTGAAGGTCAGCAGCGTTTTCGATCTGCTGGCTTTCGAGAGCCGTAGCATCGAAGGCACTGACCGCGATCGGCACCTCTTGCAGACTTTGAGATTGGCGTTGGGCCGTCACGATGATTACGGATCCTTGGGGTTCCGCCTCATCAGTTGTGGAATCCTGCGCTAAAGCCATCTGCGGCCAAGCCAAGATGGCCGAAGTGGCGAGCACCATCGCTCTCAGTGTCATATAGCATCCCTTCCCATCTCTTCAGTGCGACGATAATTGGCTCCGCCGCTTACTGCAAAATGGGGCGACCTCGAGGGTCGCCCCTTAGTCTGTGGAGAGGAGAGGGAAAGAATTAGCCCAATCCCCGTCCATGGGCATATACGTCCGCGTGATATTAGTAAAGCGCCTTATCTTTTGACCCCATGGGCCACGATCCAGATCGCACGCGGAGTGAACGTTTGCTAAAGATCAGCAATGGTTGGCGCGCTAAGCGAGTTGCTCCCGATAAAGCTTTTGCCCCAGCTGGCATCGAGACCAACGAAGCGTTCGTCGTGCCGACGGCGACAATGGTTCGGATATAGTACAAGATGAATATGAACGCCCTTTGCCCCCATCTCGCTGGCCTCTGACCAGGAACCAGCCTCTTAGTATGGGGGATCTCAGAGGCTCCAAAAGGCCAGTACCGCCCGAAGCGCAGCGACGAACGCGAGCGGCTGATCCAGCATGAGATGATGGCGTGCATCGGGCACTGCAACAATTGGTATCTTTCCCCCTCCCAGTTCCCGGATATAGCGGGCGGAATCGCGATCAAAGAGCTGACTTTTCTCGCCGTACACAATCGCTTTGCGCCCGGGCGCATCGACCAGCCTCTGGCCTACTGTCAGCCATTCGTCGGGCTTGTTGCTGCGCCGGAACACTTCGGGAGAAAACTTCCATGTCCACTCCTCGCCATCGCGGCGGAGAGAGTGATAGGCCATGTAATCCATCAGGAACGGCTCACCAACTGCCTGCGGCGGCGACAGGATATACCTCTCGCGCGCCGCTTCGTAGGTGGGGTAGCGTCGCACCGGTTTGTCAGGATTACCCGACCCGGGGCTCGATCTGCCCATGGTCCAGTATTTCTCCAGCTTTTCGGGCCGCATCACCATGAGATCGCAGACAATAACGCCGGCGAAGGCATCCGGCGATTGGGAAACGGCGGTCAGCGCTGCACCCGAGCCGAAGCTATGGGCGATGATCGTCGGTCTGCTTCCATCCGCAAACAAATCGAGCGCTTCGCTGATCTCGACAAATTCCTTTCCCCGCGCAGCTATATCGGCCACGCCGCGCATCTCGCTATCGCCCATACCGGCCAGATCGAACGCCACCACGTCGTAGTCTTCGGCAAGGTACGGTGCGATGAAGGCAAAGCAGCGGGCATGGGCGAGAAAACCGTGAGTCATGAGCAATTTGGGCCGGTCACGCCTGCCCCAGCGAAGATAATGCACCCGCGCGCCACCAACCTCTACGAAGCCTTCCTCACGGGGCACGCTCAGCGCCCAGGCGAACCATTCGGGTATATCCGCCCCGTCGCCGGCCCATACGGGATCAATATCTGTTGACCCGTCGTGGATTGGTTTCATTTCATTCATTTCGGCGCAGTCTCCATACCGGATAGTGTATTCCTGATAAAACCACGATAATCGTGCCGTGCGACATCGTGGCATAGATCGGCGTAACCAGATACGCTGGGGAAATTGATCAGTTGTCGGGGTTTGCCGGGAATATTGGCGCCCATGTACCACGATTCAGCCTTGGGGAAGAGCGTCATCGACCCTACTTGGGCGACCATATCGGTCCAGCTTCGCTCGGCCAGCGCATCGGCTTCGAAAAGGCCGATCCTGTTATCGCGCAGCCAGATCAGGAAATCGCAGATCCAGTCACCCTGGATTTCGGCGCTTGTCGGACCGTTGGAAAAGCCTGAAGGGCTGAGCGGGCCGTAGGCGAACAGCATGTTCGGAAATTGGGCGACGGCCATGCCCAGATAGGCTTTGATCTCACTCTTCCATGCTTCTGCCAGCGCCAGCCCACCGCGGCCGGTGATGTTCATGTCGATGAGCCCGCCACGACCGGCATCGAAGCCGGTCGCGAAGACAATGAGATCGCACGGGATCATGCCAGTGGCTGTTTCTATCCCGGCCTCGGTGACGCGAGTGATCGCGGTGTCGTTCAGATCGACCAGCGTCACATTGTCTTGTGCGAAGATCTCGTAATAATTCTGTTCGAGCGATGGTCGCTTGGTCCCGAAGGGATGTGGCGGCTCATCGGGAGCGAGCTTCTCGGCAATGGTCGGGTCGCAGATCCGCTCGCGCACCTCGTCACGCCAGAACTCGTAGGCGTGGCGATTGGCGTCCTCGTTCGTCAGTATGTCAGCGAAATTATGATACCAGAAGCGCAACCCTCCTCGCTGCCACAAATCCTCGAAATGCGTAGTCCGCTCTTCCTCGGTCACAGCCAGGGCCGAGATGTCCAGCGATTGGCATTCGAAACCGCCACTTGTCGTAAGCCTTTTCTGGAAGACAGCGGGATATTCGGATTTTTCGCGAAGCTGACGATCAGCGTCCAGTTTTTCCTGCCGCATGGGAAGGGCGAGAATCGGGGTTCGCTGAAAAAGCGTCAGCTGCTCCGCACAGCTTGCCGCCTCCTGCGCCACCTGTACGCCGCTGGCACCCGTGCCGATCAGGGCGATCCGGCGGCCGGAAAGGTCGATGCCTTCCTGCGGCCAGCGGGCGGTATGGCACCATTCGCCTTCGAAATCGCTAAGGCCCGGGATATCGGGAATGTAGGGTTTCGAGGCGAACCCCAGCGCCGGCAAGAGGAAACGCGCGCTTACTTTTCCGCCATCGTCGAGCTTCAATCGCCAGCAGGCGGTGTCTTCATCGAACGGCGCGCTTTCGACCCGTGTTTTCATTCGCATTGCCGGCCAGAGGTCGAGCGTATCGCAGACGTGGAGGAAATAGGCGCGCAGTTCTTCCCAGCCTGGAAATCGTTCGCTCCACGTCCAGCTTTTCCATACTTCCGCAATGGAAAATTCGTAAAGTGGAACCTGGGAATCGACCCGTGCTCCCGGATAGCGGTTCCAGTACCAGATTCCGCCCGGCTGCTCCGCTGCGTCTACCAGCAGAACATCGAACCCCGCCTGACGCAGCTTGTAAAGCAGGTATATTCCGCTGAACCCGGCCCCGACGATTACGACATCATAGTCAGGAGGGGGCGAATGGCTCACGAGGCCCCGGCACCCGCTTTCGCGATGTCTTTAGCCGTAGTATAATCCGCCTTGCCGTTTGACGCGCGCAAGGCGGTTTGCGTTGGGCAAATCGCCTTGGGCGTTTTGTAACCTGCCAGTTGCTGGCGCACGTGATCCTTGATCGCTTGCGCGTCGAAGTCCGCATCCTGGGTCAAATGCACCACAGCGGTCACCGCTTCGCCCCATTTTTCGTCAGGCACCCCGACGACAAGCGCGTCGGCAATGGCGGGATGGGTTTTGAGCACTTCCTCCACCTCCTCGGGGTAAACCTTTTCACCTGCGGTGTTGATGCAGACGCTGCCGCGGCCCAGCAAGGTCAGGCTTCCATCGGATTCCACCCGGCACCAGTCGCCCGGGATGGAGTAACGCACGCCATCGATCGTCCTGAAAGTCTTGGCCGACTTTTCCGGGTCCTTGTAGTATCCTGTGGGGATTGCGCCCTTGCGGGCAATAAAGCCGGGCACGCCGCTCCCCGCCTCGACCTTCCGGTCGTTCTCGTCGAATACGTCGCAAAATTCCCCGATCCCGAATTTCGCGGTGTTGGTGCCGCCCTGTGCGGTCGTCACCGACAAGCCGTAGCCCAGCCCTTCCGAAGCGCCAAAACTGTCCATGAGGATGACCTGGGGGATATGTTTGCACAGGCCCGCCTTTACCTGTTTACTCCACATGACGCCGGACGAGATGATCGAAATCAGGCTGCTCGTGTCCCAGCGCTTCGGGTGGGCGTCCAGCGCCTGCAGCATGGGTTTGGCAAAAGCGTCACCGACAATGGCGATGCTCTGCACCTTGTGCTGGTCCACCGCATCCCACAATTCTTCCGCGTCGAAGGATGGATCGGACAGCGTGACGATGGCCCCGCCCGACATGAGCGTGCCGATAGCAGTAATGAACCCGGTTCCATGCATCAGCGGGCACGCCGGCAAAGTGATGCGCGCAAGCTCGCCCTGCTTCACCAGGGCCACCATTTCCTCCATGGTCTGGGGAACCGGACCCAGCAGCTTTTGCGCGTCGAGCTGAGCCTTGCGCATATCATCGTGTCGCCACATCACGCCCTTGGGCATGCCGGTGGTACCGCCTGTATATATGAACAGCAGGTCATCGGGAGAACGCTCGATATCGAGAGGCGCGCCGTTACCTTCTACAAGTTTTTCGTAAGGAAGCGCGAAGGAAGCGATCTGCGAAGCATCGCCGATTTCTACAAATGTATGAACCTTGGTCAACCGTTCCTTCAGTTCAAGAATGCAGTCGCGGAACTCGGAACTGTAAACAATTACCTCGCTATCGGAATCGTCGAAGATGTAGAAAACCTCCTCGGGACGGTAACGATAATTGATGTTCACGTGCGTGAGGCGGCCCTTGAAGCACGCGGCCATCAATTCCCCGTATTCGGAACGGTTGCGCATGTAGAAGGCTATCTTCGCCCCGTCGCCTGCACCTTGCGCGCGCAGATTGCGCGCCAAATTGTTCGAACGCTTCGACATTTCGGGCCAGCTAATGATCCGGTCGCCGTGAATCAGCGCCGGAGCATCTTCCGGGACCGCAGGTTCGATTGCATCAAGGATGTCGCCAAGGTTCCAGTCGATCACGTATTAATTCCTCTCTCCTTGGTGGCCACGATTTTGTCGGTAGCGTGCGCCTAATTCATCGTCTCATGCGACCTGCGTCCACCCCTGCAAGGCCGCTGCTTCGGCCCGGACCGCTTCGGGACTTCCCAGAACCTGGCGGTCGAAACCGATTCGCTTGAACCAGAAATGCAGACCTAGGAGATCGGTAAAACCCATCCCCCCATGCACCTCGGTTGAGGTTCGGGCGACAAAACGGTGGACTTCGCCCGTATGTGATTTGGCATGGCATGCCACCAGCGAAGCCTCGTCGGGCGTCGCATCGAACGCATGGGCGGCATACCAGACCAGCGAACGGCATGGTTCATGGCGGGCAGCCATTTCCGCGCACATATGCTTGACCGCCTGGAAGCTGCCGATCACTCGTCCGAACTGTTCGCGCTGCCCGGCATAGTCGACCGCTTTTTCGATCATAGCCTGGCCCGCACCGAGGCTATCGGCGGCCAGGAGCACCCGGCCGGCGTCCCGCAGGCGCCTGACTGTGGCCCCACCATCGTCCGCGAGAGCCTCGCCCGCTACGCCAGAAAACCGCAGCTCCCCTACGCTCCGGGTGCGGTCGATCGTTTTGAGAGCAACCTTCTCCAGACCCGCAGCATCGCCAGCTACGAAGTGCATACGACCGGCGGTATCGGCTACCAGAAACGCGTCGGCTTCCAGGAAGTCGAGCGCGAACAAAGCCGTTCCGTCGAGCTTTGCGCCGTCGAAGTCCACGCCTGCCCGGTCCCGGATCTCCACCGTTTCCGCGATCGCGACGGCGATTTGCGCCTCGCCCTTCGCTATCCTCGGCAGCCAGTGCGCCTTCAACTCCTCGCTACCGCCCTGTGCCAGCGCAAGGGGTGCCAGTACATGGGCACCGATAAAAGGCACCGGCGCGACGGCATAGCCGAGCTGCTCGGCCACAGCGGCGGCATCGAGCATTGTCATCCCGAGCCCGTCATGTTGCTCGGGAACCATCATTCCCCAAATGCCGATTTCGCCCAGCGCCGAACGCACGTTGTCGCTGAAGGGAACCGAGCCCTCCGCGCATTCGCGCACATGATCGAGCGGACAAGTATCAGCAAGAGTGCGGCTGATCGCGTCGCAGAGCATCTCTTGGTCTTGCGAAAGTCCGAAATCCATCAGGCGGCTCCCTTATTCTGCCCGCTTGCAACGGCCGTCGCCTGTTCGACGGCGGGAGGCGTTGCGAACTTGGGTTCGCGCGGCATTTCCAGCCCGCGTTCGGCGATGATGTTCTTCTGGATCTGGGCGGTGCCTCCACCGATGATCAGACCAAGCTGGAACATGTAGTTCCACTGCCAGGCACCGTCTTCGCGCTCGCGCTCGCTTCCGTGATAGAGTATGCCCATCTCGCCCATTGCGTCGATCGCGAGCGCGGAAATCTGATGGGCGAGCTCACAGCTCTGCAGCTTCACGACAAGTTTCGCCATGCCGCCGGCATCCCCCCTAAGGCTGTTCGACAGGATGCGCATGCCGTTGAATTTCATCGCCGCGACTTCGGCTTGCAATGCAACCAGCCGGTCACGCAGAACGGCGTTGTCCATTGCGCAACCCTGGCCGATGCGTTCTTTTTGCATCAGCCTGACCAGCGCCTGGAGCCGGTTTTCCAGTGCATCGGGGTCGCCCAGCATGCCACGTTCATGGCCCAGTGTGGCATTGGCCACGTACCACCCCTGCCCGCGCTGCCCGACGATCTGATCCAGGGGAACCCGCACGTCGGTAAAGAACGTTTCATTGAACTCGGCATGACCGGTCATGGTCTTGAGTGGTCGGACCTCGATCCCTGGTGTGTCCATCGAGAAGATCAAGTAGGAGATGCCGCCGTGCTTGGGCGCGTCCGGTTCGGTCCGAACAAGGCAAAAGATCATGTCCGCCTGCTTGGCCGTGCTGGTCCAGATCTTCTGTCCGTTGATGACAAAGTCGCCATTTTCGACGCGGGCGCTGGTCTTGAGCGCGGCGAGGTCCGATCCCGCTCCAGGTTCCGAATATCCCTGACACCAGACTATCTCGCCATTTAGGGTCGGCTCGATCCATTGCCGTTTCTGGGCTTCGGTTCCGAGTTCCAGCAGCGTGGGAACGAGCATGGAAATGCCCTGGTTCGCAAGGCCTGCGGGGATGCCAGCGCGCGAAAATTCCTCGGCAATGATCCGCGATTTCAGGATGTCCGGCTCGGCTCCGTATCCGCCGTATTCCTTGGGAATCGTACGCGCCGTGTAACCATGCAGGATCAACAGCTTTTGCCATTCGACGGCTTCGGGGGAAGGGCGCGCGGCACGGCCTTGGCCATCGGGTGCGCGGTGACCGTGGGTTTGCAGGAACTGGCGCACTTCCTCGCGAAACGCGTCATACTGGGGTCCGTAGTCGAGATCCATCTTGGTCTATCCTTCTGCGCGCGCGATCGCGACGGGTCGGAATACTGGCAGGCGAAAATCTTCGGAGATCGGCTCGAAATCCAGCGTGACCGGCAGATCGAGCTCAAGCTCGTCGAGCGCGCAATCGACCAGCCGGGTTGCCATGCGCACTCCCTCCTCCAGTTCCACCACCGCAGCGATGAAGGGAATCTCGCCGGCGAAGGCGGGATGCAGTGCCTGATGGGTCACCGTCCAGGAAAACAGCGTGCCATTGCCGGTGCTACGCTCCCACGACCATTCAGGAGAACCGCATCGGGCGCACATATAGCGCGGCAAATGCCGAAAACTGCCGCATCCTTCGCACTGCTGGAAGTAAAGGTTGCCGTCCTGACACCGGTTCCAGAATTCCTGCTCCACCGGATCCTGCGGGCGCGGCTTTGGCTTGGCTGGTGCGGCCTGCGCCGAGGGGCGCATCTTGGGCGGCAGATCTTTCTCGTCGCTCACGCAAACCTCCTCAAAATCGCTATACTGCCGTCACCCAGATCGCCCCAGCCGGTCACCAGGCCGGTCTGGGCGCCTTCGACCTGCCGCTCCCCACAATCGTGGCGCAACTGACGCACCGCCTCGACGACATGGTTCAGTCCCCAAACATGGGCCTCGCTCAGCAGGCCGCCATGGGTGTTGACGGGATAGCGCCCGCCCAGCTCGATCTGGCCATTCGCGACGAACTCTGCCTGTCCACCTGGTTCGCAATAGCCCAGGGCCTCCAGCTGAAGGAGAACCACGTAGGTGAAGCAGTCGTAGATCTGCAGAAAATCCATGTCTTCGCGATCGACCCCCGCCATTTCGAACGCGCGCGGCGCGGCGTAGCTCAGGCCGATCTTGAAGGGGTCGGGACGCGAAGGGATATCGTCGGCGGGGTAAGGATGCCCTTCAGCCGCACCGGCGATGCTCACGGGAACATGCGGCATGTCCCTGGCGCGGTCTATTCGCGAAACCACGACTGCGCATGCCCCGTCAGTCTCCAGACAGCAATCGTAGAGGCGAAAGGGTTCGGATATCCAGCGCGCGGAATGGTAGGTTTCGGCATCCAGTTCCCGGCCATAAGTGAAGGCCTGCGGATTCATCTGCGCATGGCGACGGCACGCCAGTGCAACGGCCGCCATCGCTTCCGGGCCGATATCGTAAATTCGGGAGTGCCGGGTGGCGAGCCAGGCATACATCTGCACCGGCAGGAACACGCCATACGGAATGTAATAGCCTTGGATCGTATTCGTCAGGGTGTTCATGTTCATCGGCCGCGTCGGCGGTGCGCCAGGCTTGGGCCGCAAGGCGGAATAACCGTTCCACCCGAGCGTCACCAGCACATGGTCGCATAAGCCGCTGGCAATTGCCATCGCGGCGTTCTGGAGTGCCGTGGTAGGGCTCGCCCCGCCCATGTGGACCGTAGAGGCATAGCGCAGAACTTCGATACCGAGGTTAGCCGCCATCTCTTCCGAGGTGGTGTAGATCGGCGGAGGAACCATGCCGTCGATATCCGACGGCTTCAGCCCTGCATCTGCTATGGCTTTGCGCGATGCTTCCAGCATCATGTCGACCGCGGTTTTCTCGGTGCCTTTCACGAAAGCGGTTTCGCCCACTCCGGTGATGGCCGATTTGTCGCTTAAGCTCATGCCTGCCTGACCGCCTGGTAATCGCGTTCGAGCTGTTCGGAAAGAGCGCGCACCCTCTGATAGGTCTCCGGCGGACGCAGTCGCAACTCGCGGCGGACATCCTCCAACGGACGATCGAGATTTTCTTCCCAGTAGAAGGTGGTCAGATCGGCTGCAGCCCGGCCCCGGCGCCACGCTTCAAATGCAGCGCGCGCCACTGGCAACTGGGCAGCTTCCAGTTTCATCTTGGGAATGCCGACGCCCACGATGAAAGCGATCCCGTGATTATAGAATTGCGCGTTTCCGAAGGACAGCACGCACAATTCGCCCAGTGCGTCCCTGCCGTATCCGGTGACGACATGAAACAGGTCATGCGAATCGCGAAGGCGCCGACGATAGAGGGAAACATCGGGGTCGCCGAGGTCCTCCAGACCTCCGGCCTCGCTGGCTTCCGCCAGACCTTCTGCTGTCAGACCCTCCCCGTAAACAAAATCGAGGTAGGCTCGGCCAAGCGTGCCAGACGCACAGGTCGCAAGGCGTTTGCGATCGCACAAGGTTTCAAGTAGGTCGGCCCGGTCGGAAGCGATACGCCGCCCATCGCTCGACTTCATGAAGCGATTGAAATTCCGATAATAGGAATTGCCCGACAATGCCTTGACGATACGGAACACCTGCGCCGTATCCTCCTTGTCGGCAATCAACTGCCTCATTGCCCCAGCGCTCTGAGAGGCTCTACGGGGCGGCGCAATTCATGACCTTTGGCGTAAGCCATCTTCTTGCCTCCTGCGCTTCACTTGTAGATACCAGCGGACGCCAACGCCTTCTCGGCTCCATCGACCAGGTCGCGCATCACTTCGGCGGCAGGCCGGATCGAATCGATCAGGCCGATGCCTTGCCCCGCGAAGCCGGGGATGACATCCTTGCGCTCGGCCTTGATCCCGGAGGCCATGACCGGGCCGGAGATCATCGACTGATAGGGCATCGGCAGAGGTTCCTTTCCGGCCTGCACCCAGGCGTCGGCCCATTTGTTCCGGATCATGCGCGCCGGTTTGCCGGTAAGCGATCGACTAACGACCGTATCGGTATCGCCGCTTTCGGTGATCGCCTCTTTCTGGAAGCGCTCGATGCCCGCTTCCTCGGTCGCGAGAAATGCCGTGCCGACCCACGCGCCCTCTGCCCCCAGCATCATCGCAGCGGCAACACCCCGGCCATCCGAGATACCGCCGGCCCCAAGGACAGGAACACGATCGCCAACGGCGTCGACCACCTGGGGAATCAAGGAAATAGTCCCGATCGGCGAGTTGTGACCTCCGCCATCGTGCCCTTGCGCGACGATCATGTCGATGCCCGACCCGACGACCTGTTCGGCGTGCTTGACCTTGCCGATCACCGCCATGACCTTGGTGCCATTGGCATGGAGCCGATCCATCCAGGGTTCAGGATTGCCAAGGCCGGCAGCATAAACCGGCACCTTTTCCTCGATCACCACTTCCATCTGCGCCTCAAAGAATTCCTTCGAGAACAACTGCGGGCCGCCCTTGCCCATTTCAGGCGCGCCCGCCGCCCGCATGGCGGCGGCAGCATCGACCTCCGGAAGCTCTTCACGATCCATGAAGTCGCGCGCGAACTGCTGATATTCACCCATCAGATCCATGGGATTTTGGGGTGCAGCACCGCTTTGAGGGGCAGAGCCGCGCCTGACCGACGCGGGGAGCAGCGTATCGACACCGAAAGGTTTGTCGGTCAATTCCCGGGTCTGGCGAATCCAGTCACGCAACTGATCGGGCGAACACGCCGCGGCACCCAGGACCCCGAGCCCGCCGGCATTCGAAACCGCAGCCGCCAGCGCCGGAACGCTCGCTCCGCCCATCCCGGCAAGCAGGATCGGGTACCGGATCCCCAGCATTTCGCATATTCGGCTCTTCAACGCCATTCTTCCTCTCCAGCCACTTGCCTAAACGCACACTCAAACTATTGAAAATTCTACAGCTGCCCCCACCGCACCCGCTGCGAGACCAGCTCGGGACTGCGCTCCGAAAGATAGACGGCAGAGCCGGCCACCAACCGGCTCATTGCTTGACGGGCCGCGGCGCTGTCGCCAGTCCGCACTGCCTCGAGCACCCGCACCAGAAACTTCATCTGCACCGCCCGTTCCTGTGCCGAATATCCCAGCGAATGGGAAAACTCGCGGGTCAACAGATGCATCGCAGAGGTCAGCAAACCGAACAGCGGATTGCCGCTCGCCCAACCCAACAAGTCGTGAAATCTGCGATTAAGTTCCTCGAATTGATCAGAGGCTTCATGATGCCTCAATTCCGCCAGACACCCTGCCAACGCGCTGAGATCAGCGGTAGTTGCACGCTGGGCTGCATACCCTGCGACATCGGGAGCAATTGCTTCGCGCAATTCAAGCAAACCACGCAAATCGGCTTCCATGAAATGCAGAATCAATGACAAACTGCTTGCAAAATCGCCGGTCTGCGGACGGGCTACGACGGGACCTCCACCACGGCCGAGCTGGAGATGGATGACCCCTTGCAATTCCAGGAACCGCAAAGCCTCCCGCAAAGTTGCGCGCGCAACCTCGTAACGCGCGAGCATTTCATCCTCGCGCGGAAGCCTGTCACCCGGGTTATGGCGACCCGCCTCGATGTCCCTCACGATGCTTTGCGCAAGAGAAAGGGCACGCTTGGCCTTCTTCATCGCCGGCATCCGCCACTCATCAGCACACCCGCACCTCTCGAATAAACAGTATAAGGATATTAGCAAACCTTCGCTGGATCGGCACACTATCCGATGGGATTGGTGTCTGCAAGGGACTAAAAGAGTATACGATTTATTGACTGCACGAGATGTCTCCCTTAAGGATGACTGAAGGCCGATCAGGCCTGAGATGTAGAAGGAATAGTTCTTATGGACAGCCAGATCGCCGAGCCGGATGCCGCGGCGAGGATCGCGTCAATTCCGATCGAGGAAATCGACGTGGCCCGGCCAAGCCTGTTTCAGAACGATACCATCGGTCTATTTTTTGACAGGTTGCGCGCCGAAGAACCTGTCCACTACTGCCGCGAGAGCTATGTCGGCCCTTACTGGTCCATTACCAAGTTCGACGACATCATGTCGGTGGACACCAATCATAAGGTCTTCTCTTCGGAAGCGAAGCTAGGCGGAATTGCAATCCAGGACATGCATTCGGTGGAAGGCGCGCTCGAACTTGAAATGTTCATAGCGATGGACCCGCCCAAGCACGATCAGCAGCGCAAGGCGGTGACTCCGGCAGTGGCTCCGTCCAACCTGCAACTGCTCGAGCCGATCATCCGCAAGCGCGCGGGAGAGATTCTCGATGAACTCCCGATTGGCGAAGATTTCGACTGGGTGGATAAGGTTGCGATCGAGTTGACGACGATGACGCTGGCAACCTTGTTTGATTTCCCTTGGGAGGAGCGGCGCAAGCTGACGCGCTGGTCCGATGTAGCAACTGCGGCACCTGAAACCGGGATCGTCGAATCCTACGAGGCGCGGCGCGAAGAACTCATCGGTTGCGCGATGTATTTCAAGACTCTGTGGGACGAACGGATAAACGAGGAGCCGAAGAACGACCTCATCTCGATGATGGCTCATTCTCCCGCCACGCGCGACATGCCGTTCCTCGAGTTTCTCGGCAATCTTATGCTGCTGATCGTCGGTGGAAACGACACAACACGCAATTCCATCAGCGGCGGCGTGCTCGCCTTGAACCAAAGCCCGGACGAGTACGCGAAACTCGACGCGGATCCTTCGCTCATTAGCAAAATGGTTCCGGAAATCATCCGTTGGCAGACCCCCCTCACTCATATGCGCCGCACCGCGCTGGAAGATTGGGAGATCGGCGGCAAACAGATCAAGAAGGGCGACAAGGTGGTGATGTGGTACCTGTCAGGCAACCGCGACGAGAGTGCTATCGAGCGCGCGGACCAGTTCATCATCGACCGCAAAAATCCGCGCCATCACCTCTCATTCGGCTATGGCATTCACCGCTGCATGGGAAACCGGCTCGCGGAACTGCAGCTGCGGATCATCTGGGAAGAAATTCACAAGCGCTTTTCCCGGGTCGAGGTTACAGGTGAACCAGAGCGTCTTTTTTCAAACCTCGTCCGCGGAATCACCAGGCTGCCGGTGCGGCTCCGCGCCCGCTGACTCTCGAGATCGAAATGCGGAGTTCAAGATGATCAAAATTACGTTCGTGGCTAGCGATGGTGAGCGACGGGAGGTCGAAATAGAAGAAGGCGAGACAGCCAGGGAAGCGGCGCTATACAATGACGTGCCGGGTATCGATGGCGATTGCGGAGGGGTATGTGCTTGCGCGACCTGTCATGTGCATGTCGATCCCGAATGGATCGACAAGGTGGGTCGGCTTATGCATGATGGAATGGAGGCCGACCTCTTGCAGTTCGCCGAAGGCACCACTGAATACAGTCGCCTTGCCTGTCAGATTCCGATGAAGCCGATGCTGGATGGATTGGTTCTTCACCTACCCGAACAACAATACTGACGGAGGGATCCTCGTCCCCGTAGCCTACATTCTTATCTGTCTTTCCTTGATTCTTCGAGAAAACACCCATGGCCACACAAATCGAGCCCGCAACCCAGACCGACGAAGACGCCTTCCGCGCGGAAGTGCAGCAGTTTCTGGCGGACAATTTTCCCGCCGAACTCAAGGGCCAGTCGAACGCGCTGGCCGGCGTGGACGGCCCCACCAATGAAACGCCGGCGCAGACCAAGTGGCGCGAAGCCGTGGGCGCGCGCGGCTGGGGCACCCCCACCTGGCCGAAGGAATACGGCGGCGGCGGCCTCACCAAGGCGCAGGCCAAGATCATCGACCAGGAATTCGCCAAGGCGGGTGCCTACAACCCGATCGGCGGCATGGGCGTCATGATGTTCGGGCCGACGCTGCTCGAATACGGGAACGAGGCGCAGAAAAAGGAACACATCCCGCCGATCACCCGCGGCGAGATCCGCTGGTGCCAGGGCTATTCGGAACCCAATGCCGGCTCCGACCTTGCCAACCTCCAGACCTTTGCCGAGGACAAGGGGGACCACTACCTCGTCAACGGCCAGAAGACCTGGACCAGCGGCGGCCAATGGGCCGACAAGTGCTTTGCAATTGTGCGAACCGACAAGAGCGACAAGCACAAGGGCATCAGCTTCATGCTGATCGACATGGACAAGCCCGGTGTCGAAGTTCGCCCGATCACCATGATCAGCGGGACCAGCCCGTTCTGCGAAACCTTTTTCACCGACGTGAAGGTGCCCAAGGAAAACCTCGTCGGCGAGGAAGGCCAGGGCTGGACCATCGGCAAGCGCCTGCTGCAGCACGAGCGCACCAATATCTCGGGCGGCGGCAGCCTCGCCCGTCTCATGGGCCAGAGCCTTGGCGATATCGCCAAGAAGTACCAGCCGACGGGCGCCGACGGCGAACTCGCCGATGCGGTGCTGCGCGACAAGATCGCTGATTTCGAAATCCGCTGGAACAGCTTCCTGCTCACCGCGCGCCGCGCGATGGAAGAGAGCAAGGCAGCTGGCGGCGTCTCCGAAATCAGCTCTGTGCTCAAGAAGCTCGGCACCAAGCTGAGCCAGGAACGCAGCGAATTGCTGATCGAAATCCGCGGGTTGCAGGGCCTCGGCTGGGAAGGCGACGGCTTTTCGGACGGCGAGCTGGAGGCCGTGCGCGCGTGGCTCTTCGGCAAGGCGACCACCATCTATGGCGGCTCGACCGAAATCCAGAACAACATCATCGCCAAGCGCGTGCTCGGCATGCTCGACCACCAGTAAGAGAGGGGAGCAAGGACAATGGCCGTTCTCAACGAAGAACAGGAAATGCTGCGCGACATGGCGCGCGAATGGACCGTCAACGAAAGCCCGGTCACCGAATTCCGCAAGGTCCGCGCCAGCGGCGAGCCCGAAGCCTTCAACCGCGACGCCTATGCGACGATGGCGCAGATGGGCTGGGCCGGGGTCATCATCCCCGAAGAGCATGGCGGGTCGGACTTCGGCTTCCTGTCCGCGGGCCTCGTCGTCGAGGAACTCGGCAAGACGCTCACCGCCAGCCCGCTGGTGATGAACACCGTCGCCGCCTCGGCGATCGTTCTTGGCGGCAGCGACGAGCAGAAGGCCAGGTGGCTGCCCAGGCTGGCGAGCGGCGAGGCCATCGCCACCCTCGCCGTCGACGAAGGGCCGAGCCACGATCCTGCGAAGATCGAGACCAGTGTGTCCGACGGCAAGCTGAGCGGCACCAAGGCCTTCGTCCATGAAGCGCATGGTGCGGACCTGTTCGTCGTCGCGGCGAAGGACGGGCTTTACCTGGTCGAGAAAGGCGACGGCGTCGCGCTCACCACCCGCAAGCTGACCGACCAGCGCAGCCATGCCGACGTCACCTTCGACGGCGCGGCGGCGGAGAAGCTCGCCAATGGCGGCGACAGCCTGCTCGATGACGTGCTCGACCGCGCGCGCGTGCTCACCGCAGCCGAAATGCTCGGCATGGCGCAGCAGGTGTTCGACGACACGCTCGACTATCTGAAGCAGCGCGTGCAGTTCAACCAGGTGCTGGCGAGCTTACAGGCGCTGCAACACCGCATGGCGGACCTCTTCGCCGATCTCGCCCAGATGCGCAGCGCGGTCGAGGCGGGCCTGCAAGCCGTCGATGCCGGCTTCGGCGTGGCGCGCGCGGCGACCATCGCCAAGACGGAAGCCAACCGCGTTATGCACACCATGGCAAACGAGGGCATCCAGCTGCACGGCGGGATCGGCATGACCGATGAGTACGACGTCGGCTTCTATCTCAAGCGCGCCCGCGTGCTGGAGCAGAGCTTCGGTTCGTCGAGCTGGTTAAAGGACCGATTTTCCAAGCTTTCTGGCTACTAGAAACCTGCATGTAGTGACCTGCATGGCATTTTTGCCACATGCTTGTCGACAATGTGAAATAATCCGTCAATTCATCTACCAAGTCTTGAAATGAAACGCGCTTATCGGCATCGTTTCTAACATCGACTAGTGCCTAGGATGGGGCACATTCTTAGAGGAGAGGCACATGAAAAGATTTCCATCACGCCACCATTGCGCCCTTGGTGCATTGGCAGCGGCACTTGCCTTCACACCGACAGCCGCCTTCGCCCAGGATGTTGGCGAACCCGATGCGGATCTGGTTGAAGGGGCCGATGTCGAAGACCAAAACGTAATCATTGTTACCGCGCAAGGGCGATCGCAGGTCTTGGCGGATGTTCCAGTCGCCGTGTCAGCTGTTTCCGGAGAAACCCTCCAGAATTCGGGCGCCAGCGACATACGTGAGCTGAACCAGGTTGCACCGTCCCTGCTGGTGTCTTCCACCGGCAACGAAGCTAACGGTTCCGCGCGTATTCGCGGTATCGGCACGGTCGGCGACAACCCTGGTCTGGAAAGTTCGGTCGCGGTTTTTGTCGATGGAGTCTATCGCTCTCGTTCGGGAAGCGCCCTGAGTGAGCTCGGCCCTATCGACAGGGTCGAAATCCTTCGCGGTCCCCAAGGTACTCTGGGCGGGCGGAACTCATCGGCAGGCCTGATCAATATCTACACCGCACCGCCCGAGTTCGATTTCAGCGCATACGGGGCCTTCACTTATGGCAACTATGATGCGATCCGCGTCGAAGGTGGCATAAACGCTCCGCTTGGCGACACCGTAGCTGCGCGTGTGGACGGCGTTTACTTTGAGCGCGACGGCTTCTACAACGATATTACCAACGGCGGGACGATCAACAATCGCGATCGTTATCTGGTCCGCGGTCAGCTCCTGTTCGAACCCAATGACGACCTGTCCATTCGCCTTGTCGGGGATTATTCCAAAAAGGACGAAGCGTGCTGTGCCGCGACGTTCGTCCAGCCCGAGTTTGCTCCGCTTGCACGGATCAGCGCTGGATTTGATCCCTTTACGAGGCCATCGGATGGGGCCGCCCTGACGAGTACCGCAAATCCGATCGTTCCCGTGTTGCTTGCGCTTGGGCAGGATCCGCGTGCCCTCACCCAGGATACATTCAACCGCGACCTGTACCCTACGCCGGGCAGAAGCTATGAAGGCGAAACCGAAGACTACGGTATTTCGGCTGAGATCAATTGGGATTTCGGGAACGTCACGTTGACGTCTATCACGGGCTACCGTGAATATGCCAACAGCCAGGGATCTGACACCGATTACACTACTGTCGATATTCTCTACCGCGCTCCGACCGAGAATGCTCTTGCTCGAGACTTTGAAACATTCACTCAGGAACTGCGCCTTACCGGTGAGGCCTTCGATGGCAAACTCGATTGGTTGATCGGCGCGTATTACGCCAATGAAGAACTGCAGGTGCGTGACAATCTGCGGTTCGGCACCCAGTACGGCAATTTCGTAGCGTGCCGCATCGCTATCGCGATCAACCCGGCTTTGGTCAATCCGGGGGCTTCCAATTGCCTGGGTGCCAACGTGGCGGCATTGGACGGTACGCTGACCGGAAGCCCGGCATTCGGCGCTGCAACCCCGGCGATCCTCGCAGGTATCAACAACCTTGCAAGCATCAGCGATTTGGGAACGGTCAGCGAGGTCTACAATCAGACGAGTGAGAACTTCGCGTTCTTCACGCATAATATCTTTGCGATCACGGATACGCTCGATTTGACGCTGGGGCTTCGTTATACAAACGAAACCAAGGACTTCGACGCAACTTTCCGCAACGACAACACGGTTTGTCCGACAAACCGCAATCTGCTCGGAGGCTTTCTGGGTGTTCCGACTTTGGCACCTCTGGCCGGTGGTATCATCAGCCTTTCCTGCCAAGGCAATTCGACATCGGAGCTCGATGGAGTTTCTCTCGAAGACTCGCGCGAAGAAGAGGAGTTTACCGGCACGGCTATCCTGAGCTGGAAGCCAACTCCCGATCTGCTAGTCTACGGTTCGTATTCACGCGGCTACAAGGCGGGCGGTTTCAACCTCGACAGGTCTGCACTGTCAAATCCGCTTGCGTTCGATCCGGCCAATATCTCGGCAGCCGCGCTGCAGTTCGATGAAGAAACAGTCGATGCATATGAGATCGGCCTCAAATACTCGACACGCGAGTTCGGGGTTAGCATTGCAGGCTTCCGGCAAGAGTTCAGTAACTTCCAGTTGAACACGTTCAATGGGGCGTTCTACATTGTGCAGACGGTCAATAGTTGCGATAGCGATCTCGGCGGGGCCGACAGAGACGCAAGCGCGACAACCGGTGCATGCTCTTCCGATGAAGTTGCACCAGGTCTGATCGCTCAAGGTGTCGAGATCGAAACCTATCTACGGCCCGCTCGTGATTTGGATATTACCCTTGGCGTCACCTATTCTGATACGAGCTTTGAAGACAATCTTATCGGGGACGATACCGGGGCACCGCTCGACCCCGCACTACGCTTGCTGCCAGGCGACAACCTGTCGAATGCACCAGAGATCGTGGCAACATCGTCGCTTACGTGGACGCCGCCAATCGGCGACAGTGGGCTCGAAGGCCTGGTCTTCGTGAACGCTCGTATGGCTGGTGATTACAACACCGGCTCCGACCTGCTCTTCGGCAAGGAACAGGACAGCTTCGTCGTAGTGAACGGGCGTGTGGGTCTGACCAATATTGCGGATCGCTTCGCGATCGAGGGATGGGTCAATAATTTGTTTGACGTTGGGTATACGCAGGTGGCCTTCAACACGCCTTTCGTGGCTCCGCAACAAACGTTCTCCGCTTTTCTTGCGGAACCCCGGACTTACGGCATCACCGTGCGCGGCAAGTTTTAAACTTACTCGCTAATTGCAAGAGGGTTCGGCGCTTCGCTGTGTCGAGCCCTCTTTTTCGAACTTTTATTTGCTCACGACTAGGTGGCGTCCGAACAAAAGTTCCGTGTGCTCAATATCGTCGATGATGTGATAGGGAGAGGCCGGCAGCGGTGTTCGCTGCAGGAATCCCTCTTCGCTGGGCTACCAGCCGCCGGCCCCACAAACAATCTTGCCTCGTCCTGCCATGCTGCCTTACGCTGCGCTCCAGGCCGCCCAGCAGGGCGACCCCAACCGCCGGAACTCTAACTTAACCGGTGGACCACCCTGATGGGGCAGGTCAGGTGGAAGACTACAACCGAGAGAGACCGCCCTCATCCCTTGGCTACGCGACACCGGCGGCGTTCGCCGCCGAACTAGATAAGCAATGGCCTGCTTCGCCACGCCCTACGGGCTCCGCTGCGCAGCCCATTGCTTCAACCGCGCTCATACGCATCAACGCAGCTCGGCTCTAATCCCGGCTGGGGGGAAGATCAGGGGGTCACGTCACTCATTGGAAGGCGGCTATCGCGACGCAATTCGCTCTGAAAGTCGTGGGACTATTTTGCAGGTCTTCGAGGAACAGACCTGCTAATTTTCGCCCTGCAGTTAGTTCCATTAGGATAACGCTGTTAGCATACGTAGGCACCGCGGCCGCTAGCCAAAAGGTTGCCAGTAGGACCGTATACACGTGTTTCAGCGACCGAGATATTTTTACCGATCTTGATTATTTTGCCCGATGCTACGAGTGGTCCCGAGGTTGCCGGGCGGTGGTAGTCGACCCTCAGATCGGCGGTCGCCTTGGCCCCTGTACCTTGCGACAATAAGGTGTAGAGCCCGGTTAAATCGATCAGAGAGGCGAGCACGCCGCCATGCGCTGAACCGATTGCCGGGTTTGACACGATCTCGTCGCGCCAAGGCATCTCCAGTTCAAGCTGCTCGTTCGAGCATGACCGTAAAGTGAGGCCAAGCCACCGGTGAAACGGGGCAATCTGCAGGATCTCTTCGAGGCGCTTAGGATCGATCCTTGTCAGATTATCGGTCATGTAACGGCTCCCTGCGGACTGTGATTACGCTTGAGAAAATCGAGTATCGCTGCCGAAAAGGCATCGTTGGCATCGCCAACCACCATATGTGTTGCCTCTGCGATGTCGGTGTATTCAGCGTGTGGAACAAGTTCGAGCAATTGCGCGACCGCGTCTTCGGAAACCAGATCGCTCGATCCGCCGCGAATAATATGCAATGGCAGCGAAAGCCTGCTGGCTGCATCGTTCAGCGCATCAAACTGGCGTTCCTGATGAGCCGGATCGCTTCGCTTGGCTAGTGTGATGTTGCGGATAAAGGCCGGATCCCAATGCCAGTAGTAGCGGCCGTCTTCCTTCTCTCGCAGATAGCGCCGTAAGCCCTTGCCGGCTCCGCGCTTGCGGCGATGTGGCATGTAGCGCGCGATGACCTCTGCCGCTTCGTCCGGTGAAGAGAAACCGGTCTCCACGTGCTCCTCCATAAAGCCGACTACGCGCATAACGCCCCCCGTCTCCATACGCGGCGCGATGTCGACGAGAGTGAGCGACGCGAAGCGGCCCGGCGCAAGGTGTCCTTCGGCGATCAGTCCGGCCAACCCGCCAAGGGAGGCCCCGACGAGCGCTGGCTTGCGGTCCATTTTTGAAGCGATCGCAACGAGATCTGAAGCGAAGTCGCGCGTTTCGTAAGCGCCCTCGGCAGACCATTCGCTGTCGCCATGACCGCGCATATCAATTGCGATCGGACGAAATCCCGCATTGGCGAGATCGGCTGTGACACGTTTCCATGCGTGACGGGTCTGGCCGCCCCCATGCGCGAGCAAGACCGGTAAAGCATCGGCATTTCCGGTCGCTTCGGCTGCTATGGAGATGCCACCATTTCCCCCGATATGGAAAGTTTGCGACTGCATACCGCAACCTCATATTGTAAATCGATTTACAGTAAACGGCTTTATTTCCTGATCCGCTATGGTAGGTTGCCCTAGATGGCTGCCATGACGGGCTATGACGCGGATACAAAGGGGGGCAAGTTCCCTCACCGATACCGATCGGCTGTTCTTTCTTATGGAGGAAGTGACCCGGCGTTTGCGCAGGACCGCCGATTCTTCGGTTGAACAATTCGGGCTCACGCGGACGCAATGGAGTATATTGGCTTATCTTTCGGAGCCCAGGCATGACCCAGACAGAGCTGGCTCGGGAACTGAAGCTAGAGCGCGCTAGCATCGGCCAGACTATTGATAGCCTGGAAGAACTTGAGCTGGTGGAAAGACGCAGGCGCGAAGAACGACAGGCGCGTTTGGCGGGTTCATTTACGCCCTGCCGCAATCGAGCTACTTCCCAAGATGCGAGTAGAAGCTGATGCAATGTATGCTCGCTTGCTCGGGGGGATCCGTTTTGGGGAACTGGAGCGCTTACGCGGATCGCTGGCTAGGATGCATGACAATCTGGGCAGCGAGCCATAATCACTCGAAATCGAGCCCATGCCCCGCGTTCACGCCCGCGTTTGCCCTTCAGGGGGTCTGATGCTCAGATGAGGGACGCCGAGCGCATGCGATCATAACATCCCGGCAGTCGTGGCAGGCGAGGTGGCCGGAGCCCCCGCACTCACCCAGCGCCGTTCGGTTCCTTATCAGCTTGAGCGACCATCGGATTCAGTTTCTGCTGTAGCGTGAAATCAGCGAGTGTTTGCATGGCGGCACTGCTAGCGAATATGGTTGACGCTGAGCTTGAACACGCCAGGCATGCGCGAGCCTTCCAAGATAGCGCTATGGATAAGCATATGCCGAAAGATGAGATACGTGATTACGCCCCCAACGAAAAGGATGACATCCTTTATTTGCTAGAAGAGGTGAACAGGACCGCTCGGCGGACCTTCGACGCTCTGATCGTGGGGCTCGACCTCAATCAAACACAATGGCGGATCATCGCGTCCTTGTTGCGAGAACCTACGCTAACACAGACCGAGATTTCTCGCCTGCTCGAGCTTGAATCGGCGACGATAGGACAGGCTGTCGCAGTTTTGGTTGAAAAAGGTTTGATCGAGCGAGAGCGGGCGGCGCACGATCGAAGGGTTTGGAACCTCCACCTCACCGAGCAAGTAGGAACCATCTGGCCGGAACTGCGCGAAGCGGCTGATCGACTCCACGAAATTCTCTGGAAGGGAATGTCTGCGCCTCAAATCGACCTCCTGCGTACGATGCTTCGAAAAGTTGCGGAGAATCAGAAGCAGGCTGACACTTGCGAAGAAAGCCGATGAAGCATGATCTGGAAAACAGTGTCGGTGAACTGACGCGGCTAGCAGAACTCGGTCAGATTTTCGCCCGGCACGGTCTGAAAAATCTCGGAAGCTTGCTTGGCTTTATGCCGGTTTCGGAGAATGAGCCAGATACCGAGGACTTGCGTCCTGCATCGGTGGTGGCGCTGTTGCGCGATGTCGGCCCTGTCGGAATAAAGCTTGGCCAGCTCCTGGCGACCAGAAGCGATCTGTTTACACAACCCTGGATTTCCGCGTTCGGCACTCTCCACGACCAGGTGGAACCGCTGCCGTTCGATAAGATCGAACCGGTGATTGTATCGGCTTGGGGCAGCGACTGGGAACGTGAATTCGCCGCTTTCGAGAGAAACCCGATCGCCTCAGCCTCTATCGCGCAGACTTATGTCGCAACCCTGCTGGACGGAAGCGAGACTATCGTGAAAATCCGCCGACCCGGCATGGCGTCCAGGATCGAGGCGGACATGAGGCTGTTGACACGGCTCGCGGGCCTCGCCGAGCGTCGGTCAAGCGACATTGCCCGCTATCGACCCGTGGAATTCCTTCAGACATTCGCCAAGAATTTAGCGCGGGAGATGGACCTGGCGGCGGAAGCACGTGCCTGTGAAAGGATTGGCGGTTATCTGGAGATGCTTGGGGTGAAGACGCCCGCGATCCACTGGGAACTCACAGGCTTGACGATCAATGTGCAGGAAGCCCTGGGCGGAAAGCCCGCGTCGCGGCACCCGGCAACTGATCCGGCAGGGAATGCCCAGTTCGCGAAGCGCTATGCCGATGCAGTGCTACGGATGATCCTTCTCAATGGAGAGTTTCATGGCGACCCGCATCCCGGCAACGTCTTCTGGATGGAAGGGAACCAGGTAGGCTTCATCGATTTCGGCTCGGTCGGCTTTCTCAGCGGCGCGCGGCGTCAGGAAATCGTCCGACTGATTTTCGCTATCGCGAACGGACAGATAGACAAGGTGGCCGATCTGCTGCTCGACTGGGCAGGCAATCCACTCGTGGATCGCGCGCAATTGGTGATGGACCTGGATGAGCTGATCGCGGAATTTAGCGGCACAGCTCTTGCCGGGATAGAATTCGCGGCAATTTTCGATCGGGTTTTCGGATTGTTGCGCGATTATCGCCTCGTATTGCCGCCCGACCTCGCTATTTTGCTGCGCACCCTGCTGACCGCAGAGGGCTTCGTTCGCTCTTTGGCGCCGGACTACAATATCGCCGAAGAAACGAAGCCGATCGTGATGCAATTGTTTGCCGAGCGATTTTCGATCGGAGCCGCGCGGGATCATTTGGCCAAGGTCCGCAGTGGCCTGCTTGATTTCTCGGCATCGCTGCCCGAGCTAATCGATAACGTTGCCTCGGTCGCTCGATCAGGTACGATTCAGGTATCCATCGACCCAGCCAGTCTGAACCATCTGACGCGGGAAGAGGACCGCAGCACCCCCGTCAAGGGTCCGGTGGTGGCAGCGTTGATCATCTCTGCCGCATTGCTGGCCGACCAATCGTTGTTACTGGCAGGAATTGTTCTGGCTTTCGCGGGAATAGCACTCATTCCTAGATGGAACTGATAAGACCACACACAATGAACGCTTAGACCACGGCCGCCCGGCACCGATATTGGCTACATCAAGGGAGAAGAGTGGAAATGACCGAACAGAAACCTGCCGAAGCGGTGCCTGCCGCCACCATGCTGCTGACCTGCCCCATCAGGGTGGTCCACCGGTTAAGTTAGAGTTCCGGCGGTTGGGGTCGCCCTGCTGGGCGGCCTGGAGCGCAGCGTAAGGCAGCATGGCAGGACGAGGCAAGATCGTTTGTGGGGCCGGCGGCTGGTAGCCCAGCGAAGAGTGTGGCCGGACGGTGTTGTAGTGGATACGCCAGCGCTCGATCAGGATGATTGCCTCCTTCAGAGTGTAGAAGATCTCCCCGTTGAGAAGCTCATCCCTGAGCTTGCCGTTGAAGGATTCGTTGTAGCCATTCTCCCATGGTGATCCGGGTTCGATGTAGAGAGTCTTCACACCAATCCGCCAGAGCCAGTCGCGCACGGCATGAGAAGTGAACTCAGCGCCATTATCGCTACGGATGTGATCAGGCGGACCATGGCGTTGGAACAGCTCGGTCAGCACGGCCAGGACATCATCGCTCTTGAGCTTGCGCTGGACATGGATCGCCAGGCACTGGCGGCTGCACGACATCGAACTTCTCAAGCATCACTCGAACCGCGAGTTTTTCGTCAATACCGGTCTGTTCGCGATCCGAGGGCGAGTAGACACCGAGCGCCGCTTTCAAATTCTGAGCGATGCCGATGTAGTCAACAACGAGCCCTGCTTCTTTGTCGCGGAACACCCTGTTGACCCTAGCAATAGCCTGCATGAGGCCATGTCCCTGCATTGGCTTCGGGCCTTGATGCTCTACCCTCTCAATGCACTCATCGCGAGCCAGGAGAAGCGCCTTACAGCCTGGACCAAGCCGCTCCGCGGCGATGTCCGCTTTGCCCTCTACAACGGATTGATGGGAACGGCGCGGAAGTCCAATCGCGACAAGGCCGAGCACGAGATCCCGCATCAGGTTCTTTACCGCGAAACCCTCCGAGCCAACCCACCACCGATCCTCGTTACCAACCAGACGATGCTCGAATACATGACGATCCGGCGCGAGGATCGTCCGATCCTAGACGCATCAAAAGGCAAGCTGCGCTGGATAGTTATCGACGAAGCGCACAGTTACATAGGTTCGGCAGCGGCGGAGCTCTCGCTCCTGCTTCGCCGGGTAATGAACGCGTTCGATGTGACGCCCGATCAGGTCCGGTTCGTTGCGACGTCGGCCACCATCGGCTCTGCTGACGACCAGAAGGCCCGCGAAGACCTTCAGAGATTCCTTGCCGACATTGCTGGCGTTCCGCTTGAGCGGGCGCATGTCGTTGTGGGAAAGCCTCAGCCGGTCGACCTCTCGAAGGTCCTGACAGCGTCCGATGATCCGGCAGCTTCGTCGGTTGCCGAGAGGCTGGAAGGCGAGCCTCAGACTCTGGCCTCACTTAAAGCACTCTCGCCGGACGCCGAAAGGATTTTGCTCGATCTGTCAGCCCATAATGCCAGCGAAGCGAAGCCTGTCCTGCCGATGCGAGCCCACAGCTTCACGCGGGCAGTTGCTGGGCTCTGGACCTGCATCAATGTCGATTGCCCGGGTGAGATGCGGCCCAAGGATTGGCCATTTGGCGCTGTGCTCTTCGACCATCGGGACCAATGCCCCCATTGTCAGTCGATGGTGTTCGAAATTCAGAACTGCCTCGATTGTGGTGAGCCCTTCCTCCCGGCCGATGACATGGGCGACAGGATCGTACCGCGGCGAAGTGATCATGATGCAGATGAGTTTCGCGAAGATAGCTATCGTGACCGTGATCATGATGATGACGAAGATGAAGATGAGCACGAGGGGATCGGCCATCCGCGTCTGATTGCTATCAACCCGAAATCCGAAGCGACCGCGACCGCTTTCGATGTATCCAGTGGCGAGTTCACTGGCGAGGCGGGGCATTTTCATCTGACCCAGCTGGACGAAGGACGTTGCCCGGCCTGTCTCGGAAACAAGCGGCGCGGGCGACCGGCGGTCTTTCCCTTTCGCTTTGGTACACCATTCCTCACCCAGAATGCGGCACCGATCCTCCTTGAGGGTGTTTCGCCACATCAGGCGGAGCACGCCCTGCCGTTCGATGGCCGTCAGCTGATCAGCTTTTCGGACAGCAGGCAAGGAACAGCTCGCTTTGCCGCCAATATTGAAACCAACGGAGAGCGGGCCTTTGTCCGCGCCTTTATCTATCATGCCGTTCAGAAGGCTGCCCAGGGTAGCGACCTGACCGAAGAGCGCAGGGAAGAGCTGCTCAAAAAGAAAGCTGCTCTAGCGAACCTCGTGGCAGACATGCCTGCGTTCAAGGATGATATCGCCAAGATTGACGCGGAGCTCGCGGGCGGCGCGGCAACCGGAATATCCTGGAAGGACCTCGTATCCGGGCTCGCTTCTGAGCCAGCCATCGGCATGATGGCCCAGGTCTGGGACCTCGATCGCAGCGAACGTTTTCACGATAACCGGGAAGCGCTGGCCCGCTTCATGCTCTTGCGCGAACTTGCCCGTCGTCCGCGCAATGCCAATGCGATGGAGACGCTTGGCCTGGCACGGCTCCGTTTCCCGGATATCGAGCGGATTGGCCCGGATAGGCTACCTGAGCTTGTCGGCCAGAAGGGCTATTCGATCGAAGATTGGCGCGGCTTCCTCTACTACATGGTCGACTATCTTCGCGGCCAGTTTGCCCTTGAAGTGGACGATGGTGATGCGCGTTGGATGCCTGGGCGCGCGCGGCCTCGCAATGTGATCGGGCCCGACCAGCCCCCTGGCGCCAAGCGTGATGTCTCTTGGCCCTTGGTCAATACCAAGGGACGTCAGCCAGACTCCATTCTTCTCTTGGCGTCAGCTCTGAACCTTGACCTTACGTCTCAGCGCGACCGCCATGAAATCAATCAGGTCATGCATGCCGCCTGGAATCAGCTTGCTCCCCTTCTGTCGGGTGTTGGTGGCACATTCAGCCTGCGATTGGAGAAAACCGCCGAGGTCGAAGCGGTTGGCAAGGCTTGGCAATGCCCCTTGACCCGGCGTGTCCTGCCCCGCCTGGTCTTTGGCAGGTCGCCCAACCTGGTAAGTGCTGGCAAGATGTTCGCTAACAAGCCGGCGCGTGGAATCGAGTTTCCGCGTCTCCCAAGAACAAGGCCTCTCGCAGTGGATGGCCAAAAGGAAATCGCAGCCTGGCTCCAGACCAACGAAGAAGTCGCGGCCCTTCGCGAGGCTGGCATCTGGATGAACTGGCACGATCAGGCCGCGCTCGCCACGCCTTACCTGCGGGCCGAGGAACACAGTGCCCAGCAGCCCCCGCACCGACTGCGGGAGTTCGAGGAGCAGTTCAAGGAAGGCGATATCAACCTGCTCGCCTGCTCGACCACGATGGAAATGGGTGTCGACATCGGTTCGATCGAAGCCGTGCTGATGACCAACGTTCCACCCTCAATCGCCAACTATAATCAGCGGGCCGGTCGCGCGGGGCGCCGCGGACAGGGCTTTTCGACAAGTCTCACAATTGCCCGCAATACACCGCTCGATCTTGAAACGTTTGCCGATCCTGCGGGCTATTTGCGTCGTAAACTCGCCTCGCCGCGCGTATCGCTTGATTCAGATCGGATCGCACAGCGTCATGCGAACGCCTATCTGCTCGCCCAATGGTTTCGCGAGGTTGAGGGGGAGTTTGCCCGGACCAAGACCGGGGATTTCTTCGGCTGTCGCGCTGACCTTCGTCCTTTCGAAGGTCTCGCTCCCGTGGATGCCTTTTGCGAATGGCTCGATCTACCAACTACGGCTTCCGCAACCGAAGAGGGTCTACTGCGGCTCCTCAGGGGAACAGGTCTCGAATACGACAGCGAAATCCGGGGGCATACGGCGGAGATGTTTGGGCAGGAAGCTGCGAATTTCCGTCGTACATGGCAGCGCCTAAAGGAAGACTCGGACGCGCTCGAAGGGCCGGCAAAGAAGGCCATCGAGTTTCAGGCACGGCGATTGTGCAAGGAGTTCCTCTTGAAGGAGCTTGCCAATCGCTCGCTTATCCCTGGAAGCGGTTTTCCGACATCAGTTGTCCCGTTTGATACCCTCTGTGCCGAGACGCAGAAGGCGCAGGAGCGCAATCGTTCGGAAGAGGAAGGCGCACGTGATCGGCGCTATGAATGCCCGACGCGCAACGCCGATATCGCCATTCGGGAATATGCCCCGGGGGCAGAGGTCGTCGTAGACGGGCTGGTTTGGAAATCGGCCGGGGTCACCCTCAATTGGTTGAGCCCGATCGACAGTGGCCAGCGTGAGCCACAGAACCTTCGTTGGGCCTGGTGGTGCGACCATTGTGGTGGGGCGGGCAGCGATCACCAGATGCCAGACCAGTGCGCCCATTGCGGCGAACGAAGCATTAGCATCGAGCAGTTTCTTGAACCGGCTGGGTTCCGGGTCGACTGGAACGCGCAGCCGCATGCCGACACCGATCAGGCTGTCTACATCGAACCCAAGTCCCCGAAGGTCAGTGTCGGTGGTGCCCTGTGGCAACCCATGCTGCAGCCTGAAACCGGTCGGATCCGGGCATCGCATGAAGGTTACATCTACCATCACTCTCGCGGACCCAATGACAATGGCTACGAGATTTGCCTAGAGTGTGGGCGGGCCGGGGACGCTGGGACCGACGCTCTCAAAGACCATCGTCCGCTCACGCCGAGGGACCGAAAGGCGACAGATCGCTGCCCGGGCAATGACGAAGGTTATGCGATCACGAGCGCTCTAGCGCTGGGCCATGAAGTTCTAACTGACGTGGTGGAGCTGCAATTGCCTGGGCTGGAAAGTGACGGCGCAGCTTGGGCGCTTGGCGCAGCGTTGCGCGAAAGTCTTGCACGCTGGCTTGGAATCGAGCCGCGCGAGCTTGGAATTTCTGTGGCAGCTCGAGACGGCAAGCTCGGTCGCAGAGTGCCGTCGGTCTACATCTTCGATGAGGCATCTGGAGGTGCCGGATACGCTCCGAGACTTCTCGACGACATCTATCATGTCTTCGAACGAGCGGCTCGCGTCCTCGATTGCCCCAAAGAATGCGAGATGGGGTGTTCGGCCTGCGTCCTGGCTGCCGATCTCTACAAGCAACAGGGACGTCTCGACCGGCGGTCTGCTCTCCTCGCGGTTCAAGCATTTCTTGAGACGAATGCTGAACTGCCGCAGGAAGATCGTGCGGTCCCCGATGCCAGGGCAATCAATGACGCGGCAAACACACTCCTTTTGAGAGCGCGAAGCGGAGACAGCATTTCGGTCCTGTTGCCCACCGTGTTCGATCTTGCAGAGCTGACTTCGACTAAGATGCGCACCTTCTTTTCTGCCGCCTCGGCCCGCGGCGTTCCGGTGACTCTCGTGCTTGATCCGAGTTCCTTTGATAAGCTCGAAGAGGTCGAACGGCGCTTTTTGCGCGATGCCTCGGTGCGTTTCGAATTTTCGTTGGCCCTGGGTAAAGGAGAAGACGCCCCCTTTGAGAGCAAGCGCCTGGCCGAATTGATCTCGACTGATCGCGCCACAGGGTTCTTCTCCCGCGATATGTCTGCGACGCAGCCGGGTGAGCGCTGGGGCATGGGTGAAACGCATGCGGTTGTTGCTGGCACTCTCAGCGGCCCCACCGCCTACAGCCCGATCAATCCTGAAGATCTGGAGCGACAGGTTGCGGTTGGGGATCAGGTCGAGCTGATGCAAGGTTTCGGGCAATGCCCGGTTGGCCAATTTGGCAAACGCTTTGGCTCGAAACTGAAGCAGCAGATGGAAGCGGCTGGTGTTTGGAGACCTGGCAGTCTTGTGCGGATCACCTACGCCGACCGCTACCTGAACTCTCCGCTGACCATGCTCCTCTTCCTGCGGACGTGCGAAGCTCTATCCACTGACTTGAAGGCGGATCGCTCGGTTGAAGTCGATATCCTGGTTCAGCCACTAAAGAATGATCGTAGTCCTTATCAGATCAAACACGATTGGACTTATGAGGATGACCGAGCGGAAGTAGCCGAGCTATTGGGCGAAAAATTTGGCCTCGATGTCGATCTGCGGGTCACGGAAAACTCGGACCATGGCCGCAAGCTCGAGCTTGAATACGCCGATGGTCAGAAGGTGCTCGTGCTGCTCGACCAGGGTTTTGGATACTGGCGCATAGCCGGCAGCCCGCCGCGGCATGACTTTCGTTCGGCACCTGTGGCGCAGGCGAGTGAGCTCTTGCGCGCATCGACTGCGGTCGCCGGCGTTGGGGAAAGCTATTTTGCTGTTAAGAAGGTTTGATGCGCCGGCTCGCAGCCTTGCTGCGTTTGATATTCTTGGAGTGTGGAATTCGGATGATCGGAAATGAGTAAGGGCGGCACCAAAAATACGAAGGCCAGTGCAAAGGGTGGCGATCTGGGTTTCGAGGCCGAGCTATTCAAAGCTGCGGATAAGATCCGCGCCAACATGGAGCCGTCCGACTACAAGCACGTCGTTCTGGGGCTCATCTTCCTGAAGCATATCTCTGATGGCTTCATGGCGAAGCGCGCTGAGCTCGAAAAGGACTATCCTGAAGGCGTCGAGGACGAAGACGAATACCGCGCCGACAATGTGTTCTGGGTACCCAAGCCGGCACGCTGGAGCCACCTGCAAGCCAACGCCAAGCAGCCGACCATAGGTAAACTCATTGATGAGGCCATGCTCGAAATCGAGAAGGTCAACCCCTCGCTCAAAGGGGTCTTGCCGAAAGACTACGCGCGTCCCGCTCTCAATCCGGTAATGCTCGGAGAGCTCATCGATCTCATCTCCGGGATTGGCTTCAAATCTGACGATGGTCAGAGCCGAGATATCCTCGGACGTGTCTACGAATACTTCCTTGGCGAATTTGCCGGCGCCGAGGGGAAACGGGGTGGTGAGTTCTACACGCCGCGCTCGGTCGTGCGGACGATGGTCGAGATGCTGCAGCCGCACGATGGGCGGGTTTACGATCCTTGTTGTGGATCGGGCGGTATGTTCGTGCAGTCCGAAAAGTTCGTCGAGAACCACGGTGGGCGCATTGGCGACATCGCCGTTTACGGTCAGGAATCAAACCATACGACCTGGCGACTATGCATGATGAATCTGGCAGTGCGCGGAATCGACGCTGACATTCGGTGGAACAGCGATGGCAGCTTCGGCCAGCGCCTGCAGCGCGGCGAGACGGCGACCGCCGGCTTCGACCTCGAACTTGCCGCGCTTTCCTTTGCGCACGACGAGGTTCTGCAGCAGGCCGCGCGCAGCAATGTCTGCCCGCAGCTGGAGGTCGGCCAGCACGTCGCTCGACTTGCGAACGTTGCGCGGGCTCGGGACGAGCTTCTTCAAGGGAATCGACTGGATCATGGGTGTTCTCCTGATGGAATGAAGGCGCAGGTGAGGATCACGAGGCCCACAAGCCCAAAGGGCTCCCTCCACTCTCATTCTGAGATTGGGGTCTGCCCGAGGGATCAGGCGGCAAGCGCGGGGAGGACCGACGAGGCTTTCGACACCGGGACGAACAGCCGCGTGCGGTAGCGGATGATCTCGGTGAAGCAGCCCTTGTTCTTGTACCAGTCGAGGCGATCCGGCGAGAATCCGGTCAGTTCAAGGCGCTGTTCGCCGCCGACCAGCGATCGCTTGACGGTCAAGGCATCGTGGCTTGCGAGGACCAGCGGCTTTCCGCTTGCGAGGACCAGGTCGCCGATCTGCTCTGCAGCTGGCCCGGTAACTCCGCAAAGGCCAAAGGTATCGGCAATTGCCGCGAGATCGACATCGAGCACTTCGCGCCCGATGATCGACTGGCCGTCCTCGGCAACGAGCCGGGTGACACGGACATGATCGCCGGGAAGGCGCTTCCAAACCGGAAGCAGAAGTCCGGTGGCGAGATGGACGCGCTCGGTGACCGGTGATTTGGCCGCCTCTTCTTCCTCGGTCCGCCAGGTGCTGGTGAATGCGGTGACGCCAATTTCTTCCCAGTGGCTCTCAGCGAGTGCCTCAAGGGTCCAGTTCGCGGACTTGAGCGGGCGCAGCAGGCGCCGGCGTTCGATCACGGCCCCGTCGTCGGCGATGAGGCGACGGGCTGGAACCGACAGCGCGACCTTGCCTGACCGCATATTGCGCATCGGGATCGCGTGCCGACTGCCAATCTCGTGCATCCGCACCAGGCGCTGCAATCGCAGAGGCCGAAGGTGCCTCGTCACTTCGAGCGAGACGAGACGGGTCTCGGCACCGGTCACGGGGTCTGTGCGCAGGAGCTCATCGGCGAGGACCGTGAAGTGATCGACCCTCACGGTCTCCAGTCCCTGGTCGAGCGTTCCGGCCTCGCGCGCAGCTTCAATCCGCGCTTCGACGAGGCCGAGATATTCGTCGAAGATCGCGTTCTGGAGCGCGATCGGCAGCGCGAGAATGCGGTTGAGCCAGCGCTGGATGGTTGGGAGATTATCGGTCAGCCCTCCAAGTTTCCAGCGCGAGAGCGGCTGGATATCGAGCGGCAGCCCGCCGAGCGCTTCCCAGTCGCGGCGTGCATCTTCAAGCAGCGCTTCGTTCTTGGTGATCCAGACATGCCGGCGCTCGCCTGCGAGCCAGCGGTCCATGATGACCGCGGCGATCTGCCGTCCTTTGCCCGCTCCGGTTCCGTCGCCAAGGAAGAAGCCTTGGCGGTATGCGTGTCCATCTTCGGAGAGTTCCAGCGAGGTGCCTTCCTGGCTAACCTTGAACCGGCCCGGAAGATCGCGCGCAAATGCCAGGGCAGCGTAGACCAGTGTCTCGCATTGCGCTTCGGACAGCAGGCCATCGGCCTGCCAACCTGCGGGAAGGCGCGGGCAAACATCGGGCTGCGGTGCCGCGACCGAACCCATGGCGACCGATTCCACGAGTGGAGTAGGATGAACCGGCGCGTCTTCGAACGCGATGCGGCTGGGGCGGTAAGGCAGGTAGATGCCTGCCTGTTCAGGCACCGGCGCGGGGTCAGCGAGAACAGAATAGGCAAGATTGACCGCATTCGCCTTGGCTGCTGGCGTCGCAGCGAACGGCGCCACCGGTCGGACCGGCGTGCGTTGGGTCGAAGGTTTGCAAACAAGGCGCGCTAGCTTGCCGACGGGCAGGCAATGGAGGCCGGCGGAGGTCTTCGCTCGTGGTGGCAGCTCGGTGACAAGTTCGCCGAGCGCAATCAGGTCGCAGGTAGCTCCGATGATCGTTGACGAGGATGCAGTCGGCACCTTGTCGATCACGACCAGGCGAACGGCGATCCCCGTCCCTGTCCGGCGAAACATCTGCTCCAAGCGGACATTGAGCAGGAGCGACGCTTCGTCCTGTGCTTTGGCGAACGTGGAAGCGTCAAAGCCATCGGGCATGATGGCGATTATCCTCGCCCCATTCGCAGCCGCTCGGATCGCACCGCGCAGGTGACGCATAGCGGTCTCGCCGTCCTTGCCGCGTTCATGGCTATGAGCGAATGGCGGGTTCATTAGCACGACCGATGGAACCGTGCCGCGATGCAGGTCGGCGATCAGTTCCCCGTCGTGCGCAGTGATCGTGGCCGCGGGGAAGATGTGGACCAGACCGCCTCGTCTTGCCGGATCGATCTCGTTGAGGAGCAGCGAGGCGTTCTGGAGGCAACCCCAGAGAGCAAGGGCACCATTGCCTGCGGACGGTTCGAGCAGCGTGTCTTGCGCGCAGACAGCTGCGGCCTTCGCCATCAGCCAGGCCAGCATTGGCGGGGTCGAGAACTGCTGGAGCTCGACCTGTGCTTCGCTGCGAACGTGCCGCGGAGGCAAGGCTGCTTCGAGCCAGTCGAACCGCGCTTCGGCTTCGTGTACATTCGTCGCCAGATCGATCCGTGAGGACTCTCGAAGCCAGAGTAGTGCGCCGATCTCGACCGCGCTGTTGTAGTCGTCGATCGTCCAGGCACCTCCCCAATCCAGAACACCGGTCTCTTCGGCGAACAGCCCGGAAATGTCGGTACGGGTAAGATGACGTCCCGAAGCAAGAAGCGCGGCAACTCGGGTGGCCTGTCGGCCGAGCGAGACACCGAGTGACGGCGTGCGGTCATCATGCGCGGGGCAACAGGCCATGCCCTTTGTGCCGGACCATTTGCCCCCTCGCGATTCGCAAATGCGACGGGCGGTCTCGGCAAGCGACCGGTTGGGATGAGTTTGGACAGACAGGGACATGCGAGCTCCTCAGCATGCAAAGTGGCCCCCTCATCAGCGCTCCTCTCCTCTCCCAAAGGCAGGCGTTCGCCGCTTTCCTACAGGCATATGTTCTATCTATGTTCTCTTGTGATTCGAATCAATGGAGCACCACTCGAGATGACCTCCCTCAATCGTCTGACTGCGATAGCGGTCGCCTGTCTGGGGATGATCGCGACCTCCTCACAGCAGGTCCGCGCCCAAGATTTCACTTTGTTCGAGCACGCGATCGTTCCACCGAAGACGGACCAGCAGCCGGCAAGGCAATATCTACCTGCAATCTACCAGACAGGGCCAGCAGACGTATCCTACCGGGAAGGCCTGTATATGGCGGCAATAGCCGAGGCCGAGCGCCGTTACGGGCTTCCGACCAATCTGCTTCGTGCTCTCATCTGGGCTGAGTCCCGCTTCAATCCGATGGCTGTGAGTCCAGCCGGTGCTGCCGGGCTGGCTCAGCTCATGCCGGCCACGGCGCGAGAACTGGGCGTCCGTAACCGTCATGACCCTCTTGCATCGATCGACGGTGGCGCCCGGTATCTTCGCGATATGTTGGACCGGTTCGACGCGGTCCACCTGGCCTTGGCTGCTTACAATGCTGGCCCAGGTGCCGTCTCCCGATCACGCGGCATTCCCAACAATGGAGAAACGCCGCAATATGTCCGGACTGTGTTGGGACGTTGGCAAGCAATTGGTACGTACAATTGACGAAACTACCTGATTTCCGGCTATTGTCTGAAATCATGTGCCGGAATGAAGACGGACAACGCTAGTGAATGAGACCCCCGTTGAGCCGTTCGACTTTCGCAAGGCGTTGAAGGCACAGAAGCGCCGGAAGCTGAGAAAGGAGATCGCGTTGGGTTTGGGAGCATTCGCGATCGTATTTGCTGGAGGGATGCTGGCACTCAACTGGCCAGTCTATGATGCCAGCCTTGCTGACGGCGATCAGCAGCCTCAGGCTTTGTTCCAGCAAGCGAGCTCCCCGCAATTCGACATCTGCGGATCCATCCGGCGCACATGCGTCGTGGATGGAGATACTTTCTGGCTTGATGGCGTGAAGATCCGCATTGCCGACATCGACACTCCCGAGATCAGCGAGCCTCGTTGCGACTATGAGTACCAACTCGGCATGCGTGCGACGCACCGCCTTGTCGAATTGCTGAATGGTGGGCCCATTGAACTGAGGACCATCGGGAGCAGAGATGAGGACCAGTACGGTCGCAAATTGCGGGTTGTTACGCGCGGCGGTCGCTCGCTTGGCGATCAGATGGTCAGCGAAGGGCTGGCGCGAACCTGGACCGGGAGACGTGAACCATGGTGCTGAACCGCGATCGGGAATTGTGGGCCGTCGCGCTCTGGCTCGAAAAGAACCATGGCAAAGAGGGAACCGCGTATATCGCGCAGCAAATCCAGCGGCTATCCAACGAAGGGGACGAGGCAGGCATAGCAACGTGGAAGACCGTTGCTGAGCGCTTCGATCAGCTTAGCTGCCAAAGCTCTACGAACTGAGGCTCAGCACGATGCGGAATTGGCTTGAAGCTTGGGGCATCAGAATTGAGTTCGCCTTGCTCGCGTCAGTGTCCCTGATAGGGCTAGTCCTGAGCCTTCGGTCCTGCATTGGCTGAGAAGAAATTCGTTCTTCCGATCAACCCTTCGAAAACTTTCCCATGATGACCTTTCCTCCTGTCCGGAGCTCATCGAGGTAGTCGCTCCACCATTGAGCCATTCGCACGCGCTCGTCCCAATGCTTGCCGCGATGATAGATGCCACGCACAACATTGCTGTCGCCATGTGCCAGGGCTCGCTCGATTGCATCCGGATTCCAAAGTCCCGACTCGTTCAGGAATGTCGATGCTGTCGCACGAAGTCCGTGCGCGGTGACTTCTTCTTTCGAGTATCCCATGCGACGGAATGCGGCATTGAGCGTGTTTTCACTCATGGGACGCTTGGAGCTGCGCGCAGATGGGAAAACATATCCTTCGCGGCCGAGCATCTCGGCCAGATCAGTGAGATAGCCTCTAACCTGCTTGGAAAGCGGGACGGCATGCGCTCGGCGCGCTTTCATTTTACCGGCAGGGATCTTCCAGACCCCATCGACAAGGTCGATCTCATGCCATTCAGCGTGCCGGAGTTCGCCGGGGCGGACGAACACATGCGGTGCGATCTGCAAAGCTAACTTCGTCACCATGTAGCCAGTGAAGTCGTCGATTGCGCGCAGCAGCCCGCCTAGCTCGGTGGGCTCGAGGATTGCTGCATAATGCGTGGCTCTCGGCGTTACGAGAGCGCCCTTCAGCATACTGGTCGGATCTGATTTGCAGCGGGTGGTAGCAACACCGTAGCGAAACACGCGGCCTGCGAACGAGCGGCATTTCTTCGCAGTCTCGTGCTTACCAGTGGCTTCCAGTCGTTTCAGAGGAGCCAGGACTTCGAACGGCTCGATCTCGTTGATGGGTCGGTTCCCGATGGCAGGTGCAAGTTTGTCGAGGAAATAATTGGCCTTGACGATCGTGCCATCGGCGCGGCCATTCTGGACCATCATCTGTTCAATATACTCACGTGCGACCGCCTCGAACGTCTGTGCAGAAAGGAACTCGGCGCGGATTTTCCGCTTCCGCTTCTCAAAGGCCGGGTCGCCTCCAGAAGCGACAGCTCGTCGCGCCTCATAGGCTGCGTCTCGCGCTTGCTTGAGGCTGATGTCAGGATAGCTGCCAATGCAGAGCTTCTTTTGCGCACCGCCGATCCGGTATCGGAATCGCCAAAGCTTGCCGCCGGTCGGCGTGACCTCAACATATAGGCCGCGCTCATCGGTTACCTTGTACGGCTTGTCCTTGGGCTTGAGAGCGCGGAGGCGAGTATCTGTCAGCGGCATGTGGGGGCCTTTTCATCTGGGCCTTTGCGAAACGGCCTCAAAAGGCCCACAAAAGTGTCTGGAAGCCCCGAGAACAGGCGGGACGATCCGGAACGATCCAAGGGCCAAATCCCTAGGATTTCTGCGGGTTTTATAGATTATTTGGGAGAACGTGAGAAGAACAAATGGTGCCCAGAAGAGGACTCGAACCTCCACGCCCTTGCGAGCGCCGCCACCTGAAGACGGTGCGTCTACCAATTCCGCCATCTGGGCACATGTGGCCGCGGTCGTCGTCGTCCGCGAGCCAGGTAGGCGCGCGCCACTAGCGAAGGGCGCGGGGCGGTGTCAACGTATTTGCGCCATTGGCGCTCCACTTCGCCATTCGTACCTTGCCGCCGTGGCCGCCCCCGCGCTAGGGGCCGGCAGCGGCAACACGAAGGCGGATATGGCGAAGAGCGAAGCGTTGAACGGCAGGCTGGTCGTGCTGATGGGTGGCAGCGGCTTCGTCGGCCGCTACGTGGCGCAGGCGCTGCTCGAGCGCGGTGCGCGTCTCCGCATCGCCAGCCGCAACCCGGAGAAGGCGTTCTCGCTCAAGCCGCTCGCCAATCTCGGCCAGCTACAGTTCGCGCGGTGCAACGTGCGCGACCGGCGAAACGTCGAACAATGCATTTCCGGAGCCGATGCGGTGGTCAACCTCGTCGGCAGCTTCGAGGGCGATCTCGGCAAGCTGATGGGTGAGAGCGCCGGCTGGATGGCCGCCGCGGCTGCGCAGACCGGCGCGAGCGCCTTCGTGCAGGTCAGCGCCATCGCCGCCGATCCCCAAGGGACGAGCGAATATGCCCGGGCCAAATGGCGCGGCGAAGAGCTGGTGCGCGAGAATTTCCCCAACGCCACGATCCTGCGCCCATCCATCCTGTTCGGCGAAGACGACAGTTTCCTCACCATGTTCGCCGATCTGATAAAGACCTTCCCGGTGCTGCCGGTGTTTGGGCCCGAAGCCTGCCTGCAACCGGTGTTCGTCGACGATGTCGCGGAGGCGGTCGTGCACACGCTCGAGGACCCGGCGCGTTTCGGCGGCAAGATCTTCGAACTCGGCGGTCCGGAAAGGCTGACGATGATCGAGATCAACCGCCGGATCGCCGCGGCGCAGCGGCGCAAGCGGACTTTCCTGCCGATGCCCGACGGGGTCTCCGGTGCCTTTGCCGCTATGCCCGGTACCCCCATGTCGAGCGATCAGTGGGGTCTGCTCAAATCCGGAAATGTCGTGTCCGGCGATCATCCCGGATTCGAGAAACTGGGGATCACGCCGAAGCCGCTGGGGCTGTTCCTCGACCGCTGGATGACCCGTTACCGCAAGCACGGCCGCTTTGCCGGGCGTATCCACGCCTGACGATCACCCGACCGGTGGCGCGGTTCCCTCGTCGCCGATCAGCGTCAGCGGTTCCACGAGCAGTTGCGATCCGTGGCTGCCGACGATCCGGACTCGGTCGCCAACTGCGAGGTCGGGCCCGCGCGCGAGCCATTCGCCATCGCCCACGCGGACCCGGCCGCTTCCGGCTTCGATCGCTTCGGTCACTCTGGCGGTCTGCCCCACCAGCCTCCCGAGCCGGTTGTTGAGCAGGGGGTCGCTCGACAGGATCGGCTGATCGCGCAGCCAGCGCTTGGCCGAGAACGCGGCGATCAGGGCCAGGAACACGAAACAGACGACCTGCATCAAGGCCGGCGGGCCCGAGACGAGGACGATCACGCCCGTGACCAGCGCCGCCACGGCCAGCCAGATCAGGTAGACGCCCGGCAGGACCATCTCGAGACCCGCGAGCACGAGGCCGACGGCGAACCAGATCCAATAGGCTTCGATGCCGTCCACGCCCGATCAGCCGCGAGAAGCGCTGCTGGGGACCGAGGGGCGGCGAACCGGCTCGCGCTGACGCTCCTGGGGGATCGACGTGCCCGTGTCGGCAGGCGCCGGGTTCGCGGGAGTGTGCGCATCGCTCAACCCGCCCCGAACCAGCTCGCCGATGCCGCCCAGCGAACCGATCAGCTGTGTCGCCTCGACCGGGAACAGGATCGTCTTGGCATTGGGGCTGTCGGCGAATTTTCCGACCGCCTTGGTGTATTCCTGCGCGACGAAATAGTTGATCGCCTGATTGCCCGAAGCAGCGATGGCGTCGGAGACGAGTTCGGTCGCCTTGGCCTCCGCCTCGGCTTCGCGTTCGCGCGCCTCCGCGGTGCGAAATGCGCTTTCCTTCTGGCCCTCCGCTTTGAGGATGGCGCTCTGCTTCTCGCCTTCGGCACGCAGGATGCGGCTGGCGCGGTCGCCCTCGGCCTCCAGGATTTCCGCGCGCTTGAGGCGTTCGGCCTTCATCTGGCGCGCCATCGCTTCGGAGATATCGAGCGGCGGGCGGATGTCCTTGATCTCCACCCGGGTGATCTTGATTCCCCACGGCGAAGTCGCGTGATCGACCACGGACAGGAGGCGCGCGTTGATCTCGTCGCGCTTGGACAGCGTCTCGTCCAGATCCATCGACCCCATCACCGTGCGCAAATTGGTGGTGGTCAGCGCCAGGATCGCATTGTGCAGGCCGGATACCTCGTAGGCAGCCTTGCCCGCGTCAAGCACCTGGAAGAACACCACCGCATCCACGCCCACCATGGCGTTGTCCTTGGTGATGATCTCCTGCCCTGGAATGTCGAGCACCTGCTCCATCATGTTGATCTTGTGACCGACGCGATCGATGAAGGGCACGATGATGTGCAGTCCCGGCTCCGCGGCAGCCGTGAACCGGCCCAGCCTTTCGATCGTGTAGACGAAGCCCTGCTTCACCACGCGGACCGACATCATCAGGAAGATGACGAGGACCAGTATCGCAAGGATGGAAATTATCGTGCCGCCCATGGCGCTCTCTCCTGATTGGCGGTCGAGACTAAGGAAATCCTACGCCGAAGAAAACGGCCTCCGATCCGGCGTCATTCACGCTTCCGCCCAACGAACAAAAAGGGCCGCGCAATCGCGCGGCCCTCCTCGTAATCATAATCGCGACTGGCCTTACGGGCTCAGCGGCTCGTCATCTTCGGTGAGCAGGATGCCGCCCGCGATGACCGCCGCGACGACCGCGATGATCGCCAGCTGGGAAGTTCCACCGCCCAATTCGCTCTCACCGGAAACCGGCGCAGCATCGCGCGCGGCGCTGGCGGCCTGAGCCGCAATCGGGGCGGCACTGAGCGCCGCAACGGCGGCCGCCAGTGAAACTGTCTTCAAACGCATCATGCACTCCTGTCTGATCGCTTATTCGCAGGTACCTTTGCAGCCATTCGCGCCCGACTTCAACCCGAAAAGCAAATTATCCCGTATCGAAGGCGGGTTACAGCGAAGCGGTGTAAAGCTGCAACAGGTTGGCCCAGGCCCGTTCGGCAGCCTCCGGGGCGTAGGCGGGAGAATCGGGCACGGTCCAGCCGTGATCGCCCGCATAGACTTCGATCTCGGCGTCCGCACCTGCGCCAGCGGCTGCCTCGCTCAGGATCGCCTTGTGCTGCGGATTTTCGGCGTCGTCGTCCTGCGCGATCGCGATCAGGTAATCCGTCTCGCTCTGGAGCATCCGGTGGGGGCTGGTCGGGGAATCCTCTCGTACCAGTCCGCCGCCGTGGAAGCTGGCCGCCGCGCCGACGCGATCGGGAACCGCCGCGGCAGTCCAGACGGTGAAGGGGCCGCCCATGCAATAGCCCTGCGTGCCGATCCCGCGGCTCCGATCGACCGCTTGCTGCGAATCGAGCCAGCCGATCGCGGAGCCCGCATCGCGCATGATCGCCGCGGCATCGAGCTTCGCGCGCCACGGGCGCACCGCCTGAAACCCCTCGCGTTCGACGAACGCGGCGAAATCGGCGAACTGCTCGCCGGAGACATCGCGGTAGTAGGGATTGGCGACGAAGACCGCGTAACCCGAAGCAGCCAGTCGTCGCGCCATGCTGCGCTTGGCCTCGCGCAGACCGGCGATATCGGGCCAGAACAACACGCCCGGCGCGGCGCGATCTCGCGGATGGACGAAGAAGCCGTCCATGGTTCCGTCGGCGGTCGCGAAACTCACGCTCTGTTCGCGCAATGCACCCGGTCCGCCGCCCGTCGCGGTTCCGGCCATCGGCGCACACGCCGCGGCAAGGCCCGCGCCGCCCATCGCGCCGAAGCTCCGCCGGGATAGCGCCCACTGCGCCAATTTCTCTTGATCACACATGGATGCCGTCCTCTCTCGATATTGGGCGGGCGCGGGTTCGCCTCACTGCTTCTCGAATGCGGCGCTGATCGTCAGCTCGACTTCGTCGCTGACCAGCGGAATGGCGGTGTCGATCCCGAACTCGGACCGGCGGATTTCGGTCGTTCCCTCGAAGCCGATGGTTTCCACCCCGCTGCGCGGATGTGCGCCGGCGCCGGTGAACTGCACGTCCATGCTGACCGGGCGAGTGATGCCGTTCATCGTCAGCTGGCCGGAAACGGTCGCGGACGTCCCGTCCTCGTGCACCGCCACGCTGTCGGACACGAAGCGCGCCGGGGCGGGATCGGGACCGAAGAAGTCGGGATCGCCCCCATTCGCGCCGGGCCGCAGGAGATGGTCGCGCAGGCCCTCGCTGACCACGGAGACGCTGGTGATCGGCACCGTCACGTCGACCGTGGCGGAGGAGGGATCGGCCGGATCGATCGTCAGGGTGCCCTCCGCATCGCCGAAGCTGCCGAAATAATCGTTGAACCCGAAATGGTTCACCCGCCAGCCCACCAGCGTGTGGGCGGGATCGGTGGCGTAGGTGCCCGCCGCGACTCGGGTGACGTCCATCTGTCCGGGGAGCTGCGGCGATGCGTCCTGCACGGCCAGCGCGGGCACGGTTGCGAGCGCCACGGCACTGGCGAGCGAGAGGGCGGCGAACGGTCTGGCAATTGTCATGGGCTTCTCCGGCTTGGGTCGTCTGGCCCGGGCACGCGCATGTCGTCCCGGAAGGACGGTCAATGTTCAAACCGGGCGAGCGCGTGCCGGTTCCTGAGCCGCGATCCGCTCAGCGGCGCGTCAGCGCTTCCTCGCTTTGCGCCATGAGCTTGGCGATGATCGCTGCAACCGGTTCCTCTTCCTTGAGCATGCCGACAGACTGGCCGGCCATCAGCGAACCGTTCTCGACATCTCCGTCGATCGCCGCGCGGCGCAGCGCGCCGGCCCAGTAATGTTCGACCTGCAGCTGCGCTTCCTCCATCGCGATCTCCTCGCGATCGAGCGTGGCGGCGATCTCGCGCTGCTTGGCGGTGAACTCCTCGGTGCCCTTGTTCCTGAGCGCGCGCACGGGGATGACCGGAAGCCGCGGATCGACCTGGACGCTGGCCACCGCGTCGCGGGCGCTGGCGCGGAAGAAGGCCTTCTTGAAGTTCGGATGCGCGATGCTTTCGGTGGCACAGGCGAAGCGCGTGCCGAGCTGGACGCCGCAAGCCCCCATTTCCAGATAACCGGCGATCGCCTGGCCGCGCCCGATCCCTCCGGCAACGAAGATCAGATGATCCTCGGCAAGCTCGGGCAGCATCTCCTGCGCCAGCACGCTGGTCGAGACCGGGCCGATATGGCCCCCCGCCTCCATTCCTTCGATCACGAGGGCGTCGGCGCCGGAGCGGAGCAGCTTCTTGGCCAGCGCCAGCGTGGGCGCGAAGCAGACGACCTTGGCGGGGTTGGCCCCACCCTTGATCGCCTCGACGCTGCCTTTGGGCGGGATTCCACCCGCCAGCACGACATGGGTGACGGCATGTCGCTCGCACACCGCGATCAGGTCGAACAAGTCGGGGTGCATGGTGATCAAGTTGACCCCGAACGGCCGATCGGTACGCTTTCTGGTCTCGGCGATCTCGGTATCGAGCAGGTCGGGCGTCATCGCCCCGCAGGCGATCACGCCGAAGCCCCCGGCGTTCGAGATGGCGGAAACGAGGTTGCGCTCCGACACCCAGCTCATCGCCCCGCACAGGATCGCGTGTTCGCTGCCGAGAAATTCCGCCCCGCGCCGCATCAGCGCGTCGGTCTTGGGATAGTCCGTCATTCCCGGCGCTTACCCATCACCCGTGCGGCCGACAAGCACGCTTACCCGCGGCGGCGGAAGACGAGATATCGCGCGCCGAGAAAATTGAAGCTCACCGCCGCCATCGATCCGGCCGCCACCGCCAGCATGGCGAGGCGGCGATCCTGCCCGAAAGCCGCGACGATCCCGGCGAAGACGGTGTAGTTGATCGCCATTCCGGTCAGCTGGACCATGAGATAGCGCGACGCCTGGCTGGCGGTCCGATCGCCCGCCTTCCGTCCGAACGTCCACAACCGGTTGAGCAGGAAGTTGGCGGCGAAGGCGGGAATGAAGGACACGATCCTCCCGACGAACGGGCCGACCCCGGCACCCATCAGCAGCCACAGCGTGCCGGCATCGATCGCGAACGCCAGTGTGCCGACCATGCCGAAACGCAGGAACTGGCCCGCGAACGCGCGCATGCTTCAATCCGTGCCGTAGTGGATGTGGATCCTGCCCGCCGCTTCGCGGGCCTTGCGCCGCGCTTCGTCGGTGTCGCCACCGGTCGCCAGCGCCACACCCATGCGGCGGTAGGGCCGGCTGGTCGGCTTGGCGAAGATGCGGATGTCGGTCCCCTCTTCCACCAGCGCCTCGGCAAGCCCCGAATAGCTTACCACGTCGCTGTCGCGTTCCGCCAGGATCACCGCGGAGGCCGAAGGGCGCGCCCGGATGGTTGCGGGGGCGGGCAGGCCCATGATCGCGCGCACGTGCAGATCGAACTCGCTGAGGTTCTGGCTCGCCAGCGTGACCATGCCGGTATCGTGCGGACGCGGGCTGAGCTCGGAAAAGATCACCTCGTCGCCGCAGACGAAGAATTCCACGCCGAACAGACCGTGCCCGCCAAGCTCGTCGACCACTTTGCGCGCCATGTCCTGCGCGCTCGCCAGCGCCGCATCGCCCATCGCCATCGGCTGCCAGCTCTCGCGATAGTCGCCGCGTTCCTGCCGGTGGCCGATCGGCGGGCAAAAGGTCACGCCTCCCGCGTGGCGCACCGTCAACAGGGTGATCTCGTAGTCGAAGCGGACGAACTGCTCGACGATCACCCGCGCCCGGTCGCCGCGCATGTTGGCGACGGCATAGTCCCAGGCCTCCTCGAGCCCCGCCTCGCCATCGACCCTGCTCTGGCCCTTCCCGCTCGACGACATCACCGGCTTGACGACGCAGGGGTATCCGGTGTGTGCGGCGGCGGCACGTACCTCCTCGAAATTCTTGGCATAGCGGTATGCCGAGGTGCGCAGCCCGAGCTCGTTCGCGGCGAGATCGCGGATCGCATCGCGGTTCATGGTCATCTGCGCCGCGCGGGCGGTCGGGACAACAGTGAAGCCTTCCCCCTCCAGCTCGGCCAGAACTTCGGTGCGGATCGCCTCGATCTCGGGCACGATGAAGTCGGGCCGGTGCGCCTCGACCACCTCGCGCAGCCGGACGCCGTCGAGCATGGAGAACACCTCGCGCGCATCGGCCATCTGCATCGCCGGCGCGTCGTCGTAGGCATCGCAGGCGACAACAAAGGCGCCCAGCCGCTTGGCCGAGATCGCGAACTCGCGGCCCAGCTCCCCCGAACCCAGCAGCAGGAACTTGGCGGTGTGGCTCACGTCCGTGCCGCCCCCCGCCCGAGCGCGAAGCCGGCCTGATAGGCGAGATAGACCAGACCCGCCGCCAGCAGCAGGCCGGCGCCCCACACGGCCGGGCGCCGGATCACCCCGCGCTCTCGTCCGGCGCGTCGAGGCCGTAGGCGGTGTGCAGCACGCGCACCGCCAGCTCGGTCTCGTCCTCGTCGATCATCACGCTGACCTTGATCTCGGAGGTGGTGATCGCCTGGATGTTGATCCCGCGCTCGGCGAGCGCGGCGAACATCGTCGCGGCGACACCCGCATGGCTCTTCATGCCGACGCCAACGACGCTGATCTTGGCGATGTGGCTGTCAGTGATGATGCGGTTGTAGCCGATCTCCTCGCGCCGATCCTCCAGCAGTGCCTGCGCCCGTGCGAGGTCGGCCTGCGGCACGGTGAAGGTCACGTCGGTCTCGCCCTTGTCGCGGCCGACGTTCTGGATGATCATGTCGACATTGATGCTGGCCTTGGCCAGCGGCTCGAAGATATGCGCCACCGATCCGGGCCGGTCGGGCACGCGGGTGAGGATGATCTTCGCCTCGTTCTTGTCGTGCGCGATCCCGGTTACGAGCTGTCTTTCCACTTCGCCCCTCTCCACGAGCTGGTTCATTTCGTCTTCGGACACGATCATCGTGCCCGGATGGTCGTCGGCCGGCGTCGCATCGTCGTCCACGAAGCTCGACAGCACCTGGACCCGCACGCCCGCGCGCATGGCAAGGCCGACGCTGCGGGTCTGCAGCACCTTGGCCCCGACGCTGGCGAGCTCGAGCATCTCCTCGTAGGTCACCGCCTTCAGCTTGCGCGCCCGGGCGACGATCCGCGGATCGGTGGTGTAGACCCCGTCGACATCCGTGTAGATATCGCAGCGGTCCGCCCCGATCGCCGCCGCCACCGCCACTGCGCTGGTGTCCGATCCGCCGCGCCCCATGGTCGTCACCCGGCCTTCCGGCGACAGGCCCTGGAAGCCGGGGATCACCGCGATCTGCCCCTCCTCCATCGCCGCGATCAGCCCGCTGCCCTCGATCCGGTCGATCAGCGCCTTGGCGTGGTTCTCGACGGTGTGGACCGGCAATTGCCAGCCGAGCCAGCTGCGGGCCGGTTGCCCCAGCGCCTGGAGCGTCAACGCCAGGAGGCCGCTGGTGACCTGTTCCCCGCTCGCCACCACGACGTCGTATTCCGCCGGATCGTAGAGCGCGTTGGCTTCGCGGCAGAAGTTGACCAGCCGGTCGGTCTCCCCCGCCATGGCGCTGACCACCACGGCGACCTGATTGCGTTCACCGTCGCGCCCGGCCGCCTGCCGGCGCACGATGTTCGCCACCCGGCGAATGCGCTCGGTGCCGGCCATCGAAGTGCCGCCGAATTTCATCACGATGCGTGCCAAGACCGGAGCGATGCCTCCCGCTGGATTGTGCCGAGCGGCGCTGTTACGGCAGCACCCATGGAAGATGCAACAGCCCAGCGGACCGGCGGCATTGCGGCGGGATCGACGATCCGGCCGGGCGAGGCCGCCCATTTCGGCGCGCTGGCGGCCGACTGGTGGGATCCGAAGGGTTCCTCGGCGATGCTCCACCGGCTCAACCCGGTGCGGCTGCGTTTCGTCCGGCAGGCGATCGATGCGCATTGGGGCGGCGACGTACGCGACCGCGCGCCGCTGGCGGGCAAATCCGCGCTCGACGTCGGCTGCGGCGCGGGCCTTCTCGCCGAGCCGCTGGCGCGGTTGGGAGCGGAGGTGACGGGCGTCGATGCCGCGCCCGAGAACGTCGCCGCCGCCGCCGCCCATTCGGAGGGCAGCGGGCTCGACATCCGCTACATTGCCGGCGAGGTCGCCGCGCTCGACATCGGCAGTTTCGATCTCGTCACCGCGCTCGAGGTCATCGAGCATGTCGCCGACAAGCCCGCCTTCCTGCGCGCGCTCGCCGAGCGGCTGGCTCCCGGCGGCCTCATGATCCTGTCCACCCCCAACCGCACGCCGCAATCGCGGCTGCTGATGGTCGGCGCGGCGGAGACGATCGGACTGATCCCGCGCGGGACCCACCACTGGGAGGATTTCGTGACGCCCGAGGAACTGGGCGGCATGCTGGCCGACCTCGGGCTCGAACCGGTCGAGCGGCGGGGAATCGCCTTTTCGCCCGCCCGGGGGCTGCACCTGTCGAGCGATTGCTCGCTCAACTACATCCTCAGCGTCCGGCGTTCCTGACCGCGACCGCGAGCGCGGGATCGTCGGTGAAATAGCCGTCCACTCCGGCCGCCACGAGCAGGCCGATCAGCGCCTCGGCATCGCCGCGCGCCGCCGGATCGCTTCCGCGGCGCAAGGCCGGCGGCAGGAAGCCGTTTTCCTTGCGCACCGTCCACGGATGGACCGTCAGCCCCGCCGCATGGGCATCGGCCACGAGCGCGCTCGGCGTGCCGTCCGGGGCGAGGACGTGGCCCATGTAGGGGCCGATCCCGTCGGCATAGTCGGCGATTTCGGCAAGGCCAGAGGGAGTCATCATCTGCGCCCAGCGCATGGCGGGCTCGTCGAAGGGTCCACCCTCGGAGGAGATCAGCAGGACCAGGGGCACATCCACCATCCGGTCGAGCCGCTGGAGCGGGCCGACTTCGAAGATCTGCACGAAGACGGGATCGTCCGCATCGTCGAGATCGTGCTTGCGCAGGGCAGTGACCAGCAGATCGACCGTGTCGATCCCCGCCTGCTGCAGCAGCAGGGTCGGGTGCTTGAGTTCCGGATAGAGGCCGATGGTGCGGCCCGTCTCGGCCTCCTTGGCCTCCACCAGCGCCACGATCTCGTCGAAAGTCGGCACTTGATATAGCCCGTCGAACCGGACGTTCTGCGGCCGAAGCTCCGGCATGCGCTCCGTGACCCTCAGCGTGCGCAGTTCGGCAAGGGTGAAGTCCTCGGCGAACCAGCCGCTGACCATCCGGCCTTCGATATCCTTGGTCCGCTTGCGTTCGGCGAATTCCTCGCGCGCGGCGACATCGGTGGTGTCGGACAGCTCGGTCTCGTGCCGCGCGACGAGGACGAGATCCTTGGTCACCACCAGATCGGGTTCGATGTAGTCCGCGCCCTGGTCGATCGCCCGCTCGTAGGCGGCGAGCGTGTGCTCGGGCCGCTCCCCGCTCGCGCCGCGGTGGGCGATGATCAGCATGTCCCCGGTGGCGGGCTCGGGGGCGGGCTTGGGGGCGGGCTGGGCCGCGGCGGGCGCCGCGAGCGCGGCAGCGACAATCAGGAGAAGGCGGCGGACCATTCGTCTTCCTCGAAACCGATGATGATGCCGCCCGCGTGTTCGGCGACCGGACGCTTGATCATCGAGGGATGCTGAACCAGCAATGAGACGGCCTCGTGACTGTCGTCCGCACGGGCCTTTTGCGCATCGTCGAGCTTGCGCCATGTCGTCCCGCGCCGGTTGAGCACGGTGCCCACACCCTTGGCGGCGATCCAGCTTTCGACTTTCGCGGGATCGGCACCTTCCTTCTTGAAGTCGTGAAAGGTGTAATCGAGGCCCCGGGCATCGAGCCATCGCCGCGCTTTCCTGACCGTGTCGCAATTGGGGATGCCGTAAAGCTGGATGGTCATCGGATGCCTGTAGGACATGGACCGGGTGTTACACGGTCCAGGAGAGGAAATTCCCCGTGCCCCGCGCCGGCATTGTCGTCGGAACGCAGGGCGGGTGGAGACGCGATCGTCGACGCCCCCTAGCCCGGCGCCCGCTTGTAGGAAAGGCCGGCAGGAAAGGTCAGATCGGCCGGTGCGCGTCGGCGATGGCGACCGCCAGCGCGTCGGCAGCGTCCGGACCGGCGATCGCGGCACCGGGCAGCAGCACCTTGAGCATGGCCTGGACCTGCGCCTTGTCGGCGCCGCCGGTGCCGACGATGGCCTTCTTGACCGCCCGCGCGGCATGTTCGCGCACCTCGATACCCGCTTCCCCGCAAGCCGCCAGCACCGCGCCGCGCGCCTGGGCGAGCTTGAGCGTGGATTGCGGGTTCTTGTTGACGAAGACCTCCTCGGCCGCGGCGCGATCGGGGCGGTGGGTGGCAATCGCTTCGGCGATCCCCGCCTGGAGCGCCGCCAGCCGGGCTGCCATGGGTGCCGAGGGGTCGGTGGCGATCTGCCCGTTGGCGACATGCGCCAACCGCGAGCCCTCGACGCGGATCACGCCCCAGCCCGTGCAGGAAAGCGAAGGGTCGAGGCCGAGGATGTGAGTCACCCGACCTCCGTCAGCCCTCCACCTTCTCCATGACTTCGTCGGAGATGTCGTAATTGCCCCAGACCGTCTGGACGTCGTCGTCGTCGTCGAGCGCGTCGATCAGCTTGAGCAGCACGCCCGCGTCCTTCTCGTCCATGTCGACGGTGAGGTTGGGCTTCCAGGCGAGCTTGACGGTCTCCGCCTCGCCCAGCGCCTTCTCGAGATCGGCGGCGACCTGGTGGAGATCGTCGGCCGCGGTCCAGATCTCGTGGCCGTCATCGGTCGAGGCGATGTCCTCGGCGCCCGCTTCCATCGCCGCCTCGAGCACCTTCTCCTCGCTCCCGGCATCGGCCGGATAGAGGATGAAGCCCAACCGTTCGAAGCCGTGGACGACGCTGCCCTCGGTGCCAAGATTGCCGCCGTTCTTGGAAAAGGCGGTGCGCACGGCGGTGGCGGTGCGGTTGCGGTTGTCGGTCAGCGCCTCGACGATGATCGCGCTGCCGCCCGGGCCGTAGCCCTCGTAGCGGACCTCCTCGTAATTCTCGTCGTCGCCGCCGGTGGCCTTGTCGATCGCGCGCTGGATGTTGTCCTTGGGCATCGACTGCGCCTTGGCGGCGTTGACCGCCAGCCTGAGGCGCGGGTTCATGTCCGGATCGGGCATGCCCATCTTGGCCGCCACGGTGATCTCGCGGCTGAGCTTGGAAAAGAGGTTGGAGCGCTTCTTGTCCTGGGCACCCTTGCGGTGCATGATGTTCTTGAACTTGGAATGGCCTGCCATGTGCTATGCTTCTTCGCGTATCGCTGATGGGTGGAAAATCGGGGCCGCAATAGCCGCATGACAGAGGTGACGACAAGCCCGGTCCGGGGCGATACGGCACGCGCGGAATGGCGCGCCTTCCGGCGCTTCGTGGCGCGGCCGGTCCTTCCCGAACGCACCGCGCGCTTTTCCGCGGGCGCGGCCGCGGCGCTCGTGCGGATGTACGCGCTCGACGTGCTGCTGATGGCGGTGCTCGCCCTGACCGCGGGCGCGGTGATGGCGGCGGGCTTCGAACTGCCGGAAACCGCGCTGGCGGAAATGGAGATCACCGCCGGAGTCGCGCTGGCGGTCGTGGTCGGCGCACCGCTGATGGAGGAGATCGTCTTTCGCGGCTGGCTGTCGGGCCGCGCGCGCCATCTGCTGGCGATCGCCTCGCTGCTGTTCGCAGGGGCCGCCGCCGCGGCGATCATGGGGACGGGCATTCCCGGCACGGGCGTCTGGGCGCTGGCGGCGCTCGCCATTTTCGGCCTGCTCGCCGCCTGGCTCTCCTGGAGCGGACGCCGCAAGCCGCCGATGCGCTGGTTCCGGCGGCTCTTCCCGGTGTTCTTCTGGCTGAGCACGCTGGCGTTCGCCTGCATCCACCTGCTCAATTTCAGCGAGGGGGCGCTGTGGGTGCTGCTGCCGCTGGTGCTGCCGCAGTTCATCCTCGGCGCGATCCTCGGCTATCTGCGGGTGTATTACGGGCTCTGGGCCAGCATCGCTCTCCACGCGATGCACAACGGCACCGCGCTGGGGCTGGTCTATCTCGGCACACGGTATGCGACCGGAGCCTGATCCGGTCCGGGGTCAGACCTTGACGGCGGTACCGCTGACCGAAACCATCAGCATCGACCCGGTATCGCCGATCACCTCGTAATCGAGATCGATCCCGACCACCGCATTGCCGCCCAGCGTCCCGCACTCGGCCTGCAATTCCTCGATCGCCCGCTCGCGCGCCTCGCGCAGGATGCGCTCGTAGCTACCCGAACGCCCGCCGACGATGTCGCGGATGTTGGCGAAGAGATCGCGGAAGATGTTGGCACCGACGATCACTTCCCCGGTGACGATGCCGAGATATTCCTGGATCGGCTTTCCTTCGATCGTCGGTGTCGTGGTGACGGTGATCCCGCGCGCGTCTTTCCAGGGGCCTGCCATCCTGTCCTCCTCAGCCGTTGACGATGATGCCGCCGTTGGGATGCAGCACCTGGCCCGACATATAGGAGGAATCCTCGCAGGCAAGGAAGAGGAAGGCGGGCGCGACCTCGTTGGGCTCGCCCGGCCGCCCCATCGGCGTGTCCTTGCCGAAATCGTCCATCTCCTCCCTGGGCTGGCCGCCCATGGGATTGAGCGGGGTCCAGATCGGGCCGGGCGCGACGGCGTTCACACGGATTCCGTCCTCGATCAGGTTTTCGGAGAGCGAGCGCGTGAAGGCGGTGATCGCACCCTTGGTGGCCGAATAGTCCAGCAGGATCGCCGCGCCCTTGTACATCGTCACGCTGGTGCAATTGACGATCGCCGCGCCCTTCTTGAGATGCGGTCGCGCCGCCTGCACCAGATAGAACATCGCGAAGATGTTGGTCTGGAAGGTGCGCTGGAGCTGTTCGGCGGTGATGTCCTCGATGTCGTAGTCGGGATGCTGCTCGCCGGCATTGTTGACCAGCACGTCGAGCCGGCCCCATTTGCCGATCACCTTGTCGACCAGCGCCCTGCCGACCGCCGGATCGCCCAGATCGCCCTCGTGCAGGATCGCCTCGCTGCCTTCCTGCTCGATCGCGTCCTTGGTGATCTTGGCGTCGTCGGTCTCCTCGAGATAGGCGATCGCGACCTTCGCCCCTTCGCGCGCGAACAGCACGGCGGTGGCGCGGCCGATGCCGCTATCGCCTCCGGTGACGATCGCCACCTTGCCCTTCAGGCGCCCCGATCCGGGGAAGCGCGGTTCCCATTTGGGTTTGCGGTCGAGCGCGGTCTCGTGCCCCGGCATCCGGGGCTCTTCGGCGGTCTCTTCGATGAAGGCGGTATCGGTCTCGGTGGGCATGGGGCGTGTTCCTTTCGCCCCCACCTACTGGCGAGCGCCCGGTCGCGTTCCGAAACCAACCACCGGCAAGATCAACCCATGCCGAGCGCGGCCTTGTAGGTGTCGAGGATCATTTCCTGTTCGCTGCGGTCGTCGGGCTTCATCTTCCGCAGACGCACGATCTGGCGCATGATCTTGGTATCGTAACCCACCGCCTTGGCCTCGGCATAGACGTCGCGGATATCGTCGGCGATGCCCTTCTTCTCTTCCTCGAGGCGTTCGATGCGCTCGATCAGCAGGCGCAGGCGGTCGTCGGTGGCTTCGGCCATCTTGTCGGGCTCCATTGGTGAATCGGTTGGCGGCTCGATAGCCAGCGCAGTCGCCCGGGTGAACAGGGCGCGGTTCTAATCCACGCGATTCTTCGCCACGCTTGCCGCCATCCGGTCGAGCTGCTCCTGCGTCGCCGGGGTCTGGCGGGTGGCCTTCCACTCCTCCTGCGGCATGCCATGGATCAGTTCGCGCGCAGCCGCTTTGTCGCCCGCGTAACCGGCGTCCCGGATCCAGTCGGCGAGGCAGTTGCGGCAGAACCCGGAGAGCCCCATCAGCTCGATGTTCTGCGCATCGTGGCGATGGCGCAGGTGGCGGACCAGTCGGCGGAAGGCGGCGGCGGCCACTGCATCGTCGAGATCGTCGACCGGGTCGGGTGTGGGCAAAACGCTTCCTCCTTCATTCCGTCACGCGGCTCTGCCATAGGCGGCCGCGCATGAAGAAATTCGCTCCCCGCGACCGCAAGGTCAAGATTCTCGCCACGCTCGGCCCGGCCAGCCGCGATCCCGAAATGCTCGAGCGGCTCTTCCGTGCCGGTGCCGACGCCTTTCGCGTCAACATGAGTCACGGCGAACACGCGACCCATGCCGAAACCATCGCCGCGATCCGCGCGATGGAAAAGAAATTCGACCGGCCGATCGCGATCCTCGCGGACCTCCAGGGTCCCAAGCTCAGGGTCGGCAGCTTCAAGGACGGCAAGGCCGTGATCCGCCATTCGGGTCATTTCACCCTCGACCGCCGCGACGAGCCGGGAGACGATACCCGCGTCCAGCTGCCTCACCCCGAACTGTTCGGGGTGCTGGAGAAGGGCCAGCGGCTGCTGATCAACGACGGCAAGATCAGGCTCAAGGTGATCCGCGCCGGGGAGGACGAGATCCTCTGTTCGGCCGAGGTCGGGGGGGTGATCTCCGACCGCAAGGGGGTCAACGTGCCCGATGCCGAGGTGCCGATCCCGGCGCTGACCGACAAGGACCGGCGCGATCTCGCCTTCGCCATGGACCAGGGGGTCGACTGGATCGGGCTCAGCTTCGTCCAGCGGCCCGAGGATCTGGCCGAGGCGCGCAAGCTGATGGGCGGCAAGGGTGCCCTGTGCGCCAAGATCGAGAAGCCGAGCGCGGTGCGCCGGCTCGACGAGATTCTCGAGCTCGCCGATGCCCTGATGGTCGCGCGCGGCGATCTCGGGGTCGAGCTCGAGCCCTTCGAGGTGCCGCCGCTGCAGAAGCGGATCGTCAACCAGGCGCGGACCGCGGGCAAGCCGGTGATCGTGGCGACGCAGATGCTCGAATCGATGATCGAGAGCCCGGCCCCGACCCGTGCCGAGGTCTCCGATGTCGCCAACGCGGTCTACGACGGGGCCGATGCAGTCATGCTTTCGGCCGAGACCGCCGCGGGCGAATGGCCGGAGGAGGCGGTGGCGATGATGGACCGCATCGCCGCGCAGGTGGAACGCGACGAGGCCTATCTGCCGCGCATCCGCTTCCTCGACACCCCGCCCGACCGGACCACGGCGGATGCATTGGCGCACAGCTGCATGACCATCGCCGATACGGTGGCGATCCGGGCGATCACGGTGTTCACCTTCTCCGGTTCGACCGCGCGGCGCGTGGCGCGCGAACGGCCGAGCGTGCCGATGCTGACGCTTACGCCCTCGCTGGAGACCGCGCGCCGCGTGGGCCTGCTGTGGGGCGCGCATGCCGTCGTCACCCGCGACATCGGCAGCTTCGAAGAAATGATCGCCAAGGGCCGGCGCATGGCGTTGCGGCACGGTTTCGGCGCGGGCGGGGACAAGCTGATCGCGCTGGCCGGGGTTCCCTTCGGTACGCCCGGGAGCACCAATCTGCTACACATCGTCACCCTTTCCGGCGACGAACTGGACCGCCATCGGCGATGATGTCTCAGGTGTAGGGCAGCGTGTCGTCGAGCAGGACGCCGCAATGCTCCACCGCCTGGCGCACGCTGCGATGGAAGGTGCAGGCCTTGCTGTCGAGCCCATTCATCCGCGCGCGCACCGGCGCGTGGATTTCCGCGAAATGCACCTCCACCCCCATCTCGCGCAATCGCACCGTCAACCGGCGCAGCATCGCCGCGCCGCTGGCATCGACATCGTTCACCGCCCGCATGTCGAGGATCAGCTTCTCGATGGTCTCGTGCTCGGAAAGGCGATCGAGGATCTCCTCCTCGCAATAGGCGGCATTGCCGAAATAGAGCGAACGGTCGATCCGAACCACCAGCGTGGGCAGGGTTTCCAGCTGCACCGCCTCGCGGTCGATCGAGCGGAAGGTGACACCACCATCGTCGGTGCCCACGCGGGTGACGCGCGGAAGCGACGAGAACCAGAGGAAATGCGCGATCCCGAGACCGGCCCCCAGCGCCAGCCCCCAGCGCACCCCCAGCAACAGCGTACCGAGGAAGGAGAGCGCGATGATCGCTCCCTCGATCCGGTCGTGCCGCCAGACATCCTTGATATCGCGCCACTTGATGAGGCCGAAGACCGCGCTGATGACCAGCGCCGCCAGCGCCGTCTCCGGCAGGAAGGCCAGCAGCGGCGCGAGGAGCAGCAGGACCGCGAGAACCACCAATGCGCCGACGACGCTGGCGAGCGGCGAGCGCGCGCCGCTGTCCTCGACCAGTGCCGAGCGGCTGAGACTGGCGCCGACGGCATATCCGCCGGTGAGCGCGGCGGCGATGTTGGCGCTGCCCAGCGCCACCGCCTCGCGACTGGTGTCGAGCTGGCTGCGGTCGCTGCCCGCGAGCGACTTCGCCACTGCGGTGGCCGTCACGAACACGATTATCGCCACCGCTACGGCACTGGGCAGCAGGTCGAGCCACAGCCGCGGTGCGCCGAGCCCGCCGGGGAGCGAGGGCAGCGCTGCATCGATCGCCCGCACCGTGGCGACGGCGCCCGGCCACAGGGTCGCGGCGAAACCCGCCGCCACGATCACCGCGAGCGGAACCGCCTTGGCGATCGCCTGCCGGAACGGTGGCCTGACGCCGAGCTTCCACAGCAGCGGGGCGGCGAGCCGGTTGGCGAGCAGCAGCGCGGCCAGCGCGCCGGCCCCCACCCACAGCGTCGGCCAGCTCGTCTGCTCGATCGAGCCGAGGAGAGTGGAGAGCGCGCCGACGAGGTTTCCCGAGCGCGCCGCCTCGATCCCCAGGAGGGTCGGCAACTGGCTCGCCGCGATCAGGAACGCCGCCGCGGCGGTAAAGCCGAGCAGCACCGGCTCGCTTATGAAATTGACCAGTCGCCCCAGGCCGAGCCCGCCCAGCAGCATCAGCAGCACGCCGGCCTCGATGGCGATCAGGACCGCGGCGGTTGCCGGATCGCCGCCGCTGTTGCCCGCCGCCTCGGCGACGACGAGCGATACCAGCGCCACCGGGCCCAGCGAGACGAAGCTGCTCGTTCCGAACAGGGCATAGAGCACGGGCGGCAGCAGCGCGGCGAAGAGACCCATTTCCGGCGGCAGCCCGGCGAGCTGGGCGTAGGCCATCGCCTGCGGTACCAGCAGAATCGAGAGCACGAGACCTGCGATTGCATCCTTCGCCGCTGCCTCTGCGCCGTAGCCGGGCAGCCATGCGAGGCGCGGAACCAGTGCGCGACCGGGCATCAGCAACCCCGTCCGTTCGCGGCTTTCGGAAAGATCGCCGTCATCGGGCGTTGGTCTTCAAGAAAGACAGGAGAAAAATCGTGGAAGGATTCTGGGGTATCGTCCTGATCGTCGGGCCGCTCTTGCTGATCGGTGCGATCATCTACGGGACCATGCGCAACCGCAAGGCGGGGGCCGCGACCGATCGGCAAGCGGAAGTTGGCGCCAAGCGTCTGCAGGAAGAAATCGAGGCGCGCCCGAACAAGGATGTCGACCTGTAGCGCCCGCATCCCTCAGCCCGATGCCGCGCGGGCAAGCCGTTCGCGCGCCCGTTCGGCCCCGATCAACGGCAGAAGTTCGCCCATGTCCGGGCCGTGATCCATGCCGGTTAGCGCTTGGCGCAGCGGCAGAAACAAATCCCGGCCCTTGCGTCCGGTCGATTCCTTGAGCGCGCCCGTGAGCGCGCGCCAGGGGTCGTCGACGGCAAGGCCATCTCCCTGCGCCACGCGCACCGCTTCCGCCAGATAGGCGCGTTCTTCGGGTGAAAACGCGGGTGCTTCCACCGGCCCGGTGACAAGCCGCCACCAGTCCGCCGCTTCGCCGACATGCGCCAGATTGGGGCGGATCGCGTGCCACCCGGCCTCGTCCATGCCGTCGGGCAGACGATGGGCAACGGCATCGTAATTCATCTGGTGAACGATGGCGGCATTGAGTCGCTCCAGCTCGTCCTCGTCGAACTTCGCCGGGGCGCGGCCGAAGGTGCCCAGATCGAAGCTTTCCAGTAGAACCTGGCGATCGGCGATGGGTTCGACCGGAAGCGCCGTGCCGAGCCGGGCGAGCAGGGCGACCAGCGCATCGGGTTCGATGCCGCGCTCGCGAAAGGCGTCGCAGCCCAGCGACCCGAGCCGTTTCGACAGCTTGCCTTCGCGGCCCACCAGCAGCGCCTCGTGCGCGAACCGCGGGTGTCGGGCACCGAGCGCGGTGAACATCTGGACCTGCACCGCGGTATTGGAGACGTGGTCCTCCCCGCGAAGGACATCGGTGATCCCCAGGGCGATATCGTCGACCGCGCTCGGCAGCATGTAGAGCCAGCTGCCGTCGGCCCGTCGGACCACGGGGTCGGACAATTGTGCCGGATCGAATGTCTGCGGTCCACGAACGCCATCCTGCCAGACGATGGCCTCGTCGTGGTCGAGGCGGAAACGCCAGTGCGGGGCCACGCCCTCGGCTTCCTTCGCGGCGCGCTGCTCCTCCGTCAGCGACAGCGCGGCGCGGTCGTAAATCGGGGGCAGGCCGCGGCCGAGCTGCACCTTGCGCTTGAGTTCCAGCTCCTGCTGCGTCTCGTAGGCCGGATAGACCCGCCCGGACTGCTTCAGCGTCTCGAAAGCGGCCTCGTAATGCGCCAGTCGCTGCGACTGCCGTTCCTCGCCATCGGGTTCGAGCCCCAGCCAGGCGAGATCGGCCCGGATCGCCTCGACATGTTCCTCGCGGCTGCGCGCCGCATCGGTATCGTCGATCCGCAGCAGGAACCGCCCGCCCGTCTTTCGCGCCAGCATCCAATTGTGCAGCGCGGTCCGGATGTTGCCGACATGCAGGCGCCCCGTGGGCGAGGGTGCGAAACGGGTGACTTTGGCCATCCCGAGCCGTTAGCCCGCCCGATCGGGAAGGCGCAAGAAAAAGGCCCCCCGGACGCCTGAGGTCCGGGGGGCCGATCTTGCTTTTGGAAGGAAGGCGGGCCTATTCGGCCTCGCCGCTCTCCTTCTCGATCGCCTCGGCATTCTCGGCGCCTTCGAGATACTCGCCCGCATCGGCATCGGTGCCGTGGGTCTCGCCCTCCATGGTCGCCAGCGGATCGTCGCCGATCGCCGCCTCGGGACCCTGGGCGAGTTCCGCCTGGTGCTCTTCCTCGGCGGTCTGGGCGGCGATGATCGCCTCCTGCGCCTTCTTCCACTGCGCCCGCAGGGCAGCATCGCGGCCGGAAGCGGTGACGCGCAGCCGGTTCATGCCCGCGCCGGTACCGGCGGGGATGAGACGGCCGACGATCACGTTCTCCTTGAGACCGATCAGCGTGTCCTTCTTGCCCTCGACCGCGGCCTGGGTGAGCACGCGGGTCGTTTCCTGGAAAGACGCCGCCGAGATGAAGGAACGCGTCTGGAGCGAGGCCTTGGTGATCCCGAGCAGGATCGGCTTGCCCTCGGCCGGCTTCTTGCCTTTGCCGAGCTTGGCATTGGCCTCGTGCATTTCGCCCAGATCGACCTGTTCTCCCGGCAGCAGCACGGTGTCGCCGCCGTCGGTGATCTCGACCTTCTGCAGCATCTGGCGAACGATCACCTCGATGTGCTTGTCGTTGATCTTCACGCCCTGGAGTCGATAGACCTCCTGGATCTCCGTGCAGAGATACTCGGCCAGCGCCTCGATCCCGAGGACCTCGAGGATGTCGTGCGGGTTCGGCGCGCCGGAGATGAGCGTGTCGCCCTTCTTGACGAAGTCGCCTTCCTGAACGTCGATCACCTTGGTCTTGGGGATCAGGTATTCCACCGGATCACCCTCTTCCGGAATGATCGCGATCTTGCGCTTGGCCTTGTATTCGCGAACGAATTCGATCTTGCCTGAGACCTTGGCGATCACCGACATGTCCTTGGGCAGACGCGCCTCGAACAGCTCCGCCACCCGCGGCAGACCGCCGGTGATGTCGCGGGTCTTGGCTGCCTCGCGGCTGGCACGGGCGAGGATGTCGCCACCCTGGACTTCCTGGCCGTCCTCGACCGAGAGCGTGGTGCCCGGAGCCAGCAGGTAACGCTGCGCCTCGGTTTCCTCGTCGCTCTGGCCTTCCCCGAGCAGGGTGAGGCGCGGACGCAGATCGTCCTTCTTCTTGCGGCCGGTGGTGCGCACCTCGGTGACCACGCGCTGGGCGATACCGGTCGCATCGTCGACCTGTTCCTCCAGCGTCGTGCCCTCGATGAGGTCCTGATACTTCACCACGCCCGAGGTTTCGGTGATGATCGGCAGGGTGAACGGATCCCATTCCGCCAGCCGATCGCCTTCGGAGACCTTGTCGCCATCCTTGTGCATCAGCACGGTGCCGTAGGGCACCTTGTGGATCTCGCGCTCGCGACCCTCGGCATCGATCACCGCCAGTTCGCCATTACGGGCGAGGCTGAGGATACGGCCCCTCTTGTCGACGATGGTCGGCATGTCGCGATAGACGACCTTGCCGTCCGAGATCGATTCCAGATGGCTGGTCTCGTTGAGCTGCGCCGCGCCGCCGATGTGGAAGGTCCGCATCGTCAGCTGGGTGCCGGGCTCGCCGATCGACTGCGCCGCGATGACGCCGACCGCTTCACCGATGTTCACCGGCGTGCCGCGCGCGAGATCGCGCCCGTAGCAGGTCGCGCAGACGCCCTGTTCGGCCTCGCAGACCAGCGGCGAGCGGATCTTGGCCACCTGGACCTCGGCGTCCTCGATCTCCTTGACCATCGGCTCGTCGAGCAGCGTGCCCGCCTTGACGATGACCTCGCCGGTCTTGGCATTGACCAAGTCCTCGGTGATCGTGCGGCCGAGGATGCGCTCGCCGAGCGAGGCGATGACCGAGCCACCCTGCACGATCGCGCGCATTTCGAGCGCGTTCTCGGTCTTGCAATCCTCCTCGACGATGACGCAGTCCTGCGACACGTCGACGAGGCGGCGGGTGAGATAACCCGAGTTCGCCGTCTTCAGCGCCGTGTCCGCGAGGCCCTTGCGGGCGCCGTGGGTGGAGTTGAAGTATTCGAGGACGTTGAGACCTTCCTTGAAGTTCGAGATGATCGGGTTCTCGATGATCTCGCCCGAAGGCTTGGCCATGAGGCCGCGCATACCCGCGAGCTGCTTCATCTGCGCCGGCGAACCACGCGCACCCGAATGGCTCATCATGTAGATCGAGTTGATCTCGGCTTCCTTGCCGTCCTCGTCGATCGGGCGGGCCTTGATCTCGTCCATCATGGCGTCGGCCACCTGATCGCCGCAGCGGCTCCAGGCATCGATCACCTTGTTGTACTTTTCCTGCTGGGTGATCAGGCCGTCCTGATACTGCTGCTCGTAGCCGGCGACCAGTTCCTTGGTCTCCTCGACGAGCTTCACCTTCGATTCCGGAATGATCATGTCATCCTTGCCGAAGGAAATGCCGGCCTTGAACGCGTGGCGGAAGCCCAACGTCATGATCGCGTCGGCGAACAGCACCGTGTCCTTCTGGCCGGTGTGGCGATAGACCTGGTCGATGACGTCGCCGATCTCCTTCTTGGTCAGGAGCCGGTTGATGACGTCGTAGGGAACCTTGTGGTTCTTGGGCAGGCATTCGCCGATCAACATGCGGCCCGGCGTGGTCTCGAACCGCTTCATCTGCGTCTTGCCGTCCTCGTCGGCCTGCGGAACGCGGGCAACGATCTTGGTGTGCAGCGTGACCTGCTTGGTCTCGAGCGCCTGGTGGACCTCCGCCATGTCCGAGAACATCGGCAGCCGCTGGTGCTTTTCGCCCTTCTTGTCGCCGTCGACGAACTCGGGGGTCTTCTCCTGGCGTTCCATCGACAGGTAATAGAGCCCCAGCACCATGTCCTGCGAAGGCACGATGATCGGCTTGCCGTTGGCGGGCGAGAGGATGTTGTTGGTGCTCATCATCAGCACGCGTGCTTCGAGCTGGGCTTCCAGCGAAAGCGGCACGTGGACGGCCATCTGGTCGCCGTCGAAGTCGGCGTTGAAGGCCGAGCAGACGAGCGGGTGCAGCTGAATCGCCTTGCCCTCGATCAGCACGGGCTCGAACGCCTGGATGCCGAGACGGTGAAGCGTCGGCGCGCGGTTCAGAAGCACCGGGTGTTCGCGGATGACTTCATCCAGGATGTCCCAGACTTCCTTGCGCTCCTTCTCGACCCACTTCTTGGCCTGCTTGAGCGTCATCGACAGACCCTTGGCGTCGAGCCGGGCGTAGATGAACGGCTTGAACAGCTCGAGCGCCATCTTCTTCGGCAGGCCACACTGGTGCAGCTTGAGTTCGGGGCCGGTGACGATGACCGAACGGCCCGAATAGTCGACGCGCTTGCCGAGCAGGTTCTGACGGAAGCGGCCCTGCTTGCCCTTGAGCATGTCGCTGAGCGACTTCAGGGGACGCTTGTTGGCACCGGTGATCACGCGGCCGCGACGGCCATTGTCGAACAGGGCGTCGACCGATTCCTGCAGCATGCGCTTTTCGTTGCGCACGATGATGTCGGGCGCGCGCAGCTCGATCAAACGCTTCAAGCGGTTGTTGCGGTTGATGACGCGGCGATAGAGATCGTTGAGGTCCGAGGTCGCGAAGCGGCCACCGTCGAGCGGCACCAGCGGGCGCAGTTCGGGCGGGATGACCGGCACGACCTCGAGGATCATCCATTCCGGCCGATTGCCGCTCTCGATGAAGCTCTCGACGACCTTCAGCCGCTTGATGATCTTCTTGGGCTTGAGCGCCGACTTGGTGGTCGCGAGCTCTTCGAGAAGGTCTTCCTTCTCCTGTTCGAGATCGAGGTCCATCAGCATGGCCTTGACCGCTTCGGCGCCGATCCCGGCACTGAAGGCATCCTCGCCATATTCGTCCTGCGCCTCGAGCAGTTCGTCCTCGGTCAGGAGCTGGAACTTCTCCATCGGGGTCAGGCCCGGCTCGGTGACGACGTAGCTCTCGAAATAGAGGATCCGCTCGAGCTGCTTCAGCTGCATGTCGAGCAGCAGGCCGATGCGGCTGGGCAGCGACTTCAGGAACCAGATGTGCGCGACCGGCGCGGCCAGTTCAATGTGGCCCATGCGCTCGCGGCGGACCTTGGTCACGGTCACCTCGACGCCGCACTTCTCGCAGACGACGCCCTTGTACTTCATGCGCTTGTACTTGCCGCACAGGCACTCGTAATCCTTCACCGGACCGAAGATGCGCGCGCAGAACAGACCGTCACGCTCGGGCTTGAACGTGCGGTAGTTGATCGTCTCGGGCTTCTTGATCTCGCCGAAGGACCACGAGCGGATACGCTCGGGGCTGGCGATGCCGATCTGGATCTCGTCGAAGGTTTCGGGCTTCGCGAGCTGGTTGGTGAATTTGGTCAGTTCGTTCATGACTTCATGTCCCTAGCGGGTGAATTTTTTCGTGGCGGGTGGCGGGAGGGAGTTGCCGGGCTCTCGGCCGCCCCCTCACTCCGCCGCGATCTGCATGGCCGGATCGTCGTCCTCGTCCTCGTCGGCGAGGCTCTTTAACTCGACGTTGAGGCCCAGGCTGCGCATTTCCTTGACGAGCACGTTGAAGCTCTCGGGAATACCCGCCTCGAAGGTGTCGTCGCCCTTGACGATCGCCTCGTAGACCTTGGTCCGCCCGATCACATCGTCCGACTTCACGGTGAGGATTTCCTGCAGCGTGTACGCCGCGCCGTAGGCCTGGAGGGCCCAGACCTCCATCTCACCGAAGCGCTGGCCGCCGAACTGCGCCTTGCCGCCCAGCGGCTGCTGGGTGACGAGCGAGTACGGACCGATCGAACGCGCGTGGATCTTGTCGTCCACGAGGTGGTGGAGCTTGAGCATGTAGATGATGCCCACGGTCACCTTGCGGTCGAACGCCTCGCCGGTGCGGCCGTCGAATAGCACCGACTGGCCGGAGCTGTGCAACCCGGCCTTTTCGAGCTCCACCGTCACGTCGCCTTCGCGCGCGCCGTCGAACACCGGGGTGCCCATCGGTACACCGGCGGCGAGATTGCCGGCGAGTTCGACGATTTCCTCGGTCGAACGGCTCTCGATGTCGCCATGATATTGCGCGCCGTAGGTCTCCTTGAGACGCTCAACGACAGCCTCGGGCGGCTTCGCACCGGCATAGTCCTCGGCGGCGTTCGGGTTGGCCTGCTTCCATTCCTCCAGCGCATCGCCGATCTGGTGGCCGAGGTTGCGGGCCGCCATGCCGAGATGGGTCTCGAAGATCTGCCCGACGTTCATGCGCGAAGGCACGCCCAGCGGGTTGAGCACGACATCGACCGGGGTCCCGTCCTCGAGGAACGGCATGTCCTCGACCGGCAGGATGCGGCTGATGACACCCTTGTTGCCGTGACGGCCGGCCATCTTGTCGCCCGGCTGCAGCTTGCGCTTCACCGCGACGAAGACCTTGACCATCTTGAGCACGCCCGGGGCCAGCTCGTCGCCGCGCTCGAGCTTCTCCTTGCGGTCCTCGAACTTGGCGTCGATGACCTTCACGGCCTCGTCGTACTGGCCCTTGATCGCTTCGAGCTGCTGCTGCCGGCTGTCGTCGGCGACGGCGAACTTGAACCATTCGTGCCGGTCGACTTCCTCGAGCACCTCGTCGGTGATCTCGGAGCCCTTCTTGACGCCCTTGGGCGCCGCCGAAGCGGTCTGGCCGACGAGCATGTCGCGCAGGCGATTGTAGGTCGCCCGGTTGAGGATCGCGCGTTCGTCCGCCGCATCCTTGCGGAGGCGTTCGATTTCCTCGTTCTGGATCGCGCGGGTACGGTCGTCGATCTCGATGCCGTGGCGGTTGAACACCCGCACCTCGACCACCGTGCCGGACACGCCCGGGGGCAGACGCAGCGAAGTGTCGCGCACGTCGCTCGCCTTTTCGCCGAAGATCGCGCGGAGCAGCTTCTCTTCCGGCGTCATCGGGCTTTCGCCCTTCGGCGTGATCTTGCCCGCGAGGATGTCCCCCGGGTGCACTTCCGCGCCGATGTAGACGATGCCCGCCTCGTCGAGGTTGCGCAGAGCCTCCTCGCCGACATTGGGGATGTCGCGGGTGATGTCTTCCGGCCCGAGCTTGGTGTCGCGGGCCATCACCTCGAACTCCTCGATGTGGATCGAGGTGAAGACGTCGTCCTTCACGATGCGTTCGGAAATGAGGATCGAGTCCTCGTAGTTGTAGCCGTTCCAGGGCATGAAGGCGACGAGGCTGTTGCGGCCCAGCGCCAACTCGCCAAGGTCCGTCGAGGGACCGTCGGCGATGATGTCGCCCTGCTCCACCAGATCGCCCACCTTCACCAGCGGGCGCTGGTTGATGCAGGTGTTCTGGTTCGAACGCTGGAACTTCTGCAGGCTGTAGATGTCGACGCCGGACTGGCCGGCCTCGACCTCGCCCTGCGCGCGGATCACGATGCGGGTGGCGTCGACCTGGTCGACGATACCGCCGCGGGTGGCCGCGATCGCCGCACCGCTGTCACGCGCCACGGTCTCTTCCATGCCGGTGCCCACCCATGGTGCCTCGGCCTTGACCAAAGGCACCGCCTGGCGCTGCATGTTCGAGCCCATCAGCGCGCGGTTGGCGTCGTCGTTCTCGAGGAACGGGATCAGCGAGGCCGCCACGGACACGAGCTGCTTGGGGCTGACGTCCATCAGCGTGATCTGCTCGCGAGGAGCCATGAGGTTGTCGCCATTGTGGCGAGCCGAGACCAGTTCCTCGACGAAGCCGCCGCTCTCGTCGAGCTCGGCCGAGGCTTGCGCGACGGTGTGCTTCTGCTCCTCCATGGCGGAGAGGTAGATCACGTCCTCGGTGACCTTGCCGTCCTTCACCTGGCGGTAGGGCGTCTCGATGAAGCCGTACTTGTTCACCCGGCTGAAGCTCGCCAGCGAGTTGATGAGGCCGATGTTCGGGCCTTCGGGCGTTTCGATCGGACAGATGCGGCCATAGTGCGTCGGGTGGACGTCGCGGACCTCGAAGCCCGCGCGCTCGCGGGTGAGGCCGCCCGGCCCCAGCGCCGACACGCGCCGCTTGTGCGTGACTTCGGACAGCGGGTTGGTCTGGTCCATGAACTGCGAGAGCTGGCTCGAGCCGAAGAACTCGCGCACCGCGGCCACGGCGGGCTTGGCGTTGATCAGGTCGTTCGGCATCACGGTCGACACGTCGACGCTGCTCATCCGTTCCTTCACCGCGCGCTCCATGCGCAACAGGCCGACGCGGTACTGGTTTTCAAGCAACTCGCCGACCGAGCGCACACGGCGGTTCCCGAGGTTGTCGATGTCGTCGACCTCGCCCTTGCCGTCCTTGAGATCGACCAGTTCCTTGACCACGGCGAGGATGTCTTCCCTGCGCAGCGTGGTCACGGTGTCCTCGGCATCAAGTTCGAGGCGCATGTTGAGCTTGACGCGGCCGACGGCCGACAGGTCGTAGCGATCGCCATCGAAGAACAGGCCTTCGAACAGTGCTTCCGCGGTTTCCTTGGTCGGCGGCTCGCCCGGACGCATGACCTTGTAGATCGCTTCCAGGCCTTCCTCGCGGTTCTCGGCCTTGTCGGCCTGGAGCGTGTTGCGCATCCACGGGCCGGTGTTGATGTGGTCGATGTCGAGCAGGTCGATTGCATCGACGCCCGCCTGGTCGAGCGCTTCGAGGTTCTCGGGGCTGACTTCCTCGCCCGCCTCGATCCAGATCCGGCCGGTCTTCTCGTCGATCATGTCGCGCGCGGCATAGCGGCCGAAGATTTCCTCGGTCGGCAGGAGCAGTGTTTCCAAGCCGTCCTTCTTCGCCTTGTTGGCAGCGCGGGGGCTGATCTTCTGGCCAGCGGCGAACATTTCCTCGCCGGTCTTGGCGTCGACCAGCGGGAAGGCCGGCTTGAATCCGCGCCATTGATCGGGGACGAAGGGGATGGTCCAGCCTTCGCCCTTCTTGCCGGTCGCGCGCTTCCAGGCGACCGTGTCGTAGAATTGGTCGAGAATATCCTCGGCATCGAGGCCCAGCGCGAACAGCAGGCTGGTCACCGGCAGCTTGCGCTTGCGGTCGATACGGACGTTGACGATGTCCTTGGCGTCGAATTCGAAATCGAGCCAGCTGCCGCGATAGGGGATGATCCGCGCTGCAAACAGCAGCTTGCCGGACGAGTGGGTCTTGCCGCGGTCGTGGTCGAACAGCACGCCGGGCGAACGATGCATCTGCGAGACGATGACGCGTTCGGTGCCGTTGATCACGAAGGTGCCGTTCTCGGTCATGAGCGGCATGTCGCCCATGTAGACGTCCTGCTCCTTGATATCGAGCACGGAGCGGGTCTCGGTCTCCTGGTCCACCTCGAACACGATCAGGCGCAGGGTCACCTTCATGGGCGCGGCGTAGGTGATGCCGCGCTGGCGGCATTCGACGATGTCGTACTTTGGCGCCTCGAGTTCGTAGTTCACGAAGTCGAGTTCGGCGGTGCCGGCGAAATCCCGGATCGGGAACACGCTTCGCAGCGTCTTTTCGAGGCCGGAGACGTAGTCGATCTCCTTGTCCGAACGCAGGAACTGCTCGTAGCTCTCGCGCTGGACCTCGATCAGGTTCGGCATGTCCACGACTTCGTGGATGTCACCGAAGATCTTGCGGATGCGACGCTTCGCAGTGCCCGAAACCTTCTGGGACGCGGACTTCTTCGTCGGGGCCTTGGTTGCCATGATGTGGTGTTCGCCTCTTCGCCTTGCGCCGGACCGGGGTGCCGGAGCGGAAAAATGTCTCATGCGCGTGAGAGCCATGCCGCAGACGCGAAAAGAGGCCGCAGCATGGGCGCGCCGGTGGGGGCGGCTGGGCTGCAGCATCCTGTCAAACGTCGCGATATGGAAACGCCGCTTCCATCCTGTGTCCGATACCCGCGCATGAATCGGACTCGCTCGAAGCGTGCGGTCGGAAAGGCATGTAGGAAACCCCCGGCCCGATGTCAAACGGCGCACGGGCCAGCGGCGATCGATGGCCGGAACGATCGACTTCGCGCGTCACGCCCGCTTTATTCCCGCTTGCATGCCGGTTCGAATAAGGCGATAATATGGCGGCCAATCACGGCTCAAAGGATTGTTCACATGAAGAAGATCGCTCTCGTCGCGCTCCCGCTGGCCCTCGGCCTCGTCGCCTGCGACAATGCCGCCGAAGAACCGGTCGACGGCACCGACACCACCGCCATGGAACCCGCTCCCGTCGAGCCGATGGCCACCGGCACCACCGACCCGATGATGGACGACACCATGACCGACGACACCATGACCGACGACATGGCCGACGACACCATGGCCGACGACATGGGCACCGAGACCCCGGCTGCCGAAGAAACCCCGATGTGATCATGCCCGGGGTGCACCGCATCCCGGCTTGACTTCCACACGGAATTCCCTAGAGGCCCGCCCGGAACGGCGGGCCTCTTTGTATCTGCCGTTCATCCGTCCGAGACAGTTGGTGACCGGATCTTGCCGGTCTTAATGTCCAGCCTAGACGGGGAAACGAGATTATACGGCCGCGCTCATGCGCTGCCACGGCGTTGATAGCGCCCTCCTTCCCCATCGATGGATATCTGCTGTACGGCATGAGCCGCGCAGCGATGTGAGCCGGTCGTTCGGGAGCCATCCCGGGCGATCACAGTGAAGGAGTATGGCATGGATCGTTCGCAGAAAACCGATTCGGTCGCCCAGCTCAATGCGGTCTTCAACGAGGCGGGCGTGGTGGTTGTCACCCGCAACCTCGGCCTTTCGGTGGCGCAGTCCACCGAACTGCGCTCGAAGATGCGCGAAGCCGGTGCGTCCTACAAGGTTGCGAAGAACCGCCTCGCCAAGCTCGCCCTGAAGGACACCGATTACGCCGGTATCGACGAATATCTGAGCGGCCCCACGGCCCTCGCCTATTCGGAAGATCCGGTGGCGGCCGCCAAGGTCGCGGTGGACTTCGCCAAGGGCAACGACCGACTTGAAATCGTCGGCGGTGCCATGGGGGCGACGGTGCTCGACGAAGCAGGCATCAAGGCGCTCGCCTCGATGCCTTCGCTCGACGAGCTGCGGGGCACGATCGTGGGCCTGGTGAATGCGCCGGCGACCAAGGTCGTCCGCACCATCAAGGAACCCGTATCGATGCTCGCCCGCGTCTTCGGTGCCTATGGCGCCAAGGAAGCGGCGTAGGCTGTTCTACGCGAGAAGCACGAAACATCCGGGGCCAAGCGCATTTCCGCCTTGCCCCACATCATTTTGGAGTGAAACATCATGGCCGATATCGCCAAGCTTGTTGAAGAACTGAGCAAACTGACCGTCATGGAAGCCGCCGAGCTTGCCAAGGCGCTGGAAGAAGAGTGGGGCGTTTCCGCCGCCGCAGCCGTGGCCGTGGCCGGCCCTGCCGGCGGTGGTGGCGATGCCGCCGCAGCCGAAGAGCAGACCGAATTCGACGTCATCCTGACGGGCGACGGCGGCAAGAAGATCCAGGTCATCAAGGAAGTCCGCGCCATCACCGGCTTGGGTCTCGGCGAAGCCAAGGCGCTGGTCGAAGGCGCTCCCAAGCCGCTCAAGGAAGGCGTCGCCAAGGCCGAAGCCGAAGAGATCAAGGGCAAGATCGAAGCTGCCGGCGGTACCGTCGAGCTCAAGTAAGCTGCCGATCCCAGGAGCGCATCGGCGCTTCGGGGTGGCATCTGCCAAAAATTGGGGGCGGCACCGCATGGTGCCGCCCCCTTTTTTGCATCGCTAGGGTGGTCCGCCGTCGCGCGGCAGACCCGGCGAATACCGATCAGGCCGTGGCCGTCATCGAGGTGCTGACCTTGTTGAAGGTGGTCGAGAGATTGTTGCCGAGACCCCGCATCGCGGTGATTGCAGCGACCGCGATGAGCGCGGCGATGAGCCCGTATTCGATGGCGGTGGCGCCGCGCTTGTCGCGCAGCAGGTTCCGGAAGAAGCGCATTGTAGAAAACTCCCTGTGAAGCCCGAACTTGGCAATCCTGGTTGCCTGCAATCTCGCAGACAGAGGTTAATTTCCCGTCAACCGGACCTGTCCGGGCAAGGAAGGGTGTATTCTCTCGCTCGCGTGGAAATGGAGAGGTCAGAAGCGCACGCCCAACCGCACGCCCATCATGTCGATCCCGGGGTTCTGATCGCGGTTGAAGAGCCGGGCGTTGCTGATGTGGATCCAGCTCGCCTCGACCGAGATACGCTCGGAAACTTGCGTACCCACGGCGATTTCCGGTTCGAAAAGCACCCGGCTGCCCAGATCGGTGCGCAGACGGGTCGCCGGATCGATCCGCAGATCGGGGGCGTTGTGAAGCGCTAGCCCGATGCCCGGCCGGACATAGACCGGCCCGGCACCGATCTTCCACGACAGCCCCGCTGCGACGAAATCCGTCCCGCCCTCCTCGCTGTTGAGCGAGCCGAAGACATGCGCTTGTGGCTTGCCGAGAAAGCCGAGCCTCTCGATCGGCGCGCTGCGCACCCCGATCTGGACATCCACCCCGCGCTCTCCGGTATCGAAGGTGAAGGGGGTGTCCACGGCATGGGCATAGACCCCGCCGATGATCTCGCCCGCGGCGGCGGGCCCGGCGATCGAGGCAAAGGCAAGACTGGCGGCAAGCAGAGGCAAACGGATCATGCGAAGGGTCCCGAACGGCTGGCAGTGTGCCTTTGGCGCATCGCATATTGCCTGTCGATTAAGCCGGGCGGGTTTCGCATTGCCTGCACCCCCGCTCACCCCTATCCGGTGCGGCTGTCCTGACCGGGCGGCGGACCGCACGATGCAGGACCCAATCATTCCCGAGCCCCGGCCTGCGGACCTGCCGCTGGCGCGCGAAGGCTGGCGCGGCGAGATCGCTGCGACGCTGCGGCTGAGCTGGCCACTGGCAACGGCGAACCTGCTGCAGATGCTGACCTATGCCATCGACGTGATCTTCATCGCGCGGCTGGGCGAAGCGCAGCTGGCGGCCTCCGCCCTCGCGGTGGCGCTGTTCGGCCTGGTGCTGTGGGCGATGTCGGGCCTGACCGGGGCGGTGGCGCCGCTGATTGCTGCTGAGCTGGGCGAGCGCGCGCCGGCGCTGCGGCCGGTGCGCCGGGCGACGCGAATGGCGCTGTGGCTTTCGGTTATCTGCGGCATCGCCGGCATGGGGCTGTGCCTGCTGCTCGGGCCGCTGATGCGTGCCACCGGACAGGACGGAGAGATCGTGGCGTTGGCCGCGCAGTACAATCTCGTCATCATCTTCTCGCTGGTGCCGATGCTGTTCAACAACGTGTTGCGCAATTTCGTCAGCGCGCTCGACCGGCCGATCCTCGCCACGCTGATCACAGCCGGGGGGATCGGGGTCAACGCGCTGGCCAATTATGCCTTCATTTTCGGCAATCTCGGTGCGCCGGAACTGGGTCTCAGGGGTGCGGCGGTGGCGACGATCATCACGTCGCTGGTTACCGTCGCCGCCTATCTCGTCGCCATCCGGCTCGACCCGCGGCTTCACCGTTATCGCATTCTCGGGCGCTGGTGGTCGCCGGACTGGATGCGGATGTGGCAGATCGTTCGGATCGGCACGCCGATCGCGCTCACGATCACGGCGGAGGCAGGTATCTTCGGCGCGGCGGCATTCCTGATGGGCAATATCGGGGCGACCCAGCTTGCCGCGCATACGGTGGCGCTGCAAATCGCCGCGCTCGCCTTCCAGGTGCCCTTCGGCGTGGGACAGGCGGCGACGATCCGCGTCGGCTATTTCTACGGTGCGCGCGATCCGATCGGGATTCGCCGCGCGGGCTGGGCCGGGATCGCCATCGGGACCGGCTTCATGTTGGCCACCGCATCCGCCATGCTGCTCGCGCCGAAACTGCTGATCGCGATCTACATCGATCCCTGGGCTCCCGCGAACATGGCGCTGGTCGGTTTTGCCCTCGCCTACCTCAAGATCGCCGCCGCCTTCCAGCTGTTCGACGGGATGCAGGCAGTGGCGGCGGGGGCCCTGCGCGGATTGCAGGATACCCGCATCCCGATGTGGATCGCGATCTTCGCCTATTGGCTGCCCGGCTTCGGCACCGCCCTGGCGCTCGGCTTCGCGACCAGCCTCGCCGGGATCGGCGTGTGGATCGGGCTCGCGGTCGGGCTGTTCACTGCCGCGCTGCTCCTCGGCTGGCGCTGGCACCGGCGCGAGGCGCTCGGCCTCGTGGAGCGGCCCTTGCTCAGGCGGTCTTCGTCGTGATCTCGCGCTGCGGGAAGGGGATCGAGATCCCGACGGCGTCGAACCGCGCCTTGGCCGCCTCGGTGAGGTCCCAGCTCAGTCCGAGATAGTCGCCCGTCGCGCACCATACGCGCAAGCCGATGCCGACCGAGCTGTCGTCGAGCGAGGCGACGAAGGCCTGGGGGGCCGGATCGGGCAGGACGCGCTGATCGGCCTCGGCCAGCGCCAGCAATTCCTTGCGCGCCTGGTCCATGCTGTCATCGTAGGCGATGCCGACGATCAGTTCGAAGCGGCGGGTGGGGTGACGGTTGAAGTTGACGATCGGCTGGTTCCAGAGTTCGGAATTGGGCACCATCACGAACAAGCCGTCGAACTGCTTGAGTTCGGTGGTGAACAAGCCGATGTTCTGCACGACCGCGGTAATCCCGTCGACGGTGATCGCCTCGCCCACCTTGAACGGTTTCTGCACCAGGATCATCACTCCCGAAGCGACATTGCTGAGCGTGCCCTGCAGGGCGAGGCCGATGGCCAGCGCCATACCGCCCAGCGCTGCGAGGATGCTGGTGGTCTCCACCCCGAACTGCGCCAGCACGGTGACGAGGACCAGCGCCCACAGCGCGTATTTGATCAGATTGGCGAGAAAGTTGCTGACCGTCGGATCGAGCCGCGGCGAGCGATTCAGCGCCTTTTGCGCCCAGCGCGACAGCAGGCCGGCGATCAGCAGGCCGATCACCAGCACCGCGAAGGCCCCCGCGATCTCGACCATGTTCAATCGCAACCACAGCCAGATCTGTTCGGGTATGGTGAGGGCGGCCACTTCCTGGTCGGTGGTCATGCTCGGTTCTCCTGTCGCGAATGGCGGAATTGCGCCGCGCGATAGGATACCGACCGCCGCTTGGCCACCCCCGGGTCAACCCCCAAGATACGGCATCGGCACCACAAATTTTTTCGCCGTAGCTCGCTTGACTTGCCTGTCGCCGATCCCCAGATGCGCCTCGCTGGCACTCTCCGACCGGGAGTGCCAACGCAGAATTTTCACTCTCAACTGAAAGGTCAAGACATGGCATTTCGTCCGTTGCACGACCGCGTTCTGGTCCGTCGCATCGAAGCCGACGAGAAGACCGCCGGCGGCATCATCATTCCCGACAGCGCCAAGGAAAAGCCGAGCGAGGGCGAGATCGTCGCCGTCGGTTCGGGCGCCAAGGCCGAAGATGGCACGATCACCCCGCTGGACGTGAAGCAGGGCGACCGCATCCTGTTCGGCAAGTGGTCGGGGACCGAGGTCAAGCTCGACGGCGAAGACCTGCTGATCATGAAGGAAAGCGATATCATGGGGATCATTTCCTGATCCTCTGAACGCCCACCCTTCGACACAACCAGAATTTCTCAGGAGAAACCAACATGGCTGCCAAGGACGTAAAGTTCAGCCGCGACGCGCGCGAAGGCATTCTGCGCGGCGTCGACACCCTCGCCAACGCCGTCAAGGTGACGCTGGGGCCCAAGGGCCGCAACGTCGTCATCGACAAGAGCTTCGGCGCCCCGCGCATCACCAAGGACGGCGTCACCGTCGCCAAGGAAATCGAACTGAAAGACAAGTTCGAGAACATGGGCGCGCAGATGATCAAGGAAGTCGCCAGCAAGACCAACGATCTTGCCGGTGACGGCACCACCACCGCCACCGTGCTCGCCCAGTCGATCGTGACCGAGGGCATGAAGTCGGTCGCGGCCGGCATGAATCCGATGGACCTCAAGCGCGGCATCGACATCGCCGTGGCCAAGGTGGTCGACGACCTCAAGAGCCGTTCCAAGGACGTCTCCGGATCGCAGGAAATCGCCCAGGTCGGCATCATCTCGGCCAATGGCGACCGCGAAGTCGGCGAGAAGATCGCCGAGGCGATGGAAAAGGTCGGCAAGGAAGGCGTGATCACCGTCGACGAATCGAAGGGCCTCGAATTCGAGCTCGAGACCGTCGAGGGCATGCAGTTCGACCGCGGCTATCTGTCGCCGTACTTCATCACCAACCCGGACAAGATGACGGTCGAGCTCGACAACCCCTACATCCTGATCCACGAGAAGAAGCTCTCCAACCTCCAGGCGATGCTCCCGATCCTCGAAGCGGCCGTCCAGTCGGGCCGTCCGCTGCTGATCATCGCGGAAGACATCGAGGGCGAGGCGCTGGCCACTCTGGTGGTCAACAAGCTGCGCGGCGGCCTCAAGGTCGCGGCGGTCAAGGCCCCGGGCTTCGGCGATCGCCGCAAGGCGATGCTGCAGGACATCGCGATCCTGACCAAGGGCGAGATGATCTCCGAGGATCTCGGCATCAAGCTCGAGAACGTCACCCTCGGCATGCTCGGCGAAGCCAAGCGCGTCACCATCGACAAGGACAACACCACCATCGTCGACGGTGCGGGTGACGAGAACGACATCAAGGCCCGCGTCGGCGAAATCCGCACGCAGATCGACAACACCTCCAGCGATTACGACCGCGAGAAGCTGCAAGAGCGTCTCGCCAAGCTCGCCGGCGGCGTTGCCGTGATCAAGGTCGGCGGTGCGTCCGAGGTCGAGGTGAAGGAGCGCAAGGACCGCGTCGACGACGCGCTTCACGCCACACGCGCCGCGGTCGAGGAAGGCATCGTTCCGGGCGGCGGCACTGCGCTGCTCTATGCCACCAAGGCTCTGGAGGGCCTCAGCGGCGAGAACGACGACCAGACCCGCGGTGTGGACATCGTCCGCCGCGCGCTGCAGGCGCCGGTTCGCCAGATCGCCCAGAACGCCGGCCATGACGGCGCGGTGGTCGCGGGCAAGCTGATCGACGGCAACGACACCTCGCTCGGCTTCAATGCGCAGACCGACACTTACGAGGATCTGGTCAAGGCCGGCGTCGTCGACCCGACCAAGGTCGTGCGCACCGCGCTGCAGGATGCGGCGAGCGTGGCCGGCCTGTTGATCACCACCGAAGCCGCGATCGTCGAGAAGCCCGAGGACAAGTCCAGCGGCGGCGGCGGCGGCATGCCCGACATGGGCGGCATGGGCGGAATGGGCGGAATGGGCTTCTAAGCCCGCATCGTCCGGTCCACCGACCGAACACGAGAGGCCCGGCGGAGCGATCCGCCGGGCCTTTTCACATTCCCCGGCATGTCCCGGAAACAAAAAACCGGGGGCCGGAAATCGGCCCCCGGTTGAAAGTAAGAGCAGCCAGATTGCGCCGGATGCCCTTCGGGTCGCAAGAACCCGATAGCGGAGGCTCGACAGGCCCGGAATAACCCCTTTGCACTACGGAATCAGAAATCGCCGGTGTTGATTGCGGGCAAGACGCTGATGCGCCTGACGATTTCGATCTGTCGCGAGCATCCCATCTTCTGGGAGATGTTCCGGACCTGCTGGCGCACGGTATGCGGGCTGGTGCATCTCGATTCGGCGATTTCCGTTAGGAATTCTCCGCCGTGGAGCCGCAGGGCTATGTCGCTTTCCGCCGCCGAAAGGCCGTAGATCATCTGCAGAAGCTCGGCCCGGCACGGAGGCTCGATGTGGGAGAGAATCAGCAGGACGTTTCCATCCCTAATCATCATCGCCACCGCATCGTCCGCGGGCCCCGTGCCATCGTCTAGCCGAATGCCGCAAAGGCCCGGGCTCCGGCCATCGAAACCGGTCAATAGTTCGACGAACCGCTGCCGCGCACGGATCGATGCGGGCCTCACCACACCCCGATGAAGGGCAAGCACCCGCCCCTCTCGCAGCAGGCCCTCGGCCGTCGCATTGGCCCGCACCAGACGCCCGTCGGTTTTCAGCACCAGCATCGGGCGTCCGCTGGCATCCGCCATCTCGCGACTCGAGCGTTCCGCCTCCATCAAGGTTAGGATTTTGAGCCGCGCAGAGAACAAACCCGCGAGTTCGGGCGCGAAATTGGTCAGGAGAGCGATCTCGTCCTTGCCGAACATCGGTTGGGTCTTGCCGCGCTGGAAGGTCACCGCCCCCTTGTGCCCACCAATTTCGAGCGGCACCCCCAGTGAACGGAACGTGTCGTCGCCCGTGGGTCGGATGAAGTCCTGGTAGAGCCTGGAATGCTCGAAAGTACGCGGACCGATCATGCGTTCGAGGTCGAGGACGCTCTGAGGAGCCCAATTGCTCAGCATTGCCGCGACGCACGGATCGTGGTCGAGAAAATGCGTGCCGTAGAGGGCAATCTGATCGGCGTTCCACCAGCCGCTGTCGACCGCTATGCCCTCGACGGCCCCGTCCATGCCGAGGCCGCCGAAAAACGAGCGCGCGCCGATCCTCTCGGCGAGCGCACGGACCACGTCGACGAACGCCTCCTCGTCATGCACTGCCTCGAGCAGGCGCCCGTTTGCGACCCACGACATTGCACCCCCTTGCCGCGCCTCCCCCTGGCGCAAAAATCTGGTTCCTACTCGCCCGTTTCGCCCCCGGTGACCCGTGCGGCCACATCGGTTGGCCAGGTAACCTCGGTCTGGGTCTGCGGATTGAACCGATCGTCCTCGTACTGCGCCGCCTCGGCCGCGGCGATCTCCGCTGCGGTGAGAAATTCACTCGGTTCCAGCGCGAAGATGTCGAGCCCGCGGGCGATCTCGGTCGCGTAGATGCGGCCATTGTACCAATAGGCCGACCAGTAGCCACCGGTGATGAGTTGGTCTTCGTCGATCGGTCCGCGGTCGAAATAAGCGATCTCGACCGGATTGGCGGCATCGGTGAAATCGATCACGCTGATACCGCCCTGATACCAGGCCTGGACGAAGATGTCGCGCCCGGGAACGGGAATGATCGAGCCGTTGTGGGCGACGCAGTTCTCCTTCTCGCCCTGCGGCGCGGGGAGCTTGAAAGTCCCGCGGTATTCGAGCTGGCCCCCGTCGAGCGCATAGAAGGCATTGGCGCCCCAATTCGTCGGATCGCCGGCCTGGCACCGCGCCTGGGTACCGCCACCCCATTCGTCGGTGAAAAGCACCTTGCTGCCGTCGTTGTTGAAGGTCGCCGAATGCCAGTAGGCGAAGCCGCGATCGGTGACGTCGCTGATCCGCTTGGGGTTAAGCGGATCGGACACGTCCATCACGATTCCGTTGCCCGAGCACGCGCCCGCCGCGATCTTCTTGGCCGGGAAGGCCGTGATGTCGTGGCAGTGATTGGTCTCGCTCGTCTCCTGTGTGCCGTCACCGTGGTCGCCGCCGCGCCACAACCCGGCGATCTCGTCGCCTTCTGCGAAGACCCGCGGGCTGGCGACCAGCCGCGCCTGGCCGGGGTTCGCGACAGGGATCTCGATCACGTCGATGCTGAACAGCGCGGTCGCATCGCCGCCGCGTTCGAAACAGCCTTCGAGCTCCTCGTTCGGGCGGACGTAGGAGGTCCCCGAATTGTAGACGACGATGCGCCGGTCGTCGGACGAGACGATCGAATGGGTGTGCGAGCCACGGCAGGTCTGGACCGCGCCGACCTGACGCGGGCGATCCAGATCCGAGATGTCGAAAATCCGCAGGCCGCGGAAACGCTCCTCGCTGACCCGATCGGTGACTCCGCCGAGCCCGCAATCGAGCCGTGCGCGGCTGTCCTGCACGCTCATCAGCAGCAGGTTGCCGACCACCGAGACATCGCCTTGGCCGCCCGGGCAGACGGTCGAGCTGACCAGGGCGGGGCGGCCGTCGTCGCCCAGCCGGTAGATGTTGAACCCGTGGTAGCTGCCGGTGATCAGCAGATCGTCGCGGAAGGCCATGTCGGTCGACCAGAAGGTGAGGAGCGAACCGCGCTTGCCGAAGCTGGGCTCGTCTTCCTCGTCCTCGAGGATTTCCTTGCGCTCGCCGTCGGCGGGTCCTTCCTCGTCGCGCTCGATCAGCGGCTGGAGCTGCGCCGGATTGTCGGGATCGAAAAAGCCCGCCGGCTTGGGCATCGCCGCGACGAGACGGAGATTGCTGATCGCCTGCCCGGCGTCGCGAAACCCGGCCGCAAGCGTCGCCCGCGGATCGTCCGAAAGCCGCGCGAGGACGGCGTTCATGCGATCAATCTCTGCATCCTGATCGCTCACCACGTCGTTGGTGAATTCGAACACGGTCGGCTCGTAGGCCGTGCCGGGAAGTTCATGCAGCGTCTCGACCATGTCGATGGCCCCGCGATGATGCTCGATCATAAGCGTGAGAAACTGTCGGTCGAATTCGGTGCCGCTGGCGGCGCGCAAACTGGCGAGCTGCTCGGGTGTCGCCATGCCGCGCATCATCTGGTGGCCGGCATGGGCGTCGTGGCCGGCATGCGCGGAGGCATCCATCGCCATCGCCGAGGCGAGGCTCTCGTCCCGCTCGCGCAGCCAGGTCTCCATGAAGGCGATCTCGTCGGCCTGGGTGGCAAGGATGCGGTCGGCGATCTGAGTGACCGCCTCGCTGCCGCTGCGCTCCTTCGCGAGTTCGGACATCATCACCGCCTGGCGGTGATGGACGATCATGTCCTGCATGAAGCGCACGTCGCCCGGCGCGTAACTGGTGCCGGTGAGCGCGATCGCCGCTTCGGCATCAATCGTTTTGCTCGCTTCTCCGGGCGCGCCGGCGAGCACGATGGGCGCGTCCTGCGCGGCGAGCGGCACGGTTGCCGCACCGGCGAGCAGGATGGCGGTCAGGGTATTGCGAGCGGGCATGGGAATCTCCGGGAACAGGACGGACGTCGCGCGGGGTGCTATCACGATGCGGGAATTACGCAAATTCCTGTTTTCTCGGTCCCAGATAGCCGAACAGATAGGCCGCCACCTTGCGCATCTGAATTTCCTCCGCGCCCGGCCACGCCGTCGCGGGTCTCGGGCACGGCGCGGGTTTCCATCCAGGTCGCGTCGGAGCCGTGGTCGGGCTCGGTCAGGCCGAAGGCTACCCGGCGCTCCCGCGCGAAGCCACCGTGGATGAATTCCTGCTTCTGCACCTCGGTCCCGAAGGTGTCGAACATCGCCACGAAGGGGAAATTCCCGACGATCGAATGCTCGTTCTGGAGATCGTTGTGAAGGCCCAGTCCGCGCTGGGCGAAGCGGTCGCGGATCACCGCCATCCACAGGTTGGAGCCGTCCTTCCCGCCATATTCCTTGGGCGCGGAGAAGCGCCAATGACCGGCGGCATCCGCGCGCCGGGTGGCCTCGCGGAGCAGGTCTTCCCATTCGCGGCTGGGCAGGCCGTCACGATCCCAATCGGTGCGTGCATCCTCGCGGCGGTGATCGAAGAAGCGGATGTTGTCGCCGCTCGCCACCAGCGGCTCGATCTCGCTTTGGATGAAGCGTTCGAGCTCGGCGTAATAATCCTCCAGTTCTTGCGGGACGGTGAAATCCATCAATGCTCTCCGGTCCATTTTGCCCGCGCGCGCGCCAGCATCGGGTATTTGGGAACGTCGGCGGCGAGCTTGTCGAGCGCCGTCCGCCGCAATTGCGCCAGCAGCCCAGGCGTGGCGAGCGACATCTCGCCGTGCAGGAGGCTGGCGGCGAGAGGGGCGTTCTCGGCATCGCCATCGGTCCGTTCGCCGCGGGCAATCATGCCAAGTGCGTTGCGGGCGACGGCGTGCTGGAAGCGGTCGTGGCCCTGCATCGCCGGCTTGATGGTCTCCAGCCATTCGGCGATCGCGGTGGCGATCTCGCCGGCGCTCGCCTCGCCCTCGGGCCGCTCCCTGTCTTCGCGCGGGGGGACGGTGCGGTCGCGTTCGGCCTCCGGCGCCTCGTCCTCGAGGAGGAGGAGCAGGTCGAGCTCCTGTTCGCTCGTCCGGCGCGAGATCACCACCCGTTCGAGCATCCGGTCTTCGCCGCTGCGCCATACCGCGGCGTTGTGCAGGCAGCCGAGCGCCCACCAGACAGTGCGATAGATCAGCCAGAAGCGCAGCCGCGCGGGATCGACCTTGCGCCCGCTCTCCTGTTCATAAGCGGCGACGTATTCCTCGACCGAGCCCAGGCCCAGCGCCGGGCGATCGACCCGGGAGAATCGCCACACCGCCATGCAGCCGAAGGCGAGGTCTTCGTGCGGGTCTCCGAAATGCGCCAGCTCCCAATCGAGCACGCCCGACAGCCGCCCGCTGTCCGCCAGGAGATTGCCGAGGCGGAAATCGCCGTGGTTGAGCACCGGTGCGACCGGCTCGGGGCAGTTGTCCGCCAGCCATCGCAGGCCCAGGGCAATCATCGGTCGCGCCCCGCCCGCAGCCCGATACCGTTCGCGCAGATCGGCGATCGCGGCGGGATAGTCGATCTCCGGTATCCCCGGCGGCAGATCGGCCGGCGCAATGGCATGGATGCGGGCGAGATCGCGCGCCGCATCGCCGAGCAGGGTCAGCGGTGTGTTGCCCTCCAGGATCACGCGCGGATCGGCAGTCCCGGGTAGCGCGCGCATGACATAGCCGCTGCCGATCCCGTCGGCCGGCTCGAGATTTGCCAGAACCTCCGGGGCTCGAACGCCGGCACGATGGGCGGTGCGCACGATCTCGGCCTCCACTGTGTGGCCGAACGGGCGCTCGGCCATGAAATCTTGGGACGGGGCACGCCGCAGCACGCAGGCCTCGCCGGCGGCGGTGAACCGCCAGCTCTCCATCGTGGCGCCCCCGGTGAGGCGCGTCAGGCCGTCGGGCGCGGGCAGTCCCGCCCGCCCCAGCGCTCGGGCAAGCCCGCGTTCCAGATCGTGCGGTGTACCTTCTCCCACAAGCGATCTTGTCGCAGCCTTCCGGCTCGCCCTCAAGCCCGGACCCATCCGCGGCCGCGGCCGTTGTGTCAGCACGAAATCGGAAACAATCGAGGAGAACTCCATGCACCTGCCGAAGAATGCCCATGTCGCGCTGGTCGACGGCGAGAATTTCACCGTGATGCGCAATGGTGGCGCGCCGCTCGAGCCCAAGCTCGACCGCGGCGAACAGCCGGATCTCTCGGCGACGAATTACAGTGCCGGGGTCAAGCACCAGGACGACATCGGTCAGGAGCACGGCCGCACCGACCTTAAAGAGCTGGCGCATGGTGCCGCCGCGGCCGAGTGGCTGAATGCCAAGGCCATCGCCGGCGAGATGGACAACTTGTTGGTCATCGCCGATCCCAAGACATTGGGGGAGATGCGCCGCCACTATCATTCGGAGCTCGAGAAGTGCCTGATCGGCGAAATCGGAAAGACCCTGACCGGCGAACCGACGAAGCGGATCGAACAGGCCATCGCCGCCGCCTGACGCTTTGCGCGGGTTTCATATTGTCCGAAAAGGAATATTTGATCGCCCCCGCGACACTATTCGTCGCGGGGCGGTTGTTCAGCGCATGCTCTCCACGCATTAAGCTTCTGCACACCAAGGATGGGTTACAGGGGCTGCATGGGATTGAAGCATCTAGGGAGCGCGCTGGTCGCCGGGGTTCTGGCCTTGGCCATGCCTGCGCAGGCACAGACACATCAACAGCCGGGCACGCAGAGCGGCGAATACCAGGCGCTGTTCGACAAGATGCTCGGGACCGAACCCCGGGTTCCGCAGGGTTTCAGGACGATTCAGGAAAGCCCGCTCGGGCTTGCCATCGCCCGGCTCGCCGAGGGGTCGGATGGACGGATCGGCGTCTATGCGATCGATCTCTCCTCGGGACAGGAGGTCGGCGTACTCGCCGACCAGCGCTTCCCGATGGCGAGCACCAGCAAGGTCGCCATCGCCGCAACCTATCTCGCCGGGGTCGACCAGGGCCGGTGGAGCCTTACCCGCGAAATTCGCCTGCCCCGTCCCGGCGGGGCCTATATGTCGGCCAAGCAGCATCTCGACTTGATGATCAGCAAGAGCTGCAACGATTGCACCGACGCGCTGCTGGCGGCGGTAGGCGGGCCGACGGCGGTGAATCAGTGGATGCGGCAGGCGGGGATTACCGATTTCCAATTGAACCGCGATATCGCCACGCTGATCCGCGAGGACGGCCGGACCGATCCCGCATCCAGTATCGATCTGCGCGACAGCGCGACACCGCGGGCCATGGGGCAATTGCTCGCCGGCATCTATCAGGGCCGCTGGCTCAGCTCGGATTCGCGCCGCGTGCTTATGAACGCGATGAACGAGACGACCACCGGCAAGCAGCGGATGCGATCGGCGCTGCCGTCCAGCGCGGGCCTTGCGCACAAGACCGGAACGCTGAGCCGGACGGCCAGCGACATCGGGATCTTCCATACGCCCGATGGCAGGGCGATCGCGGTTGCGATCTACGTCACCGGACAGAGCCCCTCGATGGCGTACGAGAACGGCAACCGCAGCGCCAAGCTCGCCGCGCGACGGCAACGCGATTCCCGGATCGCGACCATCGCCGGCGCGCTGTATCAGGGCTTCGGCAGCCGGGCCGACGATGGCCGGGTCTGGGCCAACGCCGATTACGGCGGGCAGTAACCGGGGGAATTCCGCCCGGCGAATAGAAGGCACATATGAAAAGGGCGGCGCCGCGAGGCACCGCCCTTTCCTTTTGGTTTGAAGAACCGATTACTCGGCGACTTCTTCGTCCATCTCGGCTTCGGCTGCGTCGGTCGCGGCTTCGGCTTCCATGGCGGCTTCGTCGGCCTCGGCAGCGACTTCGTCACCGGCGGCTTCGATTTCGGCGCCAGCGGCTTCCATGTTGGCTTCGGTGTCGGCCGCGACGTTTTCGGCGGTCGATTCGGCGGAATCTTCGGTGGCTTCCGAGCAAGCGGCAAGCGACAGAGCGGCAGCCGAAGCGGCGGCGACGAGAGCGATCTTACGCATGGAATGATATCCTTGTTTAGCGAGTGTGTTCACGATCCGTGAGGATCGTCGGAGGACCGGCATTGGGGCCTCACGGTGTTCGAATAGTGGCGAGATTGTGGCGTTGCAAGCAAAATCGCCACCATTCGCCACATTCTCGCCATATTTGATCAGAGATTAAATCTCCCCTCCCGTCGAGCTCGCTGCTAGTGCCGGGCGTCCATGCCAGAACGCCAGCATCTCTATCTCGTCGACGGATCGGCCTATATCTTCAGGGCCTACCACCGCCTGCCGCCGCTCACCAACCCCGAAGGCACACCGGTCGGCGCGGTCTATGGCTACACCACGATGCTGTGGAAGCTCGCCGACGATCTCCACAAGGCGGACGGGCCGACCCATCTGGCGGTGATCCTCGACAAGGATTCGACCAGTTTCCGCAACGAGATCTACCCCGAATACAAGGCCAATCGCCCCGAACCGCCCGAAGACCTGCGCCCGCAGTTTCCGCTGATCCGCGACGCCACGCGCGCCTTCAGCCTCCCCTGTATCGAGGAGCAGGGGCTGGAGGCGGACGATCTCATCGCATCCTATGCACGCGCCGCCACTCGCAAGGGATGGGACGTCACCATCGTTTCCTCCGACAAGGACCTGATGCAGTTGATCGGCCAATGCGCGACCGAGGATCTGGAACCGGGTGTCGAGAGCGGTGGGTGCATCGACATGCTCGACACCATGAAGAGTCAACGGATCGGCCGCGAAGAAGTGATCGAGAAATTCGGCGTCGGCCCCGAACTGGTCGGCGACGTACTGGCGCTGATGGGCGACAGCGTTGACAACGTCCCCGGCATTTACGGGATCGGGCCCAAGACCGCCTCGAAATTGATCCAGGACCATGGCAGCCTGACCGTAGCTCTCGATGCGGCGCCGGACATGAAGACGTCCAAGCTCAAGGAGCGCCTGATCGAAGGCCGCGCCGACGCCGAACTCAGCCGCGTGCTGGTGACGCTGAAGGAGGACTGCGAGCTGCCCGAGCCGCTTGACGACTTCAAGCTCGACGGCGTGCCGCCCGAACCGCTCGCCGCCTTCCTCGAAAAGCACGGCTTCACCAGCCTCCTGCGTCGGCTAGACAGCGGTGGCGGCAGCCCCGATCGCCCCAATAATCTCAATCCCGCGAAACCCGTCAACAAGGGCGCGGCGGCGAGCGAGGACGGCAACCGCCAGCCCCCGCCGGACATGCCGGCGATCGACCGCTCCGCCTACGAATGCGTCCAGACATTGGAGCGTCTCGAACACTGGATCGCACGCGCCACCGCCGCGCGCATGGTCGCGGTCGATACCGAGACCAGCGATCTCGACTGCATGGTCTGCGATCTCGTCGGCGTCAGCCTCGCCGTGGGGCCAGGCGAAGCCTGCTACATTCCCCTCGCGCATCTCAACGTCGATGGCGGAGGGAGCGACATGTTCGCCCAGCCGCCGCAGCAGGTCGAGAAGGCCGCCGCGCTCGACGCGCTCAAACCGCTGCTCGAGAACGATGCGGTGCTCAAGGTGCTGCACAACGCGAAATACGATTGCAACGTGCTGGCGCGCAGCGGCATCCACGTCGATCCGATCGACGACACGATGGTGATCAGCTTCGCGCTCGATGCGGGACGGGCCGAGACCGGGATCGGCGGTGGCCACGGAATGGACGAACTGGCCGAGCGCCATCTCGGCCATAAATGTCTGACCTTCAAGGAAATCTGCGGCACCGGCAAGAAGGCGATACCATTCGGCGAAGTGCCGCTCGACAAGGCCACCGAATACGCCGCCGAGGATGCCGAGGTGACCTGGCGGCTCCACCGCCATCTCAAGCCCCGGCTCGCGCTCGAGAACGGCACGCGCATCTACGAGCGGGTCGATCGCCCGACGATTGGCGCGATCGCCGCGATGGAGCGCCATGGCATCAAGGTCGACCGGCAGCAGCTTGCCAAGCTGTCCGGGGAATTCGCCACCGAAACCGGGCGGCTGGAGAAGGAAATTCACGCCTTGGCCGGCGAGGAGTTCACTGTCGGCAGCCCCAAGCAACTCGGCGACATCCTGTTCGACAAGCTCGGCCACAAGGGCGGGCGCAAGGGCAAGAGCGGCCAGTATTCGACCGACCAGGCGGTGCTGGAGAAGCTTTCCGCCGAGGGCGCCGAAATTGCCGACAAGGTGCTCGAATGGCGGCAGCTGTCCAAGCTCAAATCGACCTATACCGACGCTTTGCAGCAGGCGATCAACGCGGACACGGGACGGGTCCACACCTCCTATTCGCTGGTCGGCGCGCAGACCGGGCGGCTGTCCTCCACCGACCCGAACCTGCAGAACATCCCGATCCGCACCGAGATCGGCCGCCAGATACGCGAGGCGTTTGTCGCCGAGGAAGGCAATGTCCTGCTCGCGGCCGACTATTCCCAGATCGAACTGCGCCTGGCCGCGCACATGGCCGATGTCGGCCCGCTGAAGGATGCCTTCGCCAATGGCGAGGACATCCACAACCGCACCGCGCAGGAAATGTTCGGCACGGTCGACCGCGACACCCGCGGGCGCGCCAAGACGATCAACTTCGCGATCCTCTACGGCATCTCGCGTTGGGGGCTCGCCGGACGGCTGGGCGTCGAGCCGGACGAAGCGCAGGAGATGATCGACACCTATTTCAAGCGCTTTCCGGGCATTCAGCGCTACATCATGGAAACGCTCGAACGGGTGCGCGAATGCGGCTATTCCGAGACGCTGTTCGGCCGAAAGACCTGGTTCCCGCGGATCAACTCCAAGAACCCCAACGAACGCGCCGGGTCCGAACGCGCGGCGATCAACGCGCCGATCCAGGGCACCAGCGCCGACATCATCAAGCGGGCGATGGCGCGCATGAACCCGGCGCTCGACGCCGCCGGGCTCGATCGCGTCCGCATGCTGCTCCAGGTCCATGACGAACTCGTGTTCGAACTTCCCGAAGACGACGTCGACCGTGCTTCCCGAGTGATCGAGGACGTCATGGCCGGGGCCGCGGCGCCGGCAGTCACGCTCGACGTCCCGCTCGGCATCGACATCGGGACCGGGCACAGCTGGGACGCGGCGCATTGAAGCGCTATTTCCACTTCGCCCGCACGAATCGCGAGTTCCGCTGGAACAACGTCATCCTGCTGGCGGTCATCGTCGCGGCGATGTTCGGGCTGATCTTTCTCGCCTTCACCACCATCGAGAGCGAGCGGCAGGAGCGCGATCAGGTCGCCAGCACCAACGAGATCCTGGTCGAGTTGCGCGATGTGGGGCGCGCCGCGCTCAACGCGGAGACCGGCCAGCGCGGCTATCTCATCACGCTCGACCGCCGCTATCTCGAATCCTATCTCGCCGGACGCGAGCAGATCGAACCGACCCTGCGGCGGTTGCGCGAGCTTACCGAGCCGGGCGCAACCGCACGGCAGATGGAGCTGCTCGAACAGATCGAGGTGCTGAGCCGTGCGCGGTTCGCCGAGCTCGACGCCTCCGTTAGCCTGCTCGAGGAGGGGCGGCTGGCCGAGGCGCGACGCGCCGTGCTGACCGATGAAGGACACGAGGCGATGGAGCGGTTGCGCCGGGCCACCCGGGAGATGGAGCGCATCGAACTCGACATCCTCACCGACGCGACGGAAAAGACCGCGCGGGCCGAGGCGCGAGTGCTGCCGCTGCTGGGCGGCCTTGGCGGGCTGCTGCTGATCGCCGTCTTCTCCGCGATCCGGCTGGTCGCACGGACCGCGCGGGCGGAGGCCGAAGCGGCGCAGGCGGTAGCCCTGGGCGAAGCGCGCGACCAGGCCGATCTGCTGGCGCGCGAGCTCAACCACCGGGTCAAGAACCTGTTCGCGGTGATCCTGGCGATCGTCCAGCTTTCGGCGCGCGACAAGCCGGAAGCCAAGCCGGTCACCGACAGCATCGCCGACCGCATCCGGGCTCTCCTGACCGCGCACGAGGTGAGCCAGGGCGAGCTCGACCGCCAGGTTGCCTCGTTGACCTCGCTCGTCGAGACGACGCTGGCCCCGTACCGTTCGGACGATCTCGTCGCCAGGGTCGAAGGCGAGGACATCATGCTGCCTGCCAAGCAGGTCACGCCGCTCGGGCTGATCCTCCACGAGCTGACCACCAATGCCGTCAAATACGGCGCTTGGTCGCAGGGCGGATCGATCGAGGTCAGCTGGCAGCGCGCCGGTTCGGACATCGAACTGATCTGGCGCGAGCGCGGCGCCAATATAGACGGCGAGCCCGAACGCACCGGCTTCGGCAGCATGCTCATGACCAGCGCCGCCCGCCAGTTCGGTGGAACGCTGGAGCGCTCGTTCCTGCCCGATGGCGTGGAAGTCCGGATCGTTCTGCCGCGCGGCGCCTGATCCGCTTGCCTTGGCCGGTTGCCTTGGCGAGCCGCGCGAATTAACGGGTCCGCCGATGCTGGAGCGTTTCGATCCCCGCAACTGGAACGTGACCACCGAGAATCTGGTCGACACCCTGGTGGCCCTGAGCGCCGCGGTCGTCCTGGCCCTGGTCCTGCATTGGATCGTCTTCGCGGTCTTGCGGCGGGTCGCCCGCCTTTCGACCAACGCGCTCGACGATATGGTGGTGGGGCAGGTCGGGAAGCCGCTGCGCTGGGTCATGATCGGCTTTGCCATATCCGCCGCTGCGGAAACGGACGCGCTGGTGGGGCCCGGCTGGGATCTGGCCACGGACTACATCAGGCCGGCACTGGTCGGCTGGCTCGCCTATGCCGTGGTCAAGGGCTTCGCGGCGGGGATGGAAGCGCAGGCCGAACGTTCTGAGGACCCCGTCTCGCAGCGGGCGCGGATCACCCGGATCGCGATCCTCAGCCGGACGATGACCGTCGGCATCATCATCATCACCGTAGCGCTGATCATGCTCAACATTCCCGGCGTGCGCGACATCGGCGTGACGATGATGGCCTCTGCCGGGCTTGCCGCGCTGGCGGTGGGCGCAGCCGCCCAGCCGGCGCTGAAGTCCCTCATCGCCGGGTTGCAGGTGGCGATCACCCAGCCGCTGCGGATCGGCGATCTGGTCAAGGTCGACGGCGAGGTCGGCCGGATCGAGGAAATCCGGATGAGCTTCGTCACCGTGCGGACCTGGGACGAGCGGGTGATCGTGGTGCCGACCAGCCGGTTCCTGGACCAGAGCTTCGAGAACTGGTCGCGCATCGACGAGCAGCTGACCGGCCCGGTCTTCCTCCATCTCGACCCCGCAGCCGAGATCGCGCCGATCCGCGCCGAGTTCGAACATTTCGTCGAGGCGCATCCGCTGTGGGACGGGCGCACGAAGGCGCTGCTGATGACCGAAGCTTATCCGGAGAGTATCGAGTTGCGGCTGGCGGTCAGTGCCGCCACGATCGGCGATCTGTGGACGCTGCGCTGCGAAGTGCGCGAACATATGCTCACCTGGCTGCGCGAGCACCAGCACGAGGCACTTATCCGCCACCGGCTCGAGGTCGAGGCGGCCAATGCGAAGGTAAAGAAGGCCTAGCCGTCGGCGGCGTCGGCGTCGGCGTCGCCGTGTTTCCGCTCCCGCGTGCTTTCGACCATCCCCTCGTGGATGAAGCCGATCGGCATCGCTTCGGCGGCGCGCTTCTTCAGCTCGCCGCGCATCTTCTTGTACTCGTCCTCCATCTTCTGCGTGACCGTGGCGCGCGAATCGCCCAGCGCCTCGACGAAGTCGGCGGAGGTGACGGAATCGACCTTGCCGCCCCCGCGCTTGAGCGCATTGAGGCCGGCACGACGGACCACATCTTCCAGATCGGCACCGGTGTAGCGCTCGGTCTTGCCGGCGATCTCGGCCAGCGAGACATCGTCCGCCAGCGGCATCGAAGCGGTGTGGATTCCCAGAATCTGTTCGCGCCCGGCGCGGTCGGGGGTGCCGACATAGACCAGCTCGTCGAACCTTCCCGGACGCAGCAGCGCCGGGTCGACCAGCGTCGGGCGGTTGGTGGCACCGATCACCACAACGGATTGCAGCTCTTCCAGCCCGTCCATCTCGGCCAGGATGGTGTTGACGACCCTGCCCGTCACCTCCGGCTCGCCCTGGCTCGATCCGCGCGCGGGGACCAAGCTGTCGATCTCGTCGATGAACACCACGCAAGGCGCGACCGCACGGGCGCGGCGGAACATCTTGGCGATCTGCTGCTCGCTCTCGCCATACCATTTGGACAGCAGATCCGAGCTCTTCATCGAGATGAAGTTCGCCTCGGCCTCCTTGGCGACGGCCTTGGCCAGCAGCGTCTTGCCGGTCCCGGGCGGCCCGTAGAGCAGGAACCCCTTGGCCGGGCGGATGCCGAGACGCCGGAACGCCTCCGGGTTCTTCATCGGCAGCTCGATCCCCTCCTTGAGCTTCTCGACCGATTCGCCGACGCCGCCGATGTCTTCCCATGCCACGCTGGGAACCTGCACCATGACCTCGCGCATGGCGGACGGCTGGATGCGTTTCAGTGCGGTGAGGAAATCCTCGCGGCTGACATAGAGATCGTCGAGGACCTCGGGCGGAACCTCCCGCGCATCGAGGTCGAGCCGCGGCATGATTCGCCGCACCGCGTCGATTGCCGCCTCGCGCGCCAGAGCCGCGATGTCCGCGCCGACGAACCCGTATGTGGTCCGCGCCAGCTCGTCGAGGTCGACCATGTCGCCCAGCGGCATGCCGCGGGTATGGATGCCGAGAATTTCGCGCCGCGCCTGCTGGTCGGGAACGCCGATCACGATCTCGCGGTCGAAACGGCCTGGCCGGCGCAGCGCCTCGTCGATCGCCTCGGGGCGGTTGGTGGCGGCGATCACAACTACGTTGGCACGCGCCTCGAGCCCGTCCATCAGGGTCAGGAGCTGGGCCACCAGCCGCTTTTCCGCCTCGCCGGGCACGCGGTCGCGCTTGGGGGCGATCGAATCGATCTCGTCGATGAAGACGATCGCGGGCGCGTTCTTCCCGGCCTCCTCGAATACCTCGCGCAGCCGCTTCTCGCTCTCGCCATAGCCGGAACCCATGATCTCGGGCCCGTTGATGATCGAGAAATTGGCGTCGCTCTCGTTCGCCACGGCCTGGGCAAGCCGGGTCTTGCCGGTCCCGGGCGGACCGTGGAGCAGAACGCCCTTGGGCGGATCGACGCCGAGCCGGGTGAAGAGCTCGGGATAGCGCAGCGGCAATTCGACCATCTCGCGCAATTGCTGGATCGTATCGCCCATGCCGCCGACATCGTCGTAATTGACCGTGGCGCGGCCGCCGGGCGAGGATTCCTCGAATTCGGAGCGCAGTTCGACCTCGGTGTTCTCGTCGATATGGACGATGCCCTTGGGGCTGGTCGAGACCACGTTGAGGCGAATCTGGGTGAGCGCATAGGCCGGGGCGTTGAACATCCGGCGGACCTGCGGCGGCATGTTCTGGACCGGCTGCTGGCCGGTGGTGGCGACGAGATCGCCCGCGACCACCGGCTTGCGGAAGAAATTGCGTTTGAGCGCCTGGGTGGGACCCTGGAGCCGCATCTCCCGGCTGGCAGGCGCAAAGACCACCCGCGTCGCAGGGCGCGATTCGGCGACCGAGATATGGACGTGCTCGCCCGATCCGCATTCGGCATTGTTGCGCTGGAGGCCGTCGAGGCGCACGACGTCGAGCGACTGGTCTTCGTCGTAGGCCGGCATCGCCACGGCGACGGTTGCGCGTTTGCCGACGATCTCGACCACGTCGCCCTCGGTGATCCCGAGCTTCTGGAAGGCCGAACGCGGGAGCCGGGCGATGCCCTGACCCGATTCTTCCTGCCTTGCTGCCGCGACTTGCAGCCTCACGGTCTTTTCGTCGCTCGCGACATCGGCTTCGGCCATGCGGAATTCCCGTCCTCGTTCTCGTCCAAGTGCGACACAGGTAGGAACCGCCGCCCTGCCTTGCAAATGAGCGGGGAGGGGCTGGGGTCCGATAATTCGCTTCGGACAAGAAAAAGGCCCGGCTGGATAAACCGGCCGGGCCTGAAAGTTTGGGAGAGGATGCCTGAAAAGGCACGCTCTATGTGCATGTGCAGCATCTTTTGTGCAAATGCGAAAAGAACATCGTCAGTTGCATGTCAAGCAACTGCATTGAAGTTTTCGCATTTTCAGAAGGGGTGACTTGCCCCGTGCCCCGGCCTAACAGCGGCGATGCCGTAACGGAGGTCCGATGAACAAGCTCTATCCCGATGCCGCCGCCGCCCTCGAGGGGCTGCTCAAGGACGACATGCTGATTGCCAGTGGCGGCTTCGGCCTGTGCGGCATACCCGAGCGGCTGCTCCAAGCGATTCGCGATTCGGGCGTGAAGGGGCTGACCTTCGCCAGCAACAACGCCGGGATCGACAACGAAGGCATCGGCATGTTGCTTCGCACGCATCAGGTCAGAAAAATGATCTCTTCTTACGTCGGCGAGAACAAGGAGTTCGAACGCCAGTTTCTTTCCGGCGAGCTGGAGGTCGAATTCTGCCCTCAGGGTACTTTGGCCGAGCGCATGCGCGCCGGCGGTGCAGGCATCCCTGGCTTCTACACCAAGACCGGCTTCGGCACGCAGGTGGCCGAGGGCAAGGAGATCAAGGAGTTCGACGGAGAGCAATATATTCTCGAGCGGGGGATTTTCGCCGATCTCTCCATCGTCAAGGCATGGAAGGCGGACGAGACCGGCAACATCGTGTTCCGCAAAACGGCGCGCAATTTCAACCTCCCCGCCGCCACCTGCGGCAAGGTCTGCATCGCCGAAGTCGAGGAGATCGTGCCGACCGGGTCGCTCGACCCGGACTGCATCCACCTGCCCGGTGTCTATATCAACCGGATGATCGTGGGCGCACCCTACGACAAGAAGATCGAATTCGTCACCACGAGGCAGCGCGAGGCCGCGTGATCCCGCGCCGCATCCTCGGCGCTGCGGCGCTGGTTCTTGCGGCGGGCTCGCTCGGCGGCTGCGTCGCCGCCGCGATCCCGCTGGCGGCTGCCGGAATGATGGCGAGGAGCCAGCTCGACGGTGGTAACGAAGTCGCCGAACCCGCGGTGCCGAAGAGGACGGCACTTGCCCCGTTGCCATCGGCGTCCCCGGTCTCCATCCCCGGCTACCGGGTGATGGCCGACATGACCGAGCTTCCGCCACCCTCGCCCGGCCCCGCGGGCTCCGGCGAGGCGGTAACCCGGTTCTCCGTTTACGCCCTACAACAGGCGATGCAGGACCCTGCGCGCGAGCCGCGCCTCGGCGCGCTGCTGGCCGAGCCCGGCAGTTTGCGGCCCGCCCGGCAGGAGTGTGGGACACGCCCCCCGGCCATCCTGATCGATGTCGACCCGGGCCGCGCCACCTTCGACCCGCTCGGCGCGCCGCGCCCGGCTCCCTCGCTCGCCCCGGCGCTACTGTCGCTGCGGGAACAGGGCGTCGCCATCGTCTGGCAATCGCGCCTCGGCGAGAATTTCGCCGAACCCGTGCGCGCGGTCCTGCGCGAAACCGGACTCGATCCGTTGGGCCGGGACCGCCTGCTGCTGGCGGATTCGGTCGAGGATCGCAAGCAGACGCTGCGCGACGATCTCGCCGCGAATCTCTGCGTGGTCGCCATTCTCGGCGACGAGAGGGCCGATTTCGACGAACTCTATCTCTATCTCAAGGACCCCGACGTGGCACTGCCTCTGGAGTCCATGATCGGCCGGGGGTGGTTCCTAGCCGATCCGATCATTGAGGAGGCCGGCAATGGCGGTTGACGTGAGAGCGATCGCGGCGCTGCTGTGCCTTGCATCGTGCACATCGGTGCAACAGGAGGGCGTGGCGCTGAACGGGATGACGACGGCCCGGTCCGGCGACCTTGCCGCAATCGACGCCGCGATCGACGGTGTCTACGCGGTGATTTCCGGTCCGGTGGGCCAGCAGCGGGACTTCGCGCGGATGCGGAGCCTCTTCATGCCGGACGCCCGGCTGAGTTCGATGACCGCTTCCGGCATTCGCGGCGGCACGCTCGAGGATTACATCGCCCGCAGCGGGCCGGGGCTGGTCTCCAGCGGCTTCACCGAGCGCGAGCTGGATCGCAGGGTCGAAATCTACGGCGATATCGCCCATGCGTGGTCGTCCTACGAGGGCAGCTTCACGCAGGGCGACGGCACGCGCGGCACGGTGCGCGGCATCAATTCCTTCCAGCTCGCCAGGCAGGACGGCCGGTGGCTGGTGCAATCGATTTTCTGGCAAGCGGAGAGCCCTGAATTTCCGCTGCCGCAGGACATGGACGGAGAATAACATGGCTGAGGAAACCACCGGCTGGGATCGCAACCAGATGGCCGCCCGCGCGGCCAGGGAGCTGGAAGACGGCTATTACGTCAATCTCGGGATCGGGATCCCGACGCTGGTCGCCAACCATATCCCCGAAGGCATGCATGTGACGCTGCAGAGTGAGAACGGCATGCTCGGCATCGGTCCCTTCCCCTACGAGGGCGAGGAGGATGCCGACCTGATCAATGCGGGCAAGCAGACGATCAGCGAACTGCCGCACTCCGCCTATTTCGACAGCGCGACGAGCTTCGGCATGATTCGCGGCGGGCACATCGATCTCACCGTGCTCGGCGCGATGGAGGTGGCCGAGAACGGCGACATCGCCAACTGGATGATCCCCGGCAAGATGATCAAGGGGATGGGCGGCGCGATGGACCTCGTGGCCGGGGTCAAGAAGATCATCGTGGTGATGGACCACACCGCCAAGGACGGCAGCCCCAAGCTGATCCCCGAATGCACCCTGCCGCTGACCGGCACCAATGTGGTCGACATGGTGATCACCAATCTGGGCGTGTTTCACCGCGCCGATCACGACAGCCCGTTCCGCCTGATCGAGATGGCGCCCGGCGTGACCGAAAGCGACATCGCGGCGCAGACCACGGCGCGCTACGAGGTGGCGCTGAGCTGAGCACGGTGACGGCGCGATGGCTCGACGAACCGCGCAACCCGCGATCTCCGCTCGCGGGAGTGAAAGTGCTGGAACTGGCGCGGGTGCTGGCCGGGCCCTTTGCGGGACAGATCCTCGCCGATCTCGGGGCCGACGTCATCAAGGTCGAGGCACAGGATGGCGACCAGACCCGCCACTGGGGCCCGCCGTGGATGGGCGTCGATGAGGAGCGGACTGCCGCCTATTACCACGCCTGCAACCGCGGCAAGCGCAGCGTGATGGCCGATTTCAACGATGGCGACGATCTCGGGCGGGTCGCGAAGCTCGCCGGCGAAGCCGATGTCGTTCTGGAAAACTTCCTCCCCGGAAAGCTGACCCGCTTCGGTCTCGACCATGCGACTCTCGCGCGGGACAACCCTGCCCTCGTCTATTGCTCCATCACCGGCTTCGGGCAGGACGGTCCACGCCGCGACGAGCCCGGATACGACTTCGTGATCCAGGCGATGAGCGGGTTCATGTCGCTGAACGGCGAGCCCGGGGGCGATCCGATGAAGTTCGGCCTGTCGATCTCCGACCTCGCCTGCGGACTATGGGCGGCGAACGCGATCCAGGCGGCGCTGCTGATGCGGCACCGGACCGGACCGAACCAAGGCAAGGGCCAGTGGATCGACATGAGCCTGCTCGACTGCTCGGTCGGCCTGCTCGCCAATCAGGCGGCGAGCTTCTTCGCCACCGGCGAGAACCCGCCCCGTATGGGGAACGCGCATGCCCAGGTCAGCGCCTATGGGGTCTTCCCGACGCAGGACGGTCCGGTGGTCTTGGCCCCGGCGAACGACCGCCTGTTCCGCAAGCTGATGACAGTGCTCGATCGCGACGACCTGATCCGGGACCCGCGCTTCGCCTCCAACGAATCCCGTATCGCCCATCGGTCGATGATCGACGCGATCATCGCAGAAGCGACGGCCGATTGGACGCGCGATGCGCTGTTGCGGCGCTGCGCCGAGGCCGGAGTTCCGGCGGGGCCGATCAACACGCTCGACGAAGTCTTTGCCGATCCCCAGGTCGAGGCCCGCGGAATGGCAATCGAACTCGGCGGCGTGCCGGGCGTCCGCAGCCCCTTCCGCTTCTCGCAGGCGGAACTCGCGCTCGACCGGCCCTCCCCCAAAAAGGGGGCGGACGGCTAGGCCTCAGCCCAGCGCCGCCTTCAGTGCATCGACCAGATCGGTGCGCTCCCAGGGGAAATGGTCGCCCTCGACGTCGCGGCCGAAATGCCCGTAGGCGGCGCTCTTGCGATAGATCGGCTTGTTGAGACCGAGGTGGGTGCGGATGCCGCGCGGGGTCAGCCCGCCCAGCGCATCGATCGATTTGATCGCATCCTCGAGCGCGGCGTCGTCGACCGTCCCGGTGCCGTGCGTGTCGACATAGATCGACAGCGGCTCGGAAATGCCGATCGCATAGGCGAGCTGGATCGTGCAGCGCCTGGCAAGACCTGCCGCGACGATGTTCTTGGCCAGATAGCGCGTGATGTAGGCGGCCGAGCGATCGACCTTGGTCGGATCCTTGCCGCTGAATGCACCGCCGCCGTGCGGCGCCGCGCCGCCATAGGTATCGACGATGATCTTGCGCCCGGTCAGGCCGGCATCGCCGTCCGGTCCGCCGATCTCGAAGGCTCCGGTCGGGTTGATATGCCAGACGGTCTCGTCGCTCAGCCAGCCCTTGGGAAGGACGTCGGCCACCGCTCGCTTCACATAGGCCTTCAGCTCGGCTTCCTTCTCGCCCTCGTCATAGCCCTTGGCGTGCTGGGTGGAGACGACCACGGCGGTGCAGGCCACCGGCTTGCCGTCGCGGTAGCGCAGGGTCACCTGGCTCTTGCTGTCGGGCTGAAGGAAGGGGGCCGCGCCGCTCTTGCGGTCCTGCGCCAGTCGGAAGAGAATCTTGTGGCTGTAATCAAGCGGTGCCGGCATCAGATCGGGCGTGTCGTCGCACGCGAAGCCGAACATGATACCCTGGTCGCCGGCGCCTTCGTCCTTGTTGCCGCTGGCATCGACACCCTGGGCGATTTCGCCGGACTGCCCGTGGAGATGGTTCTCGAAGATCAGCGTCTCCCAGTGGAAGCCGCCCTGTTCGTACCCGATCTCGCGCACCGTTTCGCGGACCAGCCGTTCGATCTCGTCGCGCTTGCCTGCCACCCAGTCGCCGTTCTCGTAGACGCCGCGGGCGCGGATCTCGCCGGCGAGGACGACGCGCTGAGTCGTCGTCAGCGTTTCACAGGCCACGCGTGCCTGGTCGTCATGGCGCAGCATGTAGTCGACAATGGCATCGGATATCTGGTCGGAAACCTTGTCAGGATGCCCCTCCGAAACGCTTTCGGAGGTGAAGAGATAGTCGGTGCGCATGCTGGATTTTCCGATATAAAGATGTCTTTATGTGTCGCTCGGACTAGCTTTTCGCGAGGCGTCTGGCAACCAGCGATGCGGCGATCAGGGCGATCCCCCAGACCAGCGTCAGCCAGTGACCCAGTCGCGCGAACCATGTCGGCGGAGCGGCCGGCGGGACCAGTCCGTCGATCCGGTCCGCGCGGCGCATTGCGATGTGCGAACGGACCACACCTCGGGCATCGATGACGGCGCTGATCCCGGTTGTGGTGGCACGCAGCACCGGTAGACCTTCCTCGATCGCTCGCATCCGCGCCTGGGCGAGGTGCTGCGGGGGACCGAAGGCACCGAACCAGCCGTCGTTCGAGGGGTTGAAGATGTAGTCGGGACGGTTCTCGCGATCCGCGACCTCGCCCGAGAACACGATCTCGTAACAGATCTGCATCCCGGCCCGGCCCCAGGGACCGAGGTCGAGCGTTTCCGGCCCCGGACCGGGAATGAAGTCCAGCGTCCCGGCAACGAGCCGCGAGAAGCCGAGCGGTTCGAGCAGGGCGCGCATCGGCAGGTATTCGCCATAGGGCACCAGATGCGCTTTCGAATAGCTCGGACCCAGCGCCCCGTCGGGATAGATCGCCGAAACGGAATTGCGGGCGCCCGTGGCCCGTTCGTAGCCGGCGACCTCCTCGATCTCGAGATGGACCACCCCGGTCAGCAGCAGGCTGTCCTCGCCGATCACCCGGCCGATGCGCGTGCGGGCGAAACCGGGATCGCCGCCCGCAGTCATCTGGTCATAGTAGCGCTGGGGATAGCCGGGCTCGAGATAGTCGGGCACCGCGCTTTCCGGCCACAGCACCAGCCGCGGGCCGTTCGCGTCCCGGCGGGGCAGGCTGAGCCGGGCGATGGTGAGGAACTGTTCTTCGAACTTCGTCGGATCGTTGAGCACCTCCTGCCGCAGGTCGGGCTGAACAAGCGTGAACCGCAAGGTGCCCTCCTCCGGCGCGCCGGCGGGCCAGTACATCGCGGCCGTGATCAGAGCGGCAAGCCCGGCCAGCGGCAGCCAGCGCCGGCGCAGCGCAGCCCACAGCAGCAGGCTCGCCAGAACCACCGCCAGGCCGGACAGCGCATAGGTCCCGGCAAGGGGCAGCAGCCGCGCCGCGCCCGGCCGGTCGAAGGGGCCGAGCAGCATCAGCGACAGCGGCCCCCAGGCATAACCGGTGAAGAGCCAACTGCGCACCCATTCGGCGGCGATCCAGGCCGCCCCCAGCGCCAGCCCGAATGGGAGAAGCCGTGCATCGGAACGCATGCCCCGCGCCAGCGCTGCGGCTGCGGCGGGGAATACGGCAAGGTAGAGCGAGAGGAGGGGCACCGCCGCCCAGCCCAGCAGTGCGGGCATTTCCGCCTGATAGGTGAAGGCGGTGGCGATCCAGTTGTTGGTGAAAGTGAAGTGCGCGACGCCGAACAGCCAGCCGCGCAGGAAGGCCTCACGCCAGCCGGTGCTCTGCCACACGAGCCACACGAGCCCCGCCACACCGACCAGAGCCAGCGGCCAGAGATGGAGCGGCGGGAAGCCGCAAGCCGCGAGCAGCCCGCACCCGATCGCGAGCCATCGCGGATGCCGTTCGGGGACCAGCGCGATCCGCTGCAACATGCGCTCGCCCCGTTGCCCGGTCAGTCCGTTGTCAACCGACCGCGCTCAGCTTGGAACCGGCCGCGGGCCGACGCCGGCGAGCCTTGGGCTTTTCCTCGTCGCCCTCCTCGTCGGAGAAGGACGGCGGCAGCGCAGCTGCATCGATCCCGTGGCCGCCATCTTCGGCAGCGCCGTTCGCTTCCTTGCGGCGGCGGGGCGCCCGCTTCTTGGGCGGCTCGGCGTCCGGCCCGCCGTCGGCCGCGAACGGGTTGTCTGCGGGCGCATAGCCCTCGCCCTCGGCGCGCTCCTTGCCCTCGCGAGGCGCACGGCGGCGCTTGGGCCGCTCGTCCTCGTCGTCCCGATCGTCGTCGTCGCTACGGGCATCGCCGTGCTGATGGTTGTTCTGACGGTCGTCGCGACGGCCACGAGGCTTCCTCGCGGGGCGGCGGTTGTCGTCGCCGTCATCATCGTCGTCGTCGTCCTGGTCCGACCCGTCCTGGCGCTTGCCGCGGGCCTCGTCCTGACGGGCCTTGTTGTCGGCGATGACGCGGAAGTAGTGATCCGCGAACTGCAGGTAGTATTCCGCCTGCACCCGATCGCCATTGTGCTGCGCGTCCTGGGCCAGCTTCTTGTACTTGTCGAGCAGCTGGGGCGCATTGCCGCGCGCGCGACTGTCGATCCGGTTGGCCTGGTTGCCGCCGCCCTGGTTGCGATTGCCCCGGCCGCGACGCCGGTTGTTCCGATTGTTGTTCAAGGGTATTCTATCCTTGTCTGTCGCGCTGTCGGCGGTTCCCCGACGCTTGCGCATGACCCCTTGCCGCGTGGGATCATCCCATCGCGGGTGCCCCTTGCCCTTCCCGAAGTTCGGCACGGTGCCGAGACAGGTCATGCAAATGTCGGAGCTGGACCGCAAGGTGGGCTGCACGCCCTGTCCACGGGTCCTGTCACCACGAGTTAGTGGGTCGAGCGCGCTTTGCCAACCCCCTAAGTCAGAACCAGCACGCGCTCCCGCCCGCCGAGATCGCGGCGTGCCGCGACCGCGAAGCCGTTGTCGCGGCCGATGGTGCTCACGGCTTCGGCCTGCCGGTGGCCGATCTCCAGCACCGCGATGCCCCCATCGGTCATCAATTCGCGCAATTGCGGAACGACGATGCGGTAATCGCCCAGCCCTTCCGGACCCGCGAAGAGCGCGCCAGCCGGTTCGAAGTCGCGAACGTTCGGTTCGAGGTCGGCTCCGTCCTCGACATAGGGCGGATTGCAGAGGATCAGGTCGAAAGCGCCGAGGCCGGCGGTCCAGCCTTCCGCGCGCCAATCGCGCCGTTCGAAGCTGGCGCGCGCCGCCATGCCCAGTCCGAGGGCATTCTCCCGCGCCACAGCCAGAGCGGGTTCGGACCGATCGGTGCCGATGCCCGCGGCCCCGGTTTCGGCCAGCACGCTCAGTAGCAGCGCGCCGGAGCCCGTGCCCAGATCGAGCACGCGCGATGCCCGGGGTGCGATTTCGAGCGCCGCATCGACCAGGACCTCGCTGTCGCTGCGCGGGATCAGCGTGTCTCGCGTCACCCGGAACCTGCGGCCGTAGAACTCCTGCCATCCCAGGATATGCGCGACGGGCTCACGTGCGGCCCGGCGATCGATCAGCCCGTCGAAACTGCCGGGCGCTCCCTCGCCCATCCCCCGCAGCAGCATGTCCGAACGCGAGATCCCGAGCGCGTGCGCCATCAGCAGTTCCGCATCGAGCCGGGCGGTGTCGCTGCTCGCGGCCAGCCGTCCGGCGGCCGCGCGCAGCGCCTCGGCGACCGTCATCGCCGCCGCCCTTGCCGCCGCATCGCCCTCACTCCGCCAGCGCCGCCAGCCGCTTGGCTTGGTCCTCGGCGATCAGCGCGTCGATCAGTTCGGCGAGGCCCGGCCCGGCCACGATCTCGGGCAGCTTGTGCAGGGTCAGGCCTATCCGGTGGTCGGTCACCCGCCCCTGCGGGTAGTTGTAGGTGCGGATGCGTTCGGAGCGGTCGCCCGAACCCACCATCGCCTTGCGTGCCTCGGCTTCCGCCCCCTGTGTCGCCTCGCGTTGCGCGTCGTAGAGGCGGGTGCGAAGGACCTGCATCGCCTTCTCGCGGTTCTTGTGCTGGCTGCGGCCGTCCTGGCAGGTCACGACCGTACCGGTGGGAAGGTGCGTGATGCGGATCGCGCTGTCGGTGGTGTTGACGTGCTGGCCGCCCGCGCCGCTGGACCGGTAGGTGTCGATCTTGAGATCGCCCGGATCGATCTGGACATCGACCTCGCCCGGCTCGGGCAGCACCGCTACGGTGGCGGCGCTGGTGTGGATGCGCCCGCCGCTCTCGGTCTCGGGCACGCGCTGGACCCGGTGGACGCCGCTTTCGAACTTGAGCTTGGCAAAGACCCCAGTGCCGGTGACGTTGGCGACGATCTCCTTGAAACCGCCGACTTCGGACGCGCTGATGCTGACCGGTTCGACTGTCCAGCCCTGCTCGGCGGCGTAGCGTTCGTACATGCGAAAGAGGTCGCCCGCGAACAGCGCCGCCTCGTCGCCGCCGGTGCCCGCGCGGATCTCGAGCATCGCAGGGCGCGCATCGGCGGCATCGCGCGGCAGCATGGCGACGGCGAGCCGGCGCTCGGCCTCGGGCAGGCGCTTGCGGATCCCCGCCAGCTCCTCTTCCGCCATCGCCTTCATCTCGGGGTCGGCGAGCATCGCTTCCAGCTCGGGCATTTCGGCGCGCATCGCCTGCACCTCGCCCGCGACCTTGGCCACCGGCTCCAGTTCGGCATAGTCGCGGCTCGCCTGGACGAAGGCCTCACCCTCGAGCGTGCCCGAGGCCATCCGCGCCTCGAGTTCGGCGAAGCGATGGGCGATCTGGTCGAGGCGTTCTGCGGGTATCAGCAAGGTTCGGGCTCGGTTGTCTGAACAGGTGTTACAGGTGTTACACGGTCCAAGGGAAGAAAGCGGGCGGGGTCGAAAAGGGGAGAGAAGCGGCTGTCAGAACTGATCCAAGGGCGATCATGGCCGACCCGTTAGCGCGCGAAGGGCCGAGTAGGAAAGAACCAACCCCTACGCCCGTCATCCCGGCCCCCGAGCCGGGATCCCGCTTACTTCTGTCCCGCCGTCAGAAGGAAGCGGGACCCCGGATCAAGTCCGGGGTGACGTCGTAATTTAGTTTCGCGGTTTCGCATCCAAACCCGGCAAACCTGCCGCTACAAGTTTGCTATGGACTTCTTCATCGCAGCGGATGAGCATATTGGGAACTCCATCCTTGTAGTCATACGAGATGATCGCCTCGGCTCCACTTTTGGCGGCTTTGTCGAAACGCTTGCGCTTGCTTCCGGTCGCCCAGACTTCCGCGCTCAGTCCGTTGCTGCGAAAAGTGGAAGCTGCCCTAGTAGCCGGCTCCAGCAAATCATCGTGTTCAACAACCAATGCGACATCGTAACCATCTTCACCCCGCTCCCCACACAGCATCGCGAGCCGCTCGATCCCCGCAGCCCAGCCGACCGCCGGGGTCGCCGCGCCGCCGAGGCTTTCCATCAGCCCGTCGTAGCGGCCGCCGCCCAGGATCGTGCTCTGGCTGCCGAGCTTGCCGGCGGCCTCGCTGCCCTCGTCGGGGATGAATTCGAAGGCGGTGTGGCGGTAGTAGTCGAGGCCGCGCACCAGGCTTGACGCGCGCTGCCACTTCACGCTTGCCGCATCGAGGCCGCCGGTCACCGCGTCGAAGAAGGCGCGCGCGTCGGCGGAGAGGAACTGGTCGATCTTCGGGGCGTCGGCGACGAAGCGCTGGTCGCGGCGATCCTTCGAATCAAGAATCCGCAGCGGGTTCTTCTCCAGCCGCTCCTGGCTGTCTTCGCTGAGCTCGTCCTTTACGCTACGGAAATGCTCGACCAGCGCGGCGCGCCAGGCCTCCCGGCTGTCGCCATCGCCCAGCGTGTTGAGGTGCAGCGTCACGCCCTCGATGCCGAGCTCGCGGATCACCTGGTCGGCCATCGCCAGCAGCTCGACATCGGCCTGCGGTTCCGCCGCGCCGATGATCTCGGCGTCGATCTGGTGGAACTGACGGTAGCGGCCCTTCTGCGGGCGCTCGTAGCGGAACAGGGGCCCATGCGTGGCGAGCTTGACCGGCGCGTGCTGCTGCCAGCCGTTGGTGAGGTAGGCGCGGGCGATCCCGGCGGTGAATTCGGGACGCAGCGTCAGTGATTCCCCGCCGCGATCCTCGAAGGAATACATCTCCTTCGACACCACGTCGGTGGTCTCGCCGATCGCGCGGCTGAACACTTCGGTGCGCTCGAACACCGGCATCTCGGCGCGGCGGAAGCGGTAGAGCTTGCGCACCCGTTCGAAGGTCTCGACCACGAAGGCGAAGGCTTCGGCATCGGGTCCGAAGATATCCTGCGTGCCCCGGATCGCCTGCGGCGTGGACTTGCTTGTTGCGGCCATGGCCCGCGCGCTTAATGGCGCCCGCCCCGCCGCGCAATGCCGCCATTGCCTCGCCGCGCGCGATCCGGCAGGGACGGGCCATGCGCATGTTCCCCTGGGTCGCCCCGCTCGCCATTCTCGCCGCTCCTCTCGCTTTGCCGCTGGCCGCGCAGGAGGCGGAGCGATCCTCGCCCCCCGTTACCGCAACGCAGGATGCGAGCCCGCTGCCGCCGACCCGCGACGTCGCCTTTCCCGGCACGATCCGCATCCACGTCGATGCCAGCGACACGCGCTCCAAGGCCTTCCGCACCACCCAGCAGATCCCCGTACCCGCCGGCATGCGCGAGATGGTGCTGGTCTATCCCAAATGGCTGCCCGGCAATCACGCCGCCTCGGGCCAGATCCAGCGCGTCTCCCGTCTCACCTTCAGCGCCGACGGCGCGCCGGTCGAATGGCAGCGCGATCCGCGCGAGCCCTATGCCTTCCGCCTCGCGCTGCCCGCCGGGGCGCGCGAGGTGACGGCGGAGCTGATCTACACCTCGCCGCTCGATCCGGGCGACTGGCGGGTGCTGATCACGGACGAGATGCTCAACCTCCAGTGGGAGAAGATGACGCTCTATCCTGCCGGGCATTACGTCCGCCGGATCGCGGTGGAGCCGAGCGTCACCCTGCCCGCTGGCTGGGAGGTCGCGGGGGCGCTCGAAGATGCGCGGCGGGAGGGCGACCGGGTGACCTTCGCCGCCACCGATTACGAGACGCTGGTCGATTCGCCGCTGTTCGCGGGCGCGCACCACCGGCGCTGGTCGCTCGTCGACGACGTCGATCTCGAGGTCTTCGCCGACCATGCGCGCGATCTCGAGGCCGACGACAAGGCCCTGCCCGCCCACCGCGCCATGGTCGCCGAGGCGCTGGCGACCTTCGGATCGCGCCATTACGACCATTACGATTTCCTGCTCGGCCTGACCGACCGGCTCGGCGGGATCGGGCTCGAACACCACCGCTCGAGCGAGAACACGCAGGAACCCGGCAATCTGCGCGAGTTCGCAAAATACACCTACGAGAACGCGCTGCTGCCGCATGAATTCGCGCACAGCTGGAACGGCAAGTTCCGCCGCCCGGCGGGGCTGTGGGCGCCCGACTATCACCAGCGGGTCGAAAGCGCGCTGTTGTGGATGTACGAGGGGCAGACGCAGTTCTGGGGCGTGGTCCACGCCGCGCGTTCGGGGATGATGCCCAAGGATCAGGCGCTGGGCTGGCTGGCGCAGCAGGCCGCCTATTATTCGGTCCAGGCCGGACGCGAATGGCGCAGCGTCGAGGATTCGACCTTCGATCCGATGCTCGGCTACCGCGCCGACCGGCCCTTCCCCTCGCTCAGCCGCAACCGCGACTATTACAGCGAGGCGGCGCTGGTGTGGCTGGAGGCCGACCAGATCATCCGCCAGGGCACCCGCGGCCGCCGCAGCCTCGACGATTTCGCGAGGCGCTTCTTCGGGATGCGCGACGGCGACTGGGGCGTGGTGACCTACGAGTTCGAGGACATCGTCGCCGCGCTGAACGCGGTCCATCCCTACGACTGGGCAGGCTTCCTCGACATGCGGATGCGCCAGGCGAGCCAGCCCGCGCCGCTCGCGGGAATCGAGAAGGGCGGATACCGGCTGGTGTGGAAGGACACGCCCAACCCCTACACCAAGGCGGCGGGCGACGGCGCGGCCGGCAATTTCTCCGGCTCGCTCGGCCTCTCGCTCTCGTCCGAGGGGCGGGTCGGCGGGGTGCTGTGGGGGCTGCCGGGGTTCGAGGCCGGGCTGGTCGAAGGAACCACGGTGGTCGCGGTGGATGGCATGGCCTTCACCCGCGAGCGGATGGCCGAGGCGCTGCGCGAGGCGGCGGCGAGCCGCGAGCCGATCGAACTGATCGTTCGCCGCGGCGATGCCTTCGAGACCATCGCCCTGCCCTATTACGACGGCGTCCGCTATCCTTGGCTGGAGAAGACCGGAAGCGGAACGACCGGGCTCGACCGCACGCTGGCGCCGCGGCGCAAATAAGCGCGCGGCGCTTGCGGGCCCGGACCCGAGCCTCTAGGGGCGCGCGGGTCCGGGGAGGGGCAACCTGCAACGCGAGTATCTGATGCGCATCGACAAAATTCCCATCGGCGACAATCCGCCCGAGAGCCTCAACGTCATCATCGAAGTCCCGACCGGCGGCGAGCCGGTGAAATACGAATTCGACAAGGATTCGGGCGCGCTGTTCGTCGACCGCATCCTGCACACGCCGATGCGCTATCCGGCGAACTACGGCTTCGTTCCGCATACGCTGAGCCCCGACGGCGATCCGCTGGATGCGCTGGTGATCGCGCGCAGCCCGTTCATTGCCGGCTGCGTGGTCCGCGCCCGGCCGATCGGCGTGCTCAACCTGGAAGACGAGCATGGCGGCGACGAGAAGCTGGTCTGCGTGCCGATCGACACCACCTTCCCCTATTATTCCGACGTCGCCGAGACCAAGGATCTGCCGAGCATCATCTTCCAGCAGATCGAGCACTTCTTCACCCACTACAAGGACCTCGAAAAGGAGAAGTGGGTGCGGGTCGGCGCATGGGGCGATGCCGCCGAGGCGCGGCGTATCGTGCTCGAAAGCATCGAACGCGAGAAGGATTCGAAGAATTCCGGCGTTGGGCGCTGATCACTCCACCGGGCGAGAGTGGTCGAGCAGGTCCTTTTCCCGACCCTCGCCACCTTCACGGCGTTCCTGATCGACCATCTCGGCAATCTCGTTCGCCGGTCGGAGATCTTCTTCGGATCGTGAGGTCGGCGTCGCTCGGGTGCGCGCGGTGGGTTCGTCCCGTCCGCGCGCGGCGTCGGCGATGTTCTCGAACGGCACGCTCGCCGACCGCGGATCGAAGCGCAGGCGGTAGATCGGTTCGGGCAAGCCGAAGCCCGCATCCTCCAGCGCCTGCTTGACCGCCGGGATCGCGCGGCTCTGCGCCTTCCACCAGTCGGTCCGTTCCTGATCGATCCACGCGAGGAAACGGATCACGACATTGCTGTCGCCGACCTCGACGATGCGGGCCTCGGGCGGCGGCTCGGCAAGCACGAAGTCCATCGCCGCCAGCGTCTCGCGCCCAAGATGCCGCGCCGCGACCGCATCGTCGTCGGCATCGACGCCCAGATCGAACTGGAACCGGCGCTGCGGATTGCGGGTGAAATTGGTGATCACCGCCTTGAACACCTGCGCGTTGGGAATCCGCAGATGGTTGCCGTCCAATGTCATCAGGATCGTCGCCCGGCTGGTAAGGCGGATCACCCGCCCCTCCAGCGCGTCGATCAGCACCCAATCGTTGGCGCGGAAGGGCTGGCGCAGGCTGAGCATCAGCGAGGCGACGTAATTCTCGATCGTGTCGCGCATCGCGAAGCCGAGCGCGATGCCGATCACGCCCGCCCCGCCGAGCACCGCGCCCATCAGCGCCCCGGCACCCACCATGTCGAGCGCGATCACCACCCCGCCGACGACGAAGACGAAGCGGATCGCCGAGGCGATCAGCTCGGCGAGGAAGGAATTGGGCGCGAGGCGGTGCCACAGCCCGGTCAGGCCCGCGATCAGATAGCCGAGGACGGCGATCGCCAACGCCACCAGGAACGCCACGCCGATCAGCGGCAGCAGCGCGAGGAAATCGTCGAGCCGGTCCTGCAGCCCGGCGACCCCGCCGAGCCCGGCATCGACCGAGATGTCGCGTTCGAGCGCGTTCTCCACCGTGACCACGCCGGTCACGCGCTCGGCGATCGCCTGCGCCCGATCGACATCCGCCGCCTGCGGCACCGTGCCTGTCAGCGTGACGACGCCCTGCCGGACGGCGACTTCGACATTCCGGAAGGCCGGAAGTTCGGAGAAGATGCCGCGCATCCGCTCGGCGATGCGGGTGTCGGCGCCCTCGTCCTGCGTGTCGGCGATGGTCTGGCCGGGGGTCGCGGGGGTCGCCTGCGTCTGGGGTGCGGGGTCCACGCTCGGCAACATCGCCATGAGCGGCGCTGCCCACAGCAGCGCGACGATGGCAAACCAGCGCGCCGGCATCAGCTGCCCGCCACCGTCATCCCGTCGATTCGGAGGGTCGGGACATTGGTGGCGTATTCGAAATCGAGATCGTTCGCGGGGGTGAGCGAACGGAACATGTCGAGCAGATTGCCGGCGATGGTGATTTCCGACACTGCCCCGACGCGCTTGCCGTCGACGATGCGGAAGCCGTTGGCACCGCGGCTGTAGTCGCCGGTGATGCCATTAACCCCCTGGCCGAAGACGCCGGTGACGTAGACCCCGTCGGCGATGTCGGCGATCAGTTCATCGGGCGAGACCAGGCCCGGCTCCATGTGGAGGTTGGCCACGGAAACCCCGCCACTGCCGGCGCCGCCGCGCGCCGCATGGCCGGTCATCGGCTCGCCGAGCTGGCGCGCGCTGGCGGCATCGGTGAGCCAGCCGAAGATGCGCCCGGTCTCGACCAGCGCGCGGGGCACGCAGGCCACGCCCTCGCCATCGAAGGCGCGCGAGCGCAGGCCCCGCCGGCGCAGCGGATCCTCGAGAATACGGATCGCGGGATCGAACAGCAGCTCGTCCCGGCGGCCGATCAGGAAGCTCGCCTTGCGCGCCACCGCCGGGCCGCTCATCGCATCGACCAGATGGCCGAGCAGGCCGTTGCCGAACCGCGGATCGAACACCACCGGCATCGGCTTGCTGGGCAGCGAGACCGAATTCAGCCGGGCCACCGTGCGCTCGCCCGCCCGCCGGCCGATCTCCGCCGCGCTCGGCAGATCGTCGCGATGTCGCGCGGTGCGAAAGGCGTAGTCCGTCTCCATCTTTCCGCCGCTGCCCGCAACGACGCTCGCATGGAGCGAATGGCCGGTCGCGCCGTAGCCCTGCGCGAAGCCGTGCGAGGTGGCGAGCGCGACCACCGCGCGGCTGAAGCCCGCGCCGCCGCCATTGGAATTGGTTACCCCTGCGACCGCCCGCGCCGCATCCTCGGCCTCCAGAGCGGCGGCACGCAGAGTCTCGGGATCGGGCTCGCCGGTGTCCGACAGGTCGAGATCGGGGACGGCGCCGGAGAACAGCTTGTCTTCGGGAGCGAGCCCCGCATGCTCGTCCACCGGGGCCAGCCGCGCCATCGCCACCGCGCGCTCGACCAGTTCCTCGAAGGCTGCGGCGGAGAAATCGCTGGTGCGGATCGAGGCGGACCGCTGGCCGACGAAGACCCTGAGCCCGATGGATTCGCTTTCCGAACGGTCGACCTCCTCGAGTTCGCCGAGGCGGACGGATACGCTTTCGGAGGAATCGGCGCGGGCCACGGCATCGGCGGCATCGGCCCCGGCCCGGCGGGCGCGTGCGACGAGATCGCCGCACCGCTCGAGCGCTGTATCGCTGTCGATCATGCCGGGGCGGTTAGGTCAGCGTCCTTGCCAAGGCAAGCGGCCTGCCGCCGCCCGGTTCAGCCGAAAGCCAGCGTGAACAGTCCGGTGAGGAGGAAGGGCAGGCCGATCGCCAGCCCCCAGAGCATCGCCAGATCGCGCCAGAACGCGCCGCGCAACGCGGGATCGCTCGCATCGGCGTCCGAAATCCCGAGCCAGCGCCGCTCGAACCAGCGGCAGGCCGGGATGATGCCCGCGACCAGCACGACGAGCGCGAGATAGGGAAGGATGTTGGGCAGACCATCCTGCAGGGCGTGGACGGTGACGAAGATCTGCAACGCGGTGTAGACGACCAGGGCGAGCGCGACATTGTCGCTCATCCACTTGCGCCAGTCGATCGGTTTCGCGGCATCGCCGCGGCCGGCATCGCTCTTGATGCGATCTTCGTATGCCTTCGCCATAAGCAGGCGTCTCCCCTTCGGCTCCTGTCCCGATTCCGCAATATTTCAGAAGTCTGCCGGCAAATCAAGCGCGCCGGGCCGGCGTGCCGCGGTGACACATGCACGAATCTTGCCAAAGCCATCGACTGGAAGGGGTGTCGAAGCCCTTCGGGGTTTTCACCCGCGTCCGCCGTGCTAAAGCCGCGAGCCATGAGCGAAGTCGATCCTGCCGACCTGACGAGTGCCGCACGCGAGCGCGAGGAGCTGGCCGAGGACGCGCTTCCCGATGCCGCGCCGCCGATCCCGCAGGGCGGGCTCGAAGTCATCTCGATCGCCAAGAGCTACGACAAGCGGCAGGTGCTCTCCGACATCTCGCTGAGCGTCGGCAAGGGCGAAGTGCTCGGCCTGCTCGGTCCCAACGGGGCCGGCAAGACCACCTGTTTCTATTCGATCATGGGCCTCGTCCGCCCCGATTCGGGCCGCATTCTCATGGATGGCGAGGACGTGACCAAACTGCCGATGTACCGCCGCGCGATCCTGGGCCTGGGCTATTTGCCCCAGGAAACCAGCATCTTTCGCGGCATGACGGTCGAACAGAACATCAATTGCGTGCTCGAGATGGTCGAGCCCGATCCGGATACCCGCGCGCAGGAACTGGAGCGGCTGCTCGGCGAATTCGGGCTGACGCGGCTGCGCGCGAGCCCGGCGATGGCGCTGTCGGGCGGGGAGCGGCGCCGCGCCGAGATCGCCCGCGCGCTCGCCGCCAAGCCCTCGATCATGCTGCTCGACGAGCCCTTCGCCGGGATCGACCCGCTGTCGATCAGCGACATCCGCGATCTGGTGAAGGATCTGAAGACGCGCGGCATCGGCGTGCTGATCACCGATCACAATGTCCGCGAGACGCTGGAGATCGTCGACCGGGCCTGCATCATCTATGGCGGGCAGGTGCTGTTCGCGGGTACGCCGCAGGCGCTGGTCGCGGACGAGAACGTCAAGCGGCTCTACCTCGGCGAGAGCTTCACTCTGTGACGGTTTCGCGCGACAGGATCTGATCTATGGCGCTGGCTCCGCGTCTCGACCTCAGGCAGACCCAGTCGCTGGTGATGACGCCGCAGTTGCAGCAGGCGATCAAGCTGCTGGCGCTGTCCAACCTCGAACTGGAAACCCATGTCGCCGAGGCGCTGGAGAGCAATCCGCTGCTCGAGATCGGCGAGGTCCGGCGCGAGGCGGGGGAGGACGACGGACCTCCCCAGGGCGAACACGAAAGCGATCCCGGCACCGACGGCGAGGCGGCGCTGGACATCGCCGACCACGCGCTCGACCCGGAACGGGCACCGGGCGACGGCCCGCCGGACGACGGCGACTGGTCGCGCGCCGCGGGATCGGGCGGCGGGGCGGAGGACCATCCCGACCTCGAAAACCGCGCTGGCGACGGGCCGACGCTGGCTCAGCATCTTTCCGCCCAGATCGGCGCGGTGGCGGGGGACGCGCGCGAGGCGCTGGTCGCGGCGCGGGTGGTCGGCGAGCTCGACGAGGCGGGATATTTCACCGGCGACCTCAGAGCGCTGGCGGAGGAGCTGGGCGTGCCGCTGGCCGAGGCGGAGCGCGGGCTCGAGCTGGTCCAGGCGCTCGACCCCACCGGCGTCGGCGCGCGCTCGCTGTCGGAATGCCTGGCGCTGCAGGCTCGCGAGGCCGACCGCTACGATCCGTGCATGGCCCGGCTGATCGACAATCTCGAATTGCTGGCGGCGGGCGACATCGCGCGGCTGAAGCGCATGTGCGACGTCGACGACGAGGATTTCTCCGACATGCTCGCCGAACTGCGGCGCTACGATCCCAAGCCCGGGTTGCGGTTCGGCGGGGGTGCGGAGGCACCGGTCGTGCCCGACGTGCTGATTGCTGCGAAGGACGACGGCAGCTGGGACATCCGCCTCAACGCCGACACTCTCCCGCAACTCGTCGTCAATCGCGAATATTACCTCGAGCTCAGGGACGGGTGCACCGACAAGTCCAGCCGCACGTGGCTGGGCGAGCATCTCACCGAGGCGAACTGGCTGATCCGCGCGCTCGATCAGCGGGCGAAGACCATCCTCAAGGTCGCGGCGGAGATCGTCCGGCGGCAGGCGGGGTTCTTCCGCGAGGGCGTCTCGGCGATGAAGCCGCTGATCCTGCGCGAAGTGGCCGAGGCGATCGAGATGCACGAGAGCACGGTGAGCCGGGTGACGAGCAACAAATATCTTGCCTGCCCGCGCGGGACCTTCGAGCTCAAGTACTTCTTTTCGAGCGGCGTCGGGTCGAGCGACGGCGAAGGTGCGTCGTCGCAAGCGATCAAGGCGCGGATCAAGGCGCTGATCGATGCGGAGGATGCGGCCAAGGTGCTGTCCGACCAGGCGCTGGTCGACACGCTGAAGGCGGAAGGCTTCGACCTCGCCAGGCGCACGGTGGCCAAATACCGCGAGGCGATCGGCCTGGGATCGAGCGCCCAGCGACGGCGCCAGAAGAAGCTCGCCGGGCTGCGGAGCGGCTAGCCCGGCCGCACCGGCCTGCCGAGCGGAGACTGCGAGATGGTCCCGCCCTCCTCGCCGAAAGCGGCCCCGGGCGTTGCCGACTGCGGAAGCTCGTCGGATCCGGTCCCGGCGTCGCGAACCAGTTCCTCGTAGAGCGTCTCGTAGTTCTTGACCGCGCGGCGCATCTCTTCCGTGGTCGCCGCATCCTTCTTGACCGCGACGTCGTGGCCTTCGCGGTAGTGGCGCGCCACCGTGCCGTGATCAACGGTCAGATCCTCGTATCGCCGATCGAAATCGCCGACCGGGAAACCTCTTGCCTCCATCATCGTACCGAGCAGGCGATCGCTCCGGAGGACGGCCTCCTGCGGGCTGTCGACGAACAGCGCCTTGGCCTCCTGCCATTCTTCGGAGAAGCGATCGCGCTCGGCGATCGTCAGCGGCCGGATGGCGAACTCGGCGACGCGTTTCTCGCGCTCTTCCAAGTTCCTTTCGGCCTCGCCGCGCCCGTGCTCCGCGACCGTCCGGTCGTATTCCTCGCCGAAGCGTTCGCGCAGATGCTCGGTGCGCTTGCGGCGGGTCACGTACCAGACGGCCACCGCCGACAGCACGAGGACCGCAGCCACGATAAGAATGAATGTCGTTTGGTCGCCTTGCATCGGGCCTGTCCTCTCGCAACCCGCCCGTACCGGGCATTGCAGAAGAATACGCGCCGCGCGCACCCGCGTTCCTCGGCTCGCTCAGGCGGCGCGGAGACCCTTCACGCCCTGGCTGCCGCCGTCCCGCGCGGAAAGCCCGGCGAACATGGTGTCGACGATCGCCGCCAGCTTGTCTTCCGACAGCCGGTGTTCGATCAGCGGCAGGAGATCAGGCACGGTGTAGCAGGCGACCATCTGGTTGATCAGCGTCAGCGCGCGGTCGATCTCCAGCCCGGCGAAATGGCCCGCGTCCTGCGCCTCGGCGATGAGTTCGCAGAGATAATGGTCGGCAAGGTCGATGTTGGTGCGGGCATGTTCGAAATGGCGCGTGCCGAGATCGCACATCGTCCGGTAGAACACCGGGTCGGCACGGAACAGGTCGCGGACGTGGACGAACCGCCGGGCGAAGAATTCGTAGAGTTTGCGGTTGACGGGGAGATCGCTGGCGAGAACCTCCTCCATCATTGCGTTGAGCGGGGCGAACCAGATCTCCGCGACTGCCTCGAACAGATCGCTCTCGTCGGGGAAGACCGCCTGGAGCCGATGGCGCGAAATGCCGGCCTCGTGCGCCAGCATTTCCGCCGAGGGCTCGCCGCCGGTGCGTGCGATGAGGTCCCACGCCACCCGGGCCAGCCGCATGCGCTCGCCTTGCCTGTCGTCCGCCGTCACCACGCCCTTCGCCTCCTGTCGCGCGGACAGATTAGAACAAGCGGTTTTCGGTTTAAAGACCCTCGTCGCCGATACGGCGCTTCGGCGGGCGCGGGAAGAAGGCCGACACGCGCCGCTGGTAATCGGCATAGTCGGGGCGGCTTTTCTCCATCCCCTTTTCGAGCAGCGCGGCGCCCGACCATTTCATCAGCGTGAAGGTGAGAAATATCGGCCCGATCACGGTCGCCGCCGCGACCCACCAGCCCGCGCTCGCCGCGGCGATCCAGATGCCCCACCACACGCAGGCGTCGCCGAAATAGTTTGGATGGCGGGTCCAGCCCCACAGGCCACGGTCCATCACCTTGCCCGCATTGGCGGGGTCGGACTTGAAGCGCGCGAGCTGCCAGTCTCCGATCCATTCGAAGGCGATGCCGACGGCCCACAGCGCCAGGCCGAGGAGCGCGAGACCGCTGATCTGCTGTCCGGTCCCCGCCTCGAGAATGCCGTATTGCGCGGGGCTGGAAACGATGAACAGCAGCACAGCCTGGGCGAGGAAGACCTTGACCAGCGCGGCGCTTGCCCAGCGCCCCTTCTCGCGATCCTTGCTGAGCAGCCGTTCGTAGCGCTTGTCCGGCCCTTCGCGCCGCCAGCGCAGGAACAGGTGGATCGCCAGCCGCAGCCCCCAGATCGCCGTCATCGCCAGGATCAGCGTGGCGAGGTATCCCGGTGCGGCGAGCTGGCGCCAGCTGATCAGCGCGAGCAGCACCATCCCCGCGCCCCAGACGCTGTCGATGAAGGAGACGTCGCGGATCTGCACCGCGATCACCCACAGGATCAGCATCACGCCGAGCAGGATCGCGGCATTGGCCAGCAGCGCTTCGAGGATCATTCGCCCGTCTCCATCGGTCTTTCCATTTCCTTCAAGGTCTGCGCGCTCCTTTCCAGAGCGACGAAGCGATCGCAATCGGGACGTTTCTCCCGGTAGAATGCCGCGAGCCGGGCAAGGTCGGCGCGGTAATCGCCCGTCGGCATCATCGCCAGGCCGATCCCGCCGCGCATCGTGGCGTTGTTCACCCAGGCGGGAACGATCGGCACGCCCGCGGCCATGGCGATGTGATAGAAGCCGGTGCGCCAGCTGCCCTTGAAGGTGCGCGATCCCTCGGGCGCGATCACCAGCGCCAGATCGTCCGCCTCGGCGAAGGCACGCGCCAGCTGCTCGACGTAGTTGCCTTTTTTCGAGCGATCCACCGGCACCCCGCCCATGTCGAGCATGAAGCGCCGCTGCGGCCCGTCGAACAGCGACTGCTTGCCCATGAAGCTGGGCCGGATGCCCAGTTCATGCGTGGCGCCGATGAAGAAGACGAAGTCCCAGTTCGAGGTGTGCGGCGCGCCGAGGATGACGAATTTCCGCGCCGCCGGCGGTTCTCCCTCGATCCGCCAGCCCTTCCAGCGATAGAGCGCGATGAGGCCGCGCCGGACGATCCGCGAAAGCAGCGATGGCTGACGGTTCGCGCGTCCCGGCACGATCTCTCCTCTTCCCGGCCAGGACTTAACATATGTTCTGGCGATGACGAGACCCTTCGCGAAGACTTGAATCCGTCATCTGCCCGGCGCATCGCGCGGGCATGATACGCAAAGCTGTTCTCGCGCTCCTCGCCCTGCCGCTGGCCGCCTGTGCGACCGCCCCGCCCGCCGCCGTGGCCCCGCCGATGGATGGGAATGCGACGGTCACGGTCGGGATCGTCGGGCTGAACGATTTTCACGGCAATCTGGAACCGGTGCAGCGCGCCCTGCCGGTCGAGGATGAAACCGAGGTCCAGGCAGGCGGTGCCGCTTATCTCGCCAGTGCCATCGACGCGCTGCGCGCGCGGCAAGAACACAGCCTGGTGATCTCCGCGGGCGACCTCATCAGCGCCAGCCCGCTGGTCTCCTCGCTGTTTCTCGACGAGCCGACCGTCGGGGCGATGAACCGGATGGGCCTCGATTTCAACGCGGTGGGAAATCACGAATTCGACCGCGGCTGGCGCGAGCTCGTTCGGCTGGCCGAGGGCGGGTGCGCAAAGCTGACCCTGCGCGAACCCTGCGCGGTCGAGCCCGATTACGCCGGCGCCGAGTTCGGCTTCCTCGCCGCCAATGTCCGCGCCACGCCCGCGATGGGCCGGGGCGAGACGCTGTTCCCCGGCACCGCTATCCGCCGCTTCGGCGAAGGCGAGAATGCCGTCGCGATCGGCATCGTCGGGCTGACGCTGGAAGGCACGCCCGGTCTCGTCACGCCCCAGGGGATCGCGGGCCTCACCTTCGCCGACGAGGCGGAAACGATCAACGCCGCGATACCCCGCTTGAGGGGTCAGGGCGCCGACGCGGTGGTGGTCGCCATCCACCAGGGGCTCGCGCCCGACGATCAGCCCGATGTCTTCGGCTGCGCAGCGATTTCGGGCCCCTTGCGCGAAATCCTCGACCGGCTCGATGGCGGCGTCGACGTGGTGATCTCCGGACACACGCACCGGCCCTATGTCTGCGACTACGCCAGCGTCGATCCCGCGCGCCCGATGCTGGTGACCAGTGCGGCATGGGGCGGACAGATGCTGACCGATATCGTGCTCACCATCGATCCGGCGCAGGACCGCGTCGTCGCCAAGCGAGCGCGCAATCTGGTGGTCGCCAACGAAGCGGGCGATCCTGTCGAGGGGATCCTGCGACCGGCGGCGCGCGCGGACATCGCGGCCTATGTCGCACGCTATGCCGAGGCCGCGCGCGCGGCGGAAACGCGGCCCGTCGGCCGGCTTGCCGGACCGGCACGGGAAGAGGGGATCGAGAGCCCGCTCGGCAATCTCATCGCCGATGCCCAGCTCGCCGCGACGCGGAACGCGGGGGCGCAGATCGCGCTCATGAATCCCGGCGGCATCCGCGGCGACCTGATTCCCGCAGCCGACGGCACGCTGACCTTCGGCCAGATCTACACGGTCCAGCCTTTCGGCAACACGCTGATCACCAAGAGTCTCACCGGCGCGCAACTGCTCGCTCTGCTCGCCAGCCAGTTCGGCGAGGGGCGCGAGGTGATCTTCGCCGGGTCCGAAGGGTTCCGGCAGGTGCTGGCGCGGGCGGGAGACGGTTACCGCTTCGTCTCCGCCACGCTCGATGGCCGGCCGATCGACCCGGACGCCACCTACCGCGTCACCATGAACAGCTTCCTTTCCACCGGCGGCGACGGTTTCGCGGTCTTTGCCGAAGGCAAGGACGCGGTCACCGGCCCGGTCGATCTCGACGCGATCGAGACCTATCTCGACGGCGAGGCAGTGCGCGCGCTGCCGGCGACCGGGCGCATTGTCGTGACGGGCTGAACTACATCCGGAAGACGCCGAAGGCCGGCCGCTCCGCGATCGGGGCCTCGAGCGTCGCGGAAAAGGCCAGGCCGAGGACATCGCGGGTCTGCGCGGGGTCGATCACGCCGTCGTCCCATAGCCGCGCGGTGGCATAATAGGGGTTGCCTTCGTCCTCGTATTTCTGGCGGATGGGGGCCTTGAATTCCTCGGCCTGTTCTTCGGTCCATGAGTCCGCGTCGCGGTGGACGGTGGCTAGCACCGAAGCCGCCTGCTCGCCGCCCATCACGCTGATGCGCGCATTGGGCCAGGTGAACAGGAACCGCGGCGAGTATGCCCGCCCGCACATGCCGTAATTGCCCGCGCCGAAGCTGCCGCCGATGACCACGGTGACCTTGGGCACGGTGGCGGTGGCGACGGCGGTGACGAGCTTGGCGCCGTGCTTGGCGATGCCTTCCGCCTCGTATTTCCCGCCGACCATGAAGCCGGAGATGTTCTGCAGGAACAGCAGCGGGATCCGCCGCTGGCAGGCGAGTTCGATGAAATGCGCGCCCTTCACCGCGCTTTCGGAGAACAGCACGCCGTTGTTGGCGAGGATCGCCACCGGCATTCCCCAGATATGCGCGAAGCCGCACACCAGCGTGCTGCCGTAATGCTGCTTGAATTCGTGGAACTCGCTGCCGTCGACGATACGCGCGATGACCTCGTGCACGTCGTAGGGCGCGCGGACGTCGTCGGGGATCAGCGCGTAGAGATCCTCGGCATCGAATTTCGGCGGACGCGGCTCGCGCAGTTCGACCGCCTTGGCCGCGCCGGTGTTCGCGCCGAGATGGCTGACGATATCGCGCACGATGGTGAGCGCGTGCTCGTCGTTCTCGGCGAGGTGATCGACCACGCCGCTCTTCTTCGCATGGAGATCGCCGCCGCCGAGGTCCTCGGCCGAAATCTCCTCGCCCGTCGCGGCCTTCACCAGCGGCGGCCCGGCGAGGAAGATCGTCCCCTGCTCGCGCACGATCACCGTCTCGTCGGACATCGCGGGAACGTATGCCCCGCCAGCGGTGCAGCTGCCCATGACGCAGGCGATCTGCGGGATGCCGAGCGCGGACATGTTCGCCTGGTTGAAAAAGATGCGCCCGAAATGCTCGCGGTCGGGGAACACCTCGGCCTGGTAGGGCAGGTTCGCCCCGCCGCTATCGACGAGGTAGATGCACGGCAGGCGGTTCTCCTGCGCGATCTCCTGCGCGCGCAGGTGCTTCTTGACCGTCATCGGGTAGTAGGAGCCGCCCTTCACGGTCGGATCGTTGCAGACGATCATCACCTGCCGGCCCGAGACCCGCCCCACGCCGCAGATCATCGAAGCGCCGTTTACGTCGCCCTCGTACATGCCGTTGGCGGCAAGCTGCCCGATCTCGAGAAACGGCGAGCCCGGATCGAGCAGCCGCTCGACGCGCTCGCGCGGCAGCAGCTTGCCGCGCGACACATGGCGCTCGCGGTGCCGCTCCGAACCGCCCAGCGCCGCCTCGGCGACGTTGGCGCGCAGCTCTTCGGCCAGCGAGCGGTTGTGCTCGAACCGCGCCTTCGCATCCGCGCCCTCGCGGTCGAGCTTGGTGGTGAGAACCGGTGCGGTCATGATTGCATCTTCCCAAGATTTTTTGATTGGGGCCGTGCGTTTTCTTCGCGCCCCATGACAGTAGGCAAGGGTTCGCGCCGCGCTCCGCGCCTATCTCGTTTGCGATATTTGCTCTGATACTCTCGGCGTTGTTTCGTGACTTCATACAGAACAATGCCGGAAGAGGTTGCAAGGTTGAGACTTTCGACCATACCGAACATGGGGATCGCAACGCACGCATCGCTGCGCTCTACTGCGCGGTCGCTAATGCCTCGTTTCTCATTACCGAACCACACAGCCAACTTCGAATGTTCGGTAAAGTCTCCCTCGTGCAACCATACGTTACGCTGGCCCTTGACGTGAGGAGAAGTGACCACCGAATGAAAATTGTTTTTTTCCAGATGGTCGAAGCAATCGTCCGTGCTGTCGAAGCGCTTCACGAAACTCCATTTCACAGCGGAAACCGATGTCTTTGAAAGCGCCCGTCCATCCCTCATTTCTTGCCAATCGTCGGGAAGGGCGCGCCGCGGATCGACAACATAGACCTTCTCGCAGCCGAGTGCATTAACGTTGCGAATAACGGTGCCTACGTTCTTAATGTCGGACGGGGCCTCGATGACAGCGATGAGGTTCTTGCAAACGAACGGCTTGATCGCATCCGCCCGCGCGCGAACGGATGGTTTGGAACGTTCGCTTGCATTTTCGCCTTCGACCACGGGCATCAACCCCATGCCCCGCTCCGTCCACGCACGATCGGCATGCGCTTCACTTCGCTTGGCTTCGCACCTCGGTCGAACAACTCGCTATCCGCGCCCTCGCGGTCGAGCTTGGTGGTGAGAACCGGTGCGGTCATATTGCCGCTCCGTGCGGCAGCGCGCATGATCGGCGCAAAGGGAGGTCTCGCGCGCTCATGGTCACCGTCATACTCCTCGCCATCTCCAACATCTTCATGACCATCGCCTGGTACTGGCATCTCAAGGGCGGCAACACCAAGCCGCTGATGGTCGTGATCCTCATCAGCTGGGCAATCGCCTTCGTCGAATATTGCTTCGCCGTGCCCGCCAACCGCATCGGATACGCCAGCGGCTGGACGCCGGGCCAGCTCAAGATCACCCAGGAAGCGATCGCGCTGATCGCCTTCGGCGGGTTCATGGTGGTGTTCCTGGGCGAGCCGCTGCACTGGCGCCATTTCGCCGCCTTCGCCTGCATCATGGCCGCGGTCGCCTTCCTTTTCGTGGGGCGGTAAGAGTTCACCCCGCTGCCCCGATCAGTTCGCGGCCGATCAGCATGCGCCTGATCTCGTTGGTGCCTGCCCCGATATCGAGCAGCTTGGCATCGCGCATGTAGCGTTCCACCGGCCAGTCGAGCGTGTAGCCCGCACCGCCCAGCGCCTGGACGCTTTCGGCGGCGACGCGGAACGCGTTCTCGCTCGCCAGCAGGATCGCGCCGGCCGCATCGAACCGCGTGGTGTTCTCCGCGTCGCAGGCCTTGGCCACCGCGTAGGTGTAGGCCCGCGCCGATTGCAGCGCGACATACATGTCGGCGACCTTGGCCTGCATCAGCTGGAAGGACCCGATGGGCTTGCCGAACTGGGTGCGCTCGCGAAGATAGGGGATCACCGTGTCGAGGCAGGCCTGCATGATCCCGAGCTGGAGCCCGGCGAGGACCACGCGCTCGTAATCCAGCCCGCTCATTAGCACCCCGACCCCGCCGTTGAGCGGACCCATGATGCGATCTTCCGGAATGTGGCAATCGTCGAACACCAGCTCCGACGTGGGCGAACCGCGCATTCCGACCTTCTCGATCTTCTGGCCGATCGAGAAGCCCTCGTCCCCCTTCTCGATCAGGAAGGCGGTAATCCCCCGGCTGCCGGCGTTGCCATCGGTCTTGGCATAGACCACCAGCGTATCGGCATAGGGCGCGTTGGTGATCCAGAACTTGGTGCCGTTGAGCACATAGCCGCCCTGCACCGCCTCGGCCTTCAGCTTCATCGAGACGACGTCCGAACCGGCGGAAGCTTCCGACATGGCGAGCGAGCCCACGTGCTCCCCGCTGATCAGGCCGGGCAGGTATTTCGCCTTCTGCTCCTCGTTCCCCCAGCGGCGGATCTGGTTGACGCAGAGGTTGGAATGCGCGCCGTAGCTGAGGCCGAGCGAGGCGCTGGCGCGGCTGACCTCCTCGACCGCGATCACATGCTCCAGATAGCCGAGCCCGAGACCGCCGTCCTCCTCGCCCACGGTGATGCCGTGCAGGCCTAGCTCGCCCATCGCCTGCCACAGCTCGTCCTTGGGAAACCAGTCCTCGCGGTCGATCTTCTCGGCCAGCGGCGCGATCTGCTCGTCGGCGAAGCGCGCGGTCGTCTCGCGGATCATCTCCGCGGTTTCGCCAAGCTGAAAATCGAAATCGGGGGTCGCGCGCATGCTCTCTCCTGAAGAAATGGGCCGGGACGAAGCGGGCCGCGCGAGGCGGGGCCGAGAGAGCCCCTAGCGAAGCGTCGCCCGCCGGGCAAACGCCCATGCCGAAAGACTTTGTGCCCGGGCGAATTTTCACCTAAGCCCCCGAATTCGGGATGTTCCGCACCATTCGCGATCTCTGGCCCCGTGGCGACGCGCCGGCCGCCGCCTTCTGCGGCGAGGACGAGCGCCTGTCCGTCATGGCGAGCTTCGGCCTCGACGAACTCGAGGGCGATGCCGACCTCCAGAGGCTGGTGGGATTCGCCGCCCGGCTTTGCGAGACGCCGATGGCGATGGTCAGCATCGTCGAGGATGCCCGCCAGCGCTTTCTCGCTCGCGAGGGTCTCGACATTCCCGAAACCCCGCGCTCGACCAGCTTCTGCGCGACGACCATGCTCCACAGCGAGCCGCTGGTCGTTCCGGACGCGACCGAGGACGAACGCTTCGCCGCCTTCGCTGTGGTCACCGGGGCGGAAAACGTGCGTTTCTATGCCGGCGCGCCGCTAATTTCCTCGGAAGGCGCACCATTGGGCGCGCTGTGCGTGATCGATACCGAGCCGCGCCAGCAGGGACTTACCGACCTCCAGCGCGAGGGGCTGGAGGTGCTTGCCGACGCGGTGATGCGCCGGCTCGCCCAGCACCGGCTCGACATCGCCGCCTCCGATGTAATCGCCGAGCGCGAAAAGCGGCTCGAATCGATCATCGACAGCGTGCCGGGCATCGCCTGGTCGGCCGACCACAAGGCCAATTTCGATTATTTCAATGCCCGGTGGAAGGACGTCACCGGCTCCGAACCGCCGCAAATACCCGCCGACTGGCGCGATTTCGTCCATCCGGACGACTTCGAGAAAACGCATGCGGGACTGTCCCATGCGGTCGAGCAGTCCATACCGTTCGAAAACGAGTTCCGGATGCGCCAGGCCGACGGCTCCTATCGCTGGATGCTCAGCCGAGCGGTGCCGCTGACCGGCATCGGCCCGACGCCGCGCTGGTTCGGCACGCTGTTCGATATCGACGAACAGTATCGCCTGTCCGAATCGCGCGAACTGCTCGCCGCCGAACTGTCGCACCGGATCAAGAACATCTTCGCAGTGGTTTCCGGCCTGGTCGCGATCAAGGCACGCAACCATCCCGACGCGAAGGATTTCGCCGAGGATCTTTCCAACACGATCAAGGCGCTCGGGCTCGCGCACGACTACGTCCGCCCGGTCGAGGGACGCCGCGGCGAGAGCCTGCGCGACCTGCTTGCCGACCTCCTCGCCCCCTATCAGGACAGTGCGGGCGAGCGGATCACGGTCGAAGGCGCCGACAGCGCCATCGGCCACCGCGCGGCTACGCCGCTGGCCCTGATTTTCCATGAACTCGCCACCAACTCCGCCAAATACGGCGCACTATCCTGCGAGGAGGGCCGGATCGGCATCGTGCTGCGCGAAACGGAGCAGGACGAACTGTCGATCCGCTGGGAGGAATTCAGCGAAGCCTGCGAGGAGGCCGTCGACGAGAGCCACGAGGGTTTCGGCTCGCGGATGCTTAGGCTGTCGATCGAGGGACAGCTCGGCGGCCGGTTCGAACGGAGATTCTCGAAAGAGGGCCTGGTCTGCGAGATCGTCGTGCCCCGCAAGTCGCTGACCAGCTGATGCTTGGAAGGGCAAGCCCGATGGATTGCGAATTCGCGCCGGCCCTCCTGGCACTCGTTCTGGGGACATTGATGGCAACGGGCTGCTCGGCCCCGGCCCCGTCCGACCCGCAGGAAGGCGGCCCCAAAGGGACGAACGCGTCCGCCGCCGAGGCCATGGCGGACGTGCCGGACGGCAATGATGCCGAATTGCCGGCCGAGTTCGTCAACACCGCATGGCGCGCGATTGCCGAGGATGGCGCGCGCTACACCACCTTTCTCGACGAAGGCGGGCGCTACCGCGATTTGCGCAACGGCGACCCGTGGCAGGAAGGCGGCTGGGAGATCGACAGCCAGGGCCAGATCTGCTTCCTCCCCGATGCCGAGGGTGCGGTCCTGCGGTGCTGGCATCCCGACCGGATGCAGAGCGCGGAGCGCATGATCGCCTCGAGCGACAACGGCATGCGCATCCGGCTCGAACGCGTCGATTACAGCCCGCCGGCCGATGCAGCCGACGGGTGAACCGGCCGGCCGCACCCTTCCTCGAATTCCGCGACATCGTCAAAAGCTACGGTTCGGTCACCGCGGTCGACGGAGTCTCGCTGGCCATCGATCCGGGGGAATTCGTCGCTCTGGTCGGGGCATCGGGTTCGGGGAAGTCGACCCTGCTCAAGACCGTCAATCGCTTGGTCGTCCCGGATAACGGGGCCGTGATGCTGGAGGGCGAGGATGTCGCCACGCTGACCCCGCATGCGCTGCGCCGCCGCGCCGGCTACGTCTTCCAGGGGATCGGCCTGTTCCCGCACATGACGGTGGCGGAGAACATCGGCATCGGACCGCGGCTCGCTGGCGAGCGGCCGGGGCGCGAACGGATCGCCGAATTGCTCGAACTGGTCGAGCTCGATGCGGAGATGGGGGGGCGGATGCCCGACGCGCTGTCGGGCGGCCAGCGGCAGCGCGTCGGGGTGGCCCGGGCCTTGGCCGGCGAACCGCACCTGCTGCTGATGGACGAACCCTTCGGCGCGCTCGATCCGATCACTCGCGATTCGCTGGGCGAACGGATCGCCCGGCTGCACGAGCGGCTCGGGCTGACCACGGTCATGGTGACTCACGACATGGCCGAGGCGCTGTTGCTTGCCAGCCGCGTGCTGGTGATGGATTCGGGCCGGATCGTAGCCGACGAGACACCGCAGGCGCTGCTCGAAGGCGCAGGCGGAACCATCGCGCAGGATCTGGTGGCGGTGCCGCGCGAACAGGCACGGCGCCTCGCGGGGCTGACGGCATGAATGCGCTGGGCCAGGCACTGCTCGATCTCGGCGACAAGCTCGCCGCGCATGTGCTGCTGTGCGCCGCGGCGATCACGCTCGGGGTCGCGGTGGCGCTGCCGCTGGCGGTGTGGGCGAGCCGCAGCGCAGCAGTCGCACGAATTACGCTGGGATTCGCCAGCCTGGTCCAGACCATTCCCGCGCTAGCCCTGCTGGCGTTGTTCTTCCCGATCCTGCTAAGCCTGCGGGCCGTTTTCGGAGAGAATCTCCCGACGCTCGGCTTTCTGCCCGCGCTGCTGGCGCTGTCGCTCTACGCGTTGCTGCCGATCCTCAGGAACGCCGTGACCGCGCAGGCCAATCTCGACCCCGGGGTGATCGAGGCGGCGGACGGCGTGGGCATGACCGGATGGCAGCGGCTGCGGCTGGTCGAGGCGCCACTCGCCGCACCCTTCTTGATGGCGGGGATCCGCACCGCGGCGGTGTGGACCATCGGCGCGGCGACGCTCGCCACCACGATCGGCCAGACCAGCCTGGGCGATCCGATCTTCGCCGGATTGCAGACTCAGAACTGGGCACTGGTGCTCGCCGGCTGCATCGCCAGCGCCGGACTGGCGCTGGTCGCCGACGGGCTTCTCGGCCTCGTCGAGCGCGGGTTTCGCGAACGCCGTCGGCCGCTCTGGCTTGGGGGCATGGCGGCGGTGATGCTGGGCGTGGGCGCGGCGCTGTGGTCGAGCTTCGCCGGCGCACCCGAAGACGACCGGGTGGTGATCGGCGCCAAGGGCTTTTCGGAGCAGTACATCCTCGCACGGCTGATCGGCCAGCGGCTGGAGGCCGCCGGCTTCGCGGTCGAATATCGCGACGGGCTGGGTTCGGCAGTGGCGCACAACGCCGTGGCGACCGGCGCGATCGATGTGCTGGTCGACTACACAGGGACCATCTGGACCAACCAGATGCAGCGCAGCGACACGCCCGACCGCGACACCATGCTGGCGGCGATCGCCGAATGGGAACGGCGCACCAGCGGTGCCCGCGTGCTGGGGCGGCTGGGGTTCGAGAATGCCTACGGTCTCGCGGTTCCCGCCGAGCGCGCGCGGACCTCCGGCCTCGAATCCATCGCCGACCTCGCCCGCGTGGCCCCGCAGCTCACCATCGGCGGCGATCCCGAATTCTTCCAGCGCCCCGAATGGGTCGCGGTGCGCGACGCCTACGGGCTGCGCTTCGGCGAATTGCGCAATTTCTCCCCGACATTCATGTACAACGCGCTGCGATCGGGGGAGGCGCAGGTGATCGGCGCCTACACGTCCGACGGGCGGATCGCTGCGGACGATCTGGTCATCCTCGACGATCCCCAAGGCGCCTTTCCCAATTACGACGCCATCCTGACCCTCGCGCCAGACATCGCCGACGATCCCCAAATCGTCGCCGCGCTCGAGCCGCTGATGGGTGCGATCGATGTCGAGGCAATGCGCGATGCGAACTACGCGGTCGACCGCGAGGAGAACAAGATGACACCGGCCCAGGCTGCGCGGATGCTCGCGGAGCGGATCGGTCTCTAGACCGGCCTAGTTTGCCCGGCTCCAGTTCTGGGTCTGGCAGATCGGGCCGAGGCAGCCCTTGACCTCGAGCCGCGAGGCGCTCTGGCGCCGCACCACCGAACGGTAATCCCTGCCGCTCTTGGGATCGTAGATCCGCCCGCGCCACAGGTCGCCGTCTTCGGAAAAGGAGAACAACACCGGCAGGCCCATCAGCTTGCGCGAGCGCTTGGCCGGGTCGGGATTGTTGACGTCGCGCTGGTCCGGCCCCTGCGGCGGCGCGACGAGGAAGCGGGAAATACGCCCGCAATAGGACGACCCGCACTTGGCGATGGTGACCACCGCGTCCTTCTCCTCCGTCACCCAGCGGCCCGTGATCGGATCGGCGGCCCAGGCGGGCGCGGCGCTTGCAAGCGCGGAGAGGACGATAACGGCGAGCATCTTCATCGGCAGGCTTCCTTCTTGCGAGTGGTCTCTATCAGCTCGGGTCCGCCGTCGCCACGGGAAAACCCGCCCCGACCGGCCAGCCCCCGCCGGTCAGCGCCATGACCTTGAACAGCTCGCCCATCTCCTCCGCGTCGGTCAGCCGCCTGAGAGCGAGATCGGTCTCCCGCTCGCGGTCCGGAGCCGCTGCGGCGAGCGCGCGGGCGCGGGTGTCGATGCCGAGAGCGGTCAGGAACTCGCCCTGGGTGGCAGACTGGATCGCGACCGCGTGTTTCGCCGCCACTTCGGCAAGCGTCGCGAAATCGACATGTGCGGTCAGGTCCGCATCGCCCGGACGGTCGAGCACGCCGATCTTCCTGTGGCGCCGCATGGCCTGAAGAGTCGAGCCGGTGCGCGGCGAAAGATGGCCGTAGTCGACGAACAGCGCCGCGCCGCCCTGCGATGCGATCCGGGCAGCGACCTCGCCCATCACGGTGGCGGCGGCGGGGGAGGTTTCGACGATCGTTCCCGGCGGCAAATCCCTTCGCCTGGGCGGCAGCGCCTCGTCCATCGGCTGGTCGCCGGCGACGAACACCAGCTGCCCATCCAGCATGCCCACCATCCGCTCGCGCCAGCCGCTCTCTATCCGCACGAGCTGGCGGACCGGCAGGGCGTCGAGGAATTCGTTCGCCACCAGAAGCAGCGGCATCTCCTCCGGAAGGTCGGCGAGATCGTCATGGAACTGCGCACCCGGGACCCTTTCCTCCTGGACCCCGCGCAGCACGGGCGAGGCCTCGACGAAATGGACCTCCGGGGTCAGACCCTGCCGGTTCATCGCCCGCAGGGCATCGATCGCCAGGGTGGCACGGCCGGGGCCGAGCTCGACATAGGCGATCGCCTGCGGCTGTCCGGCGCGGTGCCACAGATCGGCGCACCACAGCCCGATCATCTCGCCGAACATCTGGCTGATATCGGGAGCGGTGACGAAATCGCCGCCTTTCGTCCGCTTGGGCGCGCCCAGCGGATCGCGGCTCGCATAGTAGAGCGCGTTGCTCTCGCCCATGAAGCGCGCGACCGGAATCGGCCCGTGCGCCTCGATCAGCCGGCGAAAACGCCGCGTCGGATCGCCCTGTTTCGCGCGATCAGGCAGCGGCAGGAGCCTTCGTCTCGCTCGCCGGCCGACGGGTCAGGCTGTAGGCGATCACGCCGAGACCGACCGCGATCATCGGGAGCGACAGCCATTGCCCGCGCGAAAGACCGCTTTCCGCGACGACATAGGCGAGATGGGCGTCGGGTGCGCGGAAGAACTCGTTCACGAAGCGCGCCGCGGCGATCCCGGTGGTGAAGACCCCGACCAGCAGGCCGGGGCGATAGCGCGCCCGCGTGTACCAAAACAGCGGCAGCAGGATCGCAATCATCAGCGCGCCTTCGAGCGCTGCCTGATAGAGCTGGCTCGGATGCCGCGCGAGGCCCAGCGGATCGGAAGGAAAGACCATCGCCCAGGCAACGTCGGTCGGCCGTCCGTAGAGCTCTCCGTTGACGAAATTCGCGAGGCGACCGAACATCATGCCGAAGGGCACGTTGACCGCGATATAATCGCACACCCGCAGCCAATTGAGCCCGCCGCGCAGGCTGACCCAGGCGATCGCCGCCAGCACGCCGATGACCCCGCCATGGAAGCTCATGCCCCCGTCCCAGAGACGTAGCAGACCCCAAGGCATGAGGCCCCCGTGGCTGAAGTCGGCGAACAGTTCGGGCCGGTAGAACAGCGCGTAGCCGAGCCGGCCGCCGAGAATGATGCCGAGCGTGCAGTAGAAGAACAGATCGTCCGCGTGGCGCTGCGCCATCGGGCTGCCAGGCGCCTTCACCATCTTCGACAGATGCCAGTACCCCAGCACGATCCCGGCGAGATAGGCGAGGCTGTACCAGCGCAGGGTGAAGAAGCCGAGGTCGATGCCCGGAGTCAGCCCCAGCTCGGCCCATTGGATCGGCGTCCCGGGTGCCGCAACGGCGAGGGTGGCGGCGAGTAGTGACAGCAAGGGGTTATCCTTTTAGAGACGGGTGGCTGTCCGCAACCTGTTTGGCAACGAACGCGTCGCGGATGCGCTTTTGGCATAGCAGGCGATTTGGGGAAACCCTGCGATGGAATGCCGGCCGCGAGGCGCGAAGATGCGCGTCCGCGGTGAACGAAGACAAAGAGAGGATGACCGACCGACATGCCGACCCAGCTCGACACGACACTCGATGCCATCATGGACAGACTGACCGCCCCCGGCGCCCCTGCCGAGACGGTTTCCTTCACCCGCAACGGTGTGGAGATGCCGGCGCTGAAGAACGCGCCGCCGAGCATGGCGCATTATTTCGCGCATTACTGCAACGAGCACCGCGACGCCGACTTCCTTATCGACAGCGCCCAGCGTCTGACCTTCGGCGAGACCTACGCCGCCGCGCGGCACGTCGCCGCCGGCCTGATCGCCGATCACGGCATGCAGCGCGGCGACCGGGTGGCGATCGGTGCGCGCAATTCGGCCAACTGGATCGTCGCCTACATGGGCATATTGATGGGCGGGGGCTGCGCCACGCTGCTCAACGGCTTCTCGACCGGCGAGGAACTGGCGGAACAGATCGACATGGTCGAATGCAAGCTGGTGCTCGCCGACGACCAGCGGATCGCGCGGCTGGACGGTCATGCCCATGATGCGAAGCTGGTGCGGATCGACCACGATGCGCCGCCGGCTCAGGGGCTGTCCGCAGTCTGGCGCGACCCTGACGGTGTCGAACTCCCGGCGCTGGGTCCCGACGACCTCGCCACCTTGCTCTACACCTCGGGCTCGACCGGGCGCTCCAAGGGGGCCTATTCGGACCACCGCGGCGTCGTCCACGGTTCGATGAGCTATGCGTTGCAATCGCTGATGGCCTTCACCTATCTCGATTCGACCGGAGATGCGCCGTCGAGCCAGGCCTGTGCCCTGCTCGCGGTGCCGCTGTTCCATGTCACCGGGGAAGTGCCGCTGTTCCTCCAGAGCTTCGCGCTCGGGCGCAAGATCGTGCTGATGCCCAAATGGGACGCCCGCGAAGCGCTGCGGCTGATCCAAGACGAGAAGGTCAGCTATTTCGCCGGGGTTCCGCTGATGACCTACGAGATGGCGACCCACCCCGAGCGGGAAAAGTTCGACGTCTCCAGCTGTTCGGGTTTCGCCGCCGGCGGCGCGCCGCGCCCGGTCGAGCACGTCACAAAGATCAAGGATGCCTTTCCGACCGGCAACCCGCTGCTGGGTTACGGCCTGACCGAAACCAACGGCGTCGGCTGCGGCAATTTCAACGAGAACTACCTCGCCAAGCCGGCAAGCACCGGCAAGCCGAGTCGCCCGCTGGTCGACCTCGCTATCCTCGACGACGACGGCAATCCGGTGCCGCAAGGGCAGATCGGCGAGGTGTGCCTTCGCACGGTCTGCAATTTCCTCGGCTACTGGAACAACGAAGAAGCGACCAGGGCCGCCTTCACCGACGACATGTATTTCCGCACCGGCGACCTCGGGCGGCTGGACGAGGACGGCTATCTCTTCATCGTCGACCGCAAGAAGGACATCATCATCCGCGGCGGCGAGAACATCACCTGCATCGAGGTCGAGGATGCGATCTACGCCCATCCCGACGTCGCCGAATGCTCCGTCTTCGGCCTTCCGGACGAGCGCTATGGCGAGATTCCCGCCGCTGTGTTCCTCCCGCGCGAGGGCACCTCGCTCGATGCCGATGCGCTGCGCGATTTCCTCGAGGGCCGGATCGCTCCGTTCAAGGTGCCGGTGCATTTCTGGCAGGCGGAGGACAAGCTCCCCCGCCTCGGTACGCAGAAGGTCGACAAGCGCGCGGTGCGCGACAACTTCGCGCGGGAACACGCAGCGGCATGACGGCATCGGGTTGACCCCTCGATGAGCCTTCAGGCGCTCACCGACCGGCGCGCGATCATCGAGCGCAGGACTCTCGCTGCGCAGATCGATGCTCTGGTCGAGGCCGAGGGGGCCAATGCGCGTCCCGCGATCCTCGCCGCGCTCAGGGAGACGCTCGATGCCGGACGCGCCGAGCTTGCGCGCCGGCTCGAGAACAAGCCCAGCGCCGGCCACGCCATCGCCGCCGGCCACGCCTATCTGATCGACCAGCTGGTGCGAGTGATCCACGACCACACGGTGGCCCACCTCTATCCCGCGCCCAATCCCTCCAGCGCCGAACGGATTACCATCATGGCGGTGGGCGGATACGGCCGTGCCGAGATGGCCCCCCATTCCGACGTCGACATCGCCTTCCTCACCCCGCGTCGCCACGCCCCTTGGTGCGAACAGGTGATCGAGGCGATACTCTACCTCCTCTGGGATCTGGGCCTCCAGGTCGGCCATTCGAGCCGTACGCTCGACGATGCGATCCGCATGGCGAAGGAGGATTTGACGGTGCGCACCGCCTTGCTCGAAGCGCGCTACGTCTGGGGCGACGAGGCGCTTTTCGACGAAGGCGCGCGCCGCTACCGCAGCGAAGTGGTGATCGGCACCGAGCGCCAGTTCCTGCGCGAAAAGCTGGCCGAACGCGACGCCCGGCACAAGCGGATGGGCGACAGCCGCTACGTCGTCGAGCCCAACATCAAGGACGGCAAGGGCGGCCTGCGCGATCTGCAGACGCTCTACTGGATCGGGAAATACATCCACCGCGTGAACGTCGCCGCCGAACTGGTCGATGTCGGCCTGTTCACCCAGGCGGAATACCGCCGCTTCCGCAATGCCGAGCGCTTCCTGCTCGCGGTGCGCGCCCATCTCCACACGATCACAGGGCGCGCCGAGGACCGGTTGACCTTCGATTACCAGCGCCAGATCGCCGAGCGAATGCGCTTTGCCGATCGCCCCGGCAAGAGCGCGGTCGAGCGCTTCATGCAGTTCTATTTCCTCCAGGCGAAGCACGTCGGCAGCCTGACCGGCATCTTCCTTTCGCATATCGACGAGGAGTTCGCGCAGAAGAGCAATCGCAGCGGTTTCTTCGCCGGCTTCCGCAGCCGTTCGCGCAGCGTGAAGGGCTTTACCGTCCACGGCGGCCGCATCGCCGCCCCGTCCGACGACTGGTTCCGCAAGGACCCTTCGCGGTTGATCGAGCTGTTCCAGCTGGCAGAGGCGGAAGAACTGGAAATCCATCCCGAGACCATGCGGCTGGCGCAGCGCGACAGCGGTCTGATCGACAATACCCTGCGCGAGGACAGCCGCGCCAATGCCCTGTTCCTCGACCTGCTGACGGGTCGCAACAATCCGGAGACGGTGCTGCGCTGGATGAACGAGGCGGGGGTGTTCGGGCGCTTCGTACCCGATTTCGGCCGGGTCAACGCGCAGATGCAGTTCGACATGTACCACCACTACACGGTGGACGAGCATACCATCCGCGCGATCGGACTGCTCAACGCCATCGAGAAGGGCCGGCTGGCGGAAGATCATCCCCGCGCCACCCGGCTGATCCACAAGCTTGCCAGCCGGCGGGCGCTGTTCGTGGCGGTGCTGCTGCACGACATCGCCAAGGGCCGCGGCGGCGATCATTCCGAGCTCGGTGCCGAGGTGGCCTACGAACTGTGCCCGCGCTTCGGCCTGACCGAGGCGGAGACCGAGCTTGTCGCCTGGCTGGTGCGCTATCATCTGCTGATGAGCTCCACTGCGCAGAAGCGCGACCTCGCCGATCCCAAGACGATCGAGGATTTCGTCGCCCGGGTACAGAGCGCCGAGCGGCTGAAGAACCTCGCCATCCTGACCGTGGTCGATATCCGCGCCGTGGGGCCGGGGACCTGGAACAGCTGGAAGCGGCAGCTGATCGGCAATCTCTACGACCAGGCGCAGGAGCGGCTCCGGCTCGGCCATGTGCGCAACGGCCGCGACGAGCGGGTCGCGGCGAAGCAGGCGGCGGTTAAGGAGCGCATCGGCGCGCAGGGGGAACTCGTCGATCGCTATGCAAGGAGCATGGGCGATGCCTACTGGATCGCCGAGCCCGCCGATATCGCTGCCCGCAACGTCGTCCACTATGCGGCGGCGCGCGAGGCCGGCGACAAGCTGTCGATCTTCAGCGAATATTACGAGGCGCGCGGGGCGACGCTGGTGACGGTGATCGCCAGCGATCATCCGGGGCTGTTCTATCGCATCGCCGGCGGCATCCACCTTGCCGGAGGAAACATCATCGACGCGCGCATCCACACAACGCGCGAAGGCTGGGCGATCGACAATTTCCTGGTCCAGGACCCGCAGGGCCGGCCCTTCCGCGAGCCTCCCCAGCTCGAACGGCTCGAAAAGTCGATCGCCGACGCACTTGCCAACCGCATCGACCTCGCCCCGCGCCTGGCGCAGAGGCCGTTGCCCCACGGCCGTTCGAAGGCCTTCGACGTCGATCCGCGCGTGGTCTTCGACAACTCCGCTTCCAATCGCTTTACCGTGATCGAGGTCAACGCCCGCGACCGTTCGGCGCTGCTCAACCGCCTGGCCCGGGCGCTGTTCGAAGAAGGGCTGGTGGTCAATTCCGCCCACATCACGGCCTATGGCGAGCGGGCGGCGGACACCTTCTACGTCACCGATGTCACGGGTGCGAAACTGACCGGGGAAGCGCGCATCGCGAGGCTCGAGGCGGCACTGCTCGAAGCGGCCAGTGATGCATTACAGGCACGGTTGGAAGACGCTTGACGCCTGTTGGTCGGTCGACTGTTGCAACTTTGTTGCTCTCGTATAATCGGTTTCATCGAGAGATTGAGAGGAGAGGACATATGAAAACGGGTTACGCATCTCTGCGCGTTCTGGCTTGCTTGGTGCCGGGATCGCGCTCACACCGCAGATGGCACTGGCACAGGATGCCGACGCCGGCGACGACCTGATCGAGAACGCCGATGTCGAAGATCAATCCGTCATCGTCGTCACCGCCCAGGGCCGCGAACAGATACTGGCCGACGTTCCCGTTGCTATCAACGCGGTCTCGGCCGAACAGCTCGAGCGCTCGGGCACCAACGACATTCGCGAATTGACGCAGGTCGCGCCCTCGCTTCTGGTTTCCTCCACGGGCAACGAGGCAAATGGCTCCGCGCGTATTCGCGGCATCGGCACGGTAGGCGACAACCCGGGCCTTGAAAGCTCGGTCGCGGTCTTCATCGACGGCGTCTATCGCTCGCGTTCCGGCAACGCGCTGAGCGAGCTCGGCCCGCTCGACCGGATCGAAATCCTGCGCGGTCCGCAGGGCACGCTAGGCGGCCGCAACTCTTCCGCCGGCCTGATCTCGATCTACACCGCAGAGCCGGAATTCACCTTCGGTGGGCACGGCGCGTTCACCTATGGCAATTACGACGCCCTGCGTTTCGAAGGCGGCCTGACCGGCCCGCTCAGCGATACCATCGCCGCCCGTGTCGACGGGGTCTATTTCCGGCGCGACGGTTTCTACAACGACGTCGTCAACGACACCGACATCAACAACCGCGATCGCTATCTGGTGCGCGGCCAATTGCTGTTCGAACCGAGCGAGGACATCAGCTTCCGCCTTGTAGGCGATTATTCCAAGAAGGACGAAGCCTGTTGCGCCGCGACCTTCGTCCAGACCGACTTCGCGCCGCTGGCGCGGCTGAGCGACGACATCCCGGCGCTCTCCGCAGAAGCGAAGTTCGACTATCCGGGTTCCGCCACGCCGGCCCTGACGAGTACCGCGAACCCGATCATTCCGATCCTGATCGGTCTCGGCCAGAACCCGATCGCGCTCAACAGCGGGACCTTCAACCGGAACATCTATGTGACCCCGGGTCGGACCTTCGAGGGCGAAACCGAGGATTACGGTGTTTCGGGCGAACTGAACTGGAACTTCGGCACGACGACGCTGACCTCGATCACCGGCTATCGCGAATATTCCAACAATCAGGCGTCGGACACCGACTACACGCAGGTCGACATCCTCTACCGCGCTCCCGGCGATGATGCCGGCGCACGGCAGTTCAAGACCTTCACCCAGGAACTGCGGCTCGCGGGGAGCGCTTTCGACGATCGGCTCGACTGGCTGGTCGGCGGTTTCTTCGCCAACGAGAAGCTTCAGGTGCGCGACAATCTGCGGTTCGGCACGCAATACGGCCGCTTCGCCAATTGCCGCCTCGCCAACGCGCTCCAGCCTTCGCTTGGACCGCTCGGCATAACGGTGCCCGATACCACGCGCGCGAACTGCTTCAGCCCGACGGCGTTCGGCGCGATCCAGAGCGGCGCGGTGTTCGGTGCGGCCACTCCGGCGATCGTCGCGGGGATCAACAATCTGGCCACGCTCAACGATCTGGGCGGGACCGGCGACGTTTACAATCAGGAAAGCCAGAGCTTCGCGGTCTTTACGCACAATATCTTCCACATCACGGACCGCCTCGATCTGACCCTCGGGCTTCGCTACACCAACGAAACCAAGGATTTCGACGCCACCTTCGGGAACGACAACACCGTCTGCCCGGCCAACCGGGCGCTGCTGGCACCGTTGCTCGGCGTGCCGTCGCTGGCGGCTTTCGCCGGCGGCATCCTCGGTCTCTCCTGTCAGGGCAATTCGACCTCTGAGCTCGACGGGGTGTCGCTGTCGGACAGCCGCGACGAGAACGAGTTCACCGGCACCGCGATCCTGAGCTACAAGCCGATCGACGATCTGATGGTCTACGCATCCTATTCGCGGGGCTACAAGGCCGGCGGTTTCAACCTCGACCGTTCCGCCCTGGCCCAGCCGGTGGCGCTCAACGTCAACAACATCAACGTCGGCAACCTCCAGTTCGACCAGGAGACGGTCGATGCCTTCGAACTGGGCGCGAAGTATTCGACCCGGGAGTTCGGCCTCAGCGTCGCGGCCTTCCGTCAGGAGTTCAGCAATTTTCAGCTGAACACCTTCAACGGCACGGTCTTTCTGGTGCAGAACATCAACGCTTGCAGCGACAGCCTGGGCGGGGCGGACAGCGATCCCAGCGCCGCCACCGGGGCCTGTGCCGCCGACAACATCGCACCGGGCGTCATTGCCCAGGGTTTCGAGATCGAAGCGGCGCTCAACCCCGCTCCCGATTTCGGGCTCAACGTGGGCCTGACCTATTCCGACACAAGCTTCGAGAACGATCTGATCGGCAACGATACGGGCGCTCCGCTCGATCCGGCCTTGAGGCTGCTGCCGGGCGACAATCTCTCGAATGCGCCGGAAATCACGGTGACGAGTTCGGTGTCCTGGACCCCGCCGATCGGCAACAGCGGGATGCGTGGCCTGGTGTTCTTCAACAGCCGCCTGGTCAGCGATTACAACACCGGCTCCGATCTGCTCTACGGCAAGGAGCAGGACAGCTACTTCATCGTCAACGGGCGCATCGGCCTGACCAACATCGCCGACCGCTTCGCCATCGAAGGCTGGGTGCAGAACCTGTTCGACAAGGACTACACGCAGGTTGCGTTCAACACGCCCTTCGTCGCCGAACAGCAGACCTACTCGGCCTTCCTCGCCGAACCGCGGACCTACGGCATCACCGTGCGCGGCGAGTTCTGAGGCTTTCGCGCAGACTGATCGGAAGGGGCGTCCCGCAGGGGGCGCCCCTTTTCGTTGGGGCGTCTAACCGCGCCCGCCGAACAGCGCGGTCCCGACGCGGACATGGGTCGCGCCGAGCATGATCGCCGCGGGGTAATCGGCGCTCATCCCCATCGAGCGTCCTTCCAGCCCGTGATCGCGCGCCAGCTTGTCGAGCAGCGCGAAGAACGGTGCCGGGTCGATGTCGAAGGGCGGGATACACATCAGTCCGGCGATAGGAATGTCCGCATCGCGCGCGCGGTCGAGCAGCGAAGCAAGCTCCGCAATCGCGCACCCCCCCTTCTGCTCCTCCTCGCCGACATCGACCTGGACGAAGCAGGACAGGCGGCGCCCTGTCTTGTCGAACGCTTTCGCCAGTGCCTTCACCAGGCTCGGCCGGTCGAGCGAATGAATGCAATCGAACAGCTTCGCGGCATCCTCCGCCTTGTTCGACTGGAGCTGCCCGACGAGGTGAAGCTGCGCGGCCGGGAACCGCTCCTTCAATTCGGGCCATTTGCCTTGCGCTTCCTGCACGCGGTTCTCGCCGAAATGCCGCTGGCCCTGTTCGAGCAGCGGGACAATCCGATCTGCCGGTTGGGTCTTGCTCACCGCGACGAGCGTGACTTCGCCGGGATCGCGGCGCGCGATACGGCATGTGCCCGCGATCTCGGCGCGAACCTTTTCGAGCGGTGTGTCTGCCTTTTCCATGGAGCGCGGCTATAACGCCGCCATGCCCGGCGTGAACCCTCTGCCAATGGTCTGGCTGTTCTCCGATGCGCGCAACGACGCTGCGCTGGAGAGCGCGCTGGAGGCATTGCCCGCCGGTTCCGGCTTCGTGTTCCGGCACTACCATCTCTCCCCAGCCGATCGCGCCGAGCGCTACCGGGCGCTGGCAGCAATCGCCCGGACGCGGGAGCACCGCATCGTGATCTCGGGAAATAATTCGCTGGCGGCACAGCTCGATGCGGACGGCATCTACGGCGCGGCACCAGCGCTGGGTCCGCCGACGGGGACAATGCTCCGCCTCGCCGCCGCCCATGACGGCGACGAGATTCAGGCGGCACTGGCCGCCGGGGCGGACGGTATCTTCCTTTCGCCGGTCTTCCCGACCGCATCGCATCCCGATGCACGGCCCCTGGGCATTCACGGCTTTCACGTCCTCGCGATGCAATCGCCGGTCCCGATCATCGCGCTGGGTGGGATGGATGCGCGGCGCGCCGAACAGCTCGCCTGGCCGCGCTGGGGCGCGATCGACGGACTCGCTTCACCGACTGGCGCTTGACGGGCGAGTCCTGCAGGATTCATACTGGCGCCCATGGCCACCCGCGCCCTCACTGTCAGCGACTGGAAAGCCGCCTTCCGCCGCTCGCTGCGCCGTGCCGCCCAGATCGGCGGTTCGGCCGTGCTCGCGCTCGGCACGCTGTTCCTGGCGCTGGCGCTGGCGAGCTACACCCAGACCGATCCGAGCTGGTCGACCGCCGCGTCGGGTCGGCAGATCGACAATTGGATGGGGGCAGGCGGTGCCTGGCTCGCCGACCTGGCGCTGATGCTGTTCGGCTTGACCGCCGGATTGCTGCTACCGCTGCTCTATATCGGCGCGCGCAAGCTGTGGAACGATATCGAGACCGACAACCAAGCTGAAGACGCGCACTGGCTGCGTCCGCTCGCACTGCTGCTCGTTGCCATGGTGTTGCTCGCGACGGTCATGGCGCTGACCTTCGAACCGGGCACCGGCAGCCTTCCCGCCGGGCTCGGCGGATTGGCGGGGCTGCTCGGCGAGGGTGCCATCACGGCGATTGCCGGGCGTTTTCCAGAAGCCGCCGGCGGATGGATCACGCTGGCCGCGGGCATCGCCGCGCTGGCCGGCGGCTTGGCGCTTGTCGGCCGGGTCTTCGCGATCGACTGGCGGCGCTTCCTGACCCTGCCCGATTTCGTCAAGCGCGCGCCGGCGCTGCCGGATGCGGTCGCGCTGCCGGTGCCGCGCCGGCGCAAGCGTGCCGAAACTGCCGACGAGGAAGAACCTGTCGCGATCGAGGCGGCACCGCGACGCGCCCCGATGATCCCCGATCCGGCCGTCTCCGCGCGGCCCGCAAGCCAGCCAAAGCCGCAGCAGCGCGACATGTTCGCCAGCTACGAGTTGCCGAGCCTCGAACTGCTGGCGGAAAAGGGGCCGGAGAAGGCGGTCAAGCTCGACAAGCTGGCGCTGGAACGCAACGCCCGCCTGCTCGAGAACGTGCTCGACGATTTCAACGTCAAGGGCGAGATCACCGCGGTGCGCGCCGGTCCGGTGGTGACGATGTACGAGCTGGAGCCCGCTCCGGGCATCAAGGCCAGCCGGGTGATCGGCCTCGCCGAGGACATCGCCCGCAACATGAGCGCGATCAGCGCGCGTGTCTCGCCGATCCCCGGCAAGACGGTCATGGGCATCGAGCTGCCCAATGCCGACCGCCAGATGGTCAGCTATCGCGAACTCGCCCAGAGCGCCGACTTCGCCGACCACAGCGGCAGCCTGCCGATGATCCTGGGCAAGGACATCGCCGGCGAGCCGATCATCGCCGACCTCGCCGCCATGCCGCATTTGCTCGTCGCGGGCACCACCGGATCGGGCAAGTCGGTCGGCCTCAACGCGATCCTGCTAAGCCTGCTCTACCGCTTCACGCCCGACGAGTGCCGTTTGATCCTGATCGATCCCAAGGTGCTCGAACTCAAGACCTACGACGATATTCCGCATCTCCTCAGCCCCGTGGTGACCGAGCCGCACAAGAGCGTGCGCGCGCTCAAATGGGCGGTCGAGGAGATGGAACGCCGCTACCGGATGATGTCGAGCGTCAATTCGCGCAACATTGCCGGCTTCAACGAGAAGGTGAAGACCGCCGCCGCCAAGGGCAAGCCGCTCGGCCGCAGGGTCCAGACCGGCTTCGATCCCGAGACCGGCGAGGAGATCTTCGAGGAGGAGCAGCTCGACTATCAACCCTTGCCGCTGATCGTGCTGATCGTCGACGAGCTCGCCGACCTCATGGTCACCGTCGGCAAGGAGATCGAGGTGCTGATCCAGCGCCTGTCCCAGAAGAGCCGGGCGGCCGGCATCCATCTGATCATGGCGACGCAGCGCCCCAGCGTCGATGTCATCACCGGCGTGATCAAGGCGAACCTGCCGACTCGCATCAGCTTCAAGGTGACCAGCCGCATCGATTCCCGCACGATCCTGGGCGAACAGGGCGCCGAGCAGCTGCTGGGCAAGGGCGACATGCTTTACAAGCCCAACACGGGCGCGCTGGTGCGCGTCCACGGGCCGTTCGTGAGCGACGAGGAGGTCGAGCGCGTCGCCGACCACTGGCGCGCGCAGGGCAAGCCCGACTACGTCGACGCGGTGACCGAGGAGCCCGAGGAAGGCGGCGGCTTCGATTTCGAGGACGAGTTCACCGCCTCCGACAATCCCGAAGAACGCAAGTACCGGCAGGCCTGCCAGATCGTGATCGAGAACCAGAAGGCCTCGGGCTCTTGGCTCCAGCGTCAGATGGGCGTTGGCTACAACACCGCCGCCAAATGGATCGAGCGGATGGAGGAAGAGGGATTGGTCGGCCCCGCCAACCACGTCGGCCGCCGCGAGATCTTCCGCGATCAGGACGGCAATCCGCTCTAGGGCGCTTCGATCCGCACCGGTGGCGGCACGGACTGCCGGCTGACCGGGCCCGGCGCGCGCGGGCGAAAGCCGATATCGAGGGGGGTTATGTGCCCGTCCTCGCGCACGCGGATGGTAACCACGCCTTGCAGCGCCGGATCGGCGAGGCGGCGTTCGAGTTCGGCGGCGCGGTCCTGCGAAACGTAGAGCCGCCCGCTCGCCAGGCCGCCGGCCGGATCGTTCCAACCGCTGCCGGCGCGCACGGCGCTGGCGCAATCGCTTGCCGCACCGGGGCGAGAAACGCGCGCGATGCGCGGCGCCTCGCCCTCGATGCACAGGACCTCGTCCAATGCGCGATTGGCGCGCCGCCCTTCGAGCCCGGGCCAGTCGTAGGTGTAGATGACGTAGTGCCCGCGCAGCAGGTCGCGGGGGTCGTAGCCCGCGATCGGAACTTCCCACACCGTGCCCCGCTGCGCCGCGACATGGGTGCCGGCCCAGCTCGCTCCGAGCCCGGCAAGCGGGACTGCCAGCGCAGCGGCGATCGCGAGCCGGCGGTTCATTCCGCGGCTTCCTTCGGCGGGGCCAGCGTGCGCGACACCCGTACCGCGACCCAGGCGACACCCAGGATCAGCAGACCCGCGGCGATCAGGCCGAAGCCGCTGGTGAGCAGGTCGCTGGCGAGTTCAAAGCTGAGGATCACCAGCCGAACCGCCACGGCACCGACCGCGAGCTGGAACACGTCGCGCCAGCCGCCGTGGAATGCGGCAGCGCCGATCGCGACCCACAGCGCGAGGAAAAGGAGCGCCGCGCCGAAATCGCTGCCGTCCACCACATGCGCAAGCAACAGCGTGAGCGCGGCGGCTGCGAGTGTCCCTGCCGTCCCGGCATCCGACGGATCGCGCCGTCCGGCCAGCGTCAGCGCTGCCGCCGCCAGACCGACACCGGCCTGCGTCGCCTGCGTCGTGAGCGTGAAGAAGGTACCGCTGTCGCCGCCGAAGCCGCCGAACCCGCTGACGATCGCCATCGCCGAGGCGCAGGTCAGCACATAGAGGAATCCGAGCTGCTCCAGCCGGCGCCAGAATGCGACTTGCGCAGCGACGCCCAGCCGCCAGGCACCGAGCGGAACCAGCAGGACCGGGAGGGCCGTCGCGAGCCCCATGACGAAGCCCGAGCGCCCCTCTGCCTCGAAGCCGAACAGCGGCTGTGTGGGGTTGGCGAAGTCCCAACAGGCGAAAATGAGCACACCGGCAAGCAGCAGCGCGGTCATCCAGCTGGCCCCGCGCAGCACGATCATCGGGCCGAACAGGGCAAGCCAAAGCGCCATCGGCTGCCACAGCGGCGAGCTGGTCTGGTAGACCTGACCCAGGTGTCCGAGGAAGCCTAGTCCCAGCACCGCGAAGACGACCAAAAGTGCTTCGTGCGACCACGGGTTCTTCGCCAGCAGCATCTCGCCGCGCAACCAGAGCGTCGCCGCAAACCCGCCCATCAGGGCAAAATGCAGCGCCAGCCGCACCGCACCGGGGATCTCGTCCCAGTTCGCCGCCACGACCGAGATCACCCCGAGCCCAACCGCAAGCGTTCCGATGCCGATGACCGCCCACAGCGCGAAGGGGCGCGCATTGGCATCCTCCCACGCCTCGATCGCCGCCGCCGTTCGCGCGTCGATCAGTCCGGCGCGTTGCCAGGCGGCGAGTTTGCGCTCGATCACGCCCATGAATCTATGCGGCGGTCAGAGATCGGGCAAGCGCTGTTCGGCAAAGCCCCAGCCGGCCAGCGCCTTCGACTTCGCCCGCGCATGGAGCCTCTTCGCCTCGGAGATCGAGAAGAGATGCGCATCCTCGAAGCCCTTCAACTCGTTCCAGGCGATCGGGACCGCGACCGGCGCTCCTTCGCGGGCGCGCGCCGAATAGGGCACCACCGCCGTGCTGCCGCGCTGGTTGCGCAGCCAGTCGATGAAAATCTTGCCCTTGCGCTTGGCCTTGCTCATCGTGGCGGTGAAGCGATCGGGCTCGGCCATGCTCAGGGCTTCTGAAAAGCGCCTGGCGAAATCCTTGTGCTCGTCCCAGGAATGGCCGGTGGTGAGCGGCACCACCACATGCACCCCCTTGCCGCCCGACAGCATGGCGAAGCTGGTGAGGCCAAGGTCGGCGAGCCGGTCGCGGATGTCGCGCGCGGCGCTTTTCACGTTGCCGAAATCGAGCCCTTCGTCCGGGTCGAGATCGAAGATCATCCGATCGGGTGCCTCGACATCGGATGACCGCGAGCCCCAGCCGTGGAATTCGATCGTGCCCATCTGCACGCATTGCAGCAGCCCGCGCGCGTCCTCGACGAAGAGATAATCCTCGGTGCCGCCGTCCTTCTCGGTGATGGGGACATGGTGGACACCGTCGCCGAAGCTGCCGCTGTCGTGCTTCTGGAAGAAGCATTTTTTCGCCCGCCCCTGGGGGCAGCGCACGAGGCTGATCGGCCGCCGCGCGGCGAAGGGCAGCATGATCGGGGCGACGGCCTCGTAATAATCGGCCAGTTCGCCCTTGGTCTGACCGCTTTCGGGAAAGATCACGCGCTCGCGGCTGGAGATCTTTACCGCCTCGTCCTTCTTCGGCGCGATCGCGGGCTTTTCGGGCGCAACCTCGGACGCTGTCTTGTCGCCGCGCAGGCCCAGAAAGCTGGCATGACGGACATTGCCGTCGGCGGTGAACTCGGCGAAACCGATCTCGGCGACCAGCTTCGGAGTCAGCCAGGTCACACCGCGCGAAGACGGCTTGTCGACTTCCGCCGGCGGGGTCTTGCGCTCCAGGGGCTTCATCTTCGCCGCCAGATCGTCGAGATCGTCGGCGGAAAAGCCCGTCCCGACATTGCCCTTGTAGACCAGATCACCCCTCTCGTGCTGCGCCAGCAGGAGCGAGGCGAAAGGGCGCCCCTTGGCCGAACTCTTCTTCCAGCCGATCACCTCGAATTCCTGCCGCCGGGTGCATTTGACCTTTACCCAGCTCTTGCTCCGGCGCGACGCATAAGCACCATCCACGGTCTTGGAGATGATCCCCTCCTGCCCGGCATCGCACATGGCGCGGTAGAGCTTCTCGCCCGCGCCGATGACGTGTTCCGCGAGAAGGATAGGCGGCTGTGCGGTGCCGAGCAGCGCCTCGAGCCGTTCCTTGCGCTCGATGTTGGGAAGGTACGTCAGTTCCTCGCCGCCCAGTTCGAGGAGGTCGAAGGCATGAAGCTGCAACCGGTCGTCCTTGCCCTGAGACCCATGTCCGCGCTTCAGAACCTGCTGCAGGGTCGAGAAATCGGGATTGCCCTTCGCATCGACCGCGACGATCTCGCCGTCCATCAGACAAGGTGGCAGATCCAGTTCCGCGACCGCGGACACCAGCGGCGCGAACTTGTCGGTCCAGTCCTTGCCACTGCGGGTATAGACGCGCACCGCATCGCCCTTCGCCGCGATCAGCGCCCGGTAGCCGTCGAACTTGATCTCGTGCATCCAGCGGTTGCCGGTGGGCACGGCATCGACCAGCGTGGCGAGCTGGGGCTTGCGGAATTTCGGTAGCGGTGCTGCGCGGCGGGGCTTCGCCTTCGCCTTGCCGGCGTTGCGCGACGAAGCCTTCTCCATCTGCGCAAGGAAGGCATCGTCCTTCTTGCCGGCGAGCGAATATTCGCCCTGCTTGTCGGCCGCGATCTCGGCCATCGACCGGCCGGTCAGCACACTGGTCAGCTCGTGCTGAACCAGCGCGTCGCCCTCCTGCGCGTGATCGTCCTGCAATTTGCGCAGCAGCCAGTTCTCCCGCTTTTCTCCCGGCTTTTTCTTCAGCCTTATCAACAGCCATTCGCCCTTCATCCGCTCGCCTTCAAGCGTAAAGTGGAGGTGGCCCTTGTCGATGTCCTTCGCGCTCTTGCCCGCGATCGGAGCCCATGTGCCGCGGTCCCACAGCATCACCGTGCCGCCGCCATATTCGCCCTTGGGAATGGTGCCCTCGAATTCGGCATAGGACATGGGGTGGTCTTCGGTCCGGACCGCCAGCCGCTTGATGTCGGGATCGGGCGAGGGGCCCTTGGTGACCGCCCAGCTCTTGAGCACGCCGTCCGCCTCCAGCCGCAGATCCCAGTGGAGCCGCGTGGCATCGTGCTTCTGGACGATGAAGCGGTTGCCCTCCTCGCTCGAATGCGCTTTTCCCGACGGTTCGGGGGTCTTCGCAAAGTCGCGCTTGGCGTTGTAGTCCGCAAGGCTGTCACGCTTCGCCATCGGTCTCGCCTTCGGTGTGAGGGAACAGTTTCTTCTCCGCGAACCCGAGCAGGGTCAGCATCACCACCGAGATCACCGCGGCTATGCCCACCAGCGGCCATAGCGCGGCCCCGCATGCGATCCCCACCACCGCCGTCAGCCACAGATGCGCGGCGGTGGTGAGGTTCTTCACCTCGCCCCTGCTGAACACGATCAGCCCGGCGCCGATGATGCCGACGAAGGCCCCGGTCGCCTCGAACAGCCGCAGCGGGTCCATTCGCGGTCCGCCGATCTGATAGTAGAGTGCGATCGTGGCGATGGTCATCGCCGCGCTGGCGAAGCAGATCAGCCCGTGCGTGCGCAGACCGGCGGCATGGCCCTGCCATTCCCGATCGAGCCCCAGCACCAGCCCCAGGAACGCCGCCGCGCCGAGCCTGGCGAGCAGATCGAGATCGATCCAGGGGCCGAGGATCGGATCGTTGAGCTCCATCAGGCGCTCTTGCGTTTCTTCGCGGCGGGTTTCTTCGCCGGAGCTTTCTTCGCTGCGCTCTTCTTGTCCTCGCCGACCGATTTCTTGAGCGCCGCCATCAGGTCGATCACGTTCGATCCGGAAGCGCCTTCGGTCTCGCCGCTATCCTCGATGATCGCCTTGTTCGATTTCGACCTGGCCTTCTTGTCGATCAGCTTGCGCAGCGCATCGACATAGCGATCCTCGAATTCGCCGGCATCGAAGGGGGCGCTCTTCTGTTCGATCAGCGCGCTGGCGAGATCGAGCAGTTCCTTCTTCGGCTTGGCATCGTCGATTTCGGTGAAGAAGGACTGCCCCTTTCTGACCTCGTCGGCATAGCGCAGCGTCTCGAGCAGCAGACCCTTGCCGCAGGGCTTGATCGCGACGAGCTTTTCCGCGCCGCGCACCGAGAGCTGTCCTAGCGCCACCTTCTTCGCCCTGCGCAGCGCCTCGCGCAGAACGATGAAGGCTTCCTCGGCCAGTTCGTCCTGCGGCGCAACGTAATAGGGCTTGTCGAAATAGAGCGGGTCGATCTCGCAGGCATCGACGAACTGGACCAGTTCGAGCGTGCGCTTGCTCTCTATCTTGACCGCTTCGATCTCCTCTTCCTCGAGCAGGACGTATTCGCCCTTGGAAATCTCGTAGCCCTTGATGATCTCGTCGCGGTCGACCGGGCCCACGCCGGGCACCACCTTCTCGTAGGAAATCCGCTTGCCGCTGGGCTCGTGGATCTGGTTGAAGCGAATCTTGGCACCGGACTTGGTGGCGGTGTAGATTTCCACCGGAATGCTGACCAGCGCCAGCCTGATCTGTCCCTGCCAATAGGCGCGTGCCGCCATCGGTTTTCTCCCCTTATGCGCCCGGACAGCGCGCCGAGTCAGCGCGCAGAGGCGAAAATCGTTTCCGTACCCTCGCTTGATGCAGTGCGGTTGCGGCTGTAACGGCCCTTTGCAAGACGAAGGAGTCCTCCCCCAATGCGCGTCGGCTGTCCCAAGGAAATCAAGAACCACGAATACCGCGTCGGTCTGACGCCGGAGAGTGTCCGCGAACTCACGCACCAGAACAACGAGGTGTGGATCGAGAGCGGCGCGGGGATGGGCATCGGCGCGACCGATCTCGAATACCAGGCGGCGGGCGCCACCATCGTCGAAGGGCCCGATCCGATCTTCGCCGAGTGCGAAATGGTGGTGAAGGTCAAGGAACCCCAGGCCGACGAGCGCGCCAAGCTGCGCCCCGATCAGATCCTCTACACCTATCTCCACCTCGCCCCCGATCCTGAGCAGACCGCCGATCTGGTGAAATCCGGGGTCACCGCGATCGCCTACGAGACGGTCACCGGCCCGGGCGGCCAGCTGCCGCTGTTGAAGCCGATGAGCCAGGTCGCAGGCCGGATGAGCGTGCAGGCCGGCGCGACCGCGCTGGAAAAAGCGCATGGCGGGCGCGGCGTGCTGCTGGGCGGGGTGCCGGGCGTGATGCCGGGCCGGGTGATCGTGATCGGCGGCGGCGTGGTCGGTTTCAACGCCGCGCAGATGGCCGCCGGGCTCGGCGCCGACGTGACGATCCTCGACCGCGACCCCGACGTGCTCGAAAAGGTCGGCACTCATTTCGAGGCGCGCGCCTCCACCCGCTTCTCCAACAAGGCCAATCTCGAAGAAGCCGTGTGCGAGGCGGACCTGATCATCGGCGCGGTGCTGATCCCCGGCGCCGCCGCCCCGAAGCTGGTCAGCCGCGACATGCTCAAATGCATGAAGCCGGGCAGCGTGCTGGTCGACGTGGCGATCGACCAGGGCGGCTGTTTCGAGACCAGTCGCGCGACCACCCATGCCGATCCGACCTATGTGATCGACGATGTGGTGCATTACTGCGTGGCCAACATGCCCGGCGCGGTGGCGCGCACCAGCACCTATGCGCTCAACAACGTCACTCTGCCCCATGCCCTGCGCATTGCACGCATGGGCTGGAAGGAAGCGCTGCGAGCCAATCCGCATCTCGCCGAAGGTCTCAACGTCCATGCCGGGAAGGTCACTTATCGGGCGGTGGCCGAGGAACTGGGCTACGACTATCTGCCGGTGGCCGAAGCGCTCGGCTGAGCAACCGAATTAATCCGCTGGAAACCACCCGGTCATAGTGTGGGCCGGTGAACCGGGTTGCGCGCCTTCTCAGGCTCTTGCTGCTGCATCTGGCCGCGTTTGCGGCCGCAGCTCCTTCGGTCGCCTCGGCGCAGGACGGGGTCAGCAAGGCAACCACCCATCCCAGCTGTTTCGCCGCGAGCGGAGACACGCGGACATCCTCGCAGATGGCGTCCTTCTCCACGCGCTGGACATGCGAGGGGGGCGGCTGGGATGCCAGCGCCCCGGTATCCTGGATCCGGTTCGAGAAGATCGACTGGCAGGGCGAGACACCGCCAGCGCTGTTCTTCACGCGTATTTCGCGCTTCGACGAGATCGAGCTGACCGCGATCGATGCCGATGGAACCACGCGCTCCAAGACCTACAGCGAAAACCAGGGCCGGCCGATCGCCGCTGGCCCGATCTTCACTCTCCCGCTTCCCGCCATCACCGACGAGACCCGGTCGGTTGTGGCGCGCATCGCCGGGCCGCACAGCGCCCCCATGGTGACCGAGGCGCGGCTGACCACATCGACCGCACGGACCGACTGGACCGTGATGCAATTGCTGTTCCTGGCGATGATCCTGGGAATGCTGGTCACCCCGCTGCTGTTCGACATCAACTTCTACTTCGTACTGCGCGAACGCTTCGTGGTTCTGCACGCCTATATGGCGCTCTCCATGGTGCTCTACGTCCTGTTCGCAGGCGGGCTGTTGCCGCTGTTCATCCCGGTCTCGGTCTCCGCCATGGCCATCGGGGCATCGCTGAGCTGGGCCGTCGGGGTCGCGGCCGCTGCCTTCTTCTTCAGCGCCTTCGTCGAGCGCGGAACCTTGCCGCCGCTCGTCGATCGGGCGCTGCGGGCATCCGGCTGGTGGACGCTGCTGGTGATCGGTTTCGCCTCGCTGCAATTCGACTGGTCGCAGAGCTTCGACAACACGCTCTATTTCATCAGCTTCGTTCCGGTGATCGCGATCTATCTCGCCGCGATCGTCGTCGCTCTCGTCAACGGGAGCCGGGCGGCGCGGTATGTGGCCGCTGCGTGGATTCCGCTCATCCTCGCCGCCAGCGAAAGATTGCTGCGCGGTCTGGGGGTATATGCCGCGCCCCCCTCTCTCGACCAGTTGCTGTTCGCCGCTCTGGCGCTCGAAGTGGTGATCGTCGCGCTCGGCATCGCCAGCAAATACGTCGCCATCCGCCAGGATCGCGACAGCGCCCGCGCCGAGGCGCGGATGCTGGAAAATCTTTCCGAGCGCGATCCCCTGACCGGGCTACTCAACCGCCGGGCGCTGGACGACCGCTTCGCCGCGCTTCATCGCAGCGGCTACGAGACGGTCGCGCTTTTCGATCTCGACCATTTCAAGCAGGTCAACGACACTCACGGGCACGAGGTCGGCGACAAGGTCCTCAAGGTCGTTGGCGACGTGCTGAACGCCGAACCGGACTCCGTCGCCGTGCGATTGGGTGGAGAGGAATTTCTGGTCCTGCTTTCCGGGACAAACGCCGAAATCCGTGTCGAGACGCTCCGCCAGACGATCGCGGTGCGTGTCGCTCGCGAGGTCGACGCGCTGAATTCGATCCTGACTGCCAGCGTCGGCCTGATCCATGTCCCCCTGGCAGGCAATCCCGTGGCCGATTTTGGCCATATCTATCGTCGCGCGGATGCACTGCTCTACGAAGCCAAGGCCGGCGGCAGGAACCTTTTGGCGAGCGATACGATGCACGCCCAGCCGCCCGGCTCCACGGTGACGGCCTTCGCGGCTCAGTCCGCAGCCTGATCTGCGGAAACGAACGGTGCCGCGATCTTGGCCCGGATGCGCTGGGGCCGCTGGGTCGCCCGGTCGATCATCGCCCAAGTCGAACGCACCGCGACCAGCAGCCGCCCGGCGGCATCGTGGAATTCCACGCAGCGATCGAACCGCGCGCCCTTGGGCACACCCGGAATCCAGGTGGTCGCGACGACTTCTTCGCCGGGTCCGACATTCCCGCGGTAATCGATTTCGTGCCGGATCACGACCCAGACATAGGCATCGACGAATTGGGGAGCCGCGACCGCGCGCCAGTGTTCCGTGGCGATATCCTGAACCCAGCGCACCCACACCGCGTTGTTGACGTGGCCGAGCTCGTCGATCGTGTCGGCCTCGGCCACGAAACGGCGTGCGTAGCGATCGCTCAAACCGCCACTCCGAGCGATCTTAGGTCCCTTTTTGCCTGGGCGGCATCCGTGAAAACGAAAGCGTGCATCCCCGCCTTGCGGGCTCCCTCCACATTGCCGGGCATGTCGTCGAAAAAGACGGTTTCCCCGGCCACGAGGCCGTTCGTCTCGAGCACATGCCGGAACATCCGGGGATCGGGCTTGAGCACGCCGATCTCGGCCGAGTTGCTGACGCCTTCGAACCGGCCCCACCATTCGTGCGTTTTTGCGAGATGGGCCACGATTTCGCGCACGTTATCGGTCAGCGCGAACAGGCGGAAGCCGGCCTCGGCCAGCCGCTCCATCAGCGGGGGAGTGTCGGCGAGGAGTTCCAGGCTGTCGTAAATCGCTGCGAAGAAGGGGTCCGCCTCCTCCTCGCTCAGCAAGCCCGCATAGACATAGGCGCGCTTGGCTTCCGCCTCGCTGTGCTCGCCGCGATTGAGCGCGCGCCAGATGTCGCTCTCGACGAACAGCGCCCGGCGCCGCGCCTCTGCCTCCGTGCCGGAGAGGCCGAAGGCGCTTTCGACGATGGTCGGCGGGTGCCAGCGGACGAAGACATTGCCGATATCGAAGACGACATTGCGGATCGCCGTCATTCGGCCTCGCCCATCTGGGTGAGGATGAAGGCGACCTCTTCCGCGGTTTCGTAGATCGACTGGAACCGGCCCGATTTGCCGCCGTGCCCGGCGCCCATATTGGTCTTGAGCAGCAACGTGTTGTCGTCGGTCTTCATCTCGCGCAGCTTCGCGACCCATTTCGCCGGTTCCCAATAGGTGACGCGCGGGTCGTTGAGCCCGGCGGTCACGAGCATCGGCGGATAGTCCTGCGCAATCACCTGATCGTAGGGCGAATAGCTGAGGATATAGGCGAAGGCCTGCTTGGAGCGGATCGGATCGCCCCATTCGGGCCATTCGCCAGGCGTCAGCGGCAGGTCTTCGTCGAGCATGGTGTTGAGCACATCGACGAAGGGCACATGCGCCGCCACCGCACCCCACAGGTCGGGATCGGTGTTCACGACCACGCCCATCAGCTCGCCGCCCGCCGAACCGCCCGAGATGCTGATCCGGCCCTTTTCGGTGTAACCCTGGGCCACCAGCCCCTTCGCCACGTCGACGAAATCGTTGAATGTGTTGGTGCGTTCGTTGAGCTTGCCCTGGAGATACCAGTTGCGCCCCAGATCGTCGCCGCCGCGGATGTGCGCGATGGCATAGGCATAGCCGCGATCGACGAGGCTCAGCCGCGAGCTCGAGAAACCGGGCGGCACCGCATAGCCGTAAGCGCCATAGGCATAGAGATGCAGCGGCCCGGCGCGTCCTTGCGTCTTCTGGGGCCGATCCCTGCGCATCACGACGCTGACAGGCACCATCGTCCCGTCGCGTGCACGGATTTCGACCCGTTCGGTGACGTAGAGCGAGGGATCGTAACCGCTCGGGATCTCCTGCCGCTTCAGGAGTTCGAGCTCGCCGGTGGCGACATGATAGTCGTAGACCGTGTCGGGCGTGACCATGCTCTCGTAGGCCAGCCGCAGCCGATCCTGATCGTATTCGGGATTGTTGGAAAGCTCGGTGGTGAAGCTCGGCTCGGCGAAGGCCACGGGCTTCACCAGATTGGGATCGGCGTAGGAGCGGATCTGGATCTGGTCGAGCCCGGCGAGCCGTCCTTCTGTGACGTAGAAATCCTTGAACAACGAGAAGCCGTCCAGGTAGAATTCGTCCGATCCCTCGATCAGCGTTGTCCATTCGCCTGGTCGGTCGAGCGATGCGGTGGCGATGCGGAAATTGACGTGATCGTCGTTGGTGTGGACCCACAAGGTGCCGTCGCGCACGTCGACGTCGTATTCGACGCCCTTCTTGCGCTCCTTGACCAGAATCGGTTCGGCGGTGGGATTGTCGGCGGGAACGAGCCGGACCTCGCTGGTCTCGTTGTCGCCGGTCGCAATCACCAGCCAGTCTTCCTGCGCGGTCAGCCCGGTCCCGACGCCGAAGCCCTCGTCGCGTGTCTCGCGGTAGAGCTCGACATCCTCGCTCACCGGCGTCCCGATCACGTGGAGCGTCGCTTCCTTGGTGCGCCAGTTGTCGTCGGCCATGCCGTAGACCAGCCCCCGGTCGCCCATTACCCAGGTAAGGCCGGTGCGCGTGCCCGGTATGGTGTCGGGCAGCAGATCACCGGTCTGGAGGTCCTTGATCCGTGCGGTGTAGCGTTCCGACCCGTTGTCGTCCGCCGAATAGGCGAGATAGCGTCCGTTCTGCGAGACCGAGAAGGCGCCGAGCCGGAAATACTCCTTGCCTTCGGCCAGTTCGTTCTCGTCGAGGATGAGCACCGGGTCGCCCCCGGCAACCGGTTTGCGGTAATATTTGCGGTATTCCGCGCCTTCCTCGAACTCGGACCAGTAGAGCCAGTCCCCGTCCTTCTGCGGAACGGTCGATTCGTCTTCCTTGATCCGCGCCTTCATCTCCTCGAACAGCGTGTCGATCAGTGCTTGATGCGGCTTCATCTGCGCTTCGAACCAGGCGTTCTCGGCCTTCAGATAATCGAGCACGTCCTCGTCGTCGACCGCTGGATAGCTCTTGTCGTGCAGCCAATTGTACGGATCGGCGATGGTGATGCCGTGATGGCTGTAGGAATGGTCCCGTTTCTCGGCGACGGGCGGCGCGGTCGGTTCGGTCAATTGGTTGTCCTGTGCGTTGGCGTTGGCGGCCAGGGCGGCGGCTCCGGCGGCCAGAAGGGCGATCAGGCGGTTCGGCATGGCAATCGGTTCCTCCCGGCGGACGGAGCGCGCAGGCACGGGTGGAAAGCCCGGGCGCGCCCCTGTATGATGCGGCGCATGACTATGCGGGCACGGGGCATGCCGCAAGCGCCGTTTCGCTCCCCGGCAACCGCCCATACGAAAGGACTATCGTCATGCTGATGCAGACACACGAAGCCCGGCTCGATGCGCTGAGGCAGGAACTCAAGCGCCGCGACCTCGACGGCTTCGTCGTCCCGATCTCCGACGAGCACATGAGCGAATATGTCGGCGACTATGCCCAGCGCCTGCAATGGCTGACCGGGTTCAAGGGCAGTGCCGGGAGCGCGGCGGTGATGGCCGACCGCGCCGCGATCTTCACCGACGGGCGCTACACCGTGCAGGTTCGGGAGCAAGTCGACGGCAAGCTGTTCGACTATGAGGACGTGCCCGCCACCAGCCCCGCAAAATGGTTGGCGAAACACGCCCGCGAAGGCATGCGGATCGGCTACGACGCCTGGCTCCACGGGGTGGAATGGGCGGAAGATACGGCGCAGCTGCTCGCCAAGAAGGGGGCCGAACTGGTGGCGGTCGAGAGCAATCCGATCGACGCGGTGTGGGCCGACCGCCCCGCCCCCTCCGCCGCCCCCGCGGTGCCCTATGCCGACGAACATGCCGGGCGTTCCAGCGCGGAAAAGCGCGCCGAGATCGCCGATTGGCTCAAGGAAGAGGGCTACGACGCAACCATCGTCGCCGCGCTCGATTCGGTCGCCTGGCTGCTCAACATGCGCGGGGCCGATGTCGCCAACACGCCGGTGGCGCTCTCCTATGTCACGGTCCATGCCGACGGGACGGCCGAGCTGTTCATCGCGCCGGAAAAGGTCTCGCCCGAACTCGCCCAGCATCTGGGCAATGCGGTCAAGGTCCGCGACCGGAGCGAATTCGAAGGCGCTCTTGGAACGCTGCAGGGCAAGACCGTGGCCGTCGACACGAACCACGCGGTCGCCGGCATCTTTCGGGCGCTGGAGGATGGTGGGGCCCGAGTGGTGCGCACCGACGATCCGACCGTGCTCGCCAAGGCGATCAAGAACGAGGCCGAGCAACGCGGCCACCGCGAGGCACAGGCGCGCGACGGGGCGGCGGTGTCGCGCTTCCTGCGCTGGCTGAGCCTGGAGGCCCCCAAGGGCGGGATCGACGAGCTGACCGCCGCGGCCAAGCTGCGCGAGTTCCGCGGGCTCGATCCGGAAATGCGCGATTCGAGCTTCGACACGATCAGCGCCGCCGGCCCGCATGCCGCCCTGCCGCATTACAAGGTGGACGAGGACAGCAACATCCCGATCCCGCCCGGCAGCATCTATCTCGTCGATTCGGGCGGGCAATATCTCGGCGGCACCACCGACATCACGCGTACCGTCTGGATCGGCACGCCGGATGGATCGGGCAAGCCCTCGCCCGAAATGATCGACCGCAACACGCGCGTGCTCAAGGGGCATATCCAACTGGCGCTGGCGACCTTCCCCATGGGCACCAACGGCGGACAGCTCGATACGCTGGCGCGGATGCACCTGTGGCAGGCGGGGGTGGATTTCGGCCACGGCACCGGCCACGGTGTCGGCAGCTACCTGTCGGTCCACGAAGGGCCCCAGCGCATTTCCAAGCCGGGCGGGGCCTTTGCGGGCACCGGCACCGAACTTCACGCCGGGATGATCCTCTCCAACGAGCCGGGCTATTACAAGCAGGGGCACTACGGCATCCGAATCGAGAATTTGATCCTGACCGTCCCCGCCCAAATCGAGGGCGCGGAGGGCGAGTGGCTCGGTTTCGAAACGCTGACCTTCGTGCCGCTCGACCGGCGGCTGGTCGACAAGGCGATGCTGACCCCGACCGAAATCGACTGGTGGAACAGCTATCACGCCACGGTGCGCGAGGTGCTGTCGCCGCGGCTCGAAGGCGATGATCTCACCTGGCTCGAAACGGAGTGCGCCCCGCTCTGAGGCTCTTGCGAGCGTACGTTTGTTCCGGTAATGTTCTTTTGGTCGCGAATCGTCAGGGAGAATGTTCGATGCTGGGATATGTGACTGTCGGGACCAACGATCTGCCGCGCGCCGCCAAATTCTACGATGCCATAGCCGCCGAAATGGGTGTCGGGCGAATGATGGATTTCGAGAGCTTCATCGCCTGGGGCGCGTGGGGCGGCCCTCCCGGGATTGCCGCGACCACGCCTTTCGACGGCAAGCCGGCGTCGGTCGGCAACGGCATGATGGTGGCGCTGGAAGCGAAGGATCGCGATCAGGTCCACAAGCTGCACGAGATCGCGCTGACGAACGGCGGCAGCGACGAGGGTGCGCCCGGTCCTCGGGGCGAAGCCGACGAGAACGGCATGGTATTCTATGCCGCCTATTTCCGCGATCCGGACGGCAACAAGCTCAACGCCTTTGTGATGGCGAAGACGGAATGAGGGAGGCAACATGAGCGGCGCGCGCAGCCTTTCGGACAGCTTCGTCCATCTGGGGCTCGGCGCAAGTGCCGTGCCCCAGCCGCCCTTCGACGGGATGGCGTGGTACGAGGCCTATGGCGAACGCCACGCCGCCGACGGGTTGGAGGGGCGGCTGGTCGCCCAGCATCGCTTCGAGGAGGGTTGGCCGAGCTGGGAGATGCATCCGCTCGGCAGCGAGGTGGTGATCTGCACCGAGGGCAACCTGCTGTTGACTCAGGAATTTCCCGACGGGCGGCGCGAACGGATCCGGCTCGGCCCCGGGGACTATGCCATCAACCCGCCCGGCGTCTGGCATATCGCCGACGTCGAGGAACCGGCGACGGCGATCTTCATCACCGCGGGCGAAGGGACGCAGCACCGACCGCGCTGACTTGCGCGGCAATGAACGGCCGCTCGATCGCGATACAAACCGCGACAAATTTCACCGCCGCCGGCAAATTGCTGCGACAATCCGTGCCTAGAAAGGCTGGCATGAGTTGCGGCGGGCGGGTGTCTTCCTCCCCCCTCTCCCCTTCCGGGGCCCCGACCCGTCGCAACTCTCCCATCTACATTCCGGGAGTATCGACATGCAGAAATTCACCCTCACCCTGTCCGCCGCGGCGCTGGCGCTGACCGGCGCGACCATGGTCATCGCGCAGGACCGTGCGACGATGGTCAAACCCGACGGCAATGGCGACGGCACCCTCACCCGCGCCGAGATGCAGGCACATGGCGCGGCGATGTTCGCGCGCATGGACGCCAATGGCGACGGCGCCATCAACGCGGCCGACCGTCAGGTGCGTCAGGCCGAACGATTCGCGCGGATGGACCGCAACGGTGACGGCGAACTCACCGCGGCCGAAATGGAGGCCAACCGAACCGAACGCCGCGAGCGCATGGAGCAGCGCCGCGCCGAGCGCGCCGAGCGCAGCGGCGACCGTCGCGAGCAGATGTTCGACCGCCTCGATGCCGACAACAGCGGCGGGCTTTCCCAGGCCGAGCTGGCGAGCGCCCGCGAAGCCCGCAGTGCCGATCGCGGCCAGCGGGCCGGCGCCGCCGACGCCCAGCGCGGCAAGCGCATGGGTCGCCGCGGCCATCGCGGTGGCGGCATGATGATGGGCATGGCGCGCCGGGCCGATACCAATGGCGATCAGTCGATCACCCGTGCCGAATTCGATGCCGCCCAGGCGCAGTATTTCGCGCGTATGGACACCGACGGCAGCGGATCGATCACCCAGGCCGAACGCCAGGCAGCGCGCGAGGCGATGCGCGCCCGCATGGCGGAACGCCGCCAGAGCGCCCAGTAAGCCAGCCGGTGAGCTTGCCGTTGGCGGCGACCGTAAGCTAGGCGCGGGTTCGCGATCATGAGCGATACCGCGCCCACCACCCTGCTGCTCGTCGACGACGAGCGATCCCTGCGCGAACCCCTGGCGGAATATCTGACCCGCCAGGGGTTCGCCGTGCGTGAAGCCGAAAGCGCCGCCGCCGCACGCGCGGCGCTGCTCGAACATCGACCCGACATCGTCCTGCTCGACATCATGATGCCGGGCGAGGACGGGCTGTCGCTTACCCGCCATCTGGTCGAGACACGCGACCTGCCGGTGATACTGCTCACCGCCCGAGGCGAGACGATGGACCGGATCGTCGGCCTCGAGATCGGGGCGGACGACTATGTCACCAAGCCATTCGAGCCACGCGAGCTTGTGGCGCGCATCCGCACCGTGCTGCGCCGGGTCGAGCGGGGGGCGGATGCGACCGCTCTCGAAGCCGACGACCTACTCTATGCCTTCGAGGGCTGGACGCTCGATCCGCTCAAGCGCCGCCTCGTGGATCCGGAGGGCGCGGTGGTGTCGATCTCGACCGCCGAGTTTCGCCTGCTGCGCGCCTTTTGCGACCATCCCCGCCAGGTGCTCGACCGCGACCGCCTGCTCGACATGGTGCAGGGCCGCGAGGCGCATCTGTTCGACCGCGCGGTCGACAACCAGGTCAGCCGCTTGCGCCGCAAGATCGAGGAAGACAGCCGCAACCCGCAGCTGATCCAGACTGTGCGCGGCGGCGGCTACCGGCTCGCCGCCGATGTCGTCCGCAGCCGCCGGGCGGAAGGCTGAATCGATGCGGCTGTGGCCGAAGAGCCTGCTCGGCCAGACCTTGGCCGCGACCGCGCTGGCCCTGCTGGCGACGCAGCTCTTGTCCTCGGTCCTGCTGTTCCGCGCCGCCGAGGAGCGGCGGGAGACCGCCCTGCTCAACGCCGCCGCCTTCCACCTGATCGGCGGCGCGCGTTGGGGCGGGCCGGAGGGCATTCGCGAGGGGGCGCCCCGGGCGCGGTCCGCGCCGCGGTTCGGCCGCGAGCCGGGTTCCGACCGGCGCGGGCGCCGGGGCGGGCGCGACGGCCTGCCGCGCCGCCTCAACTACCGGCTGGCCGATGCCGCTCCCCTGCTACCCGGCGAAACCCGCGATCTGGCGCGCGAGGCGGCGCTGCGCGCGCTTCTGACCCGGCAGGACATCGCCGTCGCCGATGTCGTCGTCACGCACCGCAGTCTGGACGCCGATCCGGTGGCGCGCGAAATGGCCGCGCGCGTCCCGCGCCTGCGCGCCCGGCTGGCTCGCAAGGACCGCGAACTGCTGGTCGCCGGCCTACGGCGCGAGGGCATCTCGCAATGGGAGGTCGCGCGGGTGCCGATCCGCGAGCGCGAGAACCGGGTGGTCTCGGCGATCGTCCTTCAGACTTTGGTGTTGTTCGCCATCCTCATGGTGCTGCTGTGGCTGATCCTGCGGCGGATCACCCGCCCGCTCGCCGAACTGCGCGCACGGACCGAGACCTTCAGCATCAGTGGCGCACCGTCCGAGCCGCTTTCCGCGCGCGGGCCGTCCGACATCGCCTCGCTGATCGCGGCGCACAATGCGATGGAAGCGCGAATCGGCGCCATGCTCGACGAGAAGGACGTGATGCTCGGGGCGATCGGCCACGATCTCAAGACGCCGCTGGCCGCGCTGCGCGTGCGGATCGAGGGGGTCGAGGACGATGAGCAGCGCGCGCGCATGGCCGCCACCATCGACGAGCTGGCGCGGACTCTCGACGAAATCCTCGAACTCGCCCGGGTCGGCCGCGCCGATGCGCCGCCCGAACGCGCCGAACTGACCGCGCTCGCCGCCTCGGTGGTCGAGGAGTTCGAGGACATGGGCGAGCCGGTGACCCTGGCCGAGGGACCGCGGATCAACGCGCCGGTCCATATCACTTGGCTCAAGCGGGGCCTGCGCAACCTCGTCGCCAACGCCCTGCGGTACGGCGGCGGCGCGCATGTCGCGGTGCTGCGCGAGGGCGATACGATCGTGCTGCGGGTGGAGGACGAGGGCCCCGGCATACCCGAGGACCGGATCGCGACAATGCTGGAGCCCTTCGTGCGCGGCGAGGCGAGCCGCAACCGCGAGACCGGCGGCGCGGGCCTCGGCCTCACGCTGGCGCGGGCGGTGGCCGACCAGCACGGCGGAAGGCTGGTGCTGGCGAACCGTGCGGAAGGCGGGCTGCGCGCCGAGCTGCGCATTCCCGCCTAGCGCATCAACCCGCCGAGAATATTGCGGACGAAAGCGGTCGCGCCGGTGCGCAGGGGATCGGCGCTCGATTTCCTGCCGAGCGCCTTGGCGACGGCGATCGAGGCGACCGAGCCCGCCGCCGCGCGTATCGCGCTCTTGCCGGCCGTCCCCCAGAACGAGGTCGATTTCCGCGCCCGTCTGCCGACCTCTTCGCGGCCCTTCGCCTCGACCTCTTCCGCCGTGGCGGCGGCATCGGCGGCCTTGGCGGCGAGCACTTCCTCCGCGCTCTCGCGGTCGACCCGCTCCTCGTACTTCCCCGCGTGCGGGCTGACCGAATTGACGATCGCGCGCTCCTTCGCCGTCAGCGGGCCGAGTCGGCTGCGCGGCGGGGCGATCAGCGTGCGCTGGACCACGGAAGGCGCGCCGTCGGGCAACAGGGTCGAGACCAGCGCCTCGCCGACCCTGAGCTCGGTAATCGCCTGCTCGACATCGAGTTCCTCGTTGATCCGGAACGTCTCGGACGCCGCCTTGATCGCGCGTTGATCGCGCGGGGTGAAGGCGCGGAGCGCGTGTTGAACGCGGTTGCCGAGCTGCCCCGCGATCTCCTCGGGAATGTCGATCGGGTTCTGGGTGACGAAATAGACGCCGACACCCTTCGATCGGACCAGCCGCACCACCCGCTCGATCGTTTCGTGCAGCGCCCTGGGCGCATCGTCGAACAGCAGATGCGCCTCGTCGAAGAAGAAGACCAGCTTCGGCTTCTCCGGATCGCCGACCTCGGGCAGCGTCTCGAACAGTTCGGCGAGCAGCCAGAGGAGGAAGGTCGCATAGAGCTTGGGGCTTCGCATCAGCCGGTCGGCGGCGAGCACGTTGACGATCCCGCGCCCCCGTTCGTCGAGCGCGAGGAAATCGTCGATCTCGAGCGCCGGCTCGCCGAAGAACTGCCCCCCGCCCTGGCTGTCGAGGCCGAGCAGCTGGCGCTGGATGGTGCCGACGCTGGCCCTGGTGACGTTGCCGTAGCGCGCGCTGAGCGCCTTCGCGTTCTCGGCGGTGTGGGCCAGCACCGCCTGCAGATCCTCGAGATCGAGCAGCAGCAACCCCTCCTCGTCGGCGAAGCGGAAGGCGACGTTGAGCACGCCCTCCTGCGTCTCGTTGAGGTCGAGCAAGCGGGCGAGCAGCAGCGGGCCCATCTCGGAAACCGTGGTGCGGATCGGATGGCCCTGCTCGCCGTAGAGATCCCAGAACACCACCGGATTGTCGGAATAGGCGTAGTCCGCCATCCCCAGCTCCCGCGCACGGCTTTCGAGCTTTTCGGCGTGCTTGAACGTCGGCGAACCCGGCATGGCGATGCCGGAGAGGTCGCCCTTCACGTCGGCGACGAAGACCGGAACGCCGCGAGCGGAAAAGCTTTCGGCGAGGCCCTGCAGCGTCACCGTCTTGCCGGTGCCGGTCGCTCCCGCGATAAGCCCGTGGCGGTTGGCCTGGGCGAGGCGGAGGTGCTGGCGCTCGCCATTGGCGGCGAGGCCGAGGAAGATATCGTCCAAAGCAGGGCTCCCGATTGCATCAAGCGATCCTTCCACGCGGTGTGGCCCAGCGCGACCCGCCGGGTCAACGCTCGACATGACGGGACTGCGCGCTAAGACGGGCGGCGATGGTCACGCGCACGCCCCTGGTCCTGCTCGACGACGCGCGGGATGAGGGCGCGGCGGATGCGCTGCTCTTCGAAAATCCGCGCGCGATTTTCGTCGCGCGGCGGCCGGAGGAAGTCGCGCCGGCTCTGGAGGCGGCCGATGCCGCACTACGCGCCTCGGCAGGGGGCGGCGGGACACTCGCCGGCTATCTCGCCTACGAGGCGGGGCTGGCCCTCGAGCCGAAGCTCGCCCCGCGCGCCGCCGCCCGGAGCGGCGCGGCGGGACCCCTCGTCTGGCTGGGGCTGTTCGAGGATTGCACCCGGATAACGGCGGCGGAGATGCCCGAATGGCTGGCCGCCCGCGCGCCCGGACCGGCCGGGCTGGGCCCTCTCGATCCGCAAATCTCTCCCGGTGCCTACGAAACCATGTTCGCCCAACTGCAGGAAGCGATCCGCGCAGGGGACATCTATCAGGCCAATCTCACCTTCCCGCTGGCGGGCGGGTTCACGGGCGACCCCGTGGCGCTCTACGCGGCGCTGCGCCCGGCGGCGAAGGCCGGCTACGGCGGGCTGGTGTTCGACGGGTCGCACTGGCTGCTCAGCCTCTCGCCCGAACTCTTCGTCTCGCTCAGGGGCCACGCGGCCAGGACCAAGCCGATGAAGGGCACCCGCCCGCGCAGTGCCGATTCGAAGACCGACGCCGCGCTGCGCGACGATCTGGCGCGATCGGAGAAGGACAAGGCCGAGAACCTGATGATCGTCGACCTGCTGCGCAACGATCTCAGCCGGGTGGCGGAGCTCGGCAGCGTCCGGGTGGACGAGCCCTTCGCGGTCGAGAGCTATCCGACCGTCCACCAGATGGTGAGCACCGTGCGCGCCGATCTGGCCGCGGGGAAGACCGCGGTCGATCTCGTCCGTGCGCTGTTTCCCTGCGGTTCGATCACCGGCGCGCCGAAGATCCGCGCGATGGAATTGATCGACGCCATCGAGCGCGATGCCCGCGGGCCCTATTGCGGCGCCATCGGGCGGATCGGACCACCGGACGATAACGGAGGCGGGAATGCCGCCTTCAACGTCGCGATCCGCACGCTGCGGCTGACCGAGATCGAGAACGGGCGCGGCAAGGCGGTGCTCGGGGTAGGCGGCGCAGTGGTCGCCGACAGCGATGCGCGGGGCGAATGGCGCGAGGCCTTGCTCAAGGGCGGTTTCGCCCGCGCCGCCGGTCCGGAACTGAAAGCCGCGAATTTCGACCTGATCGAGACCATGCGCTTCGATCCGGACGGCGGGATCGCCCGGCTCGAATTGCACCTCGCCCGGATCAGGGACAGCGCGGCGGCACTGGGCTTTTCCTTCGACCGGCACGAGGCGCGAAATTGCCTCCACGCCCTGTGTTTCGATCTCGACAGCCCGATGCGCATCCGCCTGCGTGCCGCGCGTCGCGGAGCCATCGCGGTGGAGGCCGGGGCACTGCCCGATCCGTGGCCCGACCCGGCGGAGGCGGTAATCCTGCCGTTGCCGGTCGATCCGGGCGACTGGCGGCTGCGGCACAAGACTTCGGACCGCGGCTTCTATGATGACGCCCGCGATGTCGCGGCGCTCCAGGGCGCACAGGAGGCGATCCTGATCCGCGAGGACGGCCTGCTGACCGAAGGCGCGATTGCGAACATCTTCGTGCGCGATGGCGAGGGAATGCTGCTCACGCCGCCGGCTGCGCGCGGCCTGCTGCCCGGCGTGCTGCGCCAGGCGCTGCTGGAGAGCGGCGAGGCGCGCGAGGCGGACCTGACGCCGGACGATCTGGCGGAAGGCTTCTTCCTCGGCAATTCGCTGCGCGGGCTCGTTCCCGCCAGGCTGGCGTCGTGACCGCGCCCGCGATCCTGTTCGAGGACGGCGAGGCGCTGGTCATCGACAAGCCCGCCGGGCTTGCCGTCGAACGTCCGCGCAAGGGCGGGCGGAGCCTCGAGGATCACGTCGAGGCTTTGAAGCTCGGCTTCCAGCGCGCCCCCGTGCCGGTCCACCGGATCGACACCGACACCAGCGGCTGCCTGCTGCTGGCGCGCAACCCCAAGGCGCTCAAGCGCTTCAATCTCGCCTTTGCGGAACGCAAGGTGGAAAAGCGCTATCTCGGCGTGCTCGACGGGGTGCCGAGCGGGACGGAGGGGACGATCGAACTCGCGCTCGCCAAGATCAGCAGCGCCGAGAAGGGCTGGCGGATGATCGCGGCGAAGAAGGGCAAGCCGGCCATCACCCACTGGCGGCTGATCGAGGAACGCGATGGACGGACGCTGATCGAGTTCCGCCCCGAGACCGGGCGCACGCATCAGATCCGCATTCACGCGCTCGCGGGTCTGGGCGCGCCGCTGCTCGGCGACCCGGTCTATGGCGCAGGACGGGGCGCGGCGCGCACCACGCTCCATGCCGCCGAGCTGACCGTTCCACGCGAGGGCAAGCCGCCCATCGCGGCAACGGCCCCGCTCCCTGCCGATTTCGCGGCGCTCGGCTTTGCCGATGGCCAGGGCTGATGGGGCGCATTGCCGACCGCGCGCTGGAGATCGCCGAGGAGAAGTTCGTCGCCGGGTCGGGGCCGGGCGGGCAGAACGTCAACAAGGTCGCGACCACCGTCCAGCTCCGGGTCGACGTCTTCGCGCTGGGACTGGACCCGGAAGCCTTCGCCCGGCTCAAGGAGATCGCCGGCAGCAAGCTGACCAAATCCGGCGAACTGCTGATCGCGGCCAACGAATATCGCACGCAGGACCAGAATCGCGAGGCGGCGCGCACGCGCCTGCTGGCGATTCTCGACCAGGCGCTGACCCCGCCGCGGAAACGCAAGAAGAGCCGGCTCAACCGCGTCGGCAAGGTCAAGCGGCTCAAGGCCAAGAAGGAGCGCGGCGCGGTCAAGGCCAGTCGCGGACCGGTGAAGCTCTAGCGAGCCATCCCGGAAATCTTGACTTGCCCCCCGGAATCGCCCATGGGGCGCGCCGGAACGGCGGTGCTGCTCGCGCCGCCCTTATTTTTTCAGACTCAGGAATTCACGATGGCGAAGCCCGCAACCGTCAAGATCAAGCTCGTCTCGACCGCAGACACGGGCTTCTATTACGTGACCAAGAAGAACCCGCGCAACATCACCGAGAAGATGACCTTCCGCAAATACGATCCCGTCGCGCGCAAGCACGTCGAGTTCAAGGAAGCCAAGATCAAGTGATCTGAAACCCGGGGCTGAATGGCGGGAACGCTTGCAGTTCACGGGTGGTTCAATGCTCCGATCCTACAGCTGGAGCATGAAGAAATTGCGCATTCCGCTTAGCACATCGTTCGGTTCGGCCCTGGCGCTCGCCATGGTCGCCGCCGCCCCCGCAACCTACGCGCTCGCCCCCGCGCCTGCCGTGGCCCAGTCCGCCGCCGATCTCGATCGCGCGGTCGAGGCACTGCGCGGCATCTCGACGATGAAGGCGAATTTCACCCAGACCGACCGGCAGGGCCGGACCATCGGCGGGGTGCTGACGCTGAAACGGCCGGGCAAGATCCGCTTCGAATACGAAAAGAGCGCCAACATGCTGGTCGTCTCGAACGGCAGTTCGCTCTATCTCGTCGATTACGAGGTCGATCAGGTCCAGCGCTGGCCGATTAGCAATTCGCCCTTGGGCGCGCTGCTCGATCCGAGCCGCGACGTGAAGCGGTACGGCAAGCTGGTTTCCAGCGGCAATGCCAATGTCGTCGCCGTCGAGGTGCGCGATCCCAAGCGCCCGGAATTCGGCGTCATCACTCTGATCTTCACCCGCGACGCCTCGGCGCCCGGCGGGCTGCAGCTGACCAATTGGGTGGCGCTCGATTCGCAGAACAATCGCACCACCGTGCGGCTGTCGAACCAGCGTTACGGCGTCTCGGTGGCGGACAGCGCGTTCACCTTCCGCGACCCGCGCCGCTCGTCCCGCCGACCGGGTTGAACGGCGCGCGGACGAACGGTTTTCCCGTTGCGGCAAATCGCGCGGTCGCGTTCATAAAGGGTCAATCCCGCCGGGCCTATTTCTACTCGCACAGGACGGATGAAGACGGGTTCCCCCCTGTTGCCTGTCATTCGGTACCCGACCTGTTCAAAGCGTGACGAACGCGAAAAGGAACCCTCGTGCCAATGCCCCCGGCACGAGGGTTTTTTGTTGTCTCACTCCCAGCCGAATGCGCGGCGGATGATGTCGTAGATCCGGTTCTGCTCGATCACGCCCTTCACCGCGTCGGCACCCGGTCCCTCGGCATAGAGCGCGACATCCTCGCCACCGTGGGTTTCCGAGCCCAACGGCACCAGCGCCTGCTGGCGCGCATCCACGCCGGTTTCGGGCACCGGACGCTCTCCGGCGACCGCGCCGGGGCCGTTGGCGTAGCCGAGCGTGGTGTACGGCTTGCCGTCCTTCGCCAAAACGGGTCCTTCCCCGGCCGGCCCGTCCTCGCCGCCGCCCTCGGGCGCTTCGACGAGGCCGAGGATCCGATTGCCGCGTCTGGGATAGCCGGCGATGGTGAAGACGTGGCTGTGATCGGCGGTGACCATGATCAGCGTCTCGTCGGGATCGGTGTTGTCGATCGCGTACTGGATCGCGTTGGCGAACTCGACCGCCTCCTCCAGCGCATAACCCGCCTGGCCCGCGTGGTGGGCATGGTCGATCCGCCCGCTCTCGACCATCAGGTAATAGCCTTCGGGATCGCGGCGGAGCCGCTCGATCGCCGCGGCGGTCATCGCGGTGAGGGTCGGCTCGCTGCTGTCGGCGGTGCGATCAACTGAATAGGTCATGTGACTGGGCGAAAAGAGCCCGAGAACCGGCCGGTTGGCCGGTGCCGCTTCGAGCGCGGCCCCGGTGGCGACGACCGTCCCGCCCGTCCGCGCCGCCCATTCAGCGGGCAGATCGTCCGCCTCGCGCGTGCGACCGCCCTGGCCGGCGGACCCGTAGAAGGTCCCCCTGCCCCCGCCGAGCGCCAGGTCGAAATCCGCGTCGACCAGCTGGCGGGCGATGTCCCGGCAGCCGAAATTGGCCTGTTCCGACGGGATTTCCCCGTCCATTTCCCAATTGCGATCGACGCTGCGGGCATAGACCGAGGCGGGCGTGGCATGGGTCAGCCGCGCGGTGCTGACGATGCCGAGCGCAAGGCCCCGGCGCTTCACCTCCTCGCCGAGCAGGGGCAGGTGATGCTCCTCGCCGACGCGGCAATCCCCGCGCGGTGCCTCGGGCCCGATGCCGAGCATGCCGATCCGGGTCTTGACGCCCGTGTGCATCGCGCTCGCCGTGCCGGCGCTGTCCGGCACCTGGGCATCGGTGTTGTAGGTCTTGACCAGAGCGACGTGATCGAAGGTTTCGAACGGCAGGACATGTTCCTCGCCGCTCTGCCCCAGCTTCTGGCCGGCATAGATCCGCGCGGCGGTGATGGTGGAGATGCCCATCCCGTCGCCGATGAAGAGGATCACGTTCTTCGCGCGCGGCGCATCCGCCTCTGCCGAAGCGACCATGCCGGCACCGGCACCCCCTGCCCCGGTGGTGGTGCAGCCGCCGAGCAGCGGCCCGGTCGCGGCGATGATGGCGAGGGCGATAGGGAAGCGGATCATGGCGCGATTTCCTTGGCGATTCGGAACTATGGCGCGCCTACATGCAAGCCGGAAATGACGAAACCGGGAAGCTTGCCGCAGCCTTGCCCGGCCCCTAGGTGATCGGCCATGCTTTCTATCGCCAGCTGGAACATCAATTCGGTGCGCCTCCGCATGCCGATCGTCGAACGCTTCATCCGCGAGCAGGCGCCCGACGTGCTGTGTTTGCAGGAGATCAAGTGCCAGGAGCACCAGTTCCCCTACGAGGCGTTTCGCGCGCTCGGTTACGAGCATTTCGCGGTCCACGGGCAGAAGGGCTATCATGGGGTGGCGACGGTGGGTAAAGTGCCGTTTCGCGATTTCTCCAGGCACGACTGGCAGGACAACGGCGAGGCGCGGCATGTCGGGGTGGAGCTGACCGATCCGGCGCATCAGGGCGCGATCGTCGAGAACGTCTACATCCCCGCCGGCGGCGACATTCCCGACCGCGAGCAGAATGCGAAATTCGGCCAGAAGCTCGATTTCCTCGAGCGGATGGCGCGCTGGGCCGACGGGATCGACCGGCCGACGCTGATCGTCGGCGATTTCAACGTCGCCCCGCTCGAAAGCGACGTGTGGAATCACAAGCAATTGCTCAAGGTGGTCAGCCACACGCCGATCGAGGTCGAATCGCTGCAGCGGTTCATGGATGCGCACGGCTGGGCCGATATCGGCCGCCAGCACATTCCCGACCCTCGGCGCTATTACAGCTGGTGGAGCTACCGCGCCAAGGACTGGAAAGCGAACGACCGCGGTCGGCGGCTCGATCACATGTGGGCCAGCCCCGCGCTGGCGGCACAGGCGGTCGGCCACAGCGTCCACGAGGATGCCCGCGACTGGGACAAGCCGTCGGATCACGTCCCGCTGGTGACGGAGTTCGACCTCTGAGCGAGGCGGAAGGATCGGCCAGAAGCGCCGCGCAGGCGGTCGATGCGCTGCGCCACGGCTGGCCGATCGCCGTCGACGACGCTCCGCCGCTCCAGCCGATCGAGACGCTCTATCGCCCGGACCTTCGCGCAGAGACCCTGCTGATCTCCGCCAGCCGCGCGGCGACGCTCAAGCTCGCCAACCAGTGCGCCGCCGCGGTGCCGGGCGAGCCGGTGCTGCTGCGCGGGGCCGAGACCTTCGATCCCGACGCGGCGCTGGCGGTGGCGGACCCCGCGCTCGATCTCGCGCGTCCGCTCAAGGGCCCGTTCAAGGCGCTCGACTGCGCTTGGCAGCAAGCGGCGCGCACCGCGCTCGAACTGGCCAGGATCGCCGGCATCCTGCCTGCCTTCATGGTCGATCCCGACAACGTGGATGAGGCCTTGAGGGTAACGAGCGCCGATTGCGCCGCCTTCGCGGACCCGGCCGCGCTGCAGATCGCCAGCCGGGCGCGCCTGCCGGTAAGCGCGACCGCCGATGCCGAGATCGTCGCCTTCCGCAGCCCGGCGGACACGCGCGAGCATGTCGCGCTGGTGATCGGCACGCGCGATCCCTCGCGCCCCCCGCTCGTGCGCCTCCATTCCGAATGCCTGACCGGCGATGTTCTCGGCAGCCTCAAATGCGATTGCGGGCCGCAGCTCGACGGCGCGCTGGCGGCGATGGCGCGTGAGGCACGCGAGAACAATGGCTGGGGGGTGCTGCTCTACATGCGGCAGGAGGGTCGCGGGATCGGGCTCGTCAACAAGCTGCGCGCCTACCGGCTGCAGGACCAGGGGTTCGACACGGTCGATGCCAACACCAGGCTGGGCCTGCCCGAGGAGGCGCGCGATTTCCCCACCGCGGCGCGGATGCTGAAGCTGCTTCGGATCGACGCGGTCCGGCTGCTGACCAACAACCCCGCCAAGCTCGATGCCCTGGCGGCGCACGGGATCACCGTGACGGAACGCGTGCCGCACGCGCTGCCGGACAACGCACATAATGCGCGCTACCTCACCACAAAGCGCGACCGTTCGGGACATCTGCTGCCCTGATCGCCCACCGCTCCGAGCGGTCCGAAACCTCGCCCCGCAGGTTTCGCGCCCGGCTTCATCGCCAACCCGTTGGTCATTTTTGGAAAGAATGCGCGACCTCGTGCGTTGTCGAACAAATCCCGCAAGGCTGCGGGACAAGACAAAACCCGAGGTTCGACCCATGCGTTCGCTTTTCATCCGCCCCCTGCTCTCGCTCGCCGCGGCCGCGGCGCTGATCGGCAACACACCGGCCGAAGTCGATGGCCCGATCGTCGGCGGCGAGGATGCGCGGGGCTTCGCTTCGGCGAAGGGCGATGCCGAGACAGACGCTGCCGAGCTGTTCCGGGCCGGTGCCGAGAAGGGCGACGCCTATTCGCAATGGCGGCTGGCGGTGATGATCGACGAAGGGACCGCGCAAGGCACGCTGGAAGAAGCCGTTGCCCTGTTTCGCAAGGCCGCGGGACAAAAAAGCTCCGACGCGATGGTCGGGCTCGCGGTGATGCACGCGACCGGGCGCGGCACCGCGCGCGACCACGCAGCGGCGATGCGCTATTACCAGGCGGCCGCCCGCATGGGAAACGCACATGGATTGCAGGGCATCGGCGTGCTTTACGCCAATGGCGAGGGTGTCGCGCAGGATCTCGACGAAGCGCTGGCCTACTGGCTGGTCGCGAGCGCGGCGGGCGACGAGAATGCGCAGGTCTTGCTGCTGGAACACATGCCGCAGTCGGGCAACGATATCTCGGACGAGACTCTGGTGCGGGCCGATCGCATTGCGCGCAATTACAATGTCCCGGCGCGCTTCGAGATGGCGTCCGGGAACGGGTTCTAACGCCGCTCCAGCCGGGTCAGCCCGCTGCCGAGCGTGTTGCCCTCGATCACCAGCCGGTCCCCGGTCCAGTCCGCAACGAAGGCGCTCGACCGGCGCAGACCGGGCACGAAGCGCGCGTCGTTGCCGACGATACGCAGACCGTCGGAGCTGTAGCTCGCCCCTTCCGCACCGACCGCGACGAAGGCGGAGTAATTCTCCTTGTCGCGCCCCTGCACGAAACGGTTGTTCTCGACCGCTCCGGTGCCGCCATTGGGCAGATCGACCATGTAATTGGTCGCCTGGCCGCTGCTGTCGTCGAAGCTGCTGTCGCGCACCACCGTGCTCTGCGCGCGCGATTTCAGGTAATGCCCGCCGGTCCCGCGTTCGAAGCGGGTGCGGGTGACCACCACCTCGCCGAGCTCGCCGGCATAGATCGAATGGGCGCAGCCGCCCGAATACTCGCAGGTGCCGAGGCCGGAGAAGGTCGATTTGTCGATCGTCAGCCGCCCGTCGGGATCGCCCGCGGTGAGGATGCCCTGCTGGCTGTCGCGGAACCAGCTTTGCGAAACGGTGACGTTGCCGCGCTCCATGCGGATGCCGGCGCCGTTGCCGTCCTCGACCGCCATGTCGGTGAAGACGATGCCTTCGACGAAGGTGCTCTCGCCGCGCAGGACGAGCGCGGCCTTGCCCTCGCAGGTCACCCCATCGAACACGGTCTGGCCCGGCACGCTGGCGCGGATCGCGGTGCGTCCAGCCTCCTGCACCGCGCATTCGCGGTAGGTTCCGGGGGCGACCACCACCGAGCCGCTGCCGGAGCCGATGGCGTCAAGCGCATCCTGCAGCGAAGAGTAGGCGCGGCCGGTTTCGGCGACGGTGAAGGGAGCGCTTGCCGGCTGTGCGAGCAGCGCAGCGGCGGGAAGCGCGGCGATCGCCAGACCCGCCAGCAGGCCGACCATCCAGACGGATGGTCGCGAATCGACATGAGGCGCGCGCGAAGGCATGCGGTCGATCTAGTCGGTATTGGTTAAACCGTCGCTAAGGCAAAACGGCTGTCCCGTTGCGGGACCGTCATTCCTCCCGGGCGGGAGGCCGGCCCCGGCGGGGCGGGCGCGCCGAGGGCACCTCGATCCCCCGGCGCGCCAGTGCCTCGCGCAGCAACACCTCGATCTCGGCATTGGCACTGCGCAGTTCGGCGGCCGCGAGCCGCTCGACCGCGGCGTGGACCGCCGGGTCGAGCCGCAGGGCAAAGGCTTTCTTCTGGGGCACAAGTCCGGCCGTTGCTCCCTACTGGTAGAGCGTGCCGGCGTTGACCACGGGCTGGGCCTCGCGCTCCCCGCACAGGACCACCATCAGATTGGAAACCATGGTCGCGCGGCGTTCGTTGTCGAGATCGACAATTCCGTCCTGGCTCAGCTTCGTCAGGGCATCCTCGACCATGCCGACCGCACCGATCACCAGCTTGGCACGGGCGGCGATCACCGCCTCGGCCTGCTGGCGGCGCAGCATGGCCTGCGCGATCTCGGAGGCATAGGCGAGGTGGGTGAGGCCGGCTTCGTCGACCACGATACCCGCCACCTTCACCCGGTCGTTGAGTTCTTCCAGAAGTTCGTGGTTCACCACCTCGCCGCTGCCTCGCAGCGTGGTCGCCTCGCCCTCGAAATCGTCATAGGGGTGGCGCGATCCGACCGTGCGCAAACCGGCCTCGATCTGGATGTTCACGAATTGCTTGTAATCGTCGACGTCGAAGACCGCCTGGGCTGTGTCGCGGACACGCCAGACGACGTTGCAGGCGATGTCGATCGGATTGCCGCGCAAATCGTTGATCTTGACCCGTTCCGAATGGATGTTGTGCGCGCGCACCGAAATCTTCTGGCGCATGATCCAGGGCCATACCCAGCGCAGCCCCTCGGTCCGTTCGGTCCCTCGGTATTCGCCGAACAGGGTGAGGACGGCGGCTTGGTTGGGCTGGATCATGAAGAAGCCGAGCAGCACCAGCAGAAACAGCAGGGATGCCCCCACCAGGACCGAGACGAACAGTGCAACCGGCGCTCCGCTCGCGCCGCCATCGGGCAGCCAGGCGGCAAAATCCCATGCCGCGAGCGCGAGCAGCGCCAACAGAACGAGAAGCCAGGGATAGCCGCTCATGGTGGAGCCGGCGGTTTCCCTGCTGGTGTTCATGCCCTTGAGTTCGATCGTCATCGCGAATCACCTCCTGCCTGTCGATATAATTATGATATCGTATTTATATCGGACCGGGGAAGCGGTCAATTGTCGGCGATGACCTTGAGGAACCGCGCTCCGTAGGCGTCGAGTTTCTTCGCCCCGATGCCCGCGATCGAGCCGAGGTCCGCCAGCGAGGCGGGGCGTGCGGCAGCCATTTCGCGCAATGTCGAATCGTGGAACACGACATAGGGCGGCACCCCCGCCTCTTGCGCCAGTTCGCGGCGCAGATCGCGCAGCGCCTCGAACAGCGGATCGTCGACCGGATTGGGGGCGCTGTCGCGACGCCGGCGGCCGCTCCCTTCGCGACCGGCGGGATGGACGACGATCTCGACAGGCTTCTCCCCCTTCAGGATCGCCTGGGCATCGCCGCCGAGCGCCAGCCCGCCATGCTCGGTCGCGACCAGCGCGCCGCGGGCCTGCAGCGCGCGCGACAGGGGACGCAACAGTGCGGCCTGCTCGTCCGCGACGATCCCGAACACCGAGAGCCGGTCGTGTCCGCGCTGGCTCACGCGCGAGTCCGCGGCCCCGGTCAGCACCTTCTGGACATGACCGAAACCGAAGCTCTGCCCGGTGCGATAGACCGCCGAGAGCAGCTTGCGCGCCAGTTCGGTGACGTCGGTGACGCCCGGCTGCTCGAGGCAATTGTCGCAATTGCCGCATGCCTCGGGCGGGTCCTCGCCGAAATGCCGGAGCAGCACCGCCCGCCGACAATGCGGCGTCTCGACCAGGCCGGCCAGGGCATCGAGCCGGGCGCGCTCTCCCGCCTGCCGCGAACCCTCGACCTCGCCCAGCCGCTGGCGCGCGGTGGCGAAATCGCCCGCGCCCCAGAACATCGTCGCCAGCGCCGGATCGCCGTCGCGGCCCGCGCGGCCGGTCTCCTGGTAATAGGCCTCGATCGACTTGGGGATCCCGGCATGGGCGACGAAGCGCACATCGGGTTTGTCGATCCCCATGCCGAAGGCGATGGTGGCGACGACCACCATGTCCTCCGACGCGACGAAATCGGCCTGGTTGGCGGCACGGGTCTGCGGATCGAGTCCCGCGTGGTAGGGCCGCACCTCGCGCCCCGTCGCCGCGGCGAGCTTTTCGGCAAGATCCTCCACCTTCCGGCGCGTCGGCGCATAGACGATCCCCGGCCCCGGCTGCCGCCGCATCAGATCGGCGATCTGGCGCACCGGATTATCCCGGTGCCGTATGGCATAGCGGATGTTCGGCCGGTCGAAGCCGGCGAGCACCAGTCCGTCCGCCGGAATGCCGAGCTGTGCCAGCACATCCGCCCGGGTCTGCGCGTCCGCCGTCGCCGTGAGCGCGAGGCGCGGGACCTGCGGGAAGGCATCCATCAGCGGGCGCAGCTGGCGATAGTCGGGGCGGAAATCGTGCCCCCATTCGGACACGCAATGCGCCTCGTCCACCGCGAACAGCGCCGGCGGCGCGGCGGCGAGCAGATCGCGGAAACCGGGCTGGCTCGCTCGTTCGGGCGCGACATAGAGCAGGTCGAGTTCGCCGGCGCGATAGGCGGCGATCGTCTCGCGCCAGTCGTCGTCGACGCTGGTCAGGGTCGCCGCGCGGATGCCGTTGGCCCGGGCGCTGCGCAGCTGATCGTGCATCAGCGCGATCAAGGGGCTCACGACGACGCAGCACCCCTCCAGCATCACCGCCGGCAACTGATAGGTCAGCGACTTGCCCGCTCCGGTCGGCATCACCGCCAGGGTGGAAAGGCCCGTCAGCGTTCGTTCGACGACTTCGGCCTGCGCCCCGCGGAATTCCTCGAACCCGAACACCCGGCGAAGCTCGGCTCGCGCGGGGGCTAGAACATCTGCTGTATCGATCGCGGCAACCATGCGTGGGGCCCTGGCAGAACGGCCCGGTGAAATGAACGGGCTCAGACGCATTTTCCCCTTGGCCGGGGCTCGTGCGCGGTATTAGGGTCGCCGCGATCAGACCTCTGAGGAGAACCCCGATGAAATTCCGCCTTGCCCTCGCCGCGCCCGCCATCCTCGCCCTCGCCGCCTGCGGCAGCGCCGACGATGCCTCGACCGAGGCCGAGGCCGATACCGTCGAGATTCCCGCCAACGAAGCGCTGGAAGGCATCGACGACGCGCCGGTGATCGATGCCGACGCCACCGTGACCACCGAACCTTCCGACGTCGACCCGGCCGAGGAAGCCGCCGCCGAGGCGCAGAACATCGAGGATGCCGGCAACAACGCCGCCGACACCGCGGCCGAAGCCATGGACGCGATGGACGAGACCGAGTGATCGTCGCGCGGGCACTCCCGCTTCCGGCCCTCCTCGCGCTCGCCGCCTGCGGCCCTGCCGAGACCGACCCCGGGCCGGGCGGGGTGACCGTGGGCGAAGCGCGCGCGCTCGACGAGGCCGCCGCGATGATCGACCAGCGGCGCACCCCGGCCGAGGCGCTGGACGAGGACGAACCGGTCGAAGAGGAGAGCGCCGAGAATGCCGGTGAGTGACAGCCAGACGAACGAAGGCATGGATGCCGAGACCTTCGCGCAGTTCCACGAGCAGCTCGAACGCTACGTCCGCGAACGGCTGATTCCCGCCGAACCCGATGTCATCGCGCACGACAAGGTCCCCGACGACATCCTTGCCGAGATGAAGGAGATGGGCCTGTTCGGCCTGACCGTGCCGGAGGAATTTGGCGGCGCGGGTCTCAACATCACGCAATATGCCAAGATCGTGAAGACCATGGCCTATGCCGCCCCGGCCTTCCGCTCGATCTTCTCGATCAACGTCGGCATGTTCAACTCGGCGATCAAGAACGGCGGCACCGAGGCGCAGAAGGCCCAGTGGTGGCCGCGGATTGCCGAGGGCGCGATCGCCTGCTTCGGGCTGACCGAGCCGGGTTCGGGCAGCGATTCGGCGGCGATGCAGACCACGGCACGGCCCGATCCGGCGGGCAACGGCTGGATCCTCAACGGCACCAAGCGCTACATCACGAACGCCCCGCACGCCGACGTCGGACTGATCATGGCGCGCACCGAAAAGGATGCGCTGCCCAAGAACGCGCATGTCAGCGCCTTCGTCGTCCCGATGGACACGCCGGGCGTCAGCGTCGGCAGCCCCGACAAGAAGATGGGCCAGGCGGGCAGCCACATCGCCGACGTCATGCTCGACGATGTCCACGTGCCCGGCGAAGCGCTGCTCGGCGGCGAGACCGGGCAGGGCTTCCGCTTCGCCATGATGAGCCTCGACAACGGCCGCATCTCGGTCGGTGCGGCGAGCGCCGGCTATGCCCGCCGCGCGCTCGATTCCGCGGTGAAATACGCCAGCGAGCGTCAGGCCTTCGGCGAACCCATCGCCAACTTCCAGCTGATCCAGCAGATGCTCGCCGAAAGCTGGACCGAGATCTACGCCGCCGAGGCGATGATGGCCGACGTCACCGCCCGGGTCGACCGCGGCGAGAACACGGTCAAGCACGCTGCCGCCTTCAAGGTCTTCGCCTCCGAAATGTGCGGCCGGGTGGTCGACCGGGTGGTGCAGATCTACGGCGGCGCAGGCTATCTCGCCGAATACGATGCCGAGCGCTTCTTCCGCGATGCCCGCATCTACCGCATCTACGAGGGCACGACGCAGATCCTCCAGCTGCAGATCGCCAAGCACATGCTGCGCGACTTCGCCGCGGGGCTCTGAGCGCTTGTACAACCTCCTCGACGGCCTGAGCATCATCGAAGCATCGAGCTTCGTCGCCTCGCCCACCGCCGGGCTCTATTGCGCGCAGATGGGCGCGGAGGTGATCCGCGTCGATCACAAGGAAGGCGGGCTCGATTACGATCGCTACATGCTGACCCGCGAGGGGCGATCGCTGAGCTGGGAGAACCTCAACCGGGCGAAGAAATCGGTCGCATTGGACCTCAGGAGCGACGAGGGGCGCGAACTGCTGGTCGAGCTGGCGGCCAAGACGGGCAATCTGATCACCAACCTGCCCGAGAAGAGCTTCCTCTCCCACGGGGCGGTGGCGGAAAGGCAGGTTTCGGGCGCTCCGGACCTCGTCAGCGTTCGGATCATGGGCTGGCACGACGGGCGGCAGGCGATGGATTTCACCGTCAACGCCGCGAGCGGCTATCCGCTGATGTGCGGGCCGGAGGACTGGGACCAGCGCACCGCGCCGCCGGTCAACCAGGTGCTGCCCGCCTGGGATTTCATCACCGGTGCCTATTGCGCTTTCGCCCTGCTCGCGGCGATCCGCCACCGCGACACCACAGGCGAGGGCAGCGAGATGCGCGTCCCGCTGGGCGATGTCGCGATCGGGACCATGGCGAACAGCGGGGCGATGGCGGAGATGCTCTATCGCGGCGGGGATCGCGAGCGGCTCGGAAACGCGATCTGGGGCGCGTTCGGGCGCGATTTCCGCAGCCGCGACGGGGTGCGCTTCATGGTCGCCGCGCTGACGGCGAAGCAGTGGCGCGGGCTGGTGGCGGCGTTCGGCATCACCGTGGAGATCGCCGCCCTCGAGGCGGATACGGGCGCCGATTTTTCCACCGGAGACCGCCCGCGCTTCGAGCACCGCCATGCACTCTTCGCGCTGTTTCAAGACAGGGCGGACCAGTTCGATTGGGCCGAACTTTCCAGCCGTCTCGCCGCCGAGGGCACCACTTTCGAACGCTACCGTACCATGCACGAGGCTGCGAACGACGCCGCGCTCGTGCGCGACAACCCCCTCTTCGGCCCATCACCCGCCAACCCCAGTGACTTTGCTTATCCGGCCCCCCGCAGCTTCGCCAACATTCCCGATCGCGCTGCCGGCGATCCCGCCCCGGCACCCTATCTCGGCCAGCATACCGAGGAGGTGCTGGCCGAACGTCTCAGCCTCGCCTCGGGTACCATCGGTGCGCTCGTGGACCGCGATGTCGCCCGTCTCTCCGACAAGGAAAAGCCATGACCGAATTGCGCCGTGTCGCCATCTGCAAGCCGCTCCGCACGCCGGTCGGCACCTTCCTCGGCAGCCTTGCCCCGCTCGAGGCCGGCGCACTCGGCGCGGCGATTATCCGGGCGCTGGTCGAACGCAGCGGAATCGATCCGGAGCGGGTCGACGACGTGGTGTTCAGCCAGGGCTACGGCAGCGGCGAGGCACCGGCGATCGGGCGCTGGAGCTGGCTTGCCGCCGGAATGCCGATCGATGTGCCGGGCATGCAGCTCGACCGGCGCTGTGGCTCGGGCCTGCAGGCGGTGGCGACGGCAGCGATGATGGTCCAGACCGGCATGGCCGATTGCGTGCTCGCGGGCGGGGTCGAGAGCATGTCCAATGTCGAGCATTACACCACGAAGGCGCGGCACGGGGCGCGGCTGGGCGACATGGTGCTGTGGGACCGGCTGACGCGCGGTCGGCTGATGAGCCAGCCGATCGAGCGCTTCGGGGTGATCACCGGCATGATCGAGACCGCCGAGAACCTCGCCAAGGATTACGGCATCACGCGCGAGGAGGCGGATGCCTTCGCCGTCCGGAGCCACCGCAACGCCGCCGCCGCGTGGGAGACGGGCAAGTTCGACGAGCAGCTGGTCCCGGTCGAAATCCCCCAGCGAAAGGGCGATCCTTTGGTGTTCGCCAAGGACGAGGGCTTCCGTCCCGACGCCAGCATGGAAAGCCTCTCCGCGCTGCGCCCCATCGACGGCAAGCGCGATCCCGATGCCATCGTCACCGCTGGCAATGCCAGCCAGCAGAACGATGCCGCCGCCGCCTGCCTGGTGGTGGCGGAGGACAAGATCGCGGAGCTGGGTCTCGAACCCATCCTCTGGTTCCACTCCTGGAGCGCTGCGGGCTGCGATCCGGCGCGGATGGGGATTGGCCCGGTTCCGGCGGTGGAGCGGCTATTCGCCAGAAACGGCCTCGGCTGGGACGACATCGGGCTGATCGAACTCAACGAGGCCTTCGCCCCGCAGGCGCTCGCCGTGCTCAAGGGCTGGGGCTTTGACGAAGGCGACAGCCGCCGCGACATCGTCAACGTCAACGGCTCGGGTATCTCGCTCGGCCATCCGATCGGCGCGACAGGGATCCGCATCCTCGCCGACATGGCGTACGAGATGCAGCGCCGCGAAGTGCGCTACGGCCTCGAGACCATGTGCATCGGCGGCGGCCAGGGCATGGCCGCGGTGTTCGAACGCGCCGCCTGATTTGTAACTTCACGGAAAAAACCCTAAATCGCGCACCATGGCTACACTCGCTGAACCGAAACAGGACTTCACCCGGTTGCCGGACCTCGATCCGGCCGTCTTTACCGCGCCGCTGAAACGCCCGGATCATGTCGGGGAAGACTGGCTCGAGCCTAAGCAGACCGAATACGACAGCGAGGACGATGCGATCTGGGACGATCTCTTCGCCCGGCAGATGGAGGTCCTGCCCGGCCGCGCCGCCACCGCCTTTTTGGAGGGCACCGAGAAGCTCGACCTCGGCCGTGGCGGCGTCCCCGATTTCGGGGTGCTGAGCGAGGAACTCGACAAGCTCACCGGCTGGAGCGTGGTGCCGGTGCCGATGCTGATCCCCGATCACGTGTTCTTCTGGCATCTCGCCAACCGCCGCTTTCCGGCCGGCAATTTCATCCGCACGCGCGAGACCTTCGACTACATCCAGGAGCCCGACGTCTTCCACGACGTGTTCGGCCACGTGCCGATGCTGACCGACCCGGTCTATGCCGATTACATGGCCGAATATGGCAAGGCCGGATGGAAGGCGATGCGCCACAATCGGCTGAAGGCACTGGGCGCGCTTTACTGGTACACGGTGGAATTCGGCCTGATCGAGGAAAGGCCGGGCGATATCCGGGCCTACGGCGCCGGCATCCTCTCCGGCCCCACAGAGGTCGTCTACGCGGTGGAGGCGGAAAGCCCCAATCGCATCATGCTCAACGTCGACCGGGTGATGCGCACCGATTACGTCATCAGCGATTTGCAGCCGACCTATTTCGTGATCGACAGTCTCGAGGATCTCTACCACCAGACCGTGGAGCGCGATTTCGACCGGCTCTACCGCCAGCTCGACCCGGGCTTCACCTATGCCAATACTGCGGTGATCGACGTCGATCACGTGGTCAATCGCGGCACGCTCGAATACACTTTGCGCGGCGGTCGCGGGAGCGGAGCCAAGCCCGTCTGACCGCATGGTTCCGCACACGAAAAACGGCCCCGGAATCGCTTCCGGGGCCGTTCTAGTTCTCGAACCGGATGATTACATCGGCTCAGCAGCGTCTTCCGTGCCTTCGTCCATCGCCTCGCCGGTCTCTTCCATGGCGTCGGCCTGGTCTTCCGCCTGGTCGACCATTGCGTCTTCCTCGGCGTCGCTGATCATGCCGGCATCTTCCATGGCATCCGCCTGATCGTCGACCATTTCGGCGTTCTGTTCGCCGGCGTCTTCCATCGCGTTTTCCTGCGGGCCATCGCAAGCTACAAGGCCGAGGCTGAGAGCGGCGGCGGAAGCGATAAGGGTGGTCTTCTTGAAATTCATGATCTGGGTCCTTTCGGTGCATTCGCCTCGTCGCGGACTCTGGCCCGAAAGGAGGACGAATATGGCAAGAATGTGTCAGGCAGAGAACGGTTCCCGCCCCGTTGCAGAGCGTCTTAGTTGACGGCCTCTTCCATGTCGCCGGTCATCGCGTCGGTGTCGCCCTCGGCGGCATCTTCGACATTGTCGGCTTCTGCTTCCATCGCATCGGCCTCTTCGTCGGTGATCATGCCCTGATCTTCCATGGTGTCGGCCTGTTCCTCCATGGTTTCGGCCTGCTCCTCGGCAGCCTCTTCCTGCGGACTGTCGCAGGCGGCGAGCGAAAGGCCGAGAGCGGCGACGGAGGCGATGGCAAACTTCTTCATTACGTCTTCCCCTTGGTAATGGAGAACGCGGCATAACAGGGGCCAACCGTCGATGTAAGTCCGAATTGTGGCAGCGCTGCGTGCTGGTCAGGGCCGGGCACCGTCCCCGAGCCGGGTCGCGATCAGATCCGCCAGCGCAATTGCAGCCAGTGCGCCGATGAGGGCCCACAGCAATTGCATCGGGCTTATGCCCGCAAGCAGCGGCACATTGCCAGACAGCGCTCCGCCGGCGAGCGCGCCGGCCACGCCCGCCCCGACGCAGGTCCAGATACCCGTTCGATGCTCGCGCTGGATGACGATCGAGCCCAGCCAGCCCAGAAGCACACCGGTAATGACGAGGATCACGAGGCCCATCGGGCAAAATTCCTGTGTCGTTTCGCCATTTCAAGGCGCGGTCGGACATTTCGTTCCGGCGATTGCGACGAAGCGATGACGGCGAATGGCGTCACGTGTCAGAAAAGCAACAGCAGCGCCACGCCGAGCAAGACGCGATAGATCACGAAGACCATGAGCGATGCGCGCTGGAGGAAACTCATCAGGAACATCATGGTCGCAATGGCGGCCAGGAAGGTCAGGACCCCCGTAACCACCGCATCCATCTGCATCGCCACAGAAGCCTCGGCAAGATCGAGTGCCGCGAGAAGGCCCGCCCCGGCGACTGCCGGGATCGCCAGAAGGAACGAGAAGCGCGCGGATTCGGCACGCTTGTAGCCAAGTGCCCGGGCGGCCGTCATCGTCGAGCCGGAGCGGCTGGTCCCCGGGATCAGTGCCAGCGCCTGTGCCAGCCCGACCAGCACAGCATCGCGCAGGGTCATGTCCTCATAGCTCTTGACCTGCTTGCCGAACCGGTCCGCGAGCCCCAGCAGGACGCCATAAACGATAAGGTTGACCGCGACGAGTTCGGTGGTCCGGAAGCTTTCGAGATAACCGCCGAGCTTGAGGAACAAGCCCAGCGCCACCGCGGGGATCGTACCTGCCAGAATGTACCAGAACAGCCGCCGCTGCGCCGGATCGTTACCGAGACCGACCGCTGCGAACCCGCCACGCGCGAGGCCCATCACATCCTTGCGGAAATAAAGGATGATCGCCAGCAGCGAGCCGATGTGCACCGCGACGTCGATCAGCGGACCCTGGTCGGGAAAATCGGTGACATAGGGGATGAGGATCAGATGTCCCGAGGAGGAGATCGGCAGGAACTCCGTGATCCCCTGGACGATGGCGATGATCAGCTGCTGCAGGAACGTCATGGCCCGCGCCTCTCGGAAGAAGCGCGGGCCAAGTCAATTTGCTTTTTGCGCCCGCTTACGGGCGCCGGGGCTCAGAAGATCGTGATGCGCTCCTCGGGCGGCAGGTACATCTCGTCTTCCGGCGTCACATCGAAGGCATCGTACCAGGCATCGAGATTGCGCACCACGCCGTTGACGCGATACTCCTCCGGGCTGTGCGGGTCGGTGCGCAGCCGCTGGCGGGCCGCATCCTCGCGCTGCTGCGAACGCCATACCTGCGCCCAGGCGAGGAAGAAGCGCTGATCGCCGGTGAGACCGTCGATCACCTTGTCCTCCTTGCCGTCGAGATGCAGCTTGTAGGCGCGGTAGGCCAGCGCGAGACCGCCGAGATCGCCGATGTTCTCGCCCAGCGTCAGCCGTCCGTTGACGCAGGTTTCCCCGCCATCGAGTGGACAAAAGGCGTTGTATTGTTCGACCAGCGCGTTGCCGCGGGCATCGAAGGCTTCGCGGTCGGCGTCGGTCCACCAGTTGCGCAGCATGCCGGTGCCATCGGACTTGGAGCCCTGATCGTCGAAACCGTGGCCGATCTCGTGCCCGATCACGCCGCCGATCCCGCCGTAATTCACCGCCGGATCGGCTGTGATGCCGAAGAACGGCTGCTGCAGGATGCCGGCCGGGAACACGATCTCGTTCTTGGTCGGGTTGTAATAGGCGTTCACCGTCTGCGGCAGCATGCCCCATTCCGTGCGGTCGATCGGACCACCGAGCTTGGACAGCATGTCGTTGTACTGCCACTGCGCCGCAGCCATGCGGTTGGCGAGCGGGCCATCGGCATCGATCGCCAGCGTGTCGTAGGTCTCGAGTTCGTCGCGATAGCCGATCTTCGGGTCGAAGGCGTCTAGCTTAGCGAGCGCTTCCATCTTGGTCGCAGGACTCATCCATTCGATGTCGTCGATGCTCTGGGCCACCGCCTTGCGCAGATTGGCGACCAGATCGACCATCGCGGCCTTGTTCTCGGCCGGGAAGTAGCGCTCGACGTAGGAGGCGCCGACCAGCTCGCCTAGCAGGCCTTCGGTCTCGTCGATCGAACGCTTCCAGCGCGGACGCTGCTCCGGCGTACCGTTGAGCGTGGTGCCGTAGAAGGCGAACTGCGCATCGTCGATCGCGGAAGGCAGCACGGCGGCATTGGAATTGAGGAAGCCCTTCACGGTCCAAGCCTGGAGTACGTCGAGCGGGGTCGCCTGGACCAGCTTCATCATCGCCGGGGTTCCGCCGCCGATCTTGTCGAGCGTCGCCTGGTCGAGACCGAGTTCCTGCGCGCGCGCGGCGCTGGGCGGAAGGTCGGACACGATGAAGCGATCGGTTTCGTCGAAGCCCGCGGTAGTCAGCATGGCGTCGAGCGGGAACCCGCCCGCCATTGCCTGCAGCTCGGCCGGGGTCAGCGCGTTGTAGGTGAGGTCGCGATTGCGGCGGGTTGCGCGATCCCAGGTCACCGTGCGGGCGATCTGATCCTCGAAGGCATAGACCTTCTGGGCCATCTCGGCGGGATTCTGGTATCCGGCCTGCTGGTAGAGGAAGGTCAGGTAGTCGCGATACTTGGCCTGGATGTCCAGGCCCTTCTCGCTGGTGTCGAGGTAATAATCGCGGTCCGGCAGGCCGAGACCGCCCGAGCCGAGATAGACCGAATAGCGGGTCGGCTCCTTGGCATCGACGCTGACATAGCCGCCGAGCGGGCTCGAATAGCCGGGCTTCGACCACAGGGTCACCAGATCGGCCAGCGTGTCCGCGCCACGGATTTCGGCGAGGTAGGGCTGCGCCGGGGCGAGGCCCGCGGCATCGATCGCCGTGTTGTCGTTATAGGCATTGTAGGCCGCAACGATGCGCTTCTCGTCCGCACTCAGGCTGGCTGCATCCTTGGCTACCAGCTCGTCGACCAGCGCCTTGACGTCGGACGTCGATTTCTCGCGCAGCAGGTTGAACGCGCCGAAGCGGCTGTATTCGGGCGGAAGCGGATTGGCATCGAGCCATTTCTGGTTGGCGAAGGCGAAGAAATCGTCGCCCGGATCGATGCTGGGCGACAGGGTCTCGGGATCGAAGCCCCACGTGCCGAAGCTCATGGTCGGAGTCGCCACCTCGCCTGAAGCGGAAGCGGCATCACCCTCTTCGATATGGAAGGCTTCGTGGATACCCTGCGCATCGTGGCTGGCGTGCGCGTCATGCGCGGCGGCCGGAGCGGCGACGGTAAGGGCGAGCGCGCTGGCGCCGGCGGCGAGAAGGTTACGAATCATCTGTGCAGTCTCCCGGAAGAACGCGCGCATGCCCCTTTAAACGAGTCCACGGGGCACAGCGCTGCTGACGCGTCATAGCACATCGGCGCGCCTGACGATGTCATTGGTCGGTCGGATAAGTCTCTTTATAGGATATTCGACTGAACAGGGGCTGAAATCAGGCGGTTTCGCGCCCGAACTGGAGATCCGCCAGGCGCGAATAGAGCCCGCTGCCCGCCGAAAGCTGGGCGTGAGTACCCTGCTCGACGATCCGCCCGCCATCCATCACCACGATCCGGTCGGCCTTGCGCACCGTCGCCAGCCGGTGGGCGATCACCAGCGTGGTGCGATCCCGCATCAGCCGGTCGAGCGCATCCTGCACCAGCCGTTCGCTCTCCGCATCGAGCGCGCTGGTTGCTTCGTCGAGCAGCAGAATCGGGGCATCGCGCAGCAAGGCCCGGGCGATCGCGAGGCGCTGCTGCTGACCGCCCGAGAGGCGGGTTCCATCCTCGCCGAGATAGGTGTCGAGCCCCTCGGGCAGGCCGGCGAGGAAATCGGCGGCGTTGGCTGCGCGGGCCGCTTCCTGAATCGCCTCGTCGTCGGCATCCCAGGCGCCATAGCGCAGGTTGTCGCGCGCATTGGCGCTGAACAGCACGCCCTCCTGCGGGACGTAGGCGATACGCTCGCGGATGTCCGCCGGATCGGCGCTGGTGAGGGGAATGCCGTCCAGCCGGATCGTGCCGGCCTGGGGATCGTAGAAGCGTTCCGCGAGCTGGAAGATGGTCGATTTACCCGCACCCGATGGCCCGACGATGGCGACCGTCTCGCCCGGCTCCACCTCGAGGCTGAAATCGGAAAGGGCGGCGACCTCGGGGCGGGTCGGGTAGCGGAAGGTGACATTGCGGAAGGACAGGCTGCCGCGCGACGGTACGGGCAGCGCCTGCGGGCGGGCGGGCGGCGCGATGGCCGGCGCTTCCTGCAGCAACTCGCCCAGACGGCTTGCCGCTCCGGCCCCACGCAGGAGGTCGCCGAAAACCTCGGTCAGCGCCCCCAGCGCCCCGGCGGCGATCACGCCGGCGAAGACGAAGGCGCCGATCGTGCCGCCGGTGATCTCGCCCTGTTCGACCAGCACCGCGCCGCGCCACAACAGCACGGTGATCGCACCGAAGATCAGCACGATCAGCAGCGCCGTCATCACCGCCCGGATGAGGATGCGGCTCTTCGCGACCGCGAAGGTGCGCTCCACCGCCTCCGCGAACCGGGTGCTCTCGCGCGGCTCCTGGTTGAACGCCTGGACGATCTTCATCGCCGACAGCACTTCGGTGACCATTGCCCCGACATCGGCCACGCGGTCCTGGCTGGTCCGGCTGATCCGCCGCAGCTTGCCGCCGAAGATCACCAGCGGCACCAGGATCACCGGAATGCCGATCAGCAGGTTCACGGCCAGTTGCGGAGCCAGCCAGAAGAGATAGCCGATCGAGAGGACCGCCATGATTATATTGCGCAGCGCGATCGACAGCGTGCTGCCCACGACCTGTTCGATGATCGCGGTGTCGGCGGTCATCCGGCTGGAGATTTCCTTGGGACTGTTCTCCTCGAAAAAGGAGGGCGCGAGGCGCAGCAGGTTGCGGTAGGTGGCGGCGCGGATGTCCGCCACAACGCGCTCGCCCAGCCAGCTGACGAAATAGAAGCGCAGCGCCGTCCCGATCCCGAGCACGCCCACCAGCAGCAGCAGATAGCGGAACCAGCGCCCGATATCCGCCCCGCCGACCCCGCCGGCACCGAAGCCGCGGTCGATGATCAGCTTCAGGGCCGAAGGCAGCGCCAGCGAGGTTATGATCGCGGTGACGAGCAAGGCCAAGCCGGCGAAGGCGAGCTGGGCGGGATAGGCACCGGCGGCGCGAAAGATCATCGCCAGCGGCCTCAGCGAACGGACCTTGCGTGTCCCCTCGCCCGTTTCTTGCGGTTCCTCGTCCATCCCGGCCATCGCCGCCGCCTAGCTCCGCCCACGAGCAAAATCCACTGGCTCCGAACCTTGCTTCGGAAATTGTGCGTTGCACAATCGCGGGGAAATCGCCACCTTGGGAGAGAAAACAACGAATACCGCCGCCAACGATGCGGCACCGCAGGGGACCCGCATTGCTGTATCACGCCTATGAACTCCAGCGCAGCTGGCTCAATTCCGCCAGCGCCTGGGCGTCGATCGGAGCGGAAATGCTCTCCAATCCGGCGCTTCCGATGGGTTACATGGGCGGATATCTGGGCCTCGGCCCGATGGCTGCGAGCGCGCTGGAGGTCTTCGCCCACGCCACGATCACTCGTGGCAAGCCGGCCTGGAACATCGAGACGGTGACGGTCGACGGTGCGGCGGAGACGGTGGAAGAAGCCACCGTGCTCAACAAGCCGTTCGGCGATCTCAAGCGCTTCCGCCGCGACGGCCTGCCCGACGATGCGCCCAGACTGCTGATCGTCGCGCCGATGAGCGGCCACTACGCCACGCTGCTACGCGGCACGGTTGAGCGGATGATCGAGAGCGCGGAAGTCTATGTCACGGACTGGGCCGATGCGCGGACCGTTCCGCTCAAGGAAGGGCAGTTCGATCTCGACGACTACATCGACTACCTCGTCGAGTTCCTCCAATTCATCGCCGAAGCGAACGAGGGCAAGGCGGCGCACATGATGGCGGTGTGCCAGCCGTCCGTCCCGGCCTTCGCCGCCACCGCGATCATGAACGGCCACGACGATCCCGCCGCGCCCAGGACGCTGACCATGATGGGCGGCCCGATCGACACGCGCGAGTCCCCCACCGGGGTCAACGATCTGGCGATGGACCGTCCGATCGAATGGTTCCGCCATAACGTCGTCGCCACCGTGCCGATGCAATATCGTGGCGGCGGCCGCCGGGTCTATCCCGGGTTCCTCCAACTTGCCGGTTTCATGAGCATGAACCTCGGCAATCATCTCATGAGCCATTACGAGATGTTCAAGCATCTGACCGTGGGCGACGAGGAAAGCGCGCAGGCGACCAAGGATTTCTACCAGGAATACCTCTCGGTCTGCGACATGACCGCCGAATTCTATCTCCAGACTGTGGAGGAGGTGTTCCAGAAGCACTCGATCCCGAAGGGCACTTTCGCCCATCGCGGCGAGCAGGTGGATCTCGGCGCGATCGACACCACTGCACTGCTGGCGATCGAGGGCGAGCGCGACGACATCTCCGGGATCGGCCAGACCAAGGCCGCGCTCAAGCTCGCGCCCAATCTCGCCGAGGGGAAAAAGCGCCATTATATGGCCGAAGGCGCCGGGCATTACGGCATATTCAACGGCAGCCGCTGGCGCGAGAAGATCGCTCCGGTGGTCGAGGCCTTCATGGCCGAGCACGGTTGAACCCCCGGACCCGAAACAGGCGCGATCACGATGTTCGGCGGCCTCCCATCGCTATCGCACGAGAACTGTCCGGACCCGGTCGATCAGGTAAATCGCGATCAAAGATAGCCCGAACAGCGGCAGTAGCAGCGCCAGCACAAGGATGATGGGGGCGAATTTGCGGGAGACGCCCCTGCCCTGGCTGGGCGTACCCGATTGGCCCCTCGGCCTGCGCTTCAACCACATCGCCACGCCGAGCACGGACAGGGCGACGAGCGCCAGCGCAACGAGCAGACCCATGATCTGATTGGCGAGACCAAACAGCGCCCCCTCGTGCCAGGCGATGCCGATGTTGATCGCCCGGTCGATCGGATGCTTGTCCGCGAAGCCGCTGCGCGAAAGCTCGGCCCCGGTCCGCGGATCGTAGGTGACGGCGCGGACGAGCGGGCGGTTCTGCGCTTCCGACTTCACCGTCCAGACATCGCCGGTCGGCGGGCCGAAGCGTTGCGGCGCGTGGGGCGGCAGGACAAGCGCGGGGAAGGCCATGTTTTCCGCTTCCGCACGCTGGACGAAAGCGGCGAGCGGCAGGGATCGGACAGGCAATCCGGGTGCTGGCATGGCCTGCGGCTCTGCGCCGTGATCGTGCCCGACCGGCGTCGCGACGGCGGCTTCCTCGGCTCCGGTGCTCCATTCCTGGACGCCCTCGACGAGCCCGAGTTCGGCCCGAGCCCAAGCGAAGGCGCTGCCCCAGGTCCCCGCCCAGGGAAGTCCGCTGGCGAGCATGAGCAGCACCAGCCCCGCGATCCAGAAGCCTGTCACCCGATGGAGGTCCTTCATCAGCGCTCGCCCTTTGAGCGAGAAGCGCGGCCACAGCGTTCCTCCCGCGCGAAACGGCCTCGGCCACCACAGGTAGAGCCCGGTCAGGATCATCACGATGGTCCAGCTCGCCGCCAGCTCCACCAACCGGTCGCCCCAGTCGCCCATCATCAGAGAGCCGTGAAAGCGCGCCACGATGTTGGAAATCCGATCCGCCGGATCCAGCGTCCCGAGCACCTGAGCCTGTGGCGAGACGAACACTTCGACCAGCGAGCCGTCGGGCAGGCCCATTTGCACCATCGCAGCATCGCCGGAATGTTCGGGCAATCGATAATGATGAAACGACGCGGAGGGGAAGGCGGCCTTGGCCGCCTCCAATTGCCGGTCGGCCGATACTGCGCCCTCCAGCGCGAGGCCGCGATAATCGCGCTCCTCCCACCGGTCGATCTGCGGCTTGAACAGATAGATCGCGCCGCTGATCGACAGCAGCAGCACGAAGGGCAGCACGAACAGCCCGGCATAGAAATGCCAGCGCCAGACGGTGCGATAGGTCGCGGTATCGGCCATCGTCGCGCCTCCTAGAACCGCGCCCGCATGCCGCCGAAGACGGCGCGGCGCTCGACCGGATAGAAGATCGCCGAGGCGGGGGTGGCGGTGATCGCGGCGCTGATGTCGCCCACCGCCTTTTCGTCGAAGAGATTGCGGGAATCCACGAACAGGTCGATCCCCTCCGCCACCGTAGCTCCGGCGGTGATCCCGACCAGCGCGTAGCCATCGACCTGCAAGGTGTTGCTGTAGTCGGCGAAGGGCCCGTCGGGCACCCATTCGACGTTGGGCGCAATATGCAGCGTGTCCGTCCCGAGGCGCAGTTCGGCGCGATAGACGTGCTCGGGCACCACCGGCAGGCGATTGTCGCCATATTGCGGGTCATCCTCGAACCGGAAGTCGCTGTAGGTGTACACCTGCCGCAGGCGTGCCCACGGCGCGAGATCGATCGAGAGCGCCGCTTCGATACCCTGGTGATAGGTCTCATCCGCATTGAAGGTCGAGGCCGGGATGTCCGGCCCGACATTGAACTGCAACAGCTCGCCTTCGATATCGGCGCGATAGGCGGCAAGATCCCATTCGACGATCCCGGCGCGCCCGCGCGTACCGATCTCGGCGGTCCATGCGCGCTGGGGATCGAGGCTCACGAAGCTGGCGATCTGCGCCACCTCGATGAAGCCGGGAAATTCGACCGACCGGCTGTAGTTGGCGAAGAACTGGATGTTCTCGTTCGCTTCGAACAGCACGCCGAACTTGGGTGAGAACCCGTCGAATTCGGCGCGCCCGGTTATTCCGGTCGCCCCGCCCGCGAAGCTGTTGAACAGCTCGCGCTGCTCGCGGAAACCATCGGCGTAGATCGCGCCCGCGATCAATTGCAACGGCTCGATCGGGCGGAAACGGACCTCGCCATAGATGTTGGACGTCGAGGCGCGCTGGTCCGCATCGAAGGTCGGTGCGCCGCGCGCGCCGTTAAGGTTTACAAAGCGCTTGGCCTTGGTGTCGCCAAAGCGTGTCTCGCCCCCCAAGGTCACTTCGAACGGGCCGGTCGCGTAGTCGAACCGCGCGTAAACGCCGCGATCGGTCGATTCCTGATCCACCACCTGGAAGATCGGGTGATAGAGCGATTTGGCGTTGACGAACCCGCCCACGTCGAACTGCCCTCCGGCGAACGAGAACCGCGTGCGGTTCTGCAGCCGGATCGAGTCGATATCGCGTGCCTGGTCGCCCACGAAATTGCCCGTCCGGGGTGCGTTCAGCACCGTGGCAAGATCGAGCGCACCGGGTATCTCCTGGTCGATCGAGTTGACGCTGGCGTAGAAGCGGTTCTCGATATTGTTGGCGATCTGCAGACCGACATTGCCATGGAAGCGCAGCGAATTGCGCTGTGCATGGTCGCGATCGCCGTTCGAATTGTCGTAGCTGATCGCCGCCCAGGCATCGCCCGGTCCGCTTTGCACGCCGTAGGACACCAGTCCGCGATAGGTTTCGAAGCTGCCGACATCGCCGCGCAGATAGAGGCCCGCTGCGGTCTCGCCCGTAGGGGTCACGCCGTTGACCGCGCCGCCTAGCGTGCCCGACCCGAAGCGCAGCGCGTTGGCGCCGCGATAGACTTCGAGATATTCGAAGAAGATGGGCTCCAGCTCCTGGAAATCGCCGTTGTCGTCGGCGAGGTTGATCGGCACGCCGTCCTGCAACAGCGTGAGCCCGCGCATGTGGAAGCCGCGCGAGAGGCCGGAGCCGCGGATCGAGATGCGCACTTCCTGCCCATAGCGCGGCTGGAGGTAGACCCCGGGCGAGAAGGCCAGCGCATCGCGCAGGCTCATGAGCGATTTGTCGGCATACTCGTCGTAGGTGACGACATCGGTGCCGCCGGGGGTTTGCGCAGCCCGTTCCTCTGCTTCGTTGGCAGCGCGCTCTCCGGTCACGATGATCGTGCGGTCGCGATCGTTCGGCGAGGCGGTGTCTGGGGTTGCGTCGACAGATGTCTCTTCGGTGTCCGCAAAGGCGGGCGAGGCGCCGGCCAGCATGGCCGCGCCCAAGGCAAGATGGGAAATCTTCACAACAATTCTCCGGTGCGCGGCGCGAGGGGGCTATCCTGCCCGGGTGCAGCGCGCGTGATCTGAATGGAGTGGCGGTATCAGATCGCCGAAGGTGGTCCCCGCAAGGGCGGGCGCAGATAGGTCGGCGGGCGGAGCGCAAGGGGCCGGTTCGACGCGAGGCCGATGAGGACGGCGTAAGCCATCTCCTCCGCCAGCAAATCGTCGCCGATCGTTTGAATGGCGAGCTGCGCCACGCCCGCCAGCGCGCAATCCTCGTCTGGGGTTGCGGACGAGCGCTCGTCCCCCTCATCCGCATGGCCCATTCGCGCATGAGCATCCGTCATATGGTCCATGCCGGCATGATCCGCCCGCGAGTGGCCCTTCATCGCATGTTGCTCGCGCGAGGCGGCGATGGCCCGGACCAGCGGATGGGTCTCGGGACAAACGCTCACCGTCGGCAGGCCGTGCTCGCCGGGCGCGATCATATGCCCGGCAGGGGCCAGCGCGTTGATCCCGAGCGCAAGCAGCAGGAGGACGAGCATCCTCCAGGGCGGCGATCGCCGTATATGGCTCGACGGGATCATCAGGTCGGCGGCCCTACTCTGCGACCGGGGTTACGTCACCACGAAACCGATGGACTGCAGGAAAGGCGATCATCGAAACCGCCACCATTGGCTGGTTCGCGCCGGACCGCAGCAGCGTCTTTGGACGTTGAGCGAGGTTATACATGGAAAGGGCGACCAGGATTGCCCCGGCCGCCCTTCCCCGATTGGGTTTGCCGGTCGATCAGAAGATCTCGAACAGTCCGGCCGCGCCCATGCCACCGCCCACGCACATGGTGACGACGCCGTATTTCGCCCCGCGGCGCTTGCCTTCGAGGAGGACGTGGCCGGTGCAGCGCGCGCCGGTCATGCCGTAGGGGTGGCCGATCGAGATCGAGCCGCCCGAGACGTTGAGCTTGTCGTTGTCGATGCCGAGCTTGTCGCGGCAATAGATGACCTGCACGGCGAAGGCCTCGTTCAGCTCCCAGATGCCGATGTCGTCGACCTTCAGGTCGAACCGCTCGAGCAGCTTGGGAATGGCGAAGATCGGCCCGATGCCCATCTCGTCGGGCTCGGTGCCCGCGACCGCCATGCCGACATAGCGGCCGAGCGGAGTCAGGCCGCGCTTCTCGGCCAGCTTGGCATCCATCAGCACGCTGGCCGAGGAACCGTCGGAAAGCTGGCTGGCGTTGCCCGCCGTGATCGTGGTGCCCTCGCCCATCACCGGCTTGAGGCTGTTGAGCCCTTCCAGCGTGGTTTCGGGCCGGTTGCCTTCGTCCTTGTCGATGGTGACGTCGCGGTCCGAAATCTCGCCGGTCTCCTTGTCCTGCACCTTGTGGGTGGTGGAGACGGGGACGATCTCGTCGTCGAAGCGGCCCTCTTCCTGGGCCTTGGCGGTGCGCTGCTGCGACTGGAGCGCGTATTCGTCCTGCGCCTCGCGCGAAATGCCGTAGCGCTGGGCAACCGTCTCGGCGGTCTGGAGCATGGGCATATAGATCGCCCCGTGCATCGCGATCAGCTCGGGATCGGGCATCACCCGCATGTCCTTCGTCTGCACCAGACTGATCGATTCCTGGCCGCCCGCGGCGACCACATCCATCCGGTCGGTAATGATCTGCTTCGCCGCGGTGGCGATGCTCATCAGGCCCGATGAGCACTGGCGGTCGATGGTCATGCCGCTAGTGCCGATCGGGCAGCCGGCGCGCAGCGCGACCTGGCGGGCGAGATTACCGGCCTGCGTGCCCTGCTGGAGCGCGGCGCCCCACAGCACGTCGTCGACCTCGCCGGGCTCGATCCCGGCGCGCTCGATTGCGGGCTTGAGCGAATAGGCACCGAGCGTCGGTCCCTTGGTGTCGTTGAACCCGCCCTTGTAGGCGCGGCCGATGGCGGTGCGGGCGGTGGAAACGATGACTGCGTCGCGCATTTTTGAACCTTTCGTCGCCCCGGCGAGCGCCGGGATCTGTCTCAGCTATGTCAAACGTGGTGGCGTGCAATCCCGGATCAAGTCCGGGAAGACGGCTACACGAAGAACTGCATGATCCATTCGGTGATCAGGGCGGGCTTGTCCTCGCCTTCGATCTCGATGGTGATCTCGTGGGTCTGCTGCCACTGGCCCGGGCGCTTCTCGACCAGTTCGAGCAGCTTCCAATGGCCGCGGATGCGCTTGCCGGATTTGACGGGCGAGATGAAGCGCGTCTTGTTGCCCCCGTAATTGACGCCCATCTTCACGCCGTCGACCTTCGGCAGGTCCGAATTGGCGCTGAGATAGGGGATCATCGACAGCGTCAGGAAGCCGTGAGCGATGGTCCCGCCGAACGGCGTCATCTTGGCCTTTTCCTCGTCGATGTGGATGAACTGGTGATCGCCGGTCGCCTCGGCGAACTGGTTGATGCGCTCCTGGCTCATCTCCACCCATTCGCTGGTGCCGATGGTCTCGCCGGTCTTCTCTGCCACTTCCTGCGGGGTCATGTCGCTCTCCTGAAATACGGGCCTGAAATGCGGGGCTGCGCGCGACTCCGGGCCGCGCGGATCGGCGCTTTCATGGCGGACGAAACCGACCCGCGCAACCGGCGCGGTGCCGCCGTTACGGCATGGCGGGATCGGGACGGGGCGAGGCGTTCCCGACGCCGCGGGAGACGCCGTGCCGGCGCGGTGCGGCGTCTGTTTCGGCATCGCGGCGGCGGCACCAGTTCCACAGCGCAACCTGCAGGCCGAGGAAGAGGAACACTACCGGCTGGTAGCCGATCCCCTGGAAGGTCGCCCCGACGAGATAGATCACCAGCCCCGACTGCAGCGCGGTGGCGAGCTGCGCGATGCTGGCATCGCCAGGGCCGTCGCGCTGGCGGTACCGGCGTCGTAGCCGTTCCATCTGCACCAGCCCCGATAGCATCAGCAGTAGCCAGATCGCGAAGCCGAAATAACCCTGTTCGCCGAGCAGTTCGAAATAGGCCGAGTGGAAGGCCCGCGCCTTGTCGGTAACTTCCACATACTGAACCGCGGCGGTGTTGCCCGCCTCGGTACGCACGGGCATCTCGTAGGTGAAGGAATTGGCGCGGTAGCTGTCGAATCCGCCGCCCATCGGATTCTCCGCGACGAAATCGAGCGTCCATTGCCACACCGCCACGCGGGTGGAGGCACTCTCATCCCCCTCGGCCGAGCCGATCGTCGCCATCCGCTCGTAGTAGGTCTGCGGCAGGAACGGCAGCGCCAGCACGCCGAGAAGCCCCGCCGCGACGATATAGGCGATCCGGTTCTTGACGCTGCGCAGGCTGAGCACCGCCAGCACCGCGATGCACAGCAGCCCGGTGCGCGCCTCGGTCCCCACCGGGATCAGCAGGCAGGCGAAGATCAGCGCGCAGCCGAACAGTTTCACGCGCCAGTCGGGTGGGAACACCGTGCCGTGCTTCATCAGCCACACTATGAGCGGGATCGACCCGATCGCCACCGTGGCAAGGGTCGAGCTTTCGTAGATGCCCGAGTTGTCGTTGACGAAGAAATAGAGGTTTTCGTAGCCGCCCCCGCCGCCCACCGTCTTGAGCCCGGTGGCGATCACGATTGCCCCCAGCGTCAGAACGATCGTCAGCACCACCGCCTCGATCCGGAGTCGGGTCGTGAGCGTGAAGGGCAGGAAGATCGCGAAAACCAGCGCCTTCCACACCCAGCTCCATTTGTGCGCCGCGTCGAGCGGGAATTGCGAAAGGCTGGTGGTGTACCAGCAATAGAGCAGCAGCAGCACCATCAGCCCCTGGCGGTAATGCGCCCTGAGGTCGCGCTTGTTGTCGACGAAGAGCCAGCCGGCGAAGGCCGCGACGAAGGCGATCAGCGAGATCGGCAGCGCGGGTGTCAGCGTCCAGCCGATCTTCTGGGGGGCAAGGATATCGATGTAGACATAGGCCAGCACCCAAAGGAACGGGCGCGTGATCCCGAGCGCGAGGATACCCATGACGAAGGCGAAGAGCGCCAAGTCAAGCACGGTTGCGGCGCCTCTGCCTGGCCTCGCGGCGGGTTTCCGCCTCCGCATCGTCGCCGAAATCGTCCGAGGGTACAAACTCGCCCTCGCTGTCGAGATCGCTCCGTCGCGCAAGGCGCAGCAGGGCGATCACGAGCAGGCCGTGCGTCAGGGCCAGGGCGAAATAGTCGATCAAGTGCGCATCCCGTGGGGCGGTGTGGACATCCGGCCTACCAGCGGCGTGGTTGACGCGGCGTTAAACCTCTGGTGGCAGAGCATAGGCCCATGATCCGCGTCTTGCACGTCCTCGACCATTCGCTGCCGCTTCACAGCGGCTATACCTTCCGCACCCGCGCCATCATGAAGGCGCAGGTGGCGAGCGGGCTGTCGGTGCGCGGTGTGACCGGGCCCCTCTACCATGCCGGCGAGACCGATATGCAGGAGCACGACGGCCTGACCTTCCACCGCACGGGAACGGCGGTTTCGGGTCCGCCGGGCCTGCGCGAATGGCGTGCGATCAAGGATTTTCGCCGCGCCATCGAGCGGGTGGTCGAAGACTGGCGCCCCCACATCCTTCACGCCCATTCCCCGGCGATCTGCGGCATGGCGGCGCTGGGTGCAGCCCGGCGTACCGGAGTGCCGCTGGTCTACGAAATCCGCGCCTTCTGGGAGGACGCCGCGGTCGGCAACGGGACCGGGCGCGTCGGCACGGCGAAATACCGGCTGACGCGCATGCTGGAAAACCGCGCGGTGGCGGGCGCCGACGCGGTCTTCACCATCGCCCGGGGCTTGCGCGACGATCTGATCGCACGGGGTCACGATGCGGAGAAGATCGGCCTCTCCCCCAACGGAGTCGATCTGTCGCTGTTCGGAGAGCCGCCGGAACGCGATGGGGCGCTGGCGGACACGCTCGGTTTGGCAGAGGGACCGATCATCGGCTTCATCGGCAGTTTCTACGACTACGAAGGTCTCGACGATCTCGTCGCCGCGATGCCGCGGCTTCGCGAACGGCATCCCGGCGCGAAGCTGCTGCTGGTCGGCGGGGGTCCGGTCGAGGATAGGTTGCGCGCGCAGGCGGCGGCATCCCCGGTGGATGATGCGATTGTCTTCACAGGCCGCGTCCCGCATGCCGAGGTCGAGCGCTACTATTCGCTGATCGACGTGCTCGCCTATCCGCGCAAGAAATCGCGGCTGACCGATCTCGTCACGCCCCTGAAGCCGCTGGAGGCGATGGCACAAGGGCGGCTGGTCGCCGCCTCCGATGTCGGCGGTCACCGCGAATTGATCGAAGACGGGCGCACCGGCGTGCTGTTCGCGCCCGACGATCCGGTGGCGAGCGCCGCCGCGTTGGCGGATTTGCTCGATGCGCCGGGGGGCTGGGGAAAGATGCGCGACGCCGCGCGGGACCATGTCGCGCGTGCGCACGACTGGGCGCGCAATGTCGAGCGTTATCGCGCCGTTTACCAACGCCTGCTAGGTGATCCGCCGGAAACCCCGGCGGCCTCGCCCGTCGGGTATTCGCGCAACGGGTAGGAATTCGAAAATCATGTCGCACGGTAACAAGCCGCTTTCGAGCCATCCGGCCTTCCGCTTCGTGGTCGCGTTGTGGTTTGCCGCCCTGCTCGGCTTCGGCACCTTCGTCCTGCCGGCCGGCGTGCTCGAGCGTGCCGCGCAGGCGTCAGGCCTCGCGAGCTTCCTGCCAAGTGCGGCCCCGCCGTTGGGCGACACCGCACGCCTCACCATCAGCATCGCCGCGGCGATGGTGGGCGCGCTGCTCGGCCTGCTGGTCGCCGGTCGCGCCTCGCGCGACGAAAATCCGGGCAGCGACCGCGAGGAGGTCGAGCTTCCCGCGCCCGAAACACCGAAGGCCGAACCCGAAACGCGCCGCCGCCCGCTGCTGGTGCGCGAGGATCTGGCGGTCGACTTCGGTTCGCCCGCTCCCGAGGAACCGGCAATCGCCGACGCCCCGGCACCCGAACCGGCCCTGCAGGAGGACCCCGCGCCGCTGGACGAGCCGGTACCGGAAGTCGAGGTGGCGCTTGGAGAAGACAGCGGCGCCTTTGAAGAAGAGACTGCCCCTGCCGACGACATACCGGACGAGTTCTTCGCCGCCGAACCGCCATCAACCGAAGACTACGGATCGCCATCCGAAGCGGATGCTCCTTTTTCCGCACCCGCCGCGGACGACGATCTCGCCGCACTCGGATCGAGACTGGAGGTCGCTCTGGAGGATTATCGCCGTAGATTCGCCCAATCGGGCAACGAGCCTACCGAAAGCCCGGGAAATGTGACCTTCCTTCGCCGCGATTCAGCAGGCACGAATGTCGCCATGGACGAGACGCACCCGAATCTGAACCCGCAGGCCCAGTTGCGCGAAGCGCTGGACAAGCTTTCCCGTCTCGGCCGGGATGGCTGATCCGGTCCGTTTCTGACCGGAGGATGTAAGGAAATATCGCAGACCTCGCTCGGCTTGGTAAAATTATTGCTTTCTTCGCAGTTGCAATGCGCGATCCCTCTCGTCATGAAGGGTCTTCACGCAATTCGCGCAGCGCCCTGACCGGCGCCGCCAATCCGGTCGTGTCCGGCGGGTCTAAGGAAAGGGCTTGCCGGGCGGGATCGCCCGAGGGAGCAACAGTGACGCCGCCCACCGGCCTTTACGATCCACGCAACGAGCACGACGCCTGCGGCGTCGGCATGGTCGCGCATATCAAGGGTGGCAAGAGCCACGCGATCGTTTCCCGGGCGCTCGAAATTCTCGGCAATCTCGATCATCGCGGCGCGGTCGGTGCCGATCCGCTCTTGGGCGACGGGGCCGGGATCCTGCTCCAGATGCCGGATCTCCTGTTCCGCAACTGGGCGCGGGACGCAGGCGTCGATTTGCCCGACCCCGGGCATTACGCCGTGGCGCAGTGCTTCCTGCCGCAAGACGCCCAAGCAGCGGATTTCGTTACCGAACAGCTGGAAAAGTTCGTCGCCAAGGAAGGGCAGCGCGTGATCGGCTGGCGCGACGTGCCGACCACGCTCGACGGGCTGGGCGAAGCGGTGATCGAATCGATGCCGGTGATGCGCCAGTGCGTGGTCGCGCGCGGAGCCAATTGTCCCGATGTCGACGCCTTCGAACGCAAGCTGATCGTCATCCGCAAGCAGACGTTGAACCCGCTCGCCAAACTTGCCGACAAGCACGATCTTCCCGGCCTGCCGCAAGCCTATATCCCGAGCTTTTCGAGCCGCACCATCGTCTACAAGGGGCTGTTGCTGGCGAATCAGGTCGGCACGTTCTACGACGATTTGCGCGATCCCGACTGCCAGAGCGCCTTCGGCCTCGTCCATCAGCGCTTTTCGACCAACACCTTCCCCAGCTGGCGGCTTGCCCACCCTTATCGCTTCACCGCGCACAATGGCGAGATCAACACGGTGCGCGGCAACGTGAACTGGATGCATGCACGCCGGCGGACGATGGAAAGTGAGCTGCTCGGCGTCGATCTGGACAAGATGTGGCCACTGATCCCGCACGGCCAGTCGGACACCGCCTGCCTCGACAACGCGCTCGAACTGCTTCTGGCGGGTGGATACAGCCTCGCCCACGCCATGATGATGCTGATCCCCGAAGCTTGGGGCAGCAACGATCTGATGGATCCCGAACGGCGCGCCTTCTACGAGTACCACGCGGCGCTGATGGAGCCGTGGGACGGGCCGGCGGCGGTGTGCTTCACCGACGGGCGTCAGATCGGCGCGACGCTCGACCGCAACGGCCTGAGGCCCGCGCGTTTCTGCGTGACCAAGGACGATCATCTGGTCCTCGCCAGCGAGAGCGGGGTGCTGGACATCGCCGAGGAGGACATCGTCCGCAAGTGGCGGCTGCAGCCTGGCAAGATGCTGCTGATCGACCTCGAGCAGGGGCGCATCATCGAGGACGAGGAGCTCAAGGCCGACCTCGCCGGGGCCCATCCCTATCAGGACTGGCTCGATGCCGCGCAGTACACCCTCGCCGATATCGAGCATATCGAGCCCGAACTGTCGGAAATTCCCGTGGCCGAAACCTCGCTGCTCGAGCGCCAGCAGGCCTTCGGCTACACGCAGGAGGACCTCACCCGCTTTCTCGAGCCGATGGCCCAGGGCACCGGCGATCCGGTCGGGTCGATGGGCACCGACACGCCGATCGCGGTGCTCAGCAACCGACCGCGGCTGCTCTACGATTACTTCAAGCAGAACTTCGCCCAAGTGACCAACCCGCCGATCGATCCGATCCGCGAGGAATTGGTAATGAGCCTGCTGTCGATGATCGGCCCGCGCCCCAATCTGCTCGGCCGCGACGCCGGCCTGCATAAGCGGCTCGAGGTCAGCCAGCCGATCCTCACCAACGAGGATCTGGCCAAGATCCGCTCGGTCGAACTCGCGCTCGACGGGGCCTTCCGCACTGCGACGATCGACTGCACCTGGGACGCCGCCACCGGCGCGGAGGGGCTGGCCCAGGCGCTCAAGGAAATGTGCTGGGCGGCGACCGAGGCGGTGCTGCAGGATCATAACATCCTGATCCTGTCCGACCGCGCACAGGGGCCGGACCGGGTGCCGATGCCGGCGCTGCTCGCCACCAGCGCGGTGCATCACCAGCTCGTCCGCCAGGGCCTGAGGATGCAGACCGGACTCGTGGTGGAGACCGGCGAGGCGCGCGAGGTGCATCATTTCTGCGCGCTGGCGGGATACGGTGCCGAAGGGATCAATCCCTATCTCGCGCTGGAGACTCTGGAAGAGCTGCGCGCGGTCAAGTTTCCCGACTTCGATCCGGTCGCGGTGCGCGACCATTACGTCAAGGGCGTGGGCAAGGGCATTCTCAAGGTCATGTCCAAGATGGGCATATCGACCTACCAGTCCTACTGCGGGGCGCAGATCTTCGACGCGGTCGGCCTGTCGAGCGAGTTCGTCGACGCCTGGTTCGACGGCACCTCTACCACCATCGAGGGGGTGGGCCTGACCGAGGTCGCGGAAGAGGCGGTGCGCCGCCACGCGCAGGCTTACGGCGACAGCCCGCTTTACAAGGACATGCTCGATGTCGGGGGCATCTACCAGTATCGCCTGCGCGGTGAGGACCATGCCTGGACGCCGGAAACCGTCGCCAATCTCCAGCATGCGGTGCGCGGCGAGCGGGCGGACAATTACGAAGCCTTCGCCAGAGCGATCAACGACCAGAGCGAGCGCCTGCTGACGATCCGCGGGCTGATGGAGCTGAAGAAGGCCGAGCAGCCGCTGGCTCTCGACGACGTCGAGCCCGCGGCCGAAATCGTCAAGCGCTTCAGCACCGGAGCGATGAGCTTCGGTTCGATCAGCCGCGAGGCGCACACCACGCTCGCCGTCGCCATGAATCGCATCGGCGGGCGCTCCAACACCGGCGAGGGCGGCGAGGAACCCGATCGCTTCGCGCCGCTCGACAACGGCGATTCGATGCGCAGCCGGATCAAGCAGGTGGCATCCGGGCGCTTCGGCGTGACGACGGAATATCTGGTCAATTCCGACGACATCCAGATCAAGATGGCGCAGGGCGCGAAGCCCGGCGAAGGCGGGCAGCTACCCGGCCACAAGGTCGACAAGGCGATCGCCGCGGTGCGCCACTCGACACCGGGCGTAGGGCTGATCAGCCCGCCGCCGCATCACGACATCTATTCGATCGAGGACCTCGCGCAGCTGATCCACGACCTCAAGAACGTCCAGCCCGGCGCGCGCATTTCGGTCAAGCTGGTCAGCGAGGTCGGGGTCGGGACGGTCGCCGCCGGCGTCTCCAAATGCAAGGCGGACCACGTCACCATTTCCGGCTACGAGGGCGGCACCGGCGCCTCGCCGCTCACCAGCCTCACCCATGCCGGCAGTCCGTGGGAAATCGGCCTCGCAGAAACCCAGCAGACGCTGCTCCTCAACGATCTGCGCAGCCGTATCGCGGTGCAGGCAGACGGGGGCCTCAGGACCGGGCGCGACGTCGCCGTCGCCGCGCTGCTCGGCGCGGACGAATTCGGCTTCGCCACCGCCCCGCTGATCGCGGCGGGCTGCATCATGATGAGGAAATGTCACCTCAACACCTGCCCGGTGGGCGTGGCGACGCAGGACCCCGAGCTGCGGAAACGCTTCACCGGCACGGCCGAACACGTGATCAACTATTTCTTCTTCGTCGCCGAAGAACTGCGCGGGCTGATGGCGGAGATGGGCTTCCGGACGGTCGAGGAGATGATCGGCCGCGTCGACCGGATCGACATGCGCCGCGTGCGCCGCCACTGGAAAGCGCACGGGGTCGACCTCTCCCGCCTGCTCGCCAATGTTCGTCCGGACGGGCCGCTGCGGCACACGCAGGATCAGGACCACGGTCTCGGCGCGGCGATGGACAACGAATTGATCGAGGCCTGCGCCCCCGCGATCCAGCGGCGCGAGCCAGTGGTGCTCGAGCGAGCGATCCGCAACGTCAACCGTTCGGTAGGTGCGATGCTCTCTGGCCGGATCGCCGCGGCGCATGGCCATGCCGGCTTGCCCGCCGACACCGTGCGGATCGCGTTGAACGGGGTCGCCGGGCAGAGCTTCGGTGCCTGGCTGGCCCACGGCGTCACGCTCGATCTCACCGGCGATGCCAACGATTACGTCGGCAAAGGCCTCTCGGGCGGGCGCATCGTCGTGAAGCCGCCTCGGGATGCGCCGCGCACGTCCGACGACAACATCATCGTCGGCAACACCGTGCTCTACGGCGCGGTCGCGGGCGAGGCCTATCTCGCCGGTGTCGCGGGCGAGCGCTTCGCGGTGCGCAACTCGGGAGCCATCGCTGTGGTCGAGGGCACCGGCGACCACCCTTGCGAATACATGACCGGCGGGGTGGTCTGCATCCTCGGGCGCACCGGTCGCAATTTCGGCGCGGGCATGAGCGGCGGGATCGCCTATGTCTACGATCCCGAGGGCGATTTCGATAAGCGGGTCAATCCGGCCCAGGTCGAAGTGCGCGCCATCGAGAACCGCCGAGACGAATACGAGGGCACCGGGCGTCCGCAGCAGCGCGGCAACGGTGTCGATCATTCCGGCATGGGCGATCCGCTCTATCACGATGCCGAGCGGCTGCGCATCCTGGTCGAGCGGCACCTGCTGCACACCGGGTCGGCGCGGGCCGAGGCGCTGCTCGGCGATTGGGACAACGCGCTGGGCCAGTTCCGCAAGGTCATGCCGCGCGATTACGAGAAGGCGCTCAAGGCTCTAGAGGCGGAGCGGGAGGAACACGCCATGGAAGCGGCCGAATGATGCGAAACGACAATGGGTAAGGAAACCGGCTTCCTCGAATACGACCGCGTCGAGCGCGGATACGACGATCCCGCCGAGCGGGTGACGCACTACAAGGAATTCGTGCGTCCGCATCCGCCAGAGGCGCTTCGGCAACAGGCGGCGCGCTGCATGAATTGCGGCATCCCCTACTGTCACAACGGCTGCCCGGTGAACAACATCATCCCGGACTGGAACCATCTGGTCTACGAGGACGACTGGAAGAACGCGCTCGCGGTCCTGCATTCGACCAACAACTTCCCCGAATTCACCGGTCGCGTCTGCCCCGCGCCTTGCGAAGCCGCGTGCACGCTCAACATCGTCGATCAGCCGGTGACGATCAAATCGATCGAATGCGCGATTATCGACCGCGGCTTTCGCGAAGGCTGGGTAGAGCCGCAGCCCGCCGAGACCAAGACCGGCAAGTCGGTGGCGGTGGTCGGCAGCGGCCCGGCCGGGCTCGCCTGCGCCCAGCAACTCGCCCGCGCCGGACATGCCGTGACGGTGTTCGAGAAGAGCGACCGGATCGGTGGCCTGCTGCGTTACGGCATTCCCGACTTCAAGATGGAAAAGCACCTCATCAACCGCCGCGCGGTGCAGATGGAAGCCGAAGGGGTTCAGTTCCGCACCAGTGCCGAGGTCGGGGTCGAGGTGAGCTTCCAGGCGCTGCGCGACAATTTCGATTCGGTGGTCCTCGCCGGCGGAGCGGAAGAACCGCGCCGGCTCGACATCCCCGGCTCCGAACTGCCCGGCGTGCGGCTGGCGATGGAATTCCTGACCCAGCAGAACAAGCGCAACGCCGGCGACGACGAGGTCCGCGCCGCACCGCGCGGCACGCTCACAGCCAGGGACAAGCACGTCATCGTGATCGGCGGCGGCGATACCGGGAGCGACTGCGTCGGCACCTCCAACCGCCAGGGAGCGAAAAGCGTCACCCAGCTCGAGATCATGGCCCGCCCCCCCGAGCGCGAGGACAAGGCGACGACGTGGCCTGACTGGCCGCTGAAACTGCGCACCTCCTCGAGCCACGAAGAGGGAGCGGAGCGCGACTGGGCGGTCCTGACCAAGCGGGTGGTCGGCGAGAACGGCGATGTTGCCGGGCTCGAATGCGTGCGGATCGAATGGAAGGACGGCAAGTTCGAGGAAGTGCCGGGCAGCGAGTTCACCCTCCCCGCAGATCTCATCCTCCTCGCCATGGGTTTCACCGGCCCCCGCCGGCGCGGACTGCTCGACCGCGCCAAGGTCGAACTGTGCGAGCGCGGCAATGTCGCCGCCGACACCCAGCGCTATCTCACCAGCGAGCGCGGGGTGTATTCCTGCGGGGACATGCGCAGAGGGCAGAGCCTGGTCGTCTGGGCGATCCGCGAGGGACGCCAATGCGCCCGCGCCGTCGACGAAGCCCTGATGGGGACGAGCGAACTGCCGCGCTGAACCGGTGTTGCCGTTCTGCCCCATTCGTCCGGAATGGAGCCTTTAACCGCGACGGCGCTTGAGATAGCGCGGCATTCCGTGAATATTCCTCTCAAATCGGGGCTTCCGGGGGGAGGATCTTTTGCGCGGAACGCAGATCGCAAAGTCGGCGACGATCGCGGCGCTGCTTGCGTCGCCCGTACCGCTCTGCGCGCAGCAAGCTCCCGCCGATCCCGCAGCGCAGAATCTGCCGGAGCCGCCACCGGCACTGCGCGATCCGCCGCCGCCCGAAATGGTGGGATTCAGACTGGTCGCCGCGCAGTTCGTCGACACGCCGCTGTCGGGCGATGCGGAGAAGGACATCGATTACGGCGGCAAGATCGATGCCTATATCGATGTGAAGGGCGGCGTTGCCGGGCTCGACAATTCGCTGAGCCTCCACATCCATCCCGAATTCCGCTTCGGTGCGAGCAGCAATGGCGAGATCGGTTTGCTGCCGTCCAATTCCGCGCTGTTCTATCCCGATAGCCAGGGCGAGGCGTTCGACCTTTCGGTCAATATCACCAAGCAGTGGGCTTCGGGCACCGCGCTGACCGTGGGCAAGGTCAATATCTTCGACCTTTCCGCACAGCTACCGATCACCGGCGGCGGGGGAATCGAGGGGTTCATGAACCTCGCCTTCGCGCTGCCGCCCAGCGCCATCGTTCCCAATTCGATCGTCGGCGCCCTGTTGAACGTGCCGACCGAGAAGGCGCTGTTCCGGCTCTGGATATTCGACCCCGATTCCGCCTCGCAGCGCAGCGGCATTCCTACCCTGTTCGAGGATGGCGTGGGCGCGCTCGCCTCGGTCACCGTGCCGACGACGATCGGCGGCAAGGTCGGCTATTACGCGCTCAAGCTCGCCGCCAGCTCGCGGCGAGGGATCAGCACGCTCTCGGTCCCGGAGGCGCTGGTCCCCCGCCCCGGCCTCGGCTTCGGCGAACAGCGAGGGGAATTTGCCGCGATCCTCGCTGGCAGCCAGTATATTTCCGGCGGGCCGCGCGACCCCGCCGGCGGGATCGGCGTGTTCGCGCAGGCCTATGTCAGCGCCGGCGATCCCACCTTCCTCGACTGGAGCGCGCAGGCCGGGATCAGCGGCAACACGCCCGGGCGGCCGCAGGATCGTTTCGGCCTCGGCTGGTTCCGCTATTCGATCACCGACCAGCTGGTCGGCGCACTCGCCGCCCGCGTACCGCTCGAGGACGAAGAGGGCGTCGAAGCCTTCTACACTCTCGCCGTCACGAAAGCCGTCCGCCTGACCGCCGACCTTCAATATGTCGACAGCGCCGTCGCCCCACGCGCCGGAGCGCTGCTCGGCCAGCTCAGGCTGGTGACGGCGTTCTGACCGCGGTGCCGAGCCGGGTCACGACGACCAGTCGATCCGCCCCCGCCCGATGGAGACCAGGAATTCGTTGGCTCGGCTGAAGGGACGGCTGCCGAAGAACCCCCGGTGTGCCGAGAGCGGGCTGGGGTGGGGGCTCGCGATCACGCAATGTCGGCCCTCGCGCAGCCCCTCGATCCGTTTCGCCTTGCCCTGAGCATGGCTGCCCCAGAGGATGAAGACGCTCGGCTCCTCGCGCGCTGCGACCGCCGCGACGCAGGCATCGGTCACCGCGTCCCAGCCGCGCCCGGCATGGCTGCCCGCGCGTCCCGCTTCCACGGTCAGCGTGTTGTTGAGAAGCAGTACCCCCTGCCGCGCCCATCCCGACAAGTCGCCGTGCGATGGCGGGGCCAAGCCGAGATCGCTTGTCAGTTCCTTGTGAATGTTCCGCAAGCTCGGTGGGATCGCTTCGCCTTGCGGCACGGAAAAGCACAGCCCCATCGCCTGCCCAGGCCCGTGATAGGGGTCCTGCCCGAGGATCACCGCGCGAACTTCGTCCAACGGAGTGAGTTCCAGCGCCCTAAGCCGGCAACCGCGCGGCGGATAAACCGTTTTACCCGCCGCTTCCTCCGCCTTCAGCCAGCCTCCCAGCCGCCGGGCCTCGGGCGTCGCCAGCACCGGGGCGAGGACCGGCCGCCAGCTTTCGGGAATGCAATCGGACATGACCCTCCCATGCCCCCGCCCGCTCGCCCGGGCCAGTCCGCCCTTCCCACTCATCCCCGATCGGACTAAGGCTGCCGCCCATATGGCCGTTCATTTCCACGAAGAAGACCTTCCGGCAGGCGTGCTCGCCCCCGGCACCGATGGCGGCGGCCCGATCGCCGTCGACACCGAGACCATGGGCCTCGTCACCCCGCGCGACAGGTTGTGCCTGGTCCAGATCAGCGATGGCGGGCCGGACGAGCATCTGGTGCGCTTCGGCCCCGACAGCGATTATTCCGCGCCCAATCTCAAGGCGGTGCTGGCTGATCCCACCCGACTCAAGCTCTACCATTTCGCGCGCTTCGATCTCGCGGCGATCGAGCATTATCTGGGCGTCACCGCCGCGCCGGTGTTCTGCACCAAGATCGCCAGCAAGCTCACCCGCACCTATACCGATCGGCACGGGCTCAAGAACCTCGTCGAGGAATTGCTCGGAGAATCGATCTCCAAGCAGCAGCAATCGAGCGACTGGGGCGGCCCCGTGCTAAGCGATGCCCAGCGCGATTACGCGGCGAGCGACGTGCGCTATCTCCACCGCCTCAAGGAAGTGTTCGACAAGAGGCTGGAACGCGAGGGGCGGACTGCGATGGCGCAGGCCTGTTTCGACTTCCTCCCGACCCGCGCCCGGCTCGACATCGCCGGCTGGGCCGATCACGACATCTTCAGCCACGCGTAACCCTGGAAGGGCCAAAGCGCAGTCATGATGGCCAGCAAGCGCAGGATCGAGACCGAGGCGGCAGCCCAGCGGCGTAGCCGCCGGCAGCATTTCGCCGCGCCCGGAGGCTCGCACGACAGGCTGGTCAAGCTGCTCGCCGCCGCGCTCCCGATGGCGGTGGGCGTTATCGCGGCGCTGATGGTCATCACTCCCCTGTCCCCGCGTGGCGAGGTCAGCTTCCTGCTCGACCGCGACAAGGTGGCGACGATCGACGAGCGGCTGCGCGTCGACAACGCGCTCTATCGCGGACAGGACAACCGCGGTCGGCCGTTCTCGCTGACCGCCGACGAGGCGGTGCAGCGATCGAGCGCGGAAGGTATCGTCCGGCTCGACGATCTGATCGCGCGGCTGCTGCTCGACGAAGGGCCGGCGCAGCTCGATGCCGGCAACGGCGCCTATGACATCGAGGACGAAATCGTGACGGTGAACGGTGCGGTGCGGATGCGCGCGGCAGACGGCTATTCGATGCTGCTGCGCGATGTCGCGATCAATCTCGCCACGAAACGCGCGGTGGGCGCTGGCGGCGTTTCGGGCGCGGTTCCCGCCGGGACCTTTTCCGCCAACAGGCTCGAGGTCGATCTCGACCAGCGCACCGTGGCGCTCGCGGGCGATGCAAGGATGCGGATGATCCCAGGTCAGCTCAATTCGATGAGGATGCCATGATGCTCCATGCTCTTTCCCGTCACGCCGACAGGGCCGCCAAAGGGTTTCTGCTGGGCTTCGCCGCCACCGCAGCGGCGTTCACGGGGATTCAGCTCAACGCCCAGGCCATCGCCGGCCACAATTCCAACGCCCCGGTCGATTACGCCGCCAACCGCATCGAGCTGCAGGATCGCCAGAACCGCGTTGTCCTTTCGGGCAATGTCGTGATCGAGCAGGCCGGGCTGACGCTCAACGCCGCGCGTACGCTGGTGAACTATTCCGATGCCGGCACCCTGCGCATCCAGCGGATCATGGCGACCGGCGGGGTCACCGTCAGTCGCGGAAACGAACGCGCGCGGGGCGACAGCGCGGTCTATGACTTCAACCGCCGGATCATCACCATGGCCGGCAATGTCCGCCTCAATCGCGGCAGCGACACGCTGAACGGCGGCCGGCTGGTGATCGACCTCAGGACCGGCGTCTCCAGCGTCGATGGCAGCGCCAGCGGCTCGTCGTCGGTGGAAGGCGTGGACGCGCGCGAAAGCGGCGGCCGGGTCACCGGCACCTTCTCGGTCCCCGACAGCGAATAGGCCTCAGCGCGCCGCGTAGCGGCAGATACGCGTCAGCCCCTGCGCCAGCAGCATTTCGGCCGCCTGGCTGTTGGTCAGCAAATCGCGGTGGAGCTCGGTCAGGCGCTGGGTCAGCAGGTCCAGCTTCGGGCCGCGCCAGTTCTGCGCCTGGGTGCGGATGTCGCGTTCCTCCTTCCAGAAGATGCCAAGCTGGGCCTTGTCGCCGCGCCCGAGATCCTCGAAGCGGCCGCGTGGGCCGAGCTTCGCCGCGATCCGCGCAAGCTGCGCTGCCCGCCGTTCGAAGGCGAGCAGGGTCCCGACCGGGTTGAGCCCGACCTGCCGCATCCGCGCAAGCTCCCCCGACAACCGATTGCCCTCGCCCCCCAGCACCGCATTGACCAGCGGCACGAACCCGTCTTCCTCGCACCCGGCCGACACTGCATCGCAATCCTCGGCCCGCGCCTTCTTGGGCGATTGCGGCGAAGCGTCGAGATAGAGCGCCAGCTTCTCGATCTCCGAGGCGGCGAGGCGGACATCGAGATTCGCGGCGCGGGCCACGCGCTCGGCCAGCCCCATGTCGAGATGGACTCCGGCGGCATCGCCCATCATCCGCACGCTCTGGGTCACCGAGGCAAGGTCGGGCGGATAAAACATCGCCACCAGCGAATCCTTGCGCTTCTCGAGTAGCTTGGCGGTACGCGACTTGTCGGTGGCAGACGTGGCGACGACGATGACCGGACAGGCCTCGCCCGCCCCCGCCTCGCCGGTCTCGATCAGCATCGCCAGCGCGTCGTGCGCCTCGTCGCCGGCGGCCCGCACCCAGATATGCCGGCTGTCGCCGAACAGCGAGGTGGAGCGCGCCTCGTCGCCGAGAAGCGCCGGGTCGGCACGAAGCTCGGCGCCGCCGAGTTCGACCTTCTCGCCGGCATCCGGGAGCGCGGCGATCAGGTCGCGGGCGGCGGCGCTGGCGCCCGCCTCGTCCGGGCCGCAGAAGAAGAATATCCGCGCCTGGCCGATCGCGCTCCTGGCCTTGGCGGCATAGTCGCGATTGGTCGCCTTCACTGCCGGATATCCGCTGCCGGGATCACGCCGGGCGGCGGAGGGTCAGCGCGATACGGGTCACCATCTGGTCGGCAATCTCGCGCGCGAGATTCTCCAGCGCGGTCTGCTCGGCGGCTATGGTCGCATATTCGCTGGAAACGACGTCGATCCCGGCATCCGAACCGGCGGTCGCGTCGAGCAGGATGGCTCCGGTCGTCAGATCGACCAACTGGTAGCGGCTGCGCAACACCCGGCGCTCGCGACTGACCGTGTTGTCCCCCACCACACCCAGCCCTTCGAGCTTGTCGTCCAGCCGAACATCGAGACGGTAGCGAGCCTCCGCATCGCCTCCGCTCGCTCTCGCCGCGGCGAAGCGATCCAACAGCGCGTTGCGGACCAGCCAGCCGTCTCGCCCCTCGATTGCCGGGACCTCGATCGCGGCGAGACCCTGCGCTACGACGCCGTTACCGCCGCCGGCGTACATCGGCTGGAGCGAACACCCGGGTAGCAGCAGGAGGGCAAGGGCGGCGAGAAAGCGCATCAGGTGACGATATTCACTAACCGGTCGGGCACCACAATGACCTTGCGCACCGCTGCGCCGTCGATGCTGCGCTGGACCTTCTCCGAAGCCAGGGCCATCGCCTCGAGATCTTCCTTCGCAGCACCCTTGGGGGCCGTCAGCGTATCGCGCAGCTTGCCCATGTGCTGGACGGCGATTGTGACCTCGTCCTCGATCAGCAATGCAGGATCGACCGAGGGCCATTCGGCATCGGCAATAAGCCCGGGCTTGCCAAGCCCAGCCCAGGCTTCCTCGGCCAGATGGGGCATCATCGGCGCGACGAGGCGGACCAGCGTCTCGATCGCCGCGCTGCGGCTGGCGGACGGGGCGGCCTTCTCCACCGCGCCGGTCAGTTCGTAGATCCGCGCCACCGCCTTGTTGAAACCGAGCGCCTCGATATCCTCGGCCACTGTGGCGATCGTCTGATGGGTCTTGCGCTCGAGCGCCTTGTCTTCTCTTGCCGCGTCCCCATCGTGCGCGGCAAACAGCCGCCAGAGGCGATGAACGAAGCGGCTGCACCCCTCGATCCCGGCTTCCGACCACGGCAGGTCGCGCTCGGGTGGGCTGTCGGATAGCATGAACCAGCGCACCGCGTCCGCGCCATAGGTGTCGATGATCGTGTCGGGGTCGACGACGTTCTTCTTCGACTTCGACATCTTGACCACGCGGCCGATCGAGACCTCGCCGCCATCGGCCCGCAGCAGAGCCCGTTCGGCCTCCCTGCTGATCTCCTCGGGTGCGTAATAGACCGTCTTGCCGCCTTCCGAACGACTGTAGGTCTCGTGGGTGACCATGCCTTGCGTGAAAAGGCTGGCGAAGGGCTCCTTCACATCGATCAGGCCGATTCGGGCGAGCGCTCGAGTCCAGAAACGGGCGTAGAGCAGGTGCAGGATCGCATGTTCGATGCCGCCGATATACTGCTCGACCGGCATCCACTTCGCCACCTCGTCGCGGTCGAAGGGCTTGTCGGCGGGCTGGCTGGCGAAGCGCAGGAAATACCAGCTGGAATCGACGAAGGTGTCGAGCGTATCGGTCTCGCGAATCGCCGCGCCGCCGCAGGACGGGCAGTCGACATGCTTCCAGCTCGCGTGGCGTTCGAGGGGGTTGCCGGGCGTACGGAAGTCGACATCCTCGGGCAGAGTGATCGGCAGGCTGTCCTTCGGTGCCGGAACCACCCCGCAGGCATCGCAGTGGATGAAGGGTATCGGCGTCCCCCAATAGCGCTGGCGGCTCACGCCCCAGTCGCGCAGACGCCAGACGGTCTTGCCCTCGCCCCGCCCCTCGGCTTCCAGCCGCCGGATGACCTCCCGCTTGGCCTCCTCGACCTCCATGCCGTCGAGGAAACCGGAATTGACCAGCACGCCTTCTCCGGCTTCGGCCTCGCCATCGAACGGCTTGTCCGCCTCATCTGCGCTCGCCGCGACGACGCGCGGGATCGGCAGGGCGTATTTGGTCGCGAATTCGAAATCGCGCTGGTCATGGCCCGGCACCGCCATGATCGCTCCGGTACCGTAGTCCATCAGCACGAAATTCGCGATGTAGACGGGCAGATCCGCTCCGGTGAACGGATGCCTCGCAGTGATGCCGGTATCGAAGCCGAGCTTCTCCGCAGTCTCCAGCTCCGCCGCCGTCGTCCCGCCGCGCTTGCACAGCGCGATGAAGTCGCGCGCCGCATCGCTATCGAGTGCCTGCGCCACCGGATGATCGGCTGCCACCGCCACGAAGCTCGCGCCGAAGATCGTATCGGGGCGGGTGGTGTAGACCGGCAGCTTCGCGCCGCTCGACAGGTCAAAGCTGAATTCCAGCCCCTGCGATTTGCCGATCCAGTTTTCCTGCATCAGCCGGACCTTGTCGGGCCAGTTCTCGAGGCCGCCCAGACCCTCCAGCAGCTCCTCGGCGAAGTCGGTGATCTTCAGGAACCACTGGCTGAGCTTGCGCTTCTCGACCTCCGCGCCCGAGCGCCAGCCCCTGCCGTCGATCACCTGCTCGTTGGCGAGCACAGTCATGTCGACCGGGTCCCAATTGACCTCGCTTTCCTTGCGATAGACGAGGCCTGCCTCGTACAACGCCAGGAACAGCGCCTGCTCGTGCCCGTAATACTCGGGATCGCAGGTGGCGAATTCCCTCGACCAGTCGAGCGCGAAGCCGATACGCTTGAGCTGCTTCTTCATGTGGGCGATGTTGTCGCAGGTCCAGCCGCCAGGGTGGACGCCCTTTTCCATCGCCGCGTTCTCGGCCGGCATGCCGAAGGCGTCCCAGCCCATCGGGTGCAGCACCTCGTGCCCGGTCATCCGCTTGTAGCGGGCAAGCACATCGCCCATCGTGTAGTTGCGGACGTGGCCGATATGAATGCGCCCGCTGGGATAGGGGAACATCTCGAGCACATAGCTCTTGGGCTTGGAGGAATTGCTGTCGGCCCGGAAGGTCTGCGCCTCGTCCCAGGCACGCTGCCAGCGCCCGTCGGCCTGCGACGGATCGAAACGCATCTCGTTCATGTCGCCCCCGGTAGGAGTGGGTGGATCAGCCGGCGATGGCCTGACGGCGCAGCTCGCGAGCCTTGGTCAGGATGATGTCTTCCAGCTTTTGAACGGTCGCCGCCTGGACCGGCGCCTCGACCCAATTGCTGCCCTGCGCCACCTGCCGGCTGGCAGCGACCCGCAGAGCATCGGCCCGCAGATCGGTGTCGAGGATGGTGACGGTCATCTTCACACGCTCGCCGGGATTGGTGGGGTTCGAATACCAATCGGTCACGATCACGCCGCCGGCACTGTCGGTCTGGAGCAGCGGCGCGAAGCTCACTGTCTCGAGCGCGGCGCGCCAGAGATAGGAATTGACCCCGATCGTGTTGACCTGCGCGGCAGCGAGATTGGCCTCCGGGCGATCGCGCCCGCCACAGGCCGATAGCGCGCCGATCGCGGCAAGGGCGAGGGCGATGCGGGTGGTTCGCGAGTGGGCTGGCGAGATGGTCATGGGAATCCTTGCTGCGTCTGGCCTGCGCTCTATACCGCGCCGCTGGGGCGGGCAAGGCATAGAGCCGCGGCGAATGCGCTCTCGCCACCGGGCGACTGAACCGTCCGTGAATTGGCGTCGGCCCCGGTCCCCGGCATCCGATTGTGTGCACGAAGCCACACTTCTCGCGATTCGCGGGCCGGGGCTTGTGGAAAAGCTGGCAATGCGAATGTCACCTTCCTAACAAGCACATGAAGCCGACGGGATTCGGGGAATCGCGGTGGAGCCGGAATCGGACGATTTCAGGAACCGTTAAGCCGCAGATGGGTCAGTTCGGCAGGTGCAATTGCGAATGGGGACGCAGACAGTGGCATCGAATGGCAGCAAACCGGTTACCGCGCGCTTAGCGCCGGGCCTGTTTGCGGCTGCCGCTTTGGTCGCGATTCCCTCCGCGGGTTACGCGGTCGCCACCGGTGGGGACGTTCCTTCTGCCCAGGCGCCGGCATTCGCGGCCTTCACCCCTGCCAATGTCGATCCCGCTCTCGCCCGCCAGGTGGCGGCAATCGTCGGTAACGACGGTTTGCGCTTCACTCCGGCCGCCCGTCAGCAGCGCAGCGAACGGACGGTGACCATGGCCGTCCGCGTCGATCCCGGTGCCGCACGGGCGATTTCGGTCCGCAACGCGCTCGACAGCATTTCCGACGCCGAGCCTGGCCGCGGCAATGCATCCACGATCATTGCGCCGACACGCTACAATCTCGGCATGGCCAAGGGCTACCAGACCTTCACCCAGCCGGCGCCCAAGGCACTCGATCTTCCGGCCGGCATCCGCAGCATCGCCATGCCCGATCTTGCCGATTTCCGCAGCGAGGAACGCCCCGGCAAGCCGAGCCGTTTCAGCGCGCGGGTCGAACTGGACAGCAACGCTGCCGCCGGTCGCGCGCCACGCACTCTGGAGGGTACCGGAGATCGCAATGTCGATTTCGCCGGCTCCTACCGCGTATTGCGCAATCTCGACGTTACTGCCGGCGTCCGCGTCTCGCAGGATCGCAACCGCATCGCCCCCCTCACCGACGGGGTCGAGGACAGCCAAGCGGTCTATGTCGGAACCCAGTTCCGCTTCTGATCGCCGGGTTCTTCCACCTTCCGACCCGCAAGACCCCGCTTCGGCGGGGTTTTTCTTTGCCATCGCCCGTGCCTTGCCTATGGCTGGCATCAGGGAAAGAGGAGAGACGAGATGGGCAAGATGGCGATAGTTACCGGCGGCACCCGCGGGATCGGAAGAGCGATTTGCGAGACTTTGCGCGAGGACGGGTTCACCGTCGTCGCCAATTACGCCGGGAACGACGATGCGGCCAAGAAATTCACCGATGAGACCGGGATCGCCACCTACCGCTGGGACGTGGGCGACCACGCTGCCTGCATGGATGGGTGCCGTAAGGTGTCCGAAGAGGTCGGCCCCGTCGATGTCGTGGTCAACAACGCCGGGATCACCCGCGATGGTACCTTGCTCAAGATGAGCTACGACGATTGGGACGATGTCATGCGCATCAATCTCGGCGGCTGCTTCAACATGGCGAAGGCCTGCTTTCCCGGCATGAAAGAGCGCGGCTGGGGCCGGATCGTCAACATCGGTTCGATCAACGGCCAGGCGGGGCAATACGGCCAGGTCAACTATGCCGCCGCCAAGAGCGGCATCCACGGCTTCACCAAGGCGCTGGCGCAGGAAGGCGCGCGGTTTTCGATCACCGTCAACGCCATCGCGCCTGGCTATATCGACACCGACATGGTCGCCGCCGTGCCCGAGCCGGTGCTGGAGAAGATCGTCGCCAAGATTCCCGTCGGCCGCCTCGGCCAGGCGGAGGAGATCGCCCGTGGGGTGAGCTTCCTGTGCAGCGACGGAGCCGGCTTCGTCACCGGCTCGACCATGAGCATCAACGGCGGTCAGCACATGTATTGAGCGGGGAAGGGCGGGGTAGCAAGACCCATCGCGCCCGCCGCTTCCGCTCCACCTATTCGGGACCGCCTATTCGACGTATATCCCAGCGATCCGCCACGCTCCGTCTTCACGGATCAGCGATACGGTCTCCGTCAGCCCCTTCTCGCGGGCGAAATCGGTGCTGAACTTGGTCACCACATAGCCCTGGGGGGCTGGTGGGGTTTCGACGGAGAGGAGTTTGCGGCGCAACATGACGCCGGTTCGGCCGCGAACCTCGCGTGAAACGTCACTCCAGACGGCCTCGGTGTTCGCTCCGCGAAAGGCCGAAGCGGTTCTGGCATAGCTCGCACTCCAATCGCTCGCGTCGATCAGTTCGAGAAATTCGCGCGCAGCGATTTCTGCTTCGTCGTCCCGCTTCTCGGAGGAAACCGCCGCCGGCCCATCGAGGGCGGGTTCGAGGCCGAAAGCGAGTATTGCCAGAACGATCGACATGATGAAAACTCCTGCGATGAGAGATGCGCGGACCATCCGCCCATTCGTCGGCTCACGATCGTTTCCAAAGGTCGGATCGGCATCCCCCAATCCTTTGTGCCCTAAAAATTGGGGGGCATCACGTTCGCGCTCGAACAGCATGCGCGCCGCTTCCTTGCTGCTCGTCACCCCGAGCTTGCGCCGGGCGTTGCGCAGCCTTTCGTTGATCGTATGCACCGAAAGGTCGAGCGCGGCAGCCATCGACTTGGCGTCGTGACCGTGGAGGATGAGCCGCAGCGTTTCCTTCTCCTTTTCGGTGAGCGCCCGATAGCCATCCGTCATGATGAAAGGTCTAGGTTCGCTCCGCCATGGGAGCCACCCCCAAAAATTGGTGGGGCCATGGGGCTGGCTGCCCTAGAAGAACAGCCGATGCCCGTCCCCTATCACCCCCCGGTCAAGCGTTCGGTCGAGATCGCCGGACACAAGACCTCGATCAGCCTCGAGCCCTTGTTCTGGGACATGCTGCGCGAGGCCGCAGGGCGCGAAGGGGTGGCAATCAGCGCGCTGGTGGCGCGGATCGATGCCGAGCGTATCCGCAGCGCGACACCGCCGGGGCTCGCCGGCGCGATCCGGATTTGGCTCGTCACCGACCAGCGTACACGCGAAAGGGGCGGCGAAATCGCTTACGCCGCCCCTTCCTAATGCTAGTACCGCGTCAGTATTTGGCGGTCGCGTCGCTGGCCGGATAGGTCTCGTCGAGTGCCTCGTCGGTCCGGCTCATGGGCTGGTGCGAGGTTGTCGATTCCGCACCTGCGTTGCGGAAGGCGCCGCGAGGCTCGCCATCGGCGAACGCGACACCGTTGCGGTCCCGCTGGACCTTCTCGTAATATTTGTAACCGCCGTAACCGATAGCCCCGAGGGCTGCGAGCTTGAGAAGCATGGTTATAATCCTTTCTTTGCGACCCAACGATTAGCGCGCGCGAAAGGTCCTCTGCCCCCGCTATTCGTCGCCCACCCGTTCGATATCCGCGCCTACCAGCTTCAGCTTTTCCTCGAGCCGCTCGTAGCCGCGATCGAGATGATATATGCGGCGGACCTGGGTCTCGCCCTCCGCGGCGAGCGCCGCGATGATGAGACTCATGGAGGCACGCAGATCGGTCGCCATCACCTGCGCGCCGGTGAGCCGATCGACACCCTTGACGATCGCGGTGCGACCCGAGACCTCGATGTCCGCGCCCATCCGGCGCAACTCAGGGACGTGCATATAGCGGTTCTCGAAGATCGTCTCGGTCAGCACGCTGGTACCCTTGGCCCTGGTCAGCAGGCTCATGAGCTGCGCTTGCATATCGGTGGCGAGGCCGGGATAGGGCGCGGTCGATAGGTTGACGCCCTTTAACGGCCCGTTGGCGCTGACCCGCACTCCGTCCTCCTGGGCTTCGACCGTCACGCCGATGTTGCGCAGCGCGTGATTGGTCGCCGCCATCTCCTCCGCATTCGCGCCTTCCAGGAACACCTCGCCACCGGTGATCGCCGCGGCGCAGGCATAGGAGCCGGCCTCGATCCGGTCCGCCATCACTTTGTAGGTAGCGCCGTAGAGCTTCTTGGCACCCTTGATGACCAGCTCGGAACTGCCGATTCCGTCGATCTTCGCTCCCATCGCCACCAGAAGACGGCACAGGTCGACGATCTCGGGTTCGCGCGCGGCATTGCCGATGCGGCTTGTTCCCTTCGCGAGAACGGCGGCCATCACCGCATTCTCGGTCGCGCCCACCGAGACCAGCGGGAAATCGTATTCGCCTCCCGGCAGCCCCCCCGCGGGAGCCTTGGCCTTCACATAGCCTTCGGCCAGCTCGATCTCCGCACCCAGCGCTTCCAGCGCCTTGAGGTGTAGGTCGATCGGGCGGTTGCCGATAGCACATCCGCCCGGAAGGGAGACCGTCGCCTCGCCGGTGCGAGCCAGCAACGGGCCGAGCACCAGGATCGATGCCCGCATCTTTCTGACCAGATCGTAGGGCGCCACGTTGGAAGTGATCCGCGTCGCCTCCAGCGAAACGACTCTGCCGAATTCCTCCGGCCGCTTGCCGGGGATCGAATGGGCGACGCCGAACTGCGTCATCAGGTGCTGGAACCCGTCGATATCCGCGAGCCGCGGCAGATTGCGCAGCGTCACCGGCTCCTCGGTCAGCAGCGCGCAGGGAATGAGGGTGAGGGCCGAATTCTTCGCGCCCGAGATCGGCAGGGTGCCGGAAAGGCCGTTGCCGCCCTTGATGATGAGCTTGTCCATGCGCCCGCTCTTACCGCCACGAGGGAAAAGCGCAAACGCGGCAACCACGGCCTAGCTATGTCGGTTGCTCCTGGCTTCGCGGCATCCTATCCCCGAGCCATGACTGCACACAAACCAATCCGCAAAGCCGTCTTCCCCGTTGCCGGACTCGGCACGCGCTTCCTGCCCGCAACCAAGGCGATCCCCAAGGAACTGCTGCCGATCGTCGACCGTCCGCTGATCCAGTACGCGGTGGACGAGGCGCGCGAGGCGGGGATCGAACAGATAATCTTCGTCACCGGCCGCGGGAAGACCGCGATCGTCGAGCATTTCGACGTGGCCTACGAGCTCGAGACGACCATGAGCGAACGCGGCAAGGACCTTTCGGTGCTCGCTCCCACCCGCGCCACCCCGGGGGACATCATTACCGTGCGCCAGCAGGTACCGATGGGCCTCGGCCACGCGATCTGGTGTGCCCGCGCGATCGTGGGGAACGAACCCTTCGCCATCTTTCTGCCGGACGAGCTGATGGTCGCGCACAAGGAGAAGGGCGGGCGGGACGGATCCGGCTGCATGAAACAGATGGTGGATGCCTACGAAAAGGTCGGCGGCAATCTCGTGAGCGTGCTCGAGGTCCCGCACGAGGAGGTCTCGAGCTACGGGGTGATCGATCCGGGCGCCGAGGACGGCCCGCTCACCGAGGTGCGCGGCCTGGTGGAAAAGCCGCCGATCGAAACCGCGCCGAGCAACAAGATCGTCTCGGGTCGCTACATCCTGCAGCCCGAGGTCATGCGCCTGCTCGAGAGCCAGGAGAAGGGCGCCGGCGGCGAGATCCAGCTGACCGACGCCATGGCGAAGATGATCGGCACCCAGCCCTTCCACGCCGTCACTTTCGAAGGCCGCAGATACGATTGCGGCAGCAAGCTCGGTTTCGTCGAGGCTACCCTGGCCCTGGCGCTGGAACGCGACGACATGGGTGCGGAAGTGCGCGGAATGGCGGAGCGGTTGCTCGCCAAATAATCAGGCCGGCGCGAATCGCAGGGGAAGGGTCTTGAGGCCGCCGACGAAGCTCGATTTGGCGCGTTTCGGCTGGCCGGCAAGTTCCACCGTCTCGAGTCGGTCGAGCAGCGTTTCGAACAGGATGCGCATCTCCAGCCTCGCGAGATGAAGGCCGAGGCACTGGTGCGCGCCGGCGCCGAAGGCAAGGTGCCGGTTGGGGCTACGTGCGGCGTCGAAGCGGCGGGGGGTCACGAACTGGGCCGGATCGTGGTTGGCGGCGACGTAGTTGATCATCAGCCAGTCGCCCTCGGCGATCCGCTGCCCACCGAGTTCGGTGTCGGTGGCCGCCGTTCGCATGAAGTGCTGCACGGGGCTGGTCCAACGGATCGCTTCTTCGACGATGCCGGGCAAGAGGCTGCGATCGGCCCGGACCCTGGCCCATTGGTTGGGATCGCGGGCAAGCGCCAGCATCGCGCCCGCCGTGCTGGCGCTGGTGGTGTCGTGCCCGGCGGCGGCGAGGATGATGTAATAGCCCATCATGTCCCGGTCGTTCAGCGGCTTGCCATCGATTCTGGCGTTGGCGATGATGCTGGCGACGTCGCCGGTGGGGTGCACTCTCTTCTCGGCTGTGAGGCGCGCGAAATAGGCCTCGAAGTCCTTGACCGCGCCGGCCACCAGCATGGTGATCTGCTCGGTGGTCATGTCCTTCATGCCGGACTGGTTGAGTTCTTCGTCCTGCCCGCCGAACATCTGCTGGGTAAGCATCAGCATCCGCGCCTCGTCCTGTTCGGAGACGCCGAGGATCTGCATGACCACGTGGAGCGGATAGGGCGCGCTGACCGCCGCGACGAAATCGGCCTCGGGCCCCGCCGCGAGGAGCCGGTCGACCTCGGCCGCGGCGATAGTGCGGATCTCCCCCTCCAGACCGCGCAAATTCTTGGGCATGAACCATTCCTGGGTCAGCCGGCGGTAGGTCATGTGGATCGGCGCGTCGAAGGTGACGAGGCTGGCGACCAGATGCGGACTGCCGCCGGTCAGCGACTTGGCGAACTCTATCCCCTCGGTGAGGCTGAAGACGACGGTCTGCGGACTGTTGAGATAGGTCGCATTGTCCTTGGACACCCGCATGACATCCTCGTAGCGGGTGACCAGCCAGAACGGTCGATGGATGCCGGCTTCGCTCTCCACCCAGGCCACCGGTGCTTCCTCGCGCAGTCGGTCGAAGGTGTCGAGCAGACTATCCCATTCAGCATAGCTTGCGGGATCGATCACCTGGCGGGCGGTGGCGGGATCGAGCCTCGGGCGGTCCCGCGTCGCCATCACGCGTCCTCGGCCTGGCGCGCACGGGCGGCGTATTCGTCGCGCAGCTCACGCTTGTAGAGCTTCCCGTTCGCCTCGCGTGGCAGCTCCGGGCGAAAGTCGAACAATCGCGGCATCTTGATCCGGGAAAGCTCGGTGGCGAGGTAATCGCGCAATTCCTGTTCCAGCGCTTCGCCCGCATCCGTCATGTCGACCGGCTGAACCACCGCGACGACCTGCTCGCCCAAATCGGGATCGGGCGCGCCGATCACCGCCGCGTCCATCACCTTGTCATGGCTTATGAGAAGGTTCTCGACCTCCTGCGGGTAGATGTTGACCCCGCCGGAAATGATCATGTGGCTCTTGCGGTCGGTGAGGTAGAGGAAGCCCTCTTCGTCGATATGGCCGATGTCGCCCAGCGTCATCCAGCCCTTTGGGTGCATCGCTTCGGCGGTCTTGCCGGGATCGTTGTGATAGGTCGGCAGCACCTCGTTCTCGAAAAAGATCAGGCCGTCCGAGCCCGCCGGCAACTCCTCGCCATCCGGCCCACACACGTGCAATTTGCCGTGGATCGCCCGGCCGACGGTGCCGGGATGGGCGAGCCAGTCCTCCGCCTTGACCAGCGTCATGCCGATGCCCTCGGACCCCGCGTAATACTCGTTCACGATCGGCCCCCACCAGTCGATCATCGCCTGCTTGACCGGCACCGGACAGGGCGCCGCTGCATGCAGGGCGCGCTTGTGGCTCGAGAGATCGAAGCGGGTGCACGCTTCGGGATCGAGCTTGAGCATGCGGACGAAATGCGTCGGCACCCACTGGCTGTCGGTCACGCCGTACCTTTCTATCGCGGCCAGCGCTGTCTCGGGATCGAACTTCTCCATGATCACCACCGTGCCGCCCAGCCGATGCGCGGTGGTGCACCAGCCGAGCGGCGCGGCGTGGTAGAGCGGCGCGGGAGAAAGATAGACCATCGATCCGTCGGCCGGCATGCCGGCACCCATCACCGCAAGGCCGACCAGCGGGTTCGGTTCCTGGATATCCTCGGTCTGCGGCGGGCGCGGTCGCACCCCCTTGGGCCGGCCCGTGGTCCCGCTCGAATAGAGCATGTACTGGCCGGGCCGCGGATCCTCGAGCGGCGTATCGGACTGGGCGGCAATGGCAGCCTCGAGGTCTTCCTCGCCTTCTCCGCCCAGAATCAGAAATTCGCACTCGGGGCACAGATCGCGCAACTGCGCGATCGTATCGGAAAATTTGGTCGAAGTGATCAGCAGCCGCGCATCGCTGTCCTTGAGGATATAAGCGATTTCAGGCGCGGTCAGCCGGGTCGAGATCGGCACCATCATCGGTCCTGCCCGCTGCGATCCCCAGACGAGCTGGAGGAACAGGACGTTGTTTTCCATGAGCATGCCAAAATGGCCATCGCGGTCCAGCCCGCGATCGCGAAGGAGATGCGCGAACCGGTTGGCGGTGCGGTCCATCTCTCCATAGGTCACCCTCTCGCCGCTGCCGGCCATGACGATGGCGGGGTGGTCGGGGCGCGACTGCGCATGGGCGATCGGATGCATGAGCCTCTCCTCGGCGACGTCTTGGCGAGCCGTCCGGTTGCGAGGAGAAACTTACCGGTGTGGTCGCAGCGGGCAAGCAAAAAGGCGGCAGGTTTCCCCGCCGCCTCTTTGCTCTACCGTCCGTGGCAGTTCGTGACGTCGATTATTCGTCGCCGCCGCCCTGGCCGCCGTTCTCGATCATGGCGAGTCTCTCGCCGTTCATATAAGGGGTGGGATCGACAGCGAGGCCGGCGACGCGGACTTCGTAGTGCAGGTGCGGGCCGGTCGAGCGACCGGTAGATCCGACATAGCCGATGAGATCGCCCTTGCGCACCTTGTCGCCCTCGCTGACCTCGATGCCCGAAAGATGGGCGAAACGAGTCTGCATGTCCGCGCCATGCTCGATGGCGATGTACTTGCCGTAGCTGGAAAACCACTCGGCTTTGCTGACGTAGCCATCGGCCGTCGCATAGACCGGCGTGCCGGTGGGCGCCGCGAGATCGACGCCCTTGTGTCCGCGCAACCCACCGAGCACCGGGTGGGTCCGCAGTCCAAAATTGCTGCTCATCCGGGCGTTTTCGAGCGGCATGCGCGAAGGCACCGAAACCGCGGCGGCAAGAGGCAGGACGCGTTCGGTCTTTTCCCAGCTGGCGAACAATTCCTGAAACTGGCGATCGGTGCCCTCGCGGGTAACGCTGACACCTGGCTGCACGTGCTTTACCGAGGGGGTGAGTTCCGCATCATCCGCTTGGGCCGGTGCCGCTGCGATCGCGAGGCCACCGGCAAGCGCGAACAGCTTGGCTTTCAGGAATGTCTTGAACATGTGTCGACCCGTCCTTTTCGCGAGACCCTGGTCCCGCTTGTTCGATCCCGAACCGGCGCTCGCCCCCTGGCGAGCTCATTCTGCCGATCCCTAAATTCCCAAGCGCCGGAACCCCCCGCCGCTCTGTAGGTTTGGGTTAACCGGGAAATTCTGAACGAAACAAGCGCGGGTTCCTGACGAAGCGGCAGGCTGCCTGTTCGGTGCGTCGAGTCGTTTGTCGCAGGGGTCCCGAAGCGCCGAAAGCCGGATTTGGGCCAAATTCCGCCGCATTTCCCGCTGCATCTCGTCGTCCTCAAGGCTCGCCTTGTCGAAAGCACTTGCGAGGAAGCACGCGTGGCGAATCGGTGCGTCAAGGGATTTCCGGAATGACCCTGCGCCAGATCGGGCGATGGGAGCCTTAGCTCGCGAGGGCCGCTTCCAGCACTTCGGCGGCGTGTCCCTTGACCTTCACCTTGTCCCACACCCGGAGAATCTTGCCATCGGGGGCGACGAGGTAAGTCGTGCGGACCATTCCCATGAAGGTCTTGCCGTACATCTTCTTCTCCCCCCAGACGCCGAGCGCATCGGACAGGCCGCCTTCCGCTGCATCGGTCGCGAGATCGACGGTGAGATCGTGCTTGGCGATGAAGTTCTGGTGCTTCTTCGGCGAATCCTTGCTGACGCCGAGCAAGGCGACACCGGCCTTTTCGAACTCTTCCTTGAGGGCCGAGAAATCCTTCGCCTCGGTGGTGCAGCCCGGCGTGTTGTCCTTCGGATAGAAGAACAGCACCAGCTTTCGCCCGGCGTAATCGCTCGGACGCACGGTACCGCCATCGGGTGTTTCCATCGCGATGTCGGGAATGGGGTCGCCTTGCTGCGGTCTCGTCTTCATGTGTCGATCTCCAGTGTCTCTTCGAAAATATCCTGCCAGGCCGCCGCGATTTCCTGCCGCGCCGTGGCGATGGCGGGTTGCAGCGCGCCAGCGCATTCGAAACCGGCCTGTTCGGCCAGCACTCCTGCCGCGACCGGACCCGGTACGGCAAGGTCCGGTGCGAGCAGGCGCCCGCCGACCAGGATGCGCGTCAGCAAGCGGTGCGCCTCGATTAGCGGCGCAGGCAACAGCCCTGCGTCCACGAGTTCGCGCAATGCGCTCGCAAGGTCGGGGTCGAAAGCCGTCCGGTCGCGCAGTTGCAGGAAATGGATGAGGAACTCCAAGTCGATCAGCCCGCCGCGCATCAGCTTGACGTCGAGCGGCCCGCGCGGCGGCTTGTGCGTGGCCATTTCGCTCCGCATCGCCAGCACGTCCTCTCGCAGTTTTGCCGGATCGCGCTCGCAACGAAGCACCCGGCCGATGATCGCGTCCAGGTCCACGCGCTTGTCCGGGGGCCCCGCCAGCACCCGGGCACGGCACAGCGCCATATGCTCCCAGGTCCAGGCCTCCTCGCTCTGATAGCGCGCGAAACTGGAAAGCCCCGCGGCCAGCGGTCCCTGCTCGCCCTGCGGCCGCAAGCGGGTGTCGATCTCGTAGAGCGCGCCTTCCGCCGTCGGGACGCTGAGAGCGGCGGTCACGCGCTGGGCAAGGCGGTTGTAGTAGAGCGTCTGGCCGAGCGGGCGCTCGCCATCGGATTCGGCCTTCTCGCTCTCCGCGAACAGATAGACGACATCGAGATCGGAGGTGTGGGTCAGCGCCCCGCCGCCCAGCCGACCAAGCCCCAGGACCAGCAGCCCGCCGTCCTCGAAACGTCCGTGGCGCCTGGCGAATTCCTTTTCCGCCGCCTCGACCGCGACCAGGAGCGCGGCCTCCGCGGTGCGCGACAGGGCCTCGGCCACCGCGAGCGGATCCTGCGCCGCCTCGACCAGCTGCATTCCGAGCGCAAACCGGGTCTCGCCCGTGACCACCCGGATGCGATCGAGGACCTGCTCGTATTCGTCGTCGCTCTCGCAGCGGCGCATGTTTGCCGCGATTTCCGCGACGGTTCCGGGCAGGTCGAAGGCGCTGTTGTCGATCAGCGCGTCGAGCAGTTCGGGGCGGCGGGACAGTTCGTCGGCGAGCGGCGGGGCGATCGTCAGGCAGTCGATGAGCAGGGCGAGAAGCGCTGGCCGCGCCTCGAGCAGGCGGAAGAAATTGATCGCGGTCGGCAGGCGTTCGAGCAGGGTTTCCCAACGCGCCAGGGCCACCTCGGGCGCTTCCGCCTCGGCAAGGGCGGCCAGCAGGTCCGGCTTGATCGCATCGAGCGCGGCGATCGCGGCCGGGCTCTTCAACGCGCGATAGCGCCCGCTCGACCAGGTCTCGATGCGCGCGGCGAGTTCGTCGGCGTCGCGGTCTTCGATCTTCTCGATCAGCGCCTTGATCGGCGGCTTGATCCGGTCGCCATCGTCCTCGGCCAGCAGCCGATCGTAGCGCTCGGCGACCGGCCGGCACGCCGTCCGCAGTTCGTCGAGAAAGGCCTGCCCTTTTTCCCACCCCCCCAACCGGGCAACATTCTCGAGCGCATCTCCCTCAGGCACGTCATGTGTCTGGCGGTCGTTGACCATCTGCAGGCGATGTTCGGCAGTCCGCAGCCGGTCGTAGCTGTCGCCCAGCACCCGCGCATCCTCGGCCGAGATCCGCTGCGCCTCCGCCAGTGCATCGAGCGCGGCGCGGGTCCCGCGATGACGCAACGCGGGATCGCGGCCGCCGTGGATCAGCTGGTGAGTCTGGGCAAAGAACTCGATCTCGCGGATGCCGCCGCGGCCGAGCTTGACGTTGAAGCCGGGCGCCGGTTCGCCGGGGCCGGACTGACGCTCGCGAATGCGCGCGGTCAGCCGGCGAACCTCGTCGATCGCGCCGAAATCGAGGCTGCGGCGCCAGACGAAGGGCCGGATCGTCTCGAGAAATTCCTCGCCCGCAGCGACGTCGCCCGCACAGGCCCGTGCGCGGATGAAGGCGGCGCGCTCCCAGGCGAGGGCGGAGCTTTCGTAATGGGTCGTCGCCGCCCCCAGCGAGATCGCCAGCGGGCTGACCTCGGAGGCCGGGCGCAGCCGCAGATCGACCCGGAACACGAAACCGTCCTCGGTCACGTCGGACAGCAGACGGACGATGTCGCGGGCATAGCGCTGCGCCGCCTCCCCCGGCTCGTCGCGCGACCGGCGGGGCAGCCTGTCGGGATCGTAGAGCAGGATCGGATCGATGTCGGAGCTGAAATTGAGTTCCCCCGCCCCGTGCTTGCCAAGTGCCAGGGCGATGAAGCCGTCCGGCGCTGCATTGGGGACCCGGCGCGCGATGGCCGCCGCGATCGCGCGCTCGAGCGAGCGGTCGGCCAGCGCGGAGAGTTCCGCCATCACTCGCGAGAGCGGAAACGCGCCGGCGAGATCGGCGATCGCCAGCACCAGCGACACCGCCCCGCGTTCGCGCCGCAGGTCGACGGCAACATCCCCGGTGTCCTCTCCCGCGCGCTTCGCGGCGGCCAGGGCCTCTTCGCCCCGCCCTTCCTCGAGCCGGCCGGCGAGGTCGGGGAAGCGTTCGACCATCCGCGACAGGAACGGCGAATGCGCGCGCGCGCGAACGAGAGCATCGGTCCAGTCGCCGTCCATTCGCCCAGCGTTAGGCGCGCGCCGCACCGGTCCGCAAGCGTCGCGGCCAGGTGCTTGCGGCCCGCCGGCCGGTCTGCAATGACCCGCGGTCCCACCCTCCCTCCTGCCGGGATACCCGAATGACACCCTTCGCTTCGCGCCGAATCGCCTTCGCCCTGCTCGCCCCGCTGGCGCTTGCCGCCTGTGCGACGAGCGGCCCGCCGCTCGCCGGCGCCGCCACCGCAGCGCTCGACATCCCCGAGGTCGCCGACGGCACGCTCAGCGAGGAAACCATGGTCGAGGTGACCCGTCGGCTCTCTTCCGACGCCTTCGAGGGCCGCATGCCGGGCACCGAGGGCGAGGAAAAGACGGTCGACTATCTCATCGAGCGCTTCCGCGCGGCGGGTCTCGAACCGGGCAACCGGGGAAGCTGGGTCCAGGAAGTCCCGCTGGTCGAGATCACCGGCCGCGACTTCGCGCCGCTGACCATCGCCGGTGGGGGCACCGGTTTGTCGTTCGAATACGGCACCGACTGGGTCGGCGTCACGTACCGGGAGGAGGGTGAAACCCGTCTGGAAGGCAGCGAACTGGTGTTCGTGGGCTACGGCATCAACGCACCCGAAAAGGGCTGGAACGATTATGCCGGGGTCGACATGACCGGCAAGACGGCGGTCATCCTGATCAACGATCCCGATTTCGACAACGCCACGCTCGAAGGCCCCTTCGGCGGCAAGGCGATGACCTATTACGGACGCTGGACCTACAAATACGAGGAAGCGGCGCGGCAGGGTGCGGCCGGCGCGATCATCATCCACGACACGGCACCGGCGGCCTATGGCTGGAACGTGGTCGAATCTTCCTGGTCGGGTCCGCAGGCCTATGCCCAGCGAGGCGAGAACGCGCCCCCGCTCACCAAGGTCAATGGCTGGGTGCAGAATGCGGTCGGCGCGCGGATCCTGGAGGCGGCAGGCCACAGCCTGTCCGAAATGTCGCAGAAGGCAAAGCAGCGTGGTTTCCGGCCGGTGCCTCTGGGCCTGACAGCCTCGACCGGTTTCGCGAACGACATCCGGACCTTCGCATCCCGCAACGTTATCGGGGTCCTGCCGGGAAGCGAGCGCCCCGACGAGTACGTCATGCACACCGCCCACTGGGACCATCTGGGACGTTGCACCCCGGCTCCCGACGGCGACGACATCTGCAACGGGGCAGTCGACAACGCCACCGGCACCGCCGCACTGGTGGCGTTGGCCGAGGCGCACCGGAAGGCCGGGCCCGCCGAACGCAGCCTGGTGTTCCTGGCGGTGACGGCGGAGGAATCGGGCCTCCTCGGCGCCGATTACTATGCCGCGAACCCGGTCTTCCCGCTTTCGCAGACCGTCGGCGGGATCAACATGGACGCCTTCCTGATGGCCGGGCCGAGCAGGGACGTCGTGGTGGTGGGGCCGGGCAAATCGCAGCTCGATCGCTTCCTCGACGCTGGACTGGGGGAGAACGGGCGCGTCGCCACGCCCAACCCCAATCCGGAAGCCGGCTATTATTACCGTTCCGACCATTTCGCCTTCGCCAAGCGGGGCGTGCCGATGCTCTACGTCAAGGGCGGCGAAGACCTGATCGATGGCGGCAAGGCAGCCGGGGCCGCCGCGCAGCTCGACTATCGCCAGAATCGCTATCACGGCCCCCAGGACGAGTTCGACGAAAGCTGGGACTGGTCCGGCGTGATGCAGGACTTGCAGCTGTTCTATCGCATAGGCCGGGCGATGGCGACGAGCACCAGCTGGCCCAACTGGACGGAAGGCGACGAATTCCGGGGCATTCGCGACGAACAATGCGCCGCGGCGGGAACCGGTTGCTGAGCGCCGGATCGAAGGATCGCAAGATGACCGCAATCCTCCCCCCGGAATGGGCACCGCAGCGCTGGCTGTGGATCGGATTTCCCCACGATGGGGAGGAATGGCCTGAGGTCCTGCCGAGAGCGCAAGAGCAGATCGCCGGCTTCGCCAACGCCGTGGCCGAGAGCGGGCAGGAGGTGCGGCTGCTGGTCCGCGATGCAGCCAACGAGGCACGGGCACGCGAGCTGGTCACCGGCGCGGTGAGGCTGGAGCGGCGGACCTATGGCGACATCTGGCTGCGCGACACGGGGCCGCTGGTCCTCGGCGACGGCAGCGCCCGCCGCTTCGCCTTCAACGGCTGGGGCGGGAAATACCGCATGGCCGGCGACGAGACGGTGGGCGCCGAACTGGCGCGCGATGCCGGGCTGCCGGTCGAGACGGCGGACTGGATCCTCGAAGGCGGCGCGATCGACGTCGACGGAGCCGGCCGGCTCGTGACGACCGAGGAATGCCTGCTCAATCCCAACCGCAATCCGAATCTCTCGCGCGAGGAAATCGAAGACCGGCTGAAGCGCGATCTGGGGGTCCACGACATCGTCTGGCTGGGCCGGGGCCTCGTCAACGATCACACCGATGGCCATGTCGACAATCTCGCGCGATTCGTTGGCCCCGGGGCGATTGCCCTGCCGCGCGCGAGCGGCGATGACGATCCCCACGCGGCGGTCTATGCCGAGGCGCGGGCGCGGATCGACGGGACCGCATTGTCGCTGTTCGATGTGCCTTCCCCCGGAACGGTCACGATGGGCGACGATATCGCCCCGGCGAGCTACATGAACTTCGCGATCACCAATGCGCTGGTGGTGGTGCCGATCTACGGATCGCCGCACGACGAAGAGGCCGTTCGCGCGATCGGCGAGCTGTTTCCGACGCGCAGCGCGATCGGCCTGCCCGCCGACGCCGTGCTCGCCGGCGGTGGCTCGTTCCACTGCGCCTCGATGCAGATGCCGCAGTTCGGCGGTTAACCTTCGCTTAGGGTTTCGCGCCCACCATGCACGCATGAGCCGCGTTGCCGCCCGCATCCGATCCGCCCGCCTGCAGACGCATGTGGAGGAGATCGCCCGCGCGATCATCGTCGCCGGCTGCGGGCTCTCGCTGGTGATGGCGGGGGCCGCCTTCCCGCTCTGACTTCGTAGCGGGTCGAGCTCACACGAGGCGCCACAGCGCCGCGCCTGCCGCTCCGCCCAGGACGATGCCCACCGCAATCCGCCACGCCCGGTCGCCGACCGCGTCCGAGGCACGCTCGCCCAGCTTGTTGCCCAGCACCACCGCCGGGAACAACAGCAGCGCGAGGATCGCCAGCCGCCAGTCGAGCACGCCCAGCGCCGCGCCCGAGCCGAGGCCGGCGAGCCCGGCAGCGGTAAAGACCAGCAGCATTGAGGCCTTGGCCGTCGCCCGCGGCAGATCGCGCCGGACGTAATACGGCACCACGGGTGGGCCGGGCATGCCCGCATAGCCGGTCATCAGCCCGCTCAGTACGCCGACGCCGGCGGTCGTCGCCCGGCCCGGCGGAAGATCGGAAGCGCGTGGCAGATAGATCGCCACGAATGCCGACAGAGCAATCAGCGCGATGACGAAGCGGGCGAGATCGGGACTCGTCACCGCCAGGGCCCACAGCCCGGCAGGCGTGAACAGCAGCACCAGCAGGCACAGCGTCCACGCGGATCGCTCCGCCGTTTGCACGAGCCGTCGGATGTCGACCAGCCCGATGAACAACGAGAGGAAGTTGGCCAGCAGCACGGCATCGACCGGCACCATCGCCAGCGCCAGGACCGGCACCAGGAGGATCGCCATGCCGAAGCCGGTCAGTCCGCGCACGAAGGCCGACCCGAACGCCGCCAGCAGCGCCACCCCGATCTGCAGCGGCGCGTAACCGGCGAGGATGTCCATGCCGCTCAGTCCGGGCGGAGATCGGGCGGTGTCGCCTCTTCGCGCAGCATCGCCACCGCGTCGGCCAGCGGCATGACCCGCTGATCCTTCTCGCCCAGCGTGCGGATGGCGACGGTGCCCTCCTCCGCCTCGCGATTGCCGACCACGAGCAGCTGCGGAACCTTCGCCAGCGAATGTTCGCGCACCTTGTAGTTGATCTTCTCGTTGCGCAGGTCGGGCTCGGCGCGGATGCCGGCCCGGGCCAGTTCGTCCGCGACCTTGCGGGCGTAGTCGTCGGCGTCGGAGACGATCGTCGCGACCACCGCCTGGGTCGGCGCGAGCCACAGCGGCAACCGCCCGGCGAAGTGCTCGATCAGGATGCCGATGAAGCGCTCGTAACTGCCGAAGATGGCGCGGTGGAGCATGACCGGGCGATGCTTCTCGCCGTCCTCGCCGATGTAGCTTGCGTCGAGCCGGTCGGGCAGGACGCGGTCGCCCTGGATCGTCCCGACCTGCCAGGTCCGGCCGATCGCATCGGTGAGGTGCCATTCGAGCTTGGGCGCATAGAACGCGCCTTCGCCCGGCAGTTCCTCCCAGCCGTAATCGTCGTTGGCCATGCCCGCTTCGGCCACGGCATCGCGCAGTTCCTGTTCGGCCCGGTCCCAGTCGGCATCGGAGCCGAGCCGCTTTTCGGGACGCAGGGCAAGTTTGATCTCGTAGGAGAAACCGAAGTCGCGATAGACCGCGTCCGCCAGCGCGCAGAAGGCGCGGACTTCCTCGACCACCTGCGCCTCGGTGCAGAAGATATGCGCATCGTCCTGGGTGAACTGGCGCACTCGCATGAGGCCATGGAGCGCGCCGTGCGGCTCGTTGCGGTGGCAGCAGCCCATCTCGCCCAGCCGGATCGGCAGGTCACGGTAGGATGTGATGCCCTGCTTGAAGACCAGCACGTGGGCCGGGCAATTCATCGGCTTGATCGCCATCCAGTCGGCATCCGCCGCCACCGAAGGGTGCGCGCCGGCGCCGCTGTCGTCCACCTGCGGCACCATGTCGGGCACGGCGAACATGTTCTCGGCATATTTGCCCCAGTGGCCCGACTGTTCCCACTGGCGCACGTCCATCAGCTGCGGGGTCTTGATCTCGCGGTAGCCCGCACCGTCCATCCTGCGGCGCATATAGGCCTCGAGCTCGCGCCAGATGCGATAGCCCTGGGGGTGCCAGAAGACGCTGCCATGCGCCTCTTCCTGCAGATGGAAGAGGTCCATCTCGCGGCCGAGCTTGCGGTGATCGCGCCTGGCCGCCTCCTCCATCCGGCGGAGATGCGCGTCGAGCTGCTTCTTGTTCAGCCAGCCGGTGCCGTAGATGCGAGTGAGCTGCGGATTGTTTTGGTCGCCGCGCCAGTAGGCACCCGCCACCCGCGTCAGCTTGAAGGCCTGCGGGTCGAGCTTGCCGGTGCTGGGCAGGTGCGGCCCGCGGCACATGTCGAGCCAATCCTCTCCCGACCAGTAGACCGTCAGCTCCTCGTCCTCGGGCAGTTCGCGCGCCCATTCGGCCTTGAACGCCTCGCCCTCGGCTTCCCATTTCGCGATCAGCTGCTCGCGGCTCCAGACCTCGCGGCGCAGCGGCTTGTCGGCACGGATGATCTCGCGCATCTTCTCCTCGATGGCGGGCAGGTCGTCGAGCGAGAAGGGCTCGCGGCTGTCGGGCGCCTTGACGTCGTAATAGAAGCCATCCGCCGTCGCCGGGCCGAAGGTGATCTGCGTGCCCGGCCACAGCGCCTGCACCGCCTCGGCGAGCACATGGGCGTAATCGTGGCGCGCCAGTTCGAGTGCGTCTTCCTCGTCGCGCGAGGTGACCAGCGCCAGCTCGGCATCGCCCTCGAAAGGCCGGCCCAGATCCCGCAATTCCCCGTCGACGCGCGCCGCCAGCGCCGCCTTGGCAAGGCCCGGGCCGATCGCCGCGGCGACATCCGCCGGGGTGGCGCCGCGTTCCATTTCGCGCACCGAACCGTCGGGCAGGCTGATCTTGAGCATTTCCGTCATTGGTCTCGTCCGTCCTTCGCGAGCGCCCATGGCACAGGCAGGCGCGCGCTTGAAGCGGCGTTTGGGAGCATTCGATTTCGGGAGGAAACGCCCACCGCCCGAAACCGGGCGGCGGCGGTGCGGCTCAGGCCGTCACCATCCGCCCCCGGCGCGCCGGGGTGGTGGGTGTCGTCGTGCCGGTCCGCGCGTACATCATCGGAAGCGGAATAGGGCTCCGCACCCCGGGACTCAACCGATATCGAGGCGGCGGTCGGTCGTGGTCGAAATGCGCTTGGTGGCCGCCACGCCCGCGCCCCTTTCGCGCACGCTCGACACGAAGCGGTATTCGCTGGTCGCGCGCTCCGGGGTCAGCTCGACCGCCATGTAGCCACGGCGCGAGCCATCCATCCATTTGAGCTGCGGATTGTGCGCCACCGTCGCGCGCTCCAGGTCGCCGCTGGCAAGGTAGGGCGCGTAGGTTTCGAACCCGGGAGAGGTCACCGACTGGCCGCCGAATTCGACGCCGACCCGCGCGCCCGCATGGTCGAGGTCGAAGGCCCAGGCGTTGTGGGTGTCGCCGGCGAGGCTGACGAGATTGGCATCCGCCGCCAGTGCCGCCTCGAACACCCGGTCGCGCGCGGCGGGATAGCCGTCCCAGGCGTCCATGTTGAGCGGCAGTCCGGCGCGCCCGGCCATGGCCCCGGCGAGGATGCGCCGGCGCACGTAGTCGGGCAGATCGGCCGGCAGCCCCTCGGCCAGCGCCGGCGGGGTCGCCAGCCTGCCCATCAGGACCTGCTGGACCAGCACCTGCCACATCTTTCCGCCGCGTTTCGAGGCGGCGAGGCCCGACGCCAGCCAGCGCTGCTGGTCCATCCCCAGAAGCTCGCGCGACGAATCGCGATAGCCATCGTCTCGAAAGGCAGTCAGCGCGGCGAGCGCCTCCTGCGGATTTTCCTGGCCCGACAGGATCCTGCCGACCGAAAACTGCTCGGCTCGCGCAGTCAGCCGGGTCTCGAGCCGGAACAGCGTGGCAAGATCGCCCACCTCGTAGGCCGCCCAGGGCTCGTCCGACACCGGCATCCATTCGCGATAGGCCCGCATCGCCGCGGCCTTGCGCGCCGACCACGGACCCTCGCTGTCCGGCTGGTGGTTTTCCGCCCCGCCTTCCCACGAATCATTGGCGCTTTCGTGATCGTCCCAGCCGGAGATCATCGGATAGGACTGGTGCAGGCGCCGGAGGTCGGGATCGTTGCGATAGCTGGCATAGCGCAGGCGGTAATCGGCCAGCGCCACGATCTCGCTCGGCGGCCAGACGGTGCGCCCCTCGACCCGCTGATCGGCGGAAGGATAGGTCTGCGGATCATATTCGTAGAAATAATCGCCCAGATGCAGCGCCAGGTCGAAATCATTGCTCTCGGCCGCGTGGCGATAGGCGTTGAACCACCCGAAGCCCAGGTTCGAGCACGAAAACACCGCCATGCGGAACCGGTCGACCGGCCCGGCGGGGAGGGTCCGGGTGCGGCCGATGTCGGAATGCGAGCCGTCGGGCGCGGTGAAGCGGTAGTAATACCAGCGTCCGGGCTCGAGACCCGTGGCGCGCGGTTTGCAGCATCCATCGCTGCCGGGGCCCGCCACGACATCCCCTCCCACGACGGCGCGGGTGAACTCGGGCGATTCGGCGACTTCCCAGGTCAGTCTCGTGTCCTGACCCGCGGCGTAGCGGGTCCACAGGAGAACGCCCTCCGCCGAAGGCTCGCCGCTCGCGACCCCATGCGTGAACCCCCGCGCCCCGAACTGGGCCGCGAGCGGCGCGGACAACATCCCGGCGGCGAGCGCGCCGCCCTTGAACAACGTGCGCCGGTCGAGCGCGGGCAAATGGGGGGCGGCAGGCGGTTCGGTGGGTAGCATATCGATCTCCTCGCCGAGACTTATGCGCGTGTCAGGCGACGTTTGCATGACGAAATTTCGAGCCACCTTTGGAAAGCACACGCGCCATAGCGGAAAGCGACCTTGACATTCCCTGTTACTTTTGACAATGTTGCTTTACACATTGAAAAGGGAGTTTGACCAATGACCATGCTGCAGAAATCCGTGCTCTGGGCCGCGGCCATGATCCTCGCCGCCATCCTCGGCAGGGTCGGGGGATTGAGCGATGGAGCGATGTTCGGCATCGTGGCAGGCCTCTCCGGTGCGGCAGTCGGATCCATCCGATCCCGCAAATCGGCATGCGGGTCTTGCGCATGACCGTCGCCGGCGAACGAGAAGCGAACCGGGGGCCGATGTATGGGGGGCTGATGCTGGCCAGCGCGGCGACGATCCTCGGCCTCAGAGCAAGCGACGCGATCGATGCCACCACCGCCTACATGCTCGCGCTCGTTCCGGTCGCATTGATGTTCGTTGTCTTCCGCCGCGCCCGGCGGAGCGCCACGAAAGGGCCCGGGGCCAGCACCGCCGTGGCGCGCTATCTCACCGGGATATTCGCCAGTTCGCTAGCCTACATGTTCGGGCTCGGCATCGCCTTGTGGGCATGGCGCAGCCTTGAGCCCTCTACCGTGCTCACCTGGGCGTTGGCCATGCTGCCGATCGCCCCGATCCTGTGGATGATCTGGGTCATGGGACGCTACATCGTCGAGGAACAGGATGAATATCTGCGCCACCGCGCGATTATCGCCTCGCTCGTCGGGCTCGGCTTCGTGCTCGCCATCGGCAGCTTCTGGGGCTTTCTGGAAACCTTCGAACTGGTGCCGCACATGCCCGGCTGGTGGGCGGTGCCGGTCTGGGCCGCCGGCACGGCCGTTGGTCATTTGTGGCAGCACCGGAGAGACCGATGAAGAACCGTCTCAAGGTGCTGCGCGCCGAGCGGGACTGGAGCCAGCAGGACCTCGCGGACCGGCTCGGGGTCTCGCGCCAGAGCGTCAATGCCATCGAGACCGGTCGCTACGATCCCTCGCTGCCGCTGGCCTTCCGCATCGCCGCCATCTTCGAAGCAAGGATCGAGGACATATTCGTCAGCGAGGAGTCTTCGTAGCGACGACGCTTGCATCGCCGTCGCCCGACCGCGACAAGCGTGCGCGATGAGCCGCACGATATCGCACTACACCATGCCCGACGGGCGCCGGATCGCCTATCGGATGGTCGAAGGGGCGGGCCCGGCGCTGGTGTTCCTGCCCGGCTACATGTCGGACATGGCGGGCAGCAAGGCGAGCGCTCTGTTTGATTGGGCGGAGGAACATGGGCGTGCATGCATGTTGCTCGATTATTCCGGCTGCGGCGAGAGCTCGGGCGATTTCGCCGACGGCACATTGTCCCGCTGGCGCGACGAGGTGGTCGCGCTGGTGGAGGCTCGGGTGACGGGGCCGGTGGTGCTGGTGGGTTCCTCGATGGGCGGGTGGCTGATGCTCCTCGTGGCCGAGGCGCTGGGGAACAGGGTCGCCGGGCTCGTCGGCATCGCAGCCGCGCCCGACTTTTCCGACTGGGGTTTCGACGCGGCGCAGAAGGCGCGGCTCGCTGCGGGAGAGACGATCCACGAGGACAATCCCTACGGTCCGGAGCCCACGCCGACCCATGCCCGGTTCTGGCAGGATGCGGAAACGCACCGCGTGCTCGATGGCACGATCGCGATCGACTGCCCGGTCCATTTGATCCACGGCCAGCGCGATGCCGACGTGCCGTGGGAGATCAGCCTGAGGCTGGCCGAAGCACTGCGTTCGGATGCGGTAAAGGTGACATTGGTCAAGGATGGCGATCATCGCCTGTCGCAGACACGGGACATCGCCCTGCTGCTGCGCATCCTCGCCGCCATGCCGGAACCCGCCTGATGCTCCTTTTTTCCGTCCTTCCCCTGCTGATCCTCCAGGTCGGTCCCAATCCCGCGGTCGACGCCTTTCCCGGCACGCCGGAGGAATTGCGCGACCGGCCGTCCCGGGAGCAGGCGGTTCCCGAGCAACCGCGGCAGCAAAGCCGGCTGTCGCAATGCCTCCTCAGCGCCGGAAACAATGCCGAGGAGGCGCTCGATTACGCCCAGGCCTGGCGCCAGATGGCCCAGAGCGATCTCGAACTGGCGCAGACTTCGCATTGCGCGGGCCTGGCGCTGGTCCGGCTCGAGCGGTTCGACGATGCGCTGCGGGCCTTCGTTGCCGCGCGCGAGGAGATCGGCGGGACCAATCCCGCCTATCGCGCCCGGCTCGCGGCGATGGCCGGCAACGCGGCGATGGCGGCGGGCGATGCCCAGGCGGCGCTGGTCCATTTCGAGAGCGCCGAGGCGGATGCCGCCGAGGCTTCCGACGGCAGAATGCGCGCCGGCTTCGCGATCGATCGCGCGCGGGCGCTGGTGGAAGCCGGGCAGAACGAACTCGCGGTCGCGGCGCTCGCCAGCGCAAGGGAAAGCGACCCCGCCAACGCGCGCGCCTGGCTGCTCTCGGCCACGCTTTCGCGCAGGCTCGAACGGCTGGGCGAAGCGCAGCGCCAGATCGAATACGCCGCCGACCTCGCCCCGCGCGATCCGGCGATCGGGCTCGAGGCCGGCGTGATCGCGGCGATGGCCGGGCGCGAGGCCGATGCGCGCTCCAGCTTCGATTCGGTGATCGGAGTTGCACCCGACAGCCCCGAGGCCGGGACTGCGCGAAAATATCTCGAACAGCTGAACGGCAAGGCAGCGCCAGAATGACTGATTACTCGATCCTCGACCTCGTTCCGGTGCGCGAAGGCGGCACGCTCGAGGAGGCATTCTCCGCCGCCACCGACCTCGCCAGCACGGCCGAGCGAGCCGGCTGCAAGCGCTTTTGGGTCGCCGAACATCACCTGATGGAAGGGATCGCAGGCGGTGCGACCTCGGTGGTGCTGACGCATATCGGCAATGCCACCAGCACGATCCGTATCGGTTCGGGCGGGATCATGCTGCCCAACCACACGCCGTTCCACATCGCCGAACAGTTCGGCACGCTGGCGGCGCTGTTCCCAGGACGGGTCGACCTGGGCCTCGGCCGGGCGCCGGGGGCCGGGCCGGAACTGCGCCGCGCGTTCCGGAAAGATCTCCACGCCGCGGCCGAGGCCTTCCCGCAGGATGTTGTGGAACTTCGCGCGCTCCTCACCGGCGACATCGATCTGCCGATCCGGGCGACGCCGGGGTACGGCAGCGAGCTGGAGATGTGGATGCTGGGCTCGAGCCTGTTCGGTGCCCAGCTCGCCGCGCAGCTCGGCCTGCCTTATGCCTTCGCCAGCCATTTCGCACCCGACCATCTCGATGCCGCGCTCGCCGTCTACCGCCGCGATTTCCAGCCCTCTGCGGCTCTCGCCAAGCCGCATGTGATGGCGGCGATGAACCTGTTCGCGGCCGACACCGAGGAGGAGGCGGAACACCTCGCCAGCTCGCAGATGCAGGCCTTCGTCGCGCTGCGCACCGGCCGTCCCGGAAAGCTGCCGCCGCCGGTCGCAGGGTATCGCGACACGCTGCCCGCTCCGGCGCGCGCCATGCTCGACCACATCGGCCAGGCGAGCGCGATCGGAACGCCGGACCAGGTCCGCGAGAGCGTGCGGGCCTTCATCGCCCGCACCGGTGCGGAAGAGGTGATCTTTGCCGGGCCGACCTTCGATCCAGCCGCGCGCGCGGCGTCGCTCGAACTTGCGATGGCCGCGCTTGCGGGCGACGCCGCACGGGCTTAGGGGCGGCGCGTCGAAGGGCGATGGCGCACGGCCTCGCCGCTAGCTGTCTGCGGGCGGAGGAGAGACCGCCCACGCGAGGATTTCATGGGTTCCACTAAGCCGTCCGCCAAGCGGACCGACACCCCTCCGGCCAGACTGGTCGAGGCGCTCGCAAAACGCATGGGCGAATCCCTGCTGCCCGGAGACACCCCGTTCGAGAAGCGGCGGCTGCGCGAAGCCGCGGAATTCCTCCTCGCCACCGGCCTGACCCGCGAAACGCGGCGGTCTGCGATCGCGATCGAATCGACCAGCGGCGAGAAGCGCATGCTGCGGATCGCCATCGTAAACGACGACATGCCGTTCCTGGTCGATTCGGCGGCGGCGACGATCGCCGCTGCGGGTCTTTCGATCGACCGGCTGGTCCATCCCGTGGTCCCGATCGAACGGGACGCGGAAGGAAACCTCACCGGATTCGGAAAGGGCGGATCCGAGGACGCCCCGTACGAATCGATGATCTACATCGAGACGCCGCGAGTCGATGCGCGCCAGCGACGGGATCTGATGCGCGCGCTGCGCGAGACCATGGGCGACGTGCGCGCGGCGGTGGCCGACTGGCCCAAGGTCCAGCAGGTCATGCTCGCCGACGCCGAGCGGATCGAGCCGGACCATCCCGAAGGGGCCGCGCTGCTGCGCTGGCTGAACGGCGGGATGCTGACCCAGCTCGGTCATCTCGTGCGCCGCCGCGATGGCGAGATCTCCGAGCCGCTCGGCATCTGCCGCAGGAGCGCGCGCGAGCTGCTCGCCGAGGCATCCTACGAACGCGCCTTCGCCTGGTTCGAGAACGAGGCGAACACGCGCCTGCCGCTGATCATCAAGGCCAATCGCTTGTCGCTGGTCCATCGCCACGTCCCGCTCGACCTCTTCCTGCTGCCGCTGCGCGAGAACGGTAAGCTGGTGGCGCTCTCGGTTCATGCCGGCGTCTGGACCAGCGCCGCCCTCGCCGCGCCGCCGCGCGACGTTCCGCGGCTGCGCAGCGAACTCGAGGCGATCATGGGGCGGCTCGACTTCGATCGCGGCGGCCATGCGGGCAAGGCCCTGGTCCATGCGCTCACCACCCTGCCGCACGACCTCCTGATCGGCTTCAGCGCGGAGGACATCGAGCGGGTCTCGACCACCATGATGAGCCTGGTCGATCGCCCCCGCCCGCGACTGGCGCTGGTCGAAGCGCCGCTTGCGCGTCATCTCTTCGCCTTCGTCTGGCTCCCGCGCGACATGCTATCCACGCAGGTCCGCGAGCAGATCCAGCAGCTTCTCGAACAGGGAGCATCGGCGCGCATGCTCGACTGGAGCCTGGAAGTCGAGGGCGGCACCATCGCGATGATGCGCTTCGTGCTCGACATCCGCGACGGCGACGGCGCGCCGGACGAGGCGGCACTGGACCATCATCTCCAGACGTTGCTGCGCGGCTGGACCGAAGCGGTCGAGACGGAGCTTGCCGAACTCGTCGAGCCTGGACGGGCGGCGGCGCTCGCGCTGCGCTGGGCGGAAAGTTTTCCCACTCCCTTCCGCGGCCGTTTCGGAGCGCAGGAAGCTGCGACCGATATCGCCCGCCTGCACGCACTGGGGGTCCATTCCGATTCCGATGCCCCCCGGCAACGCGACGCCCGTCTCTATTACTGCGAGCGCGAGACCGAAGCCTGCCTGCGGCTCAAGCTCTATCAGGCCGAAGGCAGTCTGCCGCTTTCCGATGCGGTTCCGGCGCTGGAGAATTTCGGTTTCCACGTCCACACCGAAATGCCCTTCGTCCTCGACGAAGGACGGTTGGGAACGATCCACGATTTCCGGCTTACCCTGCCTGCCGGAACCGATGCCGCGGCGCTGGTCGAGCGCTCCGATGCGATCGAGGAGGCGGTGGCCGCAGTCCTCAACGGCGAGGCCGAGAACGACGTCTTCAACCGGCTGGTCTGCGAAGCCTCGCTGTCGGCCAGGCAGACGGGATGGCTGCGTGCCTTCTACCGCTATCTGCGCCAGGCCGGGATGGGGTTCACCATATACACGGTGGTCGATGCGCTGCGTGGAGCCCCCGAGGTCACGCGCGCCCTGGTGGCGCTGTTCGCGGCCCGGCACGATCCCGATTTCGGCAGCAGCACCGGCAAGGGCCGGGAAGAGGCGGTCGAGGAGGCCAAGTCCGCCATCAAGCGAGGGCTGTCGCGGGTGGTGGCGATCAACGACGATCGCCTGCTGCGGCTCTACCACCAGCTGATCGACGCGATCCTGCGGACCAACGCCTATGCGCCCGCCGCCGAAGAGGCGCTCGCCTTCAAGATCGATTCCTCGCTGGTGCCCAATCTGCCCAAGCCGATCCCCTGGCGCGAGATCTTCGTCTATTCGCGGCGCGTCGAGGGTATTCACCTGCGCTCGGGCGCGATCGCCCGCGGCGGGCTCCGCTGGTCCGACCGCCGCGACGATTTCCGCACCGAGATCCTCGGGCTGATGAAGGCCCAGCGGGTGAAGAACGCGGTGATCGTGCCAACCGGTGCCAAGGGCGGTTTCTATCCCAAGCAATTGCCCAGCCCCGTGCTCGACCGCGACGGCTGGGCGGCAGAGGGGCAGGGAAGCTACGAGGCCTTCATCCGCACGCTGCTCTCGGTCACCGACAACATCGTCGACGACAAGGTCGTGCACCCCCAGGACGTGGTGATCCACGACGGCGAGGACCCCTATTTCGTCGTCGCGGCCGACAAGGGCACGGCGAAGTTTTCGGACATCGCCAACGGGATCGCCGAATCGCGCGGTTTCTGGCTCGACGATGCCTTCGCCAGCGGCGGCTCCAACGGCTACGACCACAAGGCGATGGGCATCACCGCCAAGGGAGCCTGGGTTTCGGTCCAGCGCCACTTCCTCGAGATGGGTGTCGACGTGCAGTCCGAACCGGTCGAGGTGGTCGGCTGCGGCGACATGTCGGGCGATGTCTTCGGCAACGGCATGCTGCTGTCGAAGGCGATCAAGCTGGTCGCCGCCTTCGACCACCGGCACATCTTCATCGATCCCGATCCCGATCCGGCGGCGAGCTGGGCGGAGCGGCAACGCATGTTCGATCTCCCGCGATCGAGCTGGGAGGATTACGACCGCAGCCTGATTTCGAAAGGCGGCGGGATTTTCGCCCGCGACGCCAAGAGCATCAAGCTGTCGAAGCAAGCGCGCAAGGCGCTCGCTATCGAGGACAGCGAGATCGAACCCGAAGCGCTGATCTCGGCCATCCTTAAAGCACCCGCGGACCTGATCTGGTTCGGCGGGATCGGCACCTACATCAAGGCCGGCAACGAAAACAACGCGCAGGTCGGCGATCCGGCCAACGACACGTTGCGGGTCGACGCGTCCGAAATCCGGGCCAAGGTCATCGGCGAGGGCGCCAATCTCGGCGTCACCCAGGCCGGGCGGATCGAATTCGCTCTCGGCGGAGGCCGGATCAACACCGATTTCATCGACAATTCGGCCGGCGTCGATTGCTCCGACAACGAGGTCAACATCAAGATCGCGCTGGCCGCTGCGCGCCGCGCGGGGCGCTTGTCCGAGGCGAAGCGCAACGCGTTGCTGAAGGACATGACCGACGAGGTCGCCCGGCTCGTGCTCGAGGACAACCGGCTGCAGGCGCTCGCGCTGTCGATCGCCGAACTCGGCGGCCCGAAGGTAGCCGATGCGCAGCTGCGGCTGATCGAGACGCTGGAAGACAATGGCAATCTCGACCGCCGGACCGAAGGCCTAGCCGATCACGAGACTCTGGGCAGGCGGATCGGCGACGGCAGGGGTCTTACCCGGCCCGAACTGGCCGTGCTCCTCTCCTCCACCAAGCTCCTGCTCCAGGACGCGATCGAAAACGGCCCGCTATCCGCCAGCGAAGCTTTGGAGCCGTTGTTGATCGAGGCTTTCCCCGAACCCATGCGCAAGCCCTACAGGGCGCAGATCCTCCATCACCGGCTACGCCGCCAGTTGGTCGCGACCAAGCTCGCCAACCGCATCGTCAACCGGATCGGGCTGGTCCACCCCTTCGAACTGGCCGAGGAAGAGGGCGCGACATTGGAGCAGGTGGCGACCGCATTCGTGCTCGCCGTCCAGCTCTACGACATGGAAGCACTATGGGCCGATATCGACGGTGCCGCCATGCCCGAACATGCGCGGCTGACGCTGTTCGACCACGCCGCCAAGGGCTTGCGCATCCAGATGGCGGACCTGCTGTGCGCCGGTGTCGATCCGGCCGATCCGCAGGCGAGTCTCGAAGCGCTGGGCCAGGGTGTCGAACGTCTCTCCACCGCGTCTCAAGACCTCCTCGAAAACGAGAGCCGGCTCAGTTCCAGCCGCCTGCAGAGCGAATTCGCCGAGGCCGGCGCGCCCGAGGCACTGGCGGCGCGGGTCGCCCATCTGTTCGAGATGGACGGTGCGGTAGGCCTGGCCAAGCTCGCTCGCCAGACCGATATCGACGTATTCGACCTGACCGGCGCCTTCACCGCGCTGGGAGCGGAACTGGGGCTCGACTGGGCGCAGGCGATCTCGGCGCTGATGAGCCCTTCGGATGTCTGGGAACGCCTGCTCGTGGGCGGTCTCGCGCGCGATTTCCAGCAGATGCGGTTCGATTTCCTGCGCCGTCTCGCCCGGCGCAAGGGTGCCAAGGAGGACATGCCGGCAATGGTCGGAAAGTGGGTCTCGGAAAACGCCGCCGGCGTGCGCAATTTCCGCACCATGATCGGGCGGGCGCAGGCCCAGAGCCCGGTCGCACCGGCCATGCTCGCGCAGGTCGCCAGCATGGCCCGCAACCTGCTGGGCAAATAGGCTGCGCTTGACCTTGCAGTCGTTTGCGCCGAGTCCCGGGACCGATGGATAGCTACGATATCGTCATCGTCGGGTCGGGCCATGGCGGCGCGCAGGCGGCGATCGCGCTGCGGCAGCAGGGGCACGAAGGCACGATCGCGATGGTCTCGCGCTCGCACGTTCCGCCTTACGAGCGCCCGCCGCTGTCCAAGGAATATCTCGCCGGCGAAAAGCCTCTGGAGCGCATCATGATCCGCCCTCCCGCCTTCTGGCAGGAGAGGGGGATCACGCTCGAACTCGGAACCAATGTCGCCGAGATCGACTGGATGCGCCGTCAGATCGTCTGCGGCGACGAGCGCCGGATCGAATATCGCAAACTGATCTGGGCGGCCGGCGGAGACGCGCGGCGGCTGTCCTGCCCCGGATCCGATCTCGCCGGGATACACACGGTCCGCTACGTCACCGATGTCGACGCGCTGCGCGCCGAATTGCTCGGCGGCGCGCGCCGCGCCGTGGTCGTCGGGGGTGGTTACATCGGCCTCGAAGCCGCCGCGGTGCTGCGCAAGATGGGTTGCGAGGTCACTTTGCTCGAAGCCCAGTCCCGCGTGCTGGCGCGGGTGGCGGGCGAGACGCTGAGCGAATTCTATCAGGACGAGCACCGCAAACAGGGGGTCGACTTGCGGCTCGAAACCGGCGTCGAGCGGATCGAGGGCGAAGCGGGGCGCGTCACCGCGGTCGTGAGCGACACCGGCGAAACCCTCCCGTGCGATGTGTTGATAGTCGGGATCGGTATCGTCGCCGCGGTCGGTCCGCTGATCGCTGCCGGGGCGTCGGGGACCAACGGGGTCGACGTCGATCCCTACTGCCGAACGACGCTCGACGACATCTACGCGATCGGCGACTGCGCCGCGCATGCCAACCCCTATGCCGACAACGCCGTGATCCGCCTCGAATCGGTGCAGAACGCCAACGACATGGCCAGTTGCGCGGCCCGGGCGATCATGGGCGACAAGCAGGAATACGACGCCGTGCCGTGGTTCTGGTCCAACCAGTACGATCTGCGCCTGCAGACCGTGGGTCTGTCGCTGGATCACGACACCACGGTGGTTCGCGGCGACCCCGCCAGTCGGAAGTTTTCGGTCGTCTACCTGCGCGACGGGCGCGTGATCGCGCTCGATTGCGTGAACAATACCAAGGACTATGCGCAGGGCCGCAAGCTGGTCGAAGCGCGTGCCGAGATCGCGCCCGAACTGCTGGCGGACAGCAGCATCGTGCTCAAGGACATGCTCTGATCACTCGGCGGGCAGGGCGATCGTCTCGCTCTCGCGGATCTTTCCGGCAAGGCTTTCGTCCGAATAATTGACCTCGCGCAATTGGCCGGTTGCGTAGAGCCCGTGCTGATCGCGCACCCATTCGGGCGGCACCGCGAAATTGCCATAGGGCAGGATCGCGCGGGCCTTCGGAGTGTCGGCGAATTCGATCGCCGCGACCCAACCGGTTCCTCCCAGGAACTGAAGGCCGGTTCCGTCGGGCTTCGGCGCGAAATAGGCGGGCCGGAACGCGCCGAATTCCCCAATCCCCAGATTGGACGGCAGAGTCCCGCCCTTGCCGTCGGGCGTGCGGGCGATCGCGCCCCAGGGCAGGTCCAGCGGCGCACCGGCCTTCTCCAGCATCTGCGCCGCACCGACCAGCGCGGCGACGGCCGCGGGCTCCTTCGCATCGTCGATCCCCGAGGGGAAGGCGGTCGGATCGGCGAACGACCAATCGCGCTCGTAGGGGCTTCCCCCTTCGCGCAGGAACGCGAAGGCCCAGAGCGCGAACAGCGCGGCACCGCGGCTGTCGGCATCGTGCCGGCGGTTCCACCCGGCCAGCACCTCGGCGGCGCGGCCGGCGGTCGCATCGCCCGAGCCGCGCGCCGCCGCGATGAGATCGTCGAGCAGATTGTCCGCCACGGCGAAGCGCGTGTCGTGGGCATAGGCGATCAGTTCGTCGAAGGTGATGCTCTGGTCCGCCAGCAACAGTTCGAGCGAATGCTGGGGCCGGCCGGGGAGCGCGGGCACCGGGTAATCCTGCGGATAGTCCTGCGGGCCGGTGACCAGCGGGAGGGTGGCGGTGTATCCCGGCTCGTTGGCGTTCTGCACGAAGCCCGACGGCGGATTGGCGACGCGGATCAGGTCGGAATAGGGGCGATATTCGGTCCACAGATTTTCCGGGTTCGAACCGTCGACCGGGGCGGCCCAGAATGCCGCATCGCCCTTGTCCCGCACCGGAGTGAGACCGTTCGAGAGGTAGAGGATCTCGCCCGCGCGGTCGGCATAGATGACGTTGAACATCGGCATCTGCATCTGCGCCAGCGCCGCTTCGAATTCGGCGCGGCTGTCCGCCTCGGCCATGGCCGCATATTGATCGAAGGTGCGGGCATGGGCGGCATCGCCAAGCCCCGCGATCTTAACGACCACGGCCTTGCCACCCGCCATGCCCACCACCGGGCCGTGCGCGGTGCGCCGGATCGGCAGATCGCGCGTGGTCATGGCCCCGTCCGCGCCGCGCACCTTCAGCGATACGGTCTCGGTTGCGAACGGCAGCACCTCCTCGCCGATGCGATAACCGCCCTCGGCAAGGTCGAAGAGGAAGATATCCGCCCCATCGAAGACGTTGACGGTGTGGGTCCAGCCGAGTTGCTCGTTGAACATAATCGAGGGGAAGGGCTGGCCGATCAGCGACACGCCGTAGGCGTTCTGGCCGGGGGACACGTGATGCCCCTCGAACCAGGTGAAGATGCCGTCCCACGGCAGGTGCGGGTTCATCAGCAGCATCGCATGGCCACTGGCCGAGCGCGAGGGCGCGATCGCCCAGCCGTTCGAACCGGCCTCGCCCGGCGCGGACGCCGAACCGGCGATCAAACGCTGCGCCTGGGCCAGTTCGCGCCCGCCGTTGAAGCTGAGATTCACCACCCGCTGGATATGCGCCATGATATCCGGCCCGCTGACCGGCAGAACCTGTCGCATGGCCGCGCTGCCGCTGTCGGGATGCGCGGCGAACCAGGCGTTGATCCCGTCTGCGAAGGCATCGATCTGGGCGCGATATTCGGGGGACTGCGCCGCATGGAGCCGCTCGGCCGACTGCGGCACGCCCATGGTCCACAGCATCTGCGCTTCGGCGAGGCGATCCTCCCCCCAGTATTCCGCCCCGCGCCCGCGCGCCGTGCCGATCAGTTCGAGCAGCTGATCGGGCCGCCCGCGCGCCTGGGCCCATCCATAGGCATGGCGCAGCGCCACGTCCGAACCGGCACGGATATGGGGCACGCCCCATTCATCCCAGTCGATCCGCGCTTCCCGCTCGGCGCAGCATTGGCTTGCCGAAGCGGCGGCGAGCGGACCGGTGTCGGGCGCCGTCGTCGCGCAACCCGCCAGTGCGATGGCGAGCATGGGTAGCAGGGCAATTCGGCGCATCGTTATTCTCCTCGTCGAGAACAACAGCGCCTATCGCCGGGATGAAGTCAACCGTTTGCTGGCCCATTGCGCCGCGTCGGCCACCGCCGGATCCGCGTCCCCCCGCAGCCCGTCCACCAGCGGCACCAACGCCCCGGAACCGCTGTTCCCGGCGGCATAGAGACAGTTGCGCACGAAGCGGTCGCGCCCGACGCGCTTTATCGGCGATCCGGAGAAGAACTGGCGGAACCCGGCATCGTCGAAGGCCAGGAACTGCGCGAGCCGCGGCGCGGTCAGTTCCTCGCGCGGGGCGAGCCTGGCATGCCGGTGCGCGGCATCGGCGAACTTGTTCCAGGGGCATACCGCGAGGCAATCGTCGCAGCCGTAAATGCGGTTGCCGAGGGCCGCACGGAATTCCTCGGGGATCGGGCCCTTGTGCTCGATCGTGAGGTAGGAAATGCAGCGCCTGGCATCGAGCCGGTAGGGCTGCGGGAAGGCATCGGTCGGGCATGCATCCTGACAGGCGCGGCACGAGCCGCAGCGGTCGGCATGCGGCGCATCGGCTGCGAATTCGAGCGTGGTGTAGATCGCGCCGAGGAACAGCCAGCTGCCGTGTTCCGTGCTGACGAGGTTGGTGTGCTTGCCCTGCCAGCCGATCCCCGCCGCCTCGCCAAGCGGCTTTTCCATCACCGGCGCGGTGTCGACGAAGACCTTGAGCTCGCTGTCCGGCTCGCGCGCCACGAGCCAGCGGGCGAGCGCCTTCAGCGCCTTCTTGACCACGTCGTGATAATCGCGCCCCCGGGCATAGACCGAAATGCGCGCGGCCTCGGGGTCGCCCTCCAGCGCCAGCGGATCGATATCGGGCGCATAGCTCATGCCGAGCGCGATCACGCTCCTCGCACCGGGCCACAGGCCCTGCGGCGAAGCGCGCTGGTCCTTGCGCGCCTCCATCCATTCCATGGTGCCGTGCCGCCCTTTGCCGAGCCAGCTTTCGAGCCGCTCGCCGCGCAGCGGGTCGGTCGCGGCGCTGGCAAAACCGCAGGCGGCGAAGCCCAGCACGCGAGCCTCGTCGCGAAGATCTGCCTGCAATTGCGAATTAACCACGCTTGCGTGCGCTCCCGTTCACTGTCAGCCCCTATCGGCGATGCGATGCTTACCGACACCGGCACGATGACGCGACCCCCGCGCAGCGAGGACGGCCCTCTGGCGATCGAGGCGCGCGGGCTGGTCAAGCGCTTCGACGACACGCTGGCGGTAGACGGAGTAGACATCGCCGTGCCGCGCGGCGCGATCTACGGCATCCTCGGCCCCAACGGCGCCGGGAAGACCACCACGCTCAGGATGCTGCTCGGCATCATCGATCCCGATGCAGGCGTGCGCCGCGTGTTCGGACACGATCGCCCGCACGAGGTCTCGCGCCTGATCGGATACCTGCCCGAGGAGCGGGGGCTCTACCCGGCGATGAAGTGCGACGAGGCGATCGCCTTCATGGGGGCGCTTCGCGGCCTGCCGCTGGCGGAAGGGCGCGCGAAGGGCCGCGCGCTGATGGAAGCGCACGGGCTCGGCCATGCGGTGGACCGCCAGATCAGGCAGCTTTCCAAGGGCATGGCGCAGACGGTGCAATTGCTCGGCACGCTGGTCCACGAGCCCGAACTGGTGGTGTTCGACGAGCCCTTCAGCGGGCTCGATGCGATCAACCAGGGCAAGCTCGAAGTACTGATCCGCGACCTTGCCGCGAATGGCACCACCGTGATCTTCTCGACCCATGTCATCGCCCATGCGGAGCGGCTGTGCGAACAGATCGCCATCATCGCCGGGGGCAAGGTGCCCTTCGCCGGCGACGTCGACAGCGCGCGGGACCGCATCCCGGCACAGGTGAGGCTCGAGACGCGCAGCGCCGAGGGCCCCTGGCGCACCGCCTTCCCGACCGATGCGCGGCACGAGCACAAGAGCACCGGGGGCCATTTCTGGTCCTTTCCGGTCCCCGAAGGCGGGATCGAGGCGATGCTGCGCCCGCTGATCGAAGGGGATGCCGGCATCCTCTCGCTCTCGATCGAGCGCGCGGGGCTCCACGATGCCTTCGTCGCCATCGCCGGGGAGGCCGCCGCCGAGGCGCTCGCCGAAGACAGTCCGGCGGAGGCGCGGCAATGAGCGCCTCGCGCCTTTCGATCTGGCAGGCCGCCTTCGTGGTGGCGCGGCGCGATTTCCTTGCCATCCTGCTCAGCAAGGCGTTCCTGTTCTTCCTGCTCGGTCCGCTGTTCTTCGGCGGCATCAGCGTGGCGGCAGGAGCCCTGGGCGCGAAGGCAGCCGACAGCGCCGAACCACCGCGTCTCGCCGTCCGGCTCGGCGAAGCGGACAGTGCGCGGTTCGCCGCGAGCTATGCGGTATTGCAGGATGCGATCCGCCTGCCGGAGATGGAGACGATCCCGCACGGCGATCCGCAGTCCCCCGAAGAGCTTCTGGCGGATGGCGGGCGCAATTTCGGGGCGGTGCTCACCGGTTCGCTCGACAGTCCCGCGCTGACCGGCACCCCGGGCGAACTCGAACGCTGGCGCGGTCCGATCGCGCTGGTGGCGTCGGAAGCGCGCGGCGGCGGGCCGCGGCTCCTGCCCGAAGTCGCACTCAACCCCACCCGCTCGAGCAGCGCCGATACCCGCAGTTCGCGGGTCGGCACCGCGACCGCGGGGATTACGCTGCTGTTCCTGCTGACCATGCTGCTGGCCGGCATGGTGCTCTCCAACCTCGTCGAGGAGAAGGCGAACAAGATCATCGAGATCCTCGCCGCCGCGATCCCGATGGACGCGGTTTTCCTGGGCAAGCTCTTCGCCATGCTGGCGATCAGCTTCGTCGGCATCGCGGTGTGGGGGGCGGTGGCGGCGATCGTCCTGGCCCTGGGAGCGGCCGCGATCCCTCCGCTGCCGGTGCCCGCGGTCGGCTGGCCGTTCTTCATCGCGCTGTTCGTCACCTATTTCGCCATGGCCTATCTGCTGATCGGCTCGGTGTTCCTCACCGTGGGGTCGATGGCGGCGACGGTGCGCGACGTGCAGACGCTGTCGATGCCGGCGACGATCCTGCAACTGGCGGTGTTCTTCCTCGCCACCTTCGCGATGACCGATCTCGGTTCGCCGGTCGAGCTGTTCGCCGCCGTGTTCCCGCTGTCGAGCCCCTACGCCATGGTCGCGCGGGCGGCACAATCTCCGCTCATGTGGCCGCATATTCTGGCGCTTGTCTGGCAGGTGGCGTGGGTCGCGATCTTCGTGCGCACCGGGGCGCGGATGTTCCGCCGGCGGGTGATGAAGTCCGGCCTCGGCGGCCGCGGCAAGCGACGCGGGAAGAATCCACTCCCCGCATGATCGGTTGCGAAAAGCAACCCTATTGACACGGATGTCAGTTAGGGCAGGATGGGAAGCAACAGGGAGGGCGGCCGCAACGAGTCGCCGAAAAGGAGAGAACCATGGCCACCGCCGCGATACCGCGCCCCGAAGTCCGCTCCTCGCCGACCGCCTACGAGGCGCTCAAGAACCATTTCGCGGAACATCCCGAACACCGCCCCCAGCATCCCCACAAATGGGACGTCAGCCGGTCCGACATCTATTACGAGAACACCTGGCAGCCGATCTTTCGCGAGATGCGCGAGGCGGGGCCGCTCCACTACATCCCCGAGAGCCCGTTCGGCCCCTATTGGGCGGTCGTCCAGCACAAGGCGATCCAGCATATCGAATCGCTGCCCGAGCTGTTCTCCTCGAGCTGGGAACATGGCGGGATCACGATCCTCAACCGCCTGACCGACGAGGAGCTGGCGCAGAGCAACATCGAGCGCCGGGAGCTGCCGATGTTCATCGCCATGGACCGCCCCCAGCACACCGGCCAGCGCCGCACCGTGGCGCCCAAGTTCACCCCCAGCGGGATGGCCGAGATGGAAGGAGAGATCCGCCAGCGCACCGGCGAACTGCTCGACACCCTGCCGCAAGGCGAGGTTTTCGACTGGGTCGACACGGTCTCGATCGAGCTCACCACCGGAATGCTCGCGATCCTCTTCGGCTTTCCCTGGGAGGACCGCCGGCTGCTGACTTTCTGGTCCGACTGGTCCGGCGACACCGAGCTCGCCACCGTGCGCGAACTCGACGAGATGCGCTGGGGCTTCCTCCACGAGATGGGGGCCTATTTCCAGTCGCTGTGGGTCGAGCGCACGCACGACAAGGAACCGGGCGACGATCTCATCTCGATGATGATCCATTCCGAGGCGATGAACCAGATGCGCCCGGAAGAATTCATGGGCAATCTGGTGCTGCTGATCGTGGGCGGGAACGACACCACCCGCAACACCATGAGCGGCATCATCCATTACATGGACAAGTTCCCCGACCAGCGGAAACTGTTCGAGCAGAACCCGGACCTCATCCCCAACGCAGTCCAGGAATGCCTGCGGATGCAAACGCCCCTGGCACATATGCGGCGCACCTGCACCGAGGATACCGAACAGTTCGGCCAGACGATCAAGAAGGGCGACAAGGTCGTCCTGTGGTATCTTTCCGCCAATCGCGACGAGGAGGTCTTCGAGGACCCCGACCGGCTCGACATCACTCGCGAGAACGCCCGGCGCCACATCGCCTTCGGTTACGGCATCCACCGCTGCGTCGGGGCGCGCCTCGCCGAACTCCAGCTGCGCATCCTGCTCGAGGAAATGCACAAGCGGCGGTTGCGGGTGCACGTGGCCGGCGACGTCGAGCGCGTGCGGGCGAATTTCGTCCACGGATTCCGCAAGCTCGAGGTCGAAGTCACGCGATTCTAGGGGACACCAATTCGCGCGGCACCGGCGGCCGTTCGGCGCGTATTCATGGCGAACCGTGTAGGATTGCCGCCATGACCAGACCAGCCTCGTCCTTCCCATCGACACCGAACCCGCGTCGCGGCTTCCTCGCCTTGCTCGGGGCCGGTGGCGCGTCGCTCGCTCTCGGCGCCTGCGGGTCCAGCCCGGCTCAGGCGAAGAGCTTTCCGGTCTCCATGAGCGAAGCGCAATGGCGCAAGAAACTGAGCGCGCCCGAATTTCGCGTGCTGCGCCAGGAAGCGACCGAGCGTCCCTATTCCTCGCCGCTCAACGCGGAAAAGCGGACCGGGCTGTTCGCCTGCGCCGGGTGCGGCAACAAGCTCTATGCCTCGCGCACCAAGTTCGAGAGCGGAACCGGCTGGCCGAGCTTCTGGCAAGCCCTGCCGGGCGCGGTGGGCACCCGCACCGATCTCAAGATCGGCTATCCGCGCACCGAAGTGCATTGCGCCGATTGCGGCGGGCATCTGGGACATATCTTCGATGATGGCCCCGAGCCCACCGGCAAACGCCACTGCATCAACGGCGTGGCGATGGATTTCCTTCCCGCCTGATCCGCCGGCGCAGCGCGCTCAGACGCGCAGAAGCTGCGGGCACTGGAGCGAGGCCGCGAGGTGCGCGAACTCGCGCAGGGTGAAGGTGCTTTCGAAAACCAGCCCGTAGGACGTACCCTTGCGCCAACGGACCTTGGCGCGGATTTCGGGAACCTTGTCGCCTTGGATCCGCACGATCTGATCGATGGCAAAGGCGCTGTCGCAATCCAGGCGACAACCTTGCTGCGAGAGGTTCTCGGCGATCGCTTCCGCCCGGCCGGACAGCGAGGACACGGTCAAAGGCAATGCGATGTTCAGCCGCAGCTGACGCTTGGGGTACGTCCAGTTCTCCGAAATCAGCTCTTCGACGCAGACCGGTTTGGCAAAGGTGAAGCTCGCTTCCCGTTCGTGTTCGCGGACCTTTTCCAATTCGAAGGTCTCGCCGTTCTGCAATTCGAGCGCGAAATGATTGCCCACCGGAAGCTCGTGGAACAGGCGCAGGCCGATACCGAGAGCCGAAACGTCGCGAATGACGCAGACGAATTCACCCTGTGACGAGATGAGCTTGGCCGCACGAATCAGCGAAATATAGCGGGGCGCCTCGCGCTGATCCGCGGAGGTGCCGGTCGCCTCTGCCGGAATGCGGTCTATCGAGGTGTAGTCCATGCGTTCCTTAACCCCCCAGATTCGCCGCGCTTTCCGGCAATATCGGCGGTGGCGATTGGTTTTGCCCTCATAAGGACATAGGGGTTAATACCGAGCTAATGCCGGAAGAGCCGGAGGCGTGGTTTCCCCATCGAATATTGACCTTGTCATGGTGCGCCCTAGGTGCGGCGTCATGCGCTCCGAAACAGACACGCAGGACATGGGCCCGCGATGAGCCGGAAAATTCTCGTCACCGGCTCGGCCGGCTTCATCGGCTATCACCTCTCGCAGTTGCTGCTCGACGAGGGGTTCGCGGTCCTCGGCTATGACGGGATGACGGACTATTACGATGTCGCGCTCAAGCAAGGGCGACATGCCATGCTGCGCGAAAACGCTAGGTTCACCGCCGTCGAAGGGATGCTCGAGGACGCGACCCTGCTCGACAAGGTCGCAGACGATTTCGCCCCCGACGCGATCATCCACCTGGCAGCGCAGGCAGGCGTGCGGTACAGCCTGGAAAACCCGCGCGCCTACATCGATTCCAACATCGTCGGCACGTTCAACGTGATGGAGGCGGCGCGACGGCTCGGGGTCGATCACCTGCTGATGGCGTCCACGTCGTCGGTATATGGCGCCAACACTGCCATGCCATTCATCGAGACCGAGACGGCGGATACCCAGCTGACGATTTACGCCGCAACCAAGAAGGCGACCGAGAGCATGGGGCATTCCTATGCCCATCTCTGGAACCTGCCGACCACAATGTTTCGCTTTTTCACGGTCTATGGGCCTTGGGGCCGGCCCGACATGGCGCTCTGCAAATTCGTCGAGGCGATCCTCGAGGATCGCGCGATCGACATCTACAACCGCGGCGAGATGTACCGCGATTTCACCTATGTTGAGGATCTGGTCCGCGCCATCCGTCTGCTGATCGACGCAGTTCCTCAGAGGCCAGAAGGCGGCGCGGTGGCCGAGGGCGACAGCCTCTCGCCGGTCGCGCCTTATCGGGTGGTCAACATCGGCAATTCCGGAAAAGTCAGCCTGCTCGACTTCGTGGATGCGATCGAGGACAGCCTCGGCAAGAAGGCGATCCGCAACTTGATGGAGATGCAAAAGGGCGACGTTCCCGCGACCTGGGCCGATGCTTCCCTGCTCGAGCGGCTGACCGGGTACCGGCCACGAACCGATGTGCGCGAAGGCATCGCGCGCTTCGTGGACTGGTACCGGGACTATTATCGCAAATAGGGCAGCTGGTGCGGGTGGTGGGACTCGAACCCACACGATCAAGGATCAGGGGATTTTAAGTCCCCGGCGTCTACCATTCCGCCACACCCGCGATGCCGCATCGCCTAGTCGCGTGACATGCCGGGAGCAACGTATCAGGGGGCGACCCCTCAATCGTCGTTGAGCATGCGCCGCATTTCCTTGCCGGGGCGGAAATAGGGGACGCGCTTCGCCGGAACCTCGACCGCTTCGCCGGAGCGTGGGTTGCGGCCGGTGCGGGCTTCCCGCTCACGGGTCGAGAAGGCACCGAAACCACGCAGTTCCACGCGCCCGCCTTCCGCGAGACGCTGACCGATCTCGTCGAAAAAGATGTCGACCACCTGCTCGACCTCGTCGGCACGAAGGCTCGGGTTCTCCTGGGCCAGGGCAGCAAGCAGTTCGGATCTTATCATGGCCTTCTCCCTGCGCGGGAAGCGAGACACATCTGTGCCTGCTCCCGATGCGACCCCTCGAATTTTCCGTCTAGGTCAGATTTCCGACGGAATCCAGTCTTGCGGGTCCAGGCATGTCAGGCATCCGCCAAAAGATCGCGCGCACGAAGTCCCAGCCGGTCTATCCGCTCGCGAATGACGGGCCACTCCTCGCGTACGAAGTGTTCGCGCTCGCTGTCGCGCAGGCGAGCAGCAGCGCCATCGACAACGTACATCCCGACACCGCGCTGGACGGCCACCAGACCGTCCGACTGAAATTGCTGATAGGCCTTGGCGACGGTCAGCGGGTTCGCGCCCTCTTTCGCCGCGAGCGCGCGTACAGAAGGCAGCATTTCGCCTTCTTCGTAGGTCCCATCGAGGATGGCCGCCGCAATCTGATCGCGCAATTTGAGATAGACCGGCTTCGATTGATTGTTCATTCGCTGTTCCCGACGTGCGACGCCACCCGGCGCTAGTGCATCAGTGCCATAATACAGCGTTGCGCGCAAGGTTCCCGGTTCCTTGACCGCGGCCCGGGACGGGGTCGTCGCGTCTGTAACTAAGGCTTCACAAGCCGGACGAAGCCGTTAGGGTGGCGTGCTTCATGCCGCGGGCACACGCGGCGGTTGCAGACGAGGATGGATCGCATGAAGGATATGGCTCTGTGGGCGCAGGAAGACTGGATCGCGGCGATCGCCGCCGTCGTCCTCAGTGCCTTCCTGTTGCTCGGCGCTTACGCCGTTACCCGTAAAGAGCCGGAGGTGGGCGGGCACCCCAAGGGTCTGTACATCCTGTTCTTCGCCGAAATGTGGGAGCGCTTTTCCTATTACGGCATGCGTGCCCTGCTGATCTTCTACCTTACGCAGCACTGGCTTTACAACGACAGCCGTTCGAACATCATCTACGGTGCCTATGTCAGCCTGGTCTACATCACGCCGGTGCTCGGCGGGTGGTTGGCCGATCGCTATCTGGGTCAGCGCAAGGCGGTGCTGTTCGGTGCCGTTCTGCTTACCCTCGGCCACTTCTGCATGGCCTTCGAGGGTGACGGAGCGCTCGGTCAGCAGAACCCGATGATCAACGTGTTCTGGCTCGCCCTGGCGCTGATCATTGTCGGCTCGGGCTTTCTCAAGGCCAACATCTCGGTGATCGTCGGTCAGCTCTATCCGCGCACCGACGTGCGCCGCGACGGTGCCTATACGATCTTCTACATGGGCATCAACGTGGGCGCCGCGATCGGCACGATCCTGGCCGGTTACCTCGGGGTCACGCTCGGCTGGGCCTACGGCTTCGGGGCGGCGGGCATCGGCATGCTGCTTGGCCTGGTCGTCTTCGTGTTCGGCAAGCCGCTGCTGCTCGGCAAGGGCGAACCGCCGCGGCCGCTGTCCAAGAACACCGAAATGACCATGTACGGCGTCGGGCTGGCGGGCGTCGCGATCATGTGGATGCTGATCCAGTACCAGTCGGTGGTCGGCGGACTGATGCTGGTCTGCGGCGTGGCGCTGCTCGGCTATGTGCTGTTCGAGGCGTTCAAGCTCGAGAAGGAGCCGCGCGAGCGCATGTTCGCCATTCTGTTCCTGATCGCGCTCCAACCGCTTTTCTGGGGCCTGTTCGAACAGGCAGGCGGCTCGCTCAACCTGTTCACCGATCGCTACATCGATCTCGGCGGCGTTCCCGCGCCGATCTTCCAGTCGATCAATCCGATCTACATCATCCTGCTGGCCCCGCTCTTCGCGGGCCTGTGGACCTGGCTCGGTCGTCGGGGCCTCGAACCCTCGACGCCCGCCAAGTTCGGGCTGGGCCTGGTGCAGCTCGGCTTCGGCTTCCTGGTGCTGGTCTGGGGTGCGGCCACCGTCGACGAGACCGCCTTGATCCCGGTCATCTTCCTGTTCGGCATCTACCTGTTCCACACCACCGGCGAGCTGTGCCTGAGCCCGGTGGGCCTGAGCGCGATGAACCGGTTGTCGCCGACGCATCTCGCATCGCTGATCATGGGTGCCTGGTTCTTTGCCACGGCGGGCGGCAATTACGTCGCCGGCATGATCGGGGCTGCCACCGGCGGAGAGGACGGCGCAATGAGCCGCCAGGGAACGCTCGACGTCTATTGGCAAATCGGCCTCGTCGCGATGGCCGTAGGCGTGGGCGTGATCGTCATTTCGGGCTTCGTGAAGCGCTGGATGCATCTCGACACGCTCCGCGACGACAATGTCGGCGACGATCTCGCTGGCCAGGCGGGTGCCGGCCTGGAAAGCCAGGAAGCCGGCATCCACCCTGCGACCAGCCCGCAGGCTCCCGGCAAGCACGAGGAAAATCGCTGAGCGGTCCATGATGGCCGACAAGCGCAATTGACGTACCGGGCCGGGGCAGCGATGCTCCGGCCCGATTATTGGGGGGACTTCATGACAAAATTCGCTCTGCTCGCGTGCGCGGCCGCGATGGCCCTTGGGGGTTGTTCGGCCACGGGAAACAGCGAGACCGCCTCGGCATCCGATGCAGACCGTGCCGCGCCCCTCGGGGCCGACGGCCGCGCGCCCTACGCCAGCACCTACCGCGCCTATCCCGGCCGGCCTACCGCGCTGGTGGGCGCCACCGTTTTCGACGGCAAGGGCGGGCGCATCGACAACGGCACGGTCCTGTTTCGCGACGGCAAGGTCGTCGAGATCGGGCCTGCCTCGCTTTCCACCGAAGGCTACGACCGGATCGACGGGACCGGCAAGTTCGTCACCCCGGGTATCATCGACATTCACTCCCACCTGGGCGATTACCCCAGCCCCAGCGTCGATGCCCATTCCGACGGCAACGAGGCGACCGACCCGACCACGCCCGAAGTTTGGGCCGAACATTCGGTGTGGCCGCAAGACCCCGGTTTCACGCGCGCGCTCGCCAATGGCGGGATCACCGCGCTGCAGATTCTCCCTGGTTCGGCGAACCTGACCGGCGGCCGTTCGGTGACGCTCAAGAATGTCTCCGCGCGCACCGTGCAGGGAATGAAGTTCCCCGGCGCGCCCTACGGCATGAAGATGGCCTGCGGCGAGAACCCCAAGCGCGTCTACGGCAGCCGTGGACGGATGCCGTCCACCCGCATGGGCAATTTCGCGGTCAATCGCCAGATGTGGCTCGACGCCCGCGAATATGCCGACGGCGACCGGGATAATCGGGATCTTGCCAAGGAAACGCTCGCCGGCGTTCTCGACGGCGACATTCTGATTCACAACCATTGCTACCGCGCCGACGAGATGGCGCTGGTGATGGATATGGCCAAGGAGATGGGCTACAAGGTCACCGCCTTCCACCACGCGGTGGAAAGCTACAAGATCGGCGATCTGCTGCGCGAGAACGACGTGTGCAGCGCGATTTGGGCCGACTGGTACGGCTTCAAGATGGAAGCCTACGACGGGATTCCCGAAAACGGCGCGCTGCTGCAGCAGGCAGGTGCCTGCGTCGTGATCCATTCCGACGATGCCAACGATATCCAGCGCCTCAACCAGGAAGCCGCCAAGACCCAGGCCGCGGGCGCGCGCATCGGCATCGCCATTCCCGATGCCGAGGTCATTCGCTGGATCACGCTCAATCCGGCCAAGGCGATGGGCATCGACGCGATGACCGGCAGCCTCGAGCCCGGCAAGATGGCCGACGTGGTGCTGTGGAACGGCGACCCGCTGAGCGTCTATTCGCGGCCCGAAAAGGTCTGGATCGACGGCGCGCTGATGTTCGATGCGATGGAACCCTCGCGCCGTCCGGTGAGCGATTTCGAGCTCGGACAGCCCGGCGAAGGAGATGTGAAATGAACCGGATCGCCCTTCTCGCATCCGCCGCTATCGCTGCCCTGACTGCGCCTCTGGCAGCGCAGGATATGGCCATTTCCAACGTCACGGTGGTTTCCGGCGACGGTGCCGATCCGGTCGCAAACGGCGCGGTCGTCATCCGGGGCGGCCGTGTGGTCTATGCCGGCCCTTCGGCGAATATGCCTGCATCCGCCGGCGCGCCGATCGATGGAGGTGGCGCCTGGGTCACCCCCGGCCTGGTCGCAGCGCCGACCAATCTCGGCCTCTACGATGTCGGCGCGGTCGACGAGAGCAACGACAGTTCGGCTTCCTCTTCGCCCTTCGGTGCCGCACTGGATGTCGCGCCGGCGATCAATCCCCTGTCGCAGCCGATCCTCATCAGCCGCGCGGGCGGCGTCACCCGCGCGGCGGTGATGAGCGGCCCCAGCGGCTCGATCTTCGGCGGACAGGGCGCGCTGATCGACACCGGCGCCGATCCGCAGGCGATCCGCAAGGCGCGCGCTTTCCAGGTGGTGGCCCTGGGCGAATCGGCCGGACGGATCGCGGGCGGAAGCCGCGCCTCGGCCCATGCCCTGTTCCGCAACGCTCTGCGCGAAGCGCGCGATTACGGCCGCGATTCGCGGGTGCTCGGCAGCCCGGCGCGGCCCGCCGAAACCCGCACCGGAGACGACGTGCCGATCGATCCGCGTCTGATCGACGATCCCACCGAACGGGCCAGCGACACGCTGCTGACCCGGTTCGACGCGGCCGCGCTGGTCCCGGTGCTGCGCGGCGAGCAGAAACTGGTGGTGGCGGTCGACCGGGCGGCGGATATCCGCGCCGTGCTGGCGCTGAAGGAGGAATTCCCCCGGCTCGACATGGTCATCGCCGGGGCCGCCGAGGGCTGGATGGTGGCGAGCGAGATCGCCGCAGCCGGCGTTCCCGTGCTCGCCCCTGCGCTCCAGGACCTGCCGAGCAGTTTCGAAATGCTCGCCTCGACCCAGAGCAACATCGGGCGGATGCGCGATGCCGGCGTCACCGTCGGGATCGACGCCAGCACGATGCGCCAGCCGCGACTGCTGACCCAGCATGCCGGCAACCTCGTCGCCCTTACCCGGGTGCCCCGCGCCACCGGCTTGAGCTGGGGCGAAGCATTCGCCGCGATTTCCTCGATCCCGGCGCGGATCATGGGGATGGGCACCGGCGTCGGGACACTGGCTTCGGGCTCGGCGGGCGATCTGGTGGTGTGGGACGGCGATCCGCTCGAGGTGACCTCGAGCCCGCTCAGGGTCTATATCGACGGCGTGGAACAGCCGCTTGAGAACCACCAGACCGGTCTGCGCGATCGTTATCGCGATCTCGATACGAGCGATCTGCCCAAGGGTTACGACTGGTAGGATCGCGAAATGGCGGCGATGAAGGAGATGCGCGCGGCCCTGCTGGCGCTGGGTGCCGCAGCGGCCGCCATCGGGGTTCATGCCATGGCCGCCCAGGACAGCCCGCCCGACCGGTCGCAGGACATCGCCTGGATGAGCGCCCAGCAGGCCTATCTCGGCGGGCTCGAAGCGGAAGATGGCTGGCGAACCATGCCCGGCGGGCTCAAGTGGCGCTATCTCGAACACGCGGGAAGCGAGGTGAAGCCGACCCTCACCGACACGGTGACGGTTCATTACGCCGGGACGTTCATCGACGGCGAGACCTTCGATTCGAGTTACGATCGCGGCGAGCCGGCCACTTTCCCGCTCGGGCGACTGGTAAAGGCGTGGCAGATGGCGATACCCGGGATGGGCGTGGGCGACACGATAGAGATCGCCGCGCCCGCCGACCTTGCCTACGGACCGGAGGGACGCGGTCCGATCCCCGGCGGAGCGACGCTGCTGTTCAAGGTCGAACTGCTGGGCATCGAGGGCCGTTGATTGCCGCGCACGCCGCGGACGGCTAACCCGTAGCGGGTCGCACACCGGGGAGCTTGCCCATGGATCCGCTGACTTCGCTCGCCGCCGCATCGATCGCATTCGTCGGCACGCATTTCGCCCTGTCGCACCCTCTGCGCGCGCCGCTGGTCGGTGTGGCGGGAGCGGCCGGCTTCATGGCGCTCTACAGCCTCGTTGCCGCCGCCTGCATGGTGTGGATGTACCTCGCCTTCGTCGCCGCACCGGCCGGTGGCCTTGCTGGAACCGGCGAAATCGGATGGATGGTCGCAACGATCCTGACCCTGCCGGCGCTGGTCCTTTTCCTCGGCTCGCTGCGCGGCAATCCCGCGCTCCCCGCTCCGGGCGCGGAGAAGCTCGCGGCGCGTGAACCCTCGGGCGTCTTCGCGGTCACGCGGCACCCGATGATGTGGGGCTTCGCTCTGTGGGCAGTCTCGCATCTCGTGCTCTGGTGGAGCTGGCGGACCAATATCGTCGCGTTGGCGATCCTTGTGCTCGCGCTCATCGGTGCGCGCCTGCAGGACCGCAAGAAAGCAGGGCAGATGGGCGAGGCCTGGACCGCGTGGGAAGCGAAGACGAGCTATTGGCCGCGCTGGAGCAGGCTGGCGGGCGCGGGCGCGGTGCTGTGGCTGGTCGCGATCGCCGCGTGGCTGGCGATCACCTGGTGGCATATTCAGGCAGGCGGCGCACCCGCCGGCATCTGGCGCTGGGTCTGACTATTCGCCCGTGAACCGGGGGACGCGCTTCTCGATCAAAGCGTCGACTCCCTCCATATGATCGGCCGTAGTGTGCATGAGCGCCTGTGCATTCGCGGCCATTTCCAGCGCCGTGTCGTAGCTGGTTCCGCGCCCCTGCCGCATCAGGTTCTTCGCCTGCCGCAGCGCATGCGGCGGCATCGCGGCGATCTTGTCGGCCAGCGCACGCGCCTCGTTCATCAGCGCGTCGTGATCGACCACGCGGCTGACCAGCCCCCAGTCGAGCGCGGTCGCCGCGTCGATCACTTCTCCGGTGTAGAACAGTTCGGCTGCGCGCGCCTCGCCGATGATGCGCGGCAGGATCCAGGTTCCCCCGTCGCCCGGGATGATGCCGAGCTTGAGAAAGGTGACGCCGAACTTGGCCCGATCGCTGGCGATTCGCATGTCGGCAAGGCAGGCAAGGTCGCAGCCGAGCCCGATCGCGGGGCCGTTGACCGCCGCGATCAGGGGCACGCGCAGCCCGTGGAGCGCGCGCAGCACCTTGTGGATGTTGTTGCGATAGCCATCGGCGATCTCGGGCGCGGTACCGCCGAAATTGCCGGTCTTGTCCTTCATCGCCTTGATATCGCCGCCGGCGCTGAAGGCGCGCCCCGCGCCGGTGAAAATGACGCAGCGCACGCCCAAATCGGCATTGATCGCATCGCAGGCGGAGGTGAAGGCGTCGCCGTCTCCCGCCTGACCGAGCGGATTCATGCTGTCCGGACGGTCGAGGACCAGCCCGGTGACGGCACCGTCCCGCTCGATCTTGAGGACGCTCAAGCCCGCGCCTCTTCGATCCCCGCCGAATTGTGCCGCAGCGCAGTGAGCACGGTTTCGACGATATGCGGCGCGTTGAGGCCCGCCTCGTCATACTGCTTCATCGGATCGTCCTGGTCCTGGAAGCGGTCGGGCAGGCGCATGGTGCGGATCTTTAGCCCGGTATCGGTCAGTCCGGTGTCGCTGGCATGGGTGAGGACATGCGCCCCGAGGCCGCCGACTGCGCCTTCCTCGACCGTGACGACGACCTCGTGGCTGCGCATCAGCCGGTCGATCAGCTCGGTGTCCAACGGCTTGGCGAAGCGCATGTCGGCGACGGTGGTGGAAAGCCCCTTGGCCTCGAGCTGGTCGGCGGCCTTCCTGGCCTCCTCCAGCCTGGCGCCGAGGGACAGGATTGCCACCTTGGAGCCTTCGCGCACCACGCGGCCTTTGCCGATCTCCAGTTTCTGTGGCGTCTCGGGCAGCTCCACACCGACCCCGTTGCCGCGCGGATAGCGGAAGGCGATGGGACCCTCGTCATGCTCGGCGGCGGTGTAGGTCATGTGGACCAGTTCCGCCTCGTCCGCAGCGGCCATCACCACGAAGTTGGGCAGCGTGGCGAGATAGGTCACGTCGAAGCTGCCCGCATGCGTGCTGCCGTCCGCGCCGACCAGCCCCGCGCGGTCGATCGCGAAACGCACCGGAAGGTTCTGGATCGCCACGTCGTGCACCACTTGATCGTAGGCCCGTTGCAGGAAGGTCGAGTAGATCGCGGCGAACGGCCGCATGCCCTGCGCGGCGAGCCCGGCGGCGAAGGTCACCCCGTGCTGTTCGGCGATGCCGACATCGAAAGCGCGCGCGGGATGTGCGGCGGCAAAGCGATCGACGCCGGTGCCGCTGGGCATGGCGGCGGTAATCGCGCATATCCGCGGATCGCTTTCGGCAAGCTTGGCAAGGGTATCGCCGAAGACGTTCTGATAGGCGGGGGGACCGGCCTTCGATTTCGCCTTCTCGCCGGTGACCACGTCAAATTTGGGCACGCCGTGATATTTGTCGGCGCTGCTTTCGGCAGGGCCATAGCCCTTACCTTTGGTGGTGACGACGTGGATCAGGACCGGGCCCTGCTCGCTGTCGCGCACGTTCTCGAGCACCGGGATCAGGTGTTCCAGGTTGTGCCCGTCGATCGGGCCGACGTAATAGAAGCCTAGCTCCTCGAACAGGGTCCCGCCGGTCACCATGCCACGGGCGAATTCCTCGGCCTTCTCGAGCCCGGAGAACACCCGGCGCGAGAGCTTGCGGCTGATCCGCTTGGCGAGGCTTCGAAGCCCGAGATATTCGCTACTCGACACCATCCGGGCGAGATAGGCGGAGAGGCCGCCCACCGGCGGAGCGATCGACATGTCGTTGTCGTTGAGGATCACCACCAGCCGGTTGCCCGCCTGTTCGGCATTGTTCATCGCCTCGTAGGCCATGCCGGCGCTCATCGCCCCGTCGCCGATGACGGCGATACCCCGGCCGGGCTTGTCCTGCAGCTTGTTGGCCATGGCGAAGCCGAGCGCGGCGCTGATCGAAGTGCTCGAATGGGCCGCCCCGAAGGGATCGTATTCGCTTTCGCTCCGCTTGGTGAAACCGCTGAGCCCGCCGCCCTGGCGCAGGGTGCGGATGCGATTCCTTCGCCCGGTGATGATCTTGTGGGGATAGCACTGGTGCCCGACGTCCCACACCAGCTTGTCGTTCGGCGTGTCGAAGACATAGTGGATCGCCACGGTCAGCTCGACCACGCCGAGCCCGGAACCCAGATGCCCGCCGCTGGTGCTGACGGCATCGATCATCTCGGATCGCAATTCGTCGGAGAACTGGCGGAGCTGGTCCTTGTCGAGCTTGCGAAGGTCGGCGGGATACTCGACCTTGTCGAGTAGCGGCGTATCGGGCGGTGAACTCATGGGCTTGTCTTAGATCACCGATCCCGGCCTGTCGATGAATAGCACCCGCATCAGGGCCTGAGGAATTCGTGAGCGCAGTGGCGCGGGACCCGTATTCAGGCTGCGCAGTCCTCGCATAGGCCGCGCAGTTCGACCACCGGGCGGACATCGGCGAACCCCGCGTCGCGCCCCGCCGCGCGCAAGGCGCCAGTGACCCGGTCGTCGTCGAGATGGCTCGCCTTCCCGCAATCGTCGCAGATCAGGAAGATGCAATCGTGATGGCAACCGGGGTGGGTGTTGACCAGATAGGCATTCGCGCTCTCGATGCGGTTGGCGAGATTGTTGCGCACAAACAGGTCGAGAATGCGATACACGCTGTTGGGAGCAACGCGCTTGCCGCGCGTGCGCGAAAGGTTGTCGGCGATGTCATAAGCGCTGGCCGGCTTCTCGTGCCCGGCGAGTTCCTCGAACACCAGCCCACGCATGCCGGTCCATTGCTCACCGGCCTCTGTCAGCGCCCTGCGTGCGGCATCGACGAGCGCTTCGCCCGCGTGTTCCTTGTGTGCATGGGAATGGGACGCCATGGGGCCGAGGTAGGCGCGGGCGGGCGCCCCCGCAAGTCAGTTGCGGCGGAAGCTCGCGCTGTAGACGCCCGGAAAGAGCCGCTTCAGCGCCGCGACCTTGGGGGCGTCCCACCGAACGATGTAGCCGTGACGCGGGTTCTTGGCGGCGAAATCCTGATGATAGGTCTCGGCCGGGTAGAAGGCCTGCGCGCGGACGACATCGGTGACGATCGGACGATCCCATTTGCCGCTCGCCTTGATCTGCGAGAGATAGGCCTTCGCCACCGCGAGCTGTTCTGCGGAGGTCGGGATCAGCTTGGCGTCGTATTGCGCGCCGCGATCGGGGCCCTGGCGGTTCTTGAGCGTCGGATCGGCGACAACCGAGAAAAATATGCGCAGCAGCTGGTCGTAGCGGATGACCGTGGGATCGTAGGTGACCCTGACCGCCTCGACATGGTCGGTGACGCCGGAAGAAACGAGATCGTAATCCGCCTGGCGCTCGGTCCCGCCGTGATAGCCCGAGACCGCGCTGGTGACGCCCTTGGTATGGCTGAACACCGCCTCCACGCCCCAGAAGCAGCCACCGGCAAAGATCGCGGTCTTCAGGCCGCTTTCCTTGGCAGTGCGCTGAGCAGAGGGCGCCTCGACGATGTTCTCCGCCGCCACGGCCTGCTGGCAGGCACCTAGCGACAGCGCGAGCGCGCCGGCTGCAAGGGCGGAACGCATCCTCAAGCGAGGATGCCGAGAACCGCCGTACCCAGCGCCGGATTGAGCGCTGCCGTGGCGATTCCGCCGAGGATGAAGCCGATACCGAAATTGCGATAGAGCGAGGAGGTGAAGAGGGGCATTGTCACTGTCTTTCGTTGCTTATTGCAACGTGTGTAGGGGATGCGTCTTTGCAAGACCCTTAATGCCTCGGTTGCCCATGGTTCATGCACCGCTCGACGAAAACCGGCCTGCGAGCGACGAACTGCGCTTAATGGCGGAAGTGGCGCATACCCGTAAACACCATGGCGAGACCCTTCTCGTCCGCCGCGGCGATCACTTCCTCGTCGCGAATCGACCCGCCCGGTTGGATCACTGCGGTCGCGCCGGCCTCGGCAGCAGCGAGCAGGCCGTCGGCGAAGGGAAAGAACGCGTCCGATGCCACGGCACTGCCCACGGTCCGGGGCTCGCTCCAGCCGTATTCCGCGGCCGCTTCGGCCGCCTTCATGGCGGCGATCCGTGAACTGTCGCGGCGGTTCATCTGACCCGCGCCGATGCCCACGCTCGCGCCGTCCCTGGCATAGACGATCGCGTTGGATTTGACGTGCTTGGCCACTTTCCAGGCGAACAGGCAGTCGGAAAGCTCCCGCTCGCTGGGTCTCCGCTTCGTCACGACCTCGAGGTCTGCGGGTGCCAGCGATCCGGTGTCGCGGGACTGCAGCAGGAAACCGCCGGCGATCGATTTCATGGTCAGCGCCATGCGGGCCGGGTCGGGCAGATCGCCGGTGAGCAGCAGGCGAAGGTTCTTCTTCGCGGCGAAGGCGGCCCGGGCCGCTTCGTCGGCATCCGGAGCGACCACCACTTCGGTGAAGATCTCGGTGACGGCGGCGGCAGTCACGCCGTCGAGGGGCCGGTTGACCGCGACGATGCCGCCGAACGCGGACACCGAATCGCAAGCGAGGGCGGCGCGATAGGCATCGACCAGCGTTTCGCCCGTGGCCACACCGCAGGGGTTGGCGTGCTTGACGATCACCACGGTGGGCGGGCCATCGGCAAACTCCGCGATCAGTTCGAGCGCGGCATCGGCATCGTTGTAATTGTTGTAGGACAGCGCCTTGCCCTGCACTTGCTCGGCCTGCGCGATACCGGCCGCGGCGGGGCCGGCGGGAAGATAGAGCGCCGCCTGCTGATGCGGGTTCTCCCCGTACCGCAGCGTTTGCGCGTGGCGCACGGGAATCGCGACCGAAGCGGGAAAGATTTCCTTCTGGTCGGCAAAGGCGAACCAGGAAGCGATCGTGGCATCGTATTGCGCCGTCAGCGCGAAGGCGCTCGCCGCCATTTTGCGCCGGAATTCCTCCCCGGTCGCTCCGTTCCCCGCTTCGAGCTCCTTGAGGAAGGCGTCGTAATCGGCGGGATCGGTCAGGATCGTGACGTAGCGATGGTTCTTCGCGGCGGAGCGCACCATGCTCGGCCCGCCGATATCGATGTTCTCGATCACCTCGTCGCGGTCCGCCCCGCGCGTCACGGTCTGCGCAAAGGGATAGAGATTGACCACGACGAGGTCGATCGCGCCGATCCCGTGTGCCGCCATCGCCTCCGCGTGCCGGGCATCGTCGCGCACTGCCAGCAGCCCGCCGTGAACCTTGGGGTGCAGGGTCTTGACCCGCCCGTCCATCATCTCGGGAAAGCCGGTGAGGTCGGACACGTCGCGGACGTCCAAGCCCACATCGCGCAGCGCCTTCGCGGTACCGCCGGTCGACACGAGCTCGACCCCGCGCCCTGCAAGCGCGCGTCCGAGTTCCACCAATCCGCTCTTGTCGGACACCGAAAGCAGTGCCCGCTTGATCTCGACCTGCGCCACGTGAATCACCCCATACGTTTGAGCAGCCAGGGAAACCGTTCCCCGCTGCGCGATGTCAGCCCGCGGATGACGAGCTGCTGAGTCGCCCGCGGACGCCCCTGGCCATCGACCCACAGACTGTCCTCGACCGCGAGTTCCTGGCCCGCACGGTCGCCACCGAGCCGGAGCTGCCAATAGCTGCCGTCCGGCAGGGCGAGCCCCGCGCCGCGCCCGTCTTCCGACAGCCCGACCTCGATTCGCGGGGCGAGGTGGAAGCGGATGGCAAAATCGATCTTGCCGCGCTTGCCGCGTCGTCCGGCGGGCTCGAGCACATCCTCGCCGCGCAATTCCTCGCCTTCGGGCGAGAGCACGAGGATGCGCCGGTGGGTCAGGCCGAAACGCGAGGCGTAGCCATCGTGCGCCGCCTCGATCCGGGTCGCGGGGCGGCCGCGCACCTTGATCTCGCCGCGCTGAACGTCCACTTCCTCGACACCCTTGCCGATCTGGCCCTTGATCAGGACCGCGGTCGAATTGGCATCGTCGAGCACCAGGGTGGAATGGGCGGCGCTGGCGCGCAGACCCTGCTCGATCCGCGCCGGGGTCGCGCCGCCGGCAATCTCGGCCCCGCCGCAATTGACCACGATGCGCTGTTCGCCGTGGCTCAGTTCGAAGGCCAGCGTCGAGGCGCAGCCGAAACGGGCATGGCGCGGACGCGGCGGCGGTGCGGCATCGAACTGAAGCACCGCCTTGCCCGCAGTCGCCCGCTGATACCCCCAGTGGCGCAGTTCGCGCGGGGGCCGGGCGCGGACCGCGCTCGCCTCCACCAATGCCGCCAGGTCGCCTGCCGAGACCGCGCCCCCGCCCTGCCAGCTGCCGAGTCCGCCGTCGCCGTGGCGCAATGTCAGAAGCGGCGGCACGAGCAGGTCGAGCATCGCACCCAGCGCGGCGGGCGGTTCGCGCTTTACGGCGGCATAGCAGGCCCGCAGGTCGATCAGCAGCGCGGTCGCATCCATCTGCGCCAGCGGACTACGCGACAGCACGCCGCCGTCCTCGCTCGCGACCTCGCCGAGGGCACGCAGAAAGCCGGCCTCGCCGAACAGGCGCCGCGGCCGACCGTCGGGAAGCAGCAGTCCTGCAGCCACGATCGCACACCATCCGGCCAAAGCGCCAAGGCGGTCGGGCGAGGAATCGACCCGGCGATCGAGCCAGCGCGCGGTTTCCTCGATAGCCTCGAAGACCCGGCCCCGCCTGCCGGCATTCTCGCTCGAAAGCAGCAGCGGCGCGTTGACCAGCCAGGCGAGAAGGCGCTGTCCGGCTCGCTCGACCGTCCAGGCCGGACCCTTGCCGGGCTCGCGGTTCGAACCGAGCCAGGCGAAGAAGATGGCCTCGGCCTGATCGCTGCACTGCTCTCGCGTGGCGGCTGTGCCGAGGTCGCGAAGCCAGGAGAAGCCGTGCAGCGCCCGGGCGATCGGGGGAGCATGGTTGGCGCTGGCGGAAAAATCGCATTTGCCGGCAGGGATTTTCAGCCCGTGGATCAGGAAATGGCCCGCCCTCAGCGCCGTTCCGCGCGCTGCATCGCCTGCAAGGGGGCTCTCGACCGTCGCCAGCAACCGGGGCCGCGCGGGCTTGCGCAGCGGCGCGGCCAGGAACGCGCCGGGCACCCCGATGCGATAGGCCCAGCGCACGCCGGCATCGATCAGTCCTTCGCGCGGCGGCGCGAAATCGGCGGGCACAAGCGCTCGGGCGGGCTCGATCCCGGAGGGAGATTCCGCGCCGACCAATATCTCGTCGCCGTCCTCGCCGAGCATGAAGGGCGCCGGGCTGTCCTCGGCCATGGCCGCATCGTCGCCCCGGTGAAGCGTCAGCGCGCCCTCGCTCATTGTTCGCCCCTCAGGGCCGCGATGTTCGCCGCGTAACGCTCGGGGCCGCCCCTGAAGGTCGCCGATCCCGCCACCAGCACGTCGGCCCCGGCGGAGACGCAATCGCGCGCGGTATCGGGGTCGACGCCGCCATCGACCTGAAGGTGAATGGCGCGGCCCGTGCCTTCTATCCGGCTGCGGATCGCCGCGATCTTGGCGAGCTGGGTGGGGATAAAGCTTTGCCCACCGAAACCCGGGTTGACGCTCATCACCAGGATCAGGTCGACGAGATCCATGACATTGTCGAGCGCTTCCACCGGAGTCCCGGGGTTGAGCACCACCCCGGCCTTCTTTCCCAGGCTCTTGATCGCCTGCAGGGTGCGGTGGATATGCGGTCCCGCTTCCGGATGCACGGTGATGATATCGGCGCCGGCATCGGCGAAGGCTTCGAGGAAGGGATCGACCGGCGCGATCATCAGATGCACGTCGAAGGGTTTTTGCGTGTGCGGACGCAATGCCTTGATCACCGCCGGACCGATGGTGATATTCGGCACGTAATGCCCGTCCATCACGTCGATATGGATCCAGTCCGCTCCGGCCGCGTCGACCGCGCGCACTTCCTCACCCAGACGCGCGAAGTCGGCGGAGAGGATCGAGGGCGAAATCAGCGGCGGGGCCATCCGGGGTACCTGTCGCGAGCGATAGGGGGCACCGGTAGGGGGCGGGGCGGACGATGGGTAGGGGGTTTGCGCAAGTTTTCCCCGGTGGTGGGACAAAGGGCGCGAGGGGGCCGGCGATATCTCCGGCAACCGACCATTAAGCGGCAATTCAGCCCTTTGCGGGCAAGAAATGCCGTCAACAGGGAAGGGTCTGCGCGCGATCGCTGCGGGATGGCCGATTCCCAACCGCTACGAAGAGATACAGGATGAAACGTACCATCACGGCGCTCGCCGGAACCGCGGCAGCTGGGCTTGCCATGCTCGCGGCACCGCCGCTCCACGCGCAATACCGCCAGAAGATCGGCCACAGCCCCGCCAAGTGCGCCGGCGGCGACCCCGCCGTCTGGGTCACAATCAACGGCGTCAGCGCCAGCCGCGGCACGATCCGCGTGCAGAGCTATCGCGCCACCGCGCAGGACTGGCTCGAAAGCGGGCGCTGGATCAACCGCATCGAAATCCCGGCGAAGGCCGGGCAGATGACCGTCTGCATGCCGGTACCTGGCCCGGGACGATACGGCATCGCCGTGCGCCACGATGTGAACGGCAACGGCAAGACCGATCTCTCCGCCGATGGCGGGGCGATGTCGAACAACCCTTCAATCAACATATTCAACCTCGGCAAGCCGAGCTATCGCAAGGTCGGCGTCGATGTCGGCAGTGGCGTGAAGTCGATCACCGTCACCATGCGCTACATGTAGCCGGCACTTACCCGCTACGACGGCGGGCGCGCCACAGCGACCACAGCGCGCCCGGCGCCGCGAGCAGGGGATGCCTTTGGCGGAACGGCGTGACCTCCAGCGCGACGCCGGTGTGGCGCTCGATCTTCCAGGCAGCATAATCGGCGGCACCTTCGAAGGTCGCCGTAGCCTTTGCCAACCGGAGCAGGTTGAGCGGCTTGCCCATTCGCCGTCGGCTCCGCCACCAGGCCAGGACCCCCGCGCGGCGTCGCTGATTCATGTCTGTTACGAAAATATCCTTTTCGCACGCAAAGCCGATGCCCTGCGCCTCCCAGGCGAGCGGGAGCAGCCCCTCGAAATGTGCAGCGTTCACCGCCAGGATGTCGTTTTCGCGACCCGGTTTCTCGATCCGGAATTCGGCGCGGTAGGTGGCGCGGAACAGGGCCCGCCAGAATGCGTCCGCCCTGCCGCGTTTCGGCCCCAGCGCCGCCGCCAGCCGGCTCGCGGTGAGCGCCGCCTGCATCACCGCCTCCTCGACCGCGCGGCGTGCCGCTTCGTCGCGTGCCCAGATCAGGGCGCTCGGCTGGACGAAACGCGCCCAGATCGTCGTGTCCCGCGTTGCACCGCTCGCCGCGGCACGAAATTTCGCCAGCGACAGGGTGGCGATCTTGGCCCGCAGCACCTCTCCACCCACGGCCCATTCGCGATAGCTCACGCGCGGCCAGATCCGCTCTCGCTGCGGGCCGGCTAGCAGGACGTAAAAGTCGAGCACGCCCTCGAGCGATCCGCTGCGCAGGTTCGACCCGTAGAACAGCACGGCGAGCGCGCCCGCCTCTTCCCCGAGCATCCTCGCATAGGCGGCGACTTCGGGCCGGACCTCTCGCGCCAGTGCCGTGGCGATCCGATCCTCCAGAACCGCGTTCACGCGGCGACGAAGGTGATTTCGGGACCTTGCGCGACCAGATAGGCTCCCGCGTCGAAGGCTTCTCCGTCGAGGATGAACTTGCCCTCGACCGTGAGTTCGAACGCCTCGGCATCGAGTTGGTGCAGGCCGGCCTTCGCCAACCATTTCGGCTGCCAGCCCGCCACGACGAGCGGCAACATGGCCATGAGCCGCCGGCGCGGACGATCCATCAGGGCCAGCTTCAGCCCGCCCCGTTCCATGCCGAAGGGCTTGAGGCCCATCGGCATGCGATGAAGCGTAGAGGCGAGAAGGATCTCGCGGCGGCCGGCTTCGCCATGGCCGGAATGCGGCGCCGGAACACCTTCGGGCAGTAGTCGGATGACCATCCGCATGCCGCGCCGCCAGGGGTTGCTGTCCCGCCCGATCACTGTTTGCAGAACGCCCCAGGCGGTCGTTACCACCACGCCGAGGCTGTCGAAAAAGCCGAGCCGATGGACACCCTGCCCGGCGCCGATCGCATGCGTGAACGCGCCGGCGCCGAAGATGAAGCCAAGCAGGGGATCGCCTTCGCCATCGAGCCGCGTGATCTGCAAGGGCCGGCGCACGATCCTGCGCCCCGTTTCGAAGGCGTCGATCGCCTCGATCAGAGTGGTATCCGCCGGTGCTCCAAGATCGACGTTGAGCGCGTTGGTCTTGCCCTTGGGCAGGATCGCTAGCACGGGCCAGTCGTCGCCGAAGACCGAGTGGCCGCAGGTAAGCACGTCGCGTACCGTCCCGTCGCCGCCGTTGATGACAATATATTCGATCCCGCGCCGCGCGAAATCGGTCAACACCTCGACGATCTGCGCGCGGGTCTGCGGAGTGGCGACGACCACGTCCTCCCGCCCGCCGAAGTAGAGATCCTGTCCACGGTTCCGGTGGCTGCGGGGGTTGTAGACCACGCCTATGCGGGCTCGCGCCGGTACGGCAGCGTCCCGGACCTGGCCGGCGGGGAGATGATGGATCGAAGCGTTCATCATAAACGAACCGTAATGCCGCGAGAAAGCGCCGCCTCGCCGTGCCCGGCAATCGCAGCATCTCGACATTGGCGCACCCGACAGGATTCGAACCTGTGACCTCTGCCTTCGGAGGGCAGCGCTCTATCCAGCTGAGCTACGGGTGCATCCTCGCCATCTGTCGCGATGGACGGCGCGCTTAGCAAAGGGTGACCTCCCAAGCCAAGCACATTCGCGAAGAGCGCCGCCTTTCGCGCTGGTCGGTATCGTTAGCCGTTTGGAAAGCAAAGGCGGTTAGGACGAGGCGCATGAACGCGCTGTCCCACGAATTCGATCTTTCGCAGGCGACGGAACTGCCGCCGCTCGCGGCCGATCCCACAGGGGATCGGACCGGCGGCTCGCTTTCGGCACGCTGGGATGCGCTGCACGATGCCGCCGACGCCGTGGCGTCGTTGGCCCAGCTCGCCCACGAGGAACGCTCGCACGGTATTGCGGCCCTGCCTCGCCGCGCCATTGCGGCCGAGTCGACGCGCCGGGCCCTCGCCATCCGCGGCGTGGAAGATCTGTCGGCAGTGATGCAGACCGGTCTCACCGCCTTGCTCGGAGTGGTCGAGAGGGGTGGCGACGCGACCGCGGCGGCCTTGACCCTGTGGCGCGAGTTCCACGCCGGACGCCGGGCGATCCAGGCTCTGGTGGATGCCCCCGAAGCGATCGGCTGATCGCCGAACGCGATCGGGCGCTTGACCCGGTTCGCTTTTTGTTCCAGCAATGTCCCATGACCGGCCACGCTGCGATTCCCCTCCCCATCGACGAGACCCGCACGGCGCGCGACGTGTCGCGCGGGATCCAGCGTCTGTTCGCCCGCAACGGCATCTGGTGTCTGGCCGAGATGCCGCTGAGAAACGGCCGCCGCGCCGACCTGATGGGTATCGACGACAAGGGCCGCGTCATCATCGTCGAGATCAAGGTCCAGCGCGGTGACATGCTCGGCGACGGAAAGTGGCCCGACTATCTCGACCATTGCGACAGGTTCTATTGGGGCGTGCCCCCGGGGCTCGACCGCAGCCCGCTCGAGGGCGACGGCTACCGGCCGGATTGCTGCGGCGTGATCGTTGCCGACGGTTACGACGCGGAAATCCTACGTCCCGCTCCCCTGCATGCGCTCGCCGCGGCACGCCGCAAGGTCGAGGTCGAACGGCTGGCCCGCACCGCCTTGCGCCGGTTGACCGTGGGCGGGGATCCGGAATGTGCGCCCTGGGGCACCGAAGCCTAGCCATCCGGGACCGCATTGGTGCATAAGCTACCGATGCTGGCCGCGATCCTGATCTCCGCCGCCGCCATGACGGCAATCGTCGCGCTGCGATATATCGCTGCGAGCGGGGCCTTCGCTTGGGTGACCGGGCGAGTGCGGCCGGGGTATCACGCCCGGCTCGGTCCGCAGATCAGGCGCGAGATCGGCTGGTCGCTCGCCTCCGCCGCGATCTACGGCATTCCTGCAGGGGTGGTCGCCTGGGGGTGGCAGGAGCGCGGCTGGACTCGCATCTACTCCGAGTGGGACGAATTTCCGCTGTGGTACCTGCCGGTCTCCTTGTTCGTCTATCTGTTCCTTCACGACACCTGGTTCTACTGGACCCACCGCCTGATGCACCGTCCGCGCTGGTTCGGCCTGGCGCACGGCGTCCACCACGCCAGCCGCCCGCCGACCGCCTGGGCGGCGATGAGCTTCCACCCGATCGAGGCGCTGACCGGAGCGGTCGTGATTCCGCTGCTGGTCTTCTTCGTCCCCGTCCATGTCGCCGTTCTCGGGCTCGTCCTGACGGTCATGACCGTAATGGGGGTCACCAATCACATGGGCTGGGAAATGTTTCCTCGCGCCCTGGTTCACTCGCGGTTAGGAGGCTGGCTGATAACCGCCAGCCACCACCAGCTTCACCACGAAAAGTACCGATGCAATTACGGACTCTATTTCCGCTTCTGGGATCGGCTGTGCGGCACCGACCGCGGGCTTTCCCCGCACGCCTGATCGCGGCTCCGGCGCTGGCGCTGGGCCTGAGCGCCGGTGCGGTTCCGGGCGGCGTCGACATCACCGTGACCGTGACCGACGTTCGTTCGGCCGAAGGCGTGGTGCGCGCCTGCATGACCCGCGATCCGTCGAGTTTCCCGAAATGCCGCGGGGTGGATGGCGCGCACGGCACGGTGGTCGCGGCGGGCAAGGGTGTGACCTTCGTCTTTCGGGACGTAAAGCCCGGGCGCTATGCCATAGCATTGCTCCACGACGAAAATTCCAACGGCAAGGCCGACCGCGCGGCGATGATGATTCCCACCGAAGGATTTGGCTTTTCGCGCGACGCCAAGGTCCGGATGGGGCCGCCCAAGTTCCAGGACGCCGCATTCCAGGTCGCCGACAAGCCCGAGAACCTTTCGATACGGATGCGATACCTGCTCTGATGGCCGCCTCGTCGCGTTGTGGGTCAAGGCACCATCGATCATCGTAAACGCGCATTTACGGTAATTTTACCAAGGAGCGCCCATAAATCCTGCCGAACCTAAGAATTATCGGGGGCAGGCCATGGACCGGCTTGGCGGCACTTTCGGCTCGTATGATCACGCCGACGATCACGAAGACTACGACGACTCCGATCACGGAGACGATCTCGGCGCGCCGCAATCTCCGGTCGGCCAGGACGAGCGCCGCATGCAGGTGCGCGCCTACAACCACTGGGCCAGCCTGCTCGACGACCGCAATTTTCCCGCCATCGACGATCTCGATCCCGAAAATCTCGGGGATTTCGGCGCCTACTCGGTCCTCCTCGACTTCCGCAACGGTATCGAAAACCCGCGGGTTCGCTTCCTGGGCGAAGAGCTTGCCTCCGAGTGCGACGCGGTGGGCCCGGTGGCGCGGCTGTCCGATGTTCCCAGCCGCTCCCTGCTGAGCCGGATCACCGACCATTATTTGCAGATACTCGCCAACCAGGCACCGATCGGCTTCGAAGCCGAGTTCGTCAATCAGCGCGACCAGACAGTGCTCTATCGCGGAATCCTGCTGCCCTATTCGAGCGACGACGTCACGATCGACTTCATCTTCGGGGTGATCAACTGGAAGGAGCTGGCCGACCAAGAAACCGCGGACGAGCTGCTGCTGGAGATCGACCAGGCGCTCGGGCAAAACGACGGTGCCGCGCCCGCTGACGATGCCGTCCTCGACCTCGCGGGCGAATGGGTCGACGAACAAGACGATGCGGACGACCGGACGGGCGATGAAATCGATACATCCTCCGTCGGGATCGACTGGGACGCGGCCGATTCGCCGCTGCGACGCCGGGGCGAAGGGCAGGTCCGCAAATATCACGATTTCGACGACGAGGACGAGATCCAGCCCGATTACGCAGTGGACTATGGCGAGCAGGGTCTCGAGGACGAAACGGACGACGAGGACGTCGACGAGGTCGTCGATCCGCTCGCCGACGAAAACATCGGAGCGGGTCTCTCAGCTCTGGTCTCGCGTGGACAGCGACGCAGGCCGTTGCTGGACCTCTCGTTGCACGATTCGCAGCAGGAGCCAGACAGGGACTCCACGCCCGCCGTCCCCGAGGAATATGAGAGCGACGCACCAGAGCCGGAATTCGTCCGTACGCCGATAACCTTCCAGGTTGACGATAAAGACGAAGACGCGGCGCCCGAGATCGATCCGGGTCCAGATGCCCGGTTCGACGAGGCCGAGGCCATCGAAGACGTCGAAGCGCTCGACCTTGCCGAGGGGCTCTACGACACGCTGGCCGATGCGCGCGAACTGGCGCAGGCTGCCCGGACAAGCGAGGACCGGACTCGCGCGGCGCTCTACCAGGCTGTTGGGCGGGCTTACGACGTCAGTCTCGAAGCCGAGAAGGACAAGGACGGTTTTTCCGAGCTGCTCGCCGACAGCGGCCTCACCGTTCAGGCACGCGCGCCCATGACTCCGGTTATCAAGCTCGTCTTCGGCAGTGATTACGACAAGACCCGCGTCACCGAATACGCCGCGGTCCTCTCGCACGCCCACCGCCTGGGCCTCGCCGCGGGATCGCTCGCCGATTTCCTCCGAAATGCCGCGGGCGGCCTCAAGGGCGTGGTCGAGGCCGAACGGCAGGCGCGTCGCGAAGACGCCGGCACACCGGCCCGGACCCGCAAGACCATCCGCCCGACCCTCGCCAGAAAACTGCGAAAACTCGCTCCGGTCGCCATCGCCGATCTCGTCGAGGACGGACCCGAATTCGCGCTGGTTGTTGTCCGCCGCGAATCCGATGGGGGCGTAACGGTTCTGGGCGAGGTCCCCGAAGAGGTCCGCCTGGTCGAACGGGCCGCCCGCCGGTTGGTCGCGTAGTCAGGCGCCGGCAGGCCGGTCGCACAGGGTAGGCAGCACAGGAATGCCCGGCTAGCAGCCGGGGCGATGCCGCTCTTTCCCACCGCGCCTGTCCGTATCCAGCCCTACTTCGGCTATCGCAACCGCGAGCGGCTGTTCCTCACTGCGCGGGCGCTGCGCTCGAAAAAGCCGGGTTTCGAGCCGGGCGGTCGCCTGCGCGCGATGCGCACGATGATCGCCCAATTCGCCTCGCACGAGATCGCCGAACTTCCGGTCGAACTCGAGCTCAAGACCCCCGAAGGCGTCGCGGCGCGGCATCAGGGTCTCACCGACAATGAGGGTTTCGTTCGTTTCGATCTCCGTCTCGAACCCGAATGGCAAGCGACCGACCACACGGGCTGGGAAGTGGTCACGCTGCACTGGAACGACGGCAGCGGCGCACGATGCGTCGATGCACATGTCCTTGCGCCGGGGAGCGACGCAGGGCTGGCGGTGATCTCCGATATCGACGATACCATCATCGAGACCGGCATCACCGGGGGTTTTCGCCAGATCCTGCGCAATTGGCGAAGGGTGGTCGCACAGCTTCCGGACGAGCGCCTCCTGGTTCCGGGAGCGGACGTGTTCTACGGCGCCCTCGGTGGCGGCGCGGTGCCCCGGTCCGACCGGCCCCACACCGGCGAGCGGCTGAGCGCGACCCGGCATCCCTTCTTCTACGTCTCCTCGAGCCCTTGGAACCTCTTTTCCTATCTCGTGGCCTTCCAGCGGAGCCGTAACCTGCCGCTCGGGCCGCTGATGCTGCGCGACTGGGGGCTGGACCGGGCCACCTTCGGCTCCTCCAGCCACGGCGCGCACAAGCTGGCGGCGATACGAGGCATTCTGGAGACCTATCCCGAACTGCGCTTCGCCCTGATCGGTGACGACACGCAGGGCGATCTTGCCGCATTCGGACAGATCGTCGCCGAACGGGCGAGGCAGATCCGTGCCGTGTTCATCCGCCGGGCGGGCGAACCCTTCACCGCCGAAGAGCTTGCCGCCAAGGCCACGATCGAGGGGGCAGGAGTCCCGCTGTGGCTGGGCGAGAGCTACGACAGCGGCCGGGCCTTCCTCCAGTCCATCGGGCTCGGACACGATGGCGAGGCAGAAGAGATCGTCAAGGCGGTGGACAAGTCGGCCCCGGCGGGCGACGATGCGGCGGGGAGCACCGAGGCATGACGAGACGGAGACCGGGAAAGTTGGGCTGGACCGTCATCGCGATCGCCTTCCTCGCACTGATCGGGTTCGCCCTGTGGCGCTGGGCCGTCGCCGCCGGGTCCTCCGGCACGCTCGACTGGATCGATGCGCGCTTTGCGCGCGATCGCGCCGCCGAATTGGTGGCGACGAGCGGAGACGAACCTGCCAGCGAACTCTGGGTGCCGGAAGGCGAGCCGCCGCCCGGAGGCTTTCCGCTGATCGTTTTCTCGCATGGCGGAGGCTGGCATTCGGGAAGTCCGAGCGATTATCGCTTCGTGGCGCGCACCTTCGCCGACAAGGGGTATGCCGCCGCCCTCATCGGTTACCGCCTCGTGCCCGAAGGCCGCTATCCGGCCATGCTCGAAGACAGCGCGGCGGCGCTGCGCTGGGTTCGCGATGCTGCCGAACGAGAGAATGTCGATGCCGATTCCATGATCCTGGTCGGTCATTCGGCGGGCGCCTACAATGTGCTGATGCTGGGTCTCGAACCGCGCTGGCTCGAGGCGGCGGGCGTCCCCCCGGATACCATCGCCGGCGTGGTGAGCATGGCCGGCCCGGCGGATTTCTTTCCCTTCGACAAGGAAAGCTCGATCAACGCCTTCGGTCATGTCGCCGACGGACGGATCACCCAGCCGATCCGCTTCGCGCGCGCCGATGCCCCGCCCCTGCTGCTGCAGCACGGCACCGCGGATACGGTGGTGCGGCCCTACAATTCGCGCAACCTCGCGCAGGCCATGCAAGCGGCGGGCGGAGAGGCTGAACTCGTCGAATACGACGGTATGAGCCATGCCGGACTGGTGATGGGTCTGTCGCGACCCTTCGCGCAGGGCGGCCGCGTGCTCGATCCGATCCTTGCCTTCGCCCGCGAAGCCTTGAGCGAACGCACAGCCTCCGCCAACAACTCTTCAGTTCCGGTTCAGCGCGAATCCCGCTAGCCTTCCGCCGGATGTCCGCCCTTGCCCACCATCTCGCTCGCTGCCTCGCTGCGGCGGCTGCACTCGCCCTCATGGCTCAGCCTGCGGCGGCGCAGTCGATCCTGCGCGACGCCGAGACCGAAGCCTTTCTCGACGACATTTCCGAACCGCTGGTCGAAGCCTCCGGCCTGCGCCCCGGCAACGTCGATCTGGTGCTTATCAACGATCCATCGATCAACGCCTTCGTCGCCGGCGGCCAGGCCGTCTACATTCACAGCGGCCTGATCGACAAAGCCGAGACCGCCAACGAGGTCCAGGGCGTGATCGCCCACGAGCTCGGGCACATCACCGGCGGGCACATCATCCGCCAGAGCGAGGGTGCGCGGGCGGCGAGCAACATCTCGCTGCTCTCGCTGCTCGCCGGAATCGGCGCCGCGCTCGCCGGAGCCGGAGATGCGGCGATGGCGGCGGTAATGGCCGGCCAGCGCGCCGCACTCGGCAAATTCCTCGCCTACACGAGGACCGAGGAAAGCTCGGCCGATCTCGCGGGAGCGCAATACCTCTCCGACGCGGGCATCTCCGGCAAGGGTTCGCTCGATTTCTTCGGCAAGCTACAGAATCAGGAATTCCGCTACGGCTACAGCCAGGACGACGAGGCGGCCTTCACCCGTACCCACCCCCTTTCGGGCGATCGCATCGCGATGTTGCGCGAGGTCTATCAGAAAGACCCGGCATGGAACGCGGCGCCCGACCCGGACTTCCAGCAACGCTTCGCCCGGATCAAGGCCAAGCTGGCCGGTTACCTCGCGGACCCCCAGCAGATCATGCGGGTCTACCCCGCGAGCGACACGTCGGTCGGCGCGCGCTACGCCCGCGCCTATGCCTATCATCGCCAGGCAAAGGTGCCCGAGGCGCTGGCGGAGACCGAGGCGCTGCTCGCGAGTGCCCCCGACGATCCCTATTTCCTCGAACTCCAGGGGCAGATCCTGCTCGAATCGGGCCGGCCGGGAGAGGCGCTCGGCGTACTCCGCCGTGCCACTGCGCTAACCAACGCGCAGCCGCTGATCGCCACGCTGTTCGGCCATGCGCTGATCGCCACCGAAGACCCTGCCAACCACGCGGAGGCGGAGCGCGTGTTGCGCGCGGCAGTGGCCAAGGATCGCTACAACCCCTTCGCCTGGCGTCAGCTCGGTACTGTATACGCCGCGCGCGGCGATCTGCCCCGCGCCCGGCTCGCCAGCGCCGAACAGCAGGTGATGACCCGCGAATACGAACTCGCCCTGCGGAGCGCGCGCGAAGCAGAAGCAGGGCTGCCGGAGGGATCGCCCGATTGGTTGAGGGCCCAGGACGTCGCGCTAGAGGCGCGCGCCATGCTCGAGCGTATCCGCGAAGACGGTGGCGGTTCGCGGCGCTGACTGGCAGGGTTCCGACATGAGACAGCACATCTTCACCGCCATCCTGGCGCTCGTGTTCGGTTTCGTCGGCGCGGGCCTGTGGTCGCTGAGCGGATTGGGGCAGACCCGCACCCGCGACTATCTTCTCGCCAACCCTGGCATCCTCAACGAGATGGTCGAGGCGCTGAAGGACGAGCAGAGCGGCGAGCGGCTGGCGGCAGTCGGCGACGAGCTCTACGATCCCTTCCCCGGCGCGGTGCGCGGCAATCCGCAGGGCTCGCGCACTCTGGTGAGCTTCACCGACCATGCTTGCGGCTATTGCCGGCAGAGCGAGCCCGACGTGCGCCGCCTGATCGCGGAAGATCCCGAACTGCGCGTGGTGGTGCGCGAATGGCCGATTTTCGAGGGTTCCGAAGCGGCCGCACGGATGGCGCTCGCGGCGGCCGAACAGGGACGATACGATGCCTTTTACCAGGCGCTGTTCGAGCTCGGACAGCCGACCACTGCCACCATCGCGCGCGCTGCCGAGGCGGCCGGGCTCGATCTCGAACGGGCGCGCCGCGTCGCCGACTCGGGAGAGGTAGCGGCCGAGCTCGCCCGCAACGAACAGCTGGCCCGCTCGCTCGAATTCGTCGGCACGCCAGCCTGGGTCGCGGGCGACCGCATTCTCCAGGGCGCGGTGGGCTACGATGCGTTGGCCGAAGCGGTGAAGCAGGTCGACGGGGCGTGAAGCCCTTGGCCGCGTGGATGGCGGCCGCGCTGGCGATGGTCTTCGCGGGACCGGAGAAGCTAGCGGCGGCGGAGCCTGAAAGCGAACTCGCCGAGCTGCAACAGCGCGACGCGCAGCTTTTCGCGATCGGCTGGAGACTGGCTCGCGCCAACGCCCCTTTCTGCCGCGAGACCGTTCCGGCGCTCGGGATCCTGCTCCACGATGCCGCCGCCTACGACGATCCGGAGGCGGTGCGCGCGGCGCATGGCCTCACCGGAGATATCGGCGTGCAGGCCGTCGCCCCCGATTCACCGGCGGATCGAGCGGGCTTGCCGCTGGATGCGACGCTCGTCTCGGTGAACGGGGTGGTGACGGCGGATTGGCCGCGCGGCGCTCCCAGCTGGGAGCGGTTGACCTTGTTGCAGGATGCGATCGATAGCGCGCTCATGCCGGGCGCTCCTGCATCGGTCGGATGGATCGCCCCCGACGGCGCCCGGCGAGACGTCGCCATACCCGCGGTCCCAGTGTGCCGCTCACGGTTCGAGGTCCTCACCTCCGGGCAGCGTGCCCTGGCCGAGGGCTCCCGTGTCATCTTCGGTCGCGACTTTCCCGGTTTCGGCTATCCGGAAGATGAATTTGCCGCCGCCATCGCGCACGAGTTGGCGCACAATCTGCTGGGTCACCGCGCCACGCTCGATGCTGCCGGAAGGGGGCGCTCGCTTATTCGTCTGACCGAGCGCGAGGCAGATCGGCTGATGCCTTGGCTGCTCCAGAACGCCGGCTATGATCCCGGGGCCGCGGTGCGCTTCATGGAGCGGTGGGGCCCGCGGCATGGCGGCGGACTGCTGCGCAAGCGCACCCACGACGGGTGGGACGAACGGGTCGAGTTCATCGCCGCCGAACTGGGCGAGATCGAGCGTGTGCTAACGCAAGGCGGAACCGCCGCCGACTGGTCGCGCCATTTCCGGCGCGAGAGCCTGGCCGACTAGGCGACGTCTTCCTCCATCGCCTTGGCGTAGGCGCTGGCGCGCGGTTTCGCCATGACCCGGCGGACCATCGGTTTGAAGAATTGGGAGCGGCTCGCTCTCGTAATCCGGGTCGACCGCCGCCCGATCGCTGACATCCATCGTATCTCTCCCTCGCCCCGCCCGAAAGCAGGCATCCTAGCGGCTGGCGCAGCGCCTCGCAATTGCGCTAAGGCGGCCCGCCTATGGCCGTGCTGCCCATCCAACCGACGCCGTTCTTCGAGAACAAGAACCGCGCTTTCTGGAATCTCCAGTTTGCCGGGTGGAGCGGCGCCTTCCTGCTCCGCGCGATCTCGGCCGTCGCCAACAACCAGCCGACCGACCGGCTGGTCATCATCCTAATCGCCTCGATCACCGGTTTCTCGCTCAGCCTGATCCTGTCGGTAGTCTATCGCCACCTCATCACCCGCAGGCCGTTGGTGACGTGGGGCGCGACCGGCGCGGTGCTGTTCGTGGCGACCGGAGTCTACGCCTTCATCGACAGCTGGGTGCTCGACCTTGCCGGCGCCTCGCCCGATGGCGGGTTTGCCCGACTCTTCGTGGGCATCTATTTCATCGATCTGACGCTGCTGGGCGCATGGTCGGCGCTCTATTACGCCATCAACTTCTTCCTCCAGGTCGAGGAACAGGCCGACCGTCTCGAGCGGCTGGAGGCGCAGGCGACCAGCGCGCAGCTCGCCATGCTGCGTTACCAGCTCAATCCGCATTTCCTGTTCAATACGCTCAATTCGATCAGCACGCTGGTGCTGCTGAAGCAGACCGCGCCGGCCAACGCCATGCTTACCCGCCTCTCGAGCTTTCTGCGTCACACGCTGGTCACCGAGCCCGGCGGCAAGGTGACCGTCGAACAGGAGGTCGAGACACTGAAGCTCTATCTCGACATCGAACGGATGCGTTTCGAGGACCGGCTGCAGACCAGTTTCCGCGTCGATCCGCAGGCGGCCGAAGCCTGCATCCCGTCGATGCTGCTCCAGCCGCTGGTCGAGAACGCCATCAAATACGGCGTCAGCCCGCAGGAAGACGGCGCCGAGATCGCGCTGACCGCGCAGATCGTCGGCCCGCGCCTCAGGGTGACGGTCAGCGACACCGGCCCGGGCATTCGCGATGGCGGCTCCGGAAACACCACGGGACGAGCCTCGCAAGGTATTCCGGCCGCCATGCTCGACCGGTCGCGCCGGACGACATCGACCGGAGTCGGCCTCGCCAACATCCGCGACCGGCTGGCCCAGGCCTATGGCGAGGACCATCGGTTCGAGATCCGCTCTCCCGACAGCGGCGGGTTCACCGTGCTGATCGAGATTCCCTTCGAAGCTGCGGAAAAAGACGATCCGCAGACCCCCTCAATTTCCGCATCGCGGCAACCGGCGGCCCCCTCGTCCGTTAGCGATGCATCCGTGCCGCAAAGGGCCCCGCAGACATGACCATCCGTACCATTCTCGTCGACGACGAAAAGCTCGCCATCCAGGGTCTCCAGCTCCGCCTGGAACCGTATGAAGATGTCGAGATCATCGAGACTTGCCAGAACGGCCGCGAAGCGATCCGCGCGATCAAGACACAGAAGCCCGACCTCGTCTTCCTCGACATCCAGATGCCCGGCTTCGACGGCTTCTCGGTGGTGCAGGGAGTGATGGAAATCGACCCGCCGCTGTTCGTCTTCGTCACAGCATATCAGGAACATGCGATCCGTGCCTTCGAGGCCAATGCGGTGAATTACCTGATGAAGCCGGTCGACGAGGACAAGCTCGCCGACACGATCGAGCGGGTGCGCCAGCGCCTTGCCGAGAAGAAAAGCTCCGACGAGGCCGACAAGCTGCGCAACGTGCTCGCCGAAGTGGCTCCCGAAGCGGCGGAGGAAATGTCCGCCGAGGAGGGCGAGGCGGCGGGCCGCTACGAGAAGCTCATCAACGTCAAGGATCGTGGGCAGATCTTCCGCGTCGAGGTCGGCACGATCGAGCATATCGAGGCCGCCGGCGATTACATGTGCATCTACACCGGCGACAATTCGCTGATCCTGCGCGAAACGATGAAGGATCTCGAACGCCGTCTTGATCCGCGCAAGTTCCAGCGCGTTCACCGCTCGACCATCGTCAATCTCGACCAGGTCCGTCAGGTAAGGCCGCATACCAACGGCGAATGCTTCCTGGTGCTCGACAGCGGGGCCGAGGTGAAGGTGAGCCGCAGCTACCGCGACGTCGTCGCGCGTTTCGTTCACTGAGCGACCGCGTGACGAGGGGGTACGGGGTATGACGATGCCATCGTCGGACCGCCCGACGGCCGGCCGGCGCGTGGAGCGCGGCGGTTTCATTCTGTTCCTGGCGCTAGTCACGGCGGGGCTGATCTGGATCGCCTGGCCCTTCGCCACTGCCATCTTGTGGGCGGCGCTCGCCGCCTTGATCTTCCAGCCGCTGTTCGTGCGCTTCGAGCGGCATCTCGGGGGCGCGAACCGCGCTGCGATCGCGACCCTGCTCGTCATCACGGTGGTCGTGGTTGTGCCGGCGATCTGGATCGGCAACATCGTGATAGAGCAGGCGACCCGGCTCTATCTCGCCTTGCAAACCCAACAGATCGACCCCGCCGCCGCCTTCGATCAGGTTCACGATGCGCTGCCGCTCGCCTGGCAGAGGATGATCGACAATGCGGGATACGGCGATTTCGGCGTGCTGCAGCAGCGCATCTCGCAATTCGCGGAACAGGCGGTGATGGTCGTCGGCCGGCAGGCCCTGGCGATCGGCGGCAGCGCCTTCGCCTTCGTGCTGTCGCTCGGCGTCGGTCTTTACGTGCTCTATTTCCTGCTTCGCGACGGGAAGCGGATCGCGCCGGCCATACGGGAGGCGCTGCCGCTCGATCCCGCGGTGGCGGATCGGCTAGCCGACCGCTTCGCCGTCGTCGTGCGCGCGACGATCAAAGGGTCGGTGGTCGTGGGCCTGGCGCAGGGTGCGCTCGGCGCGATCACCTTCTGGATCGTCGGAATGCCGGCCGCGGTCCTGTTCGGCGTGCTGATGGCGATCTTCTCGCTCCTGCCCGCGCTCGGCCCGGCGATCGTATGGCTTCCCGTGGCGATCTACCTCGCGGCGATCGGCGACTGGTGGCAGGCGGCGGTCGTGACCGGCTCGGGCATCGGACTGATCGGGCTGGTCGACAATCTCCTGCGTCCGGTACTGGTCGGCCGCGACACCGGCATTCCCGACTGGATCGTGCTGGTCACGACGCTGGGCGGCATCGCCACGATCGGGTTGAGCGGCATCGTCGTCGGGCCGCTGCTGGCAGGCCTGTTTCTCACCGGATGGGCGGTGCTGCGCGAGGAACGCGGGATTGTCCGGCCCGCCGCGACTCCGCCGATCGAGGAGAACGTGCCATGAGCGCGGCATTCGCCCTTCCTGGCTTCGATCTCGATCGCTTCGTCCGCGATACGCTGGCCGAGGATCTCGGCCACGGTCTGCCGGACGGCGGGCGCGACGTGACCAGCGAGAGCGTGATCCCCGCCGATGCGCGCTTCGCCGGCGTGATGGACAGCCGCGATGCAATCCGGGTGGCGGGCCTACCCGTGGCCGAGGCCTTCTTCCGGGCGCTCGACCCCGAGGTGGAGATCGAGCGGCTGGTGGAGGATGGCGACTGGGTGGAGGCGGGTACCGACCTGATGCGCCTCGGCGGCAATGCCCGCGGCATGCTGACCGCGGAGCGCAGCGCGCTGAACACGGTCCAGCATCTCTCCGGCATCGCCACGCTCGTCGCCGAATATGTCGCGGCGATGGACAATCCCGACTGCACGCTGCTCGATACGCGCAAGACCCTTCCCGGCCTGCGCCACCTCGAGAAATACGCGGTACGCATGGGCGGAGGGTCCAACCACCGCATGGGTCTGTGGGATGCGGCGATGATCAAGGACAATCACGTCCTCGTCGCCGGTTCGGTGGGCGAGGCGGTGCGCCGCGCGGTCGAGGCGGGGGTGACTGACATCATCTGCGAGGTCGATCGGATCGACCAGATCGAACCTGCGCTGGCGGCGGGAGCCACGAGGCTCCTGCTCGACAACATGGCCCCGGCGACCTTGCGCGACGCGGTTGCCCTGGTGGCGGGCCGGGTCCCAACCGAAGCGAGCGGCGGGATCGACCTGACGACGATCCGCGCCAAGGCGGCGACCGGGGTGGACTACGTCTCGGTCGGGCGGCTGACCCAGAGCGCGCCTGCTGCCGACATCGGTCTAGATTTCACGCCGCTGTGAAGTGGTTCGCCGCCATCGCGGCCTCTGCCGGGCTGGCGACGCCGCTCGCCGCGCAATCCTACCAGTGCCGCATGCCCCAAGCCGTGAGCGCTCCCGCGATCGAGCGCGACGGGCCGGTGCGGCAGATGCCGGTTACCGGCTATACGATGGCGCTGAGCTGGAGCCCGGAATTCTGCAAGCCGCGCGAGGGCGAGCGTAGCCATGCCCTGCAATGTTCGGGCGACAATGGCCGGTTCGGCTTCGTGCTGCACGGCTTCTGGCCGGAAGGCGATGCGGGCTGGCCGCAATGGTGCCCGACCCGCCGTCGTCCCATGGGCGAGCAGATCGCGCAGCAGCTCTGCGCCAGCCCCTCGGTCCGCCTGGTCGCGCGGCAATGGGCCAAGCACGGCAGCTGTTCCGGGTGGAACCCGGCGACCTATTTCAGGGTCAGCAACATCCTCTACCGCTCGCTGCGCTTTCCCGATTTCGACCGCCTGAGCCGCAAGCCGGAGCTGACCGCTGGAGACATCCGCGAATGGTTCCTCGCCGCCAATCGCGGCTGGCGGCGCGACGCCATCGGCGTCAAGACGAACGCGCGCGGCTGGCTGGAGGAATTGCGGCTCTGCTACGGCAAGCGCTTCCGGCCCGAACCCTGCGACCGGAGGCGCTTCGGGGTGCCGGACGATGCCGCGTTGAAAATCTGGCGGGGGCTGTAGTCGCGCCTATCTGCGCTCGCGGAAGAATCTGCGGAGCATCTCTGCCGCCTCGCCTTCGCCGATCCCGGAATAGACTTCGGGCCGGTGCAGGCACTGGGAATGGTCGAAGATGCGCGGGCCGTGCTCGACTGCACCCCCCTTGGGATCGCCGGCGCCGTAATAAAGCCGTGCGATTCGGGCGTGGACGATGGCTCCGGCGCACATGGCGCATGGCTCCAGCGTGACCCACAATTCGCAATCGCCCAGCCGCTCGGACCCGAGTGCCGCGGCCGCCTGGCGAATCGCCTCCACTTCGGCGTGCGCGGTGGGATCGTGCGCGGCGCGCGGCCGGTTACTGCCCCGCCCGACGATCTCGCCTTGGCGCAACACGACCGCGCCGACCGGCACCTCATCGGCGGCGGCGGCTTCGCGCGCCAGCCGCAGAGCCTCGTCCATCGGGCGGCGGTCGAACACGAGGTTGCCGGTCGCCGCCGCCCCGATACGCTTATTCGGTGTCGTCGGTGGCTGGCTCGCCAGCCGCGTCGTCCGCCGGTTCGATGTCGACGGTCGGGACTTCGACGGTCGTTTCCTCGGTGCCGACTTCGACCTCGGGAGCGCTGACGTCGTATTCGGGCATATTGCCTTCCTCGACCGTCACTTCGGGCATCTCGCCCTCTTCCGTCTGGTCGACGTCGCAGGCCGCGAGGCCGAGGGCGGCCGCCGATACCAGGGCGATGGATACGAGCTTTTTCATGATGTCCTCCTATGAACAGGGAACGGCTAGACCGGTTGTCGCCACGATAGCAATGCCAAAGCCTTGCTTGACGTTCCAGTTCGCCACGGCTATGCGCGCCGCTTTCCGGGACACCCCCCGGCCAATGATTCCGCCGCAGCCCAGCGCTCGCGGCTCCAGACCGAACGAGAGAAACATCATGTCGCGCATCTGCGAACTGACGGGCAAGGGCCGCCAGGTCGGCCACAATGTGAGCCACGCCAACAACAAGACCAAGAAGGTCTTCCTGCCCAATCTCCAGCACGTGACGCTGCTGAGCGAGAAGCTCGACCGCAGCTTCAAATTCCGCGTGTCGACCCACGGGCTGCGCTCGGTCGAGCACAATGGCGGCCTCGACAACTGGCTGCTCAAGACCAAGGACGAGAAGCTTTCCGACCGCGCCCTCAAGGTGAAGCGCGAGTTGAAGAAGGTCGGCAAGGAAGCGGCGGCCGCGTAAACGCCGCCGTACCTAACGGACCACGCGAAGGGCGTGCGGCCAGGTGCCGCGCGCCTTTTTGCTATGAGGGCCGGTAGGTGAGTTCGAGCAGCAAGCTGCGCTGGAACCCGCTGAGATTGTCGTCCGAGATCAGCCACACCGTCGCCCCTCCGTTCGCCTCCGGTCGCAGGGCGATCCCTTCGTAATTCTCGAAGGGCGCACCCTCCGGCAACGCGTAATGCGCCGTCGGACGCCAAACGGCCCGAGGCTCGAGGTCGGCAATTCGATAGAGCGCTATCGCGGTCCGAAAGTCCGCCGGGACGTTCCAGATCAGTCGCCTCAGCAGGACCAGCAGCGTTCCATCGGTGCTCGCGACGCCATCGACCGGTCGGAATCCGGCTGGCACCTCCAATCGGAACTGCTCACCCGTATCGTTTGAGATTGGGTCGCCCGCGAAAACGATCCCTTCGTGCTCGCCTTCACGCCCACGCTCCGCGATCACGACAAAGCGGTCATCGGGCAAGCGCGCGAGCGTTTCGGGGCCGGAATTGCTTCTCCATCGCGCCATGGCGGGAGGCCGGACCCGATCCTCGATCGCGAGCGCCGGAGAGATGCGGAGGATCGCGTTGCGAGCCTCGACGCCCGCCCACACCTTGCCTTGCGGAGTACCCGCCAGCGCTTCGATATCCCGTCCGATCTTGTCGTAGGAATCGGTGCCGAAGATGGCATGCTGCTCGGCTTCATCGAAATCCGGCCCTACGAGTTCCGCGAGCCTGCCGTTGTCGCTCGCTGCGAGCAGCGTGTCTCCCCCCCGCCACAGCAGTGCGGAATAGCCCCCGGCATAGGGATCGCGGGGAGTAAGCTCCCAACCCCTCTGCAGTCCGAAAGGGCCGAAGGCCTGCCTCTCGATAGCGATCGGACGGATATCGACCGGTGGCATGTGGTCGGGTGGCGGCACGGGCGTGCGCCACCACAGGCCCGGAGCCAGCACCAGGGCAATTCCGAGGGCTATCAACCGCCTTGCGGTCATGCTCTCGCCCCTGCCGGTCGCGCGGTCGAAATGCCGATCCGCTGCTCGCGACTCAGCGCATCGGTCCGGTGAAGAGCAGCGGATCGAGACGCGAATCGCGCCACATCAGGCTCCAGTGGAGATGCGGCCCGGTGGCGCGTCCGGACGAACCGATATCGCCGATGTGCTGACCCTGGCGCACCTGCTCCCCCTCGCTCACCAGCAGGCGCGAGGCGTGGAGGAAGGCGCTGTTCAGGCCCTGGCCGTGGTCCACGATCAACAACTGCCCCTCGAGGCTGAAATCGGTGACGGCGAGCACCACGACCCCGTCCGCGGGCGCGACGAAGGGCGAGCCGCTGCCACCGGTGGCGATATCGATCCCGGAATGATAGCTGCCCGCCTCGCTGCCGCGATAGATGCGCTGCGAGCCGAAGCGGCCCGAAATGCGCCCTGTCGCGGGCCATATGAAATCCTGCCGCCAGCCCTGCGCCCCGGTTTCCTTCTGCCGTGCGAGATAGATCGCCTCGAGCTCGGGCATGCGGCGGGCCATGAAAGCCTCGCTCGCGCCGCCGGGCCGTCGCGCGACATTGACCCGCTCGATATCCCATTCGCGCGGAGCGATGACGAGATCGCGGGTTGTCGTCTCGCCGGATTCCAGCCGGGCGGAGAGACGGATGGACGGTCCCTGGTCGCGATCGAAGGCGGCGAAGAATCGCCCCTCCTCGTCGAAGGCGATTTCGGTATCTCCGAGTGCTGCATCGACGGTGTTCGAAGGCATCGTGCCGCGGATCCAGCCGCCCTGTTCGAGCTGGCCCTGGAAGGCGAGATTGCGCCGCACCGGCTCGGCCGGGATCGGAGTGCGGGAAGGCGTCGCCACCGGCTGGACCACTGGAGCGGCGCGGGTCGTCACCGGAGGCGGTGCCGGCTCGGGCTCGGCCGATTGAGGCACGCAGCCCGCGAGGCCAAGCAGCGGCGCGAACCGCACGGCCATCGGGAGATGAACCCTCAAGGCTTCAGGCGTTCGGTCGCGAGCGCCGCGCTCGCAAAGGCTTCCTGGTGCTCCACGGACCAGTAGCGCAGATCCTCAAGCGCGATGGGCACCCCGCTTGCGGCGCAGATCACGTGGCTGCCGGGCTGGAGGACGCGGAATCCGTTGGGACCGTAGCGCAGCTTGGCTTCGCCGCCGGAATTGCGATTGGAGGACATCAACATGGGATCGCTTCTAACAGGCTCGCCTGAACCTCACAATTACGCGAACAGATCGTCCTGGCCCGGCGACGCACCTTTGGGACGCGGCACCTTGCGGGCAGGAGCGGCAACACCGGTCGCGACGTCCAGCCTGCCGTCCCGGAAGACGAGCTGGAGCGCTGCCTCTTTCGCCGCATCTGCCTTGTCGGTCAGCGTCCGCCCGGAACCGTCCTCCACACGGACGTAGCCGCGCCGCAGGACGTTGTCGGGGTCGAGCGAGGTCATCACCCGCGCGAGTGCCGTCAGCCTCTCGCGCCGTTCGACCAGCGGACGGGCGACGAGACCGGGATCGAAACGCTGCCCGGCCAGCGCCTGGCGCGCCTCGCGCCAGTTGCGCTGGAGAAGCGAGGGAGAAAGGCGCAATTCGCTGAGACCGGCGCGCCCTCGCGCCGCCTTGTCGGTAAGCCCGCGCCGCAGACGCTCGCCGAGCTCGTCGAGCCGCTGGGACTGGGGTTGCAACAGCGCCTCGATGCGCGGCAGGCGCTGGACCCGCGCGTCCAGACGCTCGCGCCCGAGGACGACCGGCCGAAGCGCGCATTGCTTCTGGCGGTGGACGAGGTCGGCAATGGTCCCGGCGAGGTCGGCGCGAACCGGCACCGCCATCTCCGCCGCGGCGGTGGGCGTGGGCGCGCGCCGGTCGGCGGCGTAATCTGCCAGCGTGGTGTCGGTCTCGTGCCCGACCGCGCTGATCGTCGGGATCGAACACTCGGCGATGGCGCGGACTACCGCCTCCTCGTTGAAGCTCCACAGATCTTCGACCGAACCGCCGCCCCGCGCGACGATCACGAGGTCGGGCCGGTCGGCGTGGCCTTCGGGCAGCGCGGAGAAACCCCGCACCGCGCCTGCGACCTGCTCCGCCGCGCCCTGGCCCTGCACCAGCACCGGCCAGACGATGACGCGGGTGGGGAAACGATCCGCCAGCCGGTGGAGAATGTCGCGGATCACCGCCCCTGTCGGGCTGGTCACCACCCCGATGGTGCGCGGAAGAAACGGCAGCGGACGCTTTCGTTCTGATGCGAACAGGCCCTCGGCCTCCAGCCGGGCCTTGGTCTTCTCGAGCAGCGCCAGCAGTGCGCCCTCGCCGGCCAGCTCCATCCGCTCGATCACGATCTGATATTTGGAACGGCCGGGGTAGGTTGTGAGCTTGCCGCTGGCGACGACCTCCAGCCCGTCCTCGGGCACGAAGGGAAGCCGCGGGGTCGCCGAGCGCCACATGACCGCGTCGATCACCGCCCTGTCGTCCTTCAGGCAGGCGTAGAGGTGACCGCTCGCGGCACGTTTCACCCCCGAAAGCTCGCCGCGCAGCCGGACGAAGCCGAAGCGGTCCTCGACTGTCCGCTTGAGCAGTCCCGAAATCTCGCTCACCGTCAGGGGCTCGGCGTTGTCCCCCTCCCGCGGGCGCGCTACCAAGGCGGGGTCGTCGAACATGTCGTCTTCGGGAGTGGCCATGAATATCCTTCTGCTGGGCTCGGGCGGGCGCGAGCATGCCCTTGCGTGGAAGCTGGCACAATCCCGGCTGCTGGCGGATGCCGGAGATACGCTCTACGCCGCGCCGGGCAACCCCGGCATCGCCGACCATGCGGACTGCATCCCGCTGGACGCCGCCGATCACGATGCGGTCGTCGGCTTTTGCCGGGCCAGCCACATTGGCCTGGTGGTGATCGGGCCGGAGGCGCCGCTGGTGGACGGACTTGCTGATTCGCTGCGCGCAGCGGGCGTGCCGGTGTTCGGCCCGTCGCGAGAGGCGGCGCAGCTCGAAGGCAGCAAGGGCTTCACCAAGGATTTGTGCGAACGGGCCGGTATCCCGACGGCAAGATACGTCCGCTGTCACAGCCTCGAGGAGGCCTGGGGCGCGCTCAAGCGCTTCGACGCGCCCTTCGTGCTCAAGGCCGACGGGCTCGCGGCGGGCAAGGGCGTGGTCATCGCCGAGACCCGCGAGGAGGCGCAGCACGCGCTCGACGACATGTTCGGTGGCAGATTCGGCAGTGCCGGGAGCGAGGTCGTCATCGAGCAGTTCCTCACCGGCGAGGAAGCGAGCTTCTTCGCGCTGACCGATGGCGAGACCATCGTCCCCTTCGGCACCGCGCAGGACCACAAGCGTGTCGGCGAGGGCGACACCGGTCCCAACACCGGGGGCATGGGTGCGTACTCCCCCGCCCCGGTGCTGGACGAAAAGCTCCAGCGCGCGGTGATGGAGCGGATCGTCGAACCCACCGTGCGGACCCTGCGCGAGGAGGGCATGCCCTATTCGGGTGTGCTCTACGCAGGCCTGATGCTGACGGCGGACGGCCCCAGCCTGATCGAATACAACGCCCGCTTCGGCGATCCCGAATGCCAGGTCCTGATGATGCGGCTCGAAAGCGATCTCGGCGAACTGATGCTCGCCTGCGCGCAAGGGCGGCTGGGCGAGGTGGCAGCTCCGCGCTTTTCGGACGAAGCTGCGCTGACCGTGGTGATGGCGGGCAAGGGCTACCCCGGCACGCCGGAAAAGGGCGGGACGATCGATCTGGAATCGGCGGAAGCAGAAGGCGCCAAGGTCTTTCACGCCGGGACGAAGCGAGCCGAAGACGGCGGGCTGGCGGCGAACGGCGGCCGTGTCCTCAATGTGACCGCTACCGGCGCGAACGTGACCGTTGCACGGGCCGGGGCATACGCCGCCGTCGATGCGGTGATCTTTGAAAGCGGGTTCTGCCGGAGAGACATCGGCTGGCGCGAGATCGAGCGGGAGCGGGGCTGACCGCGATGGCTCTTCGATCATGACTGACGTCAATTCGGCGCAATTCTGGATCGTCGTCGTTCTCGCAGTCGCGGCATGGGCACCGGCAACTTATGTGTGGCGGTACCTGACGCACGCCAATGCGCCCCGTGACATTACCCTCCCGCCTGAAGATCTGAGCTGGAAATCGACCGGCCAACTGCTCCGCTGTGTCGCAATCCTTGCGGCCCTTGTTTTGATCGGCACCTTCGTTTTCACTCCTTGGGCGAAAGAGATGGCCGGGTCCCGGTGGTTCCCGCCGATCGTACTGGGCGGTATCAGCAGCCTGACCCTCGGCACCCTCCTTCCCGCCTGGCGCAATGGCGAGATCGAACCTCTCATCCGCGGTCTTTCGAAGGCCTATTCGCGTACAGAACAGCCCGTGCGTTATTGGGCGTCGATGGCGTGGAATGGAGCTTTGGGTCTCGTTCTGTTCGGCTTTTCACTCGGCTTGGCATATGACCTTGGTCGGCCGGAATGCGACGATAGGGGTGACCTTGTCGAGGCACTGGCGTCGTGCGAACTCATGCTGGCGGAAGGCGGTCTGGAGACAGCGAGGATCGCCGAGATCCTGGCCGATCGTGGACGTATTCACTACAGGCTCGAAAACTTTGCTCAGGCACGTGCCGATTACACGGCCGCAATCGAGATCGATCCGGAAAATTCGCATACCTTCTACAATCGCGGCCTCGCCAATGTGAAACTCAATGATCCCTATTCGGGTATCGAGGATTTCAGCAAAGCATTGGCGCTCCGGCCCGATGACTTCGAAGCCTATTTTGAGAGGGGTATGGCCCACACGAACACCGGGCGCTTCGATCGAGGGGTAGAAGATTTCACCCAGGCTCACAGGCTCGATCCGGACAATAGCTTCGCCTTGGCAAATCGAAGTGTTGCCAATGCTTGGCTGAACAACCGACCAGCTGCGGAGCGGGACTTTGCCGAAGTCTCTCCGCACGACGAAGCATGGCTAATCGTGCTCCATGCGAAAGCGATCCTTGCCCTCGAGGAAGGCGACGAGCGGGCTGCGATTGCTTATCTTACCGACGCGATCAAGATCGATCCGAAGGACTTGTTCGCCCTTCATATGCGTGCGGACGCCTACTGGGACATCGGCGAACTCGACCTCGCGCGTGATGACGACGACCGGCTGGAAATGCTTACGCCCCAACCCGGCGCCATCCGGATCGAAGGCTAGGCGCCCACCACCAACGCCTGCAAATCCGCCTCCGGCCGCGCGCCGTAGTGCGAAATCACCTCGGCGGCGCAGATCGCGCCCATCTTCAGGCAGCGCTCCAGGCTTTCTTCGCGGGCGTGCCCGGTGAGGAACCCGGCGGCGAAGAGGTCGCCAGCGCCGGTGGTGTCAACGACCTTGGCGACGGGTTCGGCGGGGACTTCGGCGCGCTCGCCCGAGGCAATCGCGACCGCACCCTTGGCGCTGCGGGTGGCGACGAGGACAGGTACGCTGTCCTTCAATGCGTCGAGCCCGGCGTCGAAATTCGTTTCCCCGGTCAGGCTCGCCAGTTCGGTCTCGTTGACGAACAGGATGTCGATCAGCCCGTCGGCGATGAGCGCGCGGAAATCCTCGCCGTGGCGGTCGATCACGAAGCTCTCGCTGGCGGTGAAGGCGACCTTGCGGCCTGTTTCGCGCGCGACCTCGATTGCGCGGCGCATTGCGCTGCGCGGCTCCTCCGGGTCCCACAGATAGCCTTCGAGGTAGAGGATGCCGGCGCTGGCGATCAACGCTTCGTCAAGCGCAGCGGGGGGCAGAAACTGGCTCGCGCCGAGAAAGGTGTTCATCGTCCGCTCGCCGTCGGGCGTCACGAATATCAGGCAGCGCGCCGTGGGTGGCTCCGCTTTTCGTTTCGGCGTGTCGAAATCGACTCCGACCGCGCGGATGTCGTGGCTGAACACCGCGCCCAGCTGATCGTCCGCGACCTGGCCGATGAAGGCGCATCGCGCGCCCAGCGCCGCCATCCCAGCCAACGTGTTCGCCGCCGAGCCGCCGGAGATTTCCTTCGCCGGCCCCATGGCGGCGTAAAGCTCCTCCGCCCGTGCGGTGTCGATCAGCGTCATCCCGCCCTTGGCAAGGCCGAGATCTTCGATCAGCGCGTCCTCGCAAGGAGCCATGACGTCGACGATGGCGTTGCCGATGGCGATGACGTCGTAACGCGGCTGGTCGGGGCTATCGGTCATGAATTCTCCGGAGGAAAGGCAGCTGGGGTTCGCTTGATCGGGGCGCGTTAGCGGCTGGTCGCGACAGGGCCAAGGGTGCGATTGACTTGTGCGGCGACCATGCGCAACGCCCCGCCGATGATGTCGCTCCCCCGCGCCCTTGCATTGTCCTTCGGCCAGCTCGGCGACCCGGCGATCCTGCGGGTACTCGCGAAAACCGTGCTGGTGACGCTGGCGATATTCCTGGGAGCGGGCGCTGCCCTGTGGTGGGGGCTGGATGCGGCGATCGAGCGCTGGATACTCGCCTTACTCCCGGGCGATTACAGCGGCGGCCTTGCTGGCATTCTCGCGCTGGCGCTGGCGATCGTCGCGGGCTGGCTGCTGTTCCGGCTGGTCGCGCTGGCAGTCCTCCAGTTCTTCGCCGAGGACGTGGTCCGTGCGGTCGAAAAGCGGCATTATCCGGGAGAGGCCGCATCCGCCCGCGCGCTGCCCTTTGCCGAGAGCCTGGGCCATTCGGCGGGCGCGACCCTGCGGGCAGTCATCGCCAATGCCGCGGCGCTTCCGGTGGCGGCGCTGCTCGCGCCGACCGCGATCGGCGCGCCGCTGGTGTTCTGGCTGGTCAACTCCGTTCTGCTCGGCCGCGAACTCCAGGACATGGTGTGGCTGCGACACCGCCGTGACAAATCCGACGCCCCGCCGGTCGGGGCCGCGACCCGGTTCGTGCTCGGCGGGCTGGTGGCGGCGATGCTCGCCGTGCCCTTCGTCAATTTCCTCGCGCCGGTGCTGGGCGCGGCCGCAGCGACCCATCTGGTTCATCGGAGAATGCAAAGTGAGACTTTCTAGCGTCGCGATCCTCTCGGCGGTGCTGGCCGGATGCGTGAGCACGCCGCCCGCCCAGCAGACCCCGCCCCCCGCGCGGCCCGCGGCCGCTCCGCCGCCGATGAGCCAGCCGCGCCCTCAGCCGGCACCTTCGACCGGCGGCTTCATCGCGCCGCGGGTGATGAATCTGCCCGGTCTCGAAGGCGTGATCGGCAAGGATGCGACCGCGCTGGCCAATCTCTTCGGCCCGCCGCGGCTGGAGGTGAACGAAGGCGATGCGATGAAACTGCAGTTTGCCGGCGAGGCCTGCGTGCTGGATGTCTATCTCTATCCGCTCCGCCCACGGGCCGAGCCGACCGCCACCTATGTCGATGCGCGCCGGCCGAGCGATGCGCTCGATGTCGACCGCGCAGCCTGTGTCGCGGCGTTGCGGCGCTGACATGGGCGGCCCCTGGGCGGTCGCCGAAGGTCAGACCATGAAGCTTTTGCCGCAGCCGCACGCACCCTTGGCGTTGGGATTGGCGAAGACGAAGCCGGCGGAAAAATCGTCCTCGACCCAGTCCATCGTGCTGCCGATCAGGTAGAGGACACTGGCCCCGTCGATGTAGAAGGTGCCGCCGGTCGTTTCGATCTTCTCGTCCAGAGCCACCTCTTCGCCGACATAGTCGACCGAATAGGCAAGGCCCGAACAACCGCGGCGCGGCGTGGAGAGCTTGACCCCGATCGCGTCCGCGGGCGCCTTGCCCATCAGTTCGGCGATCCGCGCCTCGGCGCGCTCGGTCAGGACGACGGCAGCCTTCGGTGCCGGTCTGGTGGCGGTCTCGGTCATAGCATCCCCAGTTCGAGGCGAGCCTCGTCGGTCATTTTTTCCGGGCCCCAGGGCGGATCCCATACCAGATTTACTTCCGCGTCGCGCACCCCGGGCACGCTCGCGGCGCGCAGTTCGACTTCGCCCGGCATGGTCTCGGCGACGGGGCAGTGCGGCGTGGTGAGCGTCATGGTGACGACGATGTCGGCATCGTCAGACACCTCGACCCCGTAGATCAGGCCGAGATCGTAGATGTTCACCGGAATCTCCGGATCGTAGATTTCCTTGAGCGCGGCGACGACATCCTGCTGGAGCTTGCCTCCGGGGCCGCCGGCAGCGTCCTCGTCGGGCTTCTTCTGCAGGAAGCCTTCGAGATAGTCGCGCTTGCGCTCCATCGTCTGGCGCGGCGATTCCTCGGAGACATCGCCCACTGCATCGTCGACACGGGCGCGGGGCGGCTTTTCCAGCACCTGCTCGTTCGGGGCGGGCGCCGCCACGAAATCCTTCTCGTCCTTGTTTTCGTCGCTCATCCGAAAATCCTCTGGGTGCGTTCGATGCCGCGCATCAGCGCTTCGATGTCGCTTTCGTCCGAATAGAGCCCGAAGCTCGCCCGCGCGGTGGCGGGGACACCGAGGTGCTCCATCAGCGGCTGCGCGCAGTGGTGTCCGGCCCGGATCGCGACATCTTCCTCGTCCAATATGGTGCCGAGATCGTGCGGGTGAACCCCCTTCATGGCAAAACTGACGATTCCCGCGCTGTCCTCGGGGCCGAACAGCGTCACCGAATTGAGGCTGCGCAGCGCGCCGCGCAATTGCTTCGCCAGTGCGGTCTCGTGGGCGAACAACCGCTCTGGACCGACGGCATCGACGTAGTCGATCGCCGCGTGGAGCGCGATCACCTCGGTGATCATCGGCGTGCCGGCTTCGAACCGCTGCGGCGGCGGAGCGTAGGTGGTGCCGCCGAAATCGACCTTGTCGATCATCGCGCCGCCGCCCTGCCAGGGCGGCATCGCCTCGAGCAATTCCTCGCGCGCCCACAGCACGCCGATGCCGGTGGGTCCGTAGAGTTTGTGGCCCGAGAATGCGTAGAAATCGCAGTCGAGCGCGGTCATATCGAGCGCCATGCGCGGTGCAGCCTGACAGCCGTCGAGCAGCAACTTCGCCCCCACCGAATGCGCGAGATCGGCGGCGGCGCGCGCGTCGAGCACGCTGCCGAGCACGTTCGAGACATGCGCCAGCGCGACCAGTTTCGTGCGGGGACCGAGCATGGCTTCGAGGGCCCCGAGATCGATGCGGTGGTCCTCGGTCAGCGGGCAGACGTCGATTTCCGCACCGGTCCGCTCCGCCAGCATCTGCCACGGGACGATGTTGGAATGGTGTTCGAGCGTGGAGAGGACGATCCGGTCACCTTCGCCCAAATTCGCCCCGCCCCAGCTCTGGGCAACGAGATTGATCGCCTCGGTCGCGCCGCGCACGAGGACGATCTCGTTTTCGCCCTTCGCACCGACGAAATCCGCCACACGCCGCCGCGCCGCTTCGTAGCCCAGCGTCATCTCGGCGCTGCGCGAGTATACCCCGCGATGGACGGTGGCGTAATCCTCGCCCAGCGCGCGCGCCATGGCGTCGATCACCGCCTGCGGCTTCTGCGCCGTTGCTGCCGTATCGAGATAATGCCACGGCTCGCCGGTCGCAGTGACCATGCCGGGAAAGTCGGCCCGGTGGCGATTGTCGCGCAGGAGGATGGCGGCCTCGCTCACAGGTGGCGGTCCAGCTTGTCGAGCGCGATGCGCATCAGCCGCTCGCGTGTCTCTTCATCATCCAGCGCCACCAGCGCATCGCCGATGAAGGCCTGCACCAGCAACCGCCGCGAAACTTCGGGCGGAAGGCCGCGCGCCGCCATGTAGTAGCGCGCCTGCTCGTCGAGCTGGCCGACCGTGGCGCCATGGGCGCATTTGACGTCGTCGGCGAAGATCTCGAGCTGCGGCACCGCGTTCACGCTCGCGCCTTTCTCGAGCAGCAGCCCCTTGAAATCCTGCGCTGCGTCGGTCTTCTGCGCGTGCCGCACGACATCGATCGAACCCAGGAAATTGCCCGTCCCCTGGCCCCAATGGACGCTGCGGACGGTCTGGTTGCTGGTCCCCTCGGGCTCGGCATGGATGGTGCGGGTGACGAATTCGCGCACCGTTTGACGACCGCCGATTGTGATCCCGCCGAATTCGAAATGCGCGCCCCTGGCCAGCGTCACCTCGACCTCGACCCGCGCATATTCGGCTGAGGAGAGCACGGCAAAAAGCTCGCAGCGCCCGCCTTCGCCCACGCTCATCCGCAGGCGGCGGACATCGGTCTCGGGCGTGTCGTCGCCATCCTCGACTACGATGCAGTCGCGCCAGGTCTCCCCGGCACCGATGGACATCTCCGTCCATTCGGGCACGGACGTCAGCCGATCGACGGCGGCATAGCGCCAGGCCTCTTCGCGGGTGGTCGGAAGCGGGGCCGCGCTCATTTCGCTCTCGCCCGCACTTCGGCCAGATAGCGCATGCCCGCCTTGTGGGCGGCATCGAGGCACGGCACCAGGGTCTTCGCATGGGCCTGCATCAGCCGGTTGCGCTCTTCGGCCGGCACGTCGAGCGCACTCAGCCGGTTCATTTCCTCGACCTCCGGTGCGAAACAGCGCAGCATCGCGCCACAGCGGATCGCGTCGACGTCCTCGTCGCCGGTGCTCTGCTTGGTGCGACAGGCTATCTGGCCGTCCTGACTGGCAATGCCACCCTTCCAGGTGTCGAGCTTGCGCCCGATGACTACGATTTCCTCGGCCACCGCCTCGCTCGGCGGGGTGACGAAGGTCGGCAGGGGCGGCGGTGCCGTGGCGGCCGCCTGGGCGAGCAGAATGGATGCGAGAATGCTCATGCCGCCATCACCGCGTCGTAGCCTTCCTTCTCCAGTTCGACCGCGAGCGCGGCGTCGCCCGTCCGCACGATGCGGCCTTGCGAGAGGATATGGACGTAATCCGGCCGGACATATTCGAGCAGCCGCTGGTAGTGGGTGATCAGCAGCACGCCCTTGTCGGGCTGTCGCATGATCGCGTTGATCCCGTCGCCGACCACGCGCAGCGCGTCGATGTCGAGCCCGCTGTCGGTCTCGTCAAGCACGGCGAAGGTAGGGTCGAGAATGCCCATCTGGACCATCTCGGCGCGCTTCTTCTCGCCGCCCGAAAAGCCGACGTTCACGTTGCGCTTGAGCATTTCCATGTCGAGCTTGAGCAGCCCGGCCTTTTCCTTGGCGAGCTTGAGAAATTCACCGCCGGTCAGCGGCTCCTTACCCCGCGCCTTGCGCTGGGCGTTGAGGGCCTCGCGCAGGAACTGGACGTTGGAGACGCCGGGAATCTCGACCGGGTACTGGAAGCCGAGGAAGAGACCGGCGGCGGCGCGTTCGTGCGGTTCCATGTCGAGCAGATCCTTCCCGGCGAAGGTCACCGATCCGCCGGTCACTTCGTAACCCGGGCGGCCGCCAAGGACATAGGACAAGGTCGACTTGCCCGCGCCGTTGGGCCCCATGATCGCATGGACCTCGCCCGCATTTACTTCGAGCGTCAGGCCCTTGAGGATTTCCTTGCCGCCGATCTCGGCGTGGAGGTTTTCGATTTTCAGCATTTTCATTTCCTTCGCGAGGGCCCGTTGCCGTCGCGGTCGTAACGGGGTTTGGTCTGGCGCGGGTTTTCCGCTTCGTGCCTGCGGCGCGCGGCTTGCTTGTCGCGCAGCCGGCGGTTCATGGCTTCGAACACGTCACCCATCGCCTCGTCGGGTTCGGCGAGGATCTTCGCAGCGGGAATACGCAGCACCTCGATGCCGACCGCGGCGAGGCTCTTGTCGCGGCGCGATTGCAGCGGGTCGGCGTCTTCCTCCTCGATATCCACCGCGAGGCCGAGCGGGTGCGAGACGAAATCGAGGATCGCCGAGCCGACCACCGTGTGGCGGGTGAACTTGTACTTGCCGAAATCCTCGGCAGCGAAGCGCGCGGCGAGCGCCTTGTGCACCTCCGACGCATGCCGCCGCATGTCGCGCGCCCGCTCGTGCAGCGCGTCGAGCCGCTTCTCCGAAATCTCCCACCCGCGCCCGCGCTTCTTGATGGCAGGCGCTTCGTCGACCTCGGACGGGTCGCGCAGCTGGAGGGTTTTGCGGTCAGTCATCACAGAGTTCCGAAAGTCCCCAGAAAGCCAGCGATAGATCCGAAGATCAGCGGCAGCCCAATGACTATGGCCGCCAGCGAAAGGAAAATCCCCAACCAAAACAAGACCGGTTGATCAGTCCTACCGTATTTATGTGTGCATAGACTGGTACTGCTGGTGCGAAGCGATCTACCCAGGTTCGCAGCCCCATGGATCGCCATCAGCGATCCAACCGCCAAATACGCCGTCAAGACGAGCAGAGCCACTATCACCCCACACTCCCCTCGAGCGAGATCGCCAGCAGCTTCTGCGCCTCGACCGCGAATTCCATCGGCAGCTGCTTCATCACGTCCTTGGCGAAGCCGTTGACGATCAGCGCCATCGCTTCCTCCTCGTCGAGCCCGCGTTGCATGGCGTAGAAGAGCTGGTCGTCGGAGATCTTGCTGGTGGTCGCCTCATGCTCGATCTGGGCGCTGGGATTCTTGACCTCGATATAGGGCACGGTGTGCGCGCCGCACTGGTCGCCGATCAGCAAGGAATCGCATTCGGTGCGGTTGCGCACACCTTCCGCATTCGCGGCCACCGCCACGCGGCCACGATAAGTGTTGTTGCTGCGCCCCGCGCTGATGCCCTTGGAGATGATCGTGCTTCGCGTGCCGCTGGCATTGTGGATCATCTTGGTGCCGGTGTCGGCTTGCTGGTAATTGTTGGTCACCGCGACCGAGTAGAATTCGCCCACGCTGTCGACGCCGTTGAGCACGCAGCTGGGGTATTTCCACGTCACCGCGCTGCCGGTTTCGACCTGGGTCCAGCTGATCTTCGAGCGCGCGCCCTGGCACAGGCCCCGCTTGGTGACGAAATTGTAGATCCCGCCCTTGCCCTCGGCATTGCCGGGATACCAGTTCTGCACGGTCGAATATTTGATCTCGGCATCGTCCATCGCGACCAGCTCGACCACGGCGGCGTGGAGCTGGTTCTCGTCGCGCATCGGCGCGGTGCAGCCTTCAAGATAGCTGACGTAACTGCCCTTCTCCGCGACGATCAGCGTGCGTTCGAACTGGCCGGTGTTCTCGGCATTGATGCGAAAATAGGTGGAGAGCTCCATCGGGCAGCGCACGCCCTCGGGAATGTAGACGAAGGTGCCGTCGGAAAAGACCGCGCAATTGAGCGTGGCGAAATAATTGTCGCGCTGCGGCACGACCTTGCCGAGCCATTTCTTCACGAGGCTTGGATACTCGCGGATCGCCTCGCTGATCGAGAGGAAGATCACGCCCGCTCGCTTCAGCTCCTCGCGGAAGCTGGTGGCGACGCTGACGCTGTCGAACACCGCATCGACCGCGACCTTCTTCGCGCCTTTGACTCCGGCGAGCACTTCCTGCTCGCCCAGCGGAATGCCCAGCTTGTCGTAAACCCGCTTGATCTCGGGATCGAGCTCGTCGAGCGATTCCAGCTCCGCCTTCTTCTTGGGCGCGGCGTAGTAATAGGCGTCCTGGTAGTCGATAGGCGGGTAGCCGAGCTTGGCCCAGTCGGGCTCTTCCATCTGCTGCCAGATGCGGAAGGCCTTGAGACGCCATTCGAGCATCCATTCCGGCTCTTTCTTCTTGGCCGAAATGAACCGAACGGTATCCTCGTCGAGGCCCTTGGGCGCGAATTCGGTGTCGATCTCCGAATGCCAGCCGAATTCGTATTCGGCGGCCTTTTCCGCAGCTTCGCGGGCCTCGCGGTCCTGAATGTCGATGGTATCGGTCATGCCATTTCTCTTGTCGGTGCCGGAGTTGCGGCGAGTTGCGTGAGCGGAATGGCGGCCAGCGCCCCCCGCAACGCGTCGTTGATGACCGGCCAATGCGACCGGACACTGCAATCGTGATCGACCGCGCAGGTGCCGCCATCGATGCAGGCGGTAAGCGCGATCGGGCCTTCGACCGCCTCGACGATGTCGGCGATGCTGATCGCCGCGGCGGGCCGTGCGAGCTGGAGCCCGCCGCCCGTGCCACGTGTCGAGCGTAACAGGCCGGCGGCGCTGAGCTTGCTGACGAGCTTCTGCACGGTCGGAGCGGGCAAGCCGGTCTCCGCAGCCAGTTCGGCGGCACTGGCCCTCGCCCCGCCGCAATGGCGGGCCGCTGCGCTCATCGTCAGGACGGCATAATCGGCGAGGTTGGAAAGGCGCATATTCTCAAATTGGACCATATCGTTCCGATTGGGGACCTATGAACCGGAAAGCGGGGTTTCAACGCAATTTCCCGTCTTGCGAGTCGTTAGCAGCTAGAGCTGCAGCTAAAACCCGCCGCCGTCGCCGTTCAATTCGCGCATGTTCCTGGCGTCCAGCATCTCGTTGAGAAATGGCGAGTCCGCCTCTCCCAGATGAGTCGGAGTGCGCCCGACGAACAGTCTGATCTCGCGAATCATGTGGGGCTGATCGTAGAAGGCTTCGGCAATCTGCGCTTCGTATTCGTCGCTCAGGTCGGGTAGCGAGAGCAGGGTTGCGGCGCGAAGCGCGCGGTACTTGCGCCGGACTGCCACCGGAGCGAGACCGAAATAGCGTTCCACCAGCCGCTGCGTCTGCCGCTGGGAATAGCCGCTGGTGGCATAAAGCCGGTCGAGATCGGGCACCAGGGCACTCGCCAACCAGTTGCTGGTCGCAGCGATCAACCGCCTGTGTCCCGGAGTGATCGGGGTGACTGCGGCGAGGATCAAGGCTCCGAGAGCGGCAGCGCAGGCCCCCGCATCAGCCCGCCCCTCCCGATAGTCCTGGCAGAGAGCCCGGCCGCGCCGAACGAGATCGGCATCGAGCCAGTCTCCGGCGTCGTAAAGGCGATTCGCATGGACCTTCGCGTCGAGCCCCGTGAGCGCCGCCCAGCCGAGCGGGGTAAGCGCGGCACCGATCGCGTGAAACGGACCGGCCATGGAAAAGTGCGCGGCTACGGCGAAGGGCGTCAGCAGATTGACCTCGTGCGAGGGATCGGCACCGCCATCGGGTCGGCACATATGCCCCTCGCCCCTGGGAAAGAGGGTCAGATGCCCCACCGCCGCGGGCTGGATATCGTCGATCCGGGCATCGTCGCAACGAAAATGGTAGAAAGTCGTGACGTAGTCGGCCAGTTCATGTGGCGTGCCGAGATAGTCGAGCGTGAAACGGTGCGCAGGCGTTAGCTGCGACTCGACGTGTCGCCGTGAAAGACTTCCTCTCACCATTCGCAACCCTGTTGTCGCGCTCCCTGGGGGAGTGTGGCGCAAACCGGTGGGCAAATCCAGTCGCTCGAAAAAAAGGGCGATTCCCAGATTGGGAACCGCCCACTGAAGTCGAGGAACCCGTTGCATGATTGCTTCGAGCCCTTCGGGTCGCAGGAGGGCTATACTCCGAATTGGTTTGCGGGCATTGTATGCAAGCGACATCGCCGGCCAAGCGGCGATGAAAAATGCTGTCATATCTTCGCCTCGACACCCCGCCCATGCCGCCATAGGGATCGGTCCATGCTGTTCCCGCTGTTCAGGCCGGCGTTGTTCCGGGTCGATCCGGAGCGGGCCCACCGCCTCACGATCCGCATGCTGAAGGCCGCACCTGCGCGGCGCCCGCCCGAACCCGGCCAGCTGGCGATCGACGTGGCCGGACTGCGCTTCGCCAATCCCCTCGGACTCGCTGCCGGGTTCGACAAGGATGGTGAAGTACCCAATGCGATGTTCGGGCTGGGTTTCGGCGCGGTCGAAGTGGGTTCGATCACTCCGCTGCCGCAGCGCGGCAATCCCAAGCCGCGACTGTTCCGGCTGGTGGAGGACCGCGCCGTGATCAACCGCATGGGATTCAACAATCGCGGGGGCGAGGCGGCGGCGGCGCGGCTCGCACGCCGTCCGAGGCGCAGCGGGGCACGCGGAGGAGTTCTCGGCATCAACATCGGTGCCAACAAGGAAAGCGCCGATCGCATCGCCGACTATGCCGCGATGACGCGGCTGATGGCGCCGCTGGCGGATTATCTCGCGGTCAACATCTCCAGCCCCAACACTCCGGGCCTGCGCGCATTGCAGGACGAGAGCGCTCTCACCGGCCTGCTCGACGCGGTGTTCGAGGCGCGGGGGGCAGCGGGACCGCCGGTGTTCCTCAAGGTCGCGCCCGATCTGGAACCCGCCGATATCGACGCCATCGCCCGCATCGCCCTGGACAGCGATCTTGAGGGCCTGATCGTTTCGAATACCACCGTTTCGCGGCCGCCCCTGCGTTCGACTCAGGCGAGGGAATCGGGAGGGCTGTCCGGGGAACCGCTGCGCCAGCTTGCGCTCGAGCGGCTGCGCGATTTTCGCAAGGCGACGAATGGCGCGCTTCCGCTGATCGGCGTCGGCGGCATAGCTTCCGCCGAGGACGCTTGGGCGCGTATCCGCGCCGGCGCGAGCCTGGTCCAGCTCTACAGCGCGATGGTCTACGAGGGCCCGGCGCTGCCGGGACGGATCGTGCACGGGCTGGAGCGCCTGATGCGGCGCGACGGCTTTACCTCGATTGCCGAAGCGGTCGGAAGCGAATAACGCCGATTCCATGCTTCGCAATTTCCTCGCTTCCTTCGCCGCCGTCGCACTCGCCGGCTGCGCCACGACACCACTTGCAGATACGGCGCCTGACGCCATTGGCAGCGCGTTCCTCGGCACCGTCAGCGCCGCCGATCCGCGCGCAGAAGAAGCCGGAATGGAAATGCTCCGCCGCGGCGGCAGCGCGACCGATGCGGCGATCGCGGTGATGCTGGCGCTGACCGTGGTCGAGCCGCAAAGTTCCGGGATCGGCGGCGGTGGCTTCATCGTGCGGGGGACGCGAGAGGGCGCAATCGCAACCTATGACGGCCGCGAGACCGCCCCGGCCGGCGCGACGCCCGACTGGTTCCTGACCGGGGACGGCGAGCTCCCGCCCTTCATCGAATCGGTCCGCAGCGGCCTCAGCGTCGGCGTGCCCGGCAATATCGCGCTCGCCGCCAAGGCGCATGCCGAGCACGGCCGGCTCGAATGGGCCGAGCTGTTCGAACCCGCCATCCGGCTGGCGCGCGAAGGCTTCGTCATCAATCCGCGCCTCAACCGGTCGCTCGCCGATTCGCGCGATCGGGCGGCGCTCACATCGCTCGGCCGCGAGCTGTTCTTCGACGAGACGGGCGAACCGCGTCCCGTCGGCCACCTCGTCACGAACGAGGCGCTCGCGCGCACGTTGGAGGCGCTCGCGGCCGATCCCTCGCGTTTCTATACCGGGGCCGAAGTCGGGAGCTGGAGCGGTGCGATCGCCGAGGCCACGCCGCGCGCGCCGGCCATGACCGCCGCGGATTTCGCGGCCTACGAGGCCAAGGACCGCGCCCCGGTCTGCGGCACCTATCGCGCACACCGCGTCTGCTCGATGGGCCCGCCGACATCGGGCGGGATCGCGGTGCTGCAGATATTGGCGATGCTCGAACGCTTCGATCTCGCGGCCCTGGGCGTAAAGAGCCCGACGGTCTGGCACCTGTTCGTCGAAGCACAGCGGCTCGCCTATGCCGATCGCGAAATCTATCTGGCGGACAGTGACTTCGTCGACGTGCCGGTCGCCGGACTGATCGATCGCGGCTATCTCGCCCGGCGGGCGGAGCTGATTTCACCGGACGGCACCCTGGCCGAGGTCGATGCCGGCACGCCGCCCGGTGCAATGGCCCTGATGGCCGATGGCGACGAGCCCGAGGAACACGGCACATCGCATTTCGCCGTGGTCGATGCCGACCAGACCATGGTCAGCTATACCTCGACCATCGAGGGCGCGTTTGGCTCCGGACTTATGGTTGGTGGCTTCTATCTCAACAACGAACTCACCGATTTCAGCCGTTCGCCCGAGGTCGATGGCCGCCAAGTCGCCAACCGGGTGGAGGGCGGCAAGCGCCCGCGCAGCTCGATGTCGCCGACCGTGGTCTACGATCCGCAGGGTCGGCCCCTGCTCGCCGTGGGAGCGGCGGGGGGAACGACCATACCCGTGCAGACGGCGCGAAGCATCGTCGGCGTGATCGACTTCGGCCTGCCGCTCGACGAGGCGCTCGGCCTGCCCTTCATCATGGCGTTCGACGACGCCGTGCTGGTGGAAGAGGGCACATGGCTCGTGGACGCCATCCCGACCCTCCGCGCGCTCGGTCATGAGCAAGTCGCGGCCCGGCCCGTCGGGCTCAAGAGCGGCGGCGTGCTGCGCCAGGGCGATCGGTGGATTTCCGCGCGCGATCCCCGCGTCGAAGCGTTGGTCGAGCTTCCCTGAGACGCGCTTGCCGTAACGGCATCGGGCTCCTAAACGCGCTCGGTCATCCGGGTCGAAAACGACCAGCAGAGAGAGGGCCGCCCTTGCAAATCCTGTCTGACATCGACCGGGCGAACAATCTCGTCGAACTCTTCCTCGAGCGCGCCGACGAAAAGGGCGAGGCGCCCTTCCTCGGGGTCAAGCGCGACGGGGCATGGCAGACCATCAGCTGGGCCGAAGCGGCCCGCCGGGTCTGCCTGCTGGCAGAAAACCTGCGTGGTCTCGGGCTCGACGAAGGCGACCGGGTGTGTCTGGTCAGCGAAAACCGGCCGGAATGGTGCATCGCCGATCTCGGGATCATGGCCGCCGGCTGCATCACCGTCCCGGCCTATACCACCAACACCGAGCGCGACCACGCTCATATCCTCGACAATTCGGGGGCGAGAGCGGTGATCGTATCGACCGACAAGCTCGCGCAGCCGCTGATCCCGGCGATCTTCCGCACGGGAATGGCCGAACACATCATCCCGATCGACGAGGTCCGGGGCTATCAAGGCGGCAATCTAACCTGCCACGGCTGGTCGATGATGACTGACGGCGACGCCGCAGAGGCCCGCCGCGCCGTCGAGCAGCGCATCGCCGGGATCGGGCGCGAAACCACCGCCTGTATCATCTACACCAGTGGCACCGGCGGAGCGCCGCGCGGCGTGAAGCAGCATCACGGAGCGATCCTGTGCAACGTGGCCGGTGCCGCCGAAATCCTGATCAACGATTTCGGCCTGGACCCGGAGGAGCGGTTCCTCTCCTTCCTGCCGCTGAGCCATGCATACGAGCACACCGGCGGTCAGTTTCTGCCGATCTCCGTCGGCGCGCAGATCTATTACGCCGAGGGGCTGGAGAAGCTCGCCAGCAACATCGAGGAGACGCGGCCGACCTTCATGGTCGTGGTCCCCCGTCTGTTCGAGGTCCTGCGTACCCGCATCCTGAAGCAGGTCGAAAAGCAGGGCGGAATGGCGCTGAAGCTGATGGACAGCGCAATCGAGCTTGCCGAACGTCGCGCTGCCGGGCGCCGACGGTTCGGGGACGGCGCACGCAATCTTGTGCTGGAGCGCTTGCTGCGACCGAAAATCCGCGCGCGGTTCGGCGGGCGGATGAAGGCGATGGTCTCGGGCGGCGCACCGCTCAATCCCGACGTCGGCAACTTCTTCGATGCCATGGGCCTCACCTTGTTGCAGGGATACGGCCAGACCGAGGCGGGGCCGGTGATCAGCTGCAACCGGCCGCGCGCCGGCATCGCGATGGATTCGGTCGGCCCTGCGATGCGAGGTGTCGAGATCAGGATCGCGGAAGACGGAGAAATCCTGTGTCGGGGCGAGCTGGTGATGCGCGGCTATTGGCAGAATCCGGCGGAAACCGACCGCACCATCCGCGACGGCTGGCTGCACACCGGCGACATCGGCCATGTCGACGACAAGGGCCGGATCGTGATCACCGATCGCAAGAAGGACATGATCGTCAACGACAAGGGCGACAACATCGCCCCCCAGAAGGTCGAGGGGATGCTGACGCTGCAACCCGAGATCGCGCAGGCGATGGTGACTGGCGACCGTCGCCCCTATGTGGTGGGCTTGATCGTTCCCGATGCCGAATGGGCGCTCGATTGGGCACGGGCGAGGGGTTCGAAATTCGACCTGGCGGCGATGCAAGGCGATCCGCAGTTCAAGCAGGCGATCCGCCAGGCCGTCGACCGGGTCAACAAGGACCTGTCGGTGGTCGAGAAGGTTCGCCAGTTCGCCTTCGCCGATGAGGCCTTCACCATCGAGAACGAGGAAATGACTCCCTCGATGAAAATCCGCCGCCACAAGATCAAGGACCGCTATGGCGGGCGGCTGAACGGGCTCTACAAGGGCTAGGGCACGATCGTGGTGAAGAGATAGGTGGCGAAGATCACCAGGTGGATCACCCCCTGTACCACCGTCGTCCGCCCGCGGCCGAGGGTCAGCGTAGCTACCAGCAAGGTCAGCGCGAGCAGCACCACACCCTTGGCGGACAGACCCAGCTCGAGCTCCAGCCCCAGCACCAGAGCCACGGTGGCCACCGCGGGGATGGTGAGGCCGATCGCCGCCAGCGCCGATCCGATCGCGAGGTTGAGGCTGTTCTGGACGCGGTTTGCCTTGGCCGCCCGGTAGGCAGCGAAGCCTTCGGGCGCCAGCACCAGCGTGGCGATGATGATCCCGACCAGCGCCTGCGGTGCGCCGATCGCGGCGACGCCCGCCTCGATGGTGGGCGACAGCGTCTTGGCGAGCACGACCACCGCCACCAGCGCCACCAGCAATACCGCGCCTGCCGCGAGAGCCTTGCTGCGCGGCACCGGATCTTCGTGCGCATGGTCGTCGGCTTCCTCGATATGGTGCAGGAAATGGTCGCGGTGGCGGATCGTCTGGGCCCAGACGAAGGTGGCATAGACCGACAGCGAGATGGCGGCGACGAAGGCCAATTGCCGCGAGCTGTAGAAGGCTCCCGGCTCCGAAACGGTATAGTTCGGAAGGATGAGCACCAGGACCGACAGGGTCGCCAGCATCGCGAGGCCGGCACTGACACCGGATTGCGTGTAGCTCTGTTCGTGGTGCCGCCTGCCGCCCGCGAGGAGGCAGATGCCGACGATTCCGTTGATCGTGATCATGATTGCCGCCATCAGCGTGTCGCGCGCAAGCGCCTGCGATGCGCCGCCCTCGCCGAGCATGATCGACACGATCAGCGACACCTCGATGACCGTCACCGCCAGCGCCAGAGTCAACGTGCCGAAGGGTTCGCCGAGATAATGCGCGAGAACTTCGGCATGGTAGACGGCGGCGATGATCGCGCCGCCCAGCAGAACGCCGATTACGAGCGCGAGCAGGCCGCTGTCGGGTTTGCCCAGGGCGATGGCCGCGAGCGCAAGAACGGGAACGACGACCGACCACGGGGCGAGCCCCGCCAGATTGCGGATTTTGGAAGCGGATTGGGCCATCGCCGATCGCTAGCCGTCAATCACCGGCTCTCAAACCGGCAATTGCTTCCATCGACCAATCAGGCCGCGTCCTTGTCGATGAATTCGGGATAGAAGCTCGGCTTGCGCGCGCTCCAGCCGGGGGCGGTGGCGGCCGCTTCGCTTAAGGACTGGAGCAGCAACTTGCGCCGCTCGGGGCGGATGTGCGGCAAGGCCGCGGCGGCGCAGAAGGCGCTCGGGAGCCAGGGGCGCGCTTCGGCACCCAGCAGACGTTCGTAAAGAAAGCGGAAGGCCGAAAAGCCCTCGATCCGTTCCTGGGCCAGATCGAAGGCGGCGACCCGGACCAGCTTGCCGAGGAAGCCTTCGATCGAGCCGAGCCCGCTTTCGCAAGGCACCGAACCGCGCAGCGTCTTGAGTTCCTGATAGGCGATGTATTGCGCGCGAATCGCCGCTGTTTCCTCGCCGGTCCGACTCCAGATCCTGAAGGCGTCGCTGCGCGCCAGTCCGATGTCGAGACTGCGTCGTATGTATCGCTGCTCCGCCGCGCTGAAGCCTGCGAATTCGCGCATCTCGTTGATCGTCATCGAAGCCGTATTGGTGACCGACATCGCTTGCCCCCTGTTGCGAGAGCAGATGTCGCAGAAGATGGTTAACGCACCGTAAGCGCTGTATCAGATCAATCCGGCGAGCGGACTGGACGGGTCGGCATACATGCGCCGGCCCATGCGGCCCGAAAGGTAGGCTTCGCGCCCGGCTTCTACCGCCAGCTTCATCGCCCGGGCCATTCGGATCGGGTCCTTCGCCTCGGCGATGGCGGTGTTCATCAGCACGCCGTCGCAGCCGAGTTCCATCGCCACCGCCGCGTCGCTGGCGGTGCCGACGCCGGCATCGACCAGCACCGGAACGCTCGCGCCCTCGACGATCAGGCGGATTGTCACGCGGTTCTGGATGCCCAGCCCCGAACCGATCGGCGCGCCGAGCGGCATCACCGCCACCGCGCCCGCCTCTTCGAGTTGCTTCGCCGCGATCGGATCATCCGCGCAATACACCATCGGGAGAAAGCCATCCTTGGCCAGCATCTCGGTCGCGCGCAGGGTCTCGCGCATGTCGGGATAGAGGGTCTTGGCCTCGCCCAGCACCTCGAGCTTGACCAGGTCCCAGCCGCCCGCCTCGCGCGCCAACCGCAAGGTGCGGATCGCGTCCTCGGCGGTAAAGCACCCGGCGGTGTTGGGAAGGTAGGTGACCTTTTCCGGATCGATGAAATCCGTCAGCATCGGCGCCTTGGGATCGCTGACGTTGACCCGGCGCACCGCCACCGTGACGATCTCCGCCGCGGACGCCTCCAGCGCGGCGGCATTCTGGTTGAAATCCTTGTATTTTCCGGTACCGACGATCAGCCGTGAACGGAAGGTCCGTCCGGCCACGCTCCAGCTGTCATCGGCCCGATCGTCCTGGCCGCCGCCGACGAAGTGGACGATCTCGAGCACGTCGCCTTCTGCCACGGGGTGTTCGGCCAGTTCGCTGCGCGGAACGATCGTCCCGTTGCGCTCGACTGCCACCTTCGCCGGATCGAGTTCGAGCTCGCGCGCCAGATCGGCGATCGTCGCGGCGGCAGTACGGCGGGTCTCGCCGTTGACGGTGATGGTCTTGGGGGCGGTCATGCCCGCCCATCTAGCTATCGCTGGATGTGGCGCAAGTTGAGTATGTGGCCGAGCGAGACGAGCGCCACTCCGATGATCGTGAGAATCGCCTCCTTCGGACCATGTTCGACCGCGAGCGCGCCGCCCATGAAGGTGAGCCCGGTCATCGCGACGACGAAGGGCATCGCCATGCGGTGCCGTAGCGCCCCCCAGCCGATCGCGACCGCGGCGATCAATGTCGCGAGAACCAGGCCAATGCGATGAATGTCGGGCGACAGGAAGAACTGTCCGCCAATCCCGAGGCCGGAAACTACCACGATGGAAACCAGGCAATGCAGAGCGCAGGCTGCCGACAGCAGAATTCCCGCGCGGTCGAGCCGCTGGCGAATCGGATTTATGGCGCGGCGGAACATCATTGCACCGCTCATGTATGTGATACTGTAACATGGTTCAAGGGCGTCGGTCATCTATTATATCGGTCCCTCGCCCGTTTCGCGCGGTGGTATGCCCGGATTGCGCTTGCGAAGCCGTCGCCGGACCATCAAGAAGCGCGCGATGTCGAGCGAAATACCCCGCAAGAGCGCCCGCGCCCTATCTATCTGGCTGTGGATCGTCGCCGCGATGGTCGTCGCCATGGTCGTCGTCGGCGGAATCACGCGGCTGACTGAAAGCGGGCTGTCGATCACCCAGTGGAAACCGTTGACCGGAGCAATCCCGCCGCTGTCCGAAGCCGATTGGCTTGCCGAGTTCGCGCTTTACCGGCGCACCGGCGAATACATCAACGTCACCGGCCCGGCCGGAATGGACCTTGCCGCCTTCAAGTTCATCTATTTCTGGGAATGGGCACACCGGTTACTCGGCCGGCTGATCGGTCTTGCCTTCGCCTTACCGCTCGCCTGGTTCTGGATCCGCGGCGCGATCCCGAAAGGATACAAATGGCGGCTTGTCGCACTGCTCCTGCTCGGGGGGCTTCAAGGTGTGTTCGGCTGGTTCATGGTTCGCAGCGGTCTTTCGGGGACGATGACCGATGTCAGCCATTTCTGGCTGTCTATCCACCTTCTCACCGCGCTGTTCACTCTTGGCGGGCTCGCCTGGACCGCGCTCGATCTGTCGCGCCATGCCCGCATCGGCCGGGCCCGCCCGGCCCGGTGGACCCGCACAGCGAGCTGGGTTGGCGCAATCCTCTTCGTCCAGCTCCTGCTCGGAGCCTGGGTCGCCGGGCTCGACGCCGGCCATGCCTCGGACAGCTGGCCGTTGATGCAGGACCGCTTCGTGCCGGAATTCGACAGTTCCAAAGGTCTCTGGTGGGCAGCGACACACGATCCCTTCCTCATCCATTTCCTCCACCGCTGGTGGGCGTGGGTCGCGGTCGCGGCGCTGGTGGTGCTAGCCCGACGGGTGCGACCGCTCTCGCGCCCGGCATCCGCAGCCGTACACACCGCCTTCGGTACGCAGGTCGTACTCGGGATCGCAACGGTTTGGACCGGGGTGGCCCTGTGGGTCGCGGTGGCGCATCAGCTGGTTGGCGCGCTTCTTGTACTCGCCTTCGCCTGGGCCGCGCACATACTGGGTCGCGCGCGCGACGGATGATGCGGGCCGGCTCCCCAGGACGATGGAACGCGTCCTACGGGTAGAGAAGCGAAGAGATCTGACGAAGTCGCGAGGTATTATTTTACCTCGGCCAGGAGGCCCGGAAATGCTTGACTTGCGCCGGGTGATCCATCATTTGCCCCACCTTCGCGATGCCCGATTCCCTTCGGGACGGGTAGGCGGGCGCAGCGGGATACCGTGCGCGCATCCACGAAAGCATACGGAAAGATCAGCCATGAAGGCGCTTACCAAAGTCACGCGGTCGGTGAAGCCGGCCGAGGTCGAAAAGAACTGGCACATCATCGACGCCGACGGCCTCGTCGTCGGGCGGCTCTCGGCGATCATCGCCAACATCCTGCGGGGCAAGCACAAGCCGAGCTACACCCCGCATGTCGATTGCGGCGACCACGTCATCGTCATCAACGCCGACAAGGTGAAGTTCACCGGCAAGAAGATGAACGACAAGGTCTATTACAAGCACACCGGCTGGGTCGGTGGCATCAAGGAAACGACGCCCGCCAAGGTGCTGGAAGGTCGCTTCCCCGAGCGCGTGCTCGAGAAGGCCGTGCAGCGCATGATCCCGCGCGGTCCGCTGGGCCGGGCGCAGATGAAGGCGCTCCACCTCTATGCCGGCACCGAGCATCCGCACGAGGGCCAGAAGCCCGAGACGCTCGACGTCGCTTCGATGAACCGCAAGAACAAGGCTGCCGCGTAATGGCCGACAAGAAGAACACCGAAGACCAGCCCGAGACTCCGGAAACCAAGCCGGAAGCGGAAGCTGCGACGGAAAATCCGCAGGCGGAAAGCGCCGCCACCACGGGCGCGAGCGAAGCCAACGAAGGCGCCAATGCCGAGAAAACGGCGAAGGTCTCCGACCTCGCCGATCTCAAGGACATCGCCGGCGACACGCCGGAAGGCGATTCCGTGCAGATCGCGCAGCGGGCCGAAGTGCCGCTTCGCGAACAGGAGCTCGACAAGCAAGGCCGTGCCTATGCCACCGGGCGCCGCAAGGATGCCACCGCCCGCGTCTGGCTGAAGCCCGGCAGCGGCAAGGTGACCGTCAACGGAAAGGACCAGGAAGTCTATTTCGCGCGTCCGACGCTGCGGCTTATCATCGACCAGCCCTTCGCCATCACCGATCGCCAGGGCCAGTATGATGTCGTCGTCACGGTGCGTGGCGGCGGCCTCTCGGGCCAGGCCGGTGCGGTCAAGCACGGCATCAGCCAGGCGCTCACCCGCTACGAGCCGGCGCTGCGTCCGACGGTCAAGGCCGCCGGCTTCCTGACCCGCGACAGCCGCGTGGTCGAACGCAAGAAGTACGGCCGCGCCAAGGCCCGCCGCAGCTTCCAGTTCTCCAAGCGCTGATCTGCCGAACCCATCACCGAGAAGGGCGGCCCCGCAACGGGCCGCCCTTTTTCGTTGGAGCGGGTGTCAGTGGACGGGCGGGTCGGTTCTGGGGACCTGGTTCACCGGCGCCACCGGGTCTTCCGGACGACGTGGTGGAGTGGCATCCTCGGGCACGTCGTCGATCTGCATGTCCCTGGTCGCGACATCGGCGAGGTTGCGCACCCGGACACCGATGGTCTTTCCGTCCCAGGTCAGCTCGTTGAAGCTGGGCGGGGTCGAACGCACGCGCTGAGACAAAGTGCCGGCCCCGATCATCCGCACCGGACCCTCGGTGGTCTCTTCGAGAATATCGAAGGCATCGTGCACATGGCCGCTGATCACACCGGCAACCGGGCGTCGGGCCAGCGCGCGAAGCGCCTTGGTGCCATTGTGAGTAAGGGCCGTCCCTTCGGTCCCAACCTCGCGCAGCGGGTGGTGCACCGCCACCAGCGCCTTGCTTCCCTTGGGCAGCCGGTCGATCGCATCGAGACATTTGCGCAGCGCCGCCTCGGTCACCCAGCCCTTGGACCAGTTGAACCGCGGCTGCGCGCGCACCGCGGTCTTGAGCGGGACGATCGACAGGCCCGGCAGGTCGAGTTCCTTCTCGACCAGATCCTGCATCCCCCGAAAACGCCTGTAGGGCGCGAAGAAGCGCTCGATCGGGTTGAAATAGGGCATGTCGTGATTGCCAACCTCGACCGTGGTCGGGATACCGAGCGACGTGATCCAGTGCGTCGCTGCAGCGAATTCATGGTGCCGGGCGCGCATGGTGAGATCGCCGGTGATGGCGATGGCATCGGGTTTCTTCTCTGCGATTTCCTGTTTCACCCAATCGAGCGCGCGGTTGTCCTCGAGGCCGAAATGGATGTCGCTGAGATGAAAAAGAAGCTTGGCGTCAGTCGGCATTGCCGGTCGCTAGCAGATCGAGAGCGCATGGGGCCATGCTGAATTCGGCCCGCGGGCCGAGCTTGGCAGGCTCGCCATCGATGAGGATTCCGAGCGGTGAACCGTCGGCACTCTCGAGCGTAACCTTTTCGACCACGCCCAATCGGTCGTGCGGCCCCTCGCGGAAGTTCCGGCGGAGTATGGCCCAGCCCTGGGCAGCGAATTCGCCTGCGTTTTCGGCATAAAAAGCATCCAGCTGTATGCCGTGCTCGCCGGGAGTGAGTTCGATCAGGGGGTAGCCATCCGCAGAGCCCAAGCCGGGCGAGGCGGCGCGCACCATCGCCGTGCCGGTCATTTCGGCCAGTGCCTCGGCCGTGCCGGCGGCGATGCCCGGGATGTCCAGTTCGCGCATGGCCTCGCGCACCGAGCCCCAGCGGGTTCCGGGTCCAACCAACAGGCCGGCGAGCGCGGTCCCGGCATCGCAGCAGGCCATCACCGGTCGCACGCGTCGCGCGCCACCGCCTGAAACCGTCGCGATGATCGCCTCGTTCTCCCGGTCGCCGTGGAGCCGCTTGCTCAACAGGTTCATCGTACCGCCGGGCAAAACCAGCACCGCCCCACCCCATCCCTTGAGTTCGCCAATCGCCGCATTGAGCGTCCCGTCGCCCGTGTAGATGATCAGGCAGGGGATACTGGCAGCGTCGAGCTCGGAGGCGCTGGGAAGGTCCTCGTCGGGAAAGCATATCGTGCGCTCAACCGAAATGCCGTGATCGCCCAGACATTCGTCGAGCGAGGCGAGCGCAGCCGGGGTGTTGCTGCCGCTCGCGGAATTGACCAGCAGCCAAGCCCTGTTCAAACGATTGCCATCGATCGTCGCCATGTCTGGGAAGCGCCGGCCCGGGGTAGCGGTTCCCGGTTCAGATTCGGCCGGTAAGGATCGCCCAGGCCGCAAACAGCGTTCCGGCGCTGTAGACGGCATAGAACCAACCCGCCGCAGCGGCTCCGGCCGAAAGGAACGCCATTGCCGCGATCAGCACGCAGACCTCCGCCGCGAGACTGAGCTTCCCACCCTTCCTGCGGAAAGCCGCAGGCAATGTTTCGACGACGGGATGGCCGCTGTCGATCACGGCCCGGTTAGCCGCGATGTTGAGGATCCCCAGGACGAAAATGAGCGCCAGACCCATGCGCCCGCAGTTTGCCATGCCATCCATCGGTCTGCAAACGCCGTTCGACGTTCCCGGTATGCACTCGGGCGGATCGCCCGGATGTTGGTCGAAATGAGCATGCGATGACATACGTAGTCGTTGCATAAGATGGGGGCGGCGGAACGATCAGTCCCCCCAAACCCCGTTCCGCCGCGATGGAGGAAGTCATGAAGAAGATATTCGCAGTCGCCGCCGTACTCACCCTTGCTCCGGCCCTCGCGCACGCCGCGCCCAACAGCATGCGGGTTCATACTGCCGATCTCGACCTCAGTCGATCGAGCGATATGGAGATTCTCGAGAAGCGCATCGCTGCCGCCGCAGACAAGTACTGCGGTGCCGATCGTCGGACAACCGGCACGCGCCTGATATCGGCCGGACAGCGGGAATGCGTCCGCGAAGTGAAGGCGGCCGCCATGAAGCAGTTTGCCGCCCGTATCGAATCCGAGAGCAAGGGCGGCTGATAGTTCCGCCGCCCTCGACCCCGGCCGGACGCAGTCCCCCGGCCGGGGTCGAATTCCCGTAGGGAACAATGCGAATCAGCGCCCGGCCATCGCCTTAACCTGGGGCAGGTACGTGCGCCCGATCCGCAACGCCTCATCGTCTCCCAATTCGACAGACCAGACGCCGAGCCCATCGTGGCGCAGCCCGGTTATCCGATCCTTGCGCAAAATGGTCGAGCGATGGATGCGGATGAATTTCGCGGGATCGAGCTTTTTCTCCAGACCCGCGATCGTCTGCAGCAGGAGGTAGGTCCTGTCTGCGACATGGAGCCGGACGTAATCGCGCTCCGCGTCGATCCGCGACACTTCTGCGGTGTCGATGCGGATCAGTTCCGAGCGGTGAGGGATCCACAATTCCTCGAGCCATTCGCTCTTGCGCGCTTCGCCGCCTCCGCGCCGAGCGGTCGCCCGCCCGATCGCCCGCGCCAGCCGGTCGCGCTGAACCGGCTTGAGAACATAGTCGACCGCATCGAGGTCGAACGCCTCGACTGCATAATTGTCGTGCGCAGTAACGAAGACGATCGCCGGGCTGTCGCCTTGGGCCGCGAGCTTGCGCGCTACCGAAAGGCCGTCGACCTCCGGCATGGTCATGTCGAGCAGGATGAGATCGGGTGCCAGAGCCTCGACCAGCCGCAGGGCGGCGGCACCATCGCTGGCGGTTCCGATCACCGCCAGTTCGTCGATCTTGGCGCAGATGACCTGCATCCGCTCGATCGCCAGCGGCTCGTCGTCGACGATCAGCGTGCGGAGCTTAACCGGCGCGGGGTCAGCCATGGCGGACCATCGGGATGCGTATTTCCGTCTCGTACCCATCGAGCGACGGTCCGGAGGTGAGGCTCGCCTCGTCCCCGAAACGCGCGATCAGGCGGTCGCGCACATTGGCCAGGCCGATGCCGAACCCGCCGCTGGGCTGGGCGCTTCCTCCCGGCCCGTCATCGGAGACATTGAGCACGAGGCGGCCGTATTCCTCGCGCGCGGCGATAGTGATCGTGACCGGAGCGCTGCTCGCCGAAACCCCGTATTTCACCGAATTCTCGACCAGTGGCTGGAGGATCATGCCGGGGACCCGACATTTGGAAAGATCCTCCGGCAATTCGTAGCGAGTGCGCAGGCGATGGGGAAACCGCACCTGTTCGATTTCGAGATAATGCTGCTGCAAATCGAACTCCTCTTCGAGCGCCACATCGCTTGTGGGATCGTCGGCGAGGCTGTGGCGGTAAAAGCGCGAAATGGTCTGGATCATTTCCTCGGCCTTGTCGGCCTTGTCGGTCATCACCAGCGCCGAGAGTGAGTTGAGCGCGTTGAACAGGAAATGAGGGTTCACCTGATAACGCAAGGAGCGCAGTTCGGCGGCCTTTGCGGCGCTGCGGAACCGTTCCTCGCGGCGCTGCGCTTCCTGAGCCTGCGCGCCTGCGAGGAGCGCGAGATAGAGCGCCGCCCAGGCCAAGAGCAGAAAATAGCGATTGAGCGCGAGGTCGAAGACCTGTCGCCAGCGATCGAGCGGCGTCGGCGCAGGAGCGATCCGGATGCTGTTAACGGCCCTGTCGACGTCGGAGCCTACACTCGCCGGCACATCGACCAGAAGATTGCCCGCCTCGTCGCGGCGCAGCGATATGCCACGCTCCGCCCCCATCTTCTGCTCGACCTGTTCCTCGATCGAATGGAAAAGCATCTGGTTGACCTGCGCGATGATCAACGATGCGGGCATGGCGACCAGCAAAGCGACCGCAATCTTGATGCCCAGTGCCCGCTCCTCGACCAGTCGCAGAATGGTCCACATGCCGAAGGTGACCACCACGCCGGCGAGCGTCACCACCACCCGCCGCCACAGGAGTTCGCCCTGCATCTCGAAGCCGACGACCGAACCGCGGATCGTGATCAGCAGGAAATAGCAGAGCCACAGGCCGACGATCGAGGTGACGACGGTGCCCAGGGCAAGACGCGCAGGCGCATCGGGAAGGGAGGAAAACCGGGACAAGACCTGCCTGTCTTAGCGCCAGGACTTCGCCCTCGCCAGCGCCGCAATCGACGCGGATCGTCCTTTGGTCGAACACGTCCGTTGCAGCATCAGATCCGAAGCAGTCCCTCCTCGCGGATTTTTTCCCGCCATTTTGCGGGAGCCAGCGTGTGGACGTTGTTACCCCGCGCATCGACCGCGACCGTCACCGGCATATTCTCGACGGTGAATTCGTAGATCGCCTCCATCCCCAACTCCTCGAAGGCGACAACTCGCGCTTCCTTGATCGCACGGGCGACGAGATAGGCGGCACCGCCGGTGGCCATCAGATAGGCGACCTTGAACCGGCTGATCACGTCGACCGCGTCGGCCCCTCGTTCGGCCTTGCCGATCATCGCCAGAAGGCCGAGGTCGAGCATCATTTCGGTGAACTTGTCCATCCGTGTGGCGGTGGTCGGGCCGGCGGGGCCGACCACCTCGCCCATCACCGGATCGACCGGCCCGACGTAATAGATCGCGCGCCCGGCGAAATCGACCGGCAGTTCCTCGCCCTTCTCGAGCATGTCGGCGATCTTCTTGTGCGCGGCGTCGCGCCCCGTCAGCATCTTGCCCGACAGCAGAAGCCGATCGCCATGCTCCCAGCTCGATACTTCCTCGGGCGTCAGATTGTCGAGATCGACTCGCTTGGCCGCGCTGTCCGGCGCCCATTGAACCTTCGGCCAATTGTCGAGATCGGGCTTTTCCAGATAGCTGGGTCCCGATCCGTCGAGCGTGAAATGCGCATGGCGGGTGGCGGCGCAATTGGGGATCATGCCCACCGGTTTGCCCGCGGCATGGCACGGCCAGTCGAGGATCTTGACGTCGAGCACCGTCGACAGACCGCCAAGACCTTGCGCGCCGATCCCCTGGGCATTGACGGCATCGAAAATGTCGATCCGCAGTTGCTCCAGATCGTTTTGGGGGCCCCGACGCTTGAGTTGCGCCATGTCGATGGGTTCCATCAGGCTGAGCTTGGCGAGCTTCATGCAATGTTCGGCCGTTCCGCCGATGCCGATACCCAGCATCCCGGGAGGACACCAGCCGGCGCCCATCGAAGGGATCTGCTCGACCACCCAATCGACGATATTGTCGCTCGGGTTCATCATCTTGAACTTGGACTTGTTCTCGCTGCCACCGCCCTTGGCAGCGACATCGATCCCGACCGTATCGCCCGGTACCATCTCGACCGAAAGATTGCTGGGCGTGTTGTCGCGGGTGTTGCGGCGCGTGAAGGCGGGATCGGCCAGGATCGAGGCGCGCAACTTGTTGTCGGGATGGTTGTAGGCCTGCCTCACGCCTTCGTCGACGACCTCCTGCAGGCTGCGCTCGGAATCGAGCCGGCAGTTCTGGCCCCATCTGACGAAGACGTTGACGATGCCCGTGTCCTGGCAGATCGGACGGTGTCCTTCGGCGCACATCCGGCTGTTGGTGAGGATTTGCGCGATGGCATCCTTCGCCGCCGGGCCCTGCTCCGCCTCGTAGGCATCTCCCAGCGCGCGGATGTAATCCATCGGGTGATAGTAGGAGATGAACTGGAGCGCGTCGGCGACGCTCTCGATGAGGTCTTCTTCCTTGATGATCGTCATGTCGCTCATCGGCTGTCCGCTCCTTCCGGTCGATCTTTCGGCGCCCATACGCCTTGCCGACACCTATGGTCAAAGCGCTTGGCCGCAAGACCGCTTGCTTATAAGGCACAGGCCGCGCCCGCTTGACCCGCTGTATTATAAGTGCAAGACACCCAAGGCATGACCACGACCATCGACCGTTCCGAGGCCGCCCGCCGCGCCATGATCGACAGCCAGCTTCGCACCAGCGGGGTCAACGAGCCCTTCGTTCTGGAACGGATGGGCAGCGTCGCGCGCGAGGATTTCGTTCCCGGGAGCGCGCGGGGCACCGCCTATATGGATCGCGCCATCCGCTTGCCGGATGGTGGCTTCCTTGCCGCGCCTTTGTTTCACGGGCTGATGCTGACCGAAGCGCGTCCCACGGCGAATGACGCGGTGATCGTGGTCGATGCCGGCAGCGGCTATCTCGCCGAGCTCGTCCGTCCGCTCGTCGCTTCCCTGGAAAGCGTTTCCGCTTCGGATGGAGCGCTTGGAAAGGCCAAGACGAAGGGGGCGGACCTGCTGCTGATCGACGGTGCGATCGAGCATTTGCCTATCAAACTTGCCACGCGGCTGGCCGATGGCGGGCGTGTGGTCACGGGATTGGTCGAACGCGGCGTCACCCGGCTTGCCACCGGGCGTGCGTCGGGCGGAACGGTCGCGCTGCTTCCGCTGGCCGAAACCGGTGTTCCCCGCCTTAGCGCCTTCGATCGGGATGCCGGCTGGAGCTTCTGATGGTCCGCGCCGGAGCTTCCCTTGCCGCCCTTGCCGCGAGCATGGCACTGGTCGCCGCTCCCGCGCGGGCCGATACGCTTCAGGAAGCCTTGACCCGTGCCTATCTGAACAATCCCACTCTCGAAGCCGCGCGGGCCCAGCAGCGCGCGACTGACGAGGGTGTGGCGGTCGAAAAGTCCGCCGGGCGTCCGTCGGTCAACGCCAACGGCTCGCTGACCGAATTCATCCAGCAGAGCTCGACCAGCTTCTTCACTCCGGACCGCGCCTTCAACACCGGGATCGACCTCGGCGTGCCGATCTATTCCGGCGGTGCAGTCAAGAATGCGGTGCGTGCCGCCGAGGAGCGGGTCGAGGCGGGGCGCGCCGACCTGCGCGGCACCGAAAGCGCGATCTTCAGCCAGGTCGTCGCCGCCTATATGGATGTTCTGCGCAACCAGGCGATCGTCGGGCTCAACGCCAATCAGGTGGACGTGCTGACGATCAATGCCGAGGCGACCAGCGACAGGTTCGAGATCGGCGATCTTACCCGTACCGATGTCGCGCAATCGGAGTCGCGGCTCGCGCTGGCGCGCAGCGATCTGCAGTCCGCTCAGGCCAATCTCATCGCCGCTCGCGAAAATTATATCGCTCTGGTCGGCGAAGTCCCCACCGATCTCCAGCCACCACCACCGCTTCCGGGACTTCCCGAGACCGTGGTGACGGCGGTCGAGGTTGCACTTGAGAACAACCCAGACCTCATCGCCGCGATCGAGCGGGCCGAGGCAGCCGATTTCGATATCGAGGTCGCCGGATCGGGCCGCCTGCCGCGCGTTTCCGTATTCACCGGCTACGATTACCAGAATTTCCTCGGCAGCGTGCCGGGTGCCCTGCTTGATCCGGAGGATCCCACCGGGCCGGTGATCGCCAGCCCGCAAACCTCGACCGCCGCGCAGGCCGGGATATCCTTTACCCTCCCGATCTTCCAAGGCGGACGCCCGGCCGCGTTGCAGCGCCAGGCTCAGGCACGGGCCGCCGCGGCGCTCGAGAACGTCATCGCCGCCGAGCGCGATGTCATAGCCCAGGTCCGCTCGGCCTGGTCGAGCTGGCAAGCGGCACTGGCCATCATCCAGAGCTCGCAGGTCGCGGTCGAAGCCGCCGAGCTCAGCCTCGAGGGTGTGCGCGCGGAGAATTCGATCGGCAACCGCACAGTGCTCGACGTGCTCAACGCCGAACAGGAATTGCTCACCGCGCGGGTCCAGCTCGTCACCGCGCGGCGCAACGCCTATGTCGCAGGTTTCAGCCTGCTTGCGGCGATGGGCAGGGCTGAGGCCCGTGATCTCGGTTTCCTCGGCGAAGGCCAGCTCTACGATCCGATCGCCAATTACGACCGGGTCGAGGGAGCTTGGTGGGACTGGCAGCGCGATCCGGATCCGGTCACCGTCACCACCAGCACCGCCGATACGCCGCCGCAGACCGCCGAAATCGACGAGGTTGAAGAATTCGGCCCCGAAGTCGATTATTAGCATCTGTCCCGATTCGTATCGGGGCGCAGAACGAGGGGCACGAAATGGACCATCCGGGCGAACCATCGGTCGAGGAAATACTCGATTCGATCAAGAAGGTGATCGCGCGCGATAACCGCGAGGGCGCAATCGCCGAGCGACGTCGGCGCAGCCAGCAGGCGGTCGAGGACCGAAACCCGGAGCCCGCCGATGGCGAGGAGGCCGAGGAAGTCCTCGAGCTCGACGAAGACGCGATGGTCGCGCTCGACGGGGATGCCGATCTCGACGAAGATTACGATTTCGAGGCGGAAGAGCCCCGTGCCGAAGACGATGCGGAACTGCCGCTGACCGCCGACCAGACCCGCCAGTCGATGCGCGCCAATTTCGAGGCGCTGGCGACCCTGGCGAGACCCGGAGCCGCTCCGCAGATCGTGCGTTCGGGCGAAACCTCACTAGAAGGTCTGGTGCGCGACATGCTGCGCCCCATGCTTGCCGAATGGCTCGACGATAACCTGCCGGGGATGGTCGAGGAGATGGTCAAGGCGGAGATCGCCCGGATCGCCGGCAAGCGAAGCTAAACGCTTAACTTTCGCGCAGCGGCGGACTAGTCCCCGTTTCATGACGAGTCCTCTCCGGGTCGCACGCCCGTTTCTCGGCGCTCTGGCGCTTCTTGCAACACCGCTCGGCGCGCAGGGCCAGTCGTCTTCCGACAAGCCCCCGATGCGCGCCGAGGACCTGATAACCACGCCCCGCCTCGGCAGTCCGGTGGTGAGCGCGGATGCGCGTTACGCGGTCTATCCGGTGACCGAGACCGATCCGGAGAGCTACGAGCGCGAAAGTGTCTTTTATCTGCGCAGCCTGACCGACGCCGATGCGGCCCCGCGCCGGTTGGACTTGGGCGGCAGCGCCTCTTCCCTCGCGTTCGGCGATGACGACTGGCTGTATTTCCTCTCCGATCGCGATCGGGCCGGCGCGGGCGCGCAGGTCTGGCGGGCGAAGCTCGACACCGCGGGCAATCTCGGAACGCCAACCCAGGTTACCACCCTGGACAATGCGGTCGGCGGCTTCGCCGTATCGCCTCAGGGTGACAAAATCGCAGTCTGGGCTGATCTGCCCCGTGATTGCGAGAGCTTCGGCTGCGAGCAAGGGAAGGACAAGGACAGCGTCGGCGATGGTCGGCTCTACGAGGGCGACGGCGGCTTCGTCAGGCACTGGGACAGCTGGGCCACCCCCGGTACGCTCAGCCGCGTCTTCGTCTTCGATCTTGCCCAGGGGCGCGCGGACGGGGAAGGGACGGCGATCGACGGCCCCGCCGGCGCGAACGCGCTGGTTGGCGACACGCCGACCAAGCCCTTCGGCGGCGGCGAGGACGTCGCTTGGGCACCCGACGGCAACGGCCTCTATTTCGTCGCGCGCGAAAGCGGAGCGGAAGAACCGACGTCCACCGATCTCGACATCTACTGGTCGGACCTCTCGGGCGGCGCGCCCGTCAATCTGACCGACGCCAACCGTGCCTACGACGCCCTGCCCACGCCATCGCCCGACGGACAATATCTCGCCTATGTCGCGATGGCCCGCCCGGGTTACGAAGCTGATCGCCAGGTCATCCAGCTTCGCGACATGAAGACCGGCGTGGTCACGCCGCTCACGCAGGATTTCGACCGCAGCTTCGGCTCGCTTGCCTGGACACCCGATTCTCGCTGGCTGGTCGCGACCGCCGGAGATGTTCTGGATACGCCCGCCTACCGCATCGATCCGCGCAACGGTGCGGTCGAGCGGCTCGACCTGATGGCCGGGCATGAGGCCCATATCGGCAATGTCGTGCCACTCGGCTCCGACCGGCTGCTGTTTACCCGCGATTCGATCGGCGCTCCGGCGGAGCTGTTCCTGGCTCGCGACTGGCAGCAGGCGATGCCGTTGACCGATGTCGCCGCCACCCGCACCGGCCGGCTGGCATCGACCATGACCACCCGCTTCAGCTTTCCCGGCGCGAACGGCGACACGGTGTGGGGCCAGATCACCCGGCTCGAGAACCAGACCGGCCCTATCCCGGCGATCCTTTACGTCCACGGCGGGCCGCAGGGATCGTTCAACGACAGCTGGTCGAGCCGCTGGAATCCCCGCGTGCTGGCGAGCCAGGGCTATGCAGTGATCTCGATCGATTTCCACGGATCGACGGGATACGGCCAGACCTTCACCGACAGCATCAACCGCGACTGGGGTGGCAAGCCGCTCGAAGATCTCAAGCTCGGCCTCGCCGCAGCGCTGCGCGAGGATCGCCAGATCGACGGCAGCCGCGCTTGCGCCATGGGCGCGAGCTACGGCGGCTACATGATGAACTGGATCGCGGGCCAATGGCCCGACCGGTTCAGATGCCTGGTCCAGCACGACGGAATCTTCGACCTGAGGAGCTTCTATTACTCGACCGAGGAGCTATGGTTTCCGCGCTGGGACTTCGGCGGCTCCTATGCCCAGAACAGCGCGCTCTACGAACGCTGGAACCCGGTCAATCACGTCGAGGAATGGCAGACGCCGATGCTGGTGGTGACGGGGATGAAGGATTTCCGCGTGCCCTACACCCAGGGGATCGCCAGTTTTACCGCCCTGCAGGAGCGCGACATTCCCGCGCAGCTGCTGGTGTTCGAGGACGAGAATCATTGGGTCCTGGGCGCGGAGAATTCGCTCCAGTGGCACCAGACGGTATTCGCCTGGCTCGATCGCTGGCTGAAGCAGTGAAGCGCTTCGAACTGAACAAAGCGGAACGTGCGCTGGCCAAGATCGGCGGCGAGGAGATCGAACGGCACATCTTCCTGTGTGCCGTGTCGGAAAAGCAGAAATGCTGTAACCGCGACACCGGCCGGGAAGCGTGGAGCTATCTCAAGAGGCGGCTCAAGGAATTGAAGCTGGCGGGTCCCAAGCGCGACGGCGGGGCGGGCGGTATTCAGCGGACCAAGGCCGACTGCCTGCAAATCTGCGAGGCGGGCCCGATCGCGATCGTCTGGCCTGACCGGGTCTGGTACCATTCCTGCACGCCTACCGTCCTCGAGCGGATCATTCAGGAACATCTGATCGGGGGGCGACCGGTCGAGGAATTCCGTTTGCGGGTGCCCGCCTAACGTTCCGTGCCATCGTCCACCGAGTTATCGTGTCCTGTACCCGACGAGAGGAATACCAGACCCATAAGAGCGCTTGCGAGAAGCATCGAGAACCCCACGCCCAGCCCGATGGCGATGTAGTAGTGCACCGATGCGGGGCTGTCCGGATCGTAGACCAGGGCCAGGACCACGGCCACCACAATTACCGTTACCACCGCCATGATGCGCATGACGCGCTTGTAGCGCGCCCAGGCGAAGGCAGCCGTTTGGGGATCGTCGAGGGGGGACTTGCCGACCATGTTCGCGCCTGTGCCCCCGCGCCCGCTCGGTTGCAAGCCGTCTGCGGCTGGCTTTCGCAGCGGATCGGTGGCATTCTCCCGATCGAGAGGAGAGGAGAGCCACCATGCGCATCGCCAAACTGATCGAGAACCGCGCGAGTTCGGATATCGTCTCCGCCACCGTCGACACGCCGATGCGCGAGGCGGTCGCCCTGCTCGCCACCCGGCGGATCGGAGCGATCCCGGTGATGAAGGAAGGCCGGGTCGCCGGCATATTCTCGGAACGCGACGTGATCTACCGACTCGCCGACGAGGGCGAAGTCTGCCTGTCGCGTCCGCTCGGGGAAGTGATGACCGCACCTGCCATCACCGTCGATCGCGAGACGCCCTGCGACGGCGCCCTGGCGCTGATGACGCGGCGGCGCATCCGCCATCTTCCCGTGCTCGACGACGAGACGCTGTGCGGCTTCATCTCGATCGGGGATCTGGTCAAGTCGCGGATCGACGAGGTGCAGACCGAGGCAGCGGCCATGCGCAACTACATCACGAGCTATTGATCCTGCCTTGAGAGCCAAGGCCCGAGCGCCTACATTGGCTGTAATGGCCGAAATGCTCACTCTCACCGACGCGGCGGCGAAGCGTATCGCCTGGATTGCGCAGCGACAGTCCAAACCCGCGATCCTGCGCCTGTCGGTCGAAGGTGGCGGCTGTTCCGGCTTTCAGTACAAGTTCGACCTCGCCGAGGGTATGGAGGACGACGATTCGGTCAGCGACACCGACGGGGTGAAGCTGGTCGTCGATCCGGTGAGCCTCGACCTCGTTTCGGGAAGCACGGTAGATTTCGTCGAATCGCTGGGCGGTGCGGCCTTCCGGGTCGAAAATCCCCAGGCTGCGGCAGGTTGCGGTTGCGGTTCGAGCTTCGGCATCTAAGCCTGCGGGCATGCGAATAGCGTCCTTCAACATCAACGGTATCAAGGCGCGCCTGCCGCGGCTCGTCGAGTGGCTCGAAGAGACCCGGCCGACGGTCGCCTGCCTGCAGGAGATCAAGAGCCAGGACGAGGGGTTCCCCGTCGAGGCTTTCGAAAAGATCGGATACAATGGAATCTGGCACGGGCAGAAAAGCTTCAACGGGGTCGCCATCCTCGCCGACGGCGTGGAACCGGTCGAAACCCAGCGCGGCCTGCCGCACCTCTCGCAGGACGATGCCGAGGACGATCACGCCCGCTATCTCGAAGCCGAGGTCAGGGGCGTGCGCGTCGGGTGCATCTACCTGCCCAACGGCAATCCGCAGCCGGGGCCCAAGTTCGATTACAAGCTGCGCTGGATGGAACGGCTCCGCTCGCATGCCGAAAGCCTTTGGCGCGCCGAAGTGCCGACCGCGCTCGTCGGCGACTACAACGTCATTCCCGAAGACAAGGACGTGTGGTCCCCCAAGGCGATGGCGTCCGACGCATTGATGCAACCCGAATCGCGCGATGCCTATGCGAGGATGCTTGGCGACGGCTGGACCGACGCCATCGACGTACTCAACCCGCGCGGCGGCGTGTGGACCTTCTGGGACTACCAGGCCGGTGCGTGGCAGCGCGACCACGGCTTCCGGATCGACCACCTGTTGCTCTCACCCGAATTGGCCGACCGGATGACGTCCGCCGGAGTCGACAAGGAATATCGCGGGCGCGAGAAGGCCAGCGATCACGCCCCCGTCTGGGTGGAGCTGAGGGACTGACCGCCTCGCGGCGGTCGCCCGCTCATTTGTAGAAGATGTGGGTGTCGATGGTCGCGGTAGCGACCTTGCGCCGGCTCCAGCTGGGACGCACGTAATTGGCGTGAAAATAGAGCGAATCGCGCGCTTCGCTGTCCCACAACCCCTGGTGGGCGATGCGAGCGATCGCCTGAGCCCGGTTCCAGGCAGCGCTCGAGGTGCGCGCCCGCGGAATGCGGCCGTTTTTCACAAAACTGAACTGCGCGCGCTGAGTCACCACGCCGCAATAGCTGGCGGGAAAGAGCGAGGAAGCAGCGCGATTGATGACGACCTGCGCGACGGCGAGCTGACCGGTCAGAGGTTCGCCGCGAGCCTCGAAATAGATCGCGCCGGCGAGGCATTTGAGCTCTTCCGACAACGGGCTGTCGACCGAGGTCTGCTCGACAAGCTCGGCGAGGGTGCCGGCCTGGATCGAGACGGTCGGGGCCTGAGTGTGTTCCACCACAGGCTCTTCGGGAAGCGGCTGAACGACTTCCTGCGAGACGAAATCGGGAAGGAGCTCCTCTTCCGACGTGCCAGGATCGGCCATCGTAGCGGGAGCGGGAGCGGGAACGGTTTCCTGCGCGAATGCGCCGGAACCCTCGACATTGGTGATCGTAAAGATCATTCCCGCGGCAACCAGCGCCGCGGTGGCAGTTTTGCGAACCATGTTGTCTTACATTTGAGCGGTTGGCGCACTGTCGCAGGCTGGGACCGATGGGCGTTGGTTGCCTCGTGGACTGGTCCGTCGCGGCCTGCCGGCCACCCCCCGTCTGCGTGCCAGCTGGTCGACCCCGTGCCGTCCTCAGCCGCCTTCGCATCCAAGTTGCGGCGGGCAAATAGTCACGGATGAAACCAAGTCAACCTACTTAACCAAGCCTGCGATGAAACGCTCCGCATTTGCGATTTCCAGCTCAACCAACCAGCTATCGGGATCCTGGGCGATCCGACGGGTAAGATAGTCCGAAAATTCTTTTTTGTTATCAACGGTTTCTTCTCGCGCGCAGATGAAGCTACGCGACCCGTTTCGTTGCGGCATCCGCTCCCAGAATCGCGCATTTGCGCCAGGTTCGCGTGTCAGGAGGAGAAGGACTCCCGCATCCCGTTCACCTTTCGAAACAACCGTTGCAAAGCCTCCTGCCGATTCGATCGTGCGGATCAGTCCGGACACTTCGACATGGGTCGGCAGGCGCCCGTCCATTGCCCTAGCCACTCGCCGGTGCCGAATAACCCGGCAGGGTGGACAGGGCGATGCGGCTTTTCATGAAGGTGCCGGTCCCGCGACCGATCTCGTCGCCGTCGGCATCCACCAATCGCGATTCGGCGACGAACACACGCTTGCGCCCGCTTACCCAGCGCCCCTCGGCCACCACCTCGCCATGCCGCACCGGCTTGGTGAAATGCAGGTTGAACGAGGTGGTGAGCAGAAAACGATCCGTCACCAGCGTATTGGCCGCGTAGAAGGCCGCATCGTCGAGCATCTTGAAATAGACGGTACCATGGGCCGCGCCGGCCGCATGGTAGATCCGCTCGTCGATCGTGAAGGCAATGCGCGCCTGCCCCTCGCCGAGGATCTCGCAGCGCGATTCGAACAGGGCGTTCACCGGCGCTGCGGCATAGAGCCGTTCCAGCGCGCGGTGATGCGTTTGCGAACCGGTTGCGTTCAATCTCCGCCTCCGAACGAGGTCAGCGCGGCTCGACCCAGCCGATCGATCCATCGCGCCGGCGGTAGACCATGTTGTGCCGCCCGGTGGCGGCGTTCTTGAAGAACAGGGCCCCGGTATCGCGCAGATCGAGCATCATCACCGCATCGGCGACGCTCGCCTCAGGGATGTCGGAAGTCGTTTCGGCGATGATCGGCGGCGCGTCCTGCTCGGCCTCGTCATCGGTTTCGGGTTCCGGCGCGGCAAAGATGGTGTAGGCCGCTTCTTCCTCTGCGGCGGCATGATCGGCCTGAACATGGCGATCCTGCACCCGGCGCTTGTAACGCCGCAGCTGCTTTTCGATCTTGGTCGCAGCTTGATCGAAACTTTGATGGATGTCCTGCGCCTCGCCATGACTCTTGAGGATCAGGCCCTTGCTGACGTGAGTGACGATATCACTGGTGAAGGCCCCATGCGCGCCCTTGCCAAAGGTGACATTGCTGGAAAGTGCGCGGTTGAAGTGTTTTTCGACCATGCCTTCGAGGCGGTCCGATACATAGGTCTGCAAAGCTTCGCCGGTGTCGATCTGGTGTCCCGAGACGCGGATATCCATAAAACTGTTATCTCCTGATAAAGCCACGACCCTGAAACGCTCGCCGGCCCGTCAGGTGCCCCACAGAGGAGCATTCATCGCGCCGACGAAGGCGCCGTGCCGCGCCAGCTCTTCCGCACTTGCCGCATGGGGGCGCGGATCGCGGCGCCGGCCTTCGGGTGCCTTTCGAACGATGCTCGCCGCGACCGCCACCGGCGCGGTTTCGCTCGCCAGCTCGAGCCCGATCTGGCGTCCGCCCTTCAGTTCGACATAGACCTGAGCCAGCAGCTCGGCATCGAGCAGCGCCCCGTGCTTGACCCGATGGCTGCGGTCGATGCCGTAACGCGTGCACAGCGCGTCGAGCGAAAGCTTGGCACCGGGGTGCTTCTTCTTCGCCATGGCGACCGTATCCACCATACGGCTGGTGCACACGCATTCGAGCGCACACAGTGTGAGTTCGGCGTTGAGGAAAGCGAAGTCGAAGCCCGCATTGTGCGCGATCAGCGGGGAATCGGCGATGAAGTCGAGCAGCGCGCTCGCAGTGTCGCGAAAGCGCGGCTTGTCGGCGAGGAAGATGGACGACAGCCCGTGGACCGCCTCCGCCCCGGCGGGCATGTCGCGCTCGGGATTGAAATAGGCGTGATAGGTCGCCCCGGTCGGCACCAGATTGACGAGTTCGACACATCCGATCTCGACCATCCGGTCGCCGGTCTTGGGATCGAGGCCAGTAGTTTCGGTATCGAACACGATCTCGCGCATCGGCATCGGTGTGGGCCTGTTGCGGATTTGTTGCAAGGGGCGGCGCGGGGTTTTTCTAGGCGGTGAGGCGCGCCACCAGTGCCTCGACCTGCCGCTCGGTTTCCTCAAGCGTGACGCCGGTGTCGATGACATGATCGGCGCGGGCGCGCTTTTCGGCATCGGGGGTCTGCAGCGACAGGATATGCGCGAATTTCTGTTCCGTCATACCCGGACGCGCGAGAACGCGTTGCCGCTGGACGGGGCCCGGCGCCGAAACCACCGCGACTGCATCGACCCGTTCTGCTCCACCCTTTTCGTAAAGAAGCGGGATGTCGAAGACGATCAGCGGGACCCTAGCGTGTTCAAGAAGGAACGCCGCGCGCCGCTCCGCCACCGCCGGGTGGACGATCACTTCGAGGCGAGCAAGTGCCTCAGGATCGCCGAAGACTGCGGCACCGAGTTCGTCGCGCAGAACGCCTTGCGCGCCGGTGCTGCCGGGAAAGGCGCGTTCGATGGGTTCGACCAGTACCCCACCAGGCCCCTGCATCGCCCGGACCTCGGCATCGGCATCGAAGACCGGGACTCCGGCCCCCGCGAACATCGCGGCGACCGTCGACTTGCCCATGCCGATCGATCCGGTGAGGCCGAGAATGAAGGGCTTCGTCATCGAGTCAGCAGCGCACGAAGCTCGGCATCGTGCTCACGCGGCGCGGGCTCGCCGAAGAAAAGCGCGAAGGCGGCGGCCGCCTGGCCGATCAGCATGGCAAGCCCGTCGATGGTCTCGAACCCGGCGTCGCGAGCGTTCGCGAGAAATTGGGTCTCCACCGGGTCGGTGACGATGTCGTAGGCGATCGAGCCCGGCGGGGCATGACTCCAGTCGAAAGGGAGGGGAGGCTTCCCGCGCATGCCGAGCGGGCTGGCATTGATCACCAGGTCGAGACAGCCTTTCCGGTCTTCGAAAGCAAAGTCGGTGGGGCCCGCGAAATGATCAAGGGACACCGCGTGGTGCTCGCCCGCTGGCGCAAGCTCGCTCAGGATCCCCTGCGCCTTGCCCGGATCGCGCCCCGCGAGGACGATGGTGAAGCCTTCGCCCGCCAGGCTGGCCACGATCGCGCGGGCTGCTCCGCCTGTGCCCAGCACGCGGGCCATACGAAAATAATGTTGCGTGGCGAGAAGGGGGCGAAGCGGCTCCAGAAACCCAGCCGCATCGGTATTGTATCCCGCTAGCCCTCGATCCATGGCGGGACAGACGGTATTGACTGCACCGATCGCCGCAGCAGGCTCCTCGATGCTGTCGAGCGAGTCTTGGACTGCCTGCTTGTGCGGCATGGTCACGTTGCATCCTAGCCAGTCAGGGTCCGAACGTCGTTCCGCAAGAAAGGCGTTCACACCGTTTGCGCCGACCCGCGTCGCCCGATAATCCGCATCGATCCCGAGCTTTTTCAGCCAGAAGCCATGGATCGCCGGCGACTTCGACTGGGCGATCGGATCGCCGATCACTTCCGCATAGTGCCTGCTCATGCCAGCAGCGCGCCTTCCTGGCGCAGCGCGCCGAGCACCTGCAACAGCGGCATGCCGAGCACCGTGAACTGATCGCCGATCACGCTTTCGAAGAGCTGCGGGCCCGGCCCTTCGATGCGGAACACGCCGACGCAGTGGGACACCGCCGGCCATTCCGCGTCGAGATAGGCGGCGATGAACTCGTCGCTCAATTCGCGCACATGGAGCCGCGCGAAATCGCTGCCGATCCAGACGATGCGACCGTCGCGGGCAAGGGCGGCGGCGCTGTGGAGAGCCATCGTCCGGCCGGAGAAATGCCGCAAATGCTTCGCAGCCTCCTCGCGGCTGGCCGGCTTGTCGAATCGCCGTCCCTCGACTTCCACCAGCGAATCGCTGCCCAGGACCAGGCCGTCGCAATCCACCGTCGCCGCCTTGGCCGCCGCCAGGGCCTGCGCGATCTCGGCGGGATCGGCACCTTCCATGTTCGCTTCCAGAGCGCGTTCGTCGATGGCGGCCGGGCGTACCACGAAATCGACTCCCGCCGCTTCCAGCATCGCGCGACGCGATTCGCTCTTCGAGGCGAGGACGATCCTTTCGCGGGAAAGCGACGTCATATCGCCCGGACACCTTCGAAATGATCGCGATCGTCGCGGCGCGCACGGTCTCCGAGCAGCTTGATGACCGCCGCGGCGGTCTCCTCGATCGAGCGGCGCGTGACGTCGATCACCGGCCAGCCGTTGTCCGCAAACAACCGCCTCGCGAAAGCGACTTCCTTGCCGACCCTCTCGTTGTCGACATAATCGGTCTTCGCCTGTTGGTTGAGGCTCAGCAGCCGGTTGCGCCTGATCTGAACCAGCCTTTCGGGCGAGCTGGTGAGACCGACGATCATGGGGTGCTTGAGCTCGTAGAGCTTTTCGGGCGGTGGGCTTTCGACCACCAACGGGATGTTGGCGACCTTGTAGCCGCGGTTGGCGAGATAGATGCTCGTGGGTGTCTTCGAACTGCGCGACACGCCGGCCAGCAGGATATCGGCCTCCTCCCAATTCTCCCACCCAATTCCGTCATCGTGCGCGATGGTGAACTGGATCGCCTCGACCCGCTGAAAATAGGCGTCGTCCATGATATGCTGACGCCCCGGACGCCCGTGCGCTTCCTGACCGAGGGCGGCTTCGAGCGCCTCGGTCACCCGGTCGAGCACGGCGACGGCGGGAAGGTTGAGGTGGCGACAGCATTCCTCCAGGCGCTTGCGGGTCTCTTCGTTCACCAGCGTGTAGAGGACGAGACCGGGACTGGCCTCGAGTTCCGGCATGATCCGTTCGAGATGCTGCCGACTGCGTACCATCGGCCAGAAGTGCCGCACCACGTCGGCATTCTCGAATTGGGCCAGCGCCGCCTTGCCGATCATCTCCAGCGTCTCGCCGGTGGAATCCGAGACAAGGTGGAGATGGATACGGGTCACTTGGAGAGGGGCTCCGGCCTGTGGAAAGCACACTGCATAAACCACGGGACAGTCCGGCCCACAAGTTCGGGGACAAGATCCAGCCCCGCTACCGGCCGGTTCGCACGCATGCTTGTGGACATGCGGCACGGATAATCGACAGGCTGGGGATAGGACGCAAAACTCCGACTCGACTCAGGCGGGGTCGCGATTCGAACCCCCGTCGCCCCCTGTTCAAAGCGGGAGAAATCGGGCAGGGCGCGGCCGTCCCCGCTTTCCACAGGGCCAACAGACTCCATCATCTCTATTAAATAATATTTCTTATTTGGATTGGACACGCACGCGATGCCCGGCCCCCTGCTCGATACGCTGAACGGCAAGCGTGCTGAACGCGCACCCATGTGGCTGATGCGCCAGGCTGGGCGATATTTGCCCGAATACCGCAAACTGCGGGGCCAGAAGGGCGGTTTTCTGGAACTCGCCTACGAGAGCGAGGCGGCCTGCGAAGTGACCTTGCAGCCGATCGAGCGGTTCGGTTTCGACGGGGCGATCCTGTTCTCCGATATTCTCATCGTACCCCACGCGATGGGCCAGCACCTCGAATTCCTTGCCGGGGAAGGGCCGAAACTGTCCCCGCCGCTGGCGGACAGCGATCTGAGCGACCTCGCGCCCGACCGGTCGCGCTACGAAGCGATCTACGAAACGGTGCGCCGCTGCCGTGCGCGGCTGGGACCCGCGACGACCATGCTCGGATTCGCCGGTTCGCCCTGGACCGTGGCGACCTACATGATCGCTGGCGAAGGCAGCCGCGACCAGCACGAGGCACGCGCGATGGCCTATCGCGATCCCGCCAAGCTCGACGCATTGATCGGCGCGATCGCGGAGGAAACGGTCGCCTATCTTTCCGGCCAGATCGCGGCGGGTGCCGAGGCTGTCCAGCTGTTCGACAGCTGGGCGGGCAGTCTGGCTCCCGATCAGTTCGAACGCTGGGTCATCGCGCCCAACGCTCGTATCGTGGCAGCCTTGCGCAAAAGCCATCCCGATACGCCGGTGATCGGTTTCCCCAAGGGCGCCGGCGAGAAGCTGCCGGCCTACGCCCGCGAGACCGGCGTACAGGCGGTCGGCGTCGACGAGACCATCGATCCCGCCTGGGCGGCGCGCGAATTGCCTGCCGGAATGCCGGTGCAGGGCAATCTCGATCCGCTGCTGCTGCTGGCCGGTTCGGACGATCTCGAGCCGCGCATCCGCACGATCCTCGAGGCCTTCGCCCACCGGCCGCACGTCTTCAACCTCGGCCACGGGATCGACCGGCGCACACCGATCGCGCACGTCGAGCGACTGATCCGTGCGGTCCGCGGCTTCGAGGGGTGACGTGAGCGCAAACGTTTCCTACATCCCCGGGCGATGCAGGACGTGCTCTCCATGACCTATTACTGGCTCAAGGCCGGGCACATCATCTTCATGGTGTTCTGGCTGGCCGGCCTGTTCATGCTTCCCCGCCAGATGCTCTACCTGCATCCCTACGGCGAGGGGTCGCCGGAGCGCGATGTCTGGGCCGATCGGATAGGGAAACTCAGGCGGATCATCCTGACGCCCAGCCTCATCGTCGTCTGGGTGCTGGGGCTGTTGCTGGCCTGGACCATCGGTGCCTTTTCGCAGGGCTGGTTCCATGCCAAACTGCTGCTGGTGCTCCTGCTCACCGGCTATCACGGGTGGATGGTGGCGCAGGCGAAAAAGATGATCGCCGGCGAACGACCGCTCACCGAAAAGAATCTGCGGCTGTTCGGCGAGGTTCCGGCGATACTGCTGGCGCTGATCGTGGTCTTGGTCGTGGTCAAGCCGTTCTGAGCAACGCCCGGCCAATTACCGATTGACGCTGTCGCCCGGCGATCTTAATCCCGCCCCCAACGACCGGCCATTCGATCATCGGGCCGGGGCTCCGCCACGCCTGAGGAGCCGGATCTGCTTTCTCCAAGCCCATTGATCTCTCGGCAACCCCCATACTTCGATCCCCATTCGAGAAGACATATGCATCTCAAGGACTTGAAAGAAAAAGCGCCCGCCGACCTGGTGTCGATGGCCGAAGAGCTCGGCGTCGAGGGCGCGAGCACCATGCGGCGGCAGGACTTGATGTTCTGCATCCTGCGCGAACTGGCCGAGGACGAGGAGTACGAGGAGAAGATCTGCGGTATCGGCACCATTGAGGTGCTGTCCGACGGATTTGGCTTCCTTCGCTCGCCCGAGGCGAATTATCTCGCCGGCCCCGACGACATCTACGTCTCGCCCAACCAGATCCGCAAATGGGGTCTGCGCACCGGCGACACGGTCGAGGGCGAGATCCGCGCGCCGCGCGAGGGCGAGCGCTATTTTGCGCTCACCAGCCTCGACAAGGTCAATTACGACGAGCCCGAACAGGTCCGTCACCGGACCAATTTCGACAATCTCACGCCGCTCTACCCGGACCAGAAGCTCAATCTCGACACGCTCGACCCGACGGTGAAGGACAAGAGCGCGCGGGTGATCGATATCATCAGCCCTCAGGGCAAGGGCCAGCGCGCGCTGATCGTGGCCCCGCCGCGCACCGGCAAGACGGTGCTGTTGCAGAACATCGCCAAGGCGATCACCGACAACCATCCGGAGGTCTTCCTGCTGGTCCTGCTCGTCGACGAGCGGCCCGAGGAAGTCACCGACATGCAGCGCAGCGTGAAGGGCGAGGTCATCTCCTCGACCTTCGACGAGCCGGCCAACCGCCACGTCCAGGTCGCCGAAATGGTTATCGAAAAGGCCAAGCGGCTGGTCGAGCACAAGAAGGATGTGGTGATCCTGCTCGATTCGATCACCCGCCTCGGGCGCGCCTACAACACCGTCGTGCCGAGCTCGGGCAAGGTGCTGACCGGAGGCGTCGACGCCAACGCGCTGCAGCGCCCCAAGCGCTTCTTCGGCGCGGCGCGCAACATCGAGGAAGGCGGTTCGCTCTCGATCATCGCCACCGCGCTGATCGACACCGGCAGCCGCATGGACGAGGTCATCTTCGAGGAATTCAAGGGCACCGGCAATTCCGAGATCGTGCTCGACCGCAAGGTTTCCGACAAGCGCATCTTCCCCAGTCTCGATGTCGGCAAGTCCGGCACGCGCAAGGAGGAACTGCTGGTCGACAAGGACAAGCTCTCCAAGATGTGGGTCCTGCGCCGCATCCTCATGCAGATGGGGACGATCGACGCGATGGAATTCCTCCTCGACAAGATGAAGGATTCCAAGACCAACGAGGATTTCTTCGCCAATATGAACCAGTAAGCCAAACATCTGATGTTCATGGCTTATTAGGAGTGCCGAGCTAGACGGGCGGCGAAGGGAAAATCCCATGCAGCAACTCGTCTATCGTTCGCGTGCCACCCATGGGCTCGGTGCCGACGAAATCTTCCGGATCATCGAAACCTCGGCCCGCAACAATCCGGGCCGGGACGTTACCGGGTTTCTGGTTTTCGCCCGCGACCAGTTCATACAACTGGTGGAAGGTCCCGCGGCCTCACTCGACGCGCTGCTCGCGGTGCTTGAACGCGATCCGCGGCATTGCGACATTGAAATGCTCGAGCGGCGCAGTATCGCGGCGAGGTCCTTCCCCAAGTGGCGCATGGAACGTGTGTCCGTGGTCGGAGGCAATCTCGACAAGCTGACAGGCAGCCTGGCCACCGCGGGTGTCCCGTCTCATGTGATAGGCAAGATCCTGGGACAGCTGCAAACCAAGCGCGCGGCCTGACACTGTCTGCCGATCATCGGGCCGCGCTCTCCTGCAATTGCTTCGCCATCGCCTCCCACACCTTGTTGACCGCCTTCAGCGGCCGCACCATGACCTTGAAGTCCACGATCCGGCCTGCGGAATCGAAGCGGATCAGGTCGATGCCGTTGACGTGGATCCCGTCCAGCTCGGTCTCGAATTCCAACAGTGCGCTGTCGCCATCGACGAGCTCCCGCACGTAGCGGAAGCTGTCGTTGCCGAGCGTTTTTCCCGCGGCGGCTAGATATGCGGTGACGATCTCGCGCCCCCGCTGCGGGGTATGGACCACCGGCGAATGGAAGACCGCATTCTCGTCCAGCATCTCCGCGAGCTCCGCGGGCTGGCTCCCGTTCGCGATCGCCGCGTGCCAGCGTCGCAATCCTAGTTCTGCCGACATGTTGCCTCTCCGAAACTGCTCGCCTGCGCCGTCGACCAGGCTCGCGCGTAGGGCGTCGACCCTGGATCGTCTAGCAGCTGCCCAGGGGCGAGGAAGCGATGGATGTTGTCGATACTGTCGGCGCGCGCGGAATCGAGCCGTTCGGAAATGTGGCAGGGCGCGATCTGCCACGGATTTTCGAGCCCCATCGCCATCACCATCTCGCGGAAGGAATGGAGCGTGTGCCGCTGGAACCGGGCCACCCTTTCGGCTTTCTCCATCGGCACGAGACCGCGCTGGCGCGTGGCGTCCTGCGTGGCGATGCCGGTGGGGCAGTGATCCGTATGGCATTTGAGCGACTGGACGCAGCCGAGCGCGAACATGAAGGCCCGCCCGGCGTTGCACCAGTCCGCGCCGAGACCGAAGTTGAACGCCATGCCGGCTCCGGAATGGACCTTGCCGGCGGCGGCGATCTTGACCTGCGGCTTGAGATTGGTCCCGACGAGCGCGTTGCGGACGATCATCAGCCCTTCGCGCAGCGGCATGCCGACGCGGTTCGAAAACTCCACCGGCGCTGCTCCGGTCCCGCCTTCCGCGCCGTCGACGACGAGGTAGTCGAGCAGGATTCCGGTCTCCCTCATGGCCTTGACCAGAGCGAAGACCTCGTGCGGCTTGCCCACGCACAGCTTGGCGCCGACCGGCTTGCCACCGGACAGGTCACGCAGATGTGCTGCCCATTCGAGCAATTCGATCGGTGTGGAGAAGGTCGAATGCGCTGCCGGCGAGACCACGTCCTGGCCCGGTGGGACACCGCGCGTTTCGGCGATCTCCTCAGTGACCTTGGGGCCGGGCAGCACTCCGCCATGCCCGGGTTTCGCGCCCTGGCTGAGTTTGATCTCGACCATCTTGACCTGATCGATCTGCGCGGTGTCGGCGAATTTCGCCGGATCGAACTTTCCATCCTCGGTTCGGCATCCGAAATAGCCGCTGCCGATCTCCCAGACGAGGTCGCCGCCGTGGGACCGATGATAGCGCGACAGGCCGCCTTCTCCGGTGTCGTGATAGAAATTACCCGCTGCGGCACCCTTGTTGAGAGCCATGATCGCGTTGGCCGAAAGCGACCCGAAACTCATCGCCGAAATATTGAGAAGGGCGGCGGAATACGGTTTCGAGCACTGACCCGTGCCGACATCGACGCGCCACTCGGCCGGAATGTCCTCCTTCGGCACGATAGAATGGGCCAGCCATTCGTATTCGTCGGAGTATACGTCGAGCTCGGTGCCGAAAGGATGGCTGTCGAGCTGACCCTTGGACCGTGCATAGACCAGCGCGCGTTCGTTATGGTTGAACGGGCGCCCCTCCAGATCGTTCTCGACGAAATAGGCCTGGGCGAAGGGCCGCAGGTCTTCGGCGATCCAGCGGATGTGCGCGAGCAGGGGGTAGTTGCGCCACAACGTATGCCGCCGCTGAACCACGTCGTAGACGGCGAGCCCGAGCAGCGGCACGGTCACGAACAGCATCCAGCGCAGCCAGGGCGCGAGGATTCCCAGAGCAGTCAGCAGCAGAACGATGCCGATCGCGCCGTAGCGCATGAACAGCTCGGAGGATTCGCGCCAGTGCGCGAGGTTCTTCATCAGCCGAGATGCTTGGCGAAGAACCCCGCCGTGCGCTTGTCCGCAAGCTGCGCGCATTCCTCGTTGCGACGCTTTCCGAATTCGGTGGCGAAGCCGTGGTCCATGCCCTCGTAGTCGTGAAGGGTCACCTTGGGGTGGGGGTCGAGTCCCTCGTGCATGGCCTTCTGCGTATCCTTGTCGACGAATCCGTCGTCTGTCGGAATATGGAGCATCAGCGGATTGGCGATCGCTTCTTTTTCGCGAAGCAGTTCGTCGATGCCCACGGCATAGTATCCCACCGTTGCATCGCTGTCGGTTCGGGCCGCGGTCATGTAGGCCAGACGTCCGCCGAGGCAGTAGCCGACGGCGCCGACCTTCTTCCCGCCGGTCTCCGCGCGCGCCCACTTGATCGTTGCCTCGATGTCCCTGATCCCTTCGTCCTGGTCGAACTTGCCCATCAGGTCGAGCGCGCGCTGCATTTCGGGTTCGATGTCGGGATCAAGCTCGATGCCGCGCTCCAACGGCCAGAACAGGTCCGGCGCCACGGCGAGATAGCCGTCCTCCGCCAGACGGTCGCATTTCCGCCGAATCCCGGCATTCACCCCGAAGATTTCCTGGATGACGACGATCGCCGCCTTGGGTTCGCCGGCGGGGCGGGCGACATAGGCCTCGAATTGTTCGTCACCGGAAAGACGCTCGATCTGGACGTTCTCGCTCACATAAATCTCCCTCAGATGGACGCGCGCTTGCGCCGTGCGTGGTTCCGACCCAGATAGGGCCGCAAAGACGTTCTACGAAAGCCCAACGGAGGAAGCGCGATGAAGGTCCATGTCGAAATCGATTGCACGCCAGAGGAGGCGCGCAGTTTCATGGGCCTGCCGGATGTGGGCAAGGCCAACGCGGTCTATGTCGACATGATGTCGAAGGCGATGAGCGGGGTCTCCGACACCGAAAAGCTGCAGGAATACGCGCGCCAACTTGCCCCGATGGGGCAGGCGGGTTTCAAGCTGTTCCAGAGCTTCATGGAAGGGGCGGGCGCCGCGAAGTCTTCCACCAAGCCGACCCCCACAACCGAAGACTGATTTTATCGGCATGGGCGACACGATTTTCGCCCTGTCGAGCGGCGCGCCTCCGGCAGCCATCGCCATCGTGCGCGTCAGCGGGAAGGGCGCTGCGCCTGCGCTGAAGGCGCTGGCCGGTTCGCTTCCCGAGCCTCGCCGAACGGTGTTGCGCGCCTTACGCGATGGCGAGGGCGAGCTGCTCGACCGCGCGCTGGTGATCTGGTTTCCTGGTCCGGACACTGCCACCGGAGAGGATCTGGTGGAACTGCATTGCCATGGCGGCCGGGCAGTGGTCCGGGCGGTCGAGGATGCCCTGGCGAAGCTTCCCGGGCTGCGCCGCGCCGAAGCGGGCGAGTTTACGCGCAGGGCCTTCGAAAATGGCCGGATCGATCTGGCCGAGGCAGACGGACTTGCGGATTTGCTGGCCGCGGAGACGGAATTGCAGCGCCGGGCCGCGCAGGTTGCGTTCGGCGGGGCGACCAGCCGGATGGTGGAGGGATGGCGTGACGACGTGCTCGCCCTGTCGGCTCTGATCGAGGCGGCGCTCGATTTCTCGGACGAGGATGATGTCTCCGAACTGCCGGAGGGCTTTACGCAGCGTTTGGAAGCTCTCGGAGGCGCGTTGGAGGAAGCTTTGGCGCGGCCGCCCGCCGAGCGCTTGCGCCAAGGCGTACGCGTCGTTCTGGCGGGGCCCCCGAACAGTGGAAAATCTTCTCTCTTCAATGCGTTGGCCCGTGATGGGGTGGCCATAGTCTCCGACATCCCCGGGACCACCCGCGATGTCATCGAGCGGCCGGTTGCCTTTTCCGGCGTGCCATTCGTCCTTGTCGATACGGCGGGAATTCGAGAGGCCGCCTCGGATGCGGTGGAAGGCGAAGGCATCGGTCGCGCCCGCGAGCAGATGGATCGTGCGGACATCGTCCTATGGCTTGGCCCGGAAGGAAATGGGCCGCCGCATGCCCTAGAGATACAATCCATGACAGACACCGGAGCCCCTGGAAAGAAAACGCCCGACTATTTGGTCTCATCGGTAACCGGTTTGGGGTTGGGGGAGCTCGAAGCCGGACTTGTCGAACGGGCCGGCCTGTTGCTTCCCAAGCCGGGCGAGGCAGCCCTCGCAGACCGGCAGCGCAGGTTGATCCACTATGCGCGGGTGGAACTGGAGGTAGCTGAGGAAGAGTGCGACCTGCTCATAGTGGGCGAGGCTTTGCGGCGCGCCCGCATCGCGTTCGACCGATTGCTGGGGCGTGCTTCGACGGAAGAAATGCTCGATGCTCTCTTCGGACGCTTTTGCATCGGGAAGTGAGCGCTTCCGTCACGGTTGTTTCACGTGGAACATCGTTTTGACGTAGGAGGATGGCTGATCTAACGGAGGTGCGGTGAGCAGCTTCGATATCGTTGTCGTCGGTGGAGGTCATGCCGGAGTAGAGGCTGCGGCCGTCGCCGCCCGGATGGGCGTGCGGGTGGCGCTGGTGAGTTTCGATCCCGATGCGATCGGAGCGATGAGCTGCAATCCCGCGATCGGCGGATTGGGCAAAGGACATTTGGTGCGCGAGGTCGATGCATTCGACGGCGTCATTGCGGCTGCCGCGGATGAGGCGGCGATCCATTATCGCATGCTCAATCGGTCCAAGGGTAGTGCGGTCTGGGGGCCACGCGTTCAGGCGGATCGACAGCTCTTCAGAAGAGCAGTCCAGCGTGCGATCAAGGAACAGGGCGATCTGACCGTCATTCCCGGCGAGGCCGTCGCCTTGCGATTCAACGGTGATTCGGTCGGCGGCATCGAACTGGCAGACGGTACTGCGATCGAGGGCAAGCGGGTCATACTGTGCACCGGGACGTTTCTCGGCGGCATCCTGTACCGCGGCGAGCGGCGCATGGAGGGCGGGCGCGTCGGTGAGCAATCCGCGCTTCGGCTTGCCGCCCAGATCCGCGACGCCGAACTGCCAATGGCCCGGCTCAAGACAGGAACGCCTCCGCGGCTCGACGGCCGAACGATCGACTGGTCGAGGCTTGAAGAGCAGCCGTCGGACGGCGAGCGCTGGACCATGTCCGCGATGGGTCGAAACCGCAGAAATCCAGAGATATTCTGTGCGATAACCCGAACCAATCAGCGCGCGCACGAAATCATCCGTGCCAACCTTGACCGGTCTCCGCTGTTTTCCGGGGCTATCGGCGCGGAAGGGCCTCGGTACTGCCCGTCGATAGAAGACAAGATCCATCGGTTCGGAGACCGCGACGGACACCAGGTGTTCCTTGAACCCGAAGGTCTCGACACTTTTGCAGTTTACCCCAACGGAATCAGCACATCCCTTCCGGAGGATGTCCAGTTGGCAATGCTTCGGAGCATAAATGGGCTCGATCGCGTCGAAATGGTCGTTCCGGGCTATGCAGTCGAATACGACCATCTCGATCCTCGGGCCCTTACCCGCGGATTGGAGGTGCGAGCCTTGCCGGGGTTGCATTGTGCCGGGCAAATCAACGGAACCACTGGGTACGAAGAGGCGGCTGCCCAGGGGCTGGTTGCCGGGATTGCAGCTGCTTCCGACGTGTTGGGCATCGAACCGCCCGGCATCGATCGCGCAAATTCCTATATCGCCGTAATGATCGACGATCTCACTTTGCAGGGGGTTACCGAACCCTATCGCATGCTGACGTCCCGAGCGGAGTATCGACTTCGCCTGCGAGCAGGGAATGCGACCACTCGACTAACTGCCGAAGCAATGCGTATCGGGTGCGTTCGCACCCGCCGACGCAAGTGGTTCGAGGATCGGCAAGCGCGCCTCGGAGAGGCGAGGGCCATGATCGAGAGCCGCGCAGACCTTGCCGATCTTATCCGAGGAAGTGGGCTCGGTTTGACCGAACTGGTCGAATCACTGAGAACCGATTTCACAAGGAACGATGACGTTCTACAGGAGACGATTGAGGATATCCGCTACGCGCCTTATGTGGCGCGACAAGACAGCGAATTGCGGGAACTGCGTGCAAACGAGAACTTGGCAATTCCCCCAAAATTCTCGTTTCGAACGATACCGGGCATGTCCAACGAAATGGTCCAGCGTCTGGAAGCGGCACAGCCCCTCTCACTGGCTGCAGCGGCGCGGGTCCGGGGGATCACCCCCGCCGCTCTTTCCGCCCTTCTGGTCGAGGTTCGCAAAAGAGCGAAGACCGCGGCATGATCGATGGCGAAATGGACGCCAAGGCATTCGTCGCGAAATTTGCGCCCGCCTCAGCTCTTGAAAAACTCAAGACCCTGGAAGAAGCGCTCCGCGCGGAAAACCAGCTACAAAACCTGGTTTCTTCAGCTTCGCTCAGAAACATTTGGCAGCGCCATTTTGCCGATTCGGCACAGCTGATGGCGTTTGTTCCACGTGAAACGCAATCATGCATGGACCTAGGGTCCGGGGCTGGTTTTCCTGGACTCATACTGGCGATCCTGGCTCCGGAAGTGGCCGTCACTCTGGTAGAAGTCAGAGGACGAAGAATCGAATGGTTGGAGCGAATGCGCAATGACCTAGGGTTGCACAACTGCAAGGTTGAAGGATGCCGGCTGGAGCAGGTTTCCACACGCCCTGTCGATCTCATCACAGCGCGGGCCTTCGCTCCGCTCGAAAAACTCCTCAAATTGTCCGCACGCTTCTCCACAAGCCGAACCCGCTGGCTATTGCCCAAAGGCCGATCAGCGGCGAGTGAGGTAAAAGGCTTGCCGGACAATCTTCGTGCGATGTTTCACGTGGAACAATCTCTGACGAGCGCGGACGCGGGCATCATCATCGGCACAGGTAAAGTCGAGGCGCGACAATGATCACCGTTGCAATAGCCAATCAAAAGGGTGGAGTGGGCAAAACCACTACCGCTATCAATATTGCCACTGCCATGGCAGCTACCGGGTGGAAGACCTTGCTTCTGGACCTGGACCCGCAGGGAAATGCGTCCACGGGCCTTGGAGTCGCGTCCTCTGCTCGAAAGACGACCAGCTTCGACCTCCTGGTGGATCAAGTCGGCCTGGACAGTTGTGCGCAGGCAACCGAGATACCCAATCTCGACATCGTTCCTGCGACCCAAGACCTTTCGGGAGCCGAGGTCGAGCTGGTTGCCGTCGAGGATCGCTCCCACCGGCTGAAAAGCGCGCTTGCGGGATCGGCCCATGGTGGGCCCTCAAGCTATGATATCTGTTTCATCGACTGTCCGCCGTCCCTGGGGCTATTGACCCTGAACGCACTTGGTGCCGCCGATTCGCTCCTGGTCCCGCTACAATGCGAATTTTTCGCCCTCGAAGGTTTGAGCCAACTGCTCCAGACGGTCGAAAGGGTACAGGAGCGGTTCAATCCCGATCTTGGCATTCTGGGCGTAGTCCTGACGATGTTCGATCGCCGCAACCGGCTTACGGACCAAGTGGCTGACGACGTCCGGGATTGTCTCGGCAAGCTGGTGTTCGATTCGGTGATACCGCGTAATGTTAGGCTGTCCGAGGCTCCCAGCCACGGATTGCCGGCACTCGTCTACGATCATCAATGTGCGGGGAGCCGCGCGTATATCGCGCTGGCTCGCGAACTGATCGAGCGCTTGCCGCAGGAGAGGGAAGCCGCATGAGCGATAGCGAGGAAAAAGACGCGAAAACCCGTCTGCCGGCGCGTCGGAAGCTGGGTCGCGGCCTAGGGGCGCTGATGGGGGATGTTCGGCGCGAAGAGCCGGTCGGGAGAGCGAACGGCCAGACGGACGAAGGGGGCACCATACCGCCGTCCGAAGCCCACCCGTCAAATAACGCTCTGAAACTCCTAGACATTTCAAAGATCCGGCCCCTGGCCGGTCAGCCGCGTACCCATTTCGACGAGGAGGCGCTGGATCAGTTGGCCGCCTCGATCGAGGCGAGGGGGGTAATCCAGCCAATCATCGTTCGTCCGAAGGGCGATGGCTTCGAACTCGTTGCCGGCGAGCGCCGCTGGCGGGCGGCGCAAAAGGCCCGTTTGCACGAAATCCCGGCCATCGTCCGCGATCTCGATCAGCGGGAGGTCATGGCGCTGGCGCTCATCGAAAACCTGCAGCGAGAGGACCTCAACCCGATCGAGGAGGCGCGGGCATACCAGCGTCTCGCCGAGGAAGAAGAGCTGACTCAGTCCGAAATCGCCCGGATGGTCGACAAGTCGCGTAGCCACGTTGCCAATTTCCAGCGCTTGCTCACCCTTCCCGACGACGTATTGGCGCTGGTCGCGTCCGGCGAGCTCGCCATGGGCCACGCTCGCGCGCTGATCGGTCACGATGATGCTTCGGAATTGGGCCGACGCGCCGCCAAAGAGGGGCTGTCGGTCCGCGAGGTCGAAAAGCTGGCGCGGGGCGAGGCGAAATCGAAACCGAGAGCGCCGCGCCGCGAAGGCGCCTCCGCCGACGACGCCGATATCGCGGCGGTGCAAAACCATCTCGAGGAATTCCTCGGCCTGACGGTCCGGATCAAGAGCGGACAACCGCCCAGCAGCGGAACGGTGACGATTTCGTATCGCAGCCTCGATCAGCTCGATCTGATCTGCCAGCGGCTGACCGGAGGCGAAATCTAAGTCGCGCGGCGCGACTTTCGCCGCATCATTCCTCCGGTTCGATTACCGGACGATACACCACCTGCTGCGCTACCGGGATCGAGACCGGCACGAGCATGTATTGCTGGCCGGGCGCGTAGGCGAGCGGCCCCCCGCCGTGATTGCTTGCCCTCGTCAGATAATCGTCGAGATAGTCCGCGCAGTAGGCGTAAGCATCGTCGTAAGCGCGCCTGTCGCCGCGATCGTCGATCGAATCCCCGATGGCCGAACCGGCGAGCCCCCCGACACCCGCCCCCAGCAGCGTCCCGCCGAGGCGGTTGCCGTCGGCGATGCGATTGCCGATAACGCCGCCGGCCAAGGCGCCGGCAAGTGTTCCGATCACGCGCCCGCGATCGCGCTCTTCATAGCCGGCGAGCCGCGAACTGCATTCCGAGAGCCAGGCGTCGCTGTCGAAGGCGACCAGCTGCGCGCCATTGGGCAGATATCCCGACGGGGCGCTATAGGCCTGAGGCGTATGCGCTGAATAGGAATACCCGTCTACCCCCGCATAGCCGGCCCCGTAATGCGTCATGGGCGGGATGATCATCGGCAACCGCGCCGACGAATGGGCTTCGGGCAGGTAGAGCGACGCGCGATGATGGGGCGGCGGAGGCGGCACCGGTCCCGGCGGTAGGGGCCGCGGAGGAATTGCGCGGACCGCGGTGTTTTCCTTCACCGGAACGGCCGGCGCAGCCTGATATGTCACCATCGCATCTTGCTCGACCGACTCGCCCTCGGGTCCGGGAACGGCATAAAGATAGTCGCCATCCTCGTAATAGATGGTCTGTGCGAACGCAGGCGCACAGCCGGCGAGTGCGACGGCCGACACGGCGGCGGCTTTGAGGATGCTGGACATGATGGCGGGAACCTACCTTTCGCGGGCAACTACCTCCGGATTACCACCGGGGTCCCGCCCTGGCAAAAGCACTCTCGCCGGCCTGTCCCGCTATGGGGCAGGCAGGGATGTCAGATCCGCGTGGAAAGCAATTCAGCCAATCGCTCGATCCCGGCGGCGTCGTCCTCATCGAATCGCGCGAGGTCCGGGCTGTCGAGGTCGATGACCGCGATGGTTTCGCCCTCACGGACCACGGGAACGACCAGTTCGGACCGCGTCGCCCCGTCGCAGGCGATGTGCCCGGGAAATGCATGAACATCGGGGACGAGCTGGGTCGCGCGGTCCCGTGCGGCGGCCCCGCAAACGCCGGTCCCGAACGGTATGCGGATGCAGGCGGGCCGGCCGACGAAGGGACCCAGCACCAATTCGCCGCCGACCGCGCGATAGAATCCGGCCCAGTTCACCCGGTCGAGGAACTCTCCCATCAGCGCGGCGACATTGGCCATGTTGGCAACCGGATCGCGCTCGTCGGCGGTGAGTGCGTCGGCGGCATCGACCAGCTGGCGATGGAGTTCGGGCTTGGACGTGCCTGGCGCGGGTCTGAAGTCGTACATGGCGACCGCTATCTAGGTGTCCGGACCATTGCCGCAAGTCGCGGGCTCGCCTAGATCGCAGATCATGAGCACCGGCAAGAAAATCCTCATCGGCATCGTCATCCTCCTGGTGGTCCTCGCCGCCGCAGGATATTTTGCAACCCGCGGCGACCGGGCCGACGTCCCCATCGAGGAGGTGACCGGCACCGATCCGACGCTCGAGGAGGCGGATGCCGAGACCATTCCGACGGTGGCGATCGCCGAACCCCTAGGCTGGGCGGAGGACGAGGTGCCGGTGCCTGCCGAAGGCCTTGCGGTGTCGCGATTCGCCGACGGTCTCGACCATCCGCGTACGCTCCAGGCCCTCCCCAACGGCGACATTCTCGTCAGCCTGACGCGCGCGCCGGGCAAGGAGCCCGAAGGCGAGCCCGGTCTGCTCGATCGCATCACCGGCTGGATCGAAAAGACGCTGATGAGCCGGGCGGGAGCGACGGGCGAATCTGCGGACACGCTGCTGCTGCTGCGCGACACCGATGGGGACGGCGCCGCCGACGAGCGCTTCGTCCTCTCCGACGATCTCGAATCGCCCTCCGGCATCGCCTGGCGCGACGGGACGCTCTATGTTGCCAACCACAACGCGGTGCTCGCTTTTCCCTACGAGCTCGGCGCAAACGCACTCGGCGGCGAACCCCGCAAGCTGATGGACCTCGCGCCGGGCGGAGGGCACTGGATGCGCAACCTCGCGCTCCATCCGGAAGAGAACAAGCTCTACGTCGCCGTCGGATCGGTTTCGAATATCGGCGACCAAGGAATGGAGGTCGAGGAAGGCCGGGCGCTGATCTGGGAATACGATCTCGAGACGGGACGGCAGCGGGTGTTCGGCGCGGGTCTGCGCAATCCCAACGGGCTCGATTTCAGCCCCTGGTCCGGCGAATTGTGGACCACTGTCAACGAGCGCGACATGCTGGGGTCGGACCTCGTGCCCGATTACCTCACCAATGTGCCGGTCGGTGCGCAATACGGCTGGCCGTGGGTTTACTGGAAGGACAATGTCGACCAGCGGGTCGAAGCACCGATCCCCGCCTATCTCACGGAGTACGCACGGCGCCCGGAATATGCGCTCGGTCCCCATGTGGCTGCGCTCGGTTTCGTGTTCAGCGAGGAAGGCGCGCGGATGGGCGAGGGCTTTTCCTCGGGCGCCTTCATCGCCCGGCACGGATCGTGGAACCGCAAGCCGCCTTCGGGCTACGATGTCGTCTATGTCGCCTTCGACGAGCGCGGCAATCCGACCGGCAAGCCGATCCCGGTCCTCACCGGCTTCCTCAACGAGGACGGCACCACCAAGGGCCGCCCGACCTGGGTCGAATGGGCCGGAGACGGCTCGCTGCTGGTGAGCGACGATACCGCCGGGATCATCTGGCGGGTCGCTGCGCCGGGGGCGGAAGGGCAGACCGCGATCGCGCGCCAGCGGGGCGAGCGCCTGCCCGCCCAGCGCGAGCTGCGGGGCAACCGTTCCAGCTTCGGCCGCGACGACTACGCCCGCGAGGAACCGGCGCAATAGGCCCGGTCAGCCGACCATCTGCTCCGCACTGAGCGTGTAGAGCCCGCCCGCGCCGCCGATGGCTCCGGCTTTCAGGCCGATGGCTTCGGGGACGATCCGGTCGAGGAAGAATCGCACCGCGGCGCGTTTCGTGTCGACGATGCCCGGTGCTTCGCCGCCCTCGATAGCCGCGAGCTGACGCGTGAGTTGCCAGCCCGCCACCGCCACTGCCATCATGGTGCAGAAGGGCACGCTACCCGCCAGCCGGTCGTCGAGGCTCGCTTCTTCGCGCATCCAGTGTGCGACAGCGGCGCACTCGCCGGCGAGTGCGAACAACATCGGTTCGCCGCTGCTCTCGCGGGCGATCTGTTCGAGCAGGCCGGTCAGGGCCGCACCGCCCTCCAGTCCCAGCTTGCGAGTGACCAGGTCTGCGGCCTGGATTCCGTTGGTGCCCTCGTAGATCGGGGCGATCCGCGCATCGCGCCAGTGCTGCGCGGCGCCGGTCTCCTCGACGAAGCCCATGCCGCCGTGCACCTGGATGCCCAGGCTCGCGACCTCGACGCCGATGTCGGTGCCCCAGGCCTTGAGCAGGGGCACGCAGATCTCGGCGCGGCTTCTGGCATCGGCATCGCCCAGCGTACCGCGGTCGATCTGGCCGGCGGTGTAGTAAAGCAGCGCCCGTGCGCCCTGGGTCAGCGCCATCATCCGCAGAATCATGCGCCGCACGTCCGGATGCTCCAGGATCGCCACCGGGCTCTTGTCCGCCGCTCCCGCACGGGCCGACTGAATGCGCTCGCGGGCATAGGCAAGCGCCTGCTGCGTCGCCCGCTCGCCGATCTGCACCCCCTGATTGCCGACATTGATGCGGGCATTGTTCATCATCGTGAACATCGCTGCGAGGCCGCGGTTCTCCTCGCCCACCAGCTCGCCGATGCATTCGCCGCTGTCGCCATAGCTCATCACGCAGGTGGGCGAGGCGTTGATGCCGAGCTTGTGCTCCAGGCTGACCGGGCGCAGATCGTTGCGGGCGCCGAGCGAGCCGTCGGGCTTCACATGGTACTTCGGGACCAGGAAGAGGGAGATTCCTCGGCTGCCCTCCGGCGCACCGGGCAGGCGGGCAAGCACGAGGTGGACGATGTTTTTCGCCAACTCGTGCTCGCCCCAGGTGATGTAGATTTTCTGACCGGCGATCCGGTATTGGCCGACATGTTCGCCTTCCTCGATCGGCGTGGCGGTCGTGCGCAGCGCGCCAACGTCGCTTCCGGCTTGAGGCTCGGTCAAATTCATCGTCCCGGACCAGTTTCCGCTCACCAGATCGGGCAGATATTTTGCCTTCTGTTCCGGTGTGCCGTGATGCTCGATCGCCTCGATCGCGCCGACGCTCAGGATCGGCAGCAGGGTGAAGGCCATGTTGGCGGTGCCGAGATTTTCGAGCACGTTGCAGGCGAGGGTGAACGGCAGGCCCTGACCGCCGTGATCCGGCGGACCCGCAATCGCGTTCCATCCCTGCTCGACATAGTGGGCATAGGCTGCCTCGAAACCGTCGGGCAGCCTCACGACGCCGTTTTCGAGCTTGGCACCTTCGAGATCGCCGAGGCGGTTGAGCGGTGCCCATTCTCCGGCGGCGAACTGGCCGACCCCCTCGACGATCGCCTCGACCATATCCGGTTCGGCGGCGGCGAAGCGCTCGGATTGCGCGAGCTCGGCGATTCCGGCGTTGATCTTGATGGCGAGCAGCTGGTCTGCGGTGGCTGGCGAATATGCGATCACGGGCAACAGGTCCTCTTGGCTTTGCGCGTCCCCAGATATAGCGCCGGGCCATGACGGGCAAATACGCTACGGAACAGCTTGGGGCGGATGCGGAGGGGATCGGCCGGGCGGCGGCCATCCTGCGCGAGGGCGGTCTCGTGGCGATCCCCACCGAGACCGTATACGGCCTCGCCGCCCGCGCCGACAGCGAGGCCGCGGTGGCACGGATCTACACGGCCAAGGGCCGGCCCGGCTTCAACCCGCTGATCGTCCATGTCGCCTCGCAGGAGCGCGCCACGCAGTTCGCGACATTCGACGCGCCGGCTCGCGAGCTCGCCGAACGGCACTGGCCGGGTCCTTTGACGCTCGTGCTTCCGGCGCTGCCAGACAATGGCCTCGCACCGGCGGTCAGCGCCGGCCTGCCGACGATCGCGCTTCGGTGCCCGGAGCACCCGGTGATGCGTGCGGTACTAACGGAGCTCGATCTGCCTCTTGCCGCACCCTCGGCCAATCGCAGCGGGTCGGTCAGTCCGACCACCGCGGCGCATGTGCTGGCGACGCTCGACGGGCGGGTGGATGCCGTGATCAACGGAGGCGAATGTCAGGGCGGACTGGAATCGACCATCGCCGCGGTGCGCGGAGACGGGCGTATCGAGGAATTGCGGCCCGGCCCGATTACCTTCGCTTCAGGCAGACATCTTCGGACCGACCATCCTATCGAAGCGCCCGGACAACTCGCCAGCCACTATTCGCCGGGCAAACCGTTGCGATTAAACGCAACGGGCGGCGCGGACGACGAATTCCTGATCGGATTCGGGACGGTAGAAGGAGACTGCGGACTTTCGCCGAGCGGCGATCTCGTCGAGGCGGCGTCACGCCTCTATGCCTGCCTGCACGAAGCGGCGGCGTCCGACCGGCCGCGTATCGCCGTCGCGCCGGTGCCGAACGAAGGTATCGGCCGAGCGATCAACGACCGATTGCGACGCGCGGCGGTGCCGGTCGACTAATCTTCCGGCTCGAGCGGAACGCTCGGCAATATCGCCTGGATTTCTTCGTAGGTCTGGCGGGCATCATCGCAGGCCGAGCGGTCGCCGTCACGGCAATCCTCGTTCTCTTCGCGATACTGCCGTTCGCGTTTGGCCAGCCGTTCCTCGCGCCGGCGAATTTCGCGGCCGCGGGCTTCGTCCGCTTCGGACTGGCTGGTCGTGACCAAATCCACGCCCTTGCCGACCGCCCTGACGGGCAAGGTGGCGACGTCGACTACGGTCTTGGCCAGGCAGCCCGAAAGCGTCAGCGCGGCAAAGGGTAAGGCGAAAGCAAGCAGCGGGCGCATCTGTGGACCTCCACGGCCGCCCTAGAAGGTCTGCGATGGCCTTGCGATGAATTAGTCGCCGGCGCCGGCTTCCGTTTCGCTCGGTGCGGCACGGGCGCCAGTCTCGGCCCGGGCATCGTCGCGGCAGATGACCTTGCCCGAGCCCATGGCGTTTACGGTGCAGGCTGCACGCCCGTGGACGGTGACCGTGCCCGAACCGGCGATGTTGGCTTCTACCGTACCGTCCGAGGCGAACTCGCCGTCGCCCGATCCGGCTATCGATATCTCGGCATCGCCGACCCTCAGATCGCGCATTTTCGAGGAACCGGAGCCGGCGATATTCATGTCGAGCCGCTCGGCATTGCCGGCGGCAGCGAATGCGCCAGAGCCCATGATGTTGAGATCCAACGCACCGGTCGTCAGCCGTGCGATCCTGAGCGCGCCCGAACCCGCGATGGTTGCCTCCGTGGCGTCGCCCGAAAGCGAAGCGGCCTCGATGTTGCCGGACCCCGCCAGGGTAATACCACGCGGGCTCGGCATGGTGACCCGGACGATCGCGGTGCCGGTGTCGCGCCAATTGCCGTTTTCGCGCATGATGCCGAGCTTGCCGTCCTCCAGATTGAAGCGGAGCAGCTCCACTGCCTCGGCATCGCCCGAGACATTGATGGCGAGTATCTCGCCGTCGCTGATGATGATCCGGTCGGGGCCGGCCAGCACGATCCCTTCGGGCGGGGTGCCGCTCATGTCCAGTTGGGCGAGCGGGACGCCGTCCGTATCGCCCACCGTCATGGAATAATTGCACCCGGCCAATGAAGCACCGGCGGCGAACGCGGCTAGCGGGGCAAAATTTCTGAAAAATTTGTGCAGCATCGAACGGTTCTCCACACGCTATGTGTGTTGCCGTTATAATACAGCACGAGTCCGAGTTCAAGTCCGAGACGAAAAGAGCCGCCCCCTTGCAGGAGCGGCCCCTTCGTCATCCCTGTGGGGAAGTGCCGGTCATGCGTCTTCGGCGTTCTCGTAATATTGCGGCGCATGGGTCCGCAGCACATCGAGAATCTTTTCCAGCGCGGCCGCCTCGTCGGTCTTTTCCATCGCCGCGAGTTCGCGGGCAAGCCGGCTCGAGGCCGCTTCGAAAATCTGCCGCTCGGAATAGCTTTGCTCGGGCTGGTCCTCCGGACGGAACAGGTCGCGCGTCACTTCGGCGATCAGGACGATCTCGCCCGAGTTGATCTTCGCCTCGTATTCCTGGGCCCGTCGGCTCCACATGGTGCGCTTGACCTTGGGCTTGCCCTTCAAGGTTTCCATCGCTTCCTTGAGCGTCTTGTCGCTCGACAGCTTGCGCATGCCGATCGATTCGACCTTGTTCACAGGAACGCGGAGCGTCATCCGCTCCTTCTCGAACCGCAGGACATACAGCTCGAGCTGCATGCCGGCGATCTCCTCGCTCTGCAGCTCGATCACACGGCCCACGCCGTGCTTGGGGTAGACAACGTAATCGCCAACATCGAAGGCGTCAGCCTTGCTCGCCATGCAAAATCCTTTCGTCGCGGGCGGAGGATTTCCTTCTCACGAAAGTCACGAACGGCATCGGTCGCGGTTCGAAAAGAGCCGCGGCCCTGTCTCGGCATGTCTTTCGGTAAAAAGGTGGTTCTGCCCTTTCGGTCCGTATCACCTGGCCGGGGCAAACCGGCGCGGTTGTTGCATTATATAGCACACACTCGCGAATATTGCGAGTCTGGCGAACATAAGGGACAGGATAGGCGCCAGGATGTCGATGCGAGCGGGGCGATCAGTCGCCGTCGCCCGGGTCCGGGCTGAAGAACTTTTCGTACTTGTCCTCTTCGCCCTTGTGTTCGTCGGCGTCCTCGGGCGGTTCCTTCGACTGGGTGATATTCGGCCATTCGGCGGAGAACTTGGTGTTGATCTCGAGCCATTTCTCGAGCCCGTCCTCGGTATCGGGCAGGATCGCCTCGGCCGGGCATTCGGGCTCGCACACGCCGCAATCGATGCATTCCGATGGGTTGATGACGAGCATGTTCTCGCCTTCGTAGAAGCAGTCGACCGGGCAGACCTCGACGCAGTCTGTGTATTTGCATTTGATGCAGGCGTCGGTGACGACGTAGGTCATGGGCGATCTTTTCCTTCGTGTGTCTGGTCGCGCCCGGGTGCTATGGCGCTTTGGTCTATGGGGTCAAGCATCCGATAGCAGCTTTGCGCCTCGCGCGGAGGACCGCGCCGGGCGGGCATGGCGAGAACTTCCACCAGCCGCACCGTGTTCCCGATGGGGATGGTGAGCACATCGCCGATGGCGACCGGCTGGCTCGAACGGGTCACCCGCTCGCCGTTGCGGCGCATGTGACCTGCAGCGACGAGATCGGCGGCGCGGCTCCGGGTCCGGCAGAACCGCAGCATGCACAGCAGGCGATCGATCCGCAATTCCGGCGCTGCCCCTACCGAACGAGGTCCGCCAGTGCCGCGAAGGCGCTGCCTTCGCGCGGCTTCACGGGCGCCTGCCGCTCGGTCTTGCGGCGCGAGGGGCGCCATTCCCAGAGGTCCGGTCGCGCGGGTCCGAACGCGCCTTCGGCCATCGGCCGGGCGCGCTGGACACGGAAACCCGCCTGGCCGAGCAAACGAACGATATTGTCGGGCTCGAGCCCGATCGACACCGGCAGTGACAGGTCGAGCACGAATTTGCGCCGCCGCTTTTCGGCCTTGGCTCGGTTTTGCGATGTCGCTCGCGTCTCGTGCGCGGCTCGAAATATCTTCTCTGCGAGGTCAAGCCGGATCGCCTGGCTCCCTGCATGGCGATAGCCGGCGGGCAGTTTCGCGCGATCGGCGATCACCGGCAGCATCATCTCCTCCAGCGGTCGCCGGTCGCGCCCCAGCGCGTGAAGAATCCGGCGGGGTGCAGGCTTGAGCAAACCGGGCGCGAAGATGTCGAGCGCCCCGAAGGTCACGCCGGTCTTGCGCAAGAAGGGCCGCAGCTCCTTGGGAAGATGCTCGATCCCCGCATTCTCGCGGGTGACGAAGCCGTGACCGGCGATCAGGTTGAGTAGCAGGGCGCGACCCTGCGAACCGGTGTCGGGCGACCGTGCCGCCTGCTGCAGTTTCCGCAGCGGTTCGAGCGGTTCGAGCCGGCGTTCCAGCCAGGCGTCGAGCGCTGTCAGCAGCGCCGTGCGGTTGGCTTCCGGCAGGCGGTCGACTTCGCGGGACGGCGTCAGCACCGCGCCGCTGTCGCGCAACTCTGCCGTCGCCAGGTTCTGCCGGCCCCAACGGATCGCGCCTCTCTCCAGAGTGACATCAGCGAGTTCCGCAGCGATCAGCCGATCGACCCGTTCGCCAAGTAGACGCGGCAAAGCTTTCTCGGCTGCTGCGAGCAGCATCTTGCGATCCGCATGGCTGGCCGAATGATCGACGTCGAAGCGCAGGCCGCCGACTTTTCCGATGGCCTCGCCTTCCACACTGACCACGCCGTCGTCGTCGAGCGTGATCGGCAGGGCAGAGACGTCTTCGCCCATGGATTTCATCAGTATGGTCGTCCTCCGGTTGACGAAGCGCTCGGTCAGCCGCGCATGCAGCGCATCGGACAGCTTCGCTTCCACCGCCCGGGCGCGCGCGGCCATTTCGTCGCGGGCCAGCACCCAGTCGGGCCGTTGGCAGATATAGGCCCAGCTGCGAATCGCCGCGATCCGCCCCTGCAGCGTATCGATGTCGCCCGCCATGTTGTCGAGTTCGGAAATGCGGGCAGCGACATAGTCCGCGCCGATATGGCCGTGACGCAGATCCTGCCACAAACGGGCGACGAGCCGCGCGTGGACATCGGGTCCGCGCTGGCGGAAGTCGGGGAGCGAGCAGGCCTCCCAGAAACGCCTGACCATGCCCGGCGAGCGGATATCGGCGGCGAAGGGCTCTTCCGAAAGGCGCTTGAGCGTCGCGAGGTCGATCGCTTCGGGCGCAAGCCTGAGGACCTCGCTTTCGGGGGGAGTCTCGAGATCGGCGATCAGCGTCCCGAGGCTGTCGAAACGCGGTTCGGCATCGCGCCAGAACAATTTCGTGATCGGCGCGAAGCGATGCTCCTCGATCGCGTAGATTTCCTCTTCGTTGAACTCGGGCGGCGTGCCGCCACGCTGTCCGCCCGCCAGCATGCCGAAGGTGCCGTCCTTCTGGTGCCGGCCGGCGCGCCCGGCGATCTGGGCCATCTCGGCCGGGAGCAAGCGCCGGGTGCGCACACCGTCGAACTTGCTGAGGCCGGCGAAAGCGACGTGGGTGACGTCGAGATTGAGCCCCATGCCGATGGCATCGGTGGCGACGATGTAATCGACCTCGCCGTTCTGGAAGAGTTCGACCTGGCGATTGCGCGTTTCCGGGCTGAGCGCGCCCATGACCACCGCAGCGCCCCCGCGGAAGCGGCGCAGCATTTCCGCCACCGCATAGACCTGCTCGGCGCTGAAGGCGACCACGGCGCTGCGCGGCGGCAGGCGCGAGAGCTTGCGCGGTCCGATGTGGGTCAGCGTGGAAAAGCGCGGCCGCTCGGTGATCTCGGCCTCGGGCACCAGCGCCTTTACCATGGGAGCCAGCGTCGCCGCACCCAGCAGCATGGTTTCCTCGCGTCCGCGGGCATTGAGCAGGCGGTCGGTGAAGATGTGGCCGCGCTCGCGGTCGGCGGATAGCTGCGCCTCGTCGAGCGCGACGAACCCCGCGCCCCCTCCGGTTCGCGGCATCGCCTCGACCGTGCAGCACATGTAGCGCGCGCCCTCGGGCTCGATCCGTTCCTCGCCGGTGATCAGCGCGACCTGCTTGTCGCCCTTGATCGCCCGCACCCGGTCGTAGACCTCGCGCGCCAGCAGCCGCAGCGGAAAGCCCATGGTCCCGCTCGAATGGGCGCACATCCGCTCGATCGCGAGGTGGGTCTTGCCGGTGTTGGTGGGGCCGAGAACCGCTTTGACAGAACTGTCCTGCATCAATTGCACAGATGGCAGTCGCTTCGCCGGTTCACAACCTCGCCGGCGAATTCAACTCGGCGCACAGCGGACTCGGATGGGCGCGAATTAGGGCGATCTTAACTTTAACCGCGCAGGGATTTGAGCCATCGCACCGCAAACGGGTCGGAGGCAGTTCGCGTGTTCACTTCGCGCGCAGAGGACATGGAACAAGCGCTGCCGGATCAGACCGGCCGTGCCGCGCCTGCCGCCGCGCTTTCCTCCGGTCAGGAAGCCCCGCGCCGAAGTCTGCGCGAGCGCTTTTCGGGTGTCGAATTCGTGCCCGACCTCGGTGCGGATATCGGCAGTGGCAAATGGTTTCGCGGTCTCGGCTCGATGATCGCGCTCTCTGCCGTGGCGCTCGCCTTCTGGCCCGATTTCGCGCCGCTCGAAGCGGCGCCGGCGATGCGGCTCGACCGCGATGCCCGCGACGAATTCCGCAGCCAGATGATCATGCCGCTGGCTCTCGGCAGCGACAGCGGCCGGCGCATGGGGGCGACTCCCATCGTTCGCTCGCTGGCCGCCGCTCCAGAACGGCCCCAGCTCGACATGCTGGCCACTCTTGCCCAGGGCGACAGCTTCGACCGCATGCTGATGCGCGCCGGAGTCGCTTCTCCCGACCGCGCGCGCGTTCTAGACCTGATCGCCGATGTCATGCCTCCCGGCGAGATCGAACCCGGCACGCAGGTCGACATCGTGCTCGGCCGCCGTCTTGCCGAAGGGAGCCCGCGTCCGCTCGAATCGCTGGCGTTCCGAGCCCGGTTCGACCTTGCGCTCGAAGTCGGGCGGCTGGAAGGCGACGGCGCGCTGTCGCTTACCCGCAAGCCGATCCGGGTCGACGAAACCCCGTTGCGCATTCGCGGGACCGTGGGGGCCAGTCTCTACCGTTCGGCGCGCGCGGCCGGTGCGCCTGCTTCGGCGGTGCAGGCCTATCTCAAGGCGCTGGGCGCGCAGACCGAGCTCGGCGACGATCTGCGCGCGGGCGACACCTTCGACATGATCGTTGCCCATCGCCGCGCCGCCACCGGCGAACGGCAGGCGGGGCAGCTCCTCTACGCCGGGCTCGAGCGCGGGGACAAGCCGGCAGCCCAGCTGATGCGCTGGGGCCGGGACGGGCGCTTCTATGAAGCTTCCGGCGTCGGCGAGCAGCGCAGCGGCCTGATCGCACCGGTGCCCGGCCGCATGAGCTCGAGTTTCGGGATGCGCCGACACCCGATCCTCGGCTATCGCCGGATGCACTCCGGGGTCGACTTCAAGGCCAGCCACGGAACGCCGATCGTCGCCGTGACCGATGGACAGGTGCTGAGCGCGGGCCGTGCCGGAGGCTGCGGCAACGCGGTGAAGCTGCGCCACGGCGGCGGCATCGACACCCGCTATTGCCACATGAGTCGGATCGCGGTCGGCCGCGGGCAGAGCGTCCGGCGCGGGCAGGTCATCGGCTATGTCGGTTCGACCGGGCTCTCGACCGGCGCGCATCTGCATTACGAGATGTATCGCAGCGGCCGCGCGGTGAACCCGACATCCGTCAGCTTCGTCACCCGCGCCCAGCTCGAGGGCGAGGAATTGAAGCGCTTTCGCGAAACGCTTGCGCGGTTGAAGGAGGTCGAAGCCGGAGCGGCCCTGGCCGACCTCGACAAGACACCCCAGGAGACCGCGGCGGAGGAACCCCTGCGCGAGATCGACAAGCTCGACCGGCGCCGCGCCATCTGATTGCGAAGCGGCGCGGAATGCGGCACACGCGGCGCACATGACCGGCAGCTACCCCAACACCCGCCTGCGCCGCACCCGCGCGCATGCGTGGAGCCGTGCGCTCCATCGCGAGACCGTGCTGACGCCTGCCGATCTGATCTGGCCGCTCTTCGTCACCTCGGGAGAAGGCGTGGAGGAACCGGTGGCGAGCCTGCCCGGCGTATCGCGCTGGTCGGTCGACGGGATCGTCGCGCGGGCCAGGGAAGCGGTCGATCTCGGCATTCCCTGCATCGCGCTGTTCCCCAATACCCCGCCCGGGAAACGCAGCGAGGACGGGGCCGAAGCCCTGTCACCCGACAATCTGATGTGCCGCGCGATCAGGGCGGTGCGCGATGCCTGCGGCGGCGATATCGGCATTCTCACCGATGTCGCCCTCGATCCCTACACCAGCCACGGGCAGGACGGGCTGCTGGACGATACCGGCTATGTCATGAACGACGACACCGTTGCGGTGCTCGTCGATCAGGCGCTTAATCAGGCGGCGGCGGGCGCGGACATCATCGCCCCGTCGGACATGATGGACGGGCGCGTGCGGGCAATCCGCATGGCACTGGAGATGGGCGGGCATGCCAATGTCCAGATCATGAGCTACGCGGCCAAATTCGCTTCGGCCTTCTACGGCCCGTTCCGCGACGCGGTCGGCAGCGGCGGGCTGCTGAAGGGCGACAAGAAAAGCTACCAGATGGATCCGGCCAATGCCGAAGAGGCATTGCGCGAGGTCGAGTTCGATATCGCCGAAGGGGCCGACAGCGTGATGGTGAAGCCCGGGCTTGCCTATCTCGACGTGATCTGGCGGGTGAAGGAGCGCTTCGGCGTGCCGGTCTTCGCCTATCAGGTGAGCGGCGAATACGCTCTGATAGAGGCGGGTGTGGCCGCCGGCGTCGGGGACCGCGACGCACTGGTGATGGAGAAGCTTCTCGCCTTCAAGCGCGCCGGATGCCGCGGCGTGCTGACCTATCACGCACCGCTCGCCGCGCGCATTCTGAATGGCTGACATCGTCCTCGAAACCGAGCGGCTGATCCTGCGGACCATCGAGGAGTGCGACGCGGCGCTGCAATTCCACTTGCTGAACTCGCCCGCGATCATGGATCAGCTTGGCGGCCCGAAGGAACTGCACGAGATCGAGGCCAAGCATGCCAGGGCGATGGCATCCCATGTGCGGGACGGCTTTTCCTTCCTGATGATGATCGAGAAACCGAGCGGCGAACTGGTGGGCCATTGCGGATTGAAGCGGGTCGATCATCCGGCCGCTCCCAACCAGGGCGATTTCGAGATCGGCTGGCTCGTCCGCGAAGATCGCTGGCGGCGCGGCTATGCCTTCGAGGCTGCGAGCGCCGTTCTCGAATGGGCGTTCTGTCGGCACGATGCAGCGCATGTGGTCGCGCTGACGGGCACCCGCAACCGGGCGAGTTGGCGAATGATGGAAAAACTCGGAATGCGCCGTACGGCAGAATGCGATTTCGACGACCCGGATTACCCGCCCGAAGATCGACTGACCATTCAGTATCGGATCGACCGCGCCGCTTGGGAGGCGCGGGCCTAATGGCGGCGGTTTCAGGCCGCCGGCGCTGGCTGTTCGTCGCGACGATCCTGACCGGCAGCTTCCTGCTGTTCCTTGTCCAGCCGCTGGTGGCGCGGATGGCGCTGCCCCGGCTCGGCGGGGCCCCGGCGGTGTGGAACAGCGCCATGCTGGTCTACCAGGCGCTGTTGCTCGGCGGATACGCCTATGCCCATGCGCTTTCGCGGCTCACCATCGCGCGGCAGGCGGCGATACATCTCGCGGTCCTGGTCCTGGCCGGCCTTACTCTGCCGATTGCGCTGGCGGATGTCATTCCGCTGACGACCCGGGGGCTCGAGGCCTTCTGGGTGCCGCTGCTGTTCCTTTTCACGATCGGTCCGGTGTTCTTCGCGGTCGCTGCGCAGGCCCCGTTGATGCAGCGCTGGTATGCCGCCGACCCGCAGGCCGGCGATCCCTACTGGCTTTACGCCGCTTCCAACCTGGGCAGCTTCGCGGGCCTGATCGCCTATCCCCTGCTGCTCGAACCGAACCTCCCGCTGGGCCGGCAGAGCCTCGTCTGGAGCGCCGGTTACGCGCTGCTGATCGTGCTGGTCGCGGCGGCGGCCTGGGCGCGTCGCGGTCGATCGGATCGGGCGGAAGAAACGATGCAGGAGGAGCACGACGGGGCCCCGATCGGCTGGCGGCGCGTGGCGCTGTGGCTGGCGCTCTCGGCGGTGCCTTCGGGCCTGATGCTGTCGACCACCACCCATCTGACGACCGATATCGTCGCCATGCCGCTGCTCTGGGTCATCCCGCTGGGGCTTTACCTGCTGAGCTTCGTCTTTGCCTTCAACGAACGCAGCGCGCTGGGTTTCGTCCTGGCTCGGGTCGCGCCGGTCATCGTCCTGCTCGCGGGCGGGATGGCCATGGTCAGCCAGAGCGGCGGCAGCTTCTCGATCGGGCTAGCCACCGTGCTGATGCTGTTCGTCGTCGCGACGGCGCTTCACCGCAGGCTCTACCTGCTGCGTCCGAGCCCGGCCCGCCTGACCTATTTCTACCTTGTGATGAGCGCGGGCGGAGCGCTGGGCGGGGTTTTCACCGCATTGGTTGCGCCGCTGGTGTTCGATTGGGTCTGGGAGCATCCGATCCTCGTTCTGGCCGCAGCGGCCCTGCTGCCCGACCGGCCTTTGTTCGCCTGGATGGACAGGCTGGGGCTCGACCGGCGGGGCAGGCGGATCGCGGTCCTGCTTCTCCTCATCGCCGCAGTCGCGATCGCCGGAGCGATCAACGGCTGGCTGGTCGAGCAACGTGATTCGCTGGTGCTCGTCGGCATGATGGGTGCGGCGGTGTGTGGCATACTGGTGCTGGGGCAACGCCGCACCATGGTCGTTGTGCTGCTGGTGCTGATGCTTGGCCGGGGCGGGTGGCAGACGCTCGACACATCCTTCGAAGGCGCGCGCGACCGCAGCTATTTCGGCGTCTACACCGTGCGCGAGCAACCCGAAGACGGGCTGCAATCGCTGATCAGCGGCACCACGCTCCACGGGCTCCAGTTTACCGATCCGGACAAGGCGCGTCGACCGACGACCTATTATGGCCCGGATTCGGGCGCCGGAGCGGCGCTCCAGGCACTGCCGGCGATCGGCGATGCGGACGCCCGCGTCGGAGTCGTCGGGCTCGGCGTCGGCACGCTCGCCTGCTATCGCCGTCCCGGGCAGCGCTGGGAGTTCTTCGAGATCGACGCCACGGTCCTGCGCTATTCGCGGGATGGAACCTTCGGTTTCCTGACCGACTGCGCACCCGAAGCGCCGATCCATCTCGGCGATGCACGGCTGGTCCTCGATCGGTTCGGGCAGGTCATGACCCACGACGATCGCTTCGATGCGCTGGTGATAGACGCCTTCAGTTCCGATGCGATCCCCCTGCATCTCGTCACCACCGAGGCGTTCGGTATCTATCGCCGCGTGCTGGCCGACGACGGGCTGCTGATGGTCCATATCTCCAACCGCTTCGTCGACTTGACCCCGATGATGGCGGCTCTGGCGCGCGAGCACGGTATGCTCGGCGTGCTGAGGCTCGATCAGGACCCACCGCCCGATCCCTCGCTCAGCGCCTCGATATGGGTCGTGATGTCGCCCGATGCCGGCACGCTCGCAGCGCTGCTTTCGGCGCGGCCCGATCTGTCCTGGCACCGTCTGGCGAACCCCGCGGAACCGGTCTGGACAGACGATTTTGCCTCGATCCTCCCTTTCATCCAGTGGCACAATGTGCTGGGTAGCGGTTCATGACCATCGCACGGCCCGGCGTCACCATCGTTCCCATCCACGGCAAGATGCCGCGGATTCACGACAGCGCCTTCGTGGCGCCGGGGTGCACCCTCATCGGCGACGTGACGATCGGGGCGGAGAGTTCGATCTGGTACAATTGCGTGCTGCGCGCCGATGTCAGCCGCATCGTCATCGGCGATCGCACCAATGTGCAGGACGGCAGCGTGCTCCATTGCGATCCCGAACGCCCCGGCGATCCCGACGGCAGTCCGCTGATCATCGGCGACGACGTGCTGATCGGCCACATGGCCATGATCCACGGCTGCCTGATCAAGAACCGCGGCTTCGTGGGTCTGGGGGCGATCGCGATGAACAAGGCGGTGATCGGCTCGGACGCGATGCTCGCAGCGGGCGCGATGCTGACCGAAGGCAAGGTTATCGCCGCGCGCGAACTCTGGGGCGGCCGCCCGGCTCGCAAAATGCGCGACCTCGACGATGCGGCGATCGCCGGAATGCGGATGGGCGTGGCGCATTACGCCGAGAATGCGAAGGCGCACGCAAAGGCTGTGAGCGATCTGACCTGACAGAATGCGCCCCGAGAAATCCGCTGCAGAATGAGGACAGCGGTGGCCTTTATTCGTCGACCCGGCGCAGAATTGCGCGGCCATAGGCGGTCTTGGCGAACATTTCGCCACGCTTGCGGGCCTCGTCGGCGGTAATCCACCCCTGATCCAGCGCGATCTCTTCCAGGCAGGCAATCTGAATGCCCTGACGATGCTGCAGCGTGCGTACGAACTCGCCCGCCTCTAGCAGGCTGTCATGCGTGCCGGTGTCGAGCCAGGCGTAGCCGCGGCCCATCTGTTCGACGTAGAGATCGCCTGCATCCATGTAGAGGCGGTTCAGATCGGTGATCTCCAGTTCTCCGCGCGGAGATGGTTTCAGCCCGCGCGCAAATTCGACCACGCGGCCATCGTAAAAATAGAGACCTGTGACGGCGTGGTTGGATTTGGGGTGTTCGGGCTTTTCTTCCAGGCTCAGCGCGCGGCCCCCTTCGCCGAGTTCGACCACGCCGTAGCGTTCGGGATCCTCGACCCGCGTGCTGAACACGGTCGCACCGCGTGTCCGCGCCACCGCATTGGCCAGTAGATCGGTCAGGCGCGCGCCAAAGAAGATGTTGTCGCCCAGCACGAGCGCCGCTCCCTCCCCCTGCGCCAGGAAACCGCAATCGGCGCCGATCGTGAAGGCCTGCGCAAGGCCTTCGGGACGGGGTTGCTCGGCATAAGTGATTGAGAGCCCGAAGGCGGAGCCGTCGCCGAACAAGGTGCGGTAGCTACCGAGGAATTCCGGGCTCGAGATGATCAGCACTTCGCGTATGCCCGCCAGCATCAGCACGCTGAGCGGATAGTAGACCATCGGTTTGTCATAAACGGGCAGCAATTGTTTGTTCACCGCCAGCGTGGCCGGATGGAGCCGCGAGCCGCTGCCGCCTGCTAGAATGATGCCTTTCATGGATTCGGTTCTCCGATCAGTTCGTCGAGTATGTCGCTCAGCGCATCGGTCCAGGGGCGCGGCGCAATGCCGAAATCCTCCATGATCGCTGCATGGCTGAGGAGCGAGTTTGCGGGACGCCGGGCGGGAGTGGGATAGTCGATCGTTGCGATCGGCGTCACTTGCGCAGAAGGGCCGCCGCGCAACGCGGATTGGCGGAAAATTTCGGTCGCGAAGCTGGCCCAGTCCGTCGCCCCCGCGTTGCTGAAATGGTAAGTGCCCGAAGGGACAGCAGCATCGCGTGCCATCCGCGCGACAATGGCCGCCAGAGCAGCGGCCAAGTCGGCGGCGGCGGTAGGGCTGCCGCGCTGGTCCGCAACCACGCTCAACGTTTCGCGCTCTGCGCCGACACGCAACATGGTCTTCACGAAATTGTGCCCGTGTGCGGAAACGACCCAGGCGGTGCGCACTATGGCGTGGCGCGCGCCGCTGGCCCGCACGGCGAGTTCGCCGCCGAGCTTTGACGCGCCGTAAACATTGATCGGATCGGTCGGGTCGTCGACATCCCACGCGCCGTCCCGGTCACCGGGGAACACGTAATCGGTCGAGACCTGCACCAATGGAACGCCGATCGCCGCACAGGCCTGTCCGAAAGCCGCCGGAGCGAGCGCATTGGCACGCCAAGCGGCGGCTTGCTCGCTCTCGGCCCGGTCGACTGCGGTATAGGCTGCGGCGTTGATCACCGCAGCGAAGGGAGCTCCTTCGTGTCCGGCGGCGACGATCGCCGCAATCGCGTCCGCATCGTCAAGATCGAGCTGCGCGCGAGTTACCGGTACTGGCACCAGCCCCTGTGGCCAGGCCACACGGGCGAGTTCGGTGCCGAGCTGGCCCGCCGCGCCGGTGACGAGAACGCCGCGCGCCATCGGATCAGCGCGCGACACCGCGGCGCTCGGCCGCCTTGGCTGCCACCAACGGACGCCACCACGCTTCGTTGGCCAGATACCATTCGACCGTCTTGCGGATGCCGCTTTCGAATGTCTCCCGCGGCGTCCAGCCCAATTCCTTGCCGATCCGCGTGGCATCGATGGCATAGCGCATGTCGTGACCCGGCCGGTCCGCTACATGGGCGATCTGGTCGGCATAGGGCTTGCCGTCGGCGCGCGGGGCAAGCTCGTCGAGATGTGCGCAGATGGCGCGCACGACCTCGATGTTCTGCTTTTCGTTATGGCCGCCGATATTGTAGGTTCGGCCCGGCTCGCCCGCTTCGAACACGGTCCGCAGGGCGCGCACGTGATCGTCTACGTACAGCCAGTCGCGCACCTGATCGCCCTTGCCGTAAACGGGCAGCGGCTCGCCATCCAGCGCCTTGGCGATCACCAGCGGGATCAGCTTTTCCGGAAAGTGGTAGGGGCCGTAATTGTTGGAGCAATTGGTAATCAGCACCGGCAGGCCGAAGGTGTGGCCCCAGGCAGAAACCAGATGGTCGGACCCCGCTTTGCTGGCCGAATAGGGCGAGCGCGGGTCGTAGGGCGTTTCCTCGGTGAAGAGCCCGGTGGTGCCGAGGCTCCCATAGACTTCGTCGGTCGAGATATGATGGAAGCGGAAAGCTTCGCGCGCGGTATCGTCCAGCCCCTGCCAGAAACGGCGGGCTTCGGTCAGCAGGGTGTAGGTGCCCACCAGATTGGTTTCGATGAAAGCTCCCGGCCCGTCGATGGATCGGTCGACATGGCTCTCGGCGGCCAGGTGCGTGATCACGTCGGGTCGGAAATCGTCGAGAGCTGCGCGCACTTGATCCGGATCGCGGATATCGCCTTTCACGAAGCGGTAGCGCTCGCTGCCCGATACGCTCTCGACCGTGGTCAGCGTGCCGGCATAGGTCAGCGCGTCGAAATTAAGGACGGTATAATCGGTATCGGTGATCAAATGGCGCACCAGGGCCGAGCCGATAAAACCGGCGCCGCCGGTGACGAAAATGCGCATTGGGAAGGTCCTTACTGGTCCAGCGGTTCTAGCGGGCGGCCATCATAGTCGAAAGGGCTCTCGAAAGAGGCGAGACGCGGCAGCCGTTGATCCTTGGCGCTGAGTTCCGGCGCCGCCCCAACCGGGATCGGCCAGGCGATCGCGATATCGGGATCGTCCCAGATAATGCCGCCATCATGCTCGGGCGCGTAGAGCGCGGAGCATTTGTAAACGACCTCGCACTGGGGTTCCAGCGTCACGAAACCATGGGCGAAACCTGCTGGGATAAAAAGCTGGTCGCCGTTTTCGGCCGAAAGCTCGGTTCCGACCCAGCGGCCGAAGGTGGGCGAGCCATTTCGCACGTCGACCGCCACATCGAATATCCGCCCCCTGATGCAGCGCACCAGCTTGTCCTGAGCATGCGGCGGGGTCTGGAAATGCAAGCCGCGCAATGTGTGGGGTTGGGCGGACAGTGAATGATTGTCCTGCATAAAGGTGCAGACGATGCCGAGCTTTGCAAAGCGTTCGGCGTTGTAGGTTTCGGTGAACCACCCTCGCGCATCGCCGTGGCGGGTAGGGTGAATGAGCTGGACGGGGGAAGGCATGGCGGGCGGGGTCCTATCCACCTTGCAGCGGCCGTGCAATGCATGCGCGAACTCGTGTGAACACATCGTCCACCTCGACGCGCAGGCCGCGCGGCGCTGCGCCGCGTCGCTTGTCAAGGCTCGACCAATGCGGAGGTTGGGTTTAGGAAACGCCGCATGAAATCCGTCCAGTCCAACCGATCCACCGGTCGTTCCGATCGCCCCGCGCGACGACTGGGAGACCGTGATATCGTCATGTGGCTGATGATCGCCATGCTTGTCGTGGCAGCCCTGATTGGCGGTGCGTCGCGCGAGGATTCGTTGGCGCAGCCCGCGATCCGGCTGGCGATGCCGCTATTTCTTGCTGGGATCGTGTTGGCCGGTAGGCCTTTCGCCTGGCGCGAACTTTCGGGCCCGCTGGCACTCTTGGGCCTGCTCGCGCTCCTTATGACGGCGATGCTGATCCCCCTTCCACCGGAGGTTTGGACAAATCTGCCCGGACGGGATCTGATCGAACCCGCCGCGCCGCTGGCTGGCATGCCGCAACCGTGGCGGCCATGGGCAATTTCCCCTCCGCTTGCGCAGAACGCTCTGTTGGCATTGATCCCACCCGCATGCCTGCTCATCGGGGCAGGTTTTCTTACCGCCCACCAACGCGCCGCCTTGGCATCCCTGTTCTTGGTCCTGACCGTAGCGAGCGCTGTGCTGGGGGTGATGCAACTGGCGACAGGAGCGGGAGGGGCGCTGCGCTGGTATGCGATCACAAATCCGCAGGCAGGCGTGGGCTTCTTTGCCAACCGCAATCATCAGGCCCTGTTTCTGTCGATGGGCCTGCCGTTGTTTGGATACTGGGCACTTCGCGAAGGCGCCTCGCGCGCCAATCGCTCGATGCGTTTGTGGGTCGCGGGCTTCGGAGCTTTGCTGCTTATCGTTGCCATGTTGACCACAGGCTCGCGTGCAGGCCTGGTCCTCGGCGTCATTGCGCTCGTGGGTACGGCTGCCATCCATGCGGCAACGGCCAAGCGTCTTTTGGGGCGCCTGCGACCGCTCATGCGGTGGGCAATCCTGGGGGGATTCCTTGGCGCCGTGCTGCTTCTCGGAGCCATGGTATTGCTTTCCCCTCAGGCTCAATCGATCAATCGGCTTTTCGGTCTCGATGCTTCTGCCGATTTGCGGATCACGGCTTTGCCTACGATGCTGAAGATTGCCGCTACGTATTTTCCAGCCGGTACCGGCTTTGGCGGGTTCGAACCCGTGTTTCGCGCAGCGGAGCCTTTCGCCTTCCTGTCGCGCCAGTACGTCAACGAAGCCCACAACGATTTTCTGCAGCTCGTGATCGAAGGTGGTCTTGCAGGCTTGATCATCCTTGCGTTGGCTCTGATCTGGACCGCAAAGACGGCATGGCGCCTCGTCACGCCAAGGGACGGTGTCGATGACGCGATACTTCTGGGCCGCACAGGTTTGCTGATCGCCATCATGATCGCGGCCGCCAGTGTCGTGGACTACCCCGTTCGGACGCCATTAATCATGATTTCGCTTGTGCTCGCCTTCGTCTGGATGGCGTTGCCGCGGTCGCAAGCCCGGACCGCCTGACACTTTACGAATTATGACGACCTTTCTATAGGACCGCCATCGCTGATATGAAGAACCGTGATTGACAATGCGCTATGTCGTAGCCGGCCTTGCTGGCCTTTTTTGCCTGTCCGGTTGCGCCGGTACCCCGCCTATCATGCCTGTAAACGGCTTGGAGGTGGTGCGTAGCGCTGACCTGCCTGCGCCTTCGCGCACGGATTTGATCGCGCCGGATCGGCCGAGCCTGGTCGGCCCTCTCGATAAGCTTGAGCTTACGGTTTACAACGTTCCGGAGCTGGACACCGAGGCCCTGGTGGATGCCAGCGGCCGTATATCGGTTCCCCTGATCGGTGCGGTCGATGTGCGCGGCCTGACGCCTCAGGAAATTTCCAGTGTCGTTTCGGCGCAGCTGTCCAGATTTATTCGCGACCCCTATGTGACGGTGAATGTGCTGGAAAGCACCAGCCAGGTGGTTTCGGTCGATGGCGAGGTGAAAGTTCCCGGCCTCTATCCGGTCACCAATCAGATGACCCTGATGCGAGCGATCGCTTCGGCCGAGGGGCTGAGCGAATATGCCAAGCTCGAAGAAGTTGTAGTCCTGCGGACGGCGAATGGTCAGCGAATGGCGGGCGTCTACGACCTGGGAGCGATTCGCCGCGGTGTCTACGCTGATCCCGCGATCTACGCGAACGACGTGGTACTGGTCGGCGACTCACCCCTGCGGCGGCGGTTCCAAGACATCATAGCAGTCGCACCGCTTCTCACGGCACCCTTGATCATACTGTTTCAGAACTGAAGCCACTATTGATCGCAGGCCTGCCTTCCGGTTGGCCTGGTTAAGAATGGACCAAGATGAATAACGCCACCTTTGGTTTCGAACAGCGATCCCGTTTTAGCGGAACCCCGGCCGGCGCTCCGGATCTAGCCGAAACGACCCCCTTCTTGTCTCACTACTTTTCGCTTTTCTGGCGTCGGCGACGGGTTGTCGGTGGCATCATTGCTGCGTTTCTCGTGATCGGTCTGATCGTCACTTTGTTGATGACACCGCAGTATACCGCGACCAGCGAGATCGAGATCCGCCGCGAAACCGCGCAGATCGTGAACATGCAGGGCATCGAGCAGGATGCCAGCGATGCGGACCAAGAGTTTTACCAGACACAATATGGGCTGTTGCGCGCACAATCGCTCGCTGAAAAGGTCGCGAGCGAGCTCGGCTTGGCCGACAATCCCGAGTTCTTCGCAATGTTTGAACCCGAACAGCGCGAAGAGCTGTTCGATGCGAATGGCAATCCGGCCGCGAACCGTGAGGTTCGGTTGCGTTCGGCAGGCGCAATCTTATTGGAAAATGTCCGCATCTTTCCGGAGCGCCAATCGCGATTGGTGGAAATCGCCTTCACGGCTCCATCACCCGAATTGGCCAAAAACGTCGCCAATGCCTGGGCCGAGAGCTTCATCGAATCCAACCTGGAACGTCGCTACGAGGCGAGTTCTTATGCCCGGGAGTTCCTGGAGAACAGACTGGAGACCCTTCGCACGCGTCTCGACGAGTCCGAAGTCAATTTGCAGGATTATGCGCAGAACCAGCGGATTGTAACTCTTCCGGGAGCGGGTCGTGACGGGTCCGAGCAATCGACCATCGCGTTCGACCTCGTCGCTCTCACCCAGCAGCTTTCGCAGGCGACCGCCGATCGGATCAATGCTCAAGGGCGTTTACGGTCGGTACGAGGCCGAGCTGGGGAATCCAACGAATCGCTCGACAACGCTGCGCTCAATCAATTGCGAGCAGAACGGGCCGAACTGTCTGGCGAGTACGAAAAGTTGATGCAGCAATTCGAGCCGGCATACCCTCCGGCTCTCGCGTTGCGGCGGCAGATCGCCGAAATCGATCGCGGCATCCAGCGCGAGGAAAGCCGGATCGGTAATTCGGTCGAGCTGGCCTACCAATCGGCGCGCGAGCGTGAAGAAGCCTTGCAGCGAGAAGTCGATACGCTGGAAAACCAATTTCTGGACCAGCGACGTCGTAGCATTCAGTACCGTGTATTGGGCCGCGACGTCGATACAAACCGCCAGCTTTATGACGCGCTTTTGCAACGCTACAAAGAGATCGGGATTGCTGGAGGGGTCGGCACAAACAATGTCTCGATCGTCGATCGGGCCGATCTGCCGCAGCGTCCATCGAGTCCCAGGCTTCTGCTCAATATCGTGCTCTCGCTGTTCGCTGGCGTTGCGATCGGGGCGATTGCCGCATTCCTTCTCGAACAGAGCGATGAGACAATGTCGGATCCGAGCGACGCGGAGCGTCTCCTGGGATTGCCGCTGTTGGGCAGCGTCCCCCGCTTGAACGAAGAACCGGGCGAATTGCTGCTCGATCCCAAATCACAGATGGTCGATGCCTATCTGGCCATCCAAACGAGTTTGCAGTTCGCCACCGAAAGCGGGGTACCGCGCACGATCGCCGTCACCAGCACCCGGCCAGGCGAAGGCAAGTCCACCACCTCGCTGGCGCTCGCCACTATGCTGGCACGTGCGCAGAAACGCGTGGTCTTGATCGACGGCGACATGCGTTCGCCCTCGGTACATCACCTGATCGGTACCAACCACGACCGGGGGCTGAGCACCTATCTCTCGGGAAATGCGACCGCCGCCGAACTGATGCACCAGGTGGAACGCTATGGCTTTTCTGCCATTACAGCCGGGCCGATTCCACCCAACGCGGCCGAATTGCTCACGGGCAACCGGTTGGCCGCGTTGCTGAACGAATTGAGCGTAAATTTCGATCATGTGATCATAGACGCGCCGCCGGTGATGGGTCTGGCAGATGTTCCGCTCATTGCCGGCAGGGTCGAAGGTATCGTCTACGCGGTCGAAGCGCATGGCATTAAGCTGGGTATGGTGCGCGCCGCGCTTCAGCGGATCCACGCGACTTCCGCACGTATTCTTGGCACCGTCGTGACCAAGTTCGAGCCGAAGCGGTCGAGCACTGGCTACGGCTATACCTATGAGTATGATTACGGCGAGAAGCAGTCCGCCGCAGAGGCTTGAGATCGATGGCGCGGCTTTCCCGGATTGCGGTTGCTGCGGGCATAGCCGCCCTCGGCCTTTTCGCCGGATCGCAGAGCTTCGCTTTTGCTATCGCCGACCGGCAGCCGGACCTCGCTCTCCAGATCGATTCCAACCAGCCGCAAGCGCTGGCGAATATCGCCTATAATGCCTTTTCGATGGGTCAGACCGGCAATGGTGACGAGATCACCCAAGCCCGGTTAAACGAAGCGATAATGGGCGATCCCATGCAGGTCCGCGCCTTTGCCGCGATGGCTCTGCTGCGGCAAGTCGAGGATCAGGAAGCCGCCCGGCTGCTGATGTCCTATGCCCAGAGTCTTTCTCGGCGCAATCTGGGCGTCCAGTTATGGTGGATTGAAGACTGGGCGGCACGCGGCGATGTCGCCCGCACCCTCGAGCATTACGATATCGCGATGCGATCGGAAGCGAGCGCGCCGGGCCTGTTGTTCCCCATCCTTGTCACGGCGAGTTCCGATCCGAGAATCGCATCCGAGCTAGCACGCATCCTGGCCGACAATCCCGTGTGGGGCGAGCAGCTCGTGCAACAGATCGCGCAGAGTTCGACCGATCTACCCGGTGTCACTGAATTGTTTGTTGCAATGAATGAGAACGGCGCGCGGGTTCCGGACGCAGCGCTGTCCGCGGCGACAGCGAGGATGGCACAAGCCGGCAGTCTGGCCGAGGCATGGCGCGCCTTCCGGGCGGCACGGCCCCAACAGGCGACCCGCCCGGTGCGCAATTCGGCATTCGCCTCAGACGGAGCCATACCCACAGTGTTCGACTGGCAGCCCCAGGAGGGGTCCCCCACAGCCACGCTGGGCAATGGCACCTTGTATCTTTCGGCAGCCGCCGGGGTTTCCGGCGTTGCCGTCCGGCAAATCGGAACTCTTCCGCCCGGGACCTGGCGGATCGATTTCCGCCACGACGCGAGTGACCCCGGCAACCTGCCCAGACTTACGGCAAGCTGCTCCCTCGATGGGACGGTGTTGGGCCAATCCCGGACGGTGGGAGAGGGGCTCGCTCGGCTGACCTTCACCGTGCCGTCATCCTGCCCGTTTCAGGATCTGTCCTTCGCCCTGCCGACTAGCGACCGGCCGGGCGGCGCCTCGGCCAGCGTGCGTGAACTCACCATACGACAGGAACCCACCTGATTTCAGCCGGAGCGACGCGACAGGATGCCTATCCCGCGCAGCCAGTCCGATTTCAAATTCGATCTCGAACCAGGCCCTGCCTACGAACCTAGAACAATGGCGAGCGTAGACCTCCGCAATTCCGTCCGGCTCGTTCGGCTGTCCTGCGACACGCGAGCCGCTGGTGCGCGACAGATCGCCAGGGTGCTGCCGGGAGGGGTGATCTGCGAGCGTCCCCGCAGGGATGCGCAAGGTTTCGGTTCGCAATGACTGCACTGAACGATCTGCAGAGGAACTGGGATTACCGTCCGAGCAAACCTTCGGCGCTGGTGCGCGCGATGCGGCTGCGTTCGCGGTTGCGAGGCTGGAACCCGGCTCCCGAGTGGAGGGCGCTGCGAACAATCGTACCCGCCGAGCGATGGAACGGCTTGTTCCTGTTCGCCCCCAATGGCCGGATCGATCCAACCCAGACGGAGACGGTGCGGCGTATCAAGGCCCTGAAGGGTCGCGCCGTCGTGATCCTCGCCGCGCCGGACCCCACCGCTTGCGATGATCCGGCGCTGAGGGATGTCGAGGCTCTGTACTGGAAGGCGCTCGGCGGATACGACTTTTCGGCCTATGGGATATTGCTGCGCGAAGTGGCTGCCCGATCGCCTGGCGCGATGCTTTACCTCCAGAACGATTCGGTGCTGGGCCCTCTGGGAGATGTCGATAGCCTGATCGCCCGCATGCCCTGGCGAACGGGAGGATTTCTCGCCAGTGCGGCGATGGAAAACCACATCCAAAGCTTCGCTTTCGTACTGCGCGATGTCACTCCTGCCTACGCCCGGGCGCTTCATCCGGTGCTCCCGCAGAGCCGGGCGTTGAACGACTGGCGCGACGTCGTCTGGCGACAGGAAACGCGCCTCGCGCGCATCGCCGCGCGTAGCGGATCGGTGGGATCGCTGTGGTTTTCCGAACGGCCACGCCAGGTGGAATCCGGACTGATCGAAACGCTTCTTCACCGCGCGCGCGGCCGGAAAATCGTCCATGAAGTGATGGACCCCTCGCTGGTTGCAGCGGCGGAATTGCTGGAAGAGGGTTTCCCGTTTCTCAAGCGATCGCTTTTCGGCCGCAACGGACATTTTCAGGACCGTGGGCAATTGAGCGAATTTCTTCGCGCGAGCAATTATCCGGTGCCCGATGCGTCGTGATGAAGCGTACGATCGCGCTCCCTTGTCGTGCGGGATAACGCAAGTTCGTCCGGGGCCCAGCACCGGCGTCCGCTATCAGGACCGCATGATTTTCGACCGGCTCGCGGCCCGATATTTGGGCTCGGTTCTGTCAGGTTGCCAGATACATGCCACGACCGTGCTTTTCGGACCGGTCGTTCGAACCGGGCATGCGCCGAGGGGGTGGCGAAAAGAAGCCGCAGGAAGCCCGGCCGGGGCTCCATGATCCATAATTTGCCTTCATCGCGCCGCCGTACACCGCTACCGGATGAATCCTGATGGCCATCTCCGAAACTCTCCCGCCCAATCGCGGTTTCATAGCGTTCACGTCGCGCATTCTCCTCATCGCGACACTCGCGGTATCGGTAATCATTCCGCACTCTTTCCAAGTGCCGACGGCCGCGCTGATCGTCGTTACCGCCGCCATTGCCGTATTCGGCGTGCGCATGACGAAATGGCTTTCCCTGCAGTTGATGTTCTATTGCGCGGGGGCGGCGCTTACGGTGTTCTATCTGTTCATCGGCAATATCAACGGCGCGCCCAACGACGCGATTATCCAGACCGCACTCGTCTACCTCGCGTCCCCCCTGCTGTGGCTCGTCCTCGCGTCCAGCCTACAACAACGGCTCGGAACGGCAGGCACGGTGCGTTGGCTTCTTCTGTTCACTTGGGGCGGGATGGCGAGCGTTGTCGTGTTCTTCTACGCCTATTTCGCCTTTGGCCGAGAGTCCGTGGAATTCCTGGTCGAGGATCCCAACATCAACGTGCGAGGCGGATTCGCCGGTGCCACGATGTACGTTTACGGATCGCTGATCTTTCTGACGGCGGCGTTCTTTGCTGAGCCGGCCGTAGTCCGTTCACGTCTGGTTCGCTTCGTGATGCCGGCGGCGCTGATCACCGCCGCCATCACGTCGGGCCGTTCGGCGCTGATACTGGCGATTCCGATCGGTTATATTCTCGGGATCCTGTTGCGGCCGGGCCTGGCGGAACGATATTCGACCGATGGTCGCAACGGTATCGCGCTATTGCCGACAATCGGCCTCCTGGTCGCGATCGCCTTTGCCGGCGTCACGCTCAATGCGCTGTTTGCGCAGCTCGACCTGTTCTACATCGGCAATCTCTTCATCGACAAATTGCTGTCCGGCGGTGGTTCGGAACGCGTCGAGCAGACCGGCGCCTTGTGGGAGGGTATCGAGCGGTCCTTCGGTTTGGGCTGGGGCCATGGAATCGGAGTGGATTACATCCGCAACGACCGGTTGCCGTGGCGCTACGAGATCCTGCCCCTGGCAACTATCCTCCGCGTGGGTATAATCGGCCTCGTAATTTATGCCCTGCCTTTCGTGAGCGCCGCATGGGTGATCGTGCGGCGCATGCGGGCCCGCACGCTGACGCCCTGGGACATCTATCTGGCGGCGGGACTGGGTTCGGCCACCATCGCGACGTTTACGAACCCGTATTTGGAATCCTTCATCTTCCAGTGGATGTGCTTCATTCCGATCGTGCTTCTCGGCTCGGTTCAGACCGAAGTCGAGGATGAACAAACGGAGGAGGCCGGCATGGAGACTTCGCCCTCGCGCTTGACTCCCCGGATAGCCTGAGCGGGATACAGGCGTGAGTAAGGATACTGCCGCCGGCTTCAAGTCGCTTTTAAGGCGTGCGCTCACACGCATGCCGAAGCGCCTGTCGCGGTTCGGTTATGATCTACTTCGACTGGCTCGTCCGCCCCGGATCGCGAATGACCGACCGCTGGCGCTCGTCGCGACCCATGATCTGAGCCTCAGCGGGGCGCCGCGCACTGCGCTCGATCTCGCCCGCGCGCTGATGCAACTGGGCCACCACGTCGTGGCCGTGGCGATGGCCGATGGGCCGATGAGAGCGGAATACGAGGCCGCGGGCGTCACGCTTCTTATCGATCCCGTACCGCGCCGCAATGCACGTTACTTGCGCAGTCTGGCGAGGCGGGCGGAGGTGGCACTCGCCAACACAGTCGTGTGCGCGCCGCTGGTCGATGCCTGGGCCAGGCACGTGCCAGTATGCTGGTACTTGCACGAATTGTCGTTTCTCGAACATCTGCTCAGGACCGGGCGGATCGCTCGGCCACTTGCCGATGCCGGGCGCGTGTGGACCGGAAGCGAATTATGCGCGCAAATCGTTCGGCCCTACCGGCGCGATACGGTGGTGTTGCCTTACGGCCTGACACCAGTTCCTCCAGGCAAGCCACACGACGATGGCTTGCTCCATATCGGGATTTTCGGTTCCATCGAACCCCGCAAAGGGCAGGATCTCGCCCTCGATGGCCTGTTGTATCTCGCCCCGGAAGATCGCGAGAGGATCAGGCTTCATTTCTATGGCCGGTTGCTCGACCCCGAGTTCGCAAGGACCTGGCAGAAACATTGCGAGACGATCCCGCAGGCCGAATATGGCGGCGAACTCGACCAGGCCGCTTATCGCGCGATGCTCGGGCGGATGGATGCGATCCTTGTCTGTTCGCGCGAAGATACGGCCCCTCTGGTATCGATCGATGCACTTTCGTCGCAGCGCCTGCTCTTGCTAACCAAGGCGGTGGGTACCAGCACATGGCTGACAGACGGGGCAGAGGCCCTGATCGAAGAAGAGGCGGATGCGTTGGCCATGGCCCGGCTTTACGAAAGAGCGCTTGCCGCATGGCCTGAAAGGGCGCGCATCGGAGCTGCGGCGCGAGCGCGCTTCGATCGGACCTTCGCCTGGGATACGTTCGTGGCCCGCCTGGAAGAGGAGGTCGCGACTGCCCGCGCTGATCATCCCGTCCATGCGGGAGACCGGACCTGAGGGTTAGAACAGGCTAACCACGCCGCGTCCGACCGTTCCGATCAGAGCATTTCCGGTACTGGTGAGGCTCGCCCGATCGACCGCCGCACCGTTGAAGATAGTGGATGCTTCCGTCGTGCGACCGATCCTACTCACGATTCGGTTATCGGTCAGATTTACCTCGCGACTGGTTCCTTCGACGAAGGCGAGAGGGATACCAAGGCTTCCATTCTCCAGCCCGCAATCCACAAACGCATTGCCTTTCAACATCAGGCCATCGGCCGAGCGTACCCACAGCGTGTAGCCATTCGCCGTTCCTGATTGCACGAAACGATTCTTCTCGAGAACGATGTCGGCAACTGGTTGGCTCCAGCCGATTTCGGCGGCTTCGGCACACCGCACGAAACTGTTACCGAGTAATGCCACGTCCGCAATCCCATCGAGGAGGAAGGGCTTGCGGCAATGGCTCACCTCGTTCTTCGTGAAATGGATGTCGTAGGGTTGTTGCCCGCGCGCAGGGTCGATGAAACTGCGCGCCATGAACCCGCCATCGCGATCCATCACGATATTCTCTTCGACCCGGATGTTGCGAGTGTAGGAGCGGGAAGAATTGGCGAACAGGTTAAGCGTGACGGCACCGCCACCCCCAACCCGGAAGCGATTGCGCCTGATCGTCACGTTTTCGACGCGGGAGAAACCGGTGTCCTCGGGCTCTATGTCGATCGCGCCCGGGTTTGGTATACCGGTGGTCGGGTTCATGGGATCGAATTTTCCTGCTCCTCCAGGCCGGCCGACGGCTTCAAATCGGCAATCCTCGATCAGCACACGCTCGCCGTCCAGAATTGAAACCGCGTTGCGATTGTTGGTGTTCACCCCATCGAACAGGCAACGTCTTATGATCACGTCGCGATTGTGCCGTTCCACGGCGCGCACGGTGGAGGAGCCCAGATAAATCGCATCGCCTCGGAAGCCTTGAAAGGCACAATCCTCGATGGCGACATCGCTTACCCCGTTCAGCATGATCATATAGTCGAACTCGCTATACCCGCGAGCCCCGACATCGTCATGGAAGCCGAGCCCCGTGATGTGCCAACCGACAAGATTGTCCTCCGCCAATTCGGAACCACTGTCGGCAAAGAGAATGAACGGGCCCCCCGGTGCGTAGGATCGCCGAATGATGCTTCGGTCGGGGCCGGCACCGCGCAGGCGGAGACCGGAAGGCAGGGTGAGGCCTGCATCCATCGCCAAGGTGAAAATTCCCGGGGGGACATATACCGTGGCACCCGTATCCGCTGCGCGGCGTAAAGCCGCGGTGTCGTCCTGGTCTCCCGTCCGACGGAAATCGGGCAGAAAAACCCGCTCCTGCGGGGCCGCACATGCCGTACCGAAGCCGAGCAAGGTGGTACCGAGGACCAGCGAGCTCGTCGCGATCGCACGACGTCGGGAGTAGCGCGGCAAGAATGGCGAACCATCGGGCATCGTATCGTGTCCTTCATTGGCTGATCCTACCGCCCGCCGCTACGGACCCTGTCCAGAGAGCGTCAAATCCCAGAACAGGACCTCAGTGCTCGGTCGATACTGGCAATCGACCCGTTAGCGTGGCGTCGTCCAGGCAGTTGGTCAGGCTCTGCCCTACGGGCAGTAATCTACATGCTGCAGAGGCCGACCATACATTCGGGGCCTTGCCTCACGATGACCGATACAGCCGGACCCTCGCTCCAGCAAAAAAACCAAAGATTGCGCGCAGCTTTCCTGGCTCTGGACCAGGCATCGCCAACATTGCGCCCTCCGCTCTCCTCCGCGCGTGGCGATTGCAGACACGAGCCCGCAGCTTGCGAGAACGAGCGTATGCAGCTTAAGGGGCCCTATGATTACTCGAGAAAGACAAGCGCGTCCTGCAACGCTCGCGCGGATCGTCGTGCCCGTGCTTGTCGGTCTGGCAGGTCTTTCTGCATGTTCGGATGAAACGCTTTCGTCCGATCATCTGCCTGACGATACGCCACAGGCAACCTATAGTGCGGAAGAGCGACGATCCGCCGAGCGCCTGTCGATGGGGAACGTGGCGGCGATCGATGCCGCCGGCAGCGAATATCGCCAGGCGGCATTGTGCGTCGTTGCGCTGGAAACCGTTTCCGAAATGGCCGAGGATGGAAGCACCATGACCACCGAACAGCGTGCAGCCATCCAGCAGGCGCTCCGCATTTTCGAACAGCGCGCGCGTCGCAGCGCCGCGGCCGATGCCAGCGTGGTCCCGGCGGAAGAGCGCCTGGCGCTCGAAGCGCAATATCCCGAACGCCGCGAGCGAGCCCAGCTCGCATTGGGGTGTTTGCGCAAATTGTAAGGGTCCAAGCGTGATGAGCGGTGGGCGCGAGCGCAGGGATCTCGGGCCGCCTGGTTCCAACAGGGCGCCGCGCGAGGTGGTCAATGCGGCCAGTTGCATCTAAGGGCCTGCTTGAGCTGCCCCAGAGCCGATATTACGAGAGATCCATGAAAGCAGTCATCCTTGCCGGCGGCCTCGGCACGCGGTTCAGCGAAGAAACATCTGTCCGACCCAAGCCGATGATCGAAATCGGCGGCAAGCCGATCCTCTGGCACATCATGAAGATATACTCCGCCAACGGGGTCAGGGACTTCGTCATTTGTTGCGGCTACAAGGGCTATGTCATCAAGGAGTATTTCGCGAATTACTTCCTGCACACGTCCGATGTGACCTTTCACATGGCAGAGAATCGCATGGAGGTGCATCAACGCCGGTCCGAACCCTGGAACGTGACGCTTGTTGATACCGGCGATGCGTCGATGACGGGCGGACGGATCAAGCGCGTTGCCGATTACGTCCGGGAAGAGGAAGCGTTCTGCATGACCTATGGTGACGGGGTCGGCGATATCGATATCGCCGGCTCGATAGCTTTTCACCGCCGGCACGGGAAGCACGCGACCCTGACGGCGGCGATTCCGCCGGGCCGTTTCGGCGCGCTGGACATGGATGGCGACCGGGTGGCGAGCTTCCTTGAAAAGCCGGCGGGCGACGGTTCCGCGATCAATGCCGGCTTTTTCGTCCTGTCGCCGGCAGTGCTCGACTACATCGATGACGATTCGACCATCTGGGAACAGGAACCGTTGCGGAACCTGGCGGCCGACGGACAATTGATGGCGTTCCATCATTCCGGCTTTTGGCAGCCAATGGACACTCTGCGAGACAAGCAGAAGCTGGAAAGCCATTGGGAAGCTGGCGATGCGCAGTGGAAAGTATGGTGACCGGTGCGGTCGATCCCGAGTTTTGGGCAGGGAAGCGCGTTTTCCTGACCGGCCATACCGGCTTCAAGGGGAGTTGGCTGGCGCTCTGGCTCGGGGGAATGGGGGCGGAGATTCATGGATTTGCCCTTGCTCCGGACGACAATCCCAACCTGTATGATCTCGTCGATGCGGGGCGGGAGATCACCTCGACGAGGGGTGATATCCGCGATCTCGCTGCGGTTCGCGCGGCTATGGCGGAGGCCGACCCGGAAATCCTCATCCACATGGCCGCGCAGTCTCTGGTGCGTCCTTCCTACGATGACCCGGTCGGAACATATGCCACCAATGTCATGGGGACCGTCAATGTCCTCGAGGCGGCGCGCGCCTGTCCCTCGCTGCGCGCGATCGTGGTCGTTACCACCGACAAATGCTACGAGAACCGCGAATGGGATTGGGGTTATCGCGAGAGCGAGGCGATGGGCGGCCACGATCCCTATTCCAGCAGCAAGGGATGCGCCGAACTGGTTTCCTCGGCATATCGAGCCTCCTTCTTTGCGTCGGTCGCCGGCGGCCCGAAGCTTGCCACGGCGCGCGCTGGCAATGTCATCGGGGGCGGAGACTGGGCGCGCGATCGCCTGGTGCCGGATGCACTCCGCGCTTTTGGTCACGGGCAACGGGTTGCCATACGAAACCCGTTGGCAACCCGTCCTTGGCAACATGTGCTCGAGCCGCTGTCGGGGTATCTGGTCCTTGCGCAAGCGCTATGGCGCGATGGGTCCGGTTTCGCGGAAGGGTGGAATTTCGGTCCACGTGACGAAGATGCGCGTCCGGTCCGCTGGGTAGTGGAACAGCTTGCTGCGCATTGGGGTGGCGATGCGGGCTGGGTGGAGGCGGACGGTTTCCATCCGCACGAGGCCCATTCCCTCAAGCTCGACATATCGAAGGCGCGGGCACGCTTACACTGGCGGCCCCGTTGGGCATTGGAAGAGGCCGTGGAGCGTATCGTTGCATGGCAGAAGGCCTGGCTCGACGGTGCCGATATGCGCACGCATTGCTTGGCCGAGATCGAGAACTACACCCACACGACGACAGCCCTGGAAGAGACAATTCGATAATGTCCGAAGAGATGCGTTCACAAATTATCGCCATGGCGCGCGACTATTTCGATGCTAAACCGCAGCCGGAATTCATACCGGGCGAAACCTACATCCCGCCATCCGGCAAGGTGATGGATGCTGACGACTGCGCCAGTCTTATCGATTCCGCGCTCGATATGTGGTTGACGGCCGGACGCTATGCCACCCAGTTCGAGGAAAGGTTGGCCAAGGTCTTCGGAACGCGTTTCGCCAAGCTGACCGTATCGGGTTCGGCCGCCAATCTCCTCGCCTTCGCTTGCCTGACCTCATGGAAGCTGGGCGAAAAACGAATCAAGCCGGGGTCGGAAGTCATCACTGTTGCCGCTGGTTTTCCAACTACCGTGTCCCCGATCGTGCAATATGGCTGCATTCCCGTGTTCGTGGATGTCGATATCGCGACGCACAATGTCGATGTCGACCTGCTGGAAGCAGCCATTACGGACAAGACCAGCGCGGTGATGATCGCGCATTCGCTGGGAAACCCCTTCGATGTCGAGCGCGTCGCGCGGCTATGCAAAAAGCACGGACTTTATCTGATCGAGGACTGTTGCGACGCCTTCGGCGCGACGATCGGCGGAAAACAGGTTGGCACGTTCGGCGACGTGGCCACGCTGAGCTTCTACCCGGCCCACCACATCACGATGGGCGAGGGGGGCGCGGTGATGCTAAACAGCCCGCTCCTTGCAAAAATCGCGGAATCCTTCCGCGACTGGGGCCGTGACTGCTATTGCGCGCCGGGTCAGGACAACACCTGCAACAAGCGGTATGGCTGGCGCTTGGGCACCCTGCCGAAGGGCTACGATCACAAATACACTTACAGCCACGTCGGTTACAATTTGAAGGTCAGCGACATGCAGGCAGCTGTGGGAGTCAGCCAGCTCGAGAAGCTCGACCGCTTCATCGAGAAGCGCCGGGCGAATTTCGCCGGGCTTACACGCCGCCTGAAGGATCACGGGCTGGACCGGGTTTTCCATTTGCCGGAACCCACGCCGGGGAGCGACCCGAGCTGGTTTGGGTTTCTACTGACGCTGCGCGACGGGACGGGGATCGATCGCAATCTGCTGGTCAAGACACTGGAAGAGCGCAAGGTCGGCACCCGCATGCTGTTTGCCGGAAACCTGACTCGCCAGCCCGCCTTCACCCACGTCGAATATCGCGTGCACGGCGAGCTTACGCATACGGACAAGATCATGACCGACAGCTTCTGGATCGGCGTGTGGCCCGGCATCGACGATCGGCGCATGGATTACATGATCGACACGCTGGCCGAGATCACTCGGGAACTGGCCGACCATACGGCTGTGCAGCCAGCGTGAAGGTGGGCGAACGATCATGGAATTTCACGATTTCGGGCTAGCGGGTGCCATCGTCGTTCGGCCGCGCATTCTTGCCGATATACGCGGCTCCTTCGTGAAGGCCTTTCACGCGCCGAGCTTCGCCGAACGCGGAATGCGGACCGATTGGCAAGAGGAGTTCTACTCGGTGTCGCGACGCGGCGTTATCCGTGGATTGCATTTCCAGACACCTCCTGCAGCCCACGCCAAATTCGTCACCTGCCTGGCTGGAGAGGTGATCGACGTGGCGGTGGACATTCGGCGGGGCTCGCCTACCGAGGGGCGGGTGTGCAGCGTGAAATTGGACGAGCAAGACGGGCTCGGCCTCTATCTCCCCAGCGGGATCGCCCACGGCTTCCAGTCGCTGAGCGATACGAGCACCATGCTATACAAGGTCACCAGCGTTCATGCGCCGCAAAACGATGCGGGGATCGCCTTCGACAGCATCGGCTTCGACTGGCCGATCGCCGATCCGGTGGTTTCCGATCGCGATCGCCAACACCCCGCGCTTTCCGATTTCGCCAGCCCCTTCACCTTCGACGCGGCGGATTCCTCCTCGTGAGGCGTGCTCTCGTTACCGGAGCCACGGGCTTCATCGGTGGACGCCTGGTGGATACGCTGGTTAGCGGCGGATGGGCGGTCCATTGCCTGTGTCGGTCGGGAAGCGACACCCGGTCGCTCGACCCCCGGGCGGTCGTCCACCGGGCGCAGGCGCAGCCGGACGCGATCGACGAGGCAATGCGCGAAGCGAAGCCTGACATCGTCTTTCACCTCGCGTCGCTCTATCTGTCAGAACATGAGCCGGCGGACGTGGAGCGCCTTATCGCATCGAACGTCTTGTTCACTGCCATGCTGGCCGAGTCCATGTGCGCAGCCGGTGTTACCCGGATGGTCAACACCGGCACGGCTTGGCAACGTTTCCGCGTGACCGACCCGGGTGATTTCAACCCGGTCAATCTCTATGCCGCCACGAAACAGGCCGCCAGCGACCTGCTTCGTTATTATCATGATGCCCGTGGGCTCTCGCTCGTGACGCTGGAGCTTTTCGACACCTACGGCCGTGGTGATCCGCGACGCAAGATCGTGCAGCTGCTGGTCGATGTGGCGAAATCCGGGGATACGCTGGGCCTTTCTCCCGGCGAGCAGGTCATCGACCTTACGCATGTCGACGATGTCGTGGATGCTTTCGTGTTGGCCGCCGGGCGTCTGTTCGACGACGACCGGCCACGCAACGAGCGCTTTCTCCTGTCCGGCGAGCGTGCGACATTGCGCGATCTCGCCCGGTTGGTGGGGGATACGCTGGGGCGACCGATGAATATCGATTTCGGCGCGCGACCTTATCGTGCTCGCGAGGTGATGGAGCCGGTCGTTTCCGGTCCCCAGGCAAAACTGCCCGGCTGGCATCCGCAACGCTCTCTCGTCAAAAGTCTGCCCGAACTGGCCGGGCCGGACTGAACAGGCGCGCGGCCCACGCCAGAACATCGCACCATGCCCCCGACCGGTTTTCTTCGCGAGCCCACGACGCTTCTGTTCCTGGCCAGATTGCGCGCCAACTCGGCCGTGGTTGTCGGCGGGCTCGCCCAGATGCTTCAGTACGGATCCGGCCTGATCCTGTTGCCGCTGGTCGTGACTCGTCTTTCCGCTCCGGAAGTCGGCATTTGGTACATTTTCATCGCCCTTCAGGGTCTCGTCGCGCTCGCCGATTTCGGATTTCAACCGACCTTCGCGCGCAGCTTCTCGTCGGCCTATGCCGGCGCGAGAACGATCGAGCGACACGGCCATGCCGAAACCACGGGCGAGCCCAATCTGCCGCTTGTCATGGAGGTGCTCCGTTTGTGCCGCCGCTTTTACGCCCTTCTCGCGGCGGGCGTGGTAGTGCTCATGACGCTGATCGGCGTCTTCTATCTTCCGGAGGTCGTCCGCGGCGCCGTTCCCTTCGCCGAAGTGGCGCAGGCATGGATGGTGTTTTCGCTCGGCACCGCGCTCATGCTGTACTTTTCCTGGAATGCGGGTTTCCTCCTGGGAGCAGGACGGGTGTCGTCGACCTATTGGGGGCAGATCGCCAGTCGCGGGGGGTTCGTACTGATCGGAGGCGGGGCGTTGCTGCTCGATTGGGGCTTGATGGGTCTTGCCGTGGGGAACCTCGTTTCGGTTCTTCTCGCGCGCGTGATCCTGCAGTTTCGACTGCTGCCCCTGCTCCGCGCGTTGAACATCGTCCCCGCACCGGGCGCGGCGAATAGCAAGGCGCTGTTCAAGGCCTTGTGGCCGAACGCCTCGAGGATGGGGATGGTCTCGCTCGGGGGATTTCTGATCACGCGGCTGAACGTGCTCGTGGCATCCGCATTCTTCAGTTTGGAAGTCGCCGCCAGCTATGCAGTGACGCTTCAATTGTTGACCGCGGTTGGATCCGTCTCGCAGCTCCCGATCAACGTTGCCGTTCCCGAGATGGTGCGTATGCGCGTGCAAGGGAACCGTGATGGTCTCCATCGGACGTGGCTGATCCGGCAGGCGGCTCTGCTTGCCTTGTTCGTAACCGGTGTGGCGTTCGTGGCATTCGCCGCTGAATTCCTGCTGGCCTCCGTGGGCAGCAGTGTCGCGCTGCTACCTTTGCCGCTGATTCTGCTTATGGGGATGGTTCTACTGCTGGAGACCAACCACGCCAGTTGCGCGCTCGTCATAACCACCGGCAACACCGTTCCTTTCGTCAAGGCGGCGCTCTTGTCCGGGATTGCCGTAGCCATTCTCTCGATCGCGGGCGCGTGGGCCGGCTTGGGGGTGGCGGCGCTAATCCTGGCACCGGGGATCGTCCAGCTTGCCTATAATAACTGGAAATGGCCGCTGCTTCTTTGGTCAGAGCTCAAACCATGACCGCTTTCGTTGCATCCGACCCTTTCGCCGCGATTTCCGGCGTGCCGTCCGAGCTCGTCTGGGAGAAGGGCGGATCGGGTTCCCTGCCGCGCGCGACTATCGCCATCCCGACATACAGGCGCTTCGACACTCTTGTCGAAGCGATCGCCAGCGCGCTGGCCCAGACGGGCGTCGAGCCACCCGATGTCGTGATCGTCGACAACGAAGGACATGGCGGTAAGCCGGCCGCCATACAGAAACGGCTGGAGGAAGCGGGCGACTGTCGTGTCCGCTATTTCGTAAATGCCGAGAACCTGGGCATGTTCGGCAATTGGAACCGTTGCATTGAGCTTTCGCGAACGCCGTGGCTGACAATCCTCAACGACGACGATCTTCTGCGCCCGTCCTTTCTGGAACGCAGCCTGGCGGCTGTCGCCCGGTTGGGCGCGCCGGATGGAATCGTCTGCCGCAAGGGGGTACGCGACCGTCGCGCCAACCCGTGTCCGGCTAGACCTCCCAGCGCCCGGCAGCGTCTGAACAAGGCGATCGGGCGGGCGCTCGAACGGACGGCATTTCGCAACGGTGTCCTAAAAGTTGATGCGAGGCGGCTCTTCTTCGGAAATTTCATCGGCAACGGTGCGGGATTTCTTTTTCGCCGGGAGGCCGCATTCGAGCTGGGTGGGTACGATCCGGACGAATGGCCTGCGGCGGATTTCCTGTTTTACGTCCGCATGGCGCGCGCGGGTGGGCTGTTCCTGCTGGACGAGGAACTTGCCGATGTCGGCCTTGGCGACAACGAATCCCTTTCGTACGACGTGTTGTTTCGTTTCGTCACGCAACTGCATACGAATCGAATGGACATGGTGGGTGAAGCCGTACCGGCTAACTGGGCATCCATGACGCCTCAGCTCGCATCCAACCACGCTCTGCAGGCGGAACGTGCGTGGGGCGTGTCGCTCGACCGGGAGGCTTTGGAAATCGCTCTCGGCGGCATCAGGCTACCTGATCCCGATACCCGGCGCGAGGCTCTATGGCGCCTGCGGCACGGGGCCTTCTGAAGCCGATTCCGATTGGCCTTCGATCTCGCGCGGCTCTTATGCAAGCGGTCGTCGTCTCGGTTAGGAACCATCGCCAGGATCGCTATTCGACTCCCAGGCATCGACTTATCACGCCTCGTTAGAGATCATTCTCCAGGATCGGCGGTAACGGGGAATCTTGCGCCAAGCCGTCGACGAATGCGAGCTGGCGCGGAAGACAAACATCCTTCAGATCGTAGCGCTCGACGGCCGTAGAACGGGCGTTTTCCGACAGACGCCGACGCAGCGCGTCGTCGGCCAGCATCGCAGCTCCTTGATCGGCCAGTGCGACCGGATCGAAGAAGGGAAACAGCATGCCGTTCTCGCCATGTTGAATCACCTCGCGCAGCGGGGCGGTGTCGCTGGCGAGAATGGGGGTGCCCAGCGCCATCGCCTCGAGGAGCGACCAGGATAGAACGAACGGATAGGTCAGATAGATGTGCAGGCGGGAAATCGATAGGAGTTCGAGAAAGACCGGGTATGCAAGCGAGCCGGCGAAGTGGACCCGGCTCATATCGAGCTGATCCTTCACCTCGCGCAGAAAGATGTCCCGCCAATTGCTTCCTTCGGGCGGACGCGCGCCATAGCCGGTGCCGTTGTTTCCGATAATGAAGACCCGCGCGTTCGGCCGCGCGCGCAGGAGCGCGGGAAGAGCGCGCATGAAGATGTGATATCCGCGATAGGGCTCGAGATTGCGGGCCACGAAGGTGATCACTTCGTCGTCGCGCGTCACGCTCAGCCCGTTTCCCGTGGTGATCCTTCCTGTGGTGATGGGGCGGATCGTGCGGGTATCGATCCCGTCGTGCACGACGGTTATGCGATCGCGGAAGCCGGCGGGATAGGTGCTTTTCTGGAATTCGGTCGGTGCAAGACCGCGATTGGCCATGGAGAAATGAAGCTTCTGCGGCAACCCCTTGAGCTTCAGACGGATATTGCGTGCCTCCTGGTCGTCTCCCAGGGGAAATTCGGGATCGAAATCCGCGTCCCCGCCCGCCATCGCGTAGAAATATTCGCAGTAGATCGCCAGACGCGCCTGCGGCCAGACGTCCTTCAAAAACAGGGAGTCGCCCCATCCCGGGTGCGCCAGGATCACATCGGGTTCAAACCCCGCGGCGCGCAGTTCCAGCGCGGTCCGGAATGTCGCCTCGCCCCGGATCAGCTTGGTTTCGAATTCCTGGGCCCAGGACAGCTGCGAGCCGGTGCCGATCCGCGGCGTGGAGCGATGGATCTCCACTCCATCCATAGGCTCTGACTGGTTCATGGCGAGCGCGACCACGCGATCGCCTCGTGCGACCAATGCGGGGGCGAGATGTTTGAACTGTCCGGGGAAATTCTGGTGGACCAGTAAAACGTTCACGCTGCCGATCATCCCTTCTCTTCGATCGTTCGGCGTTCACTCGCGGAAAGCGGTCTCCTTCAGACGAGTGAACGGCGTGAGGAAATAGCTCAGGATCGACCGTTGGTCGCCTATCAGATTGACGTCCGCGACCATGCCGGGGGTGATCGGGAGCCTCTGTCCGGCCGGAGATAGCAGCGTGTCGGTTTCGGTCCTGATGCGTACGGTATAATAAGGTTCGCCGGTCTGCTCATCGACGATGGCGTCAGGAGAAATCCCGACCACCCGGCCCTCCATTCCGCCGTAGATCGAATAATCGTAAGCCGTTATCTTCACCAGCGATCGCTGTCCGGCTCGAACGAAGGCGATATCCGAGGGGCGCACCGAAGCCTCGATGGTGAGCCCGGACTGGGACGGAACAATCTCCAGGAGCGGTTCGCCGGGGCGAGCGATTCCCCCTACCGTGTTGATCAGCACGCGGTTCACGGTTCCGGCGAGCGGGCTGCGGACGACAGTGCGGTCGAGCCGATTGGCAAGTGCAGGCTGCGCTTCGCGCCGACTGGCGGCCTCGGCCTGAGCCGCCGCCAGTTCCGCACCCGCATTGGCCGTCCAGTCCTGTCGGGCCTGAACCAATGCGGCCCGCGCTTCGGCGACGGAGGATTGCGCGCGCGAAATCGCTGCCGAGGCAGCCACCGCCTGGCTCGAACTTACATTCGCCTGACGCTCGGCCTGAAGCAGGCTCATCTGCGGTTCGATCCCGCTCTCCACGAGAGGGCGCAGAAGGGAAACCTGTTGCTGCGCGGAATCTCGTCCGGCAACGGCGGCGGCGCGGTTCGCCTCGGCCTCGTTCACGGCGCGCTGGGCCTGCACGAGGCGCGCGCGCGACGCTTCCATGACACTCGCGAGATCGGCTTGCCGAGAGCGGTACAAGGACCGTTCGATCTCGATTTGCTCCTGCACGGCTCTGTTCTGCGAACTGGCAAAACGCGGCTCCCTGCCCGTCACCTCGGCGGTCAACCGCTCGATCTTGGCATCCAGTGCAGCCAGCGAGGATTGACCGACGGAATAATCGCTTTCGGCAATGGTCGGATCGAGCCGGAGAAGGGGCTGGCCCTCGCGTACCGTATCGCCGGCACTGACCAGAACACGTCCGACGATCCCGCCTTCGAGATTGGAAATCCGCTGCAACTGCGCCGTCGGGACCACTCGGCCGGTGGCATGCACCGTCCGGTCGATGTTCGTCAGCGCGGCCCAGAGGATAAGTATCGCAAAGAAGCCGAGCGTCCCCCAGAGCATGTAATTCGACATGCGGCGCGGCCGCAGCCACCCGGTCTCTTCGGCGCTTTTCTTCGTCTCGAAATCGGTCTCGGTCGCAGTGGTCGTGGAGAATGGGTGGGGCGCGTTCATCTCATGCGGCCTGTGGCTTGGTGATGGCGCGAAGGACATCGTCGCGTTTGCCATCGGCGTGAAGTTTGCCGTCGGCGATGATGACGACCCGTTCCACCAGGCGCAACAGGGAGATGCGGTGGGTGATGACCATCAGCGTCCGATCCGACAGTTCCGGCGACAGCCTTTCGATCAGGCTGTTCTCGCTTTGCATGTCCATGCCGCTGGTCGGTTCGTCAAGGATCATCATTTGCGGCGACCCCGCCAGCGCACGAGCCAGTGCGATACCCTGGCGCTGTCCACCCGAGAGGCTCTCGCCCCGGTCTGCAAGCCTGAGATCGTAGCCGTTCGCGATCCTGCCCACGAATTCGTGGGTTCCGGTGATCTTCGCGACCCGCAGAATTTCCTCGTCGTCGATCCCCGGCCGTCCCAGCGAAATGTTCTCGCGAATGGTGCCGGACAGAAGCACGCTTTCCTGCATGGCCGTACCGATCGCCTTGCGCAGGGAAGCCGGATCGATTTGGCGTACATCCGTTCCGTCCAGCAAGACCAGCCCGTCTGACGGATCGTAAAGCCCCAGCGCCAGGCGGGCGAGCGTCGACTTGCCGGATCCTATCCGTCCCAGCATGCCGACCCGTTCGCCGGGACGGATCGTCAGATTGATCCCGGACAGGGCATCTTCCTTCGCGCCGGGGTATCGGAAGGACACGTTGCGGAATTCCAGGAGACCTTCGATCCGGGCCGGTTTGAGGAGATTCGGCAAATCCGCCTCTCCTTCTTCCTCCATGAACGGACGAAGGGTTCGGAAAGCCGTCTTCGTCGCCGAGAGGCGCGAAAGCAGTTGCGCGATCTGCGAAAGCGGCGCGATCGCGCGGCTGCCGAGAAGGGAACAGGCGATCAGTCCGCCCATGGTGAGGTCGCCCGATTCGATCAGGAACACACCCAGGACGATCGAGCCCGTGTAGGAAAGCGTGGTGGCCGAATTGGCCATGTTCATGCTGAAAGCGGAAAGAAGGCGCTGCCGCGTGGCCATGTGCGAAAAATTGTCGATAGCGGAGAGCCAGCGCTGCTTGAGAATGCCCCCGGCGCCGGTAGCCTTGACCGTTTCCAGCCCGCCAATGGTCTCCACCAGGACCGATTGTTTTTCCAGTCCGTGATTCATCGCATCGGCGGCAAGGCGATCCATCGCCGGAAAGGTCACGATGCCGGCGATCACCACCGCCGGAACCGCCAACAGCGGAACGATGACCATCCAGCCGCCGATCAAACCGATCACCGCGAGGGTAAGGAAGATGAACGGAACGTCGACGATGGCGACCAGCGAGGCGGAGGCGAAGAAATCGCGCAATGTCTCGAGTTCGCGCATCGTGCCGGCAAGCGCCCCCGTCGAGCCCCGGCGGGACGCCATCCGCATAGCCATCAGCCTTTCGAACGCAACCTCGCCCACCGAGCGGTCGACGTTCACGCCGGCGATATCGACGAAATAGGCCCGCAAGGTCCGCAAGACGAAATCGAACACGATGATGATGCCCATCCCGATCGCCAGACCGATCAGGGAAGACGTCGCATTGTTCGGCAGGACCCGGTCGTACACCGTCATTGTGAACAGCGAGGAGACGAGCGCGAACACGTTGATCAGCGCCGCGGCGATCATGACCTTGGTGTAATTGTCGCGGTTCTTGATCATGGGCTCGAGCAGCCAGCGCGCGAATGGGCGCCGTGCCGAAGAGAACATCTGGGAATCGGTCATCGATCAGTCTCGAAGCGTGTAGTTCGGAATTTCGAGCGTCTCCAGCAACGCTCCGGTGCGTGCGAGCAGGACATACCTGGCCGCATCACGCTGGGCGAGCGCCTGCATATAGCCTGTCGCGGCGGAGTAGAAAGTATCGCTGGCCTCGATGACATCGAACAATGTCCCGCGAGAATAGCGAAATCGCTGGACGGTCGCGTCCCGGGTTTGCCGCGTGGCGATATAGGCCAATCGCAGAGCTTCGAGCTGACGCTCGAACGACTGCAAGTCGCTATAGGCCGTCGCCGCATCGCGACTGCTTTCTTCGCTGATGCGCCTGGCCCGAGCATCGAGCGCATCGGCGTGGGCCTCCGCCGCCTTGGCGCGCTGGGGCAAGCCGCCGAACAAGCGCTGGCGCAAAGTGACCCGCGCAACGACATCGTAGTCGTGCCGATCCTCGATGAGACCGTAGCGTCCCGCGTTGACCGATGCTCCCACCGACGGCAGCAGATCCTTGCGCGAGGCCCTCGCATCGTAACGTGCGGCCTGTGCCTGCAGCCGGGCTGCGCGAGCCTCCGACGTTTCCTGCGCCGCTGCCCGAACGATCTCGACCGAAGCGGGGATCCGTCCGAGTTCGGGGGCGCGCAGCAGTCCTTGCGGCGGTTCGACCCCCGTCAGTTCGCGATAGCGCGCTTCGGCCGAATCCAGTTGCTGCTGGAAGCGTGCCGCCCGGATATCGAGCTGCGCTATCGAGTTTTCGACGAGGGCCGCGTCGACCTGCGCCGAGGCGCCCTGTTCGATGCGATCCGCGATCGCGGCTCGTGCACCGGCCTGGCTGTCCCGATAGGCCCGCGTGAGCGCCAGAATGGTGCGCAAGGAATAAACGTCGTACCAGGCGGCAATGGTGTTGAGGGCGACCTGCTCCGCAGCACTGTCGACCCCTAGGGCCGCTGCGCGCAGGCGTACGCCGGCGGCATGGATGCGGTTGGACGTTGCGCCGAAATCGATCAGCAGCTGATTGACGGCCGCGAGGTAATCGAACCGTCGATCGGGCCGGGTCCGCTCGACGATATTGTCGATCTGATCACCTTCGAATTGACGATCGATGACCTGGAAGCCGACGATATTGACCTCGGCCGATGGCAGCAGTGCGGCTTCCTGCTGATAGAGCGCGTACTGGGCCTCCGTCGCGAAGCCGCTGGTCTCGTCCAGGGCCGGATGCAGGGCCACCGCGTTATGGACCAGCTCCAGGAATTCTTCCCTCGGCGCCATGGTGAAAGCGGTCCGCAGGACGGGGTCGGCTTCGGGATCGATCGCCAGAGGCTGGTCGCTGGGGGCGGGCAGCACGGTCGGTGAATCGCCTCCGGGCACGGGCGTCGGAAAAGGCAGATCGACAATCCTGTCGGAAGCAGGCCGGTCGAGGTCCGGGCCGAGCCCCGGCAAATCAATGCCGGTGTCCCGGGCCGGAGAGTCCATCGGATAGCCGCGGTCGGGCGTATCGATCGTCACGGGTGGCACTTCGGTCGAAGTGACCGGCGGAGGCGCGGGATTTTCCGCCGAGGCCGGCGGTTGGATAACGATCGGGGGAGTCGGTTGCGCGGCGATCGAAAGCGGCGCGCCGCCTGCCGCGATTGCACATGCGGCCAAGCCGATCGCACGCCGCCCCGGCGATACGCGCAGGCGTGCCGACGCGACCCAATCGCACGGAAACGGTTTCGAGGAATGGCGGATGCGCATGGGCCGGGGTCGTCGTCTATGAAAGGGTTGGTGGACGAAGCCGGAGCACCTGGCATCGAACGGCTGCACGCTCCCTTAACTGGGAACGAGGGCGCTGTCCACGGGCGCAAGTCGACGTGCAGCGGCTACCGCCAACAAAAAAGGGCCCCCGGATGGGGGCCCTTTCTCTTGTTCCGGTCCGGAAAGCCGAGGCTTACGGGGTCGGGATGGTGCCCGCCGGGGTCAGGACGAAGTCCGCCGCCGTCACGGCCGTGCCCGGCTGAAGCTGAGCGAACAGCTGGGCAGCGCCGACGCCGGTGCCATCGGCATCGTAGAACATCTGGCCGGTCGCCTGATCGTAAAGGATCTGCGGGCCGGCAGCAGTTGCTTCACGGCCGTTGACGAACTCGCTGGCTTCGAAGCTCGCACCGAAGTCGAAGGTTCCACTGTCGAGCGAGATGCGGTCGGAACCGCTTGCGAAGTCGACGATCACGTCCGCATTGGTGGTCCCGGTGTTCGCGAAGTGGAACGTGTCCGCTCCGCCGAGGCCGGTCAGACGGTCGTTGCCTGCACCACCGACCAGCACGTTGTTGCCCTGGTCGCCCGAGATCGCGTTGTTGCCGCCATTGCCGACCAGCGTGATGTTGGTGGCAACGCTCTGGTTGGCGGACACGAGGTTCTCGACGTTGGCGCCCAGAACGTAGCTGGCGCTGGTGTAGACCGTGTCGTTGCCTGCGCCAGCAGCTTCGTTGATGACGTCGCCCACAGCTGCGGCCGTGGTCGTGCCAGCGAAGTTGCTGCTGAACACACGATAGATATCGTCGCCCGCACCACCTTGCAGCGTGTCGCCGTCACCGTTCACATCGACGCCGCCGGCACCGTTCAGGGTGTCGGCTCCGGCACCGCCGGTGATCGTCTGAACGCCGTTGTTGCCGGTGAGGTAGACGCCGCCATCTTCGGTGGTGTTGATCGCAGTGACCGAAGCGCCGTTGCTGACGGTGATACCGCCGCCCGCATCGCCGTTGTAGGTCACCGTGTTGGCACCCTGGTTGTCGTTGATGATCGCACCGTCGGTCGCCACCAGATAGGTGTCGGCACCGTCACCACCGGACAGGGTGTCCGCGCCGCCGCCACCGGAGATGGTGTCGCCAGCGGCGGTGCCGATGATTTCCTGCGCCAGCGCGTTGCCCGTGATGGTCACAGCGGCACCCGCGCCGGAGCCGTCGATCGTCTCGACATAGGCACCGTCGGTAAGCGTGTAAGTGGTCACGCCCGCGCCGAGCTCGGCCGTGTCGTCGCCACCATTCTCGCTCTCACGGATGATCTCGTTACCGGTGGCGATAATGTAGGTATCGTCGCCGGCAAGGCCGATCAGCGTGTCGAAATCGGTGCCGTTGTCGCCGCCACCCGCAAGGGTGTCGTCGCCGGCCGCGCCCACGATCTGGTTGGCGATGGCACTACCCGTGAGGGTGTAGTCCGTCGTCGAGGCAGCGGAGGCAACCGTCAGGTTCTCGATGAAGTCGCCCCCGGCTGCAACAGCGTTCGCCGCCAGCGAATAGCTCGCGCTGGTGAAGATCGTGTCGTTGCCACCGGCGTTCGTGGCGGCATTGTAGGTGATGGTGTTGGCACCCGCATCGCGCAAGAACGTACCTTCGCCGACCACGTCGCTCTGAGCGTAGACCCGGTAGATATCGTCTCCGGCACCACCCCGGAGCACGTCGGCATTGGCCGTCGTGCCGCGGTCGCCATCGAGGATGTCGTTTCCGCCCGCACCGTAGATCGTCTGCGACGCGGTGTTACCCACGAGGTACACGCCCGGGGTGTTCGCGGCCGTGCCGTTCAGATCGAGGTTGGAGGCGACGTTGAAATACGGAGCCGGCGTGATGGAAACGCCAGCCGCGAGAACGGAAGCCGACGTGGTGTTCGCCAGGTTGAAGCCGCCCGTGGTACCGGTGAAGACGACGGTGTTGCTGCCGGACGCATCGGTGACGGTCTCGCCATCCATGTCGACCAGCAGAACGTCATCGCCCGCGCCGCCGACCAGCGTGTCCATGCCGGCGCCGCCCTCGAGGGTCTCGCTGCCGCCCGCACCATTGATCGTCTGACCGAAATTGTTGCCGACGACGTGCTGGTTGGCGTTCGCGTTGATCACCTCGATCTCGAGATCGGCCATCGAGCCGCCGTTGAAGGTGGTGAAGTTGTAGCCAGCGGCGCCCGCGACGAAGTTAACGGTGTCCGTGCCGCCGGTTTCCTGGCCGATGACGGTCAGCGTGGTGTCGGGATCGCCCGCTGCGGCACCCGGCACACGACCGATGACATAGGTATCATTGCCGCCGAAGCCGTTGAGCGTGTCCAGACCGCCACCACCGGCGAGGGTGTTGCTGCCCTGGTTGCCGGAGATGATCTGGTTGTCGGCCGCACCGGTCAGCGAGAGCGATTCGCTGCCCGCCTGGTTCTGGGCCGAGAGGTTCTCGATGCCCAAGGTCCCCAGGGTGTAGCTGGCCACGGCCAGGCCCTGCGCGTTGAGCGAGCTTGCGGAAACGAACACGATGTCGTTGCCGGTAGAGCCAGCCTCGCCGGCCACCACGTCATTCGGGTTCGAGATCAGGAAGGTATCGTCGCCGTCAAAGCCGAAGAGCACGTCGCCGGTGGTCGCGTCGGTGTTGCGACCGCCGATCAGGACGTTGTCGCCGGCAGTGCCAACGATTTGCTGCGCGAATTCGTTGCCGGTGAGATTGATATCGACGTCCGCGGTCGTGTTGAACGCGCCGTTCACGCTGGCTCCGCCGGCCGTGCCGGTCGGTGCGGCGGCATAACCGAGCGATTCGACCTCGGCGTTCGCGTTCAGCGTGAAGCTGCCCGAAGCAAAGACCAAGTCAAAGCCGCCGCCGACGGCTTCGGTGATGCCGTCACCAGCCACGACGTAATAGACGTCGTCGCCAGCGCCACCGGCCAGGGCATCGGTGCCCGCACCGCCGACGAGGGTGTCGTTGCCGGCATTGCCGAAGATGGTGTCGTCGCCGGCGAGACCGTAAAGAAGGTCGTTGCCGCCGTTACCGGTGATGGTGTCGGCATCGGCCGAACCCACCAGGGTATCGGCGTTGTCTGAACCGCGAATATCAGCCATTCTAAGAACTCCTAGTGAACATTAAGCGAATTACTGGACGGCCCGGACGGCCGAAACTCTAGAGGCCCACCTGACCCGATGTACCGGGCCGCGGCGAGCGTCTTCATGATCTGTGGTTAAATCTTTCGATCTGCTTGTAAATTTCCCCGCGGAACGCGAGAGCGTTCACTCTCCTTACAACCCCATTTTCAATAGATGGCGCGATGCTTATCCGACGGTTAGGCCGATAGCAAGCCGAAGAACGAGTTTTTTCCGGCGCCCCCCGGCAGGCCGATCGGCCGCTTCCGAAGCGTTCACCGCCGCCAGTGGCCAGTTGGTCCGGGTGCGGGCGTCGCGTCGACCTTCCCGGATGAATGGGGACCGGGAATGAAGGGGGGGGCGAGGAAATCCCTTTCGATGCCGCGACGAAGTTCTGCCTAGGTTCATTCCGACGGGCTAGGGGCGCGCGCCATGCTTTCCAAACTGGCTCGCCTCGTCCGGCCTGGCGCCGAAGCGTCCCCTCCCCCCTCGATTCCCGATGGCCGCCGTGTCTACGCGATCGGTGACGTGCATGGTCGCCTCGATCTGCTGCGCGAACTGGCGCGTGCAATCGAAGCGGACGATGCCCAGCAGGAGCCCGCGCAAACCACCGTCATCCTGCTGGGGGACCTGATCGATCGCGGGCCCGACAGCGCGGGCGTGATCGCCTTCGTGCGCAACTGGAAGGAGCGGCGCGATGTACGGGTTCTGATGGCCAACCACGAGCAAATGTTGTTGCGTGCGCTGGAATCGAAGGAGGTGCTGCGCGAATACATGCGCTATGGCGGTCGCGAAATGCTCCTGAGCTACGGAGTGGACCGGGACGACTACGACGCAGCAACGAACGACGAACTTCTCGCCATGCTTCCGCAGGTCCTACCGGAGGCCGATCTCGATTTCATACGCGGCTTCGAAGACTGGATTGCGATCGGAGATTATCTGTTCGTCCATGCCGGGATACGTCCGGGGGTACCGATTGAGGAGCAATCGGGCCGCGAATTCTACTGGATCCGCGAACCTTTCCTGTCGCATCGAAAGCCCCATTCCCACATGGTGGTGCACGGCCACACGATCACGGATCGCGTCGAGATACGCTCGAATCGCATCGGGATCGACACCGGCGCCTATGGCAGCGGGCGATTGACCGCGGTGGCGCTCGAAAAGACCGATCGGCGTTTCGTCGCAGCCGTCGAGGATGCCGTCGACGGCACGATCGCAATCGAGCATAACGAGACCGAGATGGCTTGAGTGCGGCTAGCAAACCACGCCTCAGGTCCGAGGTTGGACGGAATACATTGGCTCGACGGGCCAAAGGTGACTAACGGTGACGGAATGAAACTCCCTGTTACAGCCCCTGTTCTCCTTGCCGCGGCCGCGGCCCTCATCGCCGTCCCGAGTTTGGCGCAGACCGACACCTCGCGAGCCGTCGATCCGGAGGTCGAAGGTGGAGGAACAAGTTACCTCCTGCCTGCCGTTGCAATCGCCATCGGCACGGCTGTCATCGTCTTCGTCGGCGACGATGTTGGCGATGATCCCGTCAGCGCCTGACCGTCTTCAAGACTAGAATTGCGAATTCTGCGACGGGTCGCCCTTACTGGCGAGCGTGACACCAGAAACATCAAGAATGCATGACATGGCTGGCCCCGATCCTCAAATCTTGTTGCTGCCGCGCTATTCGGATCTCGGACCGAGCAGCCGCCTGCGCATGAGCCAGTTTGTTCCGGCGCTGCATGCAGCCGGTTTCGACACCCAAACCAAGCCCTTCTTTTCCGACCGTTACCTCGAGCGGTTCTTCGCCCATGGCCGTCAGGGCAAGGCCGAGGCGCTGCGGTCGGTGGCGCGGCGTCTCGGCACCCTGTCGCGCAGCACTGCGGATGTTTTCTGGATCGAAAAGGAGGTCTTTCCGTTCCTGCCAGCCATCGCCGAGCGGCAGGTTTGGGGCGGCCGCACACCCTATGTGCTCGACTTCGACGATGCAATCTTCCACAATTACGACCAAAGCGGATCGGCAGTGATACGCGCTCTGCTGGGCGACAAGTTGCGGCCGCTGATTGCCAACAGCGCAAGCGTGATCGTGGGCAACGAGTATCTCGCCGACTACGTTGTCCGGGCAGGCGCTCGAGACGTCGCGATCGTTCCGACGGTTGTGGACCCGGCGCGGTACCCGATAAAGGCCCCGCCAGACGATGGATGCATCCGCATCGGCTGGATCGGAACCCCGCGAAATGCCCGGTATCTCGCACCGGTCGTCGCGGCGCTCAACGGCCTTGCCGACCGTCTCCCGCTCAGGCTGGTCACCATCGGTGCGAATGGGATCGAAGGGCTTGCGATCCCTCAGGACAATCTCGTTTGGTCCGAAGAGCAGGAAGGCGAATTGCTGAGCGGCATCGATATCGGCGTGATGCCGCTTCCCGACAACCCGTTCGAACGGGGGAAGTGCGGTTACAAGCTGATCCAGTATATGGCAGCTGGAAAGCCGGTGATCGCATCGCCGGTAGGCGTGAACAGCCGCATCGTGACCGATACGGTGGGGCGTCTGGCCAGGGATACGCGCGCATGGAGCGATGCGATAGAGGAGCTCGCAGGCGATGCCGATCTGCGGCAAAGGATGGGTGCCGCCGCGAGGTGCAGGGTGGAGGATGAATATTCGATCGCAGCCGCAGCTCCGGTGATCCTGCGAAAGTTCGGCAATATACTGGGCAACGGAGGAAAGGTGGCCTGATGCGGATCGCGATGATCACCAGCGGGGCATCGAGCATACCGAACTTTCGGGGACCGCTGATCCGATACCTGTGCGAGCGCGGGCACGAGGTGATCGCGATGGCGCCCGACTGGACCGACGATCTGCGCGCGCGCACCCGCGCGGCCGGTGCGGAGGTCATGGACATATCACTCGATAGGGCCGGGATTCGGCCGTTTCGCGATGCGGCGGACCTTTGGCGTCTCAAAAGGCAACTTGCCGCAAGCAACGTCGATGTGGTTCTGTCGTATTTCGTGAAACCGGCGATCTTCGGATCGCTGGCAGCGCGAGCTGCCGGGATTCCCCGGCGCGTCGCGATGATCGAGGGGCTTGGCTATCTCTTTACCGAGGATGGAGAGCGCGCCACCTTGAAGCGCAAGATGCTGAGCGCGGTCGCCAAGGTGCTATTCCGGCTCGGATTGCGGGCAGCCGACCGGGTGGTTTTTCTCAATCGAGAAGACGCGGCATTGTTCGCCGACATGCGGCTGGTGGAACCCGCCAAGGTCGCGATGCTCGGCGCGATCGGCGTCGATCTGACGCAGCTTAGGCCGACACCGGCCCCGGTTTCGCCTGTCACCTTCCTGATGATGGGCCGTTTGCTTTGGCAGAAGGGAGTGCGCGAATACATCGCCGCGGCGCGAAAGGTCCGCTCGGTGCATCCGCAGACCCGGTTCGTGCTGCTGGGCGATCGCGACGCGAATCCGACCAGCGTGGGACTGGAGGAGCTGATCGGCTGGGTCGATGAAGGGGTCATCGAATGGCCGGGCCACGTCGACAACGTGCCCGAATGGGTCGCCGGGGCGAGCGTCTTCGTCCTGCCGTCCTACTATCGTGAGGGCGTGCCACGCAGTTCGCAAGAGGCCGCCGCATTGGGCCGCGCGATCATTACCACGGATTCGGTCGGGTGTCGCGAGACGGTGCAGGACGGTCGCAACGGGTTTCTGGTTCCGGTCCGCTCTCCCGATGCATTGGCGGAGGCGATGACGCGCTTTGTCGAGCATCCTGACCTTATCGTCAGCATGGGTGCCCGCAGCCGCGAATTCGCAGAAGAGCGCTTCGACGCGCGTGATTGGAACCGCGCGATGACCGAGCTCCTGATCAAAGAACAAGCCGGCGAGGCGACCCGATGAGCGCGGCGAGCGTCGATATCGTCATCGTGAACTGGAACGCTGGCCCGCTTCTTCGGGAGTGCGTGACCTCGATTTCCCGCGAGGCAGGGGATCTGGCAGCGAGCGTGGTCGTGGTCGACAATGGTTCGACCGATGGGTCGGCCAGACTTTCGGACGATGGATTGCCACTGATCATCGACAGGGCGGGTAGCAATCTCGGCTTCGCGCGAGCCTGCAATCGCGGCGCGGCGCGCGGCAGCGCTCCTTACCTCCTGTTCCTCAATCCCGACGCACAGATCGGCCCCCGTAGCCTTCACCACGCCGTGGAGCACTTGGAGTCCGAGCGAGGCACCTCGGACGGCATTTGCGGCGTTCAGCTATTGGGTGCGGACCACGAGGTTCAGCGGCACTGCGGCCGGTTTCCGACCGCGAGCACGCTGGTCGCGACCGCTCTCGGCTTGACCTCGCTCGCGCCCGGCATATTCCGTCCGGTCATGTTGGGCGAATTCGACCACAGATCGAGCAGGCATGTCGAGCACGTCATCGGTGCCTTTTACCTGATCCGGCGGGAGGTGTTCGAAAGTCTGGGCGGCTTCGACGAACGCTTCTTCGTCTATCTCGAAGATCTGGACTTGTCGCAACGTGTGGCTCAGGCCGGCTGGGGGACCTATTACCTGGTCGGAGCGCCGAGCTTGCATGTCGGTGGCGGAACGAGTTCGCAGGTCAAGGCGCACCGCCTGTTCTATGCCAACCAGAGCCGGCTGGTTTACGCCTTCAAGCATTTCGGCCGCGTAGGAGCCTGGGCAGTCGCCGCTGCGACACTGATTGTAGAGCCGTGGGTCCGCCTGGCGCGCTCGGCGGTGCGCGGCAGCCGCGCCGATGCAGTCAACACGTTGAAAGCATACCGGATGCTGTGGGAAGCGCTTCCACGGGTACTGGCGAGCAAGGATCGGTGAGCGATTTCCCCCCTCTTCTCTGCGTAGCGTGCCGCCGGGGCACGATCGCCCAGCAAGATCCGCTCCGTTGCGACCAGTGCGGCGTGGTATACCCGCGCAGCGGTGGGCGTCCGGTTCTTCTGCGGCCCGACAATCCGCTGTTCGCTCCAGCCATCTATCGCGATGATGGTCCCGCACCGGCACCCCCTCGCGGCGGGCGCCGGATCGCGCCGGACCCTTCCGTAAACATGGCGGGCAAATGGGTTCTCGACCGGTTGCGAGGCCTGCTGCCAACCGCGGGTACGGCCACCGTAGTCGTAGTCGGCGGAGGCACCCAGCGGGCCGATCTCGACCGTCTCTTGTGCCGCGATCGCGACGTCCGGATTATCTACACAGACATCGATGTTCGTGCCGATGTCGACATATTCGCCGATGCGCACGACTTGCCGTTCCAGGATGCCAGCGTCGATGCCGTGGTCACCACCGCGGTGCTCGAACATGTCATGTATCCCGAGCGGGTCGCGGCCGAAATCGCGCGTGTGGTGAAGGTGGGCGGTCACGTCTATTCCGAGCTTCCCTTCATGCAGCAGGTCCACGAAGGCGCCTACGATTTCACGCGGTATTCCGCGGTTGGACACCAGCGTCTCCTCAGGGAATTCACCCCTGTCGAATGCGGCCTTGTTGCCGGGCCGGCTACCGCGCTCGTTTGGGCGCTCGAACACTTTTTCCTTTCGTTCGCGCCGGGGCGGCGGTCCCGGCTGGTCACGAAGGCCGCCGTACGATGGGTCTTCGGCTGGCTGAAATACATCGACTACCTGATCCGAAACCGGCCAGCGGCGCTGGACGGGGCGTCTTGTACCTATTTACTGGGCGAGAAGGCCGGCGTCCCCAGGTCGGACGAGGCCATCGTCGCAGCCTATGCCGGAGCGCAGAGCCTCTCGCATGACTAAACCGTGCAAATACGCTCGCATCCGCTCGAGTTCGGACATGGCTTCGCGGCGCTGGGTTATGGAGCCCGCGCGATGACGATCGCGATCACGGGCGCCGGCGGGTTCGTCGGAAGACATTTCGTCGCGGAATGCGAGGCGCGAGGCTATCCCGTGCGCCCCTTGGTGCGCCGCGCACGCGGACCGGGCGACACCGAAATCGGCGATATCGCCGCTCCACCCGACTGGGCAGCAATCCTGGCGGGGTGCGACACCGTTATCCATGCCGCGGCACGCGTGCATCAGATGGAAGACAGATCCGCCGATCCCCTCGCGGATTATCGCAGGGTCAACACCGAGGCGACCGCAGCGCTGGCGCAAGGAGCCGCGCGCGCAGGCGTTCGTCGCATGGTGTTTCTCAGTTCGATCAAGGTGAACGGAGAGTCGACCACCCGGGGGCGACCATTTCGCGCCGACGACCGGCCATCGCCGGAAGATCCCTACGGGGTGAGCAAATGGGAAGCCGAACAGCGGCTCGCGGAAATTGCGGCGCGAAGTGGTCTGGAGGTGGTGATTGTCCGCCCACCGTTGGTATACGGGCCCGGCGTCGGAGCGAATTTACATCGCATGATGCGTTGGCTATCGCGTGGTCTGCCGCTGCCCCTGGGTGCGATAGACAATCGCCGCAGTCTGATCGGGATAGGTAACCTCTGCGACATCCTTCTGACGATTGCGACGGCTCGCGACGTGGCCGGGAAAACATTCCTCGTCAGCGACGGCGACGATGTTTCGACGACAAGGATGCTGCGCATCTTGCGCGATGCGCTCGGGTCGCGAAGCGTGCTGCTACCCGTTCCGCAAGCCCTCCTTTCGAAGACGCTCGGGGTGCTTGGCGGGCGAAACCTGGCCGATCGGCTCATCGGAGATCTGCAGATCAGTTCCGATGCCACGAACCGGCATCTGGGCTGGCGCCCGCCCCACACGGTGGAAGAAGGCCTCGCGCAGACTGCCGCCGCGTTCGTGGCAACGAACACATGAATCGCGCCGCCGATCTCGTCTTGGCGCTCGCCCTCGCGATGGTGCTTATCGTTCCGATCGCTATAATCTCAGGCTTTGTCGCCGCGACCTCGCGTGGGCCGATCCTGTTCTGGTCGCAACGGATCGGCCAGGGCGGCAAGCCGTTCGCAATGCCCAAATTCAGAACGATGCGGACGGGCACGCCGGTGGTTGCGACTCATCTGCTGCAGGATGCGCGACAGGCGCTGACCCCGATCGGGGGATTTCTTCGCAGTACAAGCCTCGACGAATTGCCCCAGCTCTGGAGCATCCTGCGCGGGGACATGGGGTTCGTCGGTCCCCGCCCCGCACTGTTCAACCAGGACGATCTCATGGAATTGCGGCGCGCTGCGGGGGTGGATTTATTAAGGCCCGGTTTGACGGGCTGGGCCCAGATCAACGGCAGAGATGAACTGTCGATCGAAGAAAAAGTGAAGTTCGAGAGCGAATATCTGAGGCGCAAGGGAATGCTGTTCGATCTCAAGATCATCTTCCTCACCGCTCTCAGGGCGCTCGGGCGCAAGGGTGTTTCCCATTGAGCAATTTTCTCAGACATAAGATGGACAGGCTGGTCGGGGAGCTGCTTGCCCTGCCCAGAGTGGTCAAGCAAACCTTGGCCTTTCTTCTCGATTCGGCAATCATCGTCTGGTCGGTCTACGCTGCCCTCTATCTACGGCTTGGGGTCTGGAGAGTCCCCACCGGGGACATGGTGTGGGCAGTCTTGTGCGCGCTTCTCATCGCCATACCGCTGTTCGTGACGGGCGGGCTATACCGCGCGATCTTCCGCCATGCGGCCCTGTCTTCCGCGCTTCTCCTCGCACGCGCAGGATTGGTCTACACGGCCCTGTACAGCCTGATCTTCACGTTCTGGGGGCTTCCGGGCGTTCCGAGGACGCTGGGCATCATCCAGCCGATCATCCTGTTTATCGGTATCGGTGCGAGCCGCGCCTTCGCGCATTACCTCCTCGGCCAGCGTTACCGGCGGTTCGACGGGACGGCGTCCCCCCCGGCGGTCGTGATCTACGGGGCGGGCGATACCGGTCGTGCATTGGCGCGTTCCTTGCGCATCAATCGGGATGTTCGGGTGGTCGGCTTCATCGATGACGACGCATCGCTGTATCGCGGTCATATCGAGCACCTGCCCGTGCTGTCCCGCAAGCACCTCGACGGGCTGATCGAGAAGCACCAGGTCGCCGAAGTCCTGCTGGCCCTGCCCTCTGCGACACGGTTGCGCAGACGCGAGATCGTGAAATGGCTGAGCAAACGTCCAGTGGCCGTTCGCAGCGTCCCCGCCCTCAACGATCTCGCCAGCGGCAAAGTCCTGGTCAGCGAGATCCGTCCCATCGTCATCGAAGACCTGCTTGGCCGACAACCCGTCGAACCTGACTGGGAGCTTCTCAAGAGGCCGATCGCAGGTCGATGCGTTCTCATCACGGGCGCGGGCGGCTCGATCGGAAGCGAACTCGCGCGTCAGATCCTCGCGCTTCAACCCCACTCCATGATCCTGGTCGAAGTATCCGAAGCCGCGCTTTATCAGATCGACAGGGAGCTCAGGACTGCGGAAGCCCATGAACGGACCAAGATCGTTCCGATACTTGCCTCGGTGAGGGACAAGGGTAGGCTGGATTCCATTTTCGGCCAGTACAGGCCGGATACTGTCTTCCATGCCGCCGCCTACAAGCATGTCCCCCTCGTCGAAGCGAACTATCTCGAAGGCATGAAAAACAACTTCCTCGGGACGAAGAACGTCGGCGAAATCGCGGTGCATCATGACGTCAGCGATTTCATTCTCATTTCCTCGGACAAGGCCGTCAGACCGACGAATTTGATGGGTGCATCGAAGAGGTTGGCGGAGCTGGCGATCCTGGCTTTGGTGGACAGATATCCGGATATCCGGTTCTCGTCGGTCCGGTTCGGCAATGTCCTCAATTCCACCGGGTCGGTGGTCCCGCTGTTCAAGGAGCAGATCGAGGCGGGCGGCCCGGTGACGGTCACGCATCCGGAAATGACGCGCTACTTCATGACCATTCCCGAAGCGGCGCAGCTCGTTCTCCAGGCGGCCGCCATGTCGCAGCGCGGTGGCGACACGTTCCTGCTCGATATGGGCAACCCGGTTCGCATAGGCGATCTTGCCAAGCTGATGATAAAACTCTCGAATCTTTCGGTCATGAACCGCGAGAAAACGTCCGGCGATATCGAGATATCCTACGTCGGCCTGCGGCCCGGAGAAAAGCTGTACGAAGAACTTCTGATTGGCTCGCAGTCGGAAGAAACCGAACACCCCCGCATTTTCAAGGCCAACGAACCTCTCGATCCAGCTATCGATCTGGCCGCTAAGCTAACCGCTCTCGAAGCCGCGCTCTTGAACAGCGACGAGGGCGAAGTGATGGCGATCGTGAAGGAAGTCGTCGAAGGTTATCAGCAGAGTGGAGCGATAGCGGACGTCGAGTGCGGCACGGCTTCGCAACCGACCTGATCGACCCGTTCTCGACGGGACGCATCAATCCCGCACCAGCGCGCGCAGCGCCTCGACCCGGTCGGCCTCGTGGACCGGCTTGTCCCAGCGGATGCGGTGGATGCGGGGGAAGCGCATGGCGAGGCCGCTCTTGTGACGCTTGCTCTCGTGGACGCTGTCGAACGCCACTTCGAACACCAGGCTCTTGTCGGTTTCGCGCACCGGGCCGAAGCGGTTGACGGTGTTGCTGCGGACATGCCGGTCGAGCTTCTTGAGCTCCTCGTCGGTGAAGCCCGAATAGGCCTTGCCCACCGGCAGCAGTTCGGCGCCTTCGTCGGGATCGCCGTCCCAGCAACCGAAGGTATAGTCGGAAAAGAAGCTCGAGCGCTTGCCGCTGCCGCGCTGGGCATACATCAGCACGCAGTCGACCAGCAGCGGATCGCGCTTCCATTTGTACCAGTAGCCCACGCGCCGGCCGGCGATGTAGGGGCTGTCCCTGCGTTTCAGCATCAGCCCCTCGATCGCATCGTCGCGGCTGCCTTCGCGGATCTGCGCGAGATGCTCGAAATCGCGCGCCTCGACCACGCGGCTGAGGTCGAAATGCGTGTCCGGCAGACGTTCGATGAGCTGTTCCAGCCGCTCGCGACGGGCGGTCCAGGGCAGTTCGCGCAGATCCTCGCCTTCCAGCAGCAGCACGTCGTAGAGCCGGACGAAGGCGGGCGCCTCGGTCAGCATCTTCCTGCTCACGGTCTTGCGGCCCAATCGTTGCTGCAACGCATTGAAGCTCGCCGCGCCGCCTTCTTCTCCGCCCTGGTGAGCGCCGCGCACCAGGAGTTCGCCGTCGAGCACGGCGGGAAAAGGCAGCACGTCGAGCAGCTCGGGGAAGGTTGCCGAAATATCGTCGCCCGAGCGTGAATAGACGCGAGTCTCGTCTCCGGCACGCACCAGCTGCACGCGGATGCCGTCCCACTTCCACTCCGCGGCGTAGTCGGCGAGATCCACCACCGTTTCCTCGAGCGGGTGGGCGAGCATGAAGGGGCGGAAGGTCGGCAGATTGGCGATGTCCGGCGGCGGCTTTCCATGCGCCGCCCAGTCGAACAGTTCCGGATAGGGCGGCTGGAGCCCGTGCCAATATTCCTCCACCTCGTCGACGCCCACCTCGAAAGCCTGGGCGAAGGCTGTCTTGGCGAGGCGGCTGGAGACGCCGATCCGCATGCCTCCGGTAGCAAGCTTGAGCAGCGCGTAGCGGCCCGAAGGGTCGAGCCGGTCGAGCAGGCCGGGCAGTTCGGCGAACACGCTCTTGCGGTTCATGCCGGAAAGCATCGCGACCGTTTCGGAAACGGTGGGTGGCGAGGGATCGGTTGCCGGCGATGGCCACAGCAGGCTCGCCGTTTCCGCCGTGTCGCCGACGAAGTCGCGGCTGAGCGTCCACAGGACTGGATCGATCCGGTCCTTGAGCAGATTGCGGATGGTGGAACTCTTCACCGCGGGAAAATCGAGACCGTCCGAAAGCGCCGCCAGCGCCCATCCCCGGTCCGGGTCCGGCGTCGCGCGCAGGTATTCGGCGATCAGCCGCAGCTTCTCGTTGCGGCTGCGGGTGTAGACCAGCGCATCGATCAGGGCGGCGAATTCTTCCACGCTACCTGCCCCGCCTAGTCATCTTCGTCCTCGTAGCCCACCATCGCCAGCGCGCGGGCGCGGCGCTGGGTCAGCTGGCACCAGCGCAGCAGCGCATCCTCGCGGCCGTGGGTGATCCAGTTTTCCTGCGCGCCGACCTCCTCGATGGTGCGGGTGAGCTCGTTCCAGTCGGCATGGTCGGAGATGACCAGCGGCAGCTCGACATTGCGCTGCCGCGCACGCTGGCGCACGCGCATCCAGCCCGAGGCCATCGCGGTGATGGGATCGGGTAGGCGGCGGCTCCAGCGGTCGTTGAGTGCGGAGGGCGGGCAGACGACGACATGGCCGCGGATGTCCTCCTTCTTGTAATCCATCACCATCCGCAATTCGCCCAGATCGACGCCGTGGTCCTCGTAGAGCCGGCACATCTTCTCCATCGCGCCGTGGAGGTATATCGGCGCGTGATGCCCGGCAGCGCGCAGCTCGGCGATCACTCTCTGCGCCTTGCCCAGCGCATAGGCGCCGACCAGCACGCAACGGTCGGGATGCGCGGCCAGCCGATCGAGCAGCTTGGCCATCTCCTCTGCGATCGGCGGGTGCGTGAAGACGGGCAGGCCGAAGGTCGCCTCGGTGATGAAGATGTCGCAGGGAGTCACTTCGAAGGGAGGACAGGTCGGATCGGCCCGGCGCTTGTAGTCGCCGGTGACGATCACGTGTTCGCCCGCATGTTCGAGCAGGATCTGCGCGCTGCCGAGCACATGACCCGCCGGAATATAGGTCGCATCGACCCCGCCGGGCAGGCGGATCGTCTCGCCATATTCGACCGGCGTCGCGCCTTCGCGGGTGTTGTAGCGGAGGTCCATGATCGCCAGCGTTTCCGGCGTGGCGACGGTCTGGCCGTGTCCGCCGCGCGCGTGGTCGGCATGACCGTGCGTGACCAGCGCGCGGTCGACGGGGCGCGAGGGGTCGACCCACGCGTCGGCCGGGACGACATGGATGCCCCACGGTTCGGGTTTGATCCAGGAGAAGGGGGCGGCCGCCATCCCCGATTCAAACAGGTGGGGGCCGATGCGTTCCCGCGTGGAGCGTGCCCCGTTCCCCTCAGCGCCTCACGAGGCGGTGCGGAAGCGTTCCAACATCCGCTTGAGCGTCGGCTTCTGCCCGGTCGCGAGCAGGCTGGCGCGGAACAGCCGGCCGATGAAGACCATCTCCAGCGCGATGGTGACGGCCAGCAGCGCGCCGGTGCCGAACAGCACCCATGTCTCGATCCCCATCCCCAGACGCGCGAGCACCGCAAAGGGCGTCCATAGCGGGACCCAGGTCAGAACCTGCACGATCAGCTCCTCGCGCCCGGCGATCACCGCCTGGAGCAGGAAGGTGATCGGCAGCAGGATCGCGAGCAGGACGGGCATCATGTAGCCCTGCGCCTCGCTCATCGAATCCACCATCGCTCCGATCGCGACGAACAGCGCCGAGATGAGGACATAGCCGGCGATGAAGAAGTAGAGGATCGCGAAGATGATTCCGGGCGAGGAGACCGGCTCGAGCGCGGGGCGGATCATGTCCGAGATCACCCCTTGCGTCGCATAGGCGGCCCCCGCCGCGCAGCCGGCCCAGACCGCTATCATGAGCAGCCCGACGGTCAGCGCTCCCAGCAGTTTGCCGTACATCAGCTCTTCGGGCGTGATGCAGGCGAGCAGGCTTTCGAGCAGCTTGTTCGACCGTTCCTCGACCGATCCCTGCAGCATCCAGCTGCCCGACAGCATCAGGCTCATCATCAGGATATAGGCGAGGGCGAGCGGGACGATGGAGCGCACCAGCAGCGCCTCGCGCGCTCCCCCGCCGGGCGGCGGCGTGGTTACGGAGATGGCGGGCGCGGCGGTCTGGATCGCGGCGGCCTCCGCCCCGGAAATGCCGCGCTCGGCAAGCAGCCGGGTGCGCAGGTCGCCGGTCAGCACTTCCTGCATAGTGGTGACGAAGCTCGCGCGCGGCTGGTTCGCCGAATAGAGGCCGATGCGCGGATCGGCGGGATAATTCGCCCCCACGAGGACGACGATCTCGGGCGCATCGTCGCTGTCGCTGTCGAAGAGGCCCTGAGCGGCATCGGCGAAAGCTTCGCCCCCGAGCCCATCGAGCTGCGCCGGTTCATCCACGAAGGCATAGGTTGGAGGATCGGCCTCGAACTCCGGGACGCCCTCGGGCTTCACCGAGTCGATCTTCTCCAGCGCGCCGTCCACGCCGCCCGCCTGGCGGAAGCCCACGACGTCGGCGGGCGTGTACCAGCGATCGTGCTGTGCCCAGGGCGCCTGCGGATCGGCGGCCTCGAGATCGTAGCGCTGGACGTAACGCGACAGGCTGCGCAGCGTTTCCCTGTCGTCCTCGAAGGCGAAGCGGGCTTCGAGCGCTGCGGCAGCACTGCCGCCCGAGCGATCGATCACCGCGACGCGGGTCGCCTCGTCATCCTCGAGTGTCTCGCCCAGGATCGGCCCCAGCGCCAGCGCCACCGGCAGGATCAGCAGCGTCAGCCAGAAGCTCTTCATCGCCAGGATCTGCTTGAACTCGCGGCGTGCGACGAGGAGGATATTGTTCATCATTTCTCCACTCCCTCGCCGCCGACGAGCTGGACGAAGACATCGTGCAGGCTCGCGCGCCGCTCGTCCCACCGGCGCAGGGCGATGCGGCTGGCGGTGCAATGTTCGAGCACGGCCCCGGGCGCCACGCCGGGGTCGAGCTTCACGTCCCATTCCTGCCAGCCCTCGGCGGGCTGACCCAGCGGCTTGGCCGAAGCGACGCCGGGGAGCTTGTCCATGTCGGCCTGCGCCATCGCGACGAGGCTGGCGGGCAGTTGCGCGCGCGCTTCCTCCAGCGTGCCTTCGAAACGCTTGCGGCCCTTGCGCAGCAACAGCAGCCGGTCGCACAACCGCTCGGCATGCTGCATGACATGGGTCGAGAAGACCACCGCCGCGCCGCGTCGCGAGGCGCGCAGGATTTCCTCCTCGAGCAAGCCCTGGTTGACCGGGTCGAGTCCGCTGAACGGCTCGTCGAGCATCAGCAAATCGGGCTGGTTGACCAGCGAGGTGGCAAGCTGGACCTTCTGCGCCATGCCCTTGGACATGTCGCCGATGTCGCTCTTGGCCCTATCGCCGAGGTCGAAACGGCTGAGCAGTTCCATCCCGCGCTGACGTGCCGTCGCGGCATCCATCCCCTTGAGCCTGCCGAAATAGACGATGGTGTCGATCGCGCTCATGCCGGAATAGAGGCCGCGCTCTTCGGGCAGGAAACCGATCGCGGCGGCGTTGCGCCGGTCGGGTGCACTGCCGAGCACCGAAATAGTTCCGGAAGTCGGACGGATGATGTCGAGCACCATGCGCAGCGTCGTGGTCTTGCCCGCGCCGTTGCCGCCCAGGAAACCGAAGATTTCCCCCGGCGCGACGGCGAAGGACAGATCGTCCACCGCCAGCACATCGCCGAAGCGCTTGGTGAGATCCGTTACTTCGAGAACCGCCATCGACCCCGCCCCTGATGCGTGATCGAGGGGCCTATGGGCTGCTGGCCACGGAAACAAGGCCGGTGCGGACCAGGACGCGAAAAGGGCCGACGAACGCCGGCCCTTCCGCTCGTGTCCGCAAGGACCGATCCGTCAGTTCTTGACGTCGTCGCCAGCGCCTTCGCTGGCGTCGGCCTCGGGCTTCTTTCTGGGCGCCGCCTTCTTCTTCGGCGCTTTCTTCGCCCTTCCCTTGGGCGGAGCCGGGGTCAGCTCGAAGCTCGGCTTGCCGTCCTTCATCGTCACCGAAACCTCGCCGCCATCGGCGAGCTTTCCGAACAGCAGTTCCTCCGCGAGAGGTTGCTTGATCCGTTCCTGGATCAACCGGCCCATCGGGCGCGCACCGTAGAGCCGGTCGTAGCCCTTGTCGGCGAGCCAGGCGCGGCTTTCCTTGTCGAACTGGATGTCGACGTTCTGTTCGGCCAGCTGGAGTTCGAGCTGGAGGATGAACTTGTCGACCACACGTGCAACCGTCGACTTGCCCAGATAGGCGAAGGGCACGATCGCATCGAGGCGGTTGCGGAACTCGGGGGTGAACATGCGCTTCACCGCTTCCTCGCTCGCATCCTCCTTGCTGACGTCGCCGAAGCCGATGCCGCTGCGCGCCATGTCGGCGGCCCCGGCATTGGTCGTCATGATCAGCACGACATTGCGGAAATCGACCGTCTTGCCGTGGTGATCGGTCAACCGGCCGTTGTCCATCACCTGCAGCAGGATGTTGAAGAGGTCGGGGTGCGCCTTCTCGATCTCGTCGAGCAGCAGCACGCAATGCGGGTTCTGGTCGACCGCATCGGTCAGCAATCCGCCCTGATCGTAGCCGACATAGCCCGGAGGCGCGCCGATCAAGCGGCTGACCGAGTGGCGTTCCATATATTCGGACATGTCGAAACGCTTGAGTTCGATCCCCATGATGCTGGCGAGCTGACGCGCGACCTCGGTCTTGCCGACGCCGGTGGGGCCGGAAAACAGGAAGCTGCCGATCGGCTTGTCCGGATCGCGCAGGCCGGCGCGGGAAAGCTTCATCGCGGTGGACAGCTTTTTCACCGCCGCGTCCTGACCGAACACGACGTGCTTGAGGTCGCGCTCGAGGTTTTCGAGTGCCTTCTTGTCGTCGGCACTGACCGATTTGGGCGGGATGCGGGCCATGGTCGCGATCACCGCCTCGATCTCGCGCGCGGTGATCTTCTTCTTGCGGCGGCTGGGCGGCACCAGCATCTGCATCGCGCCGACTTCGTCGATCACGTCGATCGCCTTGTCGGGCAGCTTGCGGTCGTTGATGTAGCGCGCCGACAGCTCGACGGCGGTCTTCAGCGCATCGGCGGTGTAGGTCACCTTGTGGTGATCCTGGAACGCGGTCTTGAGCCCTTTCAGGATCTTGATCGTGTCCTCCACCGTCGGTTCGTTGACGTCGATCTTCTGGAAGCGCCGCAGCAGGGCGCGGTCCTTCTCGAAATGATTGCGGAATTCCTTGTAGGTGGTCGACCCGATACAGCGGATCGCGCCGCTCGACAGCGCCGGCTTGAGCAGGTTGGAGGCGTCCATCGCCCCGCCGCTGGTCGCACCCGCGCCGATGACGGTGTGGATCTCGTCGATGAACAGGATCGCGTGCGGCATGCCTTCGAGCTCGTTCACGACCTGCTTCAGCCGTTCCTCGAAATCGCCGCGATAGCGCGTGCCGGCGAGCAGCGCGCCCATGTCGAGCGAATAGATCACCGCTTCCGACAGGACGTCGGGCACCTCGCCCTCGACGATCTTGCGGGCGAGGCCTTCGGCGATGGCGGTCTTGCCCACGCCCGGATCGCCGACATAGAGCGGATTGTTCTTCGACCGGCGGCAGAGGATCTGCACCGTCCGGTCGACTTCGGGACCGCGGCCGATCAGCGGATCGACCTTGCCGTTCTCCGCCTTCTTGTTGAGATCGACCGTGAACTGGTCAAGGGCGGTTTCCTTCTTGCCCTTGCCGCCGTCCTTCTCGTCGGCTTCAGGCTGCGCATCCTCGGCGCCCTGTGCCGGCTTCGCCTCGAGCTGCTTGCCGCCCTTGCCGATGCCGTGGCTGATGTAGCTCACCGCATCGAGCCGGCTCATGTCCTGCTGCTGGAGGAAATAGACCGCATAGCTGTCGCGCTCGGAGAACAGGGCGACCAGTACGTTGGCACCGGTAACCGTGTCCTTGCCGGAGGACTGGACGTGAAGGATCGCCCGCTGGACCACGCGCTGGAAACCGGCGGTCGGCTGGGGATCGGCCTCGTCGTCGGCCTTGAGCTGCTGGTATTCCTGCTCGAGATACTGGCGCACCGCCGCGCCCAGCTCGTCGATGTCGACGCCGCAGGCACCCATCACCTGGGCCGCATCCTGATCGTCGATCAGGGCGAGCAGCAGATGTTCGAGCGTGGCATATTCGTGGCGCCGTTCCGAAGCGTCGGCGAGCGCCTGGTGGAGGGTCTTTTCGAGATTGGCGGCAAAGCTGGGCATTCAGGGACTTTCGTGATGTCGGGCCGGGGATCGACCGTAGCGGGCACTGTCGGAATCGAACGCGGTGCTATCGCTATCTTGAACGAAGATAGGAAGCATTGCGGCGATTTCGAGGCGGGGTCCGCGGCGATCGGATCGAAAGCCCCGCATCGGCCTATTCCTTGCGTCCGAACAGCGCGTCTGCCGCGTCGCGATGGGCGGCTGCCTTGAGCCGGTGCTTTTCGACCCGGGCGATCTCGTCCTCGAGCAGACGAATGCGATCCTGGAGTTCGTCCTGGGAATAGGGTCCGAGATCCTCGGCGGCGAGCTTGCTCGCGGCATCGCCTTTCGGGCGCGGCAGATCGTCGGCGTCCATCGATGCGCATTCTCCCGCCGCGCGTCCTTGCTGTCAATTGCGGCGCGCGTTACACGCGCCTCTCTTTTTCGGGGAGTTGCATGGCCGACACGCTGCCGCAGACCATGACCGCGATGGGTTTCGATACCCCCGGCGGACCCGACGTGCTGCGTCCCGAGACGCTCCCGGTGCCCGAACCCGGCCCGGGACAGGTTCTGATCCGGGTCAGCCATGCCGGGGTCAACCGGCCCGACGTCATCCAGCGCACGGGCTTCTATCCGGCACCGCCCGGGGCCTCACCGATCCCCGGGCTCGAGATCTCGGGAACCGTTGTCGCCACGGGGGAAGGGGCCGCTCCCGAACTGCTCAACCGGAAGGTCTGCGCCCTGGTTACCGGGGGCGGATATGCCGAATACTGCCTCGCCCGCGCCGAACATTGCCTCCATGTCCCGCGCGATATGGCGATGGCGGAGGCGGCGGCGGTGCCCGAGACGCTGTTCACCGTCTGGCACAACGTCTTCGAGCGCGGCTGGGCGCGCGACGGCGAGACGCTGCTGGTTCACGGCGGAACCAGCGGCATCGGGACCATGGCGATCATGCTCGGCAAGGCCTTTGGGCTGAGGGTCGCGGTGACCTGCGGCAGCGAGGACAAATGCGCCGCCGCCCGCGAGATCGGTGCCGACCTCGCTATCAACTACAAGCAGCAGGATTTCGTCGAGGAGGTCCGCGCCTTCACCGAGGGGCGCGGGGCCGACGTGGTGCTCGACATGGTTTCCGGCGAATACGTCCAGCGCAACCTCGACTGCCTGGCCGAGGACGGGCGCCACGTGACCATCGCCGTGCTCGGCGGGATGCAGGCCGAGATCAACATGGCCAAGCTGATGTCGCGCCGCCAGACGATGACCGGCTCGACGCTGCGGGCCCGGCCCGACGAGTTCAAGGCGCTGCTGGCGGACGAGATCTACAACCACGCCTGGCCGCTGTTCGAGGATGGAACGATCCGGCCGGTGATGGACGAGATTTTCCCCCTTTCGGAAGCCGGCGCGGCCCATGCGCGAATGGAGGCGGGCGACCACATCGGAAAGATCGTACTGGCGATGCCCGGGTTCGAATCGGCCTGACTCCGAACCGTCGCAAAGACGCGGATCGGTAACCGCGCTGTGAATCCCCTGTAACATTGGTGCGCCATGGCATTCTCCAAGTCGGATGGAGCGAATGCCATGACCGAACTGCCGAAAGACCTTTCCGAATTCACCAATGTCGCCGGGTTTCCGCCGATCGAGGCGTCCATTCCCGAACGGACGATCGGCGAGCGGCGGCGTTTTCGCACGATCTGGATCAGCGATGTCCATTTGGGCACCAAGGGCTGCAATTCGCAGCTTCTGATCGACTTCCTTGACCACACCGACAGCGAAACCATGTACCTGGTCGGCGACATCATCGACGGTTGGCGGCTGAAGAAGAAGTTCTACTGGCCGCCCGAACACAACGACATCGTCTGGCGAATCCTCAAGCGTGCCAAGCGCGGCACGCGGATCGTCTATATCCCGGGCAATCACGATGAGATGGTGCGGCCCTTTTCGGGAATGAACTTCGGCGGCGTTGAAATTCGCCGCGCGGCCTTTCACGACACCGCCGACGGGCGGCGGCTGATGGTGCTTCACGGCGACGAGTTCGACACGATCATGCTCGCGCACCGCTGGCTCGCCTTCGTCGGGGATGCGCTCTACCATTTGATGATGCAGTTGAACGGCTGGGTCGCGGCGGCGCGCAAGGCGCTGGGCCTGCCCTATTGGTCGATCTCCAAGGCGGCCAAGCATAAGGTCAAGAACGCGGTCGAATTCATCTCGAAATACGAGGAGGTCGTGGCCCGGGCCGCGGGCGAGCGCGGGGTCGACGGCGTCGTCTGCGGTCACATCCACACCGCCGAGATCCGCAGCTTCGAACACGAGGGCCGCCCGGTCGCATATTACAACGATGGCGACTGGGTCGAAGGCTGCAACGCGCTGGTCGAACATTTCGACGGACGGATGGAACTGCTTCACTGGCCGGACGAGATGGCGCGCCGCGAGGCCGAGCAAGCCCTCGACACCGCGCACAAGGCCGGGCTCGCGAAAGCCGCGTGATGCTGATGCAACCTGTCGCGGGGGCCGAAAAGTGCCGTTCGCAGCCGCGGCGGATCGCAATCGTTACCGATGCCTGGCTGCCCCAGGTCAACGGAGTGGTCCGCACCCTGACCAGCACCTGCAACCTGCTGCGCACGCAGGGCCACGAAGTCATGGTCGTCTCGCCCGACCGGTTCGCGAGCATGCCGTGCCCGACCTACCCCGAAATCCGCCTGGCGGTCACCCGGCCCGGGGCCGTCGCCAGGCTCTTGCGCGACTTTCGCCCCGATGCGATCCACATCGCGACGGAGGGCCCGCTGGGCATGGCGGCGCGAGGCTACTGCCGGAGGCGCGGAATCCGCTTCACCACCGCCTTCCACACGCAGTTTCCCGATTACCTCGCCAGGCGCACCCATCTGCCCGCGCGCTGGTTCTGGCGCTATATCGAATGGTTCCACAAGCCCGCCCGGCGGGTTCTGGTGGCGACCGAAAGCGTCAGCGAGGAATTGCGCGGTCACGGTCTCGATCGCCTCCATCGCTGGAGCCGCGGGGTCGATCTGGCCAGTTTCTCGCCCCGCGCTGCCCCGCCTGCCGAATATGCCGATCTGCCGCGCCCGATACAGCTCTACGTCGGCCGGGTCGCGGTGGAGAAGAACATCGAGGCATTCCTCGCCGCGGACTACCCCGGAAGCAAGGTGGTGGTCGGAGACGGACCTTCGCTGGCAAGCCTGCGCGCCCGTTTTCCCGACGCTCATTTCGCCGGGCGGAAGTCGGGTGCGGAACTGGCGGGTTACTACGCCGGGGCGGACGTCTTCGTGTTCCCCAGCCGCACCGATACGTTCGGCCTGGTCATGATCGAGGCGCTGGCCTGCGGCACCCCGGTGGCCGCCTTCCCGGTCGCCGGACCGCGGGACATCGTCACCGAGGCGACCGGGGCGCTTTCGGAAAATCTCGAGCGCGCCATCGACGCGGCACTCTATTGCGACCGCGACCAATGCGCCGCCTACGGTGCGACCTTCAGCTGGGAGGCGGCGACCGGCCAGTTCCTCGACGGCCTGGCCGAGGCCGAGCCCGCCGCCGCCTGACGAGGCAGCCTGAAGACTTGCCCGCAGGCGGGTTTGCGCCTAGATCGTCGGGATGACGGCCGCTCCGCGAGGGGCGGCCCTTCTATTTTCGACACCCAGATCAAGGGCAATTCCATGGCCGACCAACCCAAACCGCTGATGCCGCATGCGACCGCCACCTGGCTGGTCGACAACACCGGCCTGTCCTTCGATCAGATCGCCGAATTCTGCGGCCTCCACATCCTCGAAGTCCAAGCCATGGCGGACGATCTGGCGGGTTCCAAATACACCGGTCGCGATCCGGTCCATGCCGGCGAGCTGACGCAGGGCGAGATCGCCAAGGGCGAGGCGGATCCCTCCTACACCCTGACGATGCAGCGCGCGCCGGTGGCGGTCAGCCGCACCAAGGGGCCGCGCTACACGCCGGTGTCCAAGCGTCAGGACAAGCCCGATGGGATCGCCTGGCTGCTGCGCAACCATCCCGAAGTGTCCGACGCGCAGATTTCCAAGCTGATCGGCACCACCCGCAACACCATCGGCGCGATCCGCGACCGCACCCACTGGAACATCCAGAACATCCAGCCCAAGGATCCGGTGACGCTGGGCCTGTGCTCGCAGCGCGAGCTCGATGCGGTGGTCGCCAAGGCGGCCAAGAAGGCCGGGATCGAGGATGCCGCTCCGGTCGTCGAGAGCGGCAGCGATCGCGACCGGCTGATCGAAGAGCTGCGCGCCGAGCGCGAGGCGAACGAGAAGGCCGCCGCCGAAGCTGCGCAGGAAGCCGAAGCCGCCGCCTGGCTCGAAGCCAAGCGCGCCGAGGAAGGCAACTCCGACACCTGACGGCCATGCCCCGCGGGAGACGCCTTTCCCACCCTTTTTCCTTGGCGGTGGGCTTCGGATCGGCCATGCCACTGACATGGCTGTCAGTAAGCGCTTCCCACCCGCGCCCGAACGATACGGGCATGCCAGTCCGTGGAATTCCCCGGTCCGGCCCGAACCGCTCCCGGCGATCTTCGCGCGTCAGGCCCGCGAACGGCCCTCGGCGCGGCTGGTCGAATTCCTCGGCCGCGATTTCACCTATGCCGAAATCTTCGCGGAAGCCCGACGTTTCGCCGCCGGGCTGATCGAGCGCGGGATCGCGCCGGGCGATCGGGTCGGACTGTTCCTGCCCAATGTGCCGACCTATATCGCCGCCTATTACGGAGCGATGATGGCCGGCGCCGTGGTGGTCAATTTCTCGCCGCTCTATTCGGTCGCGGAATTGAGTCATCAGGTCGAGGATTCGGGCACGCGGCTCCTGGTTACACTCGATTCGCCGATGCTGCTGCCGAACGCGGTCGCGGTGCTCGAACGGTCCTCGCTCGAAAGCGTCGTCGTCGCGCAGCTGTCCGCGATGCTGCCGCGGGTGAAGAGCCTCGCCTTGCGAACGCTCGGCCGCAAGCAGATCGCGAGCCTGCCGCGACGGGACGATGTCTTCCGCTGGAACGAGTGGCTGTCGAGCGCCGCGCCGGACCTGCCGGATGTCGCGGCCGACGATCTCGCGCTGCTGCAATATACCGGCGGGACGACCGGTACGCCGAAGGGGGCGATGCTCACCCACGCCAATTTGTCGAGCAACGCCAAGCAGGTCGACATGATCGACCCCTTCGATCGCGACGAGCCGGATATCGTCCTCGGCGCGCTGCCGATGTTCCATGTTTTCGCCAATACCTGCGTACTCAACCGCACCGTGGTGAAGGGCGGGGCGATCGTCATGCTGCCGCGCTTCGAAGCGAAGCAGGTGCTGCAGGCGATCGACCGGGGTCGCCCGGTCGCCTTCCCGGGGGTGCCGACGATGTTCCAGGCCCTCCTCGAACACGAACACTTCGCCCGGACCGACTGGTCGTCGCTCAAGATATGTATTTCCGGCGGCGCGCCGATGCCGGGCCCGGTCCGCGAGAAATTCGAGGCGGCGACCGGCGTGCGGCTGGTCGAAGGCTACGGCCTCACCGAAAGTTCCGGCGTGGTCTCCACCAATCCCTACGAGGGGCTGCGCAAGCCCGGCACGATCGGACAGCCGATCCCGGCGACGCAGGTCATGCTGCTCGACAAGGAAGACCCCACCCGGCTCGCGCCAGACGGCGAGCCGGGCGAGCTCGTCGTGCGCGGCCCGCAGGTCATGCAGGGGTACTGGAACCGCCCGGACACGCTAGCGAGCGCCTTTGCCACCTACAACGGCGAGGGCTGGCTGCGCACCGGCGACGTCGCGACGATCGACGAGGACGGCTTCCTCGCCATCGTCGACAGGATCAAGGACATGATCGCGGTCGGCGGTTTCAAGGTCTTCCCGAGCGAGGTCGAGAACGCGCTGCTGCGCCACGATGCGGTGCGCGAGGTGCTGGTGATCGGCGTGCCCGACGACTACCGGGGCGAATCCCCGCGTGCCTATGTCACGCTCAATCGCGGGTTCGCGCCTACCGGAGACGAGCTGCGCGACTGGCTGAACGCCCGCGTCGGCAAGCACGAAAGGGTCGATGCGGTGGTGATCCGCGAGGATCTGCCCAAGACCATGATCGGCAAGCTCGACCGCAAGGCCCTGAGAGCCGAAGTCCTGCCCGGCTGATCAGCTCGCCAGGGTCAGGCTGGGCTCGGAGGGCCGCGCTTCGCCCGATTCTTTGGCGACACGCTTCTCGACCCGCGGACTGAAGCGGCCTTCCACCTGGGCGCCCTGCTCGATCGTCAGCGCGTCGTAATGGACATCGCCGTCGATCCGCGCGGTCTTGAGGATGACGAGTTCGCGAGCCTTGATCGAGCCGGTCACCTTGCCCGCGAGCCGCGCGCTCTCCGCCTCGACTCCCCCTTCGATGACGCTGCTTTCGCCCTGGACCAGCGCGGTGCAGGCGATGTCGCCTTCCACCGAACCGTCGATGTGGAGGTCGGACGAGGCGCTGATGTCGCCCTTCACGGAAATGTCCGATCCGAGGACCGAGAAGGTCGAATTGCCGGAATTGCGGGTGGCCATGGCTCTGAGCGTGTCCGGATCAGCGACCGGAGAGCCGAGGGGCGCGGCGGATTTCTTTGAGAACATCGGGAGCCTGTTCGAGAAAAGTGCGGGGATTGACGGCGCGGCCGTCGATGCGAACCTCGAAATGGAGGTGCGGTCCGGTCGAACGGCCGGTGCTGCCGATCGCTCCGATCACCGCGCCGGGCAGCACTTGATCGCCGGGCTTCGCAGCGAAGCGGGACATGTGGGCGTAACGAGTCGTCACCCCGTTCCCGTGTGCAATTTCCACTGTCTTGCCATAGCCGGATTTCCACCCGGCATAAGTCACGCGGCCCTTGGCCGCGGCGTGGATCGGGGAACCGACCGCGCCCCTGAAATCGAGGCCCTGATGCATCGCCCCGGTGCCGGTGAAGGGGTCGCGCCGGAAGCCGAAGCCGGACGAAATGCCCGCCAGGCTCGCCGGCAGGAATTGCGGAACGCTCTCCAGCCCCTGCTCGAGCGCGCTCATCCGCGCGAGGCTGAGGCCGAGGCGTTCGAAACGCGGGTCGACGAACTCGTCGTCGAGCAGCGGTTCGAGCGGACCGCCCATCGCCTGGCGTTCGGCGTTGCGGGTGATCTCGGCCGGGTCGAGACCCAATTGGCGCAGCGCGTTTTCGGCGCGGCTGGCGCGACCATCGGCGAAGCGGGTGAGACCTTCGGCGAAGGCCAGCTGGCGGGCTTCGATCCGTGCCAGCGCCGCGGCTCCCGGCAACGCCATGCCGACCTTGTCGATCGTCTCTGCCGCTTCGCTGCGCGAGTCGCCGACATGCGAATCACTCTTCACGTCTTCGGGAAGCGAGGAAAACGCCGCGTCGAGGAAGTCCTGACGCTGCTGGAGATCGCGCGTGACCGCATCGATATCGTCGCGATAGGCTTCCAGCCGGTGCTCGGACTTGGCGACGCTCGCTTCGCGATCGAGCAGCGAAGCGCGGTCGGCGGAGGCGCGGTATTGCTGCCAGCCCATCGCGCCGAGCGAGACGCCCCACGCAAGGAGAGCGGCGACACCGAGGCCCGCCGCGGTCATCTGCAGGCGCGAGGAAATCGTCAGGAAGCGCACCCGGCCTTCGGATCGCATGAAGAGTTCGCGTTCGGGGAACCATCCCCTGACGCGCGCGATCCAGCCGCCTGTGGCGTTGTTTTCAATGGTCAATGCGACCCCCCGGTCCCGTCGGCTTGTTGTCCTGTTGCAGGCGGCCGTATCGAATGTTCCTATCTCAAGCGAATCTCGGTTCCCGCTAAAGAGACGAGTCGAACGAGACTCGGGACGGAGCGTTTCCCAACAGCGGGGGTCGGGGTCGCACGACCTTCAATCGGGCCGTCCGCGGCGCTTTTCGCGCGGCTCCCATCGATTCGGCGACTGACAGGCCGGATTCCCTTTGCTAGCCGCGATCGGTGTCGGAAATTCTACAGTCGATCGAGGCCATGGCCCGTAAAGCGCGCTCCGCGCAGCGTTCGCTTGCACGCGCGGGCGACGCGGCGAAAGCCCAAGCGCTTACCCAAGCTGCCGAGACCATTCGCGCCCGGGCGGACACCGTACTTGCCGCCAACGGGCAGGATTGCAGCTCTGCACTGGAGGCCGGCCTCGATCCGGCGATGGTCGATCGGCTGTTTCTGGACGAGGGGCGGCTCGAGGCCATAGCGTCCGCGCTGGAGACGGTGGCGCGTCTTCCCGATCCGGTGGGGGAAACGATAGACAGCACCGTGCGGCCCAACGGGCTCGAACTGGTCCGACGCAGGGTGCCGGTCGGGGTCATCGGCATGATCTACGAGAGCCGGCCGAACGTCACCGTCGACGCGGCGGGGTTGTGCCTGCGCAGTGGCAACGCCGTACTGCTTCGCGGCGGGAGCGAGGCGAAGCGCACCAATCGCGCGCTCCACGCCGCCTTTGCAGAAGGGATCGCCGCCGCCGGCCTTCCGCGCGAGGCGGCGCAACTGGTGCCGACGCAGGATCGGGCCGCGGTCGGGGCGATGCTCGGCGCCACGGGGCTGATCGACATGATCGTTCCGCGCGGCGGCAAGGGCCTCGTGGCACGCGTTCAGGCCGAAGCGCGGGTTCCCGTGCTCGCCCATCTCGACGGCATCTGCCACACCTATGTCCATGCCGATGCCGACCCGGCGATGGCCGAGGACGTGGCGGTCAACGCCAAGATGCGCCGGCCCGGCGTCTGCGGGGCGATGGAAACGCTGCTGATCGATGCCCGCTATCCCGCGACGAGCGAATTGCTCGATGCGCTGATCGCCGCCGGAGCCGAGTTGCGCGGTGACGGCCGCAGCCGGGCACTCGATCCGCGAATCGCCCCGGCGGACGAGGAGGATTGGGATACCGAATATCTCGCGCCGACCCTTTCGGTCGCGGTCGTCGACGGGATCGATGCGGCGCTGGACCACATCGCCAGGCATTCCTCGGGCCACACCGATGCCATCGTGACGGGGGACGCAGCTGCGGCCGAGCGCTTCCTTGCCGAAGTCGACAGCGCCATCGTCATGCACAATGCCTCGAGCCAGTTCGCCGATGGCGGCGAGTTCGGGCTGGGCGCGGAGATCGGCATCGCCACCGGGCGGCTGCACGCGCGCGGGCCGGTGGCGCTGGAAGGGCTGACGACCTACAAATGGGTCGTGCGCGGCAGCGGACAGACGCGCCCTTGAACCGTGCGATCCGCATCGGACTGCTCGGCGGAAGCTTCAACCCGGCCCATGGCGGCCACCGCCGCATCTCCCTGTTCGCGCGCGAGGCGCTGGGTCTCGACGAGATCTGGTGGCTGGTGTCGCCCGGCAATCCGCTGAAGCCGAAAGCGGGAATGGCTCCGCTTGCCGCGCGCATGGCCTCGGCCGCGGCGCAGGCGCGCCGGGGCCCGATCCGCGTGACTGCCATCGAGCGCGAGCTCGGCACGCGATATACGGTCGACACGCTGCGCGCGCTCCAGCAGCGCTTCCGCAAGCGCCGGTTCGTGTGGCTGATGGGCGCGGACAATCTCGCCCAGTTCCACCTGTGGCGCGACTGGCGCGGCATAGCGCGCAGTATGCCGATTGCAGTTATCGCGCGGCCGGGCTATGATGGCGCTGCCCTCGCGAGCCCCGCGATGGCCTGGCTGCGGCACTTCCGCGTGCCGCTCGCCGGTTTCAGGAACAGGGGCGAATGGAGCGCACCGGCGCTAGTGATATTGCGTTTCGATCCAGACGAACGGTCGGCCACGGCGATCCGCCGGGCGGACCCCGATTGGTTCGCGGACCATGCCGGAACATCCATCAGGGACCAGCTGACCCGCCGTCCGGTTTCGGACGAGGACATGCCTTCGGCATGATGCGGGCCAGCATCCATGCGGTCTCTCGCCTCACGCTACAGGAGCTGACCATACGCTTATGCCTCAGGCACAAGCCCATCCGGCGCAAGCCGAACCCGCACGGGTGCTGCCCTTGACCAAGGCCGGTACCGCCCCGCTGCTCGACCTCGTCCTGCAGCACCTCGACGACGATCAGGCGCAGGAGATCGTCACCATCGATCTCGAAGGCAAAAGCTCGATCGCCGATCACATGGTGATCGCCTCGGGCCGCTCGACCCGCCAGGTCGCATCCATCGCCCAGAAGCTCGCCGAGAAGATCAAGCAGTCCGGCTTCGGCCCGGTCAAGCTCGAGGGCCTGCCCGCCGCCGACTGGGTGTTGCTCGACGCCGGCGACGTCGTCGTCCACCTCTTCCGACCGGAAGTGCGCAGCTTCTACAATCTGGAGCGCATGTGGGCCTTCGGCGACGCGCCGCCGGTCGCCGCCGGGAGCGCGTAGCTCGTTTTTCGCTCGCGCATCCGCGCGAGCGTCCTCGGTGCCCTTCTTCGCTCACTACGCTGGGTGGGGCACCTGCGGGGCATGCCGTGCGCTTGCGGTCGCTGGTTACGACCGTGCTCCGCAACCTTTCTTCGAGGTATCGATATCGTGCTCCTTCACGTCATCGCACGCGGGAAGATCGGGCGGTCGCCCGAGGCGGAGCTGATCGAGCGCTACGAAAAGCGGATCGGCTGGCCGATCAGGTTCACCGAGCTGCCCGAGACCGGGGGGCGCGTGGCCGAACCGGCGAGTCCCGGCCGGACTGTGCTGCTCGACGAGCGCGGCAGGAACCTTTCTTCGGAGGAATTCGCCGCGATCCTCTCGCGCTGGCGTGACGAGGGTGTGCGCGAGGCGCGCTTCGTCCTCGGCGCGGCGGACGGGCATCCGGCGGAAGAGCGCGACGGGGCCGACCTGCTGCTTGCCTTCGGCAAGGCGACCTGGCCACACCTGCTGGCGCGCGCGATGCTCGCCGAACAGCTCTACCGCGCGACCACGATCGTCGCCGGTCACCCCTATCATCGCGGTTGAAGCTGCGGCAGGATGACCCGGTGAAGCGCGCCGCGATCCTTTCTGCCTTGGCACTCGCAGCAGCAGCCGTGGTCGTGATCCGGGCGGAGGGACCGGCCGAGGCGCAGGGGCTGCGGCCCGGGGCCGATTTCGCCGACAGCACGGAGGCCCGCGCCGCCCTCGACCGCGCCCGTGCCCGGGCACGCAGCGCGCGCGCGCGGGGCGAGGCATTCGAGGCGGAGGAACGGCGCAGCACCGCCGCCGCGGAAAAGGCCCAGGCGCGCGCCGCCGCGCTCGCCGCCCGGGTCCAGCAGGCCGAGGCGGCAATCGGGATCGCCGAGGCCGAACTCGCGCTTGTGGATGCTCAGCGGCGGCGGCTGGACCGGAGGCTGGCCCAGCGCCGCGGCCCGATCGCCGAACTCGCCGCAGCGCTGCAGACGATGGTCAGGCGCCCCCTGACCCTCAGCGTGTTGCGCCCGGGTTCGCTCAAGGAAACCGTCTATCTCGGCGCGGTGCTCGACAGCACGGTACCGCTGGTGCGCGATCGCACCGCCGAACTCCGGGGCGAAATAGACCGTGCCAGAGAACTGCAGGCGGCGGCGCGCCGTGCTCTTGCCGATCGCCGCACCGCCGAAAGCCGGCTTGCCGCGCGCAGGACCGAACTGGTCGCGCAGTCCGAACGCGAACGGATCACCGCGCGGCGCGCAGGGACGGCCGCGGATCGCGAGGGGATCCTCGCGCTCGCGCTGGCCGAAGAGGCCCGCGATCTCGACGCGCTGCTGGGCGATCTCGAATCCGCGGGCACCCTGCGGCGGCGGCTGGCCGCGCTGCCCGGCCCCATCATGCGGCCGGCCGATCCCACGGCGGTGCGGCGCCGATCATCGCCTGCGCCCGCCCCTTCTTCGACCGCGCCGCCCTCGCGCTACCTTCTGCCGGTCGACGGGCGCGTCGCCGCGGGCTTCGGCGAGGAGGCGGCGGGCGGAGCGCGCACCGACGGGCTGGTCCTCGTCCCGCGACCCGGAGCCCAGATCGTCGCGCCCGCCGCCGGCCGCGTCAGCTTCGCCGGTCCCTATCGCGGCTACGGACGGATCGTCATCGTCGAACATGCCAATGGCTGGACCAGCCTCGTCACCGGGCTCGGACTGCTCGATGCGCGGGTCGGCCAGGACGTCGTCGCCGGCTCGCCGCTCGGCAGGGCCTCTCGCGGAGGGCCGCGCATCGGCCTCGAGCTGCGCCGCTCCGGCACTCCGGTCAACCCGCTCGACCATCTCTCCCGCGCTTCGTCGAACGGAGCTTGAGCCGCCCCGCTCCCATCCTCATCTGGTGTTAAGCCCGCGCGCAGGATAAGGTGTGCCGGATTTTGGAGGTTTCCCACCGATGAAGATCGCTCAACTCGCCCGCAGCGCCGCGCTCGTGACAGCAGTCGCGCTGATTCCCGCGACCACGGCCGGGCTCGCCCAGGTCGATGGCCGCGCCGGGCCCGAATTCGCCAAGGTGCTCGCGGTCTATCAGCGGATCCAGGCGAGCTATGTCGAGCCGGTCGAGGACGAGGTCCTTCTGCGCGGCATGATCGACGGCATGCTGGCTGCGCTCGACCCGCATTCGGCCTATCTCGACGGCGGCGATCTCCAGCGGCTCGAGACCATGATCGACGGCAACTACTCCGGGCTCGGCCTGTCGGTGGTGCTCGAAGACGGGGCGGTGAAGATCGTCTCTCCCTTCCGCGGCAGCCCGGCCGATCAGGCCGGGATCAAGGCCGGGGACTTCATCACCCATCTCGACGGCAAGCTGATCTACGGCGGCAGTCTCGACGATGCGGTGGCGCAGATGCGGGGCGAGGCGGGGACGGCGATCCGGCTGACCATCTTCCGCCCGGGCCGCGATGAGCCGTTCGACGTCAGCGTGACGCGCGGCGTGATCGAGCTCGAACCGGTCACCCACGAATTGCTCGACGGCAATATCGGCCACATCATGATCAACGAATTCTCGCGCGATGTCGGGGCCGACGTCTTCGCTTCCTGGGAGGCCTTGCGGAGCGAGGCGAGCGGACGGCTGAGCGGTCTGGTGCTCGATCTGCGTTCGAACCCCGGCGGCTCGCTCGACGAGGCGGTGGCGCTGTCCGACCTGTTCCTGTCCGACGGACAGATCGTCTCCCAGCGCGGCCGCGCGCGGGGCGAGAACATCTCGTATGACGCCGAGACCGTGTTCCGCGGCGATATCGCCGAGGATCTGCCGATCATCGTGCTGATCGATGCCGGTTCGGCCTCTGCTTCGGAAATCGTCGCCGGCGCGCTCCAGGACCACCGCCGTGCGGTCGTCATGGGCGAGCGCAGCTTCGGCAAGGGCAGCGTCCAGTCGCTGCTGCCGCTCGGCCGCGACGCCGCGCTCAAGCTGACCACGGCGCGGTACTACACTCCGTCCGGCCATTCGGTGCAGGAAGGGGGCATCAAGCCCGACATCGCCGTGCCGCAGCTCTCCGATCCCGATCTCGCCAAGCGCGCCAAGTTCATCATGCGCGAATCCGATCTGCGCGGCCATCTGGTCAACGAGATCGGACTGGAGGAATCCGCTCTGGAGCGCGATCGCCTCGAGGATCCGCGCTTCAAGCTGACCGCCGCGGAACTGAAGGAACAGGGGATCGAGGATTTCCAGCTGCATTATGCGGCCGAGACCCTCCGCCGGACCGGGACGCGAGCGGTCGCTCGCAACAGATAGGTCCGGCTCCCGCGAATGGCCCCAAAACCCTCGTTCCGGCTCGCGCAGATGCTGGCACTTGCCGTGCCGGCGCTGCTGCTGGGCGGCGCCTATCTCTCGCAATACGCCTTCGGGCTCTACCCGTGCGAGATGTGCTGGTGGCAGCGCTACCCGCATTTCGCCGCTGTCGGCTTCGCGCTCCTGTCCTGGCTGGCGCCTGCCAGGCGGCTGTGGTTGGTGCTCGCCGCCGTCGCCATGCTCGTATCGGGGGCGATCGGCGGGTTTCACGCGGGCGTCGAATACGGCTGGTGGGAAGGCATCACCAATTGCGCGACGACACCGGTGGGGGTGGGCGAAAGCGCGCTCGATTCGATCATGAACGCGCCGATGATCCGCTGCGACGAGGCGCCGTGGTCGCTTCTCGGCATCAGCCTAGCGGGGTGGAATTTCCTCGTCTCGACCGTTAGCGCCCTTGCCATCCTCTTTCTGTTGTTCCGGAAGCCCCATGCACAAGCCTGACATTCACCGCATGATCCGCGTCGACCAGGCGGGCGAGTTCGGCGCCACGCGAATCTACGCCGGCCAGCTGGCGGTGATGGGCGATCGCGGACCGCATTCGGCCGAGATCGCCGGCATGGCCGAGCAGGAGGCCGGGCACCGGGCGAAGTTCGATGCGCTGATGGCGCGCCGCGGCGTGCGCCCGACGGCGCTGCAACCTTTCTGGAATGTGGCCGGCTTCGCGCTCGGCGCCGGCACCGCGCTGATCGGGCCGGAAGCGGCAATGGCCTGCACCGCCGCGGTCGAGGAAGAGATCGATCGCCATTATTCGCAGCAGCTCGACGAGCTGGCCGAAGCCGGGGACGATCCCGAGCTCGCCGGAATGATCGAGGAGTTTCGCGAGGACGAGCGTGAGCACCGCGATGCCGCCCTGGCCGCCGGGGCCGAGCGCGCGCCCGCCTATCCGGTGCTATCCGGCCTGATCCGCCTTGGATGTCGCGCCGCGATCCGGCTGTCGGAACGTGTCTAGAAGGTTCGCTCCCGAGCTGGAACGGCTTGGCTTCATCGTCGGTTAAACAGGAAAGGCGCGTTGTCGCGTCGCAGAAAACGCCAGGATACCGCCATGACCGCTCGACTGATCCCCTTTCTTCTCGCCGCCGGTATGGCCGCAACCCCTGCGCTGGCGCAGGACGAGGCCGGCGAGCGCGTCAACATGGTCATCGTCTATGGCGAGGACGCATGCCCGGTCAGTTCGGACGCCGAGATCGTGGTCTGCGCTCGCAAGGCGGAGAACGAGCGCTTTCGCATTCCCGAGAACCTGCGCTTCAGCGATAGTCCGCAGAACCAGGCCTGGGCCGAGCGGGTCGAGCGGCTCGAGATGGTCGGTGATTTCGGCACGCTGTCCTGCTCTCCGGTGGGCATCGGCGGTATTACCGGCTGCACGCAGGAAATGATCGATGCCGCCTACGCCGATCGCGAGGAGGGCACGGACGTACGCTTCGGCGAACTGATCGCCGCCGCGCGCGAGGAGCGCCTCTCCACGATCGACGCCGACGCCGCCGCGGAACAGGCACGCGTGGAACAGATCGAGCGCGAATATATGGAACGGCTCGAGGCCGAGCGCGAGGCACCGGTCGGCGACGAGGCGACGGAGGACGATCTTCCCCCGCCGCAGTGAAGCCACGCTCGTCGCTTGCCGTTGCGTGGCGGCGAGCTTCGGGTAGAGCTGCGCAGGATGGCTGCGCGGCAAAAAATTCTCACGGTGTTCGGAACCCGGCCCGAAGCGATCAAGCTGTTCCCGCTCGTTCACGCTCTCCGGGCCGACGACAGGTTCGTTTCGCGGGTCTGCGTGTCGGCGCAGCATCGGGCAATGCTCGATCAGGTTCTCGCCATCGCGGATATCGTCCCCGATCACGATCTCGACCTGATGACCCCCGGGCAGTCGCTCGATGCACTCACCGCGCGTGCCCTGACCGGAATCGGCGAAGTTCTCGACAAGGAGAAGCCCGACTGGGTCGTGGTGCAGGGCGACACCACCACGGTGATGGCGGGTGCGCTGGCTGCCTACTATCGCCAGATCCCCGTCTGCCATGTCGAGGCGGGGCTGCGTTCGGGAGATATCCACCATCCCTGGCCGGAGGAGGTCAATCGCAAGGTGGTCGGCACGTTCGCCGCGCTTCATTGCGCCCCGACACAGACCGCGGCGAATGCTCTTCTGGCGGAGAACGTCGATGCCGAGACGGTGCACGTCACCGGCAACACGGTGATCGACGCCTTGCAGTGGGTCACGGCCAGGATCGAGCACGATCCCTCGCTTGCGTCGGGATTGGCCGAGCTGGAAACGCGTTTTGCCGGAAAGCGGATCATCGGCATGACAACTCACCGCCGCGAGAATTTCGGGGAGGGTATGCGCGGCATCGCGGAAGCGGTGAAGCGAATTGCCGCACGAGACGATGTCGCGATCGTCTTTCCCGTCCACCTGAACCCCAACGTGCGCGAACTGATGCACGCGGAGCTCGCCGGTTTCGACAACGTCGCCCTGATCGAGCCCCTGGACTATCCGCATTTCGCAAGGCTCCTGGCGATCAGCCACCTGATGCTGAGCGACAGCGGCGGCGTGCAGGAAGAAGCTCCGGCCCTGGGCAAACCGGTGCTGGTGATGCGCGAGACGACCGAACGGCCCGAGGGCGTCGCAGCGGGCACGGCCAAATTGGTGGGCACCGATCCCGACAGGATTGTCGAGGAAGTCTCCCGGCTGCTCGACGATCACGCCGCGTATGATCAGATGGGGCACGCGCACAATCCGTTCGGAGACGGTCATGCCGCCGTTCGGATTATCGAATTGCTGGCCGGCTGACGTTCTCGTCGCAACGAGGTCCGCGGTTGCTCAGGTCAGCGTGCCGGATCGCGCCACTGGACCAACCGACTCTCGCAGGAGTCGTCATCGACGCTCGTCAGACCGTCGAGATGTCGGGTGCGTCTTCCTGCTTCATTCCGACCACATGGTAGCCGGCGTCGACATGGTGCACCTCGCCGGTGACGCCGGACGAGAGGTCCGATAGAAAGTAGAGCCCCGAGCCGCCGACATCCTCGATTGTGACGTTGCGGCGCAGCGGCGCGTTGAACTCGTTCCATTTAAGGATGTAGCGGAAATCGCCGATGCCGCTCGCTGCCAGCGTCTTGATCGGGCCGGCGCTGATCGCATTGACGCGGATGCCGGCGGGACCGAGGTCGTTGGCGAGATATTGGACGCTGGTCTCCAGCGCCGCCTTGGCAACGCCCATGACGTTGTAGTGCGGGATCACCTTTTCCGCGCCGTAATAGGTCAGCGTCAGGATCGACCCCCCGCCGGTTCCGTCCTCCCGGAGCGGCGGCATCATCTCGGCCGCGCGCTTGGTCACCGCGACGAGGCTGTAGGCGGAAATGTTCATGGTCATCAGGAAATTGTCGAGGCTGGTGTCGACATATTTGCCGCGCAACTCGCTCTTGTCCGAAAAGCCGATCGCGTGGACGACGAAATCGATCGTGTCCCAGCGTTTCTTCAGCGTCGCGAAGGCCGTGTCGAGCGCGTCCATGTCGGACACGTCGCATTCGAAGGTGAAGTCGCTGCCGAGCTGTTCGGCGAGCGGCTTGACGCGCTTGCCCAGCGCCTCGCCCTGATAGGAGAAAGCCAGCTCCGCGCCCTCGGCGGCCAATTTGCGGGCGATGCCCCAGGCCAGCGACTTGTCGTTCGCGAGGCCCATCACCAGCCCGCGTTTTCCGGCCATCAATCCGGTCATTCCGCACCCTCCTGTATTTCGCGTTCGTGCGCCGCGGCGGCGCGCCGCCGGTCGTCGGCCTGTCCGAGAGTGTTCATCTCCTCCTCGGGCGTTTCGGCCATCGCGGCGTTGAGTTCGGCGCCTATAACCACGCCGAGCCCGACGAGCCAGAAGAAGAACAGCGCGATCATGATCCCCGCCAGGCTGCCGTAGGTCAGATTGTAGCTGAAGAAGCTGCGCAGCACGATCGGCAGCAGGCTGGTGACGCCGATCCACCACAGCGTCGTGAAGAGCACGCCGGGCCATTTGGGATAGCGCTTGGCGCGGTAATGCGAGGGCGTCAGCGTGTAGAACAGCAGGTATAGCGAGCCGAACAGCCCCAGCGCCGGGACCACGCGCGACAGGCGCAGCGCGGTGATGCTGTCGACCAGATCGGGGAAATAGGCGTCGATCACCTGCTGCGCGGTGCCGATCACGAGCTGCGCCAGCAGCGACAGCAGCAGCAGCAGCACCGCGGACAGGATAACCCCGGCCGACAGCAGCCGGTACTGCCAGAAGGCGTGGGTCATTTTGGTGCCGTAGGCACGGCGCAGGATGTCGCGGATCGTCTCGATCAGGCTGCCCACGGTCCACAGCGCGACCGCGGCCCCGCCCCACAGCAGCCATCCCGAACGCGCCTCGATCACGTCGCGCGCGACCGGCTCGATGACGTTGCCGACCACCGGGGGCATGGCGAAGAGGATGGCGTTGATCGTCGCCGCGCGGTCGCTTTCCTCGCCGATCAGCGAGAAGATCGCGGCGCCGAGGATGAAGAAGGGGAAGATCGAGAACATCGCCAGATAGGCGAGGTTGCCGGCATGGATGAAGCCGTCGTTGAAGGTGCCGACGGCGGTGCGCTTCATCACCTCGAAGGCCTTGGTGCCGGGTCCGACCCTTCGTTCCACCCGTCCCCGCAAGGACATCTGCCGGCGCGATTCCGGGGAGAGCGATTCGATCTCGCGTTCCTCGGCCTGCGGCAGATCCTGGTCAGACAAAAGGCATTACACTCCGAGCTTCGCCCTGGGATCGCTGTCGTCCTGCCAACCCTCGAGCCGCTCGGCGAGTTCCGTCAGATCGGCGGGGAGCTGGATTTCCAGCGTCACCAACTGGTCGCCGCGGCTGCCGTCCTTCCTGGAAAAGCCCTTGCCCTTGAGCCGCAGCGTGCTGCCCCCGTGGGTACCGGGCTTGATCGTCATCATCACCGCGCCATCGACCGTGGGGACCCGCACCTTGCCGCCGCGCACCGCCTCGTCGAGCGTGATCGGCAGGTCGAAGCGCACGTCGTCGCCCTCGCGGCGGTAGAGCCTGTGCGGTTCGATCTCGATGGTGACGATGCCGTCGCCGGCACCGCCCGCGCCGGCCTCGCCCTTGCCCTTGAGCCGCATCTGGGTGCCGTTCTCGAGCCCGGCGGGGAGCTTTAGATCGATGGTCTTGCCATCGGCCAGGGTGATGCGCTGGTCGCGCCGCGTCGCCGCATCGGTGAAGGGCACGCGCAGGCGGTAGCCGATGTCGGCCCCCTTGCGCGGCGGTGCGCGCCGCTGGCCGGCCCCGCCGAAGGGGCTGCCCCCGGGCTGCCGGGCGCGACCGCCGGCTCCGCCGAACAGGCCCTCGAAGATGTCGCCGAGATCGACCTCCTCCGCGCCGCCGAAGCCGCGGAAGTCCTCGGGGCGGAAATCGCGCGGACCGCCTCCGCCGCCGAACCCGCCGCCCCCACGGCCGCCGCCGAAACCGCCGCCCCCGAACGGTCCCTGGCCGGCGAAGGGATTCGCCGGATTGCCCTCGGCATCGATCTCGCCGCGGTCGAAACGGGCGCGCTTGTCCTTGTCGGACAACAGGTCGTAGGCGTTCGTGACTTGGCTGAATTTCTCCGCCGCCTGCGGATTGTCCTTGTTGCGGTCGGGATGCAGCTCCTTGGCGAGCTTGCGATAGGCGCTCTTGATATCCTTCTCGGACGCGGTGCGGCTCACGCCGAGGGTGGAATAGGGATCGGCCATTGCGCAGATTAGCTAGGTCCTGCGGCTGGCGAGGGCAAGCGGCGCTTTCCTACGCCGGTTCGGGGCGGTAGGGCCTTCACCATGTCCAGCCTACGCATACCCCTTCCCCGCCGCCTCGCTCCCGCACCCGGGCGAATGGCCGCACGGGTCGAAGATTTTGCTTCCGGACCGTGTAACACCTGTAACACTTGTTCAGGATCGCGCGATGAAGGCTGAACAGAGCGTCATTCCTGCGAGCGATCCCATCGCCCTGTTCGACGCCTGGTTCGCCGAGGCGCGCGAGAGCGAACCCAACGATGCCAACGCGATGGCGCTGGCGACCGCGACCCCGGACGGTGCTCCCTCGGTGCGCATGGTCCTGCTTAAGGATCACGGGCCCGAAGGCTTCACCTTCTACACCAACGCCGAAAGCCGCAAGGGCACGGAAATCGCCGCCAATCCGCAGGCCGCGCTGCTGTTCCACTGGAAGAGCCTGCGCCGCCAGATCCGTATCGAAGGGCCGTTGGAGGAAGTGAGCGGGGCCGACGCGGATGCCTATTTCCACTCCCGCGCCTTCGTCAGCCAGGTCGGCTCGGCGGCCTCCGACCAGTCGCGCCCGCTGCCGGACCGTCAGGTCTATCTCGACCGGGTTGCCGCAATCGAAGCGCGGCATCGCGACCACGGCGAGGTGCCGCGCCCGCCGCACTGGACCGGCTTCCGCCTGATGCCCTCGCGGATCGAGTTCTGGCTCGACCGCCCCAACCGGCTGCACGATCGCCGCCTGTTCGTGCGGGAAGGCGGCGGCTGGGCGGACACGCTGCTCTACCCGTGAGCACGGATCGCGCCTTTCTCGCGCGCAGCGCGGCGCTCGCCTCGATCGCGGTCGCGGTGGTGCTGGTCGCGCTCAAGCTGTGGGCGAGCTGGCGGACCGGCTCGACCGCCATGCTCGGCAGTCTCGCCGATTCGGCGCTCGATCTCGTGGCCAGCCTGGCGACGCTGACCGGCGTCTGGATCGCCGCCCAGCCGGCCGACCGCGAACACCGCTTCGGACACGGCAAGGCCGAGGCGCTGGCGGCGATCTTCCAGGTCATCCTGATCGCGATCTCGGCCTCGGCGATCGCCTTTCGCGCCATAGCGACGCTGATCGCGGGGCAGGAGACCCAGGCTGCGGAAACGGGCATCGCCGTCTCGCTGGTCGCGATCCTGCTGACTTTCGCACTGCTCGCCTGGCAGCGATTCGTGATTCGCCGTACGGGATCGGTGGCGATCGGGGCCGATCACGTCCACTACCAGTCCGACCTGCTGCTCAACCTCGCCGTGATCGCTGCGCTCGCGCTCGACCAGTATCTCGGTTTCGGGCTCGCCGATCCGCTGTTCGGCCTCGCCATCGCCGGCTGGCTGCTGCGCGGGGCGTGGCTGGCGGTGGGCGAGGCGATCGACCAGTTGCTCGACCGCGAATGGTCCGACGAGAAGCGGCTGGCCTTCGTCGCCGCGGTCGCGCGCCATACCGAGCTCAGCAACCTCCACGATCTGCGCACCCGCAGCAGCGGGACTCAGGATTTCGTCCAGTTCCACGTCGATCTGCCCGGCGAGATGAGCGTCGAGGAGGCGATGGCCATCGTCCACCGGGTGGAAGATGATCTGTGCCGCCAGTTCCCCGATACCGAGGTGCTGATCCACATCGATCCCGCCGGCCATGTCGACGAACCCGACAATCCGCTGGTCGAGGAAGACGAGTTCGCCAAGCTGGAGAACAAGAGCTGATGCGCCTGCCCTATGTCCATGTCGATGCCTTCGCCGACCGCCCCTTCGCGGGCAATCAGGCTGCGGTCATGCCGCTCCGGGAATGGCTACCCGACGCGGTGCTCCAGGCGATCGCGGAAGAGAACAACTTCGCCGAAACCGCCTTCGTCGTCCGCGATTCGAGCGGGGAGGCGGACTACGAACTACGCTGGTTCACCCCGACCGAGGAGGTCCGGCTGTGCGGCCACGCCACGCTGGCGAGCGGTCACCTGCTGCTGACCCATGCCGATCACCTGCCCGATGCCCACGTGGTGACCTTCCGCACCAGGCAGGCCGGCATTCTCGAAGTGCGGCGAGCGCAAGGGGGCTACGAACTCGCCCTGCCCGCGATCCGGACCGAGCCAGGCGAATGGCCCGAAGCGGTGGCGCTGCTGGGCGCCGAACCGCGCGAGGTCCGGCTCAACCCCGATGGCTACGGCATCTACCTGTTCGACAGCGCGGATCGGGTTCGCGCGCTCGACCCCGACCTTCGCGGGCTGAAGGCGCTGGGGAACGACCAGTTCATCTGCACCGCGCCGGGCGATCGCACCGATGTCCTCAGCCGCGTCTTCGTACCCGGCGGCGGGGTCGACGAGGACAGCTTCACCGGTTCCGCCCACGCCTGCCTGACGCCGTTCTGGAGCGAGAGGCTGGGGCGCGAGCGCTTCACTGCGCATCAGGCGAGCGCGCGGGGCGGGGATGCCACCTGCCGCATGGACGGGGATCGCGTCTGGCTGGCCGGGCAATGCGTGACGGTGGTCGAGGGGGTGTTCCTGCTGCCGGACTAGCCGCCCGCGGCCGGGTAGAGCTCGATCACGTCGGCGGCTTGGTCCAGCATCGCCTCGCGCTGCGGGGCGTCGGAATGGCCCAGCCGCACCAGCGTCAGCCGCTGTTCGGGCGAGACCAGCACATATTGTCCCATGTGGCCGATCAGCGCGAACAGCGTCTCCGGCGCCCGCGAAGGAAACAGCGGATGTTGCTCCTCTCCCGTCTCGCGGTTGAGCCAGGTCTGGAGCCCGTACTGCGGGCTGCGCGGGCTCGGCGTGACCATCGCCTCGACCCAGGCGCGGGGCAGGATCTGCTCGCCGCGATAGGAGCCCTTGTTGCGAAGGAAGTCGCCGAACCTCGCCCAGTCGCGCGCCGTCGCGTGGATCAGGCTGCCGCCGATCAGCGTGCCCGCCCGGTCGAACTCGGGCACGACCGAACCCATGCCGAGCGGCGCGAACAGCCGTGCCTGAAGATAGTCGCTCACCGCCTTGCGCCGCGCCTCGGGATCGCTGCTGTCGGTCAGGGCCCGCGCGGCGATGTCGGCGAGGATCACCGTGGTGTTGGACGAGTACTCGAACCGCTCGCCCGGCTCGGCTTCGAGCGGCTGTTCCTCGGCCCAGCCCGCCATGTCGTCGCGCCCGTCGAGGAACAGCATCTGCACCTCGCTGCTGGTGCGCGGATCGGGTCCGGCCTCGGTGTGGTCGAGGCCCGAGCGCATCTGCAGCAGGTGGCGCAGCGTGATTGCGGAGCGGGGATCGCCGGGGCGCTGCCACTGCGGCACCGGGGCCGGCTGGTCGAGCCGCAGGCGTCCGTCGGAAACCAGCAGGCCGATCAACACCGCGGTCACCGTCTTGGCCATCGACCAGCTGACGAAGCGGGTGCTGGCATCGTAACCCGGAGCGTAGCGCTCGGCCACGACCTCGCCGCCGTGCATCAGCACCACGGCCCGTGTCTCGCCGAGCCCGTCGCGGGTGAACAGGTCGTCGATCTCGCGCGCCAGCGCCCGGCGCGGCGCGCCCGGGCTCTCGCCGATCGCCGCCAGAGCCTCGTCCGAAAGCGGCGGCGGTTCGTCGGCGGGCGCCTCGCCGCAGCCGGCCAGGGTCGTGGTGCCGAGGGTTGTGAGAAGGGCGAGAGTGGCGATAAGGGGGCGGGGCCGGGCGATCATGCGCGGCATCTCGCATGGGGGCTCGCATCTTGGCAACGCGGAAATCGGGAACACGCGCCCGGCGCTGGGTGCTGATCGTGATCGTCGTCGCAGCGCTGGCGGCGCTCGCCTGGTGGCGCTGGGGCGGGGGCCTGCGCGACGATGCCACGGCCGGGACCGCCTATATGGCACGGGTCGCCTGTTCCTGCCGCTACGTCGGCGGGCGCTCGATGGAGGATTGCGAGAAGGACCGGCTGGCGGGGATGGAGATCATCCGGCTGAGCGACGATCCGCAGTTCCGCAGCGTCACCGCCAGCGCCTACGGCATCGCCTCGGCCACCGCCAGCTACCGCGAAGGCTACGGCTGCGTGCTGGAGGAATGGGAGGGCTGAGGCGCTCGACCGCCGATACGTGAAGATCGGTCCGTCGCCGGGGCCGTTCCGTCGATCCAGCCGCCGCCGACCACTCTTTCGCCGGCATAGAGCACCGCCGCCTGGCCGGGGGCGACGCCGAATTCGGGTGTGGCGAAACGGATCGTGACGGTTTCGCCTCCGCCCGGGGGCCCTTGCAGCGTGACAGGAACAGGTTTGGCGAGGCTGCGGACCTTGGCGGTCAGCGGCTGGTCGGGCAGGGGGCCGATCCGGTTGGTCTCGATGACGCGGGCTTCGGCGACAGCCAGCATGCGCTTGGGCCCGACCGTCAATTCGCGCGCCGCCGCGTCGATGCCGACGACGTAGAGCGGTTCCGCCTGCCCGCCGATCTCGAGCCCGCGGCGCTGGCCGACTGTGTAGTGTATGACACCCTTGTGTTCGCCCAGCGTCTCGCCCGTCTCGGCATGGACGATCGCGCCCGGCTTGCCGCCCTCGGGACGCAGCTTGCGCACGATGCCGGCATAATCGCCATCGGGGACGAAGCAGATGTCCTGGCTGTCGGGCTTGGCGGCGTTTCGCAGACCCGCGGCCTCGGCCAGCTCGCGCACCTGGCGCTTGGGCAGACCGCCCAGCGGGAAGCGCAGGAAATCGAGCTGCGCCTCGGTGGTGGCGTAGAGGAAATAGGACTGGTCGCGCGCCGGATCGAGCGCCCGGTGAAGCTCGGGTCCGGCGGGGCCCATCACTCTGCGCACATAATGTCCGGTGGCGAGGCAATCCGCGCCGAGCTCGCGCGCCATCGCGAAAAGATCGGTGAACTTGGGGCCCATGTTGCAGCGGATGCAGGGCACCGGCGTCCGCCCGGCGAGATACTCGTCGGCGAAGGTCTCGACCACGTCCTCGCGAAACGCGCTTTCGTGGTCGTGGACGTAATGCGCGAAGCCCAGCCGGTCGGCGACCGCGCGCGCATCGGAGATGTCGTCTCCGGCGCAGCAGGCCCCCTTGCGCCCCGTGGCCGCGCCGTAATCGTAAAGCTGGAGGGTGATGCCGATCACTTCGGCGCCGCTCGCCTTGGCCAGCGCGGCCACCACCGAGCTGTCGACTCCGCCCGACATCGCCACCACGATCCGGCAGTCCTCTGCCGGGCGCGGCAGGTCGAACAGCGCAGCGGCTTGCGCGGCGCCCGGAAGCGCGAGAGGTGCGGCGGTTGCGGGCATGGACACGCCCATACACGCTCGATCCCGAATATGCCAGATATCCACAGCCCATGTTTCACGGAGTGTTTACCACGCCGCGCTAGACCGGCCCTCATGTTCGAGGGGCAGATCAAGGGCATCGACTATCCCGAAACCGGCGACTCGCCGGTTTTGCGGCAATTGCGTTGGACCGATCTCATGGCTCGGCTCGCCGCGACTCGGGATCTTCGCGAGGAGGCCGGATTGGGTGCGGGCGAGCGCGTTGCGAGCTTCGCGGGCTTCCGCCGCGAGACCGGCGAAGAGGGTAAAGGCTCCTTTAACCAAGATGTTTTAAGCCGCGGCAAATTCGCCCGGCTAGATGTCGCGAATGCCGACGACGATGCGGCTGACGGCGACCGAGAGAACATATGATCGAAAACCAAGACATCCGTCCGGCCCAGGTGATCGGCCCGCTCGGCGAGCCCCTGTCGCTCGCCGACCTGCCTTCGCCCAATACCAAGCGCTGGGTCGTCCGGCGCAAAGCCGAGGTCGTGGCGGCGGTCAACGGCGGCCTGCTGACGATCGACGAGGTGCTGGAGCGCTACAGCCTGACTCTCGAGGAATTCGCTTCCTGGCAGCGGGCGGTGGACCGTTCGGGCATGCAGGGCCTGCGCGTCACGCGTATCCAGCACTATCGCGATCTCTACGAGCGGCAGTTGAAATACTGACACACTTTCCCAGGTCGGGAACGGATGTTGAAGCAAGGCGCGTCTCGCAGGAGGCGCGCTTTTTGCATTCGCGCCGGCAACCCGGGAACGCATGTCTCCCTCGATCCGTTGCATCACCGGACGGGACGGGCATGGGCGCGCGTCCCGCTCCGATGCCGGTCCCGAAAGAAGGACCCCAAACAGGAGGAATTCTATGGGTTGGATTATCGCGATTATCGTCGGGGGCGTGGCCGGATGGCTGGCTTCCATCGTCATGAACCGCAATGCCTCGATGGGCATTTTCTGGAATATCGTCGTCGGCATCATCGGTGCGCTGATCGGCAATGCCGTGCTGGCTCCGCTGCTCGGCTTCGGCGGCAGCATCCAGACCTTCGATCTCGGCGCTTTCGTGATCGCCATCCTGGGCGCGATCATCCTGCTCGCCATCGTCAATCTGGTCCAGCGCGGCCGGGTCAGGTAACTTCCGGCGCCTTCTAAGGGGGCGCAGGCGAAATCACCGAGCGGGCGGCGCGCTGGATGGCGCGCCGCCCTTCGTCGTGTTTGGAGCGAATTTCCGGGACGACGGCATCCTCGCCGTTGGACGGGCCCTGTCGGCACCGTGTCGAGCCCGCGATTGCTCCTTGGGCGCGGCGAGTCTAAGCACGCTGCCAACGGACTTGCACCGACTGATTTACTGCTATAACACACCGCAAGTCTGAATTGCGAGACGTGATGAATTACGAAACCAGGGTCACGAGCGAGAGCGCCGAAGGGTTCACGACCGCCGAAGAGGAGGTCGTGATCGATCCCCCGCGCGATCGTCGGACCAATCGCTGGATCTGGATCGGCGTCATCCTGGCGATCATTGCGACGGCCGTCCTCGCCTGGCGCTTGATGTCGTCCGATGCCGCGCCGGCTGCGGACCGCGAGTCCCAGCTACCCGTCGTGACCGTGATCGTTCCCGGGCAGACCACGGTCGAGGGCGAGATCAACGCCACCGGCACGCTGGCGGCACGCCGGGCCATGCCCGTCGGGGTGGTCGGCGAAGGCGGGCGCGTGGTTTCGGTTCCGGTCGACGCCGGCGACTGGGTCCGGGCCGGTCAGGTGCTGGCCAGCGTCGATCGTTCGGTCCAGAACCAGCAGGCGCAAAGCGCGGCGGCCCAGATCCAGGTCGCCCAGGCCGATGCCAACCTCGCCCAGTCCAATCTCGACCGGGCGTTGCAGCTGGTCGAGCGCGGCTTCGTCAGCACGGCCGATGTCGATCGTCTCACGGCCACGCGCGATGCCGCCGTGGCCCGCGTCCGGGTGGCGCAGGCACAGCTCGGCGAGCTGCGTGAGCGCAACGCCCGGCTCGACATTCTCGCGCCCGCCGCCGGTCTGGTGCTCGAGCGCAATGTCGAGCCCGGCCAGACGATCGGTGCCGGCTCGGGCACGCTGTTTCTGATCGCCCGTGGCGGCGAGATGGAACTGCGGGCGGATGTCGGCGAGACCGAACTCGCAGCCATTTCGGTGGGCGAGGCCGCCGAGGTCACTCCCGTCGGCGGCGGCCAGACCTTCACCGGGCGAGTATGGCAGGTCGCCCCGACGATCGATCCGGAGGACCGGCAGGGCACCGTCCGGATCGCCATGTCCTATGCGCCCGAACTGCGCCCGGGCGGCTTCGCGTCCTCGGTGATCCGCAGCGGCACCGTGGTCGCTCCGGTCCTCCCGGAAAGCGCTATCCAGTCCGACGACGAAGGCAGCTACGTCTACATCGTCGGGACCGACGGCGTGGTCGAACTGCGGCGAATCGAGACCGGCCGCGTCACCGAGCGAGGGATCGTGGTCGCCAGCGGACTGCGTGGCGACGAGCGGGTGGTTCTGCGCGCAGGCGGGTTCCTCAACCCCGGCGACAAAGTCAATCCGGTCAGGCAGTAGGCGCAGGAATCGGCATGAACCTGCGCAACATATCCGCCTGGTCGACCCGCAACCCGATCATCGCGATCGTCCTGTTCATCGGACTGACGATCGCCGGCATCGTGTCGTTCATGCGGCTGCCGGTCATCAACTTTCCCGAAGTCGAATTTCCTTCGACCACCGTCGCGATTTCGCAGCCCGGCGCCGCGCCGACCGAGATCGAGACCCAGATCACCCAGAAGGTCGAATCGGCGGTCCGTTCGCTCAACGGGGTCGAGACGATCACCTCGACCGCGCGCGAGGGCAGCAGCAACACCGTCGTGGAATTCAGCATCGGTACCGATCCGGACGAGGCGACCAACCGCGTCAAGAACGCCGTCGACCAGATCCGCGGCGACTTGCCCGAGGGTATTCTCGAGCCCCGGGTGACCAAGAACGAGATGAGCGGCGGGCCCGGCGGTGCCGGCATGCTCGGATTCTACGCCGTGCAGGCCGACGACATGACGATGGAGGAGCTCAGCTGGTTCATCGACGACACGATCGCGCGCCGCTTGCTGGCCGTGCCGGGCATGGCCTCGGTGTCGCGCAGCGGCGGGGTCGATCGGGAAATCCGGGTCATCGTCGATCCTGCACGCATGCAGTCGCTCGGGGTGACGGCTCGGGACATCAACAACGTGCTGCGGCAGATCAATGTCGACGCGGCTGGCGGCCAGGCCGAGATTGCCGGATCGCGTCAGTCGGTCCGCGTGCTCGGCAATGCCGACAGCGCCTACGACCTGTCCCAGACCCGCATTCCGCTCGGCGGGGGTCGGACGATCCGGCTGACCGACGTCGCCACGGTGAGCGACGGCTATTCCGAACAGAGCAGCATTTCGCGCCTCAACGGGCAACAGACGGTGAGTTTCGCCCCCACGCGTGCCCGAGGCGAATCCGACGTCGAAGTCTACGAGGCGATGCAGGAGGAGATCGAGGCGATCCAGGCCGATCACCCCGGCATCGAGATCTACGAACTGTTCACCCCCGTACCTTACGCCAAGGGCCAGTACGAGAGTTCCATCGCCGCGCTGATCGAAGGCGCGATCCTGGCTATCGTGGTGGTGTTCTTCTTCCTGCGAGACTGGCGGGCAACGCTGATCAGCGCGATCGCCATTCCCCTTTCCGCGATCCCGACCTTCTGGTTCATGGACCTGCTCGGCTTCGACCTGAACTTCCTGTCGCTGCTCGCCCTCAGCCTGGTGGCGGGCGTGCTGGTCGACGATGCGATCGTCGAGATCGAGAACATCGTGCGCCACATGCGCATGGGCAAGACCGCCTACCAGGCATCTATCGACGCCGCCGACGAGATCGGCCTTGCGGTCGTCGCCACCACCTTCTCGATCGTTGCCGTGTTCCTGCCGGTCGGACTGATGCCGGGCATTCCGGGGCAGTTCTTCAAGCCCTTCGGCCTCACCGTGGTCGTCGCCGTGCTGATGAGCCTGCTCGTCGCGCGGATGATCACTCCGATGATCGCCGCCTATTTCCTCAAGGCGCATGGCCAGGCGGCGCATGGCGAAGGCCGGGCGATGGATTTCTACATGCGAATCCTGCGCTGGACGCTCTATTCCGGCGCATCGCAGAGAATGCTGGACCGGATCCAGCCGCTCGGATTCGAGAAGCGGTGGTATCACCGGCTGATCGGCTTCCTGTTGATTCTGGCGCTGGTCGGGGTTTTCGTCTTCGCCGCGGTGCGGCTTTTCCAGTTGGCCATGGGCTTCGGCCTGCCGATCCTCGTCACCGCCCTCATCGTCCCCCTGGTCGCCGCAATTATCGCGCTCGCCGTCGGTTTCCTTGCCTTCAAGCTGCTTTCCCTCCTCGGAGAGATCGGCGCCTATCTCGGCAATCTCGGGCAACGGATCGGTGCCCGAATGCGCGACCACCGCTTCTACGCCTTCGGCTTCGGCGTCTACGCGCTGATCATGACCTTCGCGCTGCTCGCCGGTCTGCCCCAGCAGTTCCAGCCCGACGTCAACCAGGACACCAGCGTCATCCGCATCGAGCAGGTTCCCGGAACCACGATCGAACGCACGCAGGAGGTCGCGCTCCAGGTCGCCTCGCTGATCGAGGACGAGCCCGAGGTCGAGCGTATTTCGATGGGTATCCGCGAGGGCAATGCCACGCTCTACATCGCTCTGGTCCCGGCCGAGGAGCGCGAGGCCAAGACGATCGAATTCGAGCGCCGGCTCGCCCCGCGGCTGAGCCAGGTGCCGGACGCCCGGGTCACGGTCTCTTCGCAGGGCGGGGGGCCCGGGGGGCGACCGATCTCGATCATGCTCTCCGGCAGCGATCCCGAACAGCTCGACCTCGCGGCGCGGACTCTGGTCGATCAGATGCAGGGGATCGAGGGGGTCGTGGCTCCGCGCATCGAAGCCGATCTCCAGCGCCCCGAACTGATCATCACCCCGCGCGAGGATCTCGCGGCGCAGCTCGGTGTCACCACCTCGGCGCTGAGCAGCGCGATCCGCATCGCCACGCTCGGCGAGATCGACCAGAACGCCGCGAAGTTCTCGCTGTCCGATCGTCAGATCCCGATCCGGGTGATCCTGCCGCGCGAATCCCGGCGAGATCTTTCGACGATCGAGAACTTGCCCGTGCCGACCGCGACCGGCGGATCGGTGCCGCTGCAGCGCGTCGCCGAAATCAGTTTCGGTGCCGGGCCTACCCAGATCCAGCGCTACAATCAGTCGCGCCGGGTCTACGTCAGCGCCGACCTCGGCGAAGGGGTGATCAAGGGTCCGGTGATGGAGCAGATCAGGGCCCTGCCGATCATGACCGATCTGCCGCAGGGGGTGTCGAACGAACCCGTGGGCGAAGACAAGTTTCAGATGGAGATGATCGAAAGCTTCTCCATCGCGGTGATAAGCGGCATTCTTCTGGTCTTCGCGGTGCTGGTGCTGCTGTACCACCGCTTCGTTTCGCCGCTGGTCAACATGACCTCGCTGCTGCTGGCGCCGCTGGGGGGCCTGCTGGCGCTGATGATCATCGGCCAGCCGATCTCGATGCCGGTCTATATCGGCATGCTGATGCTGCTCGGCATCGTCGCCAAGAACTCGATCCTGCTGATCGATTTCGCCATCGAGGAGATGCAGCGGGGCGTGCCCAAGCTCGAAGCGATCATCGATGCCGGGCACAAGCGTGCCCAGCCGATCGTGATGACCACCGTGGCCATGACCGCGGGCATGGTGCCGACCGCCGTCTCGCTCTCGGGCGACGGTGCCTGGCGCGCGCCGATGGGGACGGTGGTGATCGGCGGGTTGCTGCTCTCGACCGTGCTCACATTGGTGCTGATCCCTGCGGGCTTCAGCCTCGCCGACGGTTTCGAGAAGAAGATCGGGCCCTGGCTGCGCGAACGTTTCCTGACCTACCGCCCGGGCGACGACACGCGGGCGCATGTTGGCGAGCCGGGGGGCCATCCTGCCGAATAGGGCGATCGCGTGATGCCCGGGCGTCCGTTCTCGACCGGAATTGCGCGGGCCGAACCGGCCTTGCCCGACCGCGCCCGGACCATGCGCCGCGCCGCCACCGGCATGCTGGTGCTGATGGCGGCGATCTTCCTGTGGTCGGGCCGCTATCTCGACGTGCATCCGGCCTGGGGATACATTCACGCCTTCGCCGAGGCGGCGATGGTCGGCGGGCTGGCCGACTGGTTCGCGGTGACCGCGCTGTTCCGTCGCCCGCTCGGCCTGCCGATTCCGCACACCGCGATCATTCCGGAGAACAAGGATCGCATCGCCGACACCATGGCGGTGTTCCTGCGCGAGAACTTCCTCATCCCCCAGGTGGTCGCGCGCCGGATGCGCGAGATGAACCTTGCCGGAGCGATCGGGACCTATCTCGCCGATCCCGGAGAGGAGGCGGGCGGTCGCATCCGCGCTGGCGCCGGCGAAATGCTGGTGGAGGTGCTCGAATCGCTCGATCCCGAACGGCTCGGCACCCAGGTGCGTGCGGGCCTCGCCTCGGCGATCGAGCGGCTGGAGGTCGCGCCGCTGCTCGGCCAGATCCTCGACGCGATGATCGCCGACGGGCGTCACCGGCCGATCATCGACAGCATCATCCGCTGGGCGGGCCTGGTGCTGGAAGATAACGAGGACATGGTCCGGGCGATGATCCATGCCCGGGCCAACGCGCTTCTGCGCTTCACCGGGCTGGACGAGCGCTTGGCCAATTCGGTGCTGGACGGGCTCTACAAACTGCTCGCCGAAGTGCTGGTCGATCCCGACCATCCGCTGCGCGCCAAGATCGAGGAGGGGCTGGTCGATCTCGCCAGGGGGCTGCGCGACGATCCGGAGATGCGCGCGCGGATCGAGAGGACCAAGGCCGATATCCTCGCCAATCCGGCGGTCGCCGAATGGTGGCAGGGCGTGTGGGAGCGCGTCCGCCGCAAGCTCATCGCCATGCTGCGCGGCGAGGGGGGCGAGGATGCCGGCAAGCTGCTGGCCAGCCTCACCGAGATGGGCGAGGCGCTGCGCGACGATCCGCGCCTTCAGCTACAGGTCAACCGCTTCGCCCGCCGCACCGCCGTCGGCATCGCCACTCGCTACGGCGACAACATCGTACGGCTGGTTTCCGAAACCGTCCGCCGCTGGGACGCGCAGACGATCACCGACCGGATCGAGGGCGCTGTAGGGAGAGACCTGCAATTCATCCGCATGAACGGCACGCTGGTCGGCGGGCTGGTGGGGCTGACGATTCATTTCCTGGCGAGCGTATTGTGACTCACCCGCTTGGCAATGAAATCAATCCGGAATCACGTAACGAACAGTACTCTGGTAAAAGGATTTGATGGGTCGGCCGTCTGCGCCTTGGGCAGGGGCGAACTTCGCCCATAGCCGAATTTCTCCGCAGGCTGGTGACTTGAACCCGTCGCCTTCGGGACCGACCAATGCTGTGAGCGTGCAACTCTCGACGTCGCCATCAGGCTCTACAATGACTCGAATTTTGAATTCCGCTTGCTGCCCGCGAAGTACGGCACGCGAGGGATAATTCTCGACAATGCGCGAAACGATCCGATCTTGGTTCAACCATTCGGGAGATTTGGTCTGATTGCGGACTTGGGTCACATCGAGACCCCAGCTCGTCACGAGGTCATCGATGCAAGTTTTCATGGCTTGCATCACTGGACCGAAATTACCCGTTTCAAGCCGGTGCCGCCCGCCTTCGGGTGAATTCAATTCGATCCATTCAATCTGTGCGCCGGATATGACATCAGATGTTTCAGGACTGTCCTGGGGTTCGGGATCGGCAGGATCGATCCGTGCCAGCGCGGCTCTTACTGCGACCGCGTCTGACTCGAGCCATTCGCCTGTTTCAAGATTGGCCTTGATCGAGCGTTCACGGTCTTCCTCGTCCAATTTGGCGAAGATCCGGGCGGTTCGCTCGGCATCGAAGCGAAATCCCGTACCCCTGACAGCCATACCGTAATCACCGAGCGAAAGGCCGGCGGCACTGATGCCCTGCATGGATTCGAAACCCGGCCCGAACTGTATTTCAAAGGGTTCCCCTTCATTGAATTGTCGGACCGCATCGCCGGCGATGAGCCATCGGAAACCGTCGTTCGGAGAGGTGCTTTCAAGATAGAAAACACTTTTCCGACCATCGCGACTGAAGGTGCGAATGATTCGGCAGCGGTCGTCCGCATAATCAATCACCCACGCTGCCTGAGCCTGGTGTATTGCTACCGGGGTGGCCCCGGGAACCTGGGCCGAAATCGATTGAGCCGTCAAAATGGCCGCGACAGCAAAAGAGCTGGACATTCGAAACATTGCGACACCCCCCGCTGGCAGTGATAACCCAGCGGGGACCGCTCAACAAGTCATGGCGATTTCCTAAAGCTTCTCCGTCAGCTCCGGCACCGCCTTGTAGAGGTCCGCGACCAGGCCGATGTCGGCGACCTGGAAGATCGGGGCGTCCTCGTCCTTGTTGATGGCGATGATGGTCTTGGAATCCTTCATGCCGGCAAGGTGCTGGATCGCGCCCGAGATGCCGATGGCGATGTAGACTTCCGGGGCGACGATCTTGCCGGTCTGGCCGACCTGGTAGTCGTTCGGCACATAGCCCGCATCGACCGCCGCGCGGCTCGCACCGATCCCGGCGCCGAGCTTGTCGGCGAGCGGCGTGATGACCTGCTCGAAGGTTTCGGCATCCTTCAAGGCCCGGCCGCCCGAGACGATGATCTTGGCGCTGGTCAGCTCGGGGCGTTCGCTCTCGGCGATCTCGGCGCCGACGAAGCTGGACACGCCCGCATCGGTCGGACCGGAAATCTCCTCGATCGTGCCCGAGCCGCCTTCGGCCTCCGCCTTGTCGAAAGCGGTGCCGCGCACGGTGACGACCAGCTTTTCGTCCGAGCTTTCAACCGTGGCGATGGCATTGCCCGCATAGATCGGCCGCGTGAAACTTTTCTCGCCCTCGACCGACATGATTTCGGACACCTGCATCACATCGAGCAACGCGGCGACGCGCGGGGCGATGTTCTTGCCGGTGGTGGTGGCCGGCGCGACGAAAGCGTCGTGGTGCGACATCTGGTCGACCACCAGCGGCGCGACGTTTTCCGCCAGCGCATGCTCGTAGGCGGGATCGTCGGCGAGGTGGACCTTGCCCACGCCCGCGATCTTCGCGGCTTGTTCGGCCACCGCGCGGCAGCCGCTTCCCGCGACGAGCAAATGGACCTCGCTGCCCATCTGGCCCGCGGCGGTGACCGCGGCGAGGGTGGCGTCCTTCATTTCGGAATTGTCGTGTTCGACCCAGACGAGCGTTTTCATCAGGCGACTCCCAGGGTTTTGAGTTTGGCGACCAGTTCGTCGACGCTTTCGACCTTCACGCCGGCCTGGCGCACGGGCGGTTCGGAGACCTTGGTGGTCTTGAGACGGGGCGCGATGTCGACGCCGTAATCGCCCGGCGTCTTGGTATCGAGCGGCTTCTTCTTCGCCTTCATGATGTTTGGCAGCGAGGCGTAGCGCGGCTCGTTGAGGCGCAGATCGGTGGTGACGATCGCCGGCATGGTCAGCTTGACCGTCTCGAGCCCGCCGTCGACCTCGCGCTTGACGGTGACGCTGTCGCCCTCGACCTCGACGGTGTTGGCGAAGGTGCCCTGCGGGCGTCCCATCAGCGCGGCGAGCATCTGGCCGGTCTGGTTGCTGTCGTCGGAGATCGACTGCTTGCCCAGCATCACCAACCCGGGCTGTTCCTCGTCGGCGATGGCCTTCAGGATCTTGGCGACGGCGAGCGGTTCGACTTCCTCGTCGGTCTCGACCAGGATCGCGCGATCGGCACCCATGGCGAGCGCGGTGCGCAGCGTTTCCTGCGCCTTGGCCGGGCCGATCGAGACCGCCACGATCTCCTCCGCCTTGCCCGCTTCCTTGATCCGGATCGCTTCCTCGACCGCGATCTCGTCGAACGGGTTCATGCTCATCTTGACGTTGGCGAGGTCGACGCCGCTGCCGTCGGCCTTGACCCGCGGCTTGACGTTGTAATCGATCACCCGCTTGACGGGCACGAGGATTTTCATGTCGCGAAATTCCTTCTCTGCTTCAGCTGAAACCGGCGGGAACGCGCCGCTTTCCTAACGAATGACACAGCCGCCCTAGCGTTCCCTTTACGTTTACGTCAAGGTCAGCCGGGGCGTGCGCTCAGGCCGCCTTCTTGACCTCCGCCACGATCTTCTTCGCCGCATCGCCGAGATCGTCGGCGCTGACGATCGGCAGGCCCGAATTCTCGAGGATGTCCTTGCCCTGCTGGACGTTGGTGCCCTCCAGCCGGACCACCAGCGGCACCGACAGGTTCACGTCCTTGGCCGCCTGGACGATGCCGTTGGCGATCACATCGCATTTCATGATCCCGCCGAAGATGTTGACGAGGATGCCCTCGACCGCCGGGTCCTTGAGGATGATCTTGAACGCCGCGGTCACCTTCTCGGTCGTCGCGCCGCCGCCGACGTCGAGGAAGTTGGCGGGGAAGGCGCCGTTCAGCTTGATGATGTCCATGGTCGCCATGGCGAGGCCCGCGCCGTTGACCATGCAGCCGATGTTCCCGTCGAGCTTGATGTAGGCGAGATCGTATTCGCTCGCCTCGACCTCGGCCGGGTCCTCCTCGGTCTCGTCGCGCAGCGCCTCGATGTCCTTGTGCCGGAACAGCGCATTGCCGTCGAAGCTCATCTTGGTGTCGAGCACCAGCAGCTTGCCGTCTTTCGTCTCGACCAGCGGATTGATCTCCAGCATCTCGCAATCCATCGCCATGAAGGCGTCGTAGAGCTGCTTGCTGAGCTTCTGCGCCTGCTTGTTGAGATCGCCCTCCAGCTTCAGCGCGAAGGCCACCGCGCGGCCGTGGTGCGGCATGAAGCCCTGTGCCGGATCGATATCGATGGTGGCGATCTTTTCCGGCGTGTGGTGCGCCACTTCCTCGATATCCATGCCGCCTTCGGTGGAAACGATCATCGCCACCCGGCCGCTGGCACGGTCGACCAGCATGGAGAGATAATATTCCTCGGCGATGTCGACGCCGTCGGTGACGTAGAGCCGATTGACCTGCTTGCCCTCGTCGCCGGTCTGCACCGTCACCAGCGTGTTGCCGAGCATCTCCTCGGCATCCTTGCGGACATCGTCGAGCGAATGGGCGAGTCGCACGCCGCCCTTGGCATCGGCATCCAGTTCCTTGAACTTGCCCTTGCCGCGCCCGCCGGCATGGATCTGCGCCTTCACCACATAGAGCGGCCCGGGCAGCTTCTCGGCCGCCGCCACGGCGTCCTCCACACTCAGCGCGGCATGCCCGGCGGGCACCGCGATCCCGTGCTTCGCAAGCAGTTCCTTGGCCTGGTATTCGTGGATGTTCATGGTGGGGCGTGATCCTTGCAGTCGGGGATAAGGAGAGTCGCAGCGCGCCTAAGCATGGATGGCCCGGCTTGAAAAGTGGCCAATCCCGGCCCAGCAGCGTTGTCCTGCCATATGATCGATGCCGCGCGCCTCCAATCCATCGTCTCCGAAGCGGGGCGCATCGCCCACGGCCAGTGGCCCGGCGCGGGGCATACCGTGCGCAGCTGGGAGAAGGAGCCGGGCAGCCCGGTCTGCGATGCCGACCTCGCAGTGGACGCCTTCCTCAAGCGCGAACTGTCCGCGCTGCTCCCCGCGGCGGGCTGGCTTTCGGAAGAGACCGGAGACGATCCTGCGCGGCTCGAGACCGGCCTCATCTGGATCGTCGATCCCATCGACGGAACCCGCGATTTCCTTCGCGGGCGCGCTGGATGGTGCGTTTCCGTGGCGTTGATCAGCGCCGGGCGGCCGTTGATCGGCATTCTCGCGGCCCCGGCACGCGACGACTTCTGGACGGCGGTCGCGGGCAAGGGGGCGCAGCGCAACGGCGATCGCCTCGCGGCCTCCACGCGGACCCAATTCGAAGGCGCCAGGGTCCCCGCCGATTCGCTGCCCAAGGCGGACCGGATGCTGCGGCCGGTGGCCAAGCCAAATTCGATCGCACTCAGGATCGCGATGGTCGCCGCCGACGAGGCCGATCTCGTCGCGACGCTGCGCTGGGGATACGAATGGGACATCGCCGCCGCGAGCCTGATCGCGCGTGAGGCCGGGGCCGCGGTCAGCGACGCCTTCGGCCACAAGCTCGACTACAACAAGCGCGACCCCCGCGCCTTCGGAGTGCTGGTCTCGGCCCCGGCGATACACGAGGCGGCTGTGGAGCATCTGGCCGGGCGCGCCGCCGCGATCGGCAGGCGCGACCTCTAGTCGGATTGCCGGCTCATGAAAAAGGGGGCCGCCCGCAGGCGACCCCCTCTGCCGTGATTCCAGGAGCGGAAGCCCGGTCTACTGGGCCTGCCGCGCCGCGTTGACGTCGTCCTGATCGAACGGGATGATCTTGATCTCGACCCGGCGGTTGAGCGCGCGGCCCTGGGCGGTGGCATTGTCGCCGACGAAATAGGCCGGATTCTCTCCGAATCCCTGCCAGCGGATGCGCGAGGATGCGACGCCGCGGCTGGTCAGGTAGTTGGCCACGGCCTGGGCACGCTGTTCGGACAGCCGCTGGTTGAAATCGTCCGAACCGGTCGAATCGGTATAGCCGTACACGTCGATCAGGCTGTTGGGATATTGCGTCAGGCTGGACGCGACATTGTCGAGCGTGTTCCGGAAGGTCTGGTTGATCGTGTAGCTGCCGGTGGCGAAGGTGACGCCGTCGGGCAGGTTGACCAGGATCGCCGAGCCGTTGTCGACGCTGGTGACGTCGACGCCCGTGCCCTCGGTCGCTTCCTCCAGCTCCTTGATCTGCTGGTCCATGCGGTAGCCGACATAGCCACCGGCGGCACCGCCGGCGACGGCGCCGATGATGCGTCCGGTCTTGCCGCCGATCACGCCGCCGAGCAGGCCCCCGGCGACCGCGCCGCCGACGCCGCCGAGCACGGTACGGGAAACCTTCTGTTCGCCGGTGTTCGGATCGGTGACGCAGGCGGATACGGTCAGGAGCGAGGCAGACGCCAGCGCGGCGACGAAAATGCGATTGTTCTTCATGTTGTCGAATTCCTCCAACTGGCGGCCGGGCCGGATCTGTCGTCTGGCCTTCCCGCAGGACAAGGGACGCGCCCTACCCGCGTCTGACCCCCACAACCCGCGACCCCACGGGCTTGTTCCGCCGAGAAGCTACAAGCTGGTGGCGCGGCCACACAATTGTGCTAGCGGGGGGCCACCGTGACGCCGTTCCCCTGGACCGATCTCCTGATCATCGTGTGCCTGATCGTGCTCAATGGCATTTTCGCCATGAGCGAGCTGGCAATCGTCTCCGCGCGCACTTCCAAGCTGCGCGCCGCCGCGCAGGCGGGCAAGGGCGGGGCCGAGGTCGCGCTTCGGCTCGCGTCCGAACCGGGCAAGTTCCTTTCCACCGTCCAGATCGGCATCACTCTCATCAGCATCATCGCCGGCGCCTATTCGGGTGCGAGCCTGGGCATGCCGGTGGGCGAGAGGCTGGCGGCGCTGGGCCTCCCGGCAGCCTATGCGGAAGAGGCCGGATTCGCGCTCGTCATCGCGCTGACGACCTATCTCACCCTGGTGGTCGGCGAACTGGTGCCCAAGCAGGTCGCGCTCCGGATCGCGGTCCCGGTGTCGATCCTGATGGCGCGGCCGATGGCCCTGCTGGCGCGGATCGCGGCGCCGCTGGTGTGGCTGCTCGACACCTCCTCGGGGTTGCTGATCCGCCTGCTCGGGGTCAACCCGGCGGGCCAGTCGACGGTCACCGCCGAGGAGCTCCACATGCTGTTCGCCGAAGCGACGCGGACCGGAGTGATCGAACACGAACAGCACCAGATGCTCCAGGGGGTGGTCCGCCTCGCCCAGCGGCCGGTGCGCGAGGTGATGACTCCGCGCAACCAGCTCGACTGGCTCGACGTCTCCGCCGATGCGGAGGAAATCCGCGAGACTATCGAGGACAGCGCGCATTCGCTGCTGCCGGTCGCCGACGGGTCGCCCGACAAGGTGCTGGGCGTGGTCAAGGTGCGCGAGGTGCTGGCGCGCATGGTCGCGGGGCAGGAGATCGACCTCGCCGCGATCATGCGCCGTGCCGAGGTCGTGCCGGACCAGCTCGACGCGGTCGATGCGCTCCGCGTGCTGCAGCAGGCGGAAATCGCCATGGCCATGGTCCACGACGAATACGGCCATCTTGACGGGATCGTCACTCCGGTGGACGTCCTCACCGCGCTGGTCGGCGATTTCGCCAGCGACCAGGACCACGGCGAGGCACCCGGGCTGATCGAGCGCGAGGACGGTTCGCTGCTGGTCTCGGGCGGGCTCTCGGCCGATGCGCTCGCGGACCGGCTCGGCCTCGACTACGGCGACGACCGCGAATTCGCCACCGCCGCGGGCTTCGTGCTCGCGGTGCTCAGGAAGCTGCCGCAGGAGGGCGAGCATTTCACCGAGCAGGGCTGGCGCTTCGAGGTCGTCGACATGGACGGTCGCCGGATCGACAAGCTCCTGGTTTCCGAGACGAAAAAGCCCAGGTCGAACACCCCGGAAAATTCCGCCGTCGATTAACCTTTGGCAATTGCGGGATGGTGGCGGGCGCGGCATCTGTCGCGAACGGCAGGTGCGAATCTGCCCGAGCGTGGCGCCCGCGACCTGTGCGCCGGATGACGAGCGATGATGATCGTTCCGACCTACATCGGCCCCAGCACGATCGAGGGGGTCGGCGTGTTCGCTGCCGCTCCCATCGCGAGGGGCCAGGCGATCTGGGCGCTGGACGAGCGTTTCGACCACCTGTTCACGGCCGGCCAGCTCGAGGCCCTGCCGCCGCTGCTGCAGGACTTCGTCGAGCGTTACGGCTATCCCCACATGACGCGGCCCGGCCTGCAGGTGGTCGAATTCGACAACGGCCGCTTCATGAACCACGACCGGCGGCCCAACACGAATTTCACCGATCCGGATACCGGCTATGCGATCCGCGACATCGCGGCGGGCGAGGAGCTGACCTGCGATTACAGCGAGTTCGATCCGGCCTTCGTGATGCAACCGGGCCGGTCCTTCGTCGCGACGGCCGCCAACGGCGCGGCCGACGGCAGCGGCCTGGGCGAAAAACCCTTCTAGAGACGAAGACGAACCCGGCGAGGCGGGCCCGCAAACCCGAAGACTAGCCCGGGATCACCGCCTGCGCGAACTGGCCGTCGCCTTCGGGCGCGGCGATGATGTCGCGGGTGACGCGGCCCTTGGCCACGGTGTTGGTCTGCGGGTCGCCGACCGCCGAGCGGATGCCGGGATCGGCGGTGCCGGCGCGGTCGAGCGCGCTGGTCTCCACCGCGCTGCGCTGCGCGGGTCCGCCGAACAGCGCGTCGAGCGCCTGCTCCGCCGCGGTGCCTTCGGCCGGGCGCGGCGCGCCGGGGGCAGGGGGCACGAGGTTGAAATCGGGCGGCACCACCAGAGGGGCCTGCCGCTGCACCGCGAATTCGTCGGGCCGCTCGCGGTCGAGGAAGCCGCCGCCACCGCAGGCGGTCAGCGTGGTCGCTCCGGCGAGCAGGACGAGCGTCAGTGTCTTCTTCATGGGGCTTTCTCCCCGGCCGCAGCCGGTCTTTCTTTCATCGCGTCGTCGAGAGTGTCGCGCATCAGGAATGCACGGGCAAGGATTATCACCACGCCGATGGTGATCGCGGCATCGGCGACGTTGAAGATCAGGAAGGGGCGGAAGGTGCCGAAATGCAGATCGGCGTAGTCGATGACATAGCCGTAATTGTAGCGGTCGCGGATGTTGCCGAGCGCGCCGCCGAGGATCATCGCCAGCGCCACGATGTCGCCCAGCGCCTTCTCGCGCATCATCCACACGGTCACCACCAGCGCAATTAAGCCGGTCACCGCCACCAGCCCCCAACGCATCTCGGGGCTCGTCGCCTCGAACATGCCCAACGAGATGCCGAAGTTCTGCGTCCAGCGCAGGTCGAAGAAGGGCAGTACTTCGATCGCGCCGACCCGCTGGAGGTCGAGCGGGCCCTTGACCCACCATTTGACCAGCTGATCGACCGCGAAGATCGCGAGGGCGAGCGCGATCCCGATGGCGCGGCGTTGTGCGATCGCGCTCATGCCGCCGCGTCCAGGGTTTCGACCACCGCTTCGCAGCGCGCGCACAGATCGCCGTCTTCCGCCACCTCGGGCAGCAGGCGCCAGCACCGGCCGCATTTGTGATCGGATGTCTTGGTCACCTGCACGCCGGCGCTATCGCCGCGCACCACTGACGCGGTGATGAACAGTTCGGCGAGATCGGCATCGCCGAAGCCTTCGGGCACGGCGGAGGCGGGCACCGCGACATCGGCTTCCAGGCCCGAGCGGATCACCTTCTCGCGCCGCAGCGGCTCGATCGCTTCCATCACGTCCTCGCGCAGGTCGCGCAAGCGCGCCCAGCGCGCATCCAGCGCCTCGTCGCGCCAGTCCGCGGGCAGGGGATGCCATTCCTGCAGGTGGATCGATTCGCGATCCGGGAAACGCGTGCCCCAAACCTCCTCGCTGGTGAACACCAGCACCGGCGCGGCATAGCGCACCAGCGCCTGGAAAAGCGTGTCGAGCACGGTGCGATAGGCGCTCCGCTCGGTGGAGCCCGGCGCGTCGCAATAGAGCCGGTCCTTGCGGATATCGAAGAAGAAGGCCGAAAGGTCTTCGTTGCAGAACTCGATCAGTGCGCGGGTGTAGTCGTTGAAATCGTATTCCAGCGCCGCCCGGCGCAGCTCGGCGTCGAGCCCCGAAAGGCGCGAGAGCATGTAGCGCTCGAGCTCGGGCATGGCCCCCGGCTCCACGCCCTCGCTGTCGTAATCGAACCCGTCCAGCGCGCCGAGCAGATAGCGGAAGGTGTTCCTGAGCTTGCGGTACTGGTCGGCGACGCCCTTGAGGATTTCCTCGCCGATCCGGTGATCCTCGGAGAAATCGACGCTGAGCGCCCACAGCCGGATGATGTCCGCCCCGTACTGCTCCATCACCTTCAGCGGATCGACAGTGTTGCCCAGGCTCTTCGACATCTTCCGCCCGTCGGCGGCCATGGTGAAGCCGTGGGTCAGCAGCTGGTCGTAGGGCGCGCGGCCGCGCGTGGCGCAGCTTTCGAGCAGGCTGGACTGGAACCAGCCGCGATGCTGGTCCGAGCCTTCGAGATAGAGGTTCGCCGGCCATTGCAGGTCCGGCCAGCGACCGCTTTCCAGCACGAAGGCGTGGGTGCTGCCCGAATCGAACCACACGTCGAGGATGTCGGTAGCCATCGCGAATTCGTCCGGGTCGTGATCCGGCCCGAGGAATTCGGCCTTCCGGTCCTCGTCCCAGGCATCGACGCCGTCGGTCCGCACCGCCTCGACCACGCGGGCATTGACCGCCGGGTCCTGCAGATACGAACCGTCCTTGCGCACGAACAGCGTGATCGGCACGCCCCAGGCGCGCTGGCGCGACAGGACCCAATCGGGCCGGTTCTCGACCATCGAGCCGAGGCGGCGGCGTCCCTTTTCCGGGATGAACTGCGTGTCCGCGATGGCCTGCATCGCCCGCTCGCGCAGCGTTCCCCCTCCGTCAGTCGCTGACGCGCCTGCCACCTCCCCCAGGGGGGGAGGATTGCCGCTTTCCGATCCTACCCCGCCGGGGGAGGTGGCGGCGAAGCCGTCGGAGGGGGCCGGGAGCGGCTTGTCCATCGGCACGAACCACTGCGGCGTGCAGCGGAAGATGATCTTGGCCTTGCTCCGCCAGCTGTGCGGGTAGCTGTGCTGGTAGTCGTCGCTGGCGGCGAGCAGCGCGCCGGCCTCGCGCAAATCCGAGCAGATCGGCCCGTCAGGCGCGTTGAAGGGCTTGTTGATCACGCTGCGGCGGCGCTCGTCGTCGCCGCCCAGCCAGGCCCAGTCGTCGCGATAGCGACCGTCGTCCATCACTGCGAAGCGCGGCTCGATCCCGTATTCGCGGCACAGCTCGAAATCGTCCTCGCCATGGTCGGGCGCCATGTGGACGAGTCCCGTGCCGCTGTCGGTGGTGACGAAATCGCCCGGCAGGAAGGGGCGGGGGTTCTCGTAGAACCCGCCGAGATGGTGCATCGGGTGGCGGGCGACGGTCCCGGCGAGGTCGGCACCTTTATAGATTTTTACCGTTTCACTCGCGCCGCTTTCGGGACCGCCAATCCCATTCTCGGCTGCTCCGGTGCGAAGCGACAAAGCGTAGCAGAGGTCTTCAGCGACAAGGTATTTGCGCTCGCCATAACGCACGAGAACGTATTCGATATCCGGTCCGTAGGCGATCGCCTGGTTGACCGGAATCGTCCACGGCGTAGTCGTCCAGATGAGCGCATAGGCACCCACCAACTCGTCGAAGGGGCTCTCCACGATCTCGAACGCCACGTCGATCTGAGTGCTGGTGATGTCCTCGTATTCGACCTCGGCCTCGGCCAGCGCGGTTTCCTCGACCGGGCTCCACATCACGGGCTTCGATCCGCGGTAGAGATTGCCCGCCTCGACGAATTTCATCAGCTCGGCGACGATCGCCGCTTCGCTATCGAACTGCATGGTGAGGTAGGGATTGTCCCAGTCGGCCATGATGCCGAGGCGCTTCAATTGCTCGCGCTGCACGTCCACCCAGTGCGCGGCGTAGTCGCGGCATTCGGCGCGGAATTCCTTCGCCGGAACGTCCTTCTTGTCGCGCTTCTTCTTGCGGTAGAGCTCCTCCACCTTCCACTCGATCGGCAGGCCGTGGCAGTCCCAGCCGGGCACGTAGGGCGCGTCCTTGCCCAGCAGGTTCTGCGTGCGGCAGACCATGTCCTTGAGCGTGTGGTTGAGCGCATGGCCGATATGCATGTCGCCGTTCGCATACGGCGGGCCGTCGTGGAAGATGAACTTCTCCCGCCCCCGGCGCGCCTCGCGCAGCTTCGCGTAGAGATCCTGTTCCGCCCAGCGCGCGGCGATCCCCGGCTCCTTCTGCGGCAGGCCGGCCTTCATGGGAAAATCGGTCTTCGGCAGGAAGACGGTGTCCCGATAGTCCCGTTTCTCTTGGGCGCGCTTGGTTTCGGTGTCGGACATACGGGGTGGGCCGCTAACGGAATTGCCGCGTGTAGGAAAGGCTTTCGCGCAGAGGCGCAGAGAGGAAAAGAGGCCGCAGAGAGAAGCTCCTGCGCCGCAGGCGCCTGATTTGTCTCACACGAAGTCACGAAGACACGAAGGTGTTCCGCTTCACGCACCACCTCTTCGTGTTCTTCGTGGCTTCGTGCGATGAAAATGAAACGGCGGCTTTGCCGCAAGTCCTGGCTCTCCGCGCGAAACCCTATTCCGCCAGCAACCGCCGCGCCTCGTCGCAGTCCTGCGCCATCTGCTCCTGCAACGCTTCGAGGGAATCGAACCTGGCCTCGCCGCGCAGGAAATGGTGGAACGCGACCTCGATCTCCTGCCCGTAGAGATCGCCCGCGAAATCGAAGAAATAGGGTTCGAGCAATTCCTTGGGCGGCTCGAACTGCGGGCGCACACCGATATTCGCCGCGCCCCGCAACACCTGGCCGGTCGCGAGGATGCGGCCCGTCACCGCATAGATCCCGTATTGTGGGCGCAGATAGTTCTCGATCGCCAGATTGGCGGTGGGATAGCCGATCTCGCGCCCGCGCTTGTCGCCATGCTCGACGACGCCGCGAATGGCGAAGGGGCGGGTGAGGAGGCGCGCCGCCTCCTGCGGATCCCCTGTGCGCAGCGCCTCGCGGATGCGGCTGGAGGACACCGGCGCGCCGCTATCCATGACCGCCTCAGCGATGCGCACCTGCAGTTCCGACGCGCGCAGCAGGTCGACATCGCCGGTCGCGCCCTGGCCGAAGCGGAAATCTGCGCCCGTCACCACGCCATGTGCGCCCAGGCGCTCGATCAAGATGCGATCAAGAAAGTGTTCGGCACTGGTGTTCGCCAGCTCGGCATCGAAATGGAACACCAGCATCGCGGTCGCCCCGGCGGCGAGGTAGAGTTCCTGCCGCTGCTCCAGCGTGGTCAGCCGGAACGGCGGAACCTCGGGTCTGAAAAAACGCGCCGGGTGGGGATCGAAGGTGGCGATGATCGCCGGGCGGCCCTCGGCGCGCGCCCAGTCGATCGCCTCCTTCGCCACCGCCTGGTGGCCGGTATGGAACCCGTCGAAATTGCCCAGCGCGATGACCGCCCCGCGGAGCGGCTCGGGAATCCGGGCGCGGTGGTCGAGCCATCTCATGGGGCCACCTCGGCCTTGCGGTAGCTGACGAAGGAATAGGCGGGGGCTTTCCCTTCCGCCGGAAAATCCTCGCGCGCGGCGACTTCCCATTCCGCGCCCAGCGGGGGCATGAAGACGTCGCCCGCGAAATCGGCGTGGATCTCGGTCAGTTCCGCGCGGTGGCAGTGCGGCAGGAAGACATCGAAGATCGCCGCCCCGCCGATCACCGCGACGGTGCCGGAGGGATTATCCTGCGCCGCCCGGGTCAGCGCCTCGGCGACCGAGCGGACGACTTCGGCCCCTTCGCTGTCCCAGCGTTCGCGGCGGGTGAGGACGATGTGGCGGCGGCCGGGCAGAAGGCCGGGAAGGCTTTCGAATGTCTTGCGACCCATGATCATCGGCACGCCGGTGCCGTCGGCGCCCATGGTCAGCGCCTTGAAGCGCTTGAGATCGGCGGGCAGGTGCCAGGGCAGCCGCCCCTCCTTGCCGATCGCGCCATTGGCCGCGCGCGCGTAGATCGCGAAGATGTCGGCGGTCATGGAAAACGCCTCATGCGTCGGACAGCCGGGTCACATGGCCCATCTTGCGGCCCGCGCGGACCTGGCGTTTGCCGTAGAGGTGGAGGTGGGCGTCAGGGTCGGCGAGGCAATCCTGCGCGCTGTGTGCCGCCTTGCCGATGATGTTGGTCATCTCGACACGGGAGGCGATCGACCGCGTGTCGCCCAGCGGCAGACCGGCCACGGCGCGGATGTGGTTCTCGAACTGGCTCGTCGCCGCGCCCTCGATCGTCCAGTGGCCCGAATTGTGCACCCGCGGCGCCATCTCGTTGAACACCGGGCCTTCCGCCGTGGCGAAGAATTCGAGCGTCAGCACGCCGACGTATTTCAATGCGTCGGCGACCTGCCGGGCCAGTTCGCGCGCTTCGGGGACCTGGGCCTCCACCGCCTCGCCGGCGGGCAGGATCGAGCGGGCGAGAATGCCGTCCTCGTGGATGTTGTGCGGGCTGTCCCAGAAGCGCACTTCGCCTTCGCGGCTGCGGACCAGGATCACCGAAAATTCCGCGTCGAAGCGGACGAAACCTTCGTAGACGGTCGGAGCCCCGGGCAGGTTGACACCCTGTGCGTCGCGGTCCGATGAGATCCGCCACTGGCCCTTGCCGTCGTAGCCGTTGCGGCAGGTCTTGAGGATGCCGGGGGTACCGATCCGCTCGATCGCGCGGGTGAGATCGGCAATGTTCTCCACGGCTTCGTAAGGCGCGGTGCGGCCTCCCAACCCGCCGACGAAGCGCTTCTCCTTCATCCGGTCCTGCGCCGTTTCGAGCGCGAGCCGTGGCGGATGGAGGCGGCGCTGCGGCAGCGCGTCGATCGCTTCGAGAGGGACGTTCTCGAACTCCCAGGTGATGCGGTCGCAGGCGGCGGCGAAGGCGGCAAGCGCGGCGGTGTCGTCCCAGCGGTTGGTAAAGAAGTCGGCACTCACCGGTGCAGCGACGTTGTCGCCCTCCGGCGCATAGCCGATGCAGCGAAATCCCAATTGCGCGGCGCTCGTCGCCAGCATCCGGCCGAGCTGGCCGCCGCCGAGAATACCGATCGTGCTGCCGGGTTCGAGCGCCGTCATCGATCCTCGGGCCGTTCCGTCACCCGGTCGGTCTGACTGCGCCGCCATGCCTTCAGGCGGTCGGTCAGCGCGTCATCGCTGGTGGCGAGAATGCTGGCGGCGAGGAGCCCGGCATTGGTCGCCCCCGCCTCGCCGATCGCCAGCGTGCCGACCGGGACCCCGGCGGGCATCTGGACGATCGAGAGCAGGCTGTCCTGCCCCGAGAGCGCCTTCGACTGCACCGGCACTCCGAGCACCGGCAGATGGGTCATGGCAGCCACCATGCCGGGAAGATGGGCCGCGCCGCCGGCCCCGGCGATGATCACCGCGAACCCCTCGTCCGCCGCGCCCTTCGCGAAAGCCGCCATCCGATCGGGGGTGCGGTGCGCCGAGACGATCCGCGCCTCGTGGTCGACGCGGAGCTCGTCGAGCACCTCGGCGGCCTTGCGCATCGTCGGCCAGTCCGACTGCGAGCCCATTATGATCGCCACCCTGCCCATCGCGTCAGGCATCCTTGAGATAGTAGCGTTCGCCGGCAGGGCGCAGGTTCTCGCCGAATTCGTAGACGATCGGCTGGCCCGTCGGGATCTCCAGGCCGGTGATGTCTTCGTCGGAAATGCCCGAGAGGTGCTTGACCAGCGCCCGCAGCGAATTGCCGTGGGCCGAAACGATCACCGTCTCTCCGGTCGACAGCCGCGGCAGGATGTCGCTTTCCCAGAAGGGCAGCACTCGCTCGATGGTGAGCTTCAGGCTTTCGGCGCGCGGCACCGGCACGCCGGCGTAACGCGGATCGTCCGACAGGTCGAATTCGCTGCCTTTGTCGATATCGGGCGGTGGCACGTCGAAGCTGCGGCGCCAGATGTGGACCTGCTCGTCGCCGTGCTTCTCGCGGGTCTGTTGCTTGTCGAGCCCGGTCAGGCCGCCGTAATGGCGCTCGTTCAGCCGCCAGTCCTTGATTTCCTGGATCCACAGCCGATCGCAGGCTTCGAGCGCCAGATGCAGCGTCTTGATCGCGCGCGTCTGGAAGCTGGTGAAGGCGATCGTCGGCAGCAGACCTTTGTTTTTGAGCAGCTCGCCCGCCGCCACCGCTTCCTCGACGCCCTTGTCGGTCAGGTCGACATCCCACCAGCCGGTGAAGCGGTTGGCGAGGTTCCATTCGCTCTGGCCGTGGCGGACGAGGATCAATTTGGACATTGTGGCTCCGACGGGGTTGCGGGAGCAATGCGCGTTAGCGCTGCGGCGGCTCTTTGGAAAGCGGTCTGTCGCCTTCCTTCAGATCGCGCGCCTGCGTCTTGCGGCGGCGCAGGTTCTCGCGCAATTTCGCCGCCAGCCGCTCTTCGCGCGAAGTTTTGTCGGGGGCATCGGCCATCGCATCCCTTCATGCGAGAACGGCCCGCCCGGCGCAAGCCGTGCTTGACTTTCCCCGCCCTCGCGACAATAGGCGCGCCCGGCCACTCGGCACATGATCCGAGGCAGGCTCCCCCGTGCTGCTGTAGCTCAGTGGTAGAGCGCACCCTTGGTAAGGGTGAGGCCGGGAGTTCAATCCTCCCCAGCAGCACCATTAATTTTCTCCGCTTGCGCCGCCTCCGGCCATCCGCCACCCGTCGCGCGACAGGAGATACCCCGATGGACTTTCAGCTTACCGAACAGCAACGCGACCTTCAGGAGGCTGCACGCAGGTTCGCGCAAGGGGAGCTGACCGAGCTGGCGCGGGAGATGGAGGAAAAGGATTTCCCCGTCCCCGACGAAATGGTCCGCCGCTATGGCAAACAGGGGTTTCTGGGCGTCAATCTGCCCGAGAAATACGGTGGCCTCGGCCTAGGCCATCTCGAAGCCTTGCTGGTCCTCGAACAGTTCGCGATGATTTCCAACGCCGTCGCATTTCCGGTGTTCGAGGCACTGGTCGGCCCGGTGCGGACGATCGCCCTGTTCGGCAGCGGCTCTTTGCAGCAGCGAATCATCCCCAAGGTCGCGCGCGGCGAGGCGACGGTGGCGGTCTCGATGTCCGAACCCGAAGCTGGTACCGCGCTGACCGACCTCTCCACCCGGGCGCGCGATGAAGGCGATCACTACCTGCTCGACGGCACCAAGCGCTGGACCAGCGGGGCGGGACACGCGCAATTCTATGTGGTTTATTGCCGGCTGTCCGATGCGCCGGGCGCCAAGGGGATCGGCGCACTGCTCGTTGCCAAGGATACGGCAGGTGTGAGCTTCGGCAAGCGCGAGCCGTTGATGGGCTTTCGGGGCATAGAGACGCGCGACATTTCCTTCGACGGGGTCCGGGTGCCCAAGGACAATCTGATCGTCGGGGCAGGCGGGTTCGGACGGCTGATGGCGGCTTTCGGCCTCGAGCGCTGCGGTAATGCCACACAGAGCCTGGGTCTCGCCGCCGCCGCGCTCGAGCAGGCGAGCGCCTATGTCCAGGAACGCGAGGCCTTCGGCAAGCCGATCGTCGATTTCCAGGCGGTTCAATTGCGGCTCGCCGAGATGGCGATGCAGGTGGAGGCGGCGCGGCTGCTGATCTACCGCGCCGCGGCCAATGCCGCGCATCAGGAGAACGGGCTGCCGAGCGTCTACGAGAGCAGCCTCGCCAAATGCTACGCCAACGAGATCGTCCGTTCGGTAACCGCCAATGCCATGCAAGTGATGGGCGGTTACGGCTACCATCGCGAATATGGCATGGAACAGCGGGTGCGCGACGGCTTCGCCTGGGGCATCGCAGGGGGGACGACCGACGTGCAGAAGACCAATATCGCCGCGGCCATGATCGGCCGGCGGTTCGACCAGCGTGGTTGATCGGAATGAGTGTGTTAGGTAGATAGTACGCTATGAACCAAATTGCCGACGCGCCGGCCGATCGGGAAGTGGCTGCCGAACTCTCGCAACTCGATCCGCGTTACCGCACGGTGCTGCGCATCGTCGGGCTGATCTGGTCCATTCCCGTGCTGATCGCCGCCACGGTCCCCGGCATCGCGATCGCGGGCTGGTCGCTCTATGCGGCCGTTCCCGCGCTTGTCCTGGTCGCGCTTCTCATCTTCCGGTTCCCGTCGCGGCGATGGGCGGCGCGGGGTTACGCGCTTTCGGACGATCGCCTCCGCGTGGTAAGGGGTATTCTCTTCCATTCCGACACGATCGTGCCGTTCGGACGGGTCCAGCACATAGATGTGGACCAAGGACCCCTGGAACGCGCCTACGACCTCGCCACGCTGACGGTGCACACCGCCGGTACGCACAATGCCTCGGTCCAGCTGCCGGGTCTGGCGCACGAGGATGCCTTGGCCATGCGCGAAACGATCCGCGCTGCGATCGAGCGCGATACGCTGTGAGCGGGCCGGAGAGCGTCGGGGGCGCACCGCAACGCACCGACCCGCGCAGCTTCGCGGTCAAGGCGCTGGCGATGCTGACCCAGCTTGTCGTGCCGCTCGGCTTCGCCGGTTACACCATTCTCGACGATGGCGACCTTGGCGATCTCATCGTCTATTTCCTGCCCATTGTGCTGGCGGCGATCGGTGCGAACTTCTTCTTCGCCTGGCTCGGCTGGCGGCGATTTACCTATCAGGTCAATCCTGCCGACATCCGGGTCGAGAGCGGCATTGTCTCCCGCCAGGCGCGTTCGGTGCCGTACGAACGCATCCAGGACGTCAGCATCGAACAGAAACTTGTTCCGCGACTGTTCGGCCTGGTTCAGGTCAAGTTCGAGACCGGGGCGGGGGGCAAGGACGAGTTGACGCTCGCCTATCTCACCGAAGCGGAGGGCGAGCGCCTGCGTGAACTGGTCCGGGCACGGCGTGACGGCGAATCGCTCTCGACCAAGGATGCGGTGGTGGAGCGGGCGGAGCAGGACGAACTCCTTTTCACGATGGGCCCGCGCCGGGTCGTCACCTTCGGCCTGTTCGAGTTCTCGCTGGTGGTGGTGGCGGGCTTTGCCGGCTTTGCCCAGCAGTTCGATTTCCTGCTGCCTTTCGACCTGTGGGATTTCGAGGAATGGCAGGCGCGGCTCGCGGGGCCGGGACAGTGGCTGGCCGGGCTCGGGTTCGCGGCGCAGATCGCCGGCGGCGCGATCGCAGCCCTGATCCTGCTCGCGGTGGGATTCGGCACGGGTCTGATCCGCACCGTTCTGCGCGAATGGGATTTCCGGCTCGAACGGACCGACAAGGGGCTGCGTCGGCGGCGAGGTCTGCTGACCCGGACCGACGTGGTGATGCCCGTGCACCGGGTCCAGGCACTGCGCGTGGGTACCGGTCTCGTCCGCCGATTCTTCGGCTGGCACAAGCTCAGCGTTGTCAGCCTCGCCCAGGATAGCGGAAACGCCAGCCACGATGCCGCGCCCTTCGCGCAGATGGAGGAGATAGCACCGATCGTGGCGACGACCGGTTTCGCCCTGCCGCCGGTAGAAACCGACTGGAAGCGCGGCGACTCTCGTTACCGGATCGACCGGGTCATCGCGGCGGGATTGATATTGGCGGTTATGGCGATCGGCCTCTCGCTATCGCCGCGGAGCGAGGTGGCGCTGGTGCCGATGATCGGGATGATCGCCGTGGGGCTCGTCGAGCTCTACAACTGGCGGTTCGCCGCAAATGCATGCGATGCGCGGCAAATCTACGTCCGGCGAAGCTGGCTTTCCCCGAAAACCTCGATCGCCAACCGGGTCAAGCTACAGTCGGTCGAGATCGCGCAAGGGCCGCTGGCGCGCCGTCGCGGCTATGCGCACCTGCATCTCGGGCTCGCCGGCGGGAATTTCCGCATCCACGGGATCCCGCTCGAGCGGGCCCGTGAACTGCGCGGCGCGGTGCTGGCATCGATCGCGCGCACCGATTTCAGCGAGCTCGTCTGATCAGGCCTTGAGGTCGCTCCAGTCGGGACGGCGCCGGAACTGCGCGGCGACATAGGAACAGGCCGGAACGATCCGGAAGCCCTTCTCCCGCGCATCGGCGATCAAGGCTTCGACGAGCCGTTCGGCGATGCCGCGGCCGCGCATCGCGGGCGGCACGCCGGTGTGGTCGGCCACCCGCACATCCTCTCCGCGCGGATGCCAGGTCAGCTCGCCGGCATGTTCGCCGTCGGCGGTCCGGGCGCGATATTCCCCGCCGCCCGGGGTGTCGCGGTGTTCGATCGTGATACTGTCGTCGGCCATGCTCTCGCCTCCTTCTTGCAACCAATCGCCGCGTGGCTATGGCCGTTCCCCATGACCCGATCCCGCCAGTTCCTGTCCGACAATTCCGCCGCGGTCCATCCCAAGGTTTGGGAGGCCATGAAGGCGGCCGACGAGGCGCAGACACCCTATGATGGCGATGCGCTGTCGCAGGCGCTGGACGAACGTTTCTCCGAAGCGTTCGGGCGCGAGTGCGTTGCCTTGTGGGTGGCCACCGGAACGGCGGCGAACTGCCTTGCTCTGGCGACGATGGTCCAGCCGCACGGCGGGGTCGTTTGCCATCGCGAGGCGCATATCGAGATGGACGAAGGGGGTGCGCCGGGCTTCTTTCTCCACGGTGCGAAGCTCCTGCTGGCCGAGGGCGAGAGCGCGAGGCTGACCCCCGATACGATCCGCGCGGCGATCGACCCGATTCGCGACGATGTCCATCAGGTGCAGCCGCACGCGATCTCGATCACTCAGGCGAGCGAATACGGCTGTGCCTACCGACCGAAGGAGGTCGCCGCGATCGCCGAGCTGGCGCGCGAGCGCGGGCTGGGCTTGCACATGGACGGGGCGCGGTTCGCCAATGCCGCAGCCTTTCTCGAGGGTTCTGCGGCCGGGGCGGCGGGGCCGATCGATGCGCTCAGCTTCGGTTGCGTCAAGAACGGCGGCATGAATGCCGAAGCGGTGCTGTTCTTCGATGTGGGGCTGGCGGATGTCGCGCGCTACCGCCGCAAGCGCGCGGGCCATCTCCAGTCGAAGGGCCGGTTCCTGGCCGCGCAGCTGATCGCCATGCTCGACGGGGACCTCTGGCTGGACAACGCCAGGCAAGCCAATGCTGCCGCGCAGGAGATCGCCGGGAATTGCGGTGACAGGCTGATACACCCCGTCGAGGCCAACGAGCTGTTCGTGAGGTGCACTGCGACCGAACGCGAGACGCTGCGGACGCAGGGTTTCGATTTCTACGACTGGGGCGGGGATGCCGCGCGTTTCGTCACCGCCTGGGACACGCGCGAGGACGATGCCCGGGCCCTGGCGGAAGCCGTCGGCGGGCTATGACCGCGACCTCATCGGGCGAGACGCTGTTCGCCCCGCGCAATCTTGCCGCATTTCTGCTCGTCAGCCTGCTGTGGGGCGGGACCTGGCTGGTCATCAAGGACCAGTTGTCCGCCGTCCCGGCGAGCTGGTCGATCACCTATCGCTTCATCGTTGCCTCGCTGGGCATGTTCGCGCTGGCGAAGCTGCGCGGCGAGCCGCTGGCCCTGCCACGCTCCGGCTGGCGGTGGGTCGTCGCGCTCGGGCTGTTCCAGTTCTCCTTCAACTTCACCTTCGTCTACAATGCCGAGCGGTTCATCACCTCGGGCCTCGTCGCGGTGATGTTCGCGCTGCTGGTAGTTCCCAACGCCATTTTCGGCAGGCTCGTGCTGGGTCAGCCGATCCGCCGCGAATTCGTGCTCGGTTCGGGCATAGCGGCGATCGGCGTCGCGCTGTTGCTGGCGCAGGAATGGCGCGCCTCGCCCGCGACGCTGACCGAAGTCCTGCTGGGCACGGCGCTGACGGCGGGCGGTATCCTCTCCGCCAGCGCCGCCAACATCGTCCAGGCGATGGAGGGGGCGAAGCGGCTGCCGCTGCTGACGCTGCTGGCGTGGTCGATGGCCGCCGGGGTGGCGTTCAACGCCGGCGTCGCGTTGGCCACTCAGGGCCCGCCCGTCTTCGATACCCGGCCCGCTTACGCTCTGGGCATCCTCTATCTCGGGTTGCTGGGTTCGGTCGCGACGTTCCCGCTCTATTACGGTCTCGTACGCAAGGTCGGGGCCGGACAGGCGGCTTACACCAGTGTCATCGTCCCGATCGTTGCGATGATCCTTTCGACCCTCTTCGAAGGGTTTCGCTGGGGGCCGTTGCCCGCAGCCGGAGCCATCGTCACCCTCGCCGGAATGGTCGTGGCGATGCGCGGCCGGGGCGCTCCGCCGCCTAGACGCGCTGTTCCCGAGCCCTGATCGCAGCCAGCCCCTCGCGATAGGTCGAATGGCGCGGCTCCCAACCCAGCACGCGCTTCGCCTTGCCGTTCGCGACGCGGCGGTTCTCGGCATAGAACCCGCGGGCCATCTGCGACAGGCCGGCCTCGTCCAGGGTCTGCAACGGTGGCGGTGCCCTATCGAGCAGGCGGCAGGCTTCTTCTGTGATGGCGTTGTGGCTGGCGGGCAGGTCGTCGGAAAGATTGTAGGCTCCCGGGGGTGCCGCGATCTCGATAGCCGCCACGACGCCCGAGACGATGTCCTCGACATGCACCCGGCTGAAGACCTGATCGGGCAGATCGATGCGATGCGCCTTGCCTTCGCGCACCCGGTCGAGCGCGCTGCGGCCGGGCCCGTAGATCCCCGGCAGACGAAAAATGCGCGCGCCGCGTTCGAGCCAGGCTTCGTCGCATGCGGCGCGCGCCGCTCGGCGGCCGCCGCCGATCGGGCTGCTCTCGTCGACCCATGCACCGCCGACATCGCCATAGACCCCGGTCGAGGAGAGGTAGGCGAGGTCGATCCCCTCCAGATCGCCGCCATAGGCTTCCAAAACCGGATCGGCGCCCTCGGTGGGCGGGACCGAGGAGAGCACCCAATCCGCCCCTCGGAGCGACGCCAGCACCGTCTCCCGATCGTCGAACGGCACGTTCCCGGCGCTGCCCGTGGCGTCCACGCGCCAGCCCCGCGCTTCCATGCTTTTCGCGATCCGGCCGGCGGTGTAGCCCAGCCCGAAAATGAACAAACGCGCCATAGCCGCGTAATAGCTGGAAACGCGCTTCGCGAAAGGATTGCATCGCTTCCATGGATATTGCCCGCACACCCTCCACCGCGGACGGAAACCCGCAGCTCGCCGACGCCGCACCGGAACCCAAGGCGCCGCCGGAAATCCGGCGGCAGGACTACACGCCGTTTCCCTGGCTGGTGCCGACGACGCGCCTGGATTTCGAACTCGGACTGGAAAAGACCCGGGTGACCGCCACGCTCGAGATCGAGCGCAATCCGGATGCCGAGAATTCGCCCACCATCCGCCTCAACGGCGACGGGCTGACGCTGGTCTCGCTGAGCTGCGACGACGGGCCTTGCGAGGGCCACATGATGGACGGCGACGATCTGGTGGTGACGCTGGATGGAGACCGGCATCGGCTGACCATCGTCACCGAGATTGACCCTTCGGCCAATTCGCAGCTGAGCGGGCTCTACGCCTCGAACGGCATGCTGTGCACGCAATGCGAAGCGGAAGGTTTCCGGCGGATCACCTTCTTCCCGGATCGGCCCGACGTCCTGTCGGTCTACACCGTATCCATGCGCGGGCCGGCGGCGCAGTTTCCGATCCTGCTCAGCAACGGCAACGCCGTGCAAAACGGGGAGAGCGGAGACGGCATGCGCCATGCCGAGTGGCACGATCCCTGGCCCAAGCCGAGCTATCTGTTCGCTCTGGTCGCCGGCGATCTGGTGGCGCGCAAGGACCGTTTCACCACCATGGGCGGGCGCGAGGTCGAGCTTGCCGTCTGGGTGCGCGAAGGGGATCTGGAGCGGACGGAACATGCCATGGAAAGCCTCAAGCGGGCGATGACATGGGACGAGGAGACCTTCGGCCGCGAATACGATCTCGACGTCTACAACATCGTCGCGGTGTCCGATTTCAACATGGGGGCGATGGAGAACAAGGGGCTCAACGTCTTCAACACCAAATACGTCCTCGCCGACCCGGAAACCGCCACCGACGGCGATTTCGATGCGATCGAGGGGGTGATCGCACACGAATACTTCCACAACTGGTCGGGCAACCGCGTCACCTGCCGCGACTGGTTCCAGCTCAGCCTCAAGGAAGGCTTCACCGTCCTGCGCGACCAGCTGTTCAGCCAGGACATGCATTCCGCCCCCGTCAAGCGCATTGAGGATGTGCGCGTACTGCGCAGCGTCCAGTTCCCCGAGGACAGCGGACCGCTGGCGCATCCGATCCGACCCGATTCCTATCGGGAAATCTCGAATTTCTACACCAGCACGGTCTACAACAAGGGGGCCGAGGTCATCCGCATGATGCGTTCGATGGCGGGCGAAGAGCGGTTCCGCAAGGGCACCGACCTCTATTTCGACCGCCACGATGGCGAGGCAGCGACCTGCGAGGATTTCGTCGTCGCGATCGAGGAGGGGGCCGGGTTGGACCTGGAACAGTTCCGGCTGTGGTATTCGCAAGCCGGCACGCCGAAGCTGAAGGTCGCCTTGTCGCACAAAGGCGAAACAGCAACGCTGGCGCTGTCGCAGGAAGTGCCACCAACCCCGGGCCAGGCCGAGAAACAGCCCATGCCGATCCCGCTACGCATCGCCCTGTTCGACCGCGAAAACGGCGCGCATCGCGGCGAGGAATTGGTCGTTCTCGAGAAGGAGGCGGCAACGCTGAACTTCGACGGCTTCGTCGATCCGCCCGTCCTCTCGGTCAATCGCGGCTTCACCGCTCCGGTACGGATCGAGCGGGATGTGGCTCGGGCCGATCTCGCCTTCCTCGCCCGCAACGACGACGATCCCTTCGCTCGCTACGAGGCGATGCAGGACCTGGTCGTGGGCCATCTTCTCGAAGTCGCCGACGAATCGCTCGGCGAGAACGAGCGCAAGGCGGCGCGCGAGGACATCGGCGGAGCGATGAAGGCTATCCTCGAGGATGACGCGCTGGACGATCTGATGCGCGGCGAGCTCATGATGCTGCCGGGCGTCAGCTATCTGATGGATCAGGTGCTGCTCGCCGACCCCGGGCGGATTTCCGCCGAGCGCGAGGCGCTCAAGGCCGATCTCGGCGAAACGCTCGGGGAGGAACTGCGGGCGCTCCACTCTCGCGCGAGCGCGATCGGCTATTCGCAGGATCCACAGGCCAAGGGCGCGCGCAAGGTCAAGTCGATGGCTCTGACCTATCTCGCGGCCGCGAACCCGGCGCAGGCGTCCGAGCTGGCCGCGGCGCAATACGATGCCGCCGACAACATGACCGACCGCCAGGGCGCGCTGATGGTCCTCACCGGCCTGGACACCGCGGCGCGAACGGACAAGCTGCTCGATTTCTACGAACGGTTCCGGGGCAACCCGCTGGTGATCGACAAATGGTTCGCGCTGCAGGCCTCCTCGCTCCATCCGCAGGTCATCCGGCATGTCGAGGCATTGGCGAATCATCCCGATTTCACCCTGCGCAATCCCAACCGCGTGCGCTCGCTCTACATGGCCTTCACCGGGACACCGCAGGGCTTCCACGCCGCGAGCGGCGAGGGCTACCGGATGATCGCGGACCTCATTCTCGCGCTCGATCCGATCAATGCCCAGACCGCGGCGCGCTTCGTTCCCGCTCTCGGGCGTTGGCGGCGGATGGAGGAAGGGCGTGCCGCGCTGATGCGCGAGCAGCTCGAACGGATCGCCGCGGCTTCGAAGCTGTCGCGCGACACCTACGAACAGGTCACGCGCTCCCTTGGCTGACCTGCTGAGCTCGCAATCGCTGCCGGTGCCGCACGGCTTTTCCACGCGTGCCGGTGCTTCCGCGGCGGACGTCATCCCCGGGGCTGCCCTGGTGATCGCGAAGCAGGTGCATTCGGCACATGTGCTGCGCGTGGAAGAGCCCTGGCCCGAGGATCGCGCTCCGCAGGCCGATGCGCTGGTCACCGATCGTCCCGGTCTGGTGCTGGGCGTGGTTACGGCCGACTGTGCACCGGTGCTGCTGGCGGATGACGAGGCGCGCGTGGTCGGCGCCGCTCATGCCGGATGGCGCGGCGCGCATGGCGGGATCGTCGCGAACACGGTGGCGGCAATGGAGGAACTCGGCGCCCGGCCCGAGCGGATCGTCGCGGCCATCGGCCCCTGCATCGCCCGGGCGAGCTACGAGGTGGACGAAACCTTCCGCAAAAAATTCGGCGAGGGCGACGATCGCTTCTTCGTCGACGGGCGCGCGGGCCATTTCCAGTTCGACCTGGCCGGCTACGTCGCGGCTCGTCTGCGGGATGCCGGGGTCGGCCATGTCGATATGCTGGCGAGAGACACCTATGCCGAGGAGGAGAGCTTCTGCTCCTATCGCCGTGCCACCCATCGCGGCGAGCCCACCGGGGGGCGACAGATCAGCCTGATCGGCTTGCGGCAAAGCGCATAGACCTTGCCGAAAATGCCGGTTGGCAAGTTTCGGCCCAGAGGCTAGAGGCGCGATCCGAACCGGCTCGTGCGCGCAATGCAGGGGTTTTTCGTCGGAATTGCGCGCGGGATACCGGAAGGTGAATTATTGCAAGGGCTCCCGCCGTCCGGCATGGGGCCGGCACGCAAGGCGCAACAAGGCATAGGGGCCGATGGCAGAGACCGCTGCAACCGCTAATCCCGAAACTGTGGTCACGAGCGAGGACGGCATCCGCCGCCGCGACTTCATCAACATCGCCGCCGTTTCCGCTGCCGGAGTGGGCGGGGTGGCGGTGCTGTTGCCGCTGATCAGCCAGATGGCCCCGTCCAAGGACGTGCTCGCCGAGAGCACGACCGAGGTTGACGTCGGCGCGATCGAGCCGGGCCAGGCGATCAAGGCGGTGTTCCGCAAGCAGCCGCTGTTCGTGCGGCGGCTGACGCCGGCCGAGATCGCTGCGGCGGACGCGGTCGATCCCGGCAGTCTGCGCGATCCGCAGACCCTCGAGGAGCGGACCAAGGAAGGGCACACCGACATGCTCGTCACCATGGGTGTCTGCACCCATCTCGGCTGCGTCCCGCTGGGTGCCGCCGAGGGCGAGGTGAAGGGCGAGTTCGGCGGCTATTTCTGCCCCTGCCACGGCTCGCATTACGACACCGCGGCGCGCATCCGCAAAGGCCCGGCACCGACCAATCTCGAAGTGCCGGACTACGAGTTCACGAGCGACACCACGATCGTCGTCGGCTGAGGACTGGAAGAGACACGACCATGAGCTTTCCCTGGGCCAAGCAATACACGCCGGCGAACGGCCTGACCAAGTTTCTCGACGAGAAGCTGCCGCTGCCGCGCCTCGTCTACAATGCGGTGGGCGCGGGCTATCCGGTGCCGCGCAACCTGTCCTATTTCTGGAATTTCGGCGTGCTCGCCGGCTTCTTCCTGGTGCTCCAGATCGTCACCGGGGTGATCCTGGCGATGCATTACGCCGCCAATGCCGAAGTCGCCTTCGCGACGACCGAGCACATCATGCGCGACGTCAACTGGGGCTGGTTGATGCGCTATGCCCATGCCAACGGCGCCAGCTTCTTCTTCATCGTGGTCTACATCCACATCTTCCGCGGGCTGTTCTACAGCTCCTACAAGGCCCCGCGCGAGATGATCTGGCTCCTGGGCGTGGTCATCTTCCTGCTGATGATGGCGACCGCCTTCATGGGCTACGTCCTGCCCTGGGGGCAGATGAGCTTCTGGGGCGCCAAGGTGATCACCGGCTTGTTCGGCGCGATCCCGCTGGTCGGCGAGCCGATCCAGATCTGGCTGCTCGGCGGTTACGCGCCCGACAATGCCGCGCTGAACCGGTTCTTCTCCCTGCACTTCCTGCTGCCCTTCGTGATCGCCGGCGTGGTGATCCTGCACATCTGGGCGCTGCACATACCCGGGTCGAGCAACCCCACGGGTATCGAGGTGAAGAGCGAGAGCGACACGCTGCCCTTCCATCCCTATTATACCGCCAAGGACGGTTTCGGGCTGGGCGTCGCGCTGCTCTTTTTCTTGGCGATGGTATTCTTCCTGCCCAACGCGCTCGGCCACCCGGACAATTACATCGAGGCGAACCCGCTTTCGACCCCGGCGCACATCGTCCCCGAATGGTATTTCTGGCCGTTCTACGCGATCCTGCGGGCCTTCACCGGCGACCTCACGATTCCGTTCACCGCGATCGTCCTGATCCCCGCCAAGCTGCTCGGCGTCCTCGCCATGTTCTCGGCGATCCTGTGCTGGTTCTTCCTGCCCTGGCTCGACAAGTCGCCTGTGCGCAGCGGTCACTATCGGCCGCTGTTCCGCAAGTTCTTCTGGTTCGGTCTGCTTCCGGCGATGCTGGTTCTGTTCGTGTGCGGCGGGGCACCGGCCGAGGAACCCTATGTGATGGCGAGCCAACTGGCGACCGCCTATTACTTCCTGCATTTCCTGGTGATCCTTCCCCTGGTGAGCCTCGTCGAGCGGCCCGAGCCCCTGCCCTATTCGATCACCGAGGCTGTGCTCGGCTCGGACAAGAAGGCCGTGCTCGGCGAAAACACGGAGCCGGCGGTCTGAGCCGCGGTTGAGGAAGAGAGAAAAGAGAAGACGATGATCCGTATCCTCTCCGTGCTGATCGGTGGCGGCCTCGCCCTGACCGTGTTTTTCTGGTCCTTCGTGCCGGGCGTCATCGCCTGGGCGACCGAAGAGGCCGAGGGCCATTTGCCCTACGAGGAGCCGCGGAACTTCGCCTATTCCTTCGACGGGCCGCTCGGCACCTGGGACTACGGCCAGCTCCAGCGCGGCTACAAGGTCTACAAGGAAGTCTGCTCGGCCTGCCACAGCCTCAAGTTCGTCGCGATCCGCAACCTTGCCGAACTCGGCTATTCCGAAGCGCAGGTGAAGGCCGAGGCCGCGACCTGGCAGGTGCCGGGAATCGATCCCAACACGGGCGAGGCGACCACGCGTCCGGGCGAACCGACCGACTATTTCCCCTCGCCCTATCCCAATGCCGTGGCGGCCGCGGCGGCGAACAACAATGCCATTCCGCCCGATCTCTCGCTGATCACCAAGGCGCGGGCCGACGGGACCAATTACGTCGCTTCGCTGCTCACCGGATATCAGGAGCCTTCGGCGGAGCTGCTCGCGGAGCATCCCGAAGCGGCACCGGGGCCGGGGCTCTATCACAACCCCTATTTCCCCAATCTCAATCTCGCCATGGCGCCGCCGCTGACCGGAGCGGGCCAGGTGACTTTCGACGACGGGACCGAATCGAGCATCTTCAACATGTCGCGTGACGTGGCGGCCTTCCTCACCTGGACGGCCGAACCGACGCTGGTGAAGCGCAAGCAGACCGGTTGGGCGGTTCTGATCTTCGTCCTCTTCGCCACCGTGCTAGCCTATTTCTCGAAGCAGCAGATCTGGGCCGCGGCCAAGCCGAAGCGCCGGAAGGACTGAGCGGCATCGCCGCCGCGTCGTTGCCGCATCGTACGGCCGCCACGGCGGCGCAGCGGGTGCGGCCGTGACTGCCGACGAACTCAAGGCGCTGGTCCGCACGGTTCCGGATTTTCCCGTACGCGGGGTCCAGTTCCGCGACATCACCACGCTGATTGCACATGGCGAGGGCCTCGCGGCGAGCGTCGACCATCTGGCGAACCCCGCCCGGGAGGCCGGGGCGGAGGCGATCGCGGGCATGGAGGCGCGCGGCTTCATCTTCGGTGCCGCGGTCGCGATCGAATTGGGCGTCGGCTTCGTCCCGGTCCGCAAGCCGGGCAAGCTTCCGGTCGAGACCATCGGTATCGACTACACGCTCGAATACGGCAGCGACCGCCTGGAGATGGACCCGAATGCGGTGACCGAAGGACAGCGCGTGGTCCTGGTCGACGACCTGATCGCCACCGGCGGCACAGCTTGCGCCGCCGCCGAGCTGCTGCGCCGGGCCGGCGCGGTGGTCGACCACGCCGTCTTCGTCATCGATCTTCCCGAACTCGGCGGGGCAGCCGCGCTGCGCGACCGCGGGGTCGCGGTGCACGCCCTGATGGAATTCGAGGGTGCGTGACGGGAAAGAACGCTCTAGCCCTGCATTGTAGCTAGAGAATACGCGGGGTCGACACGCGAAGCCGGTTCGCCGCAGGGGGCCATGGAAGAACAAGCAATCGTCATCGCCTTCGTCGGCATACTGGGCATCGGTTCGCAATGGATCGCCTGGCGCACCGGCTGGCCCGCCATCGTCCTGATGCTCGCTGCCGGCTTCCTCGCCGGGCCGGTCTTCGGACTGATCGACCCCGAACACGCCTTCGGCGACCTGCTCGAACCCATGGTTGCGATCGGCGTCGCGCTGATCCTGTTCGAAGGCGGGCTGAGCCTCGATTTCCGCGAGTTGCGGCATTCCGGCGATGCGGTCTGGCGGCTGGCGACGATCGGCGTTTTGCTCGGCTGGTTCTTCGGGGCGCTCGCCGCGCACGAGATCGCCGGCCTGGTCCTGCCCGTGGCTGTGCTGTTCGGCGGCATTCTGGTGGTCACCGGCCCGACGGTGGTGATCCCGCTGCTGCGCCAGTCCTCGGTCAAGCAGAGGCCAGCCTCGATCCTCAAATGGGAAGCGATCGTCAACGATCCGACCGGCGCGCTGTGCGCCGTGCTCGCCTACGAATATTTCCGCAAGGTTGCCGAAAGCCCGGGGGCGACGGTGACCGAGGTCCTAGTGCCGATGCTGTTCGCGGTCGCGCTCGCCGGGCTGCTGGGCTTCCTTGCCGCGCTGGCGATCGCCTGGGCCTTCCCGCGCGGCGCGGTGCCCGAATATCTCAAGGTCCCGGTGCTGCTGACCACGGTGATAGGGGTCTTCGTGCTGTCCAACATGATCGAGCACGAGGCCGGGTTGCTGGCGGTCACGGTGATGGGCGTCGCGCTGGCGAACATGAATGTGTCGAGCCTGCGATCGATCCATCCGTTCAAGGAGAACATCGCCATCCTGCTGGTCGCGGGCATCTTCATCGTGCTTTCGGCCTCGCTCAAATGGTCGGACCTCGCCTATCTCAACTGGCGCTTCGGCCTGTTCCTGCTGGCGCTGCTTTTCCTGGTGAGGCCTCTCACGATCCTCATCAGCCTGCTCGGCAGCAGCGTGCCATGGAACGAGCGGCTGTTCCTCGCCTGGATCGCACCGCGCGGCATCGTCCTGGTGGCGATTTCCGGCCTCTTCGCGCTGCGGCTCTCCGAACTGGGTTTCGACGACGGCAACGTGCTCATCGGGCTGAGTTTCGCGGTGGTGGTGGCCACCATCGTTGCCCACGGCTTCACGATCGACATCGTTGCCCGGCTGCTCAAGGTGAAGGGCAGCACCCAGCCCGGGCTGCTGATCGTCGGCAGCAATCCCTGGACGATTTCGCTGGCCGAGCAGATGCACGATCTCAAGACCCCGGTGCTGCTGGTCGATTCGAGCTGGCAGCGGCTGGCCGCGGCGAGGCAGAAGGGCATCCCCTTCTATCACGGCGAAATCCTCAACGAGGCGACCGAACACAATCTCGACCTGGGGCCCTATCAGGTCCTCGTCGCCGCGACCGAGAACGAGGCTTACAATACGCTGGTGTGCAACGAATTCGCGCACGAGATCGGCCGCGATTCGGTCTACCAGCTCGGCGAGGCGGGCCACGAGGAGGACCGCCACGCTTTGCCCGAGGCGCTCCGCGGACGGGCGCTGTTCGAATCGGGCTGGGGCGTGACCGAAGTTGCGGATCGTCAGGCCCAGGGCTGGGTCTTCCGCAAGACCAAGCTCTCCGAAGAATTCAATTTCGAGGCGATGCAGGAAAAGCTACCCGATTCGGCCCATACGCTGCTGATCCTGCGGCAGGGCGGCCAGATGCGCTTCTTCACCCACGCCGCCCGGCCCGAGCCGCGCGCCGGCGACACGATCATCAGCTTCTCCCCGCCGCAGACCCGCACGGCGGGAGACAAGGCGGCGAAGCGTGCGGCCAAGAAATCGGGGCCGGAGCCGCAACCGGCATGAGGAACGAGAGGATGAGAGCGAATTCGCGAAACCGAGCAGTCCTGACCGCGCTGGCGGCGACCACCCTGACCATCGGCCTTGCCGCTTGCGACCGTGGCGAGCAGCCCCCGGAGCCGAAGGTGGAACCCGACGAGCCGCCGACCTCGATCATCCGCGAGGGTTTCGAAGAACCGGTGAACGAAGTCATTCCTCTCTCGCCGCTCGACATGCGCATTCCCTTCGCCGACGGGGAGAGCGAATTGAGCGAGACCGCGGTCGCCGATCTCGAGACCCTGCTCAAATCGCCGCAGATGGCTGCCGGCGGTCCGGTGATCCTGCGCGCGCATTCGGATTCGGGCGGTAGCGACGAGGTGAACATGCGCGTCAGCCGCGAACGCGGCGAACTGGTCCGTGACTGGCTGCTCGGAAACGGAGTCGCGGAGGAGCGAATCCAATTGATCGTCTTCGGGGAACAGAACCCGATCGAGCCGAATGCCATGCCCGACGGCACGCCGAACGAGGCCGGCCGCGCGCTCAACCGCCGCGTGGACATTCACGTCGGCGTCGAGGAACCGCGCGAGCCGAGCATGGCCGAGGAATTCGACGAGAGTGCGGGCGAGGAGGACGAGGCGGAAGCCGCCACTCAGCAGAACGGAACGACGCGGCAAGACAGTTGACGCTGCGCGGCCAACGGTGGCAATGGCGGCAGGCTTCAAGCGACCGACTATCCCGGGCGCGTGCGGGTATAGCATAGTGGTAATGCTCCAGCCTTCCAAGCTGGCTAGAGGGGTTCGATTCCCCTTACCCGCTCCAGCCGCTTGTCCTCAGTCAACGAAACTGCGCCGCGGGTGCAATAAGGTTGCGCCGCGAAGCCACTAATCTTCTGATTTCATTGACACTAAATTGGGGCTCTCAATTCGAAGGAGCTCTACATGCCGACTAAGAAGACTTCAGCCCCGCAGACGCTCGAAAAATCCAGCGAGCAGTCCTTCCCTTATCTGATGAACGGTGGATCCGTCCCCGTCCAGGTCCACGCGGTCTACAGAGTGCCGGACATCCATCCGAGGACGGACGGCCCTTGGAAGAACGAGGTCGACAAGATCGCCTGGGTAGATCCTGCCACTGGATACCAGTGCATCTGCAGGAGGCAGGCTTCTAAAGGCTTTCTCGAGGGCTTCGTAGGCATCGATCCTTCGCATCCCCTTTTCGGAAGGCATGAGGCATCACTCCTCGGCTATGGCATCGCCGTCCATGAGGGGCTGACCTATTCGGCCATCTGCCAGATCAATCAGCCGGAGGCCCTTTCGGTCTGCCACGTAACGCATATGGGCCTTGCTCAAGGCCGGCGCCGTGACGGTCCGCAGTCCGGTCGCAGTCTCGTTCTTCATGAGCAGGCCTGGTGGTTCGGCTTCAGCTGCAATGGGGAAGGCGATGTCATTCCCCTCGACAAGCCCATCCAGCGTCAGGACTTCATGCCCGGCGTGAATTTCGTGAATTACAAGAACGAGGACTTCGTGCGCCGGGAATGCACGAGACTGGCCGCGCAGCTCAGGGCGATCGAAGATGGGCGCGATCCGCGCGAAGTCGATCCCGGGGGGCCGCGTCGGGCATTCGGCACCAGCAGGAGCGAAGGCTAATGCCGCGGGCGATCGACCCCGACCTGCCGTGGGGCTATTGGCTGAGGCTCGAGACGGGCGGCCGGGAGCCCCGGTACGTGGACGACTTCACCGGTTCGGAGTATCTCAGCATTCGGGCTGCCTTCTGGACCGGGCGCATGGGGATGCCATCCTATAAGGGCGAGCCGCCACAACAGATCCTCGAGGTGCTTCACGCCATCCTCGCAGCCACCCTGCGTAGGGTCTACCGGGAAGCAGAGCTCGCGAATGATCTTTTCGAAGGCAATCGGATCGCATCACAGATGTTCCTCATGTGGCTTCATGCCTGCGGACTGATCGTTTCGGAAAGTGAAACCGATGTCCGGTTCTCGCTGACCGCAGAGGGACATTCCGTTCTCCTCATGCTGATCGCAACCCGCCCGGACTCGGTGAAGGCCAATCGTCCCAACCTCGCTACCGCCAAGGAACTCGCGGGCTTTGGCCGGTCCTCGGATCGCGAGGAACGCTTCGCTGAAATCGAGGGAGCGGTTTCCCAATGGGACGCGGCCTTTCTGCGCCGCAAGGAGGCAGGTAAACCAGCAGTCGTGCTCGCCGTACGCATGGATGATCCGATGCCCGTGCTGCAGACCGTCTGGGCGCTTCGGTTCGATTCGGTCGAACACCGTGACCAAGTCTACGACTGGATCTGCACCCGTTTCGACAAATGGCAGGCGTGGTCCGAACTCATCAAGACAAATTCATCCCGTGAACTGACCCACGAACTCCTTACGTGCTTGGCTGGCGAACTCTGTCGGGACGCGGAAGCGGAAGGAAATGCAGCCAACCGACAGGCGTTGCCCGCAAGCTGAGGAGACGAGGAACAAACCGGATACTCTCGGCTTCGATCCAAGGCATCGAACGCCGAGAGGTTCTCGTTCGTGAGACTTTGGATCGAGTGGCACGAGACACTATCTGCAGCCCATGACCGACTACTAGCTTATACCGCAGGTGGACCTATTCCGGCTTTTGGAAACCGCCAGTCCGATTAAGGAACTTCTTTGATGCCTCCCGCAGACCGCATGAGAGGGGATATGCGTCGCTCGGGCGGTTGTCCTAGGTCATGCCGCATGCCTTCGCGTCGACCGAGCGCGTGATCGCCGACATTGTGAGATAAGGTGTCCAGCGCTTTCTCAAACCGCGAATTTCACCGTTCCCATACGAGTTCAGTAGCAAACTAAGTCGCTGCCGCCGTCGTTTAAAGGCGCGACGCTGAAATCATGACGCAATTTCGATGAGCAGTCATTGCTGGCAGAGTGCACTTCCGCGACCCCGCCCAAGAAACAATCGATATCTATGAGTTCGTCCGAAGGTGGTTAGAAAAAATCAGGCTTTTCATTACCAAAGATCGATAAACTATAAAAATCAAGTGTAAATTGTCCGTTGTATTACAATAGCTTAGGATGAAAATAAGGTGAAAAATAACGCTCTATGCCTAGCACTGACCATCGCATTTTTCGTAATACTGAACGTAGGATCTCATCTTCGAGCCCAATCCGCCGATGGCGGGGCTATGACAAATTCTACGGAAGAGGTGTATTCGCGAAACTCCATGGACGTATCGCCTACGACAACGTCAGTTCCCACACACGATACTTTAATTCTGGTCCTGCCTTTGGCACTTGGCGGCCTAATTCTAGGCATAGCTGGGGCTTCCATAATCGCGTGGGGTGATCGAAAGACCAACCGCATCGCAGCGGCACTGTGCTTCAGTAGCGCAATTGGACTGTCGGCTGCGTTGGCGATCCTGTTCGCTAACGGCTAGAAGTCCCTAACCCACTGGTTTGGACAAATTGGTCTTCGAGAATTCTTACCGGGTCGTATCCCCTATCTGTACGCCGTCCCCGTCAATCCTAATGGATTGCTCCCACGTCGGCTGACCGATAATGAAAATCGAGCGGTCCGCAGTGAAGCCTGGTCCTTCAGAACCGACGTGACGGCGTTTCTGGCAGTTGCATTCTTCTAATCCATTCGCTTCCGCGTCAGCATATGTCCGAAGCAAGCTTGATGGCGAAAAAAGGATCGTGATTAGCGCACTTACAGGGACTAGAACACTTGTAAATATGGTGATGGTTAGTATCACATCTTGCGGACCACCATAAATACCAGAAAGCAAGGACATTATTAACCCGATCGCGGTGTATATAGAGAGCATGATAGTGAGCGCGATCTTTTGACGCTTTGAAGGAGAATTCATCTTCGATGTCCCATCCGTTTAAATATTAACGGTTACGATGAACAGGTTAAGGCGAAGTTTCGATTTTCCTGAGAAGGATCGACCCTGATGACGAGACATTCCAAGATACAAAACAAGGGAAGACCCAGAAGACGATCGCGAGCGTGCTCGCCATTACAGCCGCAATAACGCACCCTGATGGGAGGGACGTCATTCAACGTGGTGGAGTCCACTTCATCATATAAATGCGTTCAAAACATTCCGTGGACCAGGGTGCTTCGCGAACCCCTGCGCGTCAAAGTGCGCTTCCTCATCGGTAAATAAGCGTAGGCTTCGAACATCCGATATTAGGGAAAAACATTCGCATGGAGGTGGCGGAGGGCCATTGCGTGTGCGAAAGACACACATCTCGATTTCGCAGAGGATAGTTCGACCGGCGGCAGGTCCGAGGAGTTCTCCTGGTTGGTCGCATCGGCCTTATCATAGCTTATTGCCGCCTTTTCGACGAAGACTGGCTCGGCTACGTCTCGTCGCAGATCGCCATCGATGAGCGCATTCGCCGCCGGCAACCATCACATCCGAATGCACCTTCTCCTCACATCGGTAACCGATTAGCTCGGCCGCGACGACACGTCCGATCCTATTCATAACGACGGCACCACGCGCTCCGTAATTCCCATGCTGCATGCCACGCTGCGGAATATCCATAGCCGAGATCGATCCGGTCGAACGGGGGCCCGCTAAGTGCGGTCATCAACTGATGGGCCAACGGACCGTCCTAGAGGATGCGCGTGCGACGCTCGGCGAAAAAAGCGACGACCGCTGCCTCAGTCAGTTTGGGAATCGCATCGGGCCGCGCGTCGACGAACCCGTCGTCGCTAAGCGAGGTGAGGAACTGCGGAATTGGATCCGTCGCAAGTGGAACGACCCGCTCCGCGGTCTGCGTCATGACTCTCGCGCGTGACAGCACCAAAACGGTCGCCAGCAAGTATGTCTTGAACGAGGGCATTCTGCTGGCTTTCCGATGGGTAAGTTCAGGGCATCGCGCTGATCTTGCGGATCATCCAGCTGCCATTGGTCGCCTTCTGCAATTCGAACCAGAGCACCGCCGCCTCGCTTGAATTCGCCGAGACGTAGGACGCTGGGAATTTCACCGCGTTGGCCGCCGGCTTCGACCAATACGAGATGCGCGTCGTGTTGAGACAGGTCGCCTTGTCGTGATACTTCATGTCAAACATCGGGGTCTTGATCCACCGATGATGCGTGATCGGCATAACGTAGAACCGGTTCACACTGTTCCAAGCTTCCCCGCTCTGCGCACAGGTACCGATCGTCACCAGCTGTCGGATCAGCGGGATGGCTTCCGCGCGGTCCGCGTTGATCGCCGGAGCCTCAAGCGGCTCGGCGAGCAGCGTAACTGTAAATCTTTGTCTGGAATGGCCGTTCCGCGTTTTCGCCAGAAAAGCGCCATTCCGGCAAGTTCATTGCACTGCTGATATCCGGCAGGTAGGCGTTTTTCCTGCAACTGTTTGGCTAACGAACGGTTCTGACACCTAATCCGCTACCACGTTTTTCCGCGCCGTTGCGGGTGTCACAACCCCGTGCCAAAGAAATCGGGTGCAAATCGGCTACGCCCGCGTGTTCCGAGGGGACTCCGAGGACCTGGAACCCCAGCTCTGCGCGCTGACCGACGCGGGCTGTTCGATCATCTATCAGGAAGAGGCATCAGGCGCGAAAACTGACCGTCCCGAGCTGGCGCTAGCGATCAGGGCGTTGAAGCCCGGCGATGTGCTGGCCGTGTGGAAGCTGGATTAGCTTCCCCGCTCGCTCAGCGACCTCTTGTTCACATTGAAGGCGATCGCGGCGGCCGAGGCCGGGTTCCGGTCGCTGACCGAGGCGGTCAATACGGCCACGCCAGCAGGGCAGTTGATGACGCAGACCCCTGGCGCGTTCGCCGAGTTCGAGCGCGCGATGATCCGCGAGCGGACCATGAATGGATTGGCGCACGCTCGGAAGGCGGGTAAGCATATCGGCCACAAGCGCGCGCTGACACCCCTACAGCGGTCCGAAATCATCGAGCGCGTCGAGAACGGGCAATGCTACCGCGCCCAGCTCGCCTCGCTGTTCCGAGTGTCGCGATCGACCGTGCAGCGGGTGCATCGCGAGCATCGCGCGAAGGAGCATAGGTATGAGATCGGTCTTCAGTCGTGGAGCCGTTGTTTTGGCGAGCATAGTGCTAACGGCTTGCTCATCGAGCGAACCGGTTTCCGGTACCGATAAAAGCGGATGGACGGTCTACGCTCCAGATTCTCCGCAAGAGAACACGCCGACATCCGAGCCTTACGAACCCGGAATGCAGTGGATGCTCGACAGGACGGCTTACGCCGAAGACCCCGATCGCCCTTGCCTCATGCGACAGGTTCCTCGCCCCTCCTGGGTGGAAGACCCCCAAGTCGGGACCAGACTCCGGGAAGTTAGATCGGACAGTTATTGGCTTGGCCAATGGGCGCGCGAAAATCTGGGCGACAGGCTCGCCTACGCCATTGTGACCTATGATCGGCAGCCGGTGAGAGGCGAGCCGCCGCCATCAACTCCCCCGCCCCTAATCTATGAGATCGCCGTAACCGGCGAAGGCAGGATCAATCCGCCCCCCTTGCGTGATCGTGCTAAGGGAGTGTCGGTTAAAGTCGTTTACGGCGTGCCAGTCACCGATGCCGAGTTCATGCGCAGACGCGATATAGGCCGCCCCATCGCGCAGAAGCTTGTCGACATGGTCAGCGAAGGAGGGTCGCCTGAGAACGGATGGGCGGTCCGGCTGAGCGTGTTCAGCGAGAATGGGCAGCCGGACTCCGAAGCGCTGGCGCAGTGCGACGCGCTGCGCCGCGCCTATCGCTTGCCGGTATTGATGGAGTTTTCAGCCGGGCGGGCCTCCCCATTGTGACCGATACCCTCACCATCGCCGGCCGATCCGAACGTATGAGCCGGGTTCGCGCCAGCGACACAAAACCCGAGATGATCGTGCGGCGCATGGTGCTTGGCATGGGCTATCGCTATTGCCTGCATGATCGCCACCTTCGCGAAAGCCCGAACCTCGTGTTCCGCAGCCGTCGACATGTCATTTCCGTGAACAGCTCGCCGACGCAGTGCCGGTTCGACTAGCGGAGGTTATTGCAAAGAACGTGGCGGGGCATTTGACTGCCGCAAACCGACGAGGCAATCCGTTAAGCTTCCGGTCGCCGAACTTCGCGCGATGCTTAACAAGATTACAGGACAAGCAGAAGCCGCGCAACATTCCGCACCAAGCCCTCGTGCGCTCGATAAGAAAGTCTGCAGCGTCATCGAGGAGCGGGTTCCTTCCTCAATTCTTTCGATCCTATCCGGCAACCTTCCGCCATGTTCGATCCGTGCAATCCCAAGGTCGTCAGCCGTTTCGCGTCACTGGTCCCGGTGGCACAACAGCGCCACTCGCTGGCGGAGATCCCCGGCTCTTACGGATCGGATATCTACGCCGTCTACTATATTGGCTCCCTTCCCCGCCTATGCGCCACTTCGTGGCAGCGTCCCGCCGATCTACGTGGGTCAAGCCGCGCGGACGGAGAACAATGCTCGCACGCCCTTGGAGGAAGGACCGCGGCTCCGCGCACGACTCTCCTCCACAGAGAGAGCATAGCGAAGGCAATCGAAACGTTGAACCTAGTCGAGTTCGAGCAGACCCATCGCTAGTCAGCAAGGGTCTTATCGGGGCTGTCGGTACCCGATGAATATGTTCGCTTCCATAAACGGGAACGTACAGCGGTGTCTCCTCAAGAAGAGGGCGCCTCACCTCGATTTCCCGATCAGGCTCTTCGCATCATAAGTCTTTGAACGGCGATTGCGAAATCGGCGAACGCATCCTGCGAAACCCTATAGAGGACGTCACGACCGTCCTTCTCGTTCGCTACCAAGCCACACGCTCGCAGTGGCGTCAGATGATAGCTGATTAGGTTACGAGGCAGCCCCATCAGTTCGGAGAGGGCAGTCGGGCCCAAGCCCGTAGGAGAGGAATCGACAAGTTGCCGAAAGATTTCCAGCCGCACGTCGCTTCCCAACGCTGCGAAGCACATTGCGATCTTATCATCGTCCATATGGCAGCCATATTTGACGTTTCAAGGGCAAACAAGGACGCATTTTAGAAAAAAGCGTCAAAATATCTTGACGTATTGGTTGTCATGTATATGTTCTGTTCCGCAGGCGAAAGCGCCTGTGTTCCAAAGGAGCTGCACATGACGGTAATCAATTGCGACCACGCCTCGACCTTCAGCACCAGCATCGCCGCATCGGTCGGGACCGATGACCTTTCCCCTGAGATCATGTGGTCCGCTCTGGATCCCTTGGGAGAGGACGCCGCTTCGGATACCGTTTTCGAAACCACCGATCGCTCTCTGGTGCGTTTGGCAATCGCGGCGTCGGATGCAGGCGCACGCTTCGAGAGGGAGGGCTTGGAGTTCGATCCTGCCGCGTGGCTCATGACTCCTCGAACCCTCTTCAACGGCCGGGCGGCCATAGAAGCATGCATGGAACGGGAGGGTTTTCGGCGAAATCTTCTTCTCCATGGGTTGCAGCTCGGCCTCGATGCAGATCCGACCACCCTCGACGCGCTACTTAGTGAAAATGACGAAGAAACCGCAGCGACCGTGGTTCACGATGGCGGCAACGAAACGGATCGCGAAGTCGATGCCAACGCCCCTGGAGAACCGGATCCGCAGTTGCGAACCTGCTGGCTCGATCTGGAACGTGACGGAGTACGTGTCTTCACATTCTGGGCTTTGGTCTCCGACCGCCCGGACGACATCGTCGAGCGCGTGATCGGGCGGTTCAGGAAGGAAGCCGCAGTCAATGCGGATTTCCGTGTCGGTTTCGATCACTCGACGCCGCTCGGCGTCGCGATGATCTCCGACGCTCTCGCAGACACGCTGGCTGTCGCCGCCTGCGATCCACGTTCGCCGCTCGCGGAGGGTCTCGACATGCTCATTGAGCAGCGGTTCAAAGCGTAATGTCGGAGATGATCTCGGTGACGGTGGATGCGGAAGACGTCGCGCGGTCCTTGGACCTGCACGACGACTTTCGCGTCCTTCGTCGTATGCGCGAGATCGAGAGACCAGCCGACCCGCGTAACAGAGATATCGGACGGGTCGGTATCGCCATCGACGTGGAGACTACAGGTCTCGATCCCGATAAACACGAGGTGATAGAGCTTGCAGTCCAGCGGTTTCGCATCGACGATGCAGGATCCATTATCGAAACGGGACAGCCGCGGAGCTGGTTTGAGCAACCATCGATACCCATTCCGGTAGAAGTCGAACGGATCACCGGACTGACCGATGCCGATGTAGCCGGGCGTACGATCGGCGATGGCGAAGCGACTTCGATGATCCGAGATGCCGATTTCGTCGTGGCGCACAATGCTTCTTTCGATCGACCATTCGTCGAAGCTCGATTGCCCCTGACGGCTGGTCAGCCGTGGATCTGCACCTTGGCAGATGTAGATTGGAAAGGTCTCGGATACCAAGACCGAACCCTCTCCGGTCTGCTGGCACGAATGGGATGCTTCTACGACGCGCATAGAGCACAAACAGATGTTTCAGCGCTACTCCACTTACTCGACCACGCACCTATTGATGGAGGCAAAACCGTTTGCGGCATGGCACTTGAAAGAGCGCAGACCCCTAAGGCTGTCATCGAAGCAATTGGGGCGCCTTTTTCCAAGCGAACGTATTTGCGTGAGCGCGGCTATCGATGGAACCCGACCCTGCGAATGTGGTCCATTGAGGTCGACGAGATTAACATTGGCCAAGAGCGCGATTGGCTATTGCAGCATGTTTATCGAGGTCAGGGCGAGCCGCAGATCAGAAAGATAGCGTGGGAAACTCGATTCTCCCGCAGATAAGACGAAGTAGCGTTCCCATCCGCTGAACCTACGACCTTGGTCAGTTTCATTAGGTCAGCTATGCGCCCCATATCGGACGTCCTACCCACCTTTTTGAGTTGCCAAAAGCAGCCGAAATGAGGGGTGCCGATCGATTGCAGCCAAAATTCATCGTAAGTTGAATAGTCAACTAATTTGATAGCTGCTCACGCAGCAATTGCGAGGCGATCCCGAAGCCTGTGTTCGAGAGTCGAAAGCGTCGCGCACCCCCGGCAGCTTGTGAATCCACTTCAAAAAGCGGTGAATATTCTTGATTGAAAAAGCGGCTGACATTGTCTTTGTGCTTTGCAGGCATTTTGGGGAAATCAGCAGCGATAAGATTCGCGATCTCGGTAGTGGTGAAGGAAGTGCGATCTTCTGTGAAATCCCATCTCTTCAGCAACGTCAGCAGTATCGCCTCTTCAAGGCCAAGGGCACCTACTTCCCGCAGATCATCTACTTTTTGCGCCTCACGTGTACTCTTCAATTTGCCATCCTCAGCAATAGCCCCAACTGAATCATAAAAGTCAGGTATCGCGCGATGATTGGGAAGCTTAGTTACTCCAGAAAGCTGTGCTATTTTTGAGAGTCCCATCCGCTCCTGCTGCAGGTCGCGCCTACAAAATCTCTCGAAACTGACGATGTCACCCGGACGCATTCGAGCTTTCATTCGCTCAAACCTTTCTGCCGGCGTTGCTTCGATGAAAATGGTTTGAAGTTCCCTTCCCAAAACCTTCATCTCGTCTTCCAGATGGACCACCTCGTCGGGTGCTCTAAAACCCGAAACAACGATAGAGCTCCGGACGTACTGACGGATAAACTCAACCACCTTTTCTGCAGCTATAAGCGGCTTTTGAGCCAGGGCACTCTCTGCAAAATCACCAATCTCAATCTCAGCCTCATACCCATGCCTGAGATGGTAACTGAGATGCATGAAATCGCTGGCTTCGAGATGAAGGAAGCCTAGATGTTGGGCCAGATACTGGCTTGCAGTCGTCTTGCCTGCACACGTGGGACCACAAAACAGTATGGTCTGCGGACGGGTCTCTAGTGGGAGAGACATTTGCTCGGCGGACTTGGCGATTTCTCCCTTTGACGCAAGAAATTGGAAGAGTTTGGCGAACGCTTTTCGCCGAAAGTCATACTTGTCCGCCTGATCGATCGGCAGTGCTCCTAGAGGGCAATCAGAGCCTGTCGGGACAAACCATTTGTTGAATGTTTGATTATCAAGCCATGGAAATACCAAGTTCGTATCGAAGTCTTGCTCGGAGTTGACGATGTGACCGGACTGCGTTCCGGTGAAAGTGAGAAATGGCTCGTTCACACCCCAAAGGCGTTTCTTGTTCTCAGGCACATGGAGCAGAATGTCGGATCGGACTTCGACAGCGCGGCCCCGTCCTCTTGAATTAAGTTCAGCGTCGACAGCTGCAAAGCCTGTTTCGCGCATCCAGTACTTAATGTCCACACCAGGCACCTCGGTTGCCTCGGTGCTTAGCGCATGAATTTTGACTGACGTGTCTTCCAGTATGAATGGGTTGTTTTCAGGTGAAAGCTTGGCCTTTGCAAACTGACCTTTCGCGCTCTCATAAGACGCTTCAAAGATTTCATCGCGAGATGTCAGGCGAGGCTCATGGTAGCCAGCATGGTAAGTTCTCTCTCGAAAACCCACGATTGAAATTGGATACTGTTCGGCAATGTAGCGAGCATGAGCTAGCTTGACGTGGTTTCCGGTAAAAAATGTGAGCTTTCTGATCAATTGTATTTTACCCGTCGGCCCCCAGTTGAAGGCGATAGAGGCACGACGATACAATCGAGCTCCGCTTGTCGATCGCAAATTTTACGCAAGGCATCTTTTGATCCCATGGCGAAGATTGCCGGGCCGAGACTTGATAAACCAGAGCAATCAGCTCCCAGTTGCCTCACATCCTCCCTAAGCTGCGATAAGGGCTCACCATACTGGCCAATCTCGGCTGATTTCCAATGCGTGGTCTGCATACGCTCAACTCCTTCGCAGAAGCGATTGTAATCGGCATCGAGCGCGCTGGCATAGATATCAAACAGTGCGATGTAGGCGGCCCGGTGGCTTTCAGGCTCTGGAATAGGGGTTGTCTGAGCGAAGAAAGCGATCTCTTCACCTTGAGATTTGAATGGGATACTCTTTGGCAGGCAAGCCACCATATTCCAATTCGGCATGATCAGTCGCGGTAAGGTTCTTGGCACTCGCGAAGCTAGGGCGCGCGATGAGGGCAGATATCTCGCGTCATGACGAGCAACACCTAAATCCATGAAAAGACCGCCGTCAAAGTATGTTTGAATACCGATCCCTGACGTTCCGCCTCTCCCAGACAATTTGACCAGATCATCTCTAGATAGATCGTCATTGTTGATAAGCGAAAGAGCTTCGATCGCTGCTAGTCGCAACGCTGTCCCTGACCCTAAACCAATGTGAGTCGGCAACTCCCCGGAAAACTGGATTGCGGCAGCCACTGTCCAGTTGCGAAGCTTCGCAGCTTCGGTCAGCTTCGTCCGCACAAGTTCAAGTTCCGCCCCTGAGAAGGCTCCTCGTCGGTTATCTGCAAGCGACAATCGTTCAGAAGCTTCGGCCCGCACCGTCGCTCCTAATCCAGCGACGCCAAAACCAATTCCTCCATTCATGCGCCGAGCAGTCGCATGCATAGATATTAGGCCGAGGTGCAGCCTTCCATCGACCTCAATCGAAACCTCAGACTTTGATGGGGGCCGCATCCCACACATCCTGAAAGTGCTCCGCATATTTGCGCGCAAATGGAGTTGAAGCGGCGACATGGACAGCTGGTGCGTACTTACTCTTTTCGCGAGCAAAGATCGGGCCAGCAATAAGGTGCTCATCGACCAGAACGAAACTATGAGCTGCCTCGCCTTCAAACCGACCTAACTGCACCCGATCGGCATACTTTTTCTTCAACTCATTGAATTTTGGCATCAGGTCCGTAATTCTATTTTGAGTGCTTTTCGACATAAATTCATCGGTAGGTATTAGGAATCGGATAGCCAGCCTCTTGTGCCTATCTAAAGCTTCAACAAGGACCTTGTTTTCACTTTCTAAATCTAAAAAATCCTCCACAAATCGGGTGCAACTCGCACCCATCACATCGACCCTTTCCCTACAATTCTTTACTATTTCGCGATAGTACTCTTTATCGTGGCGGTTCTCTAAAAGATCGATCACACCCAAGCGGTCAAAATGGTCTACCCGCTGTAGGGGGGCAAGGACACTGAGAAACGTGACCAAATAAACTATGATACCGCTCGCAACACCTCCCAATAGACCAAGTAATTTGACGTTGCTGCTATCGACAACATACAGCAGATACCCTAGCAAACACAACGCAAGTGTTAGCAGTCCTACGAACCACACCCAGCGAGGGACCTCATCCTTTATCTCAGTGAATTTACTCACTTCGGCCGCCCAACAAAAAGGAGTTCCTGCTTGCGCGTCTTGCTGAGAGCATGGTGATGATCCAACGTATGAATAGAGACATTCTCGAATGATGCTGAGAATTTAGCTCGTAGTTCATCGAAGCTGGGGTAGGCGTCCTCCACATATGACAGGACAACCAAAGATTGGCTGTGTAAGTCAATCAGTTCAAATAATTTTTCCCTGAAAAGTTCTTTGCTCGACCATTCCTTCGACCAAGCTGGTTCTGCGATCATACGGATAGGCGACACACTGTCGATCCTATCGTGCCAGCATTGATAGTCCGCTAAGCCCTCCAGAAAATGATACTTCTTCCAATAACCATCGCGATTTCGGGATGAATTTTCACTGATGTAAGGGGGGTCGATGTAAACAAGGTCAAAGTAATCGTCGATCTTTGAAGCGTCGAACCCAGCAGAGATTTCGATATTACCTCGCAAGCTCGACGAGCATTTCAGACGCGAAAGTTCATCGAATGCACCCATCATGTGCACCGAGAACTCAGTTTTCCAAGTTTTTGCGTTCCCGAACGATCGCTTCACGTCGGAGTTAGTTCGCAGCGCGAAATTGGCTCTATGAAAGAGGTTAAAGGGCCGCTTCTTGAGACACGCCTGATATAGCAGGTAGCGCAACACCGCTATTTCGTACGAATGTTTGCGGGCTCCGATTGCATCTGCAAATCCATCGAGCCATCGATTTTCTTCATCGCTGTAGAAAATACCCGCGAAGGTTTCTGAGATGAAACCTTCCCGCGGAACAATTCCGTCAAGTAGGTCTTGCAGTTCGTATCGACTTGGAAGCTCTCCGCTTGAGAGCAGCGCGTGGGCAACGTCGTGGTTGAATTTAAAGCCATCGTGATAGCGAACGGATTTACCCATCATGCGCAGCAGCATGGACACGGATCCGGTCCCTCCAAATACGTCGAGGGCCGTTTCAAACTTCAAGGGGGCGATGTGCTGATAAATCCAAGGCAACAGATTTCTCTTGCTGCCGTAGTAGCGTGTCCGAGGAACGCGCTTGAGCGCGTCGCTCACGGGCTCGATCGAGATTAATAACGGCTTCTCCGGTTTGCGAGATGCCGGGCCACAAACTGCCATTGGTCGAGACGAATTTTCTGACAAGACTCTAGCTATCGATAACGCAATGTTGGTTGGCTGCTTAGACCAAGAGTTTCACCATAAGTCGAACTCGAACTTGAGGTCGTGCATCTATCATAGCTGGCCACTTGCGTCGGAAACGCATCGGCATTTCTTGCGATGCATGCATCTAGATCGAATATTGCTCGACATTCTCCAGCGCAGCTTCCGGTCCCACGGAGAACTGAATGAAAGCGGCATATTCATAGCCTAGCTGTTGCTTCAACTGGGTAAGTTTTGCCAAGTCCCCGTCCGGGCCAAGAGGATTGGTCGATTTCTTCGCCTCGATGACGATGAGATTTTGCTCATCATGCCCTGGTTGATGAGCGATAATGTCAGGAAACAC